>NZ_BCRN01000003.1 GCF_001552615.1 Millisia brevis NBRC 105863
CAGAGGGTTCCAGCCGTCGATGAACGCCCGGATCTTGGTGTTGAGGTCCTTGACGGAGGTGAAGACACCACGCCGGATCGCTTGGCGCTCGACGATGCCGAACCAGGCTTCGACGAGGTTCATCCACGAGGCGTGGGTCGGGGTGAAATGCGCGATGATCCGGGGATGCTTCGCGAGCCATGCCCGCACATCGGCGTGTTTGTGGGCGGCGTAGTTGTCCATCACCAGATGCAACTCGACCGGCTCGCCGGCGGCGTCGACGACATCCTTGTAGGTGCGGTCGATCTGTTTGAGGAACGCCAAGAACTCCTGATGCCGGTGTTTCGGTTTCAATGCGGCGGTGACCGTGCCGGTGGCGATGTCCAACGCGGCGAACAAGGTGGTGGTGGCGTGCCGGTAGTAGTCGTGGGAGCAGCGTTCGACCTGTCCGGGTTGGGTCGGAAGGATCGGCACCGTCCGGTCCAACGCCTGGATCTGGGATTTCTCGTCGACACACAGCACGATCGCGTTCTGCGGCGGGTGCAGATACAACCCGCAGATGTCGGTGACTTTCCCGACCAACTCCGGGTCGGTGGAAAACCGGAACGACTCCGCCCTGAAAGGTTTGATCCCGTACGCTCGCCACACCCGGGCGACCGAGGCGTCGGAGATCCCCAGCCTCGACGCCAACAGCCGCGTCGACCAGTGCGTCACGCCGAGACGTTTCGGGGGGTGGGGTCAAGGTCGCCACGATGATCGCATCCCGGTCGAGGCTGCGGGGACGACCCGACCGCTCCCGATCCGCGAGACCAGTCAGGCCGCGGTCGAGATATCGGTTGCGCCACGCGATCACCGTCGTCGGGGACGCATCGACCAACTCGGCGATCCGCCGGTTCGCCACTCGGAGATCTGCGCCATCCCGAACGAGCGGTGGATCGCCGAACGCGAACTGCTGCAACCACTCCCATCACTTCGATTGCAGATCGGCGCCTCGTCGGTGCTGCGCAAGGTCGACCGCCTGTCCTGTATCAGGTACGGGTCGGCCCGCTACTCGGTGCCGACTCGACTGATCGGCACCACGGTGACGGTGGTCGTCGACCACGATGCGATCATCCTGCTGGAGCCGGCGACAGGGGTGGTTGTGGCCGAACATGAACTCGTCGCCCCCGGCGGGACCTCGATCCTCGACGAGCACTACGACGGACCGCGCCCGGCGCCCAGCCGCGGGCCGCGGCCGAAGACCACGGTAGAAAAGCAGTTCTGCGACCTCGGTGCCGATGCACAGGCGTTCCTGGTCGGTGCTGCGGCGATCGGCAACACCCGCCTCGGTTCGGAGTTGGAGATCCTGCTCGCCCTGGGCGCGGCCCACGGTGAGGCGGCGTTGGTCGCCGCGTTGCACCGGGCGGTGGCGTTTCGCCGGTTCCGGGCCGCCGACGTGCGTTCCATCCTGGCCGCCGGCATCGGCACACCGCAGCCCCGCCCGGCCGGGGACGCCCTGATCTTGGATCTGCCGGTGGCCCCGACCCGGTCCCTGGACGCCTACCGGATTACCCCGGCCGTTGCCGATGGTGAGGTGATCCCGTGACCAAGACCCCACCCATCACCGACGTCGAACCTGTTGCACCACCGTCGGTTCCGCCACTGGCCGCCGATCTGGACGCTGGATTGCGGCGGTTGAAACTCGCCGCGGTGCGACGCACCGCACCCGAAGTCCTGATCACCGCCAAGACCCAACGCTGGACCCCCGAGGAAGTCCTGCGCACGCTGGTTGAGACGGAGTTGGCGGCACGGGACGCTTCCAACATCGTCAACCGCCTCAAGGCCGCCGCGTTCCCCGTGCCCAAGACACTGGAGTCCTTCGATGTGGGCGCGTCCTCGATCCCGCCGAAGACCTTCGAGTACCTGTCGAGCCTGGAATGGATACGAGCCCAACAGAATCTGGCGATCATCGGACCCGCCGGCACCGGCAAGTCCCACACCCTGATCGCGTTGGGGACAGCGGCGATCCACGCCGGGCACAAGGTCCGCTACTTCACCGCCGCCGACCTCGTGGAGACACTTTACCGAGGCTTGGCCGACAACACCGCCGGCAAGATCATCGAATCCCTGCTGCGGGTCGACCTGATCATCCTCGACGAACTCGGCTTCGCCCCCTTGGATGACACCGGCACCCAGTTGTTGTTCCGGCTCGTCGCCGGCGCCTACGAACGCCGATCGTTAGCCATCGGCTCGCACTGGCCCTTCGAGCAGTGGGGCCGCTTCCTGCCCGAGCAGACCACCGCCGTCAGCATCCTCGACCGGCTCCTGCACCACGCCACCGTCGTTATCACCGACGGTGATTCCTACCGCATGAAAGACGCCCAACACCGGAAGGAGCAGCCCACACCAACCTAGGAACTACCGCACGGGGTGGATACTTTCAGCTGGCCACCAGCGGATACTTCAACCTGGCCATTGACAGGGCTTTCGGGGTCAGAGCAGCTTTCGGGTGGGATACGAAGGCCTCCTGGTTGGTGAAGCGGTTCCTTGTACAGCTCCACTTCACAACCGGAGGCCTTCACGCCTGTCGGATCGACACACCACCCGATCGAGAACAACGTCCCTGGTCATTACAGCTAGATGGTGGCGCACCGCTCGTCCGCGATCCCGGGCGACGAGCACGTTGAAGCAGGCCGCCGTCCTCTCGTCGGGGATGCCGTCCGACGACAACATCAGTTCGTAGTCGGGCGCACCTCGCTTGCCGGACGCACCCCACGTACTGCCCTGGTCGTCGTGCCCGGTGTGGTCGATCAGAACGACGCTGCTGCCCCAGCCGCAGCCGGTCGAGCAAGACCAACACCGTGTTCGCATCGCTCGTGCCGTTGTCGTCACCTCCACCGACGACGGGCTGCACCGCCAGAAATGCGTTCGAGATCGGCTACCACGTCGCGCTCGCGGTCTGCGTCGCCGGCCTCCCGGTCGCCGTCTTGCTCTCAGCGCACGCGTTCAGGCAGCGCCCCGCACCCGCAGGAGCAGAGACCGAGAAGGAGATGATCCTGTGAGCCACTCCAAGGTAGCCCTGGCTCCACAAGCCGGACTACGTACCCACCTGGTACCCACGCAGGAGCCGCCTTCAGATACAAGAAAACCCGCAGTTCCCTGCGGGTTTTCGTTGCTCCCCCAACTGGACTTGAACCAGTAACCCTTCGATTAACAGTCGAATGCTCTGCCAATTGAGCTATGGGGGACTGCTGTGACCTCCGAGCCGGGTGGCTCGGCGACCGAGGACAGACTCTAGCGTACCGACCCACCCCGGTACCAATCGCCTCGTCGGCGACCGCATCGGGCAGTATGGGGAACCTGCGAAGCCACGCGGAAGGGAATCGTCGATGATCGGGTTTGTCGCCGGGTTGGCGGCCGGGTACGTGCTGGGCACCAAGGCCGGCCGTGCGAGGTACGAGCAGATCAGTAGGGCCACGAAGGCGGTGGCGACCAGTCCGGTCACCCGCAAGGCGGTCCATGCGGGTCGACAGAAGGTGGCGGACGTCATCAGCACCAAGCCGAAACTCGAACCGGTGCGGGTGGTCGACCGCTCCGCCGATCAGGACGAGGACACCACCGTCCTGGTGCCGCACGACAAGCTCTGATCGCGGCTCACCGGGCCCGCCCGGCCGCGCGGGCCGACCGAATCAGCGCGATTCGGCGGTGGAGCCGGTCGCGCGCTCGAGCAGGCTGCGGCGGTACTGCTCGAGGGCGACCAGATCGCCGAAGAGGGCGTGGAACTCGTCCGGGTGATCGGCCTGACTCATCCGCTGCATCCGCGACTTGAGGTCGGCGACCTGTCGGCCCACCCAGACCTCCTGCAACCGCGCCAGGACGCTGCCGACGTACCGTTCGACCCCGGCCTCGACGGTCGGTAGCGGTTCGACGGCCAGTTCGGTGAGCAACCGGTGCAGCCGCCGATCCGGCAGCGCCTTGTTGACCGCGTCGACCCATTCGGCGCCGCCGAGGCCCGCCGCGGTGCCGCCGGCCGCGGCGATCGCCGTGCGGATCGCCCCGTAGGTCGCCTCGCTGAAGCTGTCGTCGGGCAACGAATCGAAGACCGCGCCCGCGATCGCCGGATACTGCAGGGCGGCCTTGAGCGAATCGCGCTGCGGCCACAGCGCGGGGTCGGCCCGATCCGGCAGCACGACCTCCCCGTCACCGGTCTCCGGCACCGCTCCCCGCGGCTGTTCGCGTCGCCGAGTCTGCTGCTGAGGAGCGGCGGTCCCGGCACGTTCACGGGCGGCCTCCTCGCGCACCCGGCGCAGCACCATCGGCTCGTCGGCCCACCCGACCCAACCGGACAGCCGGGTCGCGTAGTTCTCCCGCAGCGCCCGGTCCCGGATGCGCGCCACCACCGGCACCGCCCGGCGCAGCGCCTCGACCTGCCCCTCCGCAGTGTCGAGATCGCAGTCGTCGACGATCGAACGAATCGCGAACTCGAACATCGGCACCCGGCGCGCCACCAGGTCGCGCACCGAGGCGTCGCCGGACTTCTGACGCAGCTCGCAGGGGTCCATACCGTCCGGCGCGATCGCGACAAACGTTTGCCCCGAGATCTTCTGGTCCCCCTCGAACGCCTTGAGGGCGGCGGCGCGTCCGGCGTCGTCACCGTCGAAGGTGTAGATGATCTCGCCGCGCCAGAACTTGTCGTCGAGCAGCAGCCGTCGCAGCATCGCCAGATGCTGCTCACCGAAGGCGGTTCCGCAGGCTGCAACGGCGGTCGGCACCCCGGCCGCCTGCATCGCCATCACGTCGGTATAACCCTCCACCACGACGGCCTGGTGCGCCTTGGCGATATCCCGCTTCGCTTGATCGAGCCCGAAGAGCACTTCGGACTTCTTGTACAACAACGTTTCCGGGGTGTTGACGTACTTGCCGGGCATCGTGTCGTCGTCGAACAGTTTGCGGGCGCCGAAGCCGATCGTGTCGCCGGATAGGTTGCGGATCGGCCAGAGCAGGCGGCGATGGAAGCGGTCGATCGGGCCGCGCCGACCCTGCCGGGCCAGGCCGGCCGCCTCGAGTTCGGCGAATTCGAAACCCTTGCCGATCAGATGCTTCGTCAGGGTGTCCCAGCCGGCGGGCGCGTACCCGCAGCCGAACTGTTCGGCGTCCTTGGCGGTGAATCCCCGCTCGGTCAGATAGTCGCGGGCGGTCGCCGCCTCCGGCGTGCCCAACCGTTCGGCGTAGAACGCGGCCGCCGCGGCATTGGCGGCCACCAGCCGGGCGCGGGTACCTCGGTCGCGCTGGACGGAGGTGCCGCCGCCCTCGTAGTTGATCGTGTAGCCGATGCGGTCGGCGAGCTGCTCGACCGCTTCGACGAAGGTCAGGTGGTCGATCTTCTGCAGGAAGGTGAAGACGTCGCCACCCTCGTGGCAGCCGAAGCAGTGGAAGGTGCCGTGGGTGGGGCGCACGTTGAACGACGGGGACTTCTCGTCGTGGAACGGGCAGAGGCCCAGCATGCCCCCGGCTCGCGGGGCGCGCAGCGCCACGTAGTCGCCGACGACCTCCTCGATGCGCACCCGTTCGCGGATCGCCGCGATATCGCGTTCGGGAATTCGACCAGGCACCGGACGAGTCTAGGTCCGATTCCGAAGCAGCATGTCTTCGAGGCGGCTCTCGGTGAGCGAGGCGATCTGGTCGACGACCACCCGGACCCGTTCGGGATCGGTCTCGGCGGCGTCGAAACGGTCCCGGAAGAACCGGTTCAACAGGTTCGGATCGGCCACCAGCAGGTTCGCCGCCTCGGCGATGCGCACCCGCTGCCGGTTCTGGTTGTCGAGGTGGTCCTGCTCACTCATCACGTATTGCAGGGCGACGGTCTTGAGGTAGATCACCTCGGCGCGCAGTTCGTCGGGTACCCGCAGGTCGGTGGTGTAGCGCCCGGCGACATAGGGGGCGGTGGCAGCGATCGCCGCAGAGGTGAATCGGCCGACCAGTTCACTGGTCAGCCGGGTCAACGAGGCGAGCATCCGCAGCGAACCGTTGTCGGTATAAAGGTCCCGCAGCGCCGGCAGCCGCATCAGCCGTTGGCCGGCCTCCTCGAGCAGATTGATGTCGAGCCCGGTCTCGTCGTTGCCCAGATAGGCAATCGCCTTCTGTTCCAACGGATCGCGCAGCTTCACGGGTTGGATGCGCCCGGCCGCGATCCCGTCCTCGACGTCGTGTACCGAGTAGGCGACATCGTCGGACCAGTCCATGATCTGCGCCTCGATGCACTGCCGACCGGCCGGCGCGTCGAGGCGCACCCAGTCGTAGACCTCCTGATCGGCCAGGTAGGCGCCGTACTTGCCGCGACGCGGATGCGCGGCCGTCCACGGATACTTCATCACCGCGTCCAGCGCGGCTCGGGTCAGATTGAGGCCGCGGCTGTGCCCGTCGGCGTCGATCACCTTCGGTTCCAGACCGGCCAGGATGCGCAGATTCTGCGCATTGCCCTCGAAGCCACCGGCATCCACCGCGAAGTCGTTGAGCGCCCGTTCGCCGTTGTGCCCATAGGGCGGATGGCCGATATCGTGCGCGAGCCCCGCCAGGTCGACCAGGTCGGCGTCGAACCCGAGGCGCTCCCCGATCGACCGGCCGATCTGCGCGACCTCCAGGGAGTGCGTCAGCCGGGTGCGCGGGGTGTCGCCGTCGCGCGGCCCGACGACCTGCGTCTTGTCCGCCAGCCTCCGCAGCGCGGCCGAGTGCAGCACTCGGGCCCGATCACGGGCAAACGGTGGCCGGTCCGGCGACTCGCCGGTCAGGCCGCCCGTCTTGGGCGGTTCGTCGAACATCCGCTCGTACTCGGCGGGCCCGTAGACGTCACCGCGAATCGACGCCGGCGGCACGATTTCGCGGTCCGCGGGCGCCGGGGTCACTGCTCCGCCGTATAGGACAGCTGGTCGGCGCTGGAATGGGTGGCCTGGTACCAGAGCAGCGCGAAGGTCTCCCGGATGATCCCGTGCAATTGCGACTCGCGGGTGTAGACGGCCGGGCCGGTGCGGGTGGGCGCGGTCCAGGCGTTCAGTCCGGCGTCGCGAGCCATCGTGCGGGCGCGCAAGCTATGCCACGGGTCGCTGACCACCACCACATCGGTCGTGCCCTGGCCGATCAGATAGTCGGCGATCGAGTCGATGCTGCCGAGCGTGTCCGAGCCGGTCTCCAGGGCGACGATCGAGTCCCCGGGGATGCCCTGGTCCATCAGATAGGCCTTGCCGGATGCGGCCTCGGTATAGAGGTCGCCCTCCTGCTTGCCGCCGACGGTGACGATCGTCGGGGCGATACCGGCGTTGTAGAGGGCGGCGGCCTGGTCGAGTCGCGCGGCGAAGACCGAGGAGGGCACGCCCGTGTACTGCGCGGCGCCGAGCACGGCGATCGCATTGGCGTGATCGAGATCGGTGATGCGAGCGACCTGCCACACCCGGAAGGCGGTACCGCCGACCAGGAGGATTGCCATCACCACTACCCCGACCAGCAACCGGGCTGTCCATCGGCCGACCACTCTCACACGTCGATTCTGCCCCGGGTATCTTTCGTGGCATGCCAGCCGCGCGCCGTTTCGCCCGCTTGTTGATCGTTCTGTCGCTGGCCGCCCTGGGCTGTCTTCTCGGGATCGGCGCGTCGACGGCCGAGGCGCCGATGCGCGTCCCGCAGCCGATCACCGATGACGCCGGGGTGCTGAGCAGCGCCGATGAGGCGCGCATCCAGGAGGCGACCGACTCCCTCTTCAATGATCACGGCCTGCAGCTGTGGGTGGTCTACGTCAACACCTTCAACGGCATCGGGTACGAGAGCTGGATCAACCAGACCGCCGACAACAGCGATTTCGGCCCCAACGACGCGCTGCTCGCCGTCGCCGTCCAGGACCGCGCCTACGGGCTGTGGGTCTCGCCGGAGAACACCTCGGTATCCGACAGCGACTTCGCGTCGATCGAGACCAACTCGGTGGAGCCGGCCTTGCGCAACGGCGACTGGGCCGGCGCCGCGGTGGCCGCCGCCGACGGGTTCTCCAACGCTTACGCCGGGATCAACCCGGCGATCCTGATCGGCGTCGGCGGCGTTGCGGTCGCCGGTGCGGGTGGCCTGGTGGTCCGATCGCGGATCAAGCGCAAGCGGGCGCTCAACCGTGGCGTCGACGACGCGCGGGAGATCGACCCGACCGACACCGCCCGCCTGGCGAAGCTGCCGATCGAGGTCCTCGACGAGCGCGCCAAGGAGATCCTGGTCGAAACCGACAACGCCATCCTCAACTCCGCGGACGAATTGCAGTTGGCGGTCGACGAATTGGGGCAGGTCGGAGCGGCCGGCTTCTCCGCCGCGATGGACCGCGCCAAGGCGGCATCGGCGCGCGCCTTCCAGATCCGCCAGCAACTGGAGGACTCGATCCCCGAGACGCCGCAGCAGCGCCGGGACATGCTGATCGACATCATCAAGTCCTGCGGCACCGCGGACCGGGAGCTCGACGCCGAGGTCGAGAAGTTCGATCAGACCCGCAACCTGCTCATCGAGGCACCGTCCCGGTTGGATGCGCTCACCCAACAGCAGATCGCGATCATCGCGCGGCTGCCCGAGTCGCAGCGGATCCTGGACAGCCTGCGTGCGAAGTACCCGGCGTCGGTCCTCGATCCGGTCGACGACAATATCGACCTCGCGCGGCACGACGCCGAGTTGGCCGAGCAGAACATCGACGCCGGCCGCAAGGCAGTCGTCCTTCCGGCCGGGCAGCAGGGGCCGGTGGTCGACGCGATCCGTACCGCGGAGGCTGCCCTGGGCCAGGCCACCGCGCTGCTCGATGCGGTCGACCACGCCGATGCGGCCATCGCCGCGGCCATCGCAAACCTCCCCAGCGCGCTGGCGGATCTGCGCACCGATATCGACAAGGTCGGCAGCGTCCGCGAGCACGCGAGCCAGGAGCTGTTGGGCGCCCAGCAGAACGCCCGCGAGGCCCTGGCCGCGGCCGAGGCGAACGGCTCGACCGACCCGTTGGGCAGCGCGCAGCGGGTGGCGCAGTCCGACGCCGAGCTGGGTCGGCTGCTCGCCGCGGCGATCGACGAGAAGGACCGCTTCGATCGCGCCTCGCAGCGGGCGATCGTCGGCATCCAGCAGGCCCAGTCGGCGATCACGGCCGCCAACGACTTCATCACCACCCGCCGCGGGGGTATCGGCGCCGAGGCCCGCACCAACCTGGCCGAGGCCCAGCGGCAGCTCGGCGTCGCCCAGCAGCAACTCCAGCAGTCCCCCGAGGCCGCCGAACAGTCCGCGGCCGCCGCGGCCCGGCTGGCGTCGAGCGCGATCGCCCGCGCCAAGTCGGACGTGGCGACCTTCGAGTCCCGCAACCGCCCGACCGGCGGCGGATCGGGCTTCAACGCGGGCGTGCTGGCCGGTGTGCTCGTCGAGGGCATGATCCGGGGCTCGGCCGGCGGCAGCCGCGGGCGCAGCGGCGGCTTCGGCGGCGGCTTCGGTGGGGGTGGCGGCGGTCATCGCGGCCCCTCCTTCGGTGGCTCCGGCAGCTCCGGCCGCGTCCGCGGCGGACGCTTCTGATCACCCGACCTGCGCGCACCCTGCTGCTGCGCCCGGCGCTGCCGGACACGCCGCGGTGGCCTCGCCACAGACCATGCGTCACCGCGCCGCCGCGACAACTATCTCCTCGGACCCCCCGATTCCGTACCTGTTGTGGCTGTCTCCTAGGAGTCGGTCCCCGATGCGTCCCACCCCAGGCGATCGCGCAGTCGCGCGGTGGCCCGCCCGAAGATCGCCCCCTTGCCGGGGATGAAGTCGGAGGGCGTGAGGCGCCGCCCGAGCCGGCCCTCCAGGCAGCCGATGCACAGATGGCCGACGCGATCGGGCACGACGCTCAACCACAGGTCGTCGTGCACCATGAAGTACTCGTCGATCTCCAACATGTTGGTGCGGCAGTCCAGGCACCGCCAGTCCGTGACCTCGAGGACCATCTCGTAGACGACGGTCGTTCCGTCCCGGTGGTGCAGCCGGCGTATCCAGGTCGACCCCGATACCCGCGCCAGGTCCCCGGCGATCTCGCGGACCCGCGCGTCGATGATCTGCTCGATCTCCAGGCGCCCGGACACCGGCCCGGCGGTGTGCTCGATGTCGTCACCGTCCGGGGAGACAACCGTGCGGTGCAGCCCCCACTGCACGGTGACCTCCGGAACCCCGATCTCGTACTCGTACTCGTCCGCGGTGATCAGCGACATACCCAGATGGTGGCACGGGCGGGCGCTCAGGTCCGCGCATCGACCGGCCGACCGATCGGCGTGAGCGGCCGACCGGTAACCGTCGAGGAGTAGGCGACGCTGGTGGTGACGCTGCCGAGCGCCCCGATGCGGCCGGAGACCTGTTCGAGGTGGCGCATCGACGTCGCGACCACCTTCATGACGAAGCAGTCGTCGCCGGTGACGTGGTGCGCCTCGATCACCTCGGGCGTCTCGTCGAGCACGCGGTGCAGGGGGCCGTAACTGCTGCTCGGATAGCGCAGGCGCAGGAACGCGGTGATCGTGTACCCGAGTTTCTCCGGGTCGATCCGGGCCCCGTAGCCGGTGATCACGCCGGTCTCCTCGAGCCGCCGGATCCGCTCGGCGGTGGCGCTGTGGGACATCGAGATGCGCCGCGCGACCTCCGCGATCGAGGCGCGGCCGTCCCGCTGCAGTTCGAGGATGATCGCGGCGTCGACCGGGTCGATTCCCGCTGGGTCACTGACGGTCATATGCCGATACTGCCGCGATGCTCCCGCCGATGGCGCATCGATGCCGGGATTTGTCGGTTCACGGGCCGCCGCACCGTCGATACCGTCGTCGCATGACTTCGCACGAGCCCCTCTCGCCCGCCGATCGGGTGCGCCACTTCCGCCATCGACTGACCATGGAGACCGACCCCTCCGACGTCTTCGCCGCGCAGCGGGCCGGCGATCGGTTCGTCCTGGTCGACTCCCGCTCGGAACAGGCGTGGCGTCAGGGGCGCATCGTCGGGGCGCTGCACCTGCCGACCGCGCAGATCGCCGACCGCGCCACCCGGGAGATCCCGACGGATGTTCCTGTAGTCACCTACTGTTGGGGTCCCGGCTGCAACGGCTCGACGCGGGCCGCGCTGGAGTTCGCTCTCCTGGGCTACACCGTGCGGGAGATGATCGGCGGCTACGAGTACTGGGTGCGGGAGGGGTTGCCCACCACCTCCGATGCGGGACGGGTACGAACGACCGTCGATCCGTTGACGGCGCCCGCCCGGACCCGCCCCGCCGCCGACGACTAGAAACCCGCACACCCCTCGACCCCGGCTTTGGGGAGCCTCCTAGCCACCGGGTGGCTGGAGAACTCCCCAAGCCGAAGAGGTGTCGGTCAGGCTCCGACGAGCCGCTCGGCGAGGTAGCCGACGACGCGGTCCAGGCCGACGCGCTCCTGCGCCATGCTGTCGCGCTCGCGGATGGTGACCGCCTGGTCCTCGAGGGTGTCGAAGTCGACGGTGATGCAGAACGGGGTGCCGACCTCGTCCTGGCGGCGGTAGCGACGGCCGATCGCGCCGGCGTCGTCGTACTCGATGTTCCACAGACCGCGCAGCTGGGCGGCGAGATCCTTGGCCTTCGGGGTGAGGTCGGCGTGCCGGCTCAGCGGCAGCACCGCGGCCTTGATCGGCGCGAGGCGCGGGTCGAGGCGCAGCACGGTGCGCTTGTCGACGCCGCCCTTGGCGTTGGGGGCCTCGTCCTCGTGGTACGAGTCGACCAGGAAGGCCATCAGCGAGCGGGTCAGACCGGCCGCCGGCTCGATGACGTACGGGGTGTACCGGGTCTCGGTGGCCTGGTCGTAGTAGCTCAGGTCGACCTTGGAGTGCTCGGCGTGGGTGCTCAGGTCGAAGTCGGTGCGGTTGGCGACGCCCTCGAGCTCACCCCACTCGCTGCCGGCGAAGAAGAAGCGGTACTCGATGTCGACGGTGCGCTTCGAGTAGTGCGACAGCTTCTCCTTCGGGTGCTCGTAGAGGCGCAGGTTGTCGCGGTCGATACCGAGGTCGACGTACCACTGCAGGCGGGTGTCGATCCAGTACTGGTGCCACTGCTCGTCGTCGCCCGGCTTGACGAAGAACTCCATCTCCATCTGCTCGAACTCGCGGGTGCGGAAGATGAAGTTGCCGGGGGTGATCTCGTTGCGGAAGCTCTTGCCGATCTGGCCGATGCCGAAGGGCGGCTTCTTGCGCGAGGTGGTCAGCACATTGGCGAAGTTGACGAAGATGCCCTGCGCGGTCTCGGGGCGCAGGTAGTGCAGCCCGTCCTCCGACTCGACCGGCCCGAGGTAGGTCTTGAGCATCATGTTGAAGTCGCGCGGCTCGGTCCACTGCCCCTTGGTGCCGCAGTCGGGGCAGACGATCTCGTCCATCGATACCGCGTCCGGATCATCGAGGCCGTGCTTCTCCGCGTACGCCTCCTGCAGGTGGTCCTGCCGGTGGCGCTTGTGACAGTTGAGGCACTCGACCAGCGGGTCGTTGAACACGCCGACGTGGCCGGACGCGACCCAGACCTGGCGGGGCAGGATCACCGACGAGTCGAGGCCGACGACGTCCTCGCGGCCGGTGACCATCGAACGCCACCACTGCCGCTTGATGTTCTCCTTGAGCTCCACACCCAGTGGCCCGTAGTCCCACGCGGAGCGGGTACCGCCGTAGATCTCGCCGCTCGGGTACACCAACCCCCTGCGCTTCGCGAGATTCGCGACGGCGTCGATCTTGGACTTCGGAGCCACGGATACCACTTTCCTTGTGCCGGACCCGGCGGCGAACCGGGGAACGTTGAGTGCAGAAGCAACCCGACGAGCCTAACGGCCCGCCCGGAGGTCCCGGCCGGCGGATGGGCCGGCGCGGCGGAACATATCGCTTGACACGCATATATCCCCGCCACATAATGGAAACGGTTTTCATTCAAGGGGTGAGCGGTGACCAAAGCGGCACGAGCGACCGATCCGGCCAAGGAGACGGCCGGCGAGCAGCCACACGGGGACGAGTCGGTCTTCCCGGCGCCGCCGGAACCGGTACCTCCCAAGGAGACCCTCGAAGCCGCCGGCGAACTGTTGCGCGCCCTCGCCGCGCCGGTCCGCATCAATATCGTTCTGCAGCTGCGTCGCTCGGAGCGGTGCGTGCACGAGCTGGTCGGCATCCTCGACATCACCCAGCCGCTGGTCAGTCAGCATCTGCGCGTACTCAAGTCCGCGGGTGTGGTGCGCGGTGAGCGGGTCGGACGCGAGGTGCTCTATCGCCTGGTGGACGACCATCTGGTACACATCGTCGTCGACGCGATCGCACATGCGGAAGAGAATGCCGCGAACCACGGTGGGGAGAATCGATGAGCGAAGGGAACGGCCTGCCCGGTCGAGCCCGACGTTCCACCAAGCAGCGCGCGGCGATCGTCGGCCTGCTCGAGGAGATCGACGAGTTTCGTTCGGCCCAGGATCTGCACGAGAAGCTGCGCTCCCGCGGTGAGGGCATCGGCCTGACCACCGTCTACCGCGCCCTGCAGGCGCTGGCCGATGAGCACGCGGTCGACGTGGTGCGCACCGACAGCGGCGAGTCGATGTACCGGCGCTGTTCCACCGGGCACCACCATCACCTGCTCTGTCGCGAATGCGGCAAGGCGATCGAGGTCGCGGGACCGGCGGTCGAGCGGTGGGCGGCGGCGATCGCCGCGGAGCACGACTTCACCGACGTCACCCACACGATCGAGATCTTCGGTACCTGTGCCGACTGTCGCTGACCGGCGACCTTCGCTCGCCGCAGATCAGGGAATCAGCCCGACCCGCGACCTCTCGACCTCGGTGAGCGCCAGCACCAGCATCGTGGTCAACGCGTCGTCGCCCAGTCCCGTGGCCGGAAACGTATAGCGCAGCACGACATCGAGCGTGCGCCCCTCACCGATCGCGGACACCGAACCGAACTGGCAGGCCGCGTTGCGCTCGGCGACCCGCCGATGCAGCGTCGCGGAGGTATTGCGATCCCAGGCCAGCACCGCGGTGAGCGTCAGCACGTCGAGCCCCTCGGCCAGGGTGGTCGCCCGCACCGAACACAGGGACCCGGCATAGGAGAAGCCGAACGAGCCATCGTCGTTGAGCGTCGTCGGCACGTACAGTTCGATCCCCTGCGCCGCCCGCCGCTGCAACTCCTCGGCCGCCGTATCGTCGCTCATCGCACTCCCCCGAATCGTCGATCGCGCTTGGCGTACTCGAGGCACGCGTCCCACAGATCCCGGCGATCGAAGTCGGGAAACAGCTTGTCCTGGAACACCATCTCCGCGTAAGCGGACTGCCAGATCAGAAAGTTCGACGTGCGCAGCTCACCGGAGGGGCGCAGGAACAGATCGACGTCCGGCATATCCGGCTCGTCGAGATACTTGGCGATCGTCGCCTCGCTGATCCGGTCCGGGTCGAGTTCGCCGCGTGCGGCACGCTGGGCGATCTGCTTTGCGGCGTCGGCGATCTCGGCACGGCCACCGTAGTTGACGCACATGGTCAGCGTCATCACGGTGTTATCCCGGGTCAACTCCTCGGCGATCTCGAGCTCGCGAATCACGCTGCGCCACAGGCGCGGTCGGCGACCGGCCCACCGCACCCGGACGCCCATCTCGTGCATCTCGTCGCGGCGGCGCCGGATGACGTCGCGGTTGAAGCCCATCAGGAAGCGCACCTCGTCGGGGCTGCGCCGCCAGTTCTCGGTGGAGAAGGCGTACGCCGAGAGCCACTTCACGCCGATCTCGATCGCGCCGCAGACCGAGTCCATCAGCACCGCTTCGCCACGCTCGTGTCCGGCGGTTCGCGGCAGTCCGCGTTCCTGCGCCCACCGACCGTTGCCGTCCATCACCAGGGCGACGTGGTTGGGAACGAACTGTGCGGGGATCGCGGGCGGGGTGGCCCCGGACGGGTGCGGGTCCGGCGGACGGACCGTGCGGCCGGTCGCGTCCACCGACGCGGCCCTACGCGGATCGGGCGCCACTGCCCGGCTCTCTCGGTGACTCACCTGCGACATCCTGCCCGATTCCGGAAGACGGCCCGCGATCGGTCGACCGGTCGATCAGCGGCAGCGTCTTGAGGCGGCGCTCCAGATGCCACTGGACGTAGGCGGAGATCAAGCCGGATGTCTCCGATCGAACGGCGGACACCGACGCGAGCGCGCCGTCCCAATCCCCGCGGTGCAGCGCCTCCATCAGGTCGAGCACGCCGATCTTCGGGGTGGCCGCGCCCGAGGGGCGGCAGTGGGTGCAGACCGAACCGCCGGCGGCGATGTGGAAGGCGCGGTGCGGACCGGGCGCGGCGCAGCGGGCGCATTCGCCGATCGACGGGGCCCACCCCGCGAAACCCATCGCCCGCAGCAGATAGGCGTCGAGGATCAGTTCGTTCGGCCGGGCCTGCTCGGCGATCGCGCGCAGCGCACCGACGGTCAGTCCGTGCAGTCGCACCGCCGGCGCCCGCTCCTCACCCGCGAGGCGCTCCGCGGTCTCGGCGATCGCGCAGGCGGTGGTGTACGCGCCGTAGTCGGCGACGATCGCGCCGGAGAGGGACTCGAGCGACTGGACCTGCATGATGATGTCGAGGCTGCGACCGGGGTGCAGTTGAACGTCGACGTGGGAGAACAGTTCGAGCTTGCCGCCGAACTTCGACCGGGTGCGCCGCACCCCCTTGGCGACCGCCCGTACCAGGCCGCCGTTGCGGGTGAGCAGGGTGACGATCAGATCGGCCTCGCCCAGCTTGTGGCGACGCAGCACCACTGCGGTATCCCGGTACGGCCTCACCGATCCAGTGTCCCACCCCGGCCCGACGCGACCGCATCGGCACGCTCGGCCCGCCTCCGGAACTCGACAGGTCACCAGGCCACTCCTGTCCTCGGTCGGCACGCCGAGCGTCACCAGGTCACGCCTTCGGCCTCGGCTTCGGCGAGGGCCGCATTCATCGTGATCCGGAAGCTGACACGGATACGGTCGACATCGACCTGCACCTGCGCGTCGCGGATGCGCGGTGCCGTGCACTCGACAAGGCCGGTGCCCCGCAGGACCGGACAGTCGTAGCCGGTCAGCGGCACCGCGTCCGAGGCGACGGACAGCCCGAGCGCCCGCTGGGTATCGCGCGCCAGCAGCGTCAGCGCGGTGTCGGCCGGGTACTCCTCGGGCGGTGTCGATGCCGGATGAGGTACCCATTCGGCGACGGCGAGCCCGGTCGAGTCGACCACCCACCCTCCGTCGACGGTGCTGTTCGTCAGGGTGGTGGTGCCGCCGCCGTGATAGCGAATTCCGGGCGGGCGATCGCGTTCCACCTCGACGCTCATGCTGTAGTGCGCGAACCCGTAGGCTCCGCCGGCGTCCCGACCGCGGCAGGTCCAGGTGCTGTTGACCTCGGGCGTCTCGCAGTGGACGACCAGTCCCGGCCGACCTTCGTCGCCCGCGAGCAGACGGGTGGCGTCCTCCTGCGCCTCGGCAACGGTCGGCGCCTGCGGTCTTCCGGCGATCGCGACCATCGCGATGATCGCCGCCGGGACGAGGAAGACCGCGAGGAAGGCGACGAGTCGCCACCGCCGCGCTCGACCGGTAGTGGCCATCTCCGCCTCCCCGCTGCGTCCCGACCTCGCATACGGTAGCCGGCGGCTGGTCCACGGATCGCGCGCCCGAAAGCGTGCACAAACCCGACGCCACAGCGACGCCGAGGAGATAATCTCCGCGGCGAGCCTGTGGGGTGCGGTTTGTGGACGCCGCCCGATCGAGCGCACCGCCGGCGGCCGGCGACTGCGTAGCGTGGAGGCGGTGAGCCTGCCGCTGCATGAACCGATCGCCGCGCGCCCCCGGCTGCGCGGGGTGATCCACCAGTACTCGGCGGTTGTCGCGGTGATCGCGGGCATCGCGCTGGTGGTGGGGGCCGCGATCCTGCGGGGTCCGATGGCCGCGGTCGCCTGCGCGGTCTACGCGATCGCCATCTTCGGGCTCTTCGCCGTCAGCGCGAGCTACCACCGCATCACCTGGCGATCGGCACAGACCCGCAAGCGCATGAAGCGCGCCGATCACTCGATGATCTTCGCCTTCATCGCCGGAACCTATACGCCGTTCTGCGCGCTGGCCCTGCCGTCACCCCAACGCTGGTGGGTGCTCGGCGTGGTGTGGGCCGGCGCGATCGCCGGGATCGTCATGAAGATGGCCTGGCCGGACGCGCCGCGGTGGCTCGGGGTGGCGCTGTACATCGCGCTCGGCTGGGTGATCGTGGTGGTGGCGCCCACCCTGGTCGCATCGGCGGGGCTGCCGGTGCTGCTCCTGCTCGCGGCGGGCGGGGTGCTCTACAGCGTCGGCGGGATCTGTTACGCGCTGCGCCGTCCCGATCCGTGGCCGTCCACCTTCGGCTATCACGAGGTCTTCCACGCGGCGACGGCCGTGGCCGCGCTGCTGCACTACATCGCCGCCTGGTTGGTGGTCACCGCCTGAACCGACACTCCCCGCGGCACCCGGACCGACCGGACCGAGCGCCGCGGGACGAGAGTCATTCGTCGAGGCGAGTCATTCGTCGAGACGATGCTCTTCCTCGCGCTCGAGGCGATCGCGCTGCTCCTGGCGATCCTTTTCCTTCTCCTCGATCTCCTGCTCGCGGGTGTTCTTGTTCGACATCGTGCGACTCCTCCCGATCGGAACCGATAACCCCATCGATACTAGAAGCCCAAGCGCCCCAATTGCTTCGGATCGCGCTGCCAATCCTTGGCCACCTTGACGCGCAGGTCGAGGTAGATGCGGGTGCCCAGCAGGCGCTCGATCTGGGCGCGGGCGTTGGTGCCGACCTCCTTGAGGCGGGCCCCCTTGCGGCCGATCACGATCGCCTTCTGGCTGTCCCGTTCGACGTAGAGGATCGCGTGGACGTCGAGGAAGTCGTCGCGGCCCTCGCGCTCCTCGACCTCCTCGATCACCACCGCCAGCGAATGGGGCAGTTCGTCGCGGACCCCTTCGAGCGCGGCCTCGCGGATCAGCTCGGCCATCAGGGTTTCCTCGGGCTCGTCCGTCAACTCCCCATCGGGGTAGAAGGCGGGCCCCTCGGGCAGCAACGAGACCAGCACCTTGGTGACGACCTCGAGCTGCTCACCGGAGGTCGCCGATACCGGCACCACCTCGCTGTCGGGCCCGAGGAAGGACGAGACCGCCAACAACTGTTGGGCGACCGCGTCGCGGCCGACCTTGTCGATCTTGGTGACCAGGCCGACGATCGGGGTGCGGCCGGCGTTCTGGCGCACCTGCTCGAGGATCCACCGGTCGCCGGGGCCGATCTTCTCGTCGGCCGGGAAGCACATGCCGATCACGTCGACCTCGGCGTAGGTATCGCGGACCAGCTCGTTGAGCCGCTGCCCGAGCAGGGTGCGCGGGCGGTGCAGACCGGGGGTGTCGACCAGGACGATCTGGTAGTCGTCGCCGTGCAGGATGCCGCGGATCGTATGCCGGGTGGTCTGCGGTCGCGACGAGGTGATCGCGATCTTCTCGCCGACCAGCGCATTGGTCAGCGTCGACTTGCCGGTATTGGGCCGCCCGACGAAGCAGACGAAACCGGAGCGGAATTCCTCGTTCCCCGAACGACCGTCACTTGCCACTGGGTACCCGCTCCTCGTCGTTTTCCGCGTCGTCGTCGACCGGTTCCTCGCGTGCCGCCCGCACCGTCGTCACCCGGATGCGGCCGCGAGGATCCCGGCCGCCCTCCGCGGTCAGCCGCAGTCCGTGCGCGTGCACGACCGCCCCCGGCAACGGGATCCGGCCGAGTTCACTGGCGAGCAGGCCGGAGACGGTGTCGACGTCCTCCTCCTCGATCTCGAGGTCGAACAGTTCACCGAGTTCGTCGAGCGGCAGCCGCGCGGAGACCCGGTAGATGCCGTCGTCGAGTTCCCGGATCGGCGCGACCTCCGCCTGGTCGTATTCGTCGGCGATCTCCCCGACGATCTCCTCGAGGACATCCTCGATGGTGACCAGGCCGGCGGTGCCGCCGTATTCGTCGACCAGGATCGCCATGTGGTTGCGGTCGCGCTGCATCTCGTCGAGCAGCTCGTCGAGCGCCTTGGAGTCCGGTACGAAGACCGCCTCGCGCATCACGGAGCCGACCGGGCCGGCGACACCTTCGCGGGAGGCGTGGTCGACCAGGTCGCGCAGGTAGACCACACCGAGCACGTCGTCGACGTTCTCGCCGATCACCGGGATGCGGGAATGCCCGCTGCGCACCGCCAGCGAGGTCGCCTGGGCGACGTTCTTGTCCGACTCGATCCACACCATCTCGGTGCGCGGCACCATCACCTCGCGCGCCTGGGTATCGCCGAGTTCGAAGACCGACTGGATCATGCGGCGTTCCTCGTCGTCGACGACACCGCGTTCACCGGCCAGGTCGACGACCTCGCGCAGTTCGATCTCCGAGGCGAAGGGGCCGTTGCGGAAGCCGCGGCCGGGGGTGATCGCGTTGCCGACCAGGATCAGCAGCTGCCCGACGGGCGCCAACAGCACGCCGACCACCCGCAGGATCGGCGCGGAGGCCAGCGCCAGCGAGTAGGCGTGCTGGCGGCCGAGGGTGCGCGGTCCGACGCCGATGACGACGTAGTCGACGATCACCATGATCACCGCCGCGATCAGCAGCGGCTGCGGGACCGGTAGATCCTTCAGGCCCGCCACCAGCAGGACGGTCGCCGAGACGGCGCACAGGATGCGCAGCAGCACCGCGAGGTTGACGTACTTGGCCCGCTCCGAGAGCACCCGCAGCAGGCTTTGGGCGCCCGGCCGCTCCGATCGCGCCATGTCCTCGACGCGGGCGATCGATGCGGTGTTGAGGGCGGCGTCCAGGGCTGCGAAGAGCCCGCCGATCGGAACGAGAACGACCGCGACGGCGATCTGGGACCAGTCGTTCACCGACTGCGGCCGGCGTCGGGACCGGAATCGTCCAGGAACCCGATGCTGCCGAGGACCCGCTCGTCCCGGGCTGCGACCGCGGCGTCGCGGCGGTGCTGCCGATCGCGTTCGTACCAGCCCTCGAGCAGCCGGGCCTGCAGCGCGAACATCTCTTTTTCCTCGTCCGGCTCGGCGTGGTCGAAGCCGAGCAGGTGCAGGACCCCGTGCACGGTGAGCAGGGCGAGTTCGTGTTCGAGCGAATGCCCGGCCTTCTGCGCCTGCTCGGCGGCAAAGGGCGGGCACAGCACGATGTCACCCAGCATCTCCGGGCCCGGTTCCGCGGAATCCGGTCGACCGCCGGGCTCGAGCTCGTCCATCGGGAAGGACATCACATCGGTCGGGCCGGGCAGGTCCATCCACTGCTGGTGCAGGTCGGCCATCGTCGGCGAGTCGACCAGCACCATCGACAGCTCGGCCGCCGGGTGCACGTCCATCGCTCCGAGCGCGAACGTCGCGACCGAGACGAGGTCCTCGAGCGAGACCTCGACGCCCGACTCGTTGGCGATATCGATACTCACCGGCCGGCCTTTCGGCGCCGGTCGGCGCGGTTGCCCGCGGTATCGGCGTCGTGCCGCGCGTAGGCGTCGACGATCTCGGTGACCAGGCGGTGGCGCACCACGTCCGACGAATCGAGCATCGAGAAGTGGATGTCGTCGATCCCGGTCAGGATCTCCGACGCCGCCCGCAGACCCGAGTTGGTATGCCCGGGCAGGTCGACCTGCGTGATGTCACCGGTGACGACGACCTTGGAGCCGAAGCCGAGTCGGGTGAGGAACATCTTCATCTGCTCGGGCGTGGTGTTCTGCGCCTCGTCGAGGATGATGAACGCGTCGTTGAGGGTGCGACCGCGCATGTACGCCAGCGGGGCGACCTCGATCACGCCCGCCTGCATCAACTTCGGGATCGCCTCGGGATCCATCATGTCGTGCAGCGCGTCGTGCAGCGGCCGCAGGTAGGGGTCGATCTTGTCGTGCAGGGTGCCGGGCAGGAAGCCCAACCGCTCGCCCGCCTCGACGGCGGGACGGGTCAGGATGATGCGGCTGACCTTCTTGCCCTGCAGCGCCTGCACCGCCTTGGCCATCGCCAGATAGGTCTTGCCGGTGCCGGCGGGACCCATCCCGAAGACGATGGTGTGCGCGTCGATCGCGTCGACGTAGCGCTTCTGGTTGAGCGTCTTCGGCCGGATCGTCTTGCCGCGCCGGGACAGGATGTCGAGGCTGAGCACCTCGGCGGGCGACTGTCCGCTGTCCTGCGTCAGCATGCCGATCGATCGGCGGACGGCGTCCGGGGTGAGCTGCTGCCCACGCCGGACCAGCGTGATCAATTCGTCGAGGACGCGTTCGGCCAGGGCCACATCGGCCGAGGATCCGGTGAGGGTGACAACGTCACCGCGGACATGGATGTCCGCGGCGAGCGCGTCCTCGAGGACGCGCAGGTTGCCATCGGTGGAACCCAGGAGGGCGGGAACGGCCGCGGAGGGCAATTCCACCACGGACCGCACCGAGGATTCTCCGGTCGCGGCGGTGCCGGACGGGCCGGATGAGCTGCGGGCGGAGGAACTGGAGCGAAACTGACTGAGGTCCGTCACGTGGCGGTCGATGCCTGCTTTCCGTACGACTGTGGGGCGCGAAGTTCTGCGTATGCCGACCGTTTCCCGGTCGTGAGCATTCTAACGTGATCGCCCCGGTCGGCATTCCCATTAATCGCGCGCCCCGCCGCCCGGTCGGCGCCCGCCCGATGGCCGCACCGTCCCGGCTAGGCTGACCGGGTGCTGACCGCCATCGTTCTCATCTCCGCCGAGGTCGACCGGATCCCCGAGGTTGCCGAAGCCGTCACCGCGATCGACGGGGTCACCGAGGTCTACTCGGTGACCGGGGATACCGACCTGATCGCCATGATCCGGGTCCGCGAATACGACCAGTTCCACGAGGTCATCGCCGGGAAGGTCAACAAGGTCGACGGCGTCCTGGACACCTACACCCACATCGCCTTCCGCGCGTATTCGAAGCACGACCTCGAATCGGCGTTCAACCTCGGCCTGGACTGACCGCCGGTAGCGACGTTCAGTCGTTCGGCCCGGGCACCGGTAGCGCCGCCGGGGTCCACCGGTCGGTGAGCACCCCGATCGCGCCGAGGGCGACCGCCGCCGCCGTCGAGGTGCGCAGCACGGTCGGCCCGAGCACGGTCGCGACCGCTCCCGCAGCGGTGAACTGCTCGATCTCCTGATCGGACAATCCACCCTCCGGCCCGATGATCAGCACGATCTTCTCGCGCTCGCGCAGGTCCAGGCCGGCAAGCGGGGTTGCGCCGGATTCGTGCAGCGCCAGGGCCGCCCCACCGCCGGCGACCACCCGCCCGATCAGCGCGCTCACCTCGGCGGTGCTGTGCAGATCGGCGACCTGCGGGACGCGCAGACGCCGGGACTGCTTCGCCGCGGCCGTCGCCACCGCCTGCCAGCGAGCCACACCCTTGGCGGCCTTGCCGGTATCCCAGCGGGACACCGACCGACCCGCCTGCCAGGGCACGATCGCGTCGGCGCCCGCCTCGGTGGCCAGGTCGACCGCCAGTTCGGAGCGTTCCGACTTCGGCAGGCCCTGTACGACGGTCACCCGCGGCAGCCGCTGCTCTTCGACGAATCGGTCGAGGACCCGGAAGTCCAGACTGCCCTTGTCGACGGCGGTCACCTCCGCCGCGACGCCGCTCCCGTGCCCGTCGGCGACGATCAGCCGCTCGCCGATGCGCAGCCGGCGCACCGTGGCGGCATGCTTGCCCTCCGGCCCCGCCAACGTGCCGATCCCGCCGACCGGCGGTAACTCATCGGCGTAGAAGACCGAATCCACGACGTCGGATCAGCGGGTGAACGCGTCACGCAGGCGCGAGAACAAGCCGCTATTGCCGGAACCGGCGGTCACGACCTCGGAGACGTCCCGACCGTTGTGCTCCCGCAACTGCTCGAGCAGCTTGTGCGATGCGGAGTCCAGCCGGGAGGGCACGACAACATCGACGTGCGCCCGCAGGTCGCCACGCGCTCCCGATCGCAGCTTGGGCATGCCCTGGCCGCGCATCAGCAGTTCGGCGCCGGGCTGGGTACCGGGCTCGATCGTGATGTCCTTGGGTCCCTCGAGGATCGACTCCACCGACAGGGTGGTACCGAGCGCGGCGTCGTACATCGGCACGCGGACGGTGCAGTGCAGATCGTCGCCGTCGCGGACGAAGACCTCGTGCGGCTTCTCGACCACCTCGGCGTAGATATCGCCGGCGGGGCCACCGCCCGGGCCGACCTCACCCTGCGCGGCGAGCCGGATGCGCATACCGCTGCCGACACCGGCCGGGATCTTGATCGCGATATCGCGACGGGCGCGCACCCGACCGTCGCCACCACACTTGCGGCAGGGATCGGTGATCACCTCGCCGACACCACTGCAGGTGGGGCACGGCCGGGAGGTCATCACCTGGCCGAGGAAGGAACGCTGGACCGACTGGATCTCGCCGGCGCCGTTACAGGTGGAGCAGCGCTGCGGCTTGGAGTCGCCGTTGGTGCCCGCGCCGGTGCACACATCGCACAGCACCGCGGTATCGACCGTGACGTGCTTGGTGACGCCGGCGGCACACTCCTCGAGGGTCAGCGCGGTGCGCAGCAACGAGTCGGAACCCGGCTGCACCCGGCTGCGCGGTCCGCGCGAACCGGCGGCCGCTCCCCCACCGAAGAAGGCTTCGAAGACGTCGCCCAGACCGCCGAAGCCGGCACCGAAGCCGGCGTCCCGGCCGCCACCGGCGCCGGAGAGCGGATCGCCACCGAGATCGACGATGCGCCGTTTCTCCGGGTCGGACAGCACCTCGTAGGCGGCCGAGACCTCCTTGAAGCGCGCCTGCGCCTCGGGGTCCGGATTGACGTCCGGATGCAATTCCCGCGCCAGCTTTCGGTAGGCGCGCTTGATCTCCGGATCGGACGCCTTCCGGTCCACGCCGAGAATGCCGTAGTAGTCCCGTGCCACCTTCGTGTCTCTCGTTCTCATTCGTCGAAATCTGTGGCGTCGAGCTTCGTGATCGCCGCACGCCAATCGGTCCCGATACGCCACGACCGGGTGGAGTGCGCAACTCCGCCGCGCGATCCGCGGCGGTACGCCGGCGCCCGCCCAGGCACGCCGTGCCGGCGGCTACCGTGCCGCCAATACCTCGCCTATGTATCGCGCAACGGCGGCAACCGAGGCAATTGTTCCCGGATAGTCCATCCGAGTCGGGCCGAGCACGCCCATCGCCCCCAGTTTGTTCCCCGAAGAACCGTACCCGGTCGATATCACCGTCGCCGCGCGCATCTGCTCGACCTCGGTTTCCCCACCGATCTTGACCGTCACCTGCCCGGTCTCGACCGAGGCGAGCAGGCGCAACATCACCACCTGCTCCTCGAGCGCTTCGAGGACCGAGCGCAGCGAGCCGGGGAAGGCCGCATGGCCGGAGAAGTCGGCGGCGTTGTTGGTCAGATTCGCCGTGCCGCCGAGCAGCAGACGCTCCTCGGGATGCTCGACGAGCGTCTCGATCAGTACCGTCGCCGAGCGGATGACCGCCTCGCGGACATCGGTCGGCGCGGCGTCCGCCAATTCGGAGACCGCGACCGAGGCCTGGGCCAACGGCTTGCCGGTCAACGCGTTGCCGAGCAGTTCGCGCAGCCGGGCGACACCGTCGTCGTCGAGAATGTCGCCGAGTTCGACGATGCGCTGATCGACGCGGCCGGTATCGGTGATCAACACCAACAGCAGCTTGGCCGGGGTCAGCGAGACCACCTCGATATGCCGCACCCGCGAGGCCGACAGCGTCGGATACTGCACGATCGCGACCTGCCGGGTCAGCTGGGCGAGCAGGCGCACCCCGCGGCGCAGCACGTCATCGAGGTCGACGCCGGACTCGAGGAATTCGAGGATCACCCGACGTTCCGCGGACGACAGCGGCTTGATCTCGTCGATGCGGTCGACGAAGAGGCGATACCCCTTGTCGGTGGGAACACGTCCCGAACTGGTGTGCGGCTGGGCGATATAGCCCTCGGCCTCGAGGACCGCCATATCGTTGCGCACCGTCGCACTCGACACACCGAGGTTGTGCCGGTCGACGAGCGACTTCGACCCCACCGGTTCCTTGGTGGCCACAAAGTCGGCGACGATGGCTCGCAGAATCGCGAAACGCCGCTCATCCGTGGTCGACATCGCAGCTGCCCTCCTTCCGGTCGTCCCCCATTCGCACCCACTGCGGGGCTAACCGAATCGCCCCATTCTAGTCCGGTGGGCCCGCGGACCGCCGCAACCGAGCGCGGGAGGTGCCCCACGCCGGCCGGCGGTGGGGGCCGGCACCGGCCGAACGGCGGTGTGGCGGTTCGCCGACCGGCCGGCTGCGGCGTGGCCTAAAGTGCCGATCGTCACGCCTTGCCGATGAGGCGCCACGCACTACCGATGACGGCGTTTACGCCCTGCCGACGTAGGCGTCACGCCCGGCCGATGAAGGGAAGTACACGATGGCGAAGGTCATCTCGACCTTGTTCATCTCCGCCGACGGTGTCGCCGAGATCGATCCGGAGTGGCACTTTCCGTTCTACGACGACAACATGGGCCGCTGCGTCGACGAGGACTACTCCGCCGCCGACGTCCTGCTGCTCGGTCGGATCACCTACGACAGTTTCGCGGGCGCCTGGCCGGATCGCGAGGAGGCCGGCGGCGAGGACGCCCCGTTCGCGAAGCGGCTGGGCGAACTGCGCAAGATCGTCGCGACCCGCGCGGCCGATCCGGAGCTCGCCTGGCGCAACTGCGAGGCGACCGACGACCTGGTCGCCACGGTGACCGCCCTGCGCGCCGACCCGAACGGCCCCGACGTCCTGGTTCCCGGCTCGATCTCCGTCGTCCAGCAGTTGCTGGCCGCCGGGCTGATCGACGAACTGCGGCTGCTGGTCCACCCGGTCGCAGCGCGCACCGGCCGGCGCCTCTTCGACGAGGGCGATACCCCGTACTTCCTGTCGTTGACCGCCTCGGAGGTCTTCCCGACCGGCGTCGTCCGCCTGATCTACGCCCCGACCGCCCCGCCGGCTCCGGTCGGCTACGCGGACGTCACCGACAAGCTCCCCGACGGCGACTGAGGACCGGCCGCGCGGGTCATGCCACGGTCGGGAACTTGCGCACCTCCGGAATCCCGGAGGCGCGTTCGGCGGCCAGATCGAAGGCCGACTGCATCGCCAACCAGGCTCGAGCGGTGCCGACCCCGGCCGCCTCGAGGCGGACAGCCAGGTTCGGGCTGATCCCGGCGTGCCCGTGCAGCACCCTGCTCAGAGTGACGCGGGAAACTCCGAGCATGTCGGCGGCGTCGGTGACGCTCAGCCGCAGATCGGCCAAAACGTCCTCCCGAAGGATCTCCCCCGGATGTACCGGATTCTTCATCGTCATATCTCCACCCAGCGCTAGTGATAATCCCGATAGTCGACGAGTTCGACATCCCCACCGGTGAACCGGAAGGTCACGCGCCAGTTGCCGTTCACCCATATCGACCAGTGCCCGGCCAGGTCCCCTTTGAGGGGGTGCATACGAAACGAGGGTATCGCCAGGTCATCCGGCACTTGGGCGACATCGAGAGCGGTCAGGATGCGCAGCAGCTTCGGAACGTGCGCCGCCTGAACTCCCTTCTTGGAACCGTCACGGTAGAGGCGCTCCAGGCCCTTGTGTCGGAATCCGACTATCACCGAACGAGCGTATAGCGTAGCGCTACGCGATACAAGCGATCGGTGTGCTGCAGATCGGATCCGGCTCGGCCGGCAGAGTTACCGCCATGCCTCTCGCACTGAGCATGATCACCGTCGACACCCGGGACGCATTGCCGCTGGCGCGGTGGTGGGCCGAGCAGATCGGCGGCACGATCGTCGCGGAGAACGACGGCTGGTACGTGGTGGTGGCGCTGACGAACGGTCTGCGACTGTCCTTTCAGAAGGTCGACGATCCGACGCCGGGGAAGAACCGGCTGCACCTCGATATGACCTCGGACGATCTGGACGCGGATATCGCGCGGCTGCTCGAGGTCGGCGCCACGAAGGTCGCCGACTACGAGATGTACGGCGGCCGGTGGGCGACGTTGGCCGACCCCGACGGCAACCAGTTCTGCGTCGCCGAAGGCTGACGCCGACTACCCCAGCACGTCCCGCACGACCCCGTCGGCGAGGTAGCGGCCGCGGTCGGTCAGGGTGAAACCGTCGTCGGTGCGCACCAACAGACCGGAGGCGACCACCTGCTCGGCGCGGTCGAGTTCGTCGGAGTCGAGCAGGTCGACGGGCAGGCCGCTGCGCAACCGGGCGGCGAGCATCACCGCCTCGATATGCCGCTCGGAGGCGGTGAGCACCTCGTGTCCGGCGATCGGCAAGTCCCCCTGCGCGAGGGTCTGCGCGTAGCGGGCGGGGTGCTTGACGTTCCACCAGCGCACCCCGTCGAGGTGGCCGTGCGCGCCGGGGCCGGCGCCCCACCAATTGCCGCCGGCCCAGTAGCCGAGGTTGTGCCGACATTCGGCGTCCGCATCGGTGGCCCAGTTGGACACTTCGTACCAGTGCAGTCCGGCCGTTTCGAGCACCTTGTCGACCCGGGCGTAGCGGTCGGCGAGGACGTCGTCGTCGGGGGCGGGCAGTTCGCCGCGCCGCACCCGGCGGGCCAGCGCCGTGCCGTCCTCGACGATCAGCGAGTACGCCGAGACGTGGTCGACCCCGGCGGCCAGCACCGCGTCGAGCGAGCGGTCGAGGTCCTCGAGCCGCTCCCCCGGCGTGCCGTAGATCAGGTCGAGATTGACATGCTCGAAGCCGGCCGCCTTGGCTTCCGCAGCCGCGGCGGCGGCGCGGCCGGGCGTATGGGTGCGGTCGAGGATCTTCAGCACGTGCTCGGCGGCGGACTGCATGCCCAGTGATACCCGGGTGTAGCCGGCCGCGCGGATGCCGTCGAAGAACGCGGCGGAGGTCGACTCGGGGTTCGCCTCGGTCGTGACCTCCGCGTCGGGCCGCAGCCCGAAGCTCTCGCGCACCGCGTCGAGCACCTCGGTCAGGCCGGTCGCGCCGAGCAGCGAGGGGGTGCCGCCGCCGATGAAGACGGTGTCCGCCGCGGGGGCCTCGCCGAGCCGCCCGGCGACCTCGTCGACCGCCAACTGCAGTTCGGAGCGCATCGCGGCCATCCACGATTCCGGTGAGGCCGAGCTGCCGAGTTCGCCGGCGGTATAGGTGTTGAAGTCGCAGTATCCGCACCGTGTCGCGCAGAACGGTACGTGGATGTAGACGCCGAACGGCGCCGTTCCGGATGGCGTGGACGGCGCGGGTTCATCGGGTACCGGAAGCCGCACGACTACCATTCTGGCGCCCCGCCCTGGCAAATCGCGCGCGGGATGGCACAATGGGGCCCATGCCTGCAGCCGGAGTTCGCTTGGTGGCGCGTCGCCACATCGATCTCCTGCGTACCTGCAGCTGTCGCTGCTGTCGGTAGTTCGGAACCAGCGCCTGCCCCGGATGGGTTCGAACGGTTCCCGAGCCCGGAGCGGCGTCCTTCACCTCAACTGCTCCAGGTCCCTCGCGGAATCGGCTCGGCTCGCCCCGGATCGGGCACCAGCCCCGAGCGGAACGGCTCTGAATCGACGAGCCGGTCGCTCACGAGTACACGGAGCGTATCTTGACCGACGACCGAACGGTGTCGCAGACCGAGGCGAATGGGACCTCTCCCGCCGCCTCCGACGCGCGCGCCGATCGCGCGCTCCGATCCGAGGCCGCCGCGGAACGCCGCCGGCACGCCAAGGCCCGTAGCGCGGCCCCCGCCGCCGGCGAGGCTCCCGCCCGTACCCGCACCGCTGCCCGCCCGCCGAAGCGCCGCGCCGAAGGACAGTGGAAGCTCGGCTACCGCGAGCCGCTGAACGCCAATGAGCAGGCCAAGAAGGACGACAACCCGCTCAACGTCAAGGCGCGCATCCTCAACATCTACTCGAAGAACGGCTTCGACTCGATCGACAAGGGCGATCTGCGCGGCCGGATGCGCTGGTACGGGCTCTACACCCAGCGCAAGCAGGAGTACGACGGCACCTACACCCACGACGACAACATCGACCTGCTCGAGGACAGCCACTTCATGATGCGGGTGCGCTGCGACGGCGGCGCCCTGAATCTGGCCCAGCTGCGCACGATCGCCGGCGTCTCGCAGGAGTTCGCCCGCGATACCGCGGACCTGTCCGATCGGGAGAACGTCCAGTACCACTGGATCCGCATCGAGGACGTGCCGGAGATCTGGCGCCGCTTCGACGAGGTGGGGCTGTACACCACCGAGGCCTGCGGCGACACCCCGCGCGTGGTGCTCGGCTCGCCGCTGGCCGGGCTGCACCCCGACGAGGTGCTCGACCCGACGTCGGCGATCGACGAGATCGTCCGCCGCTATGTCGGCGACCCGCAGTACTCGAACCTGCCGCGCAAGTTCAAGACCGCGATCTCCGGCCTGCCCGACGTGGTGCACGAGATCAACGATGTCGCGTTCATCGGCGTCGAGCATCCCGAGCACGGTCCGGGCCTGGACGTCTACGTCGGCGGCGGCCTGTCGACCAACCCGATGTTCGCGCAGCGCCTCGGCGTGTGGGTGCCGCTCGACGAGGTGCCCGACGTCTGGGAGGGCATCGTCACGATCTTCCGGGACTACGGCTACCGGCGGCTGCGGGCCAAGGCGCGGCTGAAGTTCCTGGTCAAGGACTGGGGTATCGAAAAGTTCCGCCAGGTGCTCGAGGACGAGTACCTCAAGCGCAAGCTGATCGACGGCCCGGCTGCGGCGATCCCGACGCGCCCGATCGATCACGTCGGCGTTCAGAAACTGACCAATGGGCTCAACTCCGTGGGTGTCGCGCCGATCGCCGGGCGCGTCTCCGGCACGATCCTCGCCGGGGTCGCGGACGCCGCGCAGCGCGCCGGCTCCGACCGGGTGCGGTTCACCCCCTATCAGAAGCTGATCATTCTGGACGTTCCGGACGAGGCTGTCGACGGTGTGATCGCCGACCTCGACGCTCTCGGCCTGCCCGCCCAGCCGTCGCAGTGGCGACGGAATCTCATGGCGTGCAGCGGTTTGGAGTTCTGCAAGCTCGCCTTCACCGAAACGCGCAAGCGCAGCCAGGATCTCGTCCCCGAACTCGAGGGTCGCCTGGCGGATCTCAACGCCCAGTTGGACGTTCCGATCACCGTGAACATCAACGGCTGCCCCAACTCCTGCGCGCGATCCCAGATCGCCGACATCGGGTTCAAGGGACAGTTGGTATCCGACGACGACGGGAATCAAGTCGAGGGCTTCCAGGTTCACCTGGGTGGCAGCCTCGGTCTGGACTCCGCGTTCGGTCGAAAGCTTCGTCAGCACAAGGTGACAAGCGCCGAGGTGGGTCCGTACATCGAGCGGGTCGTACGGAACTTCATCAAGCAGCGCGACGCCGGAGAACGATTCGCCCAGTGGGCGTCCCGGGCCGACGACGCAGATCTCACGTGAGAGGACGTCAACAGTGACCACCACGGAGCGTTCGGCAGGAGACTTACGACGGCTCGCCGAGCAGGGCGCCGCCGAACTGGATCAGGCGTCGGCGACCGACATCCTGCGTTGGGTCGACGACAATTTCGGTCCGGACGGCTGGGTTGTCTCGTCGAGCATGCAGGACGCCGTACTCGTCGACGTGGCGACGCGGGTGCGCGAGGACGTCAACGTGATGTTCATCGACACCGGCTACCACTTCCCCGAGACGATCGGCACCCGCGACGCGGTCGCGACCGTCTACCCGCATATCCGTCTGCTGAACGCCCAGCCGCCCACCACGGTCGCCGAGCAGGACCGCCTCGAGGGCAAGGATCTGTTCGCCCGCGACCCGAACCGCTGCTGCGCGATCCGCAAGGTCGCCCCGATGCGCGAGACCCTGGGCAAGTTCGACGCCTGGGTCACCGGGCTGCGTCGCGCCGAGGCGGCCACCCGCGCAAATGCCCCGGCGGTGGCGTTCAACGAGAAGTTCGGCGTGGTCAAGATCAACCCGTTGGTCACCTGGACCGACGAGCAGACCGACCGCTACATCGCGCAGAACGCGATCCTGATCAATCCGTTGATCGAGGACGGCTATCCCTCGATCGGCTGCCGCACCTGCACGGTCAAGCCCGCTCCCGGCGCGGATCCGCGCAGCGGGCGCTGGGCCGGCACCGGCAAGGTCGAATGCGGCCTGCACGGCTGATCTGCTTCACCACCACCTCTCACACAAGGACACTTCACCTATGACGAGCACCCTCGCCGATGGATCGTTCACGCGCGTCGACGAACTGCGCGCCCTCGAAGCGGAATCGGTCCACATCATCCGCGAGGTCGCGGCCGAGTTGGAACGCCCGGTCCTGCTGTTCTCGGCCGGCAAGGATTCGATCGTGCTGCTGCGGCTGGCGGAGAAGGCGTTCCGGCCCGCCGGCGTGCCGTTCCCGGTGATGCACGTCGACACCGGCCACAACTTCCCCGAGGTCATCGACTTCCGCGATCGTCGGCTGGCCGAGGGTGGCCACCAGCTGATCGTCGCGTCGGTGCAGGAGTCGATCGACACCGGCCGCTCGCGCGAGGACGCTCCGAACGCGTCGCGCAACCGGCTGCAGACCCGCACCCTGCTCGACGCGCTGGAGGCGGGGAAGTTCGACGCCGCGTTCGGTGGTGCGCGCCGCGACGAGGAGCGCGCCCGCGCCAAGGAGCGCGTGCTGAGCTTCCGCGACGAGTTCGGTCAGTGGGATCCGCGCGCCCAGCGCCCGGAGCCGTGGACGCTGTACAACGGCCGCATCAAGCGCGGCGAGCAGGTGCGCGTCTTCCCGCTGAGCAACTGGACCGAGCTGGACATCTGGCGGTACATCGAGCTCGAGAACCTCGAGCTGCCGTCGATCTACTTCGCGCACGAGCGGGACGTCTTCGAACGCGACGGGATCCTGCTGGCGGTCTCCGAGTACACCCAGCCGCGTGACGGTGAGGTGGTCAATCGCGAGTGGGTGCGCTACCGCACGGTCGGTGACCTGACGATCACCGGTGCGGTGCGCTCGACGGCCACCGATATCGCCGGGGTCATCACCGAGATCTCCGCGGCGACGGTCTCCGAGCGCGGCGAGACCCGCGCCGACGACCGCACCTCGGTGGCGGCGATGGAGGATCGCAAGCGCGAGGGCTACTTCTGATCGGGTCCCGAATGTCCGGCGCCGGCGATGTGATGTGATCTAGACCATGGCCACGATCACCTTCGACGATGTCACCCGACTGTTCTCGTCGTCGTCGCGACCGGCGGTCGACGCGCTGAATCTGCATATCGAGGACGGCGAGTTCCTGGTGCTGGTCGGCCCCTCGGGCTGTGGCAAGTCGACGTCGCTGCGCATGCTGGCGGGTCTCGAGCCGGTCGACTCCGGGCGCATCCTGATCGACGATCAGGACGTCACCGGGGTCGACCCGAAGGACCGCGATATCGCGATGGTCTTTCAGAACTACGCGCTCTACCCGCATATGACCGTCGCGGAGAATATGGGCTTCGCGCTGCGGCTGGCCGGTACCGACAAGGCGCAGATCGCCGAGCGGGTCGCGAAGGCCGCCGAGATCCTCGACCTGAGCCCGTACCTCGACCGCAAGCCGAAGGCGCTGTCCGGCGGTCAGCGGCAGCGCGTCGCGATGGGACGGGCGATCGTGCGGCAGCCGCGCGTGTTCCTGATGGACGAGCCGCTGAGCAACCTCGACGCGAAGCTGCGGGTGCAGACCCGCACCCAGATCGCGCAGTTGCAGCGGCGCCTGGGCACCACCACCGTCTACGTCACGCACGACCAGGTCGAGGCGATGACGATGGGCGATCGGGTCGCGGTGCTGTCCGACGGGGTGTTGCAGCAGTGCGCGTCGCCGCGCGAGCTGTACCGCAGCCCCGCGAACGCCTTTGTCGCCGGCTTCATCGGGTCGCCGTCGATGAATCTGCTGACCCTGCCGATCGAACCGGAGAACGTGATCGCCGTCGGTCCGCAGTGGCTGCGGGTGCCGGTCGATCGTCTCGCCGATCCCCCGCATGGAGACAGCCGGCGCCGCGAGGTGCAGTTGGGGATTCGCCCGGAGCACATCGAGGTCGGCGTGGCCGACGGTGTTCCGGTCGATGTCGACGTCGTCGAGGAGCTGGGCGCCGAGGCCTTTGTCTACGGCCGCGCCCACCTGGCCAATGGCGCCCACCCGATCGTGGCGCGCGTCGACTGGCGCCATCCCCCGGAAAAGGGCGCCCGCGTCCACATCGCGGTCGACATGGAGCACGCCTTCCTCTTCGACCCGACAGACGGAACCCGGCTGCGGTAGACGCGTCTTGCTATCCCGCCTCCAAGAGGCGTCGATACACGGACGGAAGCAACTCGCCGAGCAGCTTCTGTGCAAGGTCCGGGTTGTTGAGGATCTGAATGGAGAGGTCTGTCGACGATCCCATCGCGGCCATCACCGCGTCGACGAACGCGATGTCGACGTCCGGGCTGGCGGAGAACTGGGCCAGCGAGTTGTTCTTGGCCTGCTGCTGCAGGGTTGGTGACTCCTCGAGCCGGTCCCGAATGTGGGTGACGACGTTGCGGACACTCGAATCCGGGTGATCCCCGGCGAACAGGTCGTTGATCTTCTCGATGACCACGTCCAGCGCTACCAGCTCCGGATCCTGTACTGCGCCGGTACCGGCATCCTTCGACGGCTGCAGCTGCACACCAGCGGTGAGGTGACCGTGCTTCTGCGCCTGCTCGTGGTGGCCGATGTAGTCGATGGTCACCGCGGACAGATCGATGGGGATCTGCTGTTCGCCGCCGGTGAGCTGCGGTACGAGCAGCTTCAAATAGATGGCGAGCTTCTCGAGCCACGGGTTTTGGTAGTCGAACAGCTGGGAGAGGAACTCGTATTGCCGCACATACGTGCCGGCGTCCTTGCGGAACATCTGCAACTCGTCGACAGCCAGCGAATCAGAAGCCTCGACGGCAACCTTCATCCTGACGGTGTATCGCTCCGCGGCCGGCGCGATCCACTTCTCCAGGGCGCTATTGCCCTTCTTAGCGAGGTAATCGTCAACCAGTCCGTCGACTTCGGAGGCTTCGTAGATGCCGACACCTGCAAGCTTCTGCGCGGTGTCGTGGACGATGTTCGGATCGCTGATATCGGCGAGGGTGGTGGCTTCGTAGTACGGAGAGAACGCATCGACGATCTCGGTGACCTCGTTTGAGAAGTCCAATACAAACGTCTGGTCCTTGAGGGGCGGGAAGGTGCGATTCAGCCGGGAGAGAGTCTGGACTGCTTGGACGCCGCCGAGCTTCTTGTCGACGTACATCGCCACCAGCTTCGGCTGATCGAATCCGGTCTGGAACTTGTTGGCCACCAGCATCACCTGAAACTCGTTGGTGGCGAACGCGTCGCGCAGGTCACGACCCTTCAGCCCAGGGTTCATGGTGGTCTCGGTAAACGGCTCATCCGTTCCGGAATCGGGGTCCTTGACCTCCCCGGAGAAGGCGACCAGAGCAGCGATGTCGGTGTAACCACGGTCGGCGACATAGCGGTCGAAGGCAAGCTTGTACCGGGCGGCCGCCTTTCGTGAGGATGTGACCACCATCGCCTTCGCCTGCCCGTCCAGCCGCGGGGCGACGTTCACCCGGAAGTGCTCGACGATGATGGCGACCTTCTGCGCGATGTTTGTCGGGTGCAGCCGCACCCAGTTCAACACCGTCTTCACCGCCGCCGACTTGTCCACCAGATCCCCATCGACCCCGGCCATTCCGCCGGACGGGATGGAGACAGTGCCTTCGGAGGTGTCGCTGGTGGCATAGGTCGTGCCGTTGTGGGTGAGACGGAACGCGGTCTTGTACGGGGTGTAGTTGCGGAGCACGTCGAGGATGAAGCCCTCGTCGATGGCCTGCTGCATCGAATACAGGTGGAACGGCAGCGGGGTGCCGTCCGGACCGGGGCGGCCGAACAGTTGCAGGGTGGTGGCCTTCGGAGTGGCGGTGAACGCGAAGAAGGAGATATTCGTGGCCTCCGCGCGCGCCTTTGTCTCCGCCGCGAGGATGTCCTCCGAGGACACGGGGGCACCCTCGGCCACCTCGGCCAGTTCCTTCTGGGAGAGGACTTCCTTGAGTTTGTTGGACGCGCCACCGGTCTGCGAAGAATGCGCCTCGTCGGCGACGATCGCAAAACTGCGACCCTGCAACGATTCCCGATCCGCGATCGCAGTCAGCGCAAAGGGGAACGTCTGGATGGTGACGATGATGATGTGTGTGCCCGACTCCAACGCATCCGCCAATTCGGACGACTTCGAGCCGGATAGTCCGTCGATGTGGGCGACGACGCCGGTGGTGCGGTTGATCTGGTGGATCGCCTCCTGTAATTGCGCGTCGAGCACTGTGCGGTCGGTGACCACGATGACCGAGGAGAACACCTTCTCGTCCGCGTCGTTGTAGAGCGTGGCGAGGCGCTGCGCGAGCCAGGAGATCGAGTTCGTCTTCCCCGATCCGGCGGAGTGCTGGATCAAGTACTTGTGTCCGGGTCCTTCCGTACGGGCGGCGTCGACGAGTTTCGTGACGACCTCCCACTGATGGAACCGCGGGAACAGCAGAGTTTCCTTGCGGGTCTTCTTCCCCGTTTCGGGGTTCGTGGATTCGACCACCTCCAGGTGGAGGAACCGGTCAAGGATCTCGAGCCAGGTGTCGCGCTGCAGGATCGTTTCCCACAGGTACGAGGAAGCGGTCCCGTTCGGGTTGGTCGGGTTGCCGGCATGGTGATCGTTGCCGCGGTTGAACGGCAAGAACACCGTGGCAGGCCCGGCGAGCCGGGTGCTCATGTGTACTTCCTTGTTGGACAGCGCGAAGTGCACCAGGGCGCGGCCACCGAACGTAAGCAGTGGCTCGCCCTTCGGCAACCGGTCCTGTTTGTACTGCGCGATCGCGTTCTGGACAGGCTGGTTAAAGTCACTCTTGAGTTCGGCGGTGGCGACCGGGATACCGTTGACAAAGAACACCAGATCAATAGCCTTCTTGGCGTTCGTGGTCGAGTAGTGCACCTGCCGCATCACCCGCAACCGCACCGCCGAGTATCTCGCCGCCGTGGTGGCGTTGAGCCCGGAACTCGGTTTGAACTGACACATCGAGAACGTGGCGTTGAGATCGCTGAATCCGCGCCGCAGCACCGAGAGCGTGCCACCGTCGGCCTTGAGGTCAGCCGACAACCTCTTGAGGAGCCGTTGCAGCAAAGCATCTTTCGCTTTCTGCTGCACTGCCGCTGCGGCGTCGGGCCTGACGCGCTTCGCCCATTCGACTGGCTGCGTGTCTGCCAGCCATGCGAAGACGTCTTCCGGGAACAGCGCTAGTTCGCGGTCGTATCCGGTGTCGTTCGGTGAATACAGCCAGCCATGGGCGGCAAGATGCTTGCAGATCTCACCTTCGAGGACTGATTCGTGATGCTGGGTCATGATCAGGCCGCCCCTCGCACGTCAATCTTTCCCGTCACAGCATCCGTAATGAGCGTGGAACGGTACTCGCGCAGGATCGTAATTATCTCACCAGCCTTAGAAATCAAGGCGTCAATTCTGACGCAGACAACGTCGAGATGGTCCGAAATTCTCTGCTGTTCCTCTGGGGAGGGGTGAGGCCATTCGAGATTTGCCAGTTTCTCAGCGGTAAAGTGCGGAATGGTAGCTTTGCCGCATAGAATCGAAACGTGACCGCAGTTGTTCGCAGCCTGGATGAGGTAGCTGACGAACCGAATATCGTCGCGGTCCAAGGGTCTAATACGGTTCAGCGACTTCTGGAAACCCCAGCCCGGAAGGTCTCGTTGGACGACGACACAACGACCGTACGTGGCACCACCTTCGACTACCAACAGGTCACCTCGCTGCACTGAGAGAACGGAAAGCTCACTTGGAGAAAACCAACACTCCATGGGATCTGCAGTGTCAACTGTCAGATCCACCGTAAGACTTCCGGCCTTCAAGTGCGGACAAAGCACGTCAGTTGGAGAAGATCGGACACCTTGATACATCTTACCGAGCACGACGGAGAATCCGTGCTTGATCCTGCCGAGTGTCCAGGCGGTCGGGACGCTTCCGACCCAATCGACCCCCGAGTCCTTCATCTCGACATTCGGGTCGAGGCCCTTCGTGACGGCCTGGGTGATCGTGGCGGCACGGTCCTCGCGCAGGGTGGCGATGAGTTGCTCCTGCTTGGCGATCAGCGCATCGATCTTGGCGGTCTCGCGGTCGAGGAAGCGCACAATCGATCGTTGCTCATCGGCGGGCGGAACAGCGAGAGTTATCTGCTTCATTGCCGAATATCTGGTCGACCACAGGTCAGCCACGATGCCACTACCGAATCGGTAATACTCATCCTGAAATGCTCTACTCCGGAGCAAGTAATGGACGAATCCTACTTCGATATGTCTGGGCTCAAGAACCGTCGAGATCACCGAAACACTTCCATCACGGTCCGCGACTCCGGCCGACCCCTTTCGATCGGACCTGCTATTGATGACAAAGTCACCCGCCATGACAAGCTTGCGATTCTCCGGGTTATCGGTCTTCGCCGCGGTTTCTAGCTGCGGAACAATCCCAGCCATCGTCACCGACAACGGCAGATAATCGGTGTCACTAACTGTGGTCTTACGTTCGGTGAAGTGAAACCCGAGCGGACGGAGCTTCCAATGAGCCGGAGCGTTCCCGATCCATTGTGTTCCAGTGTCACGGCACAAGCCGTAAGCTGCCCAATTCATACGCCCACCTCCGCGAGCATTTCCTGAATCTCACTGACGAGGCCGCGGAGATCCTTCTGTATTTCTTCCAAGGGACGGGGCGGGGTGTAGCGATAGAAGTGACGGGTGAAAGGGATTTCGTAGCCCACTCTGGTCTTGTCGTGATCGATCCACGCATCCGGCACGTGTGGGAGGACCTCGCGAGCGAAGTAGGCTTCGATGTCCTCGGACAAGGGGACGTTCTCGGTGTCGCGTAGCGCCGAGTCGCCCTCCGGTTTGCCCTTGGTGGTGACGACGTCGGCAGCAGGATCATGCTGCCCAACCGTGCTCCAGATCGCCTTCACCACAGGGGCGGCAGGCTTTGCGATACCGGCAGTCTTGAGAGCTGCCTTGAGGTCGACAACAAACTTGTCGCGGTTGGACCACGACCGACCAACAAGATCGGACAGAGCCTTTCGGATCGAGTCCTGCTCGACCTCGGGAAGTTTGGTGAGCGCCTTGGCGCCGAGTACCTGCTCGACAGTGTCGTCATGAACGCGGAAAGCCAGTTGCAAGGGACGTTCAACGGTGATGGTGCGGTAGCCGAAGGCTTCGTTGGCGAATACCTTCGACAAGTCCTGCTCATCAGGGTTGTCGTCGTGACGGAATTCGTCGTACAACTGACAGATCAATGTGATGTCGGTCGGGCGGAGTTCTTTACGCTTGGAACCCAGGGACTTTCGCATCTTGCCGAACATGTCGACGGCGTTGATCAGTTGAACCTTGCCCTTGCGCTGCTCGGTCTTCTTGTTGTCGAGGATCCAGATGTAGGTGGAGATGCCGGTGTTGTAGAACATGTCGGTCGGCAGGGCGATGATCGCGTCGAGCAGATCGTTCTCGATGATCCACTGCCGAATGTTCGACTCGCCGGAGCCGGCCCCGCCGGTGAACAGCGGTGATCCGTTCAAGACGATCGCCAGGCGGGAGCCCTTGTCCTCGGGGCTGCGAACAGGGCGCATCTTCTTGATCAGGTGCAGCAGGAACAGCAGGGAGCCGTCGGAAACGCGGGGTAGGCCGGGGCCGAAACGGCCGGCGTGGCCCAGTTGGTCGTGCTCGTCAGTGACCTTCTTCTGCTGGGTTTTCCACTCGACGCCGAACGGCGGGTTGGACAGCAGGAAGTCGAAGTGCTCACCGGAGAAGCCGTCGTCGGCGAGGGTGTCACCGAGGTAGATGTTGTCGACATCCTGGCCCTTGATGACCATGTCCGACTTACACATCGCGTAGGAACGCGCGTTGATCTCCTGTCCGTACAACACCGGCGTCGCCTCGTGGTTCATCTCCACAAGGTGGTCGTATGCGGTCGACAACATGCCGCCGGTACCGGCGGCAGGGTCGTAGATGGTGCGCACGATCCCGGGTGCCGTCAGCTCAAGGTCTTTGTCCGCGTACAGCAAGTCGACCATCAGGGCGATGACCTCACGGGGTGTGAAGTGGTCACCGGCTTGAGCATTGTTGGATTCGGCAAACTTCCGGATGAGCTCTTCGAAGATGTAGCCCATGTCGTGCCCACTTACCCGGTCCGGGTGCAGGTCGACATTTGCGAATTCCTTGACGATCAGGAAAAGGCGGTCCTTCTTCTCCAGTTCGACGATCAGGGTCGGCAAGGCGTAGCCGTCGAAGACGTCGCGAATGTTTGCGGAGAAGCCTTCGATGTAGTCGATCAGGTTGTCGGCGAGACCGGCCGGGTCGGCGGCGAGCTTGCCGAAGTCCCACACCGAGGTGTTGAAGAATGGCAGCCGGAACTTCGACCTGAGCACCACAAACGGGTCGATCCCGAGTCCCTGCGTCTTCTTGTACTCGGCAAGAACCTCAGCCTTCCGCGGGGCGAGGATCGCATCAAGGCGCCGCAGGATCGTGAAGGGCAGGATCACATCGCCGTACTGATTCGGCTGGTAGGGGCCGCGAAGCAGGTTCGCGATGTTCCAGATCAGACTGGCGTTGGTGGTGGCCATTCGCAGAGGTCCTTTGTGCTCGATAGAGGCTATTGAAGTTACCGACCGATCCCGACCAACCCGTGGTGGGTAGTTCGGCGCGTCCGGCGGCGGGTACAAACGTTGGGTCACACCGAGGCGTTGAGCGGCGCAGCGAACCGCACCACATCCAGAAGAGCGGCCGCGACCGAGTTCGCGGCGTCGGCGACGTGCTGGGCTCGGGTTTCCAGGACCTTGACCTGGTCGAGCGCGGCGACGATGGCTTCTTGCTCAGCGACCGGTACTACCGGGATCTCGAGATCCTTGATGTCGGCGCGCGGAGCGGCCGTTCCCCGGAGGAAGCGGGTGTTCCAGTCGCCGGCCAGGCAGTGCGCGACATATTCGTGATGCAACCGGTCGGGGTCGACGCGCAGCCGATGCACCCCGGTGGCACATAGATTCCCGCCCCGGTGGTCAACCACCGCTCGAATCGTGTGCACCGTGGCGACCAGGATGTCGCCGGGATGGGTCAGGTCGGTGCCCTCGCGGGTGCTTCTGATCTCGGGGATTTCGGGCATGGGGACACGAAGATCTCCGACCGTGATGACTCGGGGAGCACTGTCGGTCCGCCCTCCCCCGGGCCGCGCCCGCCCCGGTTCGAGCGTCGCGATTCCCTGGCGCACGAGATCCTGCACCGTCAGAACGGCAGCGGTGGACACGACATCGGGTATAGCCGGGGACGACGCCCCGCCGGCAATGTCGTTCAATGCGTCCCGCAGCGCGGATTGGGAGGCGGCGAGCTTCCGGACTAGCTGCTCCGGTTCGACACCGACAGACTTCACCCATTTCCGGGGATCCAGGTCGGCATCCAGGCCGATGATGTCGGCAATCGAAACTTCCGCATGCGGTGGCTCGTCAAGCGCATCCTGCTTGCGACCCGCAAGCCAGTCGTCGACCCTATCCTCGGGATCAGGTGACGCCGATCCGTCGACAAACAACACCTTCCCCGGCCTGACCGAGGCTCCCGGCCTGCATAGCACCCACAGCACCAACGGAATCGAGGTATGCGGGAGCATCTTTCCCGGCAGTCCGACGATCGCCTCGATGCAGCCATCACGCAGCAGACCCGAACGGATGGCTGCAGCGGGGCCGGACTTGAACGCCGGACCCAGAGGCGTGATCACGTACGCCCGCCCCTCCGAGGCGAGATGGGCTACCGCGTGTTGGATCCAGGCGAACTCGGATGCCTTCGACGGAGCGATGCCATAGGCCCATCGTGGGTCGGCACGGTCGTACCGCCAACTCAGACCGAATGGCGGCTCGACAACAATGACATCGGCGAGCAACCCTGGGACGGGATCGGCTTCCAGGACGTCCACGCTGCCGATGTCAACGGACACTCCATGCAAATAGCACCGTTGCCGAGCGAATCGTGCGGCAGTCGGATCGATTTCGTGGCCAACAACTCTCACATCCCCACCGCGTCGCGACGAGAGGCCGATCAGGGCTTCCCCGATGCCACACGCGGGATCGTATAGAACACCCTGTGCGCCCGAAGCCGCCCTGACCAACAGCGCGGAAGTGCGAGACCCGACAAAACCGGAGTCGCCACCGGACCGAACCTGTGCGGACACGACCCGGGCAAGGAATCGGTCACCGACGCTCGCGAGATCCCCCGGGTCGATCCGGTCGATGATGTCGACCAGGCGTCCGAACACCCCGACACTGCGCCTGCCGGGATGCGCCCAATTCTCGAACTCATCACGGACCTCGGACCGGGACACCAGTTGAGACCAGCGCTCATCCGTATCCTCGAATTCGCCGACGACCGTATCGAACTCCTCGAAATCATCGACGGCAGCGGCGGCGCGAAGCCGGTCCCACCCTCGATAGCCGTCGGCAGTTTCCGCAGAGAGCTTCCGAACGCACAGCAGCGAGAGCAATACGGCTGCCATCCTCTCGATACGAGTGCTGCCGTCAAGGGCATTGAAGAGCCCGAAGACGTCGATATCAGCGGTGGCGCGGGCCGGCTCGTAACCGCGACCACGTAACCACGCGCTGACTTCGGCGCGGTCGAACAGCGGCTTGGCTTCGGTGCCACCGGCAGGTTCCGGAAAGCCCTGCGAGCGCTTGCGCCAGTTGCTGACCGCCGCCCGCGAGACACCTGCCAGCTCGGCGATATCGCTTGGCGCAACAAGTCCGTCACGGATGATTTCCGTAGTCACCGCCACCTCCATGCCCGTGTATCGGATTCACAGCATGCAGCAGCGATGTTCGCGAGTCAACCTGTGAATCGAATTCACATCGAGTCTGCTGCTACTCGTCTCCCGCCGCCCCGAGCAAGAGACGCCCGACAGCGACGGCAGCATCTCTCGAATCATCGGCGCCGTCGAGCCGCTCCAGGACGCTGTCGATTCGACCGGTCAGCGGACCGGCCTCGAGGTCGTCCAGGTAGCGCTGCGCGGCTCGGGTGAAGAACTCGGATCGACTTATTCCGAGTTCGCTCGCGGTCCGCGAGACACGGTCGAAAGTGTCGTCCGGACTGAAATAGCCGTCTTCATACGCCCGAGTATCACTCGGCATACCGTGCCTCGGTGGGGACGGGCAGACGCAGAACGGGGCGCGGCTGGGTAGCCGCGCCCCGTTCGATCGAATTGCCGGTCAGGCCGGAACGATCTCCGGGGTGTGCGTCGCGCGCACGTAGACGGTGTCCTCCGGGCTCAGCTGCAGAGCCGCCGCGTCGCCGCGGGTGATCTGTGCGGTGAACCGCTCGTCGCTGGCCGACGCGACCAGCTCGACCCGCACCTCGAAGCCCAGGTGCACGACCCGCTCGACGGTGGCGCGGAAGACGCCGTTGTTGTCGGCGCCGATCAGGGCCGCCTCGATGGTCGGCTCGACCGTGGTCTCGGTCAGCGTCGACACTCCGCCGTTGGACGACGGGGTGAGCGGCTCGGCGATCCGGGCGAGTTCCGGGGTGCGGCCCAGGCGCAGATCGTGCGGGCGCACCAGCACACCGTTGAGGCGCGCGACCTCACCGAGGAAGGTCATCACGAACTCGTTGGCCGGCCGATCGTAGAGGTCGTCCGGGCTGCCGACCTGCTCGATGCGTCCCTTGTTGAGCACGGCGATCCGGTCGGCGACGTCGAGCGCCTCCTGCTGGTCGTGGGTGACCAGCACCGTGGTGACGTGCACCTCCTCGTGCAGCCGGCGCAGCCAGGTACGCAGGTCCGCGCGCACCTTGGCGTCCAGGGCGCCGAAGGGCTCGTCGAGCAGCAGCACCTTCGGGTCGACGGCCAGCGCCCGGGCCAGCGCCATGCGCTGTCGCTGACCACCGGAAAGCTGGCTGGGGTAGCGGTTCTGGAAGCCCGCCAGACCGACGATCTCGAGCAGTTCGTCGACCTTCTTCGTGATCTCCGCCTTCGGCCGTTTGCGGATCGACAGACCGAAGCCGACGTTCTCGCGCACGGTCATGTGCTTGAACGCGGCGTAGTGCTGGAAGACGAAGCCGATATCGCGCTGCTGCGGCGTCAGCGAGCTGACGTCGCGACCACCGATGATCACCGTGCCCGAGTCGATCGACTCGAGGCCCGCGATCGACCGCAGCAGGGTCGACTTCCCCGAACCCGACGGCCCGAGCAGGGCGGTCAGCGAGCCGGCCGGGATCTCCAGACTGACATCGTCGAGTGCGGCGAAATCGCCGTAGTGCTTATTGGCGTTGCGGACCGTGATCTCGACACCTTCGAAGTCGAGATCGGTATTCGACAGGTCGGGGTTCGTCAGATCGGTGTTCGACAGCTCCGGTGTACTCATTCGTTTGTCCTCTTTCGATCCAGAACGGTCATCAACAGCAGCACCAGCACCGCTACCGCCATCAGGAGGGTGGACGCCGCGTAGGCTCCGGCCGCGTTGAAGTCCTCGTAGCGGCTGTGCACCAACAGCGTCAGGGTCTGCGAGATACCCGGCAGGTTCGTCGAGACCATGATCACCGCGCCGAACTCGCCGAGCGAGCGGGCGACGGTCAACACCACGCCGTAGGTCAGACCCCAGCGGATCGCCGGCAGGGTGATCCGCCAGAAGGTCTGCCAATTGGAGGCGCCGAGGGTTGCGGCCGCCTCCTCCTGTTCGGTGCCGATCTCGTGCAGCACCGGCTCGACCTCGCGCACCACGAACGGCAGCGTCACGAAGATCGTCGCGAGCACCATGCCGGGCAGGGCGAAGATGATCGGGAAACCGGCGCGATCGATGAAGCCGAACCAACCGGACGCGCCCCACAGCAGGATGAGCGAGACACCGACGATGACCGGCGAGACCGCGAACGGCAGGTCGACCACCGCTTCGAGGGCCCGCTTGCCACGGAACTTGCCGCGGGCGAGGGCGATCGCGGTGAAGATGCCGAAGACGACGTTCACCGGCACGACGATCGCCACGATCAGCAGCGACAGGTTGAGCGCCGAAATCGCCGCCGGGGTGGTGATCAGCGAGAAGAACGCGCCGATCCCGTTCTCGAACGAGCGATAGAGAATCGCGGCGAGCGGGAAGACCACCAGCACGAACAGGTAGGCCAAGGCGATGAAGCGCAGCGTCAGCCGCGCCCGAGTGGAGACGATCATTCGGCACGCTCCTCACGCCGCGCGAACCGGTTTCCGATGACCCGCAGGATCACCAGCACGACGAACGCCAAGGCCAGCAGCACCACCGACAACGCCGCGGCGTCGACCGGCTGGTCGACCTCGATCCGCTCGCGGATCAACTGCGAAGCGACCTGCGTATTGCCCGGGATGTTGCCGCCGATCAGCACGACCGAGCCGAACTCGCCGATCGCGCGAGCGAAGGCAAGACCGGCGCCGGACAGGATCGCCGGCAACAGGGCGGGCAGGACGACCCGGCGGAAGATGACTGCGTTGTTGGCGCCGAGGGAGGCCGCGGCCTCCTCGACGTCGCGTTCGAGTTCGATCAGCACGGGCTGAACGGCACGCACCACGAACGGCAGCGTCACGAAGGCGAGGGCGAGAATGACGCCCCACTTGGTGGCCGACAGGGTCAGACCGATCGGGCTGCCCGGCCCGTAGAGCGACAGCAGCACCAACGACGCGACGATGGTCGGCAGGGCGAAGGGCAGGTCGATCAGGCCGTTGACGAACGCCTTGCCGGGGAACTCGTCACGCACAAGAACCCAGGCGATGATCGTGCCGAGAATGACGTTGACGCCGGCGGCGACGAAGGAAACCAGCAGGGTGACCTCGAACGTCGCGATCGCGCGCGGGGTGGTCACGGCGGAGAAGAAGCCGCCGATGCCGTTGTCGAAGGACTTCGTCAGCACCGCCGCCAACGGCAGCAGCACGATGATCGACAACCACAGTGTCGCGGTACCGAGGGTCAGGGGGCTGACCCCGCCCCGGCGGGGCCGCTTGCGCGGCCCCGCCGGAGGTGCGGAGGTGACGGTTGCCATCGTGATCAGCCCGCGGCTTCGGTGTAAATCGCGGTGATCTCGCCGCTGTCACCGAACAACTCGGAGTCGACAGTCTCCCAACCGCCCAGGTCGTCGATGGTCCACAACTGCTCCGGCTCCGGGAACTGATCGCGGAACTTGTCGAGCACGGCGGGATCGACCGGACGGAAGCCGGCCTCGGCCCAGACCGTCTGCCCCTCCTCGGTGTAGAGGAAATCGTTCAAACGCTGCGCGGCCTCGAGATTCGAGCTGTTGTTGATCACCGCGACCGGGTTGTCGATACGGAAGGTCGACGGCGGGTTGATGAACTCGATCGGCTGGTTGTCGCGCTCGAGCAGCAGCGCCTCGTTCTCATAGCTGAGCAGCACGTCGCCCTGGCCCTGCAGGAAGGCCTCGGTGGCGGCACGTCCCGACTCCGGCTGGATCGGGAAGTGATCGACCAGATTGCGGACGTAGTCGAGGCCCGCCTGGCGGTCCTGTCCACCGTTGCTCTTGGCTGCGTAGGGAGCCAGCAGGTTCCACTTCGCGGACCCGGAGCTCAGCGGGTTCGGGCTGATGACGGTGACGTCGTCGCGCAGCAGGTCATCCCAATCGTTGATGTTCTTCGGGTTGCCCTCGCGGACGACCAGCGACACCAGCGATCCGAACGGAACACCGTTGTAGGCGTTCTGGTTCCAGTCGGCGTCGACCCGACCGGCCGTCACCAGCCGGGTGATGTCCGGCTCGACGGAGAAGTTGACCAGGTCGGCCGGCGCGCCGTCGGCGACCTTGCGGGACTGGTTGCCGGAGGCGCCGTAGTCGGCGTTGAACGACAGGTCCTCACCGTTCTCGGACGCCTCGAAGGCGGGAACGATCTGGTCCCAGCCGGGCTTCGGTACCGCGTAGGCGATCAGGGTCAGCGGCACACCGGCGCCACTCGACGAGCCGGAGCCGTCCACCGAGTCGCTCGAGCCACCGGCACATGCGGACGCCACCATGGCAGCGGTTGCCGCCATCGCCATCAGCGCCAGACGCGTCCGCTGTCGTCGTGCTCGAAATTGCATGAAGGTACCTCTCCTCGATCACCCGGGAATGGGCGCTGACGGTGCTGCCCACCGCCGCCTCGCATCGGAACGCACAAACCCGACATCGGCCGGGAACATACGGACATGGCGAAGCGAACGGCGGCGCAAAGCACCGTCCCATTGCGGGGCGTTCGAGGGAACAATTCGACGCAGCCTGCGCGAAACCTTGCGGAGCAGGCGAAAGGGGTCAGCGGGAGAAGAACCACACCACGGCGATGACCACCAGCAGCCCTACCAATATCAGTGATACACGAGAACGCGTCATCGGTGGTCCTCCACGGTCGAACCGGAGTGGACCGGGGCCGCGGCGTCATCGCGCCCGGCTCCGATCGCGAGCCCGACCAATCGGTCGAGCCCGGCCGCGGCGAGCCCGGCGAGCGGCACGAGTACCCCGAGGGTCAACGCCACCTGGGGGACGAAGGGCAGACCGGCGACCCACAACTCCACGCCGTCCCACCACTGGGCAATGCCTGACACCCGTGCCAGCCTAGACCGCCCCGCCGACGGGTCGACGATCGCGGTCCGCCCCGAATGCTGGACGCGCCCGGGCCGCCCGTCGATGATGATCGGATGACCACCGCATCGGCCGAGGGCGACGACGCCGCCGACGACACGGGTGACGACGCCGCGGACGCGCCGCTGCCGGCCGGATTCTCCGCCTTCCCCGCCATCGGCGAGTACGCCTTCCTGTCGGACTGCGAGACGACCTGCCTGATCGCCCCGGACGGCGCGGTCGAGTGGATGTGCATCCCCCGTCCGGATTCGCCGAGCATCTTCGGCGCGATCCTCGATCGATCTGCCGGCAGCTTCCGGGTGGGACCGTACGGCCAGAGCGTTCCGGTCGCCCGCCGCTATCTGCCGGGCGGATTGATCGTCGAGACGACGTGGCAGACCTCGACCGGCTGGTTGATCGTGCGCGATGCGCTGGTGATGGGGCCCTGGCACAACGTCGAGCAACGCTCGCGTACCCACCGGCGGGCGCCGTCGGATTGGGACGCCCAGCATTGCCTGCTGCGCACGATCAAATGTGTGAGCGGCGTCGTCGAATTCGAGATGACCTGCGAACCCGCCTTCGACTATGGGCGCCGCCGCACCGTCTGGGAGTACACCGGTTCGGTCTACGAGCGCGCGACCGCACGTCCGGCCGATGCGACGACCGCCCCGGAAGCCTCGGAGATCGGGGACCCGGCCGGGACCGCCGAGTTGACGGTGACGACGAACCTGCGGCTCGGGATCGACGGGCGCACCGTGCGGGCCCGCACCCGGATGAGCGAGGGTGACAACGCCTTCGTTGCGCTGTCGTGGTCGCCGCTGCCCGCGCCGAGCACCTTCGAGGAGGCCGCCGACCGGATGTGGCGGACGACCGAGTACTGGCGTGAGTGGATCACGATCGGCCAGTTCCCCGACCATCCGTGGCGTGATTATCTGCAGCGCAGCGCCCTGACGCTCAAGGGGCTGACCTACGCGCCGACCGGCGCCCTGATGGCTGCGGCGACGACGTCGCTGCCGGAGGTGATCGGCGGGGAGCGCAATTGGGACTACCGCTATGCCTGGGTGCGGGATTCGACCTTCGCGCTCTGGGCGCTGTACACCCTGGGCCTCGACCGGGAGGCCAACGACTTCTTCGCCTTCATCGCCGACGTCTGTACCGCGCCGGACGGAAGCGCGATTCCATTGCAGGTCATGTACGGAGTCGGTGGGGAACGCACCCTCGACGAGCACGAGCTGACCAATCTGACCGGCTACGAGGACTCCCAACCGGTCCGGGTGGGCAACGACGCCTATCGCCAGCAGCAGCACGATATCTGGGGCGCGATGCTCGACTCGGTCTATCTGCACGCCCGGTCGCGGCAGCAGGCGACCGAGTCGCTCTGGCCGCTGCTGGAACGGCAGGTCGAGGAGGCGATCGCACATTGGCGCGAGCCGGATCGCGGGATCTGGGAGGTGCGCGGCGAACCGAAGCACTTCGTGTCGTCGAAGGTGATGTGCTGGGTCGCTCTCGATCGCGGGACGAAGCTGGCGGTGATGCACGGGGAACCCAAGTACGCCCAGCGCTGGGAGGCGATCGCCGACGAGATCAAGGCCGACGTCCTGGCGCACGGGGTCGATTCCCGTGGGGTGTTCACCCAGTACTACGGCGGCACCACGTTGGACGCGTCGACGCTGCTGCTGCCGTTGATGCGATTCCTGCCTGCCGATGATCCGCGCATCGTCGCCACGGTGAACGCGATTCAGAACGAGTTGACCGTGGACGGGTTGGTGCTGCGGTATCGCACCGATACGACCGATGACGGGCTGACGGGGTCCGAGGGCACCTTCATGATCTGCTCGTTCTGGCTGGTATCGGCGTTGGTGGAGATCGGCGAATTCGATCGGGCCCATCGGCTGTGCGAACGGTTGTTGTCGTTCGCGAGCCCGTTGAAGCTGTACGCGGAGGAGTTCTCCCCCGAGACCGGACGCCAGTTGGGGAACTTTCCGCAGGCGTTCACCCATCTGGCGTTGATCAATGCGGTGGTGCACGTGATCCGCGCGGAGTCGGATCGTCATCACGGCACCTTCCGCCCCGCTCACCGAGCGACCTGACCGGGTCCGAATCATCCTGTGGACAACCCGGACTCTCGGGTGGATCTGTGGATAACGTGATTGACATCTTCGCGTCGATCTGAGTCGCCGTCTCGAATTGCGTTGCCGCACGCGGTTACTCGACGGAACCTGTCGGTGGTGTCGACTATCGTTCGGGTCATGGATATCGGGGAGATCGACGAGGAGTTCGACACCATCGAACGCTGCCTCGGCGTGCTCGCGTCCGGATCGCCCGACCGGACCACCGAATCCGAGTGGCTGCACATGGTCGACCGGTACGAGAAACTCACCCGCCTGGCCTTCGCCGCCCAACGCCTCCCCCTGGCCCGACTCGCCGAAGCCGGACCCGAAGCCTTCGGCGGGGAGAGACTCAAAGCGGTGATCGCCAACCGGCTACGCCTCACACCCGCCCAAGCGGGACACCGACTCGACCACACCGCCGACCTCACACCACGGCTGTCGTTCACCGGCCAGGACCTACCACCGGTGCTGGCACACACCGCCCAAGCGGAACAGCACGGCCTGATCGGGCGCGAACACATCACCGTGATCCGCGAGTTCTTCCACCATCTGCCCGCTGATGTCGACCACCGGCACCGCGACAACGCCGAGAAACGCCTCACCGACCTGTCGCTGACCATGCGCCCCGACGAGGTCAAAGCCACCGCGAAACGCATCGCCGCACACCTCAACCCCGATGGGGAGTTCACCGAACGGGACCGGGCCCGCAAGCGTTCCTTCCGGATGGGCGCGCAGGGTGTGGACAAGATGCGCACCGGATCGTTCTGCGTCACCCCCGAAGTCGGCGCCTACCTGGAAACGATCTTCGCGAAACTCGCCGCCCCCGGCATGTGCAACCCCGACGACGGTAGGGCGTCGACGATCGACGGTGTCCCCGACCCGGACGCCGCGCGGCGGGACCAACGCACACCCGCGCAACGCTGCCACGACGCCCTGGCCGCGATCTGCCGAGACGCCCTCGCCTCCGACCGGCTCGGATCACACCGCGGCCTGCCGGTCACCATCATCGCGACCGCCACCGTGCACGACCTCCAGCAGCAAGCCGGGATAGCTACCACCGCCGGCGGATCACTCCTGCCGATCCGCGACCTGATCACCATGGCCGGACGCACCCGGCACTACCTGGCGATCTTCGACGACCACGACAGTCGCCCGCTCTACCTCGGCCGAGCGAAACGACTCGCCACCACCGACCAACGACTACTCCTGTGCGCGACCGACCGCGGCTGCACCTTCCCCGGCTGCTCGATGCCCGCCTCGATGTCCGACGTCCACCACCTGCGTGAATGGGCCGACGGCGGCACCACCGACATCACCAACCTCACCCTGGTCTGCCCCACCCATCATCAACTCGCCGGGTCCGGCCCCCACCGGTGGCGAACCACGAAAAGCTCTGGCGGGCGCACCCGTTGGACACCACCGCGTCACCTCGACCCGAACTGCAAGCCCCGCACGAACAGCTACCACCACCCCGAGCAACCGCTCTCCGAATCGCCCACTCGGCCACCGTGAGTGGTCGTCATCACAGTGGGATGACGCCGCCGTGAACCGGGATCCGCCCTCCCGGCGGCTCGGCATGGGAGATGTCGCCGTACATGAAGGTGTTCTCACGTCCAGATCATCGCCGTTTCATGTTCGTGGCGGAGGGTATGGAAGAACCACCCGCGGACGCGAAAGGAATCGGCCATGCCGACGCGAATCGTCCTGTTCTCCCACGACTCGGTTGGGCTCGGGCACGTCAAGCGCAACCTGGCGATCGCACACGCGCTCGGCCGACACCTGCCGCGGCTCACCGGGAATCCGGTTGCCGGACTGTTGATCACCGGCGAATCCGATGCCACCGATTTCGACCGCCCCGCCGGGTGGGACTGGTTGGTGGTGCCGGGCATCACCCGCACCGGTGACGGCTACGCGCCGCGGCATCTGCCGATGGGGATGAGCCGCGTCGCCGCTCTGCGCGGCACGCTGGTGCGCGCCGCCCTCGAATCGTTTGCGCCCGACCTGGTGATCATCGATCGGCACGCGCTGGGGGTGCGCCGCGAATTGGAGTCGGCCCTGACCCAGCTGCGCGTCACCAACCCCGGCTGCCGGGTGGTGCTCGGACTGCGCGAGGTGCTCGACGCACCCGAGGCGGCCGAACTGGAGTGGCAGCGCATCGGCGGGGTCCGCACGATCACCTCGCTATTCGACGCGATCTGGGTCTACGGCGACCGCGGCGTGCACGACCCGGTCGCGTCCGGGGAGATCCCCGCCGAACTGTCCCATCTGGTCGAGTACACCGGCTACCTCGCGCACGGCAGGCCCGAGCGAGCCGAACCGGTCTGCTCGGAGCCGTTCGTGTTGACCATGGTCGGCGGCGGCAGCGACGGCTACGACCTCGCCCGGGCGGCGGCCGCCGCGCCGATCCCCGACGGCTACCGCCACCTGGTGGTCACCGGCCGGCAGATGCGGCAGGGTGACCAGGACAAGGTCGCGGCCGCCGCAGCGCCGGGCACCGAGGTAGTCGAGTGGGTCGATCAGGCGCTCTCGCTCGCCCGCCGTGCCGCCGCGGTCGTGTGCATGGGCGGCTACAACACGATCAGCGAAATCATGACGACCACCACCCCGGCGCTGGTCGTACCGCGCTGCGTGCGCCGCCAGGAGCAGCGCATCCGCGCGGCCACTCTCGCCCGGCGATCGGCGATCGACACCCTGCCGACCCAACAGGCCCAGCCCGCGACCATCGGCGAATGGATCGCCCGCCGGGTCGGGGATCGTGTGGCCCGCAACGGGATCGACCTCGGCGGATTGGCCCGGGTACCCGAGCTCGCCGCCGGCCTGCTCGAACGTCCGGACGACGTCACCGACACCACGATGGGAGCGGCTCATGTCGTCTGATGCGCCGATCGGCTACGTCCTGAAGATGTACCCGCGGTTCTCGGAGACCTTCATCGTCTCCGAGATCCTCGCCCGCGAACAGCGCGGCGAGCGGTTGGTGATCTTCTCGTTGCGCCCACCGATCGATCCGCGCTTCCACCGGGAGCTCGCCCGGGTGAACGCGCCGGTCATCTATGTGGAACGGCCGACGAAGCCGAGCACCTTCTGGGCGGTGATCACCGCGGCGATGCAGGTCGACGGCCTCGCCGAAGGGGTAGCCACCGCGCTGCCGGAGCTCTCCCGCGCCGCCGCCGACGACGCGATCCAGGCGGTCGCGCTGGCGCGGCTGGCCCACGAGTACGGCGTCGGACACCTGCACGCACACTTCGGGTCGCTGCCCACCACGGTCGCGCGCCTGTGCGCGCGCATCCTGGCGCTGCCCTATTCGTTCACCGCGCACGCGAAGGACATCTTCCACGAGGACGTCGACGAGCGGGATCTGGCGGTCAAGGTCGCCGACGCCCACCACGTCGTCACCGTCAGCGACTACAACTTCACCCACCTGAGCGAGCGGTTCCCCGACGCCGCACATCGGCTGCGCCGCATCTACAACGGTCTCGAACTCGACCGCTTCCCCTATCGCGGGCCACTCCCCCGGCGCGGCGCGCTGCGGATCGCCGCCGTGGGCCGACTCGTCGAGAAGAAGGGCTTCGACCTGCTGGTCGCCGCGATCGCCGCCGTACGCGATCGCGGTATCCGCGTCGAGGCCCGCATCGCCGGCGGCGGCGCTCTGGAGACGCCGCTGCGGGAACTGATTCGCAGCCTGAACCTCGACGACCGGGTGCGACTGCTCGGCCCGGTCCCCCAGCACGACATCGTCCAATTGCTCGCCGACAGCGACGCCTTCGTCGCGCCCTGCGTGGTAGGCGCGGACGGCAACGCCGACGGCCTGCCGACGGTGATCCTCGAGGCGATGGCGACCGGCACCTACTGCATCGCCTCCGATGTCACCGGCATCCCCGAGGTGATCCGCAGCGGTGAGACCGGCACCCTGGTGCGCTCGGGTGATCTCGACGATCTGATCGCCGCCCTCGTCGAGGTGGCGGACCCGGCGTTCGACCGCGAATCGCCGACGGTGCTGGCGCGGGCGCTGATCGAGGAACGCTTCGACTCCCGAACCCAGGCGGACGCGCTGCGCTCCTGCCTGCGGGATATCGGCCCGGCCGCCGCCCCGTGCGTCGAGCGGGTGTCGGCATGACCCGGGTGGCGTACTTCTGCACCGACCCGGGGATCCCCGTCTTCGGCACCAAGGGCGCGTCGGTACACGTCCAGGAGATCGTGCGGGCGATGCGCGCGCGGGGGTGGGCGGTGACGGTCTACTGCGTGCGTCGCGGCGACGAGGTCCCCGACGATCTGCGCGATCTGCCGGTGGTGACGATCCCGGTGCCGAAGGGGCCGGCCGCCGCCCGGGAGGTCGCGATCACCGACACGTCGATCGTCTTGGCGCAGCGGGCCATTCGGGACGGTTTCGATCTCGCCTACGAGAGGTACGCCCTCTTCGGTGCGGCGACACCGATCGTGGCGCGCACCGGCCGACCGGTGATGGTCGAGGTCAACTCGCCGCTGATCGACGAACAGCGCCGCTACCGGGAACTGGTCGACGACGCCCGCGCGGTCGAGACGACGATCGCCTGCCTACGGGCGGCCACCGTGGTCACCGCGGTGTCGGAACCGGTGCGCGACTGGGTGATCGGGCTGATCGGGGCGCATGCCGCGGTGCGGGTGGTGCCGAACGGGGTGAACACCGACCGCGTCGTCCCGGTCGAGCGCCGCGCGCGATCGACGGTCACGGTGGGATTTGTCGGCACCCTCAAGCCGTGGCACGGCACCGAGGTGTTGATCGACGCGTTCGGTCGGCTCGATCCGGCGATCGGCCGGCGGCGCCTGCTGATCTGCGGTGACGGCCCGCAGCGCGACGCGCTGACCGCACGCGCCGCTCGACTGCCCGCGACCGTCGAATTCACCGGAGCGGTGCCGCCGGAACGCATCCCGGGGGTGTTGGCGCGGATGGATATCGCGGTGGCGCCGTATCCGCCCGCCGCGGCCGGTGGGCACTACTTCTCCCCGTTGAAGATCTACGAGTACTTCGCCGCCGGGCTGCCGGTGGTCGCCTCGGCGATCGGGCAGATCCCGGAGGTGATCGACCCGGGCCGCACCGGCCTGCTGGTCGAACCGGGCGACCCTGACACCCTGGCCGCGGCGCTCGACCGGCTGATCGCCGACCCGGGCCTACGGGACCGGCTGGGGCGGGCGGCCCGAACCGCGGCCGAACGCGACCACACCTGGCGGCGCGCCCTCGACGCGATCGTCGACGACATCGCGATCCGAGCCTCCGAACGAGAGGTCATCCGGTGACCGCGACCACGCCGACCGCCCCGGACGGCCGGACACCGGCCGACCCCAACCCGATACCGGTCAACCCCACATCCGCCGGCCCGACACCCGACGGTCCGGCACCGGTCGGCGCCCGGGCTCCGGGCCCGACCACGCCGGCCGCTTCCCGAAAACGCAGCAACCCCAACCGGATCGAGCCGACCGCGCTGCGCCGCTCGCTGCGGATGATCCGGCCACACCTGGGCGAACACCGCTTCCTGGCTCTCGGTGGGCTCGTGGCGCTGCTGGCCGATGTGGCGCTGCGGGTGCTCGAACCGTGGCCGCTCAAGTACGTGATCGACGCGGTCACCGCGTCATTGGGCGCCCGCATCACCGCCGACACCGGCATCCCCGAGGCGACCGCCGGCTTCCTGGCGCTGTGCGCCCTGGCGTTGGTGGTGATCACCGCCGCCCGCGCGGTCACCAACTATCTGAGCACCGTCGCGTTCGCCTTCGTCGGCTCCCGGGTCGCCACCGCCCTGCGCGCGCGGGTCTTCGCACACGTCCAGCAGCTGTCCTTGCGGTACCACTCGACCGCGTCGACCGGCGATACCGTGCAACGCCTGGTCGGCGATATCGCCCGACTGCAGGAGGTCGCCGTCACCGCCGGGCTGCCGCTGGTCGGCAATGTCCTGACGCTGATCGTGCTGAGCCTGGTGATGATCTGGCTCGACCCGCTGCTGACCGTGGTGGTCGCCGCCGCCGCGATCGCCTACCAGGTGGTGTCGCGGATCAAGGCCCCGCAGATCACCACGGCCAGCCGCCGCACCCGCAAGGGCGAGGGCACCCTGGCCGGCACCGCCGCGGAATCGCTCTCGGCGATGCGCGTCGTGCAGGCCTACAACCTCGAGTCGACCCTCGCCGCCGGCTTCGCCAAGGGCAACGACGTCGCCCTCAAGGACGGCATCAAGGCCCGCCGGCTGGCCGCCGGGCTCGAGCGCAGCACCGACGTGATCGTCGGCATCGCGACCGCGGTGGTGATGGCGCTCGGCGGCTGGCGGGTCGTTCAGGGCGGCATGACGCCGGGCGACCTGGTGCTGTTCATGATGTACCTGAAGATCGCGATGAAGCCGCTGCGCGATATGGCCAAGTACACCGGCCGCATCGCCCGCGCGAGCGCCTCCGGGGAGCGGGTGGCCGACCTGCTCGACCAGCGGGTGGAGATCACCGACGCCCCCGGCGCGGTCGACCTGCCGCGGGTGACCGGTGATATCCGCATCGAGCGGTTGATCGCCCTCGACGGGCACCGCCGGCCGCTGTTCCGTCGGCTCGACCTGCACATCCCCGCCGGTCAGAACGTCTGTCTGCTCGGGCCATCCGGAGCCGGCAAGTCGACCCTGGCGAGCCATCTGCTGCGGCTGGTCGAACCGGCGTCCGGACAGATTCTGATCGACGGGCACGATCTGCGGACGGTGACGCTGGCGAGCCTGCGCGCGCAGGTGTCGATCCTGCTGCAGGAGTCGATCCTGTTCGCCACCTCGATCCGCGAGAACATTCGCTACGGAGACCTGCGCGCCGACGACGCGGCGATCGAACGGGCCGCCCGGCTGGCCGGGGCGCACGACTTCATCGCGGCGCTTCCCGACGGCTACGACACCGTGCTCGGCGCCCGCGGCGACACGGTCTCCGGCGGTCAACGGCAACGGCTGGCGATCGCCCGTGCGCTGCTGCGGGACGCACCGATCGTCGTGCTCGACGAGGCGACCACCGGCCTCGATCCGGCCACCCGCGCCGCGGTGCAGGAGTCGATCAGCCGGCTGACCCGCGGGCGCACCACCCTCACGATCACCCACGACGCGCACGCGGTCAGCGAATGCCACCGGGTCCTGTGGATCGAGGATGGCGCGATCGTCGAGGACGGCTCCCCCGGCGCGCTGCTGGCCGATCCCGGTAGCCGGCTGTCGGCCTGGATGCGCGATCAATCACCGAACGGAAAGGTCATCGGATGAGCGTCGATGCCGGGACGAGCGCCGATCGGGCGATCGTCGACACCGAACCTCGACTGCCGGGGATCGATCGGGTGCTGCTGCCCGATCGGCTGAGCGAACTGTTCGGATTCCCCGCCCGGGTGACCCGGCTGCGCTACAAGCCCGGCACCAGTCTGGTCGCCGCCTGGCGGCGCGCCGACGTCGAGCAGCACCGGTTCGGCGACGTCGGGTGGATAGGGGTCTTCGCCGATCCGGTCAAGCTCGACAAGGCCCGCCGGCATGCCGCCCGCTGCGGCGCCCGGGTCGACGGTTTCGCCGGGTTCCCCGGCATGGTGGCCGGCGACCTGTGGTCCGACCGCCCCCTCGGCACGACCCTGCACCGGCTGCGTACCGGCTACGCGCCGCTGTTCGCCGACGCCACGGTGGTGCGGCACAACCCGCTGCGCCGGCTGGTGGTGCACAGCCGCACGGCGACGGGGGCGTTGGCGATCAAGGTGTCCACCCATACCCCGCACGTGGCGTTGTCGGTGTCGCGGTCGTTGGCGGCGGCCGGTCACCCGGTGCTGCCGATCGACGAGATCCCCGGCTGCCCCGGCGCCACGTCGGCCTCCTGGTGGGGCGCCGGGACGTTGGGCGCGCAACCATCCGCGCCGGCGGCGTTCGCCGCGGGTGATGCCCTCGCCCGGGTCCATCGGCACGAGACCTACCGGGCGATGCCGGCCCCGGACGCCGATCTGCTGCGGGCCCGGCTGCGGCCCGGCGCGGAGGCGGTCGCGGCGGTACTCCCGGACCTCGGACCGGCGGCATTCGAGGTCGCCGACAGTATCGCGACGGCGGTGGCGGCGCTCGAATCGAGCGCGGCGTCCGCGCGTCTGCACGGCGACTTCTCGGCCGACCAGGTGCTGGTGAGCGGTTCGACGATCCGGTTGATCGACTTCGACCGCACCGCCGTCGGCCCGGTGGAGCGCGACCTGGGCTCCTTCGCCGCGGCCGGGCTGCTCACCGGCCGCCCGGAGACCACCGATCATCTGCTGCGCGGCTACCGCGCCGCCGGTGGCACCGTCGACGCCGACCGGTTACGCATCTGGACCGCCCGTGGCCTGTTCGATCGCGCCGTCGAACCGTTCCGCACGCACCATCCCGGCTGGTCCGCCCGGGTCGAGGAGACGATCGAGACCGCTCGCGACGTCCTGCGGGGCACCCGGTGACCGGGGACGCGCCGCCGCTGCCGGCGTCGCGGCAGGGCACGTCGGGGGCACCGGCAGTACCGAGTGCGCCGAGCGGGCCGGGTGCTCCCGCAGTGTCGGGTGCGCAGGGAGGGTCGTGGGAACCGGCGCCCGGAGCGTCGGGGGTGCCGGCCGGGATCGACCATGCCGGAACGATGTGGGAGATCACCCGCAGTTGGCCGAACGGCGATCACGACATCTTCGAGGCCCGCGGCCCACGGTCATCCGGCGTGATCGCCGGTACGTGGTCGCCGACCGCCGGCGCCCGGGTGGTGCCCGCCGAGGCGGACCACCGCCTGCCCGGTCTGGCGCGCCCGACCGGTGGCACGCTGATCTCCCATCGGCTCGGCAAGCGGGCGGTGCTGCGCTCGGCGGACGGCACCGAGTACACCAAGGTGGTGCGGCCCGGTCGCGCCCGGGCGATCCTGACCGGGATCAGCCGCTTCTCCCCCGTCGGCGATGCCCTGCGCACCCCCCGCGTGCTCGCCGCCTTCGGCGATTCGGTGGTGTTGGCGACGCTGCCCGGCCGCACCCTGCACGACCTCGCCCCCGCCACGGCCGCCCGCCCGCAGGTGTGGGCGCGGCACTGGCGGTACTGGTCGGATCAATGGTCGGGTGCGGTCCTCGAGGCCGCGGCCCGCAGCGTTTCCGCGACGGACGTGCCGGCGCACACCGGCGCCGACGAGGCGCGCATCGTCACCGAGTGGATCGACCGCGCCGCGCGCTTCCTGCCGGCCGACGAGCTGTCGGAACTGCGGCGGATCGGAGCGGCGATCGGCGACCGCCTCACCGAACCCCGCCGGCCGGTGATCCATCGGATCGGCCATCGGGATCTGCACGACAAGCAGATCCTGCTCGACGAGATCGGGGCGGTCGGCGTCCTCGACGTCGACACCGCCGCGCGGATCGAGCCGGAACTCGACCCGGCGAACCTCGCCGCTCACACGGTGCTGCGGCATGCGCAGGGGCATTACGCGCACGAGCAGGCGGCGATCGCCCGCGCCGAGATCCTCGGCTGCGCGGAGCGGATCGGCTGCGACTTCGTACGGCTGCGGCTCTACGAGCAGGCCGCGCTGCTGCGGCTGGGCTGCCTGTATCTGTTCCGGCCGCGGTGGCACACCACCGCCCGGTCGCTGCTGGCGGGTTTCACCATCGACCTGCGTTAGGTCTTCACTCCGGGCATGTTCACCGGGGCCAGGTTCGCCCCGGCTCCGTTAGACCCCTCCGTTCACCACTGCGGGGTCGGCGCCGCTCGCGCCGAGCGCTGCGCCTCGGCCTCGGCTTCGGCCGACTGCGCGAAGACCGCAGCGACCAGCAGGGCCGAGCCGACCCCCACCGCGGCGCCACCGACGGTGTCGGTCAACCAGTGCGCGCCGAGCAGCACACGGGTGAACGCCATCAACAGCACCCACCCGATGCCGATCAGCGCCACCCACAGTCGCGGCAGCAGCACGACGGCGGCGGTCGCGAGGGTCGCGGCGTTGGCGACGTGCCCGGACGGGAAGGACCCGTAGTCGGACTCGATGATCATCTGCCCCGGCCGATCCCGACCGAGCAGATGCTTGAGCAGTTGCACGGCCGTCGCGGAGAAGATCTGCGCGAGCACCACGTAGAGCGCCGCGACCGGGCGACGACGGACGAGCAGAACCGTGGCGACGATGATGCAGATCGCGACCCCGGACACCCACACCCCGCCGATCGTGTCGACGGCGAAGGACACCATCAGCATGTCGGGTTCCCGCTCCGCGGCCAGTTCGGCCACGGTGTGCACGTCGAGCGTCAGCGGATCGTTCACCCGAGCGAGGGTGATCCAGGCGCCCAGCACGGTGGCCAGCGCGATCAGCAGCGACCCCCACAGAGCGGGACGCAGCGACGGGCGCCAGGAACGTTCGACGGGCATCGTTCCATTTTGCCGCAATAGCGGCGGTTTCGAATGTCCTACTTCTTCGGTTTGTCCGATGCTGCGTCCGACGACAGCGCGGCGACGAAGGCCTCCTGCGGGACGTCGACCCGACCGATGGTCTTCATCCGCTTCTTGCCCTCCTTCTGCTTCTCGAGCAGCTTGCGCTTACGGGAGATGTCACCGCCGTAGCACTTCGCCAGCACGTCCTTGCGGATCGCGCGGATGTTCTCGCGCGCGATGATCCGCGCGCCGATCGCCGCCTGGATCGGTACCTCGAATTGCTGGCGCGGGATCAGTTCCTTGAGCTTGGTGGTCATCTTGTTGCCGTAGGTCGAGGCCGCGTCCTTGTGCACGATCGCGCTGAACGCGTCGACGGCCTCACCCTGCAACAGGATGTCCACCTTGACCAGGTCGGCTTCCTGCTCGCCGGCCTCCTCGTAATCGAGGGAGGCGTAGCCGCGGGTGCGCGATTTGAGCGAGTCGAAGAAGTCGAAGATGATCTCCGCCATCGGCAGGGTGTAACGCATCTCGACCCGGGTCTCCGAGAGGTAGTCCATGCCGCCGAGTTCGCCGCGGCGGCTCTGGCACAGCTCCATGATCGCGCCGATGTACTCGCTCGGCGAGATGATCGTGCACTTGACGATCGGCTCGAAGACCGCGCGGGACTTGCCGTCGGGCCAGTGCGACGGGTTGGTGACGATCACCTCGGAGCCGTCGTCGAGCACCACCCGGTAGACGACGTTCGGGGCCGTGGAGATCAGGTCGAGGCCGAATTCGCGTTCGAGGCGCTCGCGGGTGATCTCCATGTGCAGCAGCCCGAGGAAGCCGCAGCGGAAACCGAAGCCCAGGGCGACCGAGGTCTCGGGCTCGAAGGTCAGCGCTGCGTCGTTGAGCTGGAGCTTCTCGAGCGCGTCGCGCAGGTTCGGGTAGTCCGACCCGTCGACCGGGTACATGCCGGAGTAGACCATCGGGCGCGGTTCGCGGTAACCGGTCAGCGGCTCGATCGCCCCGTTGCGCGCGCTGGTCACCGTGTCGCCGACCTTCGACTGGCGCACGTCCTTCACGCCGGTGATCAGGTAGCCGACCTCGCCGACGCCGAGCCCGGCGGTCGGCTTGGGTTCGGGTGAGACGATGCCGACCTCGAGCAGCTCGTGGGTGGCGCCGGTCGACATCATCCGGATCTTCTCGCGCGGGACGATCCGGCCGTCGACGACGCGGACATAGGTGACGACGCCGCGGTAGGTGTCGTAGACCGAGTCGAAGATCATCGCGCGCGCCGGCGCGTCCGCCTCGCCCTTCGGCGGCGGAATCTTCTCGACGACGGCGTCGAGAAGTTCGGCGACGCCGACGCCCGTCTTGCCGGATACCCGCAGCACGTCGCTCGGCTCGCAGCCCACGATGTGCGCCAGTTCGGCGGCGTACCGTTCCGGGTCGGCGGCGGGCAGGTCGATCTTGTTGAGGACCGGGATGACCTCGAGGTTCCGGTCGAGCGCCAGGTACAGGTTCGCCAGGGTCTGCGCCTCGATGCCCTGGGCGGCGTCGACCAGCAGCACCGCACCCTCGCACGCCTCGAGCGCACGGGAGACCTCGTAGGTGAAGTCGACGTGGCCGGGCGTGTCGATCAGGTGCAGGACGATCTCCTCGCCGTTCACCTTCCACGGCAGCCGCACGTTCTGCGCCTTGATCGTGATGCCGCGCTCGCGCTCGATGTCCATCCGGTCGAGGTACTGCGCCCGCATCGAGCGGTCGTCGACAACGCCGGTCAGCTGCAGCATCCGGTCGGCCAGGGTCGATTTGCCGTGGTCGATATGCGCGATGATGCAGAAGTTCCTGATCCGTGCGGGATCGGTGAAGGTGGTGTCGGCGAAACTGCTGATGTCGGTTCTCCGTACTCGGTGTGTCCGGGCCCTGTCGGACCGGCCCTGACAGACAGGTCCTGGACAGAAAGGATATCCGGCCCGTCCACGTCGGGGCCCGGGTGCCGCCGGCAGCGACGTCCGGCCAGGGCGATCAGCCGACCGCCTGGGGGTTGCGCACCCTCAGTTGCCGGGCGGTGACCAGCTCGTGCACGAACTGCATCTTGCCGAGCACCGGCGGTGGCAGCACGAACGGATACAGATCCGAGTGGCCCATCGACCGGTTGACCATGTTGAGCGTCCAGGTCAACGGCAGCCACTGGTTGAGGATGTAGCGGAAACCCGCGGGACCGGGGATCGGCCGGTCGAGGGTGACCCCGGCGGGCGCCGTTCCGAAGGCGGCGGCGGTGTCGAGGGTGTCGCGGATGTGCAGGTAGTGCGCAAATGTCTCCGCCCAGTCCTCGGCCGGGTGCATCGTGGCGTAGGAGGACACGTAGTCGTCCTGCCAGCCCTCGGGGGCGCCGCCGGAGTAGTGCCGGTCGAGCGCATCGGAGTAGCTGGTGTCCGGGTCGCCGAAGAGCTCCTCGAACCGCTGCCGTTCGGCGCCCCGGGAGGCGAGCACCAGGTAGTAGTAGTGGCCGATCTCGTGCCGGAAGTGGCCGAGCATCGTGCGGTAGGGCTCGGCCATCGACACCCGCAACTGCTCGCGGTGGACGTCGTCGCCCTCGGCCAGGTCGATGGTGATCACCCCGTTGGCATGGCCGGTGATCACCCGGTGGTGTTCCGAGGACAGCAGGTCGAAGCACAGACCGCCGGTCGGGTCCTCGTCACGCCCGACGATCGGTAGGCCGAGTTCGTCGAGTTGGACGACCAGGCGTCGCTTGGCCGACTCGGCCTTGCCGAATTCACGCAGACCGATCAGGTCGTCGTTGTTCGGTCGGGTGCGGGTCAACCGGCAGGACAGGCAGAGTCCGCCGGGCGCGTCGATCGGCGCCAACCAATTGCAGCGGGCGATCGACAGGTTGTTGCAGACCCGCGCCGGCCGTCCACCGTCGTCGGTGGCGCCGGTCGAGTCGACGGGCCGGAATGCCCGCCGCGGCAGGTCGAACCCGATCGCGCTGCCGCAACGCAGGCAGACCGAGTTCTCGAAGGCGAGCCGGTTCCCACAGCTCGGACACAGAAAGTCCCTCATGTCGGTCCATTGTCCCCCAACCGATGACCCGTTATCGGTCGGCCCGGCGGACGTTGTGCCCGACAGCGCGAACGCGCGGCACCGCGGAGGTCGTAGGCTGAATCGGTGGCGACCGATTGGCGAGCATTGGGAAACGAGCTGGGGAGGCTGGCGCTACGCCACGGCCCGAAGGTGATCGCCGCCGTGCAAACGGCGGTTCGATCCCGGCAGGCGAGTACTGCGATCGGAAGCCCGGGCACGCCGGTCCGCCCCTCGACCACGGCCTCCGAACCGACCGCACAGCGCGCCCGGCGGGTTCTCTACAGCCCGGACCTCGACGGACGGGCGGATCCGGGCGAGGTCGTCTGGACGTGGGTGGTCTACGAGGACGATCCGAGCCAGGGCAAGGACCGACCGGTGTTGGTGGTGGGGCGCGAGGGCGTCACCCTGCTCGGCCTGATGCTGTCGAGCCAGAACCACGACAACGACACCGGCTGGATCTCGGTCGGCTCCGGCCCCTGGGACGCCAAACGCCGCCCGAGTTGGGTGCGCACCGACCGGGTGCTCGACGTACCGGAGGACGGCATTCGCCGGGAGGGCGCGATCATGCCGTCGGCGACCTTCCAACGCATCGCCGAGGTGCTGCGCAGCGACTACGGCTGGAACTGAGGTGACCGCCGATACCGGTCGGTCGGCGGCTTCCGCGCGGCACGCCCGCGGCACCGAATCGCTGCGCTCGGGTATCGCGCCGTTCCACGTGATGGACATGATGCGGGCCGCCGCGGTGCGTGCCCGCACCTACGGGGATCTGGTGTCGATGACGGCGGGTCAGCCGGGCTCCCCCGCGCCCGCGCCGGTGCTGGCGGCCGCGCACCACGCCTTGGACACCCACGTCCTCGGCTACACCGAGACCTTCGGGATCGCGCCGCTGCGCGAGGCGATCGCGACGTATCACACCGAGCGGCACGGGATCGTCGTCGACGCCGAGGATGTTGTGGTGACCACCGGCTCCTCGGGCGGCTTCCAACTGATCTTCATGGCCGCCTTCGATGTCGGGGACACGGTCGCGGTCGCCCGGCCCGGCTACCCCGCGTACCGCAATACCCTGCAGGCTTTGGGCTGCGAGGTGATCGAACTCGACTGCGGCGCCGCCGACCGGTACCAGCCGACGGTCGCGATGCTCGAGGCGCTGCCGGAGCCGCCCGCCGGGCTGATCATCGCCAGTCCCGCGAATCCGACCGGCACGATCATCGACCCGACCGTGCTGCGGGATATCGCCCGTTGGTGCGCCAAGCACGACACCCTGCTGATCTCCGACGAGATCTACCACGGCATCGAGTTCGGTACCGGCCCGGTCACCTCGAGCGCCTGGCAGACCTCCCGCGAATCGGTGGTCGTCGGCTCGGTGTCGAAGTACTTCAGCATGACCGGCTGGCGCCTGGGCTGGCTGCTCGCTCCGGAGTACCTGCGCGAGCCATTGCAGCGGCTGGCGGGCAACCTGACGATCTGTCCGCCGGCGATCTCCCAGTACGCGGCGATCCACGCCTTCGACCGGGCCTCGATCGAGGAACTCGACGGCCACGTGCACCGCTACGGGGTCAACCGCCGCATCCTCCTCGACGGGCTGGCGGCGCTGGGAATCACCGACATCGCGCCCGCCGACGGCGCCTTCTACGCCTACGCCGACATCGGTCACCTGACCGACGACACCACCGCCTGGTGTCATCACATCCTCGATCGGATCGGTGTCGCGATCGCGCCCGGCATCGACTTCGATACCGCCCGGGGGCTGCGGACGGTGCGGCTGTCGTTTGCCGGGGTCCCCGCCGATATCGACGAAGCTCTCGCCCGGTTGGGACAGTATCTGCGGGACTGACCGTCCGTTCCGGGATCGTTTTTCGGCAACCTGGTCCGTTAGTGCGGGAAAGATCACACCCATCCGCTTGGTAGGACCGCGGTCCCGGTCCATGATACCGTCCAGTCCGAATTGGCGTCGGCTATGACGCCTCGCACGGACGAATACCGGGGCGGCCGCATCTCGACCGCTTCCGGTTGGTGCGACGGGTGTATGCGGGGGGATACATGCCGGACGTCTCTATTGTTGTGCCACTGCGAAGTTCGCCACCGAATACGGAGACATCGACCGCGACGAAGCGGCCGATCGTCATCGATCCGGTCGATCGGCGGGGTCGGGCAGTGCGCATCGCCACCGGAGCCGCGATCGTCACCGTGGTTGTGCTGATCGCCTGGCTGCGGCCGGGCGCGTGGGTGGCCCTGGTGGTTCTGCTGCTCGGGGCGGCATTGGCGCGGGTCGCCGGTTGGTCGGGCCGCAACCTGCGGTTGGTGGCGATCGCGCCCGCGGTCGCGGTCGCCGCGATCGACTATCTGGCCTGGCGGACGACGGTGCTGTCCTGGGCGGGATGGTTCATCGGCATTCCGCTGCTGCTGGCCGAGGCACACGCCGCCCTGCACGCCATGGGCCTGCAGCTGACGATGTGGCCGTCGCGGATGCGTCCACCGCGCCGCGACACCGATCCGACCCGGCGGCCGATCGTCGTCTTCGTCCCGACCGTCGACGAGGGACCGGCGATCCTCGGGCAGACCCTCCGCGGCGTCCTGCTCGCCCGCGATACGTTCCTGCGCCGTTATCCGTACGCGCGGATCGAGGTGGTCGTCTGCAACGACGGCGGCGTCGCGGGCGCGGACTGCAGCGACGAGGTGATCGAGCTGACCGACCGCCTCGGCGTCACCTGCATCACCCGAACGGTCGGCGGCGGCGCGAAGGCCGGAAATATCGAGAACGCCCGGCAGTTGGTGGGGGCCACCGGCGACGCATTGGTCGTCATCTTCGACGCCGACCAGATCCCGACCGCCGACTTCCTGACCGCGACGGTGCCGTGGTTCACCGATACCTCGATCGGCTGGGTGCAGACCGGGCAGTACTACCGCAATCGTGGCAACCCGGTCACCCGATGGGCGGACGACCAGCAGTCGCTGTTCTACCGGCTGCTCTGCCCGGCCAAGGCCACCCGCAGCTCGGCGTTCATCTGCGGGACCAATGTGGTGGTCAGCGCCCGGGCTCTCGATGAGATCGGCGGCTTGCCAAGGGATTCCGTCACAGAGGATTTCGCGGCGTCCGTACTGCTGGCGCCGCGGTGGAAATGCGTCTTCCTGCGCGGCATCTATGCCGCCGGCCTCGGGCCGATGGACTTCCCCGCCTATCTCAAGCAGCAGGAACGGTGGGCGCGTGGCACATTGACGGTGCTGCGCCGCTACGGGCGACGGCTGGTCGCCCCCGGCAGCGGACTGTCCGCCGACCAGCGGGTGCAGTACGCGCTCGCGATGACCCACTACCTGTCCGGGCTGCGCGACACGATCTTCGTGATCGCTCCGATCCTGTTCATCCTCACCGGGATCAGCGGGGTCCAGGGCGCGACCACCGGGCAATTCTTCGAACACTTCGTGCCCTATTACGCGCTGACGATGTTCGCGTTCTGGCATGCCGCCGCCGGGGCCACCAGCTGGCGGTCGGTGGCGATCGGATTCGCCTCGGCGCCCGCGCTGGTCTCGGCGACCCGGGCGACCATCACCGGGCGGACCGCCCGCTTCACGATCACCCCGAAGACGCGCGGCGGCGCCGGCTCGCTGCGGGTGGCCGCGCCCTATGCGATCGGCCTGGCCCTGTGCCTGGTGGCGATCACCGTCGCGGTGGTCGAAAGCCGCGGTCCCGCGGTCTATCTGGCCGCGGCGTGGACCTGCTACCTGGCCGTTCTGTTCGGGGTGACCCTCGGTCTGATCGCCGCGGATGCCCGCGCCGGGCGGGCGTCGTCGGGCGCTCTGACCGCGATTCCGATCCTGCGCAGCGAGACCTCCGGTCGCCTGCGGCCCCGTCGCGAGATGCGTTGGGGTTCGCGCTTCTTCCTGGTGGGTATCGCGGCGGCGGCCCTGGTGTCCTGGTTCACCATCGGTACGGCGGCCGGGGACCGCTCGGCGCCGCCCGCGGCCGCCGCCTCCGCGGATGCCCTGCGCGCCATCGGTGGTGCTGTACGGGCCGGAGTCAGCGGGGCCGACGAGGCACGGGTCGCGCAGTTGGCGACCACGACGTTCCCGAATGGGGCGGTCGCGGGCCGATCCTTCGAGATCGCCGATCGCTTCGACCCCGACTGGGCGCAGCGAGTGGTCGCCGGCGGCGGTACGCCGTGGATCACCCTGCTGTTCAGCACATCCGGCCGCCCCGGTCTCGATTCCTCGCTGACCGCGATCGATAACGGTATCCACGATCAAGCGGTGCGGCGGTGGGCCGAGGAGATCGCCGCCTTCGGCGCCCCGGTGTATCTGACCGTCCTTCCGCTGGTCGACCGCGACTTCGTGGCGAGTTCGGCGGTGGCCCGCGGTGGGATCCCGGCCGACACCGCCCCCGCCTGGCGGCATATCCGGGAGATTTTCGACGCCACCGGCGCCCACAACGCGGCGTGGGTGTGGAGCCCTGCCGATCCGGTGCACGACGGTGCCTACGCCCCGGATCCCGACCTGATCGACGTGGTGGCCCTGACCTGGTACGCCTATCCCGGCACCGCTTGGGTCGACCCCGCCGCCGAGCTGTCGGCGGTCGCCGGTCGCCATCCCGACACTCCCCTGATCCTGGAGATCAGCGCGCCACCGAGCCAAATCTGCACGCCCACCGTCGATACCGGCGTCGGATGTGTGCGGATGGCATCGGCGTTCACCGATCGAGCCCAGTGGCTCGCCGCGGTGCGCCTGGCGGTCGCCGGGCGCGCCGACGTGGCGGCGGTGGTCTATCACGACGGCGGGCCGTTCATCGATCCGACCGATCCGAGGGCGCTGCCGTGGCGGATGCCCGACCCGGCGCAGTGGTTGCCGATGTCCGCCGGGCAGGTCCGATGACCGCGGCGCTGCCTGCCCCGCGCGGCACCGAACTCGCCCGCGCCTACCTGCCGGCCGAACCGGGCGGGCCGGCCGAGGGGGTGCGCCGACTGCTGGGCCGCCACGCCCCGCTGCGGGAGGTGCGTCGGCGCGGGCCCCTGCTCTGTGTGCTCGGACTGCAGGCGGTGCTGACCCTGCTCCCGCGCAATACCGCCTTCCAGGACGAGGCCCTGTATCTCTATGCGGGACATCGCCTGATCGATCTGATCCGCCACGGGACGCCGACCTACGAGGTCTACTCGGTGTACTTCTCCGGCGCCCCCGGCCTCTATCCGGTCGCCGCCGCGGCGGTCGACTCGGTCGGCGGGCTGACCGCGGCGCGCGGCCTGTCGCTGCTGTTCGCCCTGGCGACCACCGCGCTGCTGTACGGGACGACCCGGCACCTCTTCGACCGCCGGTCGGCGGTGGTCGCCGCCGCGATCTTCGCGGTGACCGAGCCGATCCTGTTCATCGGGAATCTCGCGACCTACGACGCCGCGGCGCTGATGTTCTGCGCTCTGGCGGCCTGGCTGGTGGTCCGGCGGCCGGGTGCGTTTCTGCCGGCGCTGCCGGCGGCCGGGGCATTGGCGATCGCCTTCTTCCTGAAATACGCAGCAGCGCTGTACTTCCCGCCGGTGGCGGCGATCTGCTTGCTGGTCGCGGTGCCGGTGGTCGGCCCGCTGCGTGCGTTCCTGCGCGCCGCGCTGCTGACCGCGGCCACGGCGGCGCCGATCGGGGCGATCCTGTACGGCTACTCCCCCTTGTGGACCGGGCTGCGGGTGACGACCACCGAGCGCGAACCTGGCTCCGATCCCGCCGCCGACGTGCTGGTCGGCGCGGCACAGTTGGTCGGCCTGCCGGTGCTGATCGCCGCGATCGGCGGGGTGCTGTACGCGACGGGCCGGGTGCACCTCGGCCGCCCGCTGCCCGCGGCGCCGATCCGCACCCTGCTGGCTCTAGCCCTGATCGCGACGGCCTGCGCCGCCCCGATCCAACAGGCGACGATGCACACCGCGGTCTCCCTGCACAAGCACGTCGGCTTCGGACTGTGGTTCGCCGCACCGCTGGCCGGCCTGGCGCTGTCCGGCCTGCTGCGCGCCCCGACCTTCCGCGGCCTCGCGGCGGTCCTGGCGATCTGCGTCGCGGTCGCGGGTACCGGAATCGCGCAGGCGGGTGAACGATTCCGGGATTGGCCGAACAGCACGGAGATGGTGGAGGCGCTGCGGATGCAGGCGCGGCCGATCACCGGACGTTACCTGGTCGAGGAGAGCGAGGTACCCCGCTACTACCTGCGCGACCTGGTCGAGCCGTACCAGTGGACCGGTATGTACACGTTCCTGTACACCGACGCCCGAGGCAACGATCTGAGCGGACTGCCCGCCTATCGGGCGGCGTTGTCGGAGCGATACTTCGACGTGGTGGTGCTGCGGTACGGCCCCAGCGCGCAGCTCGCCCGGCAACTCGACGACCTGCTGGCCCCCGAAGGAGGCTACGAACTGGCCGCCGAGTTCGACGCCACCAACCGCTACGGGCCGGGCACCTGGTTCGTCTGGGTGCGCCGCTGATGGATCAGATGGCGAGCAGCGCGCTGACCGGCGTCGGGGCCAGACGATCGCGGCCCTGCAATTCGGTCAACTCGATCGCGACGGTGATGCCGACGACCTCGACGTCGGCCATCTTCAGCAATTCCTTCGTCGCCCACAGGGTTCCGCCGGTCGCGAGCACGTCGTCGACCACCAGCGCCTTGCGGCCGCGCAGGTCGAGTTCGAGCGGGATCTCGAGGGTGCCGCTGCCGTATTCGAGGGTGTACGAGCAGGACCGCACCGGCGGAGGCAGCTTGCCGCTCTTGCGGACCGCGAGCACGCCGGTATCCATGACCGCCGCCGCGGCCGCACCGAACAGGAAGCCGCGCGCATCGACGCCGGCGACGAGGTCGACATCACCCGGCGCGGACTCGGCGATCGCGTCGACGATGGCCCGGAAGGTGGTGGCATCCGCCAGAGTGGGCGTCAGGTCGGCGAAACGTATTCCCGGGCTGGGGAAATCGTCGACCCAACGGGTGTGATCGGTGATGGCGGCCGCCGCCGCGGTTACCGACATGGCAGGTACGTTCCTTTCGACGGGTGGCCCGACGACGGCGTCCGGGCCGCGCCAATTCTGTCACGCGGCCCGGGGTTCGGCAGGGTGTCGGTTCTCACCGCGCTCCCCGGCGAGCGGTCAGGGAATGATGCCGGAGCCCAGCACGCGGCGCACCGCATCGGCGTCGCCGGTGATCGTCACCCGCGGGTCGTCCGGGGCGATCCGTCCCCACATCAGCGGCTGGAGCACCGACGCGGGGCCGCTGACCTCGGCCACCGATCGCTCCCCGATGAGGCGGCTGTGGTCGCCCGCGATGAAGGTCACCCCGGCGTCGATCGCCTCGATGCGGCCGAGCCGAACCTGACGGGGGTAGAAGACGTCGGCGATCTCGAGAATTCCGTCGATCGCCGCGGTCTCGTCCGGCAACGGCCACGGGTCCCCCGCGGCGGCGGCGAGGTCGATGCGGTGGATCGCGACCTCGTGGGCCTGGCGGGTGAACCAGAATCGGGCGACCCGTGGCTTGGGGCCGAAATGCCAGACGGGGGTCTCGGGGTCGGTGACTCGCAACAGGTCGGCCAAGGCCCCGGCCTGCTCGGCGTACCACCCGCTCAATGCGGCGGCGTCGGTCTTCTCGGGCGGGGTGAAGGCGCCGTCGGGGGTGCCTTCCCGGATCGCGTGGCCGACCCACTGGTGGACCTCGCCGAGATGCAGGATCAGATCGGTCACGGTCCATCCCGGGCAGGTCGGCACCGGGGCGGCGACGTCGACATCGACAAGCCGATCGGCGATCGCTGCGGTATCGCGCTCGTACCGCGCGAGCCCTTCCGGCGGGGTCAGCACGGACGGTGTGGAGGTCATGGCCCCATCCTCGGGCGTCGGCATCGCCCTGTCGACCACGTTTCCGCCCGGTTTCCGCCCGCGCTCGTGCGGCAATTCAGGGACACCATGTCCGACCTTCGAGACATCGGCGGTGGCGCTCCGGCAGACTGACGTTTATGACAGAGCCGGACGAGGGACGTCCCGCCCAGCCGCCCGCACCGCAGCGCGGCGCCGGACCCGCGTCGACGGGTCGTCCGGACACCGGGGGCCGACCCGATGTGTGGTCCGATCCGCGGACGGACGCCCGCCCGGAGTGGGACGCGGGGTCGGACGCCCTGTCGGAGGAGGAGACCCCGGCCTACGGCCGACCGGCGGTGCCCGACGACCGCCGGATCGAGCAGGCGCCCCCGTTGCCGCATCTGCCGGCGACCATCGGGCAGTGGGATCGCATCCAGCCGCCCGCACCCACCTACGAGCGGGCCCCGCTGCCGCAGGCCCCTCAGCCCGGCTACGACCCGCGCTCGACCGGCCCGTCCGCGCCGCCGCCGGACACCGGTTGGGGCGAGATCATCGACGACCCGATCGCCGAGGCGACCCGGCACGAATATGCCGCCCGGTCGGAACTGTTGCGCACCCTCGACGTGGTGCGCGGCCGGCTCTCGGCGATGCGGCTGCCGCTCGACGGCGCCCGGGTCGACGAGTTCCGTCACCTGCGCGAAGCGACGGTCAACCAACTCGACGACTATCTGCTCCCCCGCCTGCGCGCCGAGGGCGCCCCGCTGCTGGTGGTGGTCGGCGGCTCGACCGGGGCGGGCAAGTCGACCCTGGTCAACTCGATCCTCGGTGCCCCGCTGACCCGGCCGGGGGTGCTGCGCCCGACCACCCGCTCCCCAGTCCTGGTGCACAACACCGGCGACGCGCCCTGGTTCGGCCCGGAACGGGTGCTGCCGAATCTGCCGCGCATCCACGCCAAGATCGTCAACCCGGCATTCGGGACGCCCGAGCCGCCGAAGCCGGATGCACCGGAGGATGTGCGCAGCCTGCGGTTGGTGCCCTTCGCCGGGATGCCCGCCGGGCTCGCGCTGCTCGACGCCCCCGATATCGATTCGGTGGAGCGGGCGAACCGGGAGTTGGCCGCGCAGTTGTTGGCCGCGGCGGACCTGTGGCTGTTCGTCACCACCGCCGCCCGCTACGCCGACGCGGTGCCCTGGGATCTGCTGACCGCCGCGGCGAAGCGGCACGCGCAGATCGCGCTGGTCCTCGACCGGATCGACCTGGGCGCGGACGCGGTGGTCGCCGATCTGCAGCGGATGATGCACGAGAACGGCCTCGGCGACTCGCCGCTGTTCGTCGTTCCCGAATCGCCGCTCGACGCCGAGGGGATGCTGCCCGAACGGGCGGTCGCGGAGGTCTCCGGCTGGCTGACCGACCTGGGTGGCAACTCCTCGGCCCGCGACGAGCTGGCCACCGCGACCCGCGACGGGATGATCGCCGACCTGGTCGGCCGCCTCGACGCGTTGTCCGCGGCGGGCGACGAGCAGATCGCCGCCCTCGACCGGTTGAAGGCGATCGTGGCGGTCGCCTACCGCGACGCGCACCGGCAGATGGCCGAGGCGACCACCGACGGGGCGATGCTGCGCGGCGAGGTGCTCGGCCGTTGGCAGGACTTCGTCGGCGCGGGCGACCTGATGCGCTCGATCGAGGAGGGCATCGGCAAGGTCCGCGACCGGATCGGCTCCTTCCTCAAGGGCAAGCCGGCCGGTGCGGTCGAAGTGGAGACCGCGATCGCGCACGGGCTCGAGGCCGTCGCGCTCGACGCGGTCGAGACCGCCCGCGAACGGGTGATCGCCGGGTGGCGGGCCGACCCCGCGGGCTCGGCGGTCCTGGTCGACAACACGCTGCCCTTCGCCGCGACCGGCGGAACCGCCGAGCTGCGGGCGCTGATCACCGGCCAGATCCGGGGCTGGCAGCAGGACGTGCTGGCCCTGGTGCGCGAGCAGGGTGAGGACCGGCGGGGGCTCGCCCGGGCGGCGTCGTTCGGCGTCAACGGGCTGGGCGTCTCGCTGATGGTCCTGGTCTTCGCGGGCACCGGTGGCCTGTCGGGCGCGGAGATCGGCATCGCCGGTGGCACCGCGGTGATCGCGCAGAAGCTGCTGGAGGCGACCTTCGGCGACGACGCGGTGCGCCGGCTGACCAAACAGGCACAGGAACGCCTGGAACAACGCCTCGATGTGCTGCTCGATACCGACTCGCGGGTCGCGATGACCCGACTCGACGCGATGGCGATCACCCCCGGCGACGGCGAGGCGCTGCGCCGCGCGGCGGCCGATGTGGTCGGTGCGGCGCGGGCCGAACGTGCCGCCCGCCCCGCCCGGGCGATCTCCCGCGGTCCCGACCCGTTGGCGCTCGGCCAGAGCCTTCGCGGCGCGCAATTGCGCGGGGTGCCGATCGAGGCCGCCGAAGCCCGGACCGCGCTGCCCGCCGGCGAGCGGATCGCGGACGAGGCGGCTCGGGAGCAGAAGCCGGGGTTCTGGAAGCGGCTCTTCGGCGCCCGCCCGGAGCCGCAACCGCAAGACCCCGCAGCCCGCCCGCGACCGGATGCGGAGGGACGCGGATGAGTCCCCGACGTTCCGGTCCGAGCCTGGCCGAACGCGCCGAAGCCCTGCAGGAGGCGATCCGGCTCGGCGCCGGGCGGCTGCCGCAGACCGCGCTGGCACCGGCGCGGGCGATCGTCGAACGCGCCGCGCAGCGGGCCGCGCTCTCCGGCGAGCACACCGTCGTCGCGCTGGCCGGGGCGACCGGCGCGGGCAAGTCGTCGGTCTTCAACGCCATCGCCGGCAGCGAGATCACCCGCACCGGGGTGCAGCGGCCGACGACGTCGAACGCGCTGGCGGTGGTGGTCGGCGGCGGGGGCGGTGACGTGCTCGACTGGTTGTCGATCCACGAGCGGCACCGCCTCGAGCCGAACAATCGGCTGGCCGACGGGCTGATCCTGCTCGACCTGCCCGACCACGACTCGGTGGTCGCCGATCACCGCATCCGGGCCGACTACCTCACCGAACGCGCCGACCTGCTCATCTGGGTGACCAACCCGCAGAAGTACGCCGACGCGATCCTGCACGACCGCTACCTGCGCCCGCTCGCCGGGCACAACGCGGTGGTGCTGCTGGTGCTCAACCAGATCGATCGCCTGAGCCCCGCCGAGGCGCAGTCCTGCGTCGCCGACCTGCGGTCGTTGGCGGCCAAGGACGGGCTGACCGACGTCACCGTGCTCGGCGTCTCCGCGCATACCGGCGCCGGGATGGATCAGCTGCGGTCGGTGATCGCGGACGCGGTGCGCCGGCGGGAGGCGGCGACCGCCCGGCTGATCGCCGATGTGCGCCACTCCGCCCGCGATCTGCTCGACGCGACCGTGCCGTCGTCCGATGTGCCGAGCGGCAAGGTCCGCGAGGCGGCGGCCAAGGCGCAGTCGCAGTTGATCGACGCCCTGGAGACCGCCGCCGGGATCCCGCTGGTGGTCGACGCGGTGCGCGGGTCGTCCGAGCGGGACGCGATCGCCGCGACCGGCTGGCCGCCGACGCGGTGGGTCAACAAGCTGCGCGCCGACCCGCTGCGCCGGATCGGTCTGCGCGGGCTCGGGATGTCCGGCAAACGTCACAGCGAGGCGCAGGCCGAGTTGGTGCGCACCTCCCTGCCGTCGGCGTCGCCCGCGGCGCGGTCCGCGGTCGCCGGGGCCGCGCGGCGCTACGTGTCGGTGGCGACGGCCGAGTTGCCCGAGCCGTGGGGTGAGCAGGCCCGGGCGATGGCGGTGGTGCGGGCCCGCGATCTGTCGGACGACCTGGACGTGGCGATCGCAGGGACCGCGATCGAGGCGAGCCGGGTGCCGATCTGGCAGCAGCTGGTCGGGTTCCTGCAGTGGGCGCTGATCGCGCTGGTGGTCGTCGGGTTCACCTGGTTGGCGATCCTCTTCGGCTTCGCCTACCTGCAGATGCCGGAGCCGCCGACCCCGATGCTCGGCCAGTTCCCGTTGCCGACGGTGCTGCTGGCCGGCGGGGTCTTCGCCGGGTTGGTGCTCGCCCTGCTGTCGCGGCTGCTCGCGATCCTGGGCGCCTCGCGCCGCGCCTCGGCGGCGCGGACGCGGCTGCGTGAGAGCGTCGAGCGGGTGGCCCGGGAGAAGTTGACCGCCCCGATCGAGGCGGAGACCGCCGCCCTGCACACCATCCGCGAGCGCGCCGAGGTCGCCGCGTCGGAGACCAAGGGCCGCCTGAGCCTGGTCTGAGCCCGCCTACCTACGTCACCGCTCCGCCGACACCACCGCCAAGCGCGCCCCGGCACTCCGCCACCCCCCACACCGCTGGCCGCGTTGGGGAGTTCTGCATCCACCGGGTGGACGCAGAACTCCCCGAACCCGGCTGCGGCTCAGCCGGAGATGATGCGCAGGCCGGTGGCCAGCAGCGGCGCGACCGAAGCGCCGACCCGGTCGGGGGCCTCGGCGTCGGCGCTGCGCCCGGCGCCCTCGGCGGTCCGGCGGCGATGGTCGATGCCGGCGGCGATGATCGCCAGCTTGAAGTACCCCAGCGCCAGGTAGAACGGCCAGCCGACGAGGTCCCGACCGGACCGGGCCGCGTAGCGCTGAGCGATGTCGTCGGCGGACGGCAGCGCCGGGGAGGTCCACGCGGCGGCCAGGCCGAGGACGTCGTCGAAGTCCGGGTCGCGGTAGACGCACATCAACGCCACGTCGCTGAGCGGGTCGCCGAGGGTGGACAGCTCCCAGTCGACCACCGCCAGGATCGTGGTCGGCTCGTCGTGGTCGACCATGACGTTGTCGATGCGGTAGTCGCCGTGCACGATCGAGGTGCCCTGCTGCTCGGGCAGCGCCTCGACGAGGCGGTCGTGCAGGGTGGAGACGTCGTTGTCGCGGGTGTCGTCGTCGAAGCGGACGTGCTGCCACTGCGATCCCCAGCGCCGCACCTGGCGGGCGAGGTAGCCCTCGGGTCGACCGAAGTCGCCCAGGCCCACCGCGGCGGGATCGACCGCATGCAGATCCGACAGGGTGGTGACCAGCGCGTCGATCGTCGGCGACACCTGCGCGGCCGGTACCCCGGCGAGGTCGTCGGCGGTGCGGATCACCCGGCCGTCGACGTATGCCACCATCGCGAACGGAGCGCCCAGGACCGTGCCCTCGGCGTCGACCGTCACCGTCGGGGCGACCGGAACGGCCGTGGACCCCAGCGCGTCGACCACCCGGTATTCGCGGGCGACGTCGTGCGCGGACGGGGTCAGCCCGGACAGCGGCGGACGGCGCAGCACCCAGCGGGAGGCGTCGTCGGCGACCAGGAAGGTCAGGTTCGACCGTCCCCCGGACAGCAGCCGGCCGGTCAGCTCGCCGCTGCGGGCGACGCCGATCTCGCGCAGATGCGCGTCGAGCGCGGGCAGGTCGAGGCCCGCGAGATCGGTCGAGGTCGGTGGGGTCGCGGCGGTCATCGAACCATCTCCGGCTCCGGCGTCGCGACGAGGGCGGCGTTGCCGGCGCCGGACTCGGCCGCGGCCCGCCGCGACGCGCTGAGCGCCCGCTTGGCGATCGAGAAGCGGTGCACCTCGGAGGGGCCGTCGTAGATCCGGAAGGGCCGCACCTCGCGCATCAGCCGCGCCAGCGGCAGGTCGTAGGACACGCCGAGCCCGCCACACATCTGTGCCGAGCGGTCGACGATGCGGCCGATCGCCTCGGAGCCGAAGGTCTTCGCGATCGACGTCGAGGTCCCGGCGTGACCGCCGAGTTCGAGTTCGGCGCAGGCGGTCATCAGCAGCGCCCGGGTGGCGGCGATGTCGATCTCGTTGTCGGCGACCAACTGGTGCACCATGCCCAGCTCGGCCAGCGAGGAGCCGAAGGCGCTGCGGTTGTTCACGTAGTTCAGGGCGATGTCGTGGGCACGGCGGGCGGCGCCGAGCCAGCGCATCACGTGGGTCATCCGGGCCGGGCCGAGGCGCACCTGGGCGCCCGCGAAGCCGGCGTCGACACCGCCGAGCACCGCGTCCTCACCGACGATCAGGTCCTCGAAGCGCACCTCGCAGTGGCCGCCGATCATCGCGCGGTCGAGGGTCTCGATATGCCGTCCCACGGTGATGCCGGGGCTGTCGGCGGGGGCGAGGAACATCGTGGCTCCGCCGGGATCGCCGGGTTCACCCGAGGTGCGGGCCATGATGATGAAAAAGTCGGCACCGTCCGCGCCGGTGATGAAGTGCTTGTCGCCGGTGATGCGCCAGGTATCGCCCTCGCGTACGGCAGCGGTCCGCAGGGCGCGCGGGTCGGCGCCCGCGCCGGGGCTCGGTTCGGTCATCGCGAACGCCGAGCGCACGTGGCCGGTCGCGAGCGGCGCGAGGTAGTGGGCGCGCTGCTGCGGGGTGGCCAGCTTGTCGAGCATGTGGGTATTGCCCTCGTCGGGGGCGGCGATGTTCAGCGCGACCGGGCCGAACAGCGAGTAGCCGGCCTCCTCGAACAGCGGCGCGTGCTGGGTGATCGGCAGCCCGAGTCCGCCGTACTCGATCGGGGCGTGCGGCGCGAAGATGCCGGCGGCCTTCGCCTTGTCCTGCAGTTCGACGCGCAGCTTGTCGCCACCGGCGGCGACGATGTCACCCCCGGAGGCGTCCTCGACGGGCAACACCTCCTCCCGGATGAACGTGCGGGTCCGCTCGATCAGATCGGCCAGCGCGGCAGCGTCGATTGCGGTCGGTACGGACATCGGACCTCCGGGGCAAATGTGGATCCGGTAACCGGGATCGGCCACCGACCGAGCGATCGCTCGGTTCGTTCACGATGACATGATGCGGGTCGAGCGTCAATGCTGCGACGGCCATCGGGGCGGGGTTCGGGCGAGAGGTGACGCTGCGGCACCCGGCGCGGGCCGCACCGATCCGGGTCGGATCGGATGCCGCATCCGGACACCGACGGGTCATGACGGTCGGTATCCGACGAGGCGCCGGGCCAGCTCCGCGTAGCGCGGAACGAGTTCGTCGACCGACATCGCTCCGCCCGGGCGATACCAGGAGGCCACCGCGACACACATGGTGACAGCCGCTCGGGCCGCGTCGAGGGGGTACTCCGCGGCGAAGACCCCGGCGTTCGCCCCGTCGACGACGATCGTGTCGACCTGCCGCTGTTGGCGATCGCGTTGGTCGATATGGCGGGCGCGGGCCTCCGGTTCGAGACTGCGCAGCTCGCTCGACGTCACGAAGGCCTGGTTGCGCCGGTGCATATGGAAGCGCAACAACGACTCGATCACCGCGTCGTAGCGCGCGAGCGGTTCGTCGCCGGCCTCGCGTTCGGCCGCGAAGGAACGGGACAACAGCTCGTCCATCGACGCGTCGACGATGCCCGCCAGGAGCGCTTGTTTGGACGGGTAGTGGTGGTAGAGCCCGGGCACGGACAATCCCGCACGGCCGGCGACCTGTCGGATCGTGGTGCCGTGATAGCCCTGCTCGGCGAAGACCTCGAGCGCGGCCGCCAGCGACGCGGGCAGGGCGGAGCCGTCGTAGTGCCGCCACTGCCCGGTCGAAGCCGCGTGCTCGATGATGTCGACGGGATCGGCCATGCTCATCAGGCTAGACACCCGAAGGACCATCGCGCGGTCGGATCGCCCATCCCGGACACCATCGCTGCCGGGTCGTCGACTCGACCGAACGACAACGGCCGCCGCATCCGAGGATGCGGCGGCCGCGCCGTGACGAGTTCGCTCGATCAGAGCTCGATCTGCTGCCGCCCGAAAACGCCGCGGTAGACGAAGGCACCGATGATGCCGCCGATAATCGGGAAGACGATGAACACCCACACCTGCGCGAGCGCCCCGTCCTGGTACGGCGCGACGGCGAGGCTGCGCGCCGGGTTGACCGAGGTGCCGTCGACCGGGATGGCCAGGATGTGGATCGCGGCCAGCGTGAAGCCGATCGCGACACCCGCGAAGGGCACCTCCGACAGCTGATCGGTCGAGCTCAGCACGACGAACACCAGCACGGCCGTCAGGATGACCTCGATGACGATCACCGCGCCGATGCCGTAGCCGTTCTGCAGCACGGTGCCACCGGCGTCGGCTATCGCCGACGGACTGTGCGCGCCGAACCCGTTGGCTCCCAGACCGTCCACGGCCCGGTCGTAACTCGGCAGACTGCCGGCGACCGCGAACAGCACTAAGCCCGCCAGTAGGCCACCGACCACCTGGGCGATGATGTACAACACCGCCTTGGTCGCCTCGATACGGCCGATCACCAGCATCCCGACCGTGACCGCGGGATTCACGTGGCAACCCGAAATCGGCCCGATCGAATACACCAGGAACAACAGGGTCAAGCCGAATGCGAGGGCGATTCCCAGGAATCCGACTTTACCGCCGGCGATTACCGCCGTGCCTGCGCCGAAAAACACCAGAAGGAAGGTGCCCACCGCCTCGGCGATGTATTTCTTGACGTCCGATATCGCTTCCGGCTCGGTGAATTCCTGAGCGGTCGATTCGGTCATGGGCGAACTCCTCGGTCCACTTCGAGAGACGGGCAGGGTCGCCGCGGACCTTACGCCAGCCGTGTGACTTCCGCCAGCACATCCAGGTCTGTCGAACGTCCTCCCGAAATAATCCCCTTCAGGGGCGGAACGTCGGCATAGTCGCGTCCAAGCCCGACGGAAATATGCTGTTCGCCAATCTCCGTCGCGTTGGTCGGGTCGTACCCCCACCAGGTGCCGGTCCAGGCTTCGATCCAGGCGTGACTCTGCCCTTCGACGGTTTGTCCGATTTCCGCCTCTTTCGACGGGTGCAGATACCCGGAGACGTAGCGCGACGGAATACCGATGCTGCGCAACATCAGCAAGGTCAGGTGTGCATAGTCCTGGCAGACGCCCTTGCGTTCCTTCCACGCGTCGACCGCCGAGGTGTGCACACCGGTGGTGCCGGGCACATAGGACATCTCGTCGTGCACGAAGCGACTGATCGCGATCACCGCGGCCATCGGGTCCAGACCCTTGGACAGCTTCTTGGCCAACGCTCCGAGTGCACGATCCCGCGGCACATAGGTTGTCTTGCTCAGCCATTCGTCGTAGCGATCGGTGATATGCGGCCCCGCCAAATCGTCCCAGTCGAGCACATCCTCCGGATCCGGAAGCGGTAGAACGTCGGTCTCGACGATCGAGGATCCCATCACGACGAGGGAGGTATGCGGTGCGTGCAGGTCGAAAGCGGTAACCGCGGTGCCGAAATAGTCGTCGTAGCGATAGGACCGAGTGGCCGGTTCCGTTTCGACGCGATTGACGATCACATTCTGACGATGGTCACTGCGCGGACTCAGCCGAGCCTCGTTGAAGGAAGAGGTCACCGGCGCCTCGTAGGAATAGCCGGTCGTGTGCACCACACGAAGTCGCCAACTCATACGTGCTCCTCCTCGAGGTTGTAGCTATTGCCGCTACCGGTCCAACTGACGTACGCGGTGGGATGGAAATACAATTCGCCGATCGCTTCGCCGACCTGAATACAGGTCTGCTGCAGCGCATGCAGGCGGGTCTGCAAATCCTCGAGCAGGGCGGCCTGCGGCAGGAATTCCAGTTCGCTGCGCGCCCGGCCCAACATGCGGCGGACCTCCGCCCGCGCACCGGTGTGCACCTGCGAACGTTGATCGAGCTGTTCGAGGCACCGCTCCGCCTGGGACAGCGCGAAGAGGACCGAGCGCGGGAACTCCCGGTCGAGCAGCATGAAGGACACGATGCGCCGCGCGTCGAGGGCACCGCGATGACTGCGCAGGTATGTGTCGTGCGCTCCGGCCGCGCGCAGCACCGCGACCCAGGTCGGCGAGGTCGGCCGCTCCCCCGCCCGCGAGAGCAGCAACCGGATCATCATGTCGACCCGCTCGATCGACCGGCCGAGCAGCAGGAAGCGGTAGCCGTCGTCCCGGACCAGCGTCGAGTCCGCGAGCCCGGCGAAGGTCGCCGCCCGCTCCTCGACGAACTGGAGGAATTCGTGCGGACCGAGACGTCGCGCCGCACGGGTGCGTTCCGACAGCGCGTTGTAGGTGGTGTTCAGGCACTCCCACATCTCGCTGGAGGTGACCTCGCGGGCGCCGCGGGCGTTCTCGCGCGCCTCGGATACCGCATCGGAGATCGAACCGTTGCCCTCGCGCCCGAAGGCGACCAGATCGGTCAGCGACCAGACGTCCAGGGATTCCTCGGGCTGATCGAAGCCGAGGACCCGCAGCAGGATGCGCGAGGCGGCGTCCGGGTTGCGGGTGGAATCCTCGAGCAACTGGTGAACCGTGACGTCGAGGATGCGCGCCATGTCATCGGCGCGTTCGACGTAGCGGCCGATCCAGTACAACGACTCGGCGTTGCGTGCCAACATCTACAGAACCCCTTCCGTGCGTCCGGCCTGCTGCTGCTGTTGCTGCTGCTGGGTGAGCAGGGCGACGTCCGGTCCGTGCTCGGCCGGTGGCGCCTCGGCGGGCTCGCCGACGAGTTCCTCACCACCGAGTTCGCGTTCCTCGGACGAGGCACGGGTGGCGAGCACCCAGGTGTCCTTGCTGCCACCGCCCTGGCTGGAGTTGACCACGAGCGAGCCCTCGGGCAGCGCGACGCGGGTCAGCCCGCCGGGCAGCACCCAGATGTCGTCCCCGTCGTTGACCGCGAACGGGCGCAGGTCGACGTGGCGGGGGGCGAGGTCGTCGCCGACCTTGGTGGGCACGGTCGACAACTGCACCACCGGCTGGGCGATCCAGCCGCGCGGGTCGGCGCGGATCTTACGGACCAGCGCGTCGAGTTCCTTGGTGGTCGCGTCGGGTCCGAAGACGATGCCATAACCGCCGGAACCCTCGACCGGCTTGATCACCAGTTCGTCGATGCGGTCGAGGACCTCCTCGCGCTCGTCGTCCAGCCAGCAGCGCAGGGTGTCGACGTTGGCGAGCAGCGGCTTCTCACCGAGGTAGTACTCGATGATCGTCGGCACGTAGGTATAGGTCAGCTTGTCGTCGCCGACACCGTTGCCGACCGCGCTGGCGATGACGACGTGTCCGGCGCGGGCGGCGTTGAGCACGCCGGGAACGCCGAGCATCGAGTCCGGCCGGAAGTGCAGCGGATCGAGGAAGTCGTCGTCGATGCGCCGGTAGATCACATCGACCCGCTGCTCGCCCTCGGTGGTGCGCATGTAGACGACGTTGTCGCGACAGAACAGGTCGCGGGCCTCGACCAATTCGACGCCCATCATCCGGGCGAGCAGCGAATGCTCGAAGTAGGCGGAGTTGTAGACGCCGGGGGTCATCACCACGACGGTCGGGTCGGCGACGTTGACCGCGGCGGCGGCCCGCAATGCGCGCAGCAGGTAGGTGGCATAGTCGCCAACCGGCCGCACCCGATGGCTGCTGAACAGGTCGGGGAAGACCCGCGCCATGGTGCGTCGGTTCTCCATCACATAGGACACGCCGGACGGCGAGCGCAGGTTGTCCTCGAGCACGCGGAAGGTGCCCTCGCTATCGCGGATCAGGTCGATACCGGCGACGTGGATGCGCACCCCGTTCGGCGGCTGGATCCCGAAAGCGCTGCGGTGGAAATGATCACAGGAGGTGACCAGACGCTTCGGGACGACGCCGTCACGCAGGATCTGCTGGTCACCGTAGATGTCGTCGAGGAACATCTCGAGCGCCTGGACCCGCTGCCGGATGCCGCGTTCGAGCTTGGACCACTCGTTGGGCGCGATCACGCGCGGCACGAGGTCGAGCGGGAAGGGCCGCTCCTTGCCGGACAGCGAGAAGGTGATGCCGCGGTCGATGTAGGTACGGCCGAGCGCGTCCTGGCGAGCCCCCAACTCCGCGGGCGGGATGGGCGCCAACGCCTTGTACAGCGACTTGTATGCCTGCCGCACATCGCCCTCGGGCTCGAACATCTCGTCGAATGCCCCGTGATAGCTCTCGACGCCGAAGTAGTCGTCGAAGACGGTCGGCCCCTTCGCGGCCTTCGATCGCTGCGACTGCTTCTGCTTCTTGGGCTTCTTGGCCGGTTCCGGCGTCGACACGTCCTCCGACTCGGCGCGGTCTTCGCCGGCCACCGTTGTTGATCGCGCACTCATGACCGCTATCGTGCTACACCGACGGCTAGTCGGCTGGTCAACGCGAACGACGACTCGTCGGTCTCCGGCCGCCGAACGTTCACGCGGCGGTCCGGTTTGGGACCTACCCGACACCGCTGGTATCCTCAATGGTCGGCGCGTGTCCAGCCGTTATCGGGCATGCCCACCCACGACTTGGGCCGGACCCTTCCGGCCGACGGATACACAACAGAAGTTCCAGCTTCGGCCCGTCCACCGACGACGCCGGCCGGAAAACCAGCAATCGAACAGGAAACAACGCGTGGCCAACATCAAGTCCCAGGTGAAGCGGATCCGCACGAACGAGGTCGCTCGCCTGCGCAACCAGTCGGCGAAGTCGGCTCTGCGCACCGCCATCCGGTCGTTCCGTGAGGCCGCTGCCGCGGGCGACAAGGACAAGGCCGCCGAGCTGGCGAAGGTCGCCGGGCGCAAGCTCGACAAGGCCGCCGGCGCGGGCATCATCCACCCGAACCAGGCCGCCAACAAGAAGTCGGCGATCGACCTGGCGGTCAACAAGCTCTGACGTTCCCGCGATCGCGGCTTTCGAAGTCGCCGATCGCTCCGGTGCGTGGAACTTCCGTTCAACGACCCGGCTGTCACACCTTCGCAGGTGGCGACGGTCGGGTCTTTGGCGTGTCTGCGGACGGTCGGATCGGGACTGCTGGAGGTGCTCCGCCGGGCACCCCGGGACCGGGCGCCCCTGCGGTCAGCGACCGGCGGGGGCCCGTCCCGACCGCGATGCCGAGGCGAGCTCGCAGACCCGGGTGACCGCGAACTCCAGGGCGTACTCCGGGACCGCGGCCTGACCCTTGACGTCGGCGTTGAGCGCACCGACGATCGACAGCGCCTCGGCGACGGTGGTCGGATTCCAGGCCCGCGCCTGAGCCTGGGCCTTCTTGACCTTCCACGGCGGCATGCCGAGCGTCGAGGCCAGCGCGAACGGATCGCCGCGACCGGCCGACCCGACACGCGCGATCGTGTGCACCGCATCGGCGAGCGCGTCGGCGATCAGAACGTGGGGAACGCCACGCAGCAACGCCCACCGCAGCGCCTCGAGCGCGGCGGTCCGCTCCCCCGTCACCGCCGGTTCGGCGACGTCGAAGCCGGTGACTTCGGCCCGGCCGGCGTAGTACCGGCGCACCGATTCCGCGCCCACCTTGCCGCCGGTATCGGCGACGAGTTGGGAGCAGGCGGCGGCCAGTTCGCGCAGATCGGAACCGACGCTGTCGAGCACCAGGGCGGCGACCTCACCGGAGACGCGAACGCCCGCGGTGCGGAACTCGTTGCGGACGAATTCGACGCGCTCGGCGGGTTTGCTGGGCCCGATCGCCTCGAGGATCACCGCGCCGGCCTTGCGGAGGGCGGGCACCATCGCCTTGGCCCGGCCGCCGCCGTTGTGCACGATCACCAGGACGACACCTTCGGGTGGGTCCTGCGCGGCCTGCAGAATCAGGGCGACCGCGTCCTTGCCGGCCTCCGCAGCCGACTCGAGCACAACGACCCGATCCTCGGCGAACAGCGACGGGCTGACCAGTTCCGCCAGCTCTCCGGGGTCGACATCTCCGGCGCGGATCTTGGTGACCGGTAGGTCGACGTCGCCGCCGAGGTGCGCGCGCCGCGCGTTCACCACGCTGCGCACGGCCCGTTCGATCAGCAACTCCTGATCGCCGAGCACGAGCACCACCGGTTGCTGTGCGAGTTCCGGTGCCGTCACCCCCTTATCCTGTCACGACGCCGCACGGGTCGTTCCGCCCCCGACGCCCGCCTCACCCCGCGGCACGGCACGCTCCGCTCGGTCACGCTCGCACCGCCGCCCACCGCGCGACCTCGATCAGCCACCACAGCGTCGGGCCCGCCGCCCGGGCCGGCACCTCCGCCACGGCCGCGCTGATCGGTGCGACCACCGCCGCGATCGCCCCAAGGACGGTGATCGGCGGGATCACCGGCGCGACCAGCAGGTTCGCGAGCATCGCGATCGGCCCGACCGGACTGCCGAGCGCCACCAGCACCGGCATGGTCGCCAGGTGCGCGGCGACCGCCACCGCGACCGCCTCGACGACAACCTTGGGGATCGGCGGCCGGTGCAGCACGGCGACCAGCACCGGAGCGACCACGATCAACGCCGCCGTGGCCAGCACGGACAACGCGAAGCCGGGTGCGACGGCCAGCGCGGGTTGCCAGGCGAGCAGTCCGATCACCGCGACGGCCAGCGCCGGCATCGCCTGCTTGCGCCGCGACGCCACCAACGCCAGCAGCCCGACGGCGCTCATCACCGCCGCCCGCAGCACGCTCGGGCTCGGCCGACAGATCACCACGAACGCGATCAGCACCAGCGCGGCGATCGCCGTCGCGGTGCGCGGACCGATCGTCAGCGCCCGGGCGAGGGCCAGCGCCGACCCGACCACGAGGGTGAAGTTCGCCCCGCTGACGGCGGTCAGGTGCGTGAGCCCGGCGGCGGCGAAGTCGGCGACCAGGTCTTCGTCGAGCCCGGAGATATCCCCGACGACCAGCGCCGGCAGCAATCCGGCCGGGTCCTCGGGCAGCGTCTCGTCGGCGACCGCCACCAGCCCGGCCCGCAGACCGGACGCCCACTGCTGGTGGAGCGGCGGCGCCCGCACTTCGATCGGTGCGCCGGTGACGATGAGTTGCGCGGCAGTCAGGTCGTTGCGGTCCGGCAGTGCCAGCCGGGCCCGCACGATCACCTGTTGACCGGGGACGAGGCCGAGCCATCCGTCGACGGGAGTGAACGCGATCGCCGAGAATTCCGAAGTCACTTCGGTGCCCGCGATCAGCGCGCGGCTGCCGCTGAGCCGGACCAGCACGCTCGGGCGCGAACCGGTCAGCAGGCGCGGATCGTCGGTGATGGTGGCCTCGATGGTGGCGTACTGTCCGCGTTCCGCCGCCTGCCGCACCGGGTGCGAGTCGACTTCCAGGACCCGGGCGACGGCGACCGTCGCGAAGGCGCCGACGATACCGACCACCACGACGACCGTACGGACCAGCGGCGATGCCGGCGTACCTCTTCGGCGCGCCACGATCGCCGCGGCGGACAGGATCAGCAGGCTTCCCGCCGCGATCGCCGCTCCCCACCGTGCTCCTGCGAGGAGGGTGACCGCCGTGGTCAGCCAGGCGGCCGCCGCCGGCAGCGCGAGTCGCAGGTCCAGGTCCCCCGCCGATCGTCGGTCGGACTGCCGCTCGCTCACGGCACGACCAGCGGTTGCAGCTTCGCCAGCCGAGCGGGTCCGATGCCGGGGACCTCCGCCAACTGCTCGACCGATGCGAACGGGCCGTTGTCGGTGCGCCACTGCACGATGGCCGCCGCGGTGACCGGTCCGACCCCGGGCAGCGTTTCCAGTTCGGCGGGCGTGGCGGTGCTCAGCGAGAGCGGCCCGCCGCCCGGCGCTCCCCCGGCCGTACCCGCGCCGGCCCCGCCGACGGAACCCGCAGCGCCGCCTGCTCCCGGCGCGGCGATCGGTGCCGCTCCCCCCGCGCCGATGACTGCGGATTCCGGCGGCCCCGACTCGGCGCTCAGCGCTCCGACAACGATCTGTTCGCCGTCGGCCAGCGGGCGAGCGAGATTGAGTCCGAGGGTGTCGGCGTTCGGAGCGGGGCCGCCCGCCGCGATGAGCGCGTCCGCCACCCGGGCTCCGGCGCCCAAGGTCACGATGCCCGGTTGGGCCACCAGCCCGACGACCGACACCACCACGCTCGACGGGGTCGCCGCAGCCTGCTCCGACCCCACACCGACCACCGCCCCACCCGCGGCCGCACCGCCCGAGGCTTCGGCGACGCCCGCAGGGGAGCCGGTCGATTCCGGGACCGTCGACTGGGCGCCGTCGCGAGCAGACGCGACCGCGGGCAACGGGGGAACCGGGGTGCCGGACGACCGGTTCCACCACACGGCGACCACCGTCAACAGGACGATCACCGCGGCGGCCGCCCCGAGCGCTCGCGCCCCGCGGCCGTCCATACTCGCCCGTACCGTCTCCCAGACGCGCGGCGCAAGCGGTTGATCGTCGATCGAAGCGGTGTCGTAGGCGTCGAGATCCACCGGGGACCTGCCGACCGGTGCCCGGTCGAAGGCGGATCTGCCGCTCGAGCCGCGGCCAGACGCGGAGTTGTCGAACCCCGAGCTGTCGAAGGAGCCCCGGTCGAACGCGGCCCGGCCGCCGGTGTCGGCCTCGAACGAAGCACGCTCGAACGCCACCTCCTCGAACGCCGCCTCCTCGAACGCCGCCTCCTCGAGGACTGCCTCCTCGGACCCCGGGTCGAGGTCCTCGCGGCCCCGACGCGGGCGCAGGCGCGCCACCACCGCGTCGCCGGCGCCGACCCGCACCGCGTCCTGCGCGCCGACGCGTACCGAGTCATCCGCGCCGGCCCGTGCCGAATCGTCCGCGCCCGCCCGTGCCGCCCTATCGGCGCGGCGATCGCGGGCACCGTCTTCCCATTCCGTCTCAGCGGCCATGGACGCGAACCTACGAAGGCCCCGCGACGCCGACGGGCGCATCACCCGGCGAAATCGAGTGCCTGTGGACAACTCGGACCCCGGGGACAACTCGCCCTCGCGAGGCCCGCGCGACGGGCGGCGTCACCGGCCGGCGTCCTATGGTGGGCCGATGCCGACCACGAACCCCGTCATCGGATCCGCCCCGAGCCGGGACATCACACCTCTGTCCGCGCCGCGGCCGGGCGCACCCCATTTCGACACCGCCTACCGCATCCGCACGGGCGATATCGACAGTTCGTTTCGGCTGCGCCTCGACGGGGTGGCACGGCTGCTCCAGGACGTCGCCACCGACAACCTCGCGGCGACCGGCCACACGGAAACCGACCCGTTCTGGATCATCCGGCGCACGATCGTCGACGTACGCTCGCCGATCGAGTGGCCCGGCACCGTCGAACTCTCCCGTTGGTGCGGAGCGACGTCGAGCCGCTGGTCGAATATGCGGGTGCGCATGACATCCCGTTCGGAAGCCGATGCGTTCAATACCGATCCGGGGCCCGATGGGCTCATCGACACCGAGGGGTTCTGGATCAAGGTCAACGACAAGGGCCTGCCCAGCCGGATGTCCGACAGCATGGCCGAGACGGCCGCCGGCATGACCGACGAGCTCCGATTGCGTTGGGTGGCAATGAATACCGATCCCCTACCGGAGGAACCGAGCGTCCCCGATCGGCGGCATCGGCTGCGGGTGACCGACTTCGATCCGTTCGAGCATCTCAACAATGCCGCCTACTGGGCGATGGTCGAGGACGAACTGGCCGAGCACCCGGACCTGCGGGGTCGCCCGCATCGCGCGGTGATCGAGTATCTCTCGCCGATCCCGCACACGACGCGGGATCTGACGGTTCGGCGCCGGCGCGACGGCGACCGGCTGCTGATGTGGATTCTGCAGGAGGGGAATCCGAAGCCGGCCGCGACGGTGGCGGTCACCGCGCTTGCGGGTGACGTTACCGCCGCGGACCGGTTGTAGGACTCGCGATGTGGGCGGCGCGCGGACTCACATCCGCAGGGCGACCCGCACGATCACGGGTGCGGGACGATGACCGCGCGCGCCGACAGGGTGCCGTCGGACAGCGCCTGGTAGGCCTCGAGGGCTTGGTCGATCGGGTACCGCTGGACGGCGGGCACGATCTTGCCGTCACGGTAGAGGTCGGCCACCTCGTGGAGTTCCTCGATGGTTCCCCAGTAGGTATTGGTCAGCTCGGCCTCGTACGGGTTGGTGAAGAAGCTCCAGCTGACCGGCCCGCCGGCGATGCCGACCACCGAAATCCGGCCGCCGACGGCGACGGTCTTCTGGGCCAGCTCGATCGTCGGGGTGGCCCCGACGAAGTCGAAGACGGCGTCGGCACCCTTGCCGCCGGTCAGTTCGCGGATGCGGGCGACCTGGTCCTCACCACCGGGGACGGTCACCGCGCCGAACTGCTCGGCGGCGGCCATCGCCTCCGGCTTGGTGTCGGTAGCGATAATCTTTGCGCCGGTGATCGCGGCGAGGATCTGCACGCCGACCTGGCCCAGACCACCCAGACCGATGACCAGCGCCGTCTTGCCGCCGCCCTGCAGGCGGGGCAGCGACAGCTTGATCGCGTGGTACGGGGTCAGGCCCGCATCGGAGAGCGGGGCGGCGTCGATCGGATCGGCATCGCCGAGGGGCACCAGATTGCGGGCGGGCACAACCACGTACTCGGCCATGCCGCCGTCGCGTCCGAGGCCGATGCCCTTATAGGGCAGCGTGGCCTCGTTCTCGCAGAGCGTGTCCTGACCGCGAGCACATACACGACAGTGACCGCACCCGATCGGTCCGTACACGAGATGGGCTGCGCCCTTTTCGAATCCGGTGACACCGGAGCCGAGTTCCTCGATCCACCCGGAGACCTCGTGGCCGAGGGTGTATGTCGGGCCGAGCTGGTCACCCATCGACTCGTCGAAGTCCTCGAAGATGGCGACATCGGAATGGCAGGCGCCGGAACCGGCAACCTTCAACAGCACTTCGCCGGGCCCGGGTTCGGGGCGGGGAATGTCCTCGAGTGTGGGAAATGTCTTCCAGTCGGTGAATCGAACGGCCTTCATCGCGCTTCCTCTCGGCACGTCGGTGGGCGGCATCTCTACTACATCACGTCGCAGGACACGATGCAGTGGCCACGTCGCCGGACCGGTGGGCGCACCAATCAGACGGGAAACGAATCTCGCTGCACGGGAAGGGCTATCGCATCGGGGTGTGTGTTCACCACCACACCGAGGGCTCCCGGTCCGAGGTGCACTCCGAGGGTGAAGCCGAGGGCCGCGGGCGGGTGGATCACCGCGGCCGGCGTCGCCTGCCGCAGCCCGTCGACGATCAGGTCGGCGATATCGGGAGCGTCGACGTGATGGACGGCGATCGCAGCCTCGCCGCTGTCCTCCGCACCGGCCGCCGCGTCGATCAGCGCGGCGAGCGCCTTCGAGCGAGTGCGGACCCGTTCACGCAGGGTCAACACCCCGTCGACCAGATGCAGGATCGGCTTGGTCGCCAGGACGGCACCCAGGACGGCCGCAGCGGTGGACAGCCGTCCGCCGCGCCGCAACCACTCGAGCCGTTCGACCATGCACAGGCAGTAGGACTCCGCGGAGACTTCGGCCGCCTTGCGGTACACCGTGCCCAGGTCGGCGCCGTCGACGGCGGTCGCGGCGGCGGCGCGGACCGAGAAGCCCAGGCCCGAGGCGATCGACTCCGAATCGTGGACGCGCACCAGCGGACCCAACGAGTCGGCGACGGTGCGCACGACATCCCAGGTCCCCGACAGTCGACGCGAGAGGGTCACGGCGACCACGCCGGCGCCGTCGCTGCGGTCGAGCGCCTCGACCAGAACCTTCCGCACCTCCTCGGGAGAGGCGGTCGCGGTATGCGCGGCGGGATCGCCGACCACCGAATCCGGGACCGCGTCGAGGCCCTCGCGGTAGTCCTCGTCGCCGCGCAGCACGTGCAGCGGAAGCACCGAGATCGCCGTCGCGGGCGTCACGCACCAGTCGGGCAGACCGGCGGAGGAATCGGTCACCAGTTGGACGGTCACCGGTCGGCCCCCGTGCCGATCGCCGCGAGCACACCCTCGGCCACCCGGCGATGTCCTTCCCAACCCCAGTGAATGCCATCGGGATTCGCGTCGGGGGTGTCCATATGCTTGTCGACGGCGGCGCCGAGATCGACCAGCGGCAGATCGTGGGTCGCCGCCCAGGCGGTGGTCGCCCGGACCGCGGCGGGGCGACCGGCGTGGACGCGCGCATAGGCATCGCACCGATGGGTGGACGGCAGCGTCGCGATCACCGGCAACTCGGGCCGCACGTAGGCCAGGGCGGCGCGGGTGCGCTCGAGGTACTGCACGCTGATCTTCGGGGGCAGGGCGACCGGTCGACCGAGCGGGGACAGCCGCGGCTGCAACCACTGGTAGCCGCTGCGCGCGACGCGGCGCAGCGGATCGGGGCGCAGATAGCGCAGCCCTTCGCGCAGCGCGGTCGGCAGCGGCGACGGCAGCGAGTCCATGCCGCCGGTCGCCAGCACCACCGCCTGTGCCCGGGGGATCGCCGCCCAGGCGCGCGGATCGCGGGTGAGCGCCCAATAGGTGTCCCGGCAGGTCCAGCCGATGCACCCGATCAGTTCGAGATCCCAGTCAAGCTCGCGCGCAACGATATTCGGCCATATTTCGGGATGATCGGCGGGCAGGCCACCCTCCGGACCGTAGTACGCCAGCGAGTCGGCGAAGACCAGCAGTGTCGGTCGGCCGCTCACCGGCCGCGCCGCGGGCTGATCCGGCGGTTACCGCTGGTCGGCGTCGAGCGCCGCGCGATCTCGCGCGGCGGGGTCGGCCGGGGGGACGTCGATCGACCGGGGGTCGATCCGCTGGGGGTCGATCGGGTGGAGCGCACACCCGATCATTGCACGCCGGAGTCCGCGGTCTGGGCGGTGGCATTCCAGACCTGCAACTGCCACCGGACCTCCTCCGGTTCGGCGGCGTCCCAGCCGGCGAGCTGGGCCCATGCGCAGTTCCCGAGGCCGCCGAGGCAGTGCCAGTCGGCGATCGGCAGGTCCAGCAGCGCGCAGACCAGCGTCGAGATCAGGCCGCCGTGCGCGACGAGGATGATCGGCGCATTCCACTTGGTGGGGTCGGCGAGCAGCTCGTCGATCACCGGCAGGCTGCGGCGGGCGACGTCGACGCGCGACTCACCGCCGCCGGGCGGGGTGAAGGTGGGGTCTCCCATCCACGTCACGCGATGTCCGGGCCAGTCCCGGTCGACCTCGTGATGCCACAGGTCCTGCCAATCCCCGAGGTGGGTTTCGCGCAGCCGGGTGTCGTAACGCACGGGCACGCCGACGCGGTTGCCCAGTTCCTCGGCGGTGCGGGCCGCGCGGGTCAGGTCGGACGAGATGATCGTGCGCGGCTCGAGCTCGGCGAGCCGTTCGGCGACATCCTTCGCCTGCGCCACACCGGTCTCGGTCAGCTCGGTGTCGAGCTGCCCCTGCATGCGCCCCTGGTTGTTGTATTCGGTTTGGCCGTGGCGCAGCAGAATCAGCCGACGCGGCGGTACGGACCGACTCATCGATCCTGCTCGCCCTCGAGGGGGGCGTCATCTCCCGGCAGGTCCTCGACGGCGTCGTCTTCCGGCGCATCCTCGACCGGTCGCTGCGCGGCGGGATGCGCGACGATGCCGGGCACCTCGATGATCGGGCAGTCCTTCCACAGCTTCTCGAGCGCGTAGAAGTTGCGCTCCTCCTCGTGCTGCACGTGGATGACCACATCGACGTAGTCGAGCAGCGTCCAGCGCCCCTCGCGGGTGCCCTCGCGCCGCACCGGCTTGGCGCCGGCCTCGCGCAGCTGGTCCTCGATGTTGTCGACGATCGCGTTGACCTGGCGTTCGTTCGGCGCCGAGGCGATGACGAAGCAGTCGGTGATCACCAGCTGGTCGGACACGTCCAGCACGACGACATTGGTCGCGAGTTTGTCGTCGGCGGCCAGAGCGGCGATGCCGGCGAGGCGTACGGCCTCCGGTGCTGCGGTCACGAGGATGCCCTTTCGTGCGTGGAGTCGGTTTGTGGGACCGGGGGGATCTCCCGCGGCTCAACGGTGGGATCGCTCATGGTTGCCTCCCCGTTGGCTCGCGGTTCGCCCTTCGGCCGGTACAAGTTGCGCTTGGCGACATACTGAACCACACCATCGGGTACGAGGTACCAGATCGGCTGGTCGGCCTTGGCCCGCCGGCGGCAATCGGACGACGAAATCGCCAGCGCGGGGATCTCGATCAGGGTCAACGCATCGGCGGGCAGTTCGGGCAGCGACGCGGTCAGATGATCGGTGCGCAGCTCGTAGCCGGGCCGCGAGACCCCGACGAACCGGGCGAGGTCGAAGAGCTTCTCCCAGTTCTGCCAGGTCAGAATGCTCGACAGCGCGTCGGCGCCGGTGATGAAGTACAGCTCGTCGTCCGGGAAGCGTTCCCGCAGGTCGAGCAGGGTGTCATAGGTGTAGGTCGGCTTGTGCCGCTCGAGGTCGACCCGGCTGACGGAGAACCGCGGATTCGAAGCGGTGGCGATCACCGTCATCAGGTAGCGGTCCTCGGCGGGACTGACCTGGGTGTTGTCCTTCTGCCACGGATGGCCGGTCGGGACGAACATCACCTCGTCGAGATCGAACCGATGCGCCACCTCGCTGGCGGCGACGAGGTGCCCGTGGTGGATCGGGTCGAACGTTCCACCCATCACGCCCAAGCGCTTGGCCGGGCGGGCCGAGCGGGTGGAGTCGACAGTCATGATCGACAACGATACGGGCGCCCTGGTCAGGGGCGACGGGTGGCCGGTCGCACCGCCGCGAGCAAGATAGAGTCTCGTCGAATTCGGTGACTGCATGGGGGCAGTTCGACGTGTACATCTTCTTCGGAATCCTGCTCGCGCTGGCGGCGTTGATCGCGCTGTGTTTCGTGTTCAGGCCGCGGGCATACTTCGAGATGGCCCATGGCTGGAAGTTCCGCGACCTCGAGCCGACAGAGACCTATCTCATGGTTATCACGGGTATGGCCGCATTTCTGACGTTGGCATTTTCCGTCGTCAGCTTCGGAATGTTCGTGCACCACGGGCGCGAAGTGACTACCGCCAACAGTGCCGAAGCCGCGTACCAAGAAGCGCAGGAGCGCTACGACGTCCACGTCGCCACCTATCGAAAGTGCATACCTCTGGCACAGTCCCTGGTGACTGTCGTCGTGTGGGACGGTGGCGCCATCTCCAACCCGGACGCCGTCTATCAGTGGGCTCGGGAGAATGGCGTCCACGCCGCAATCCTCAACCGGGGGAACGACTTCGTTCAGGTCGACTACGACAAGGACCGTGCCGAAAGCGTGCGGTCGAAGGACAAGCCTCTACTGACGTACAGCACAAACCGATACGCGCCGCCGTGCGGGCTGCCTCCGGTCGAACCGTTTCCGCCAACCGGGAACTGAGTCACACCGGCAAGAGCCCCTCGATCACCGTGGCCAACTGGGAGGCCGATCGGCATTCGTGCATCTCGATCACCTCGCCGTAGCGGTGGGCGGCGGAGTCGCCGGTCCCCCACAGTCCGCGTTCCTCCGGATTGAGCCAATGCGCGTGGCGGGCCCGGCCGACCAGGTCGGCCATCACGTCGAGCCGGGGGTCGCGGTAGTTGCTGCGTCCGTCGCCGAGGATCAGCAGGGCGCTGCGCGGGGTGACCACGTGGGCGAAGCGGTCGGCGAAGGTGGCCAGCGCGCCGCCGTAGTCGCTGTGCCCGTCGAATTCGACCAGCCGGGAGGTGCGCAGCATGTCCGGCAGGGCGGTGACCAGGTCGGTGCCGGCGCCGAAGTAGTCGGTCACCTCGTCGGACGCGTCGACGAACGCGAAGACCCGTACCCGGGCGAACTGCTCGCGCAGCGCGTGCACGAACAGCAGCGTGAACGAGCTGAACCCGGCGACCGAGCCGGAGACGTCGCAGAGCACGACCAATTCGGGGCGGCCGGGGCGCGGCTTGCGGGTGACCAGGTCGATCGGCACACCGCCGGTGGACATCGACTTGCGCAGGGTGCGGCGGATGTCGATCGCGCCGTGGTGGGATCGGCGGCGGCGCACGGCCAGTCGCGCCGCCAGCCGGCGGGCGAGCGGCACGATGACGCGGCGCAGCTCGGTCAGCTGTTGGGCGTTGGCGCGCAGCAGGTCGACCTCCTCGACGGGGCGGCTGACCCCGTAGGAGGCGACCCGCTCGCGGCCGAGTTGTTCGGCGGACCGGCGTCGGGTTTCGCGTTCGAGGCGGCTGCGGAAGTCCGCGACCGCCTGCTGCCCGGATCGTTGCGCGACGATCTGCCGATAGTCCTCGCGGTCGCGATCCGATCCCGGTGCGGCCGCGCCCATCAGCCCGGCGACGAGGCGCTCGAGCAACGCGTCGAGGTCGAGCGCGCGCACGGCCTGGTAGGCGGAGTAGGCCGGGCCGCGGGCGCTGCCGTACCGGCCGAGCTGCTCGACCATCGCACCGATCAGCGCTTCGACCTGTTGCATCGCCTCCGGTGATCCGTCGGCGAGCAGTTCGGCGATCATCTCGCGCAACGCGGGCAGATCCACCTCGTCGGAACGCTTGCGCGGCAACGGATCGTCGACAGCGCGGTCGCCGATCGCCGCCGGGAACCACAGGTCGAAGAGGGTGTCGAAGGACGGCCGGTGGGTGGGCCGGCGGATCAGCGCACAGGCCAAGCCCTCCCGCAATGCCTCGCGGTCGAGCAGATCGAGCACGGCGATCACCTCGCCGGCGTCGACGGTCTCCGAGGTGCCCACGAGCATCCCGTGGCGGCGCAACGCCTCGACGAAGCCGATGAGATGGGCCGGCAGGTCGCTCACGTCAGGACAGTTTCAGCTCGGCGCCGGCCTTGTCGATGTCGCCGCGATGCTTGAGGACGACGCCGAGGGTCGCGCGCAGGACCTCCGCACTCGGGGTTGCGTCGGCGCCGCCAAGGGCGAGAAGGGTGCGCCCCCAGTCGATCGTCTCGGCCACCGACGGGGTCTTCTTCAGCGTCATCGACCGCAGCACCCCGACGATCCGCACCACCTGATCGGCCACCGCGGCCGGCAGCTGCGGGACCCGCTCGAGCAGGATGCGCCGCTCGAGGTCGGCGTCGGGGAAGTCGATGTACAGGAACAGGCAGCGCCGCTTGAGCGCCTCGGACAGCTCCCGCGTCGCATTGGAGGTCAGCACGACAAACGGTCGGCGGGTGGCGGTGATCGTGCCCAACTCGGGGACGGTGACCGCGAAGTCGCTGAGCACCTCGAGCAGCAGGCCCTCGATCTCGATATCGGCCTTGTCGGTCTCGTCGATCAGCAGCACCGTCGGGTCCTCGCGACGGATCGCGGTCAGCAGCGGCCGCGACAGTAGGAACTCCTCGGAGAACACCGAGTGCGCGGTCTCGTCCCAGTCCGAACCGACGCCCGCCTGAATCCGCAGGATCTGCTTGGCGTGGTTCCACTCGTAGAGCGCCCGCGATTCGTCGACACCCTCGTAGCACTGCAGGCGCACCAGCTCCGCGCCGGTCACCTGCGCGACCGCCCGCGCCAGCTCGGTCTTGCCGACCCCGGCGGGGCCCTCGACCAGCAGCGGCTTGCCGAGGCGATCGGCCAGGAAGACCGCGGTGGCCACCGACTTCGACGCCAGGTAACCCACACCGGCCAGGCGGTCGATCACGTCGGCGATATCGGCGAACTGTCCGGGCGCGTCCGTCGGTGCGGGTTCGGCCGAGCTCACGCGGGCCGAACCTGTCCGGTTCCGCGCACGATCCACTTGGTGGAGGTCAGCTCGGGCAACGCCATCGGACCGCGGGCGTGCAGCTTCTGCGTCGAGATGCCGATCTCGGCGCCGAAGCCGAACTGCTCGCCGTCGGTGAAGGCGGTCGAGGCGTTGACCATGACCGCGGCGGCATCGACCCGCGCGGCGAACTGGTCCCCCACGACCTCGTCGGCCGTGACGATCGCCTCGGTATGCCCGGTGCCGTAGCGGTCGATGTGGGCGATCGCCCCGTCGACGCCGTCGACCACCGCGAGGGCGATGTCGTTGGACAGGTACTCGGTTTCGAAGTCGAGTTCGGTGGCCGGCTGCATGCCCGGGCCGTCGCCGTGCACGGTGACGCCGGCAGCGGTGAGCGCCCCGACCAGCCGCGGCAGCGCGGTGTCGGCGATCGCGGCGTCGATCAGCAACGTCTCGGCGGCATTGCAGACGCTGGGGCGGCGGGTCTTGGCGTTGAGCACGATCGACTCGGCCATGTCGAGGTCGGCGTCGGCGTGCACGAAGACGTGGCAGTTGCCGACGCCGGTCTCGATGGTCGGCACCGTCGCGTCGCGCACCACCGAGGCGATCAGCCCGGCCCCGCCGCGCGGGATCACCACGTCGACCAGGCCGCGGGCGCGGATCAGATGGGTCACCGAGGCGCGGTCCTCGCTGGGCAGCAATTGCACCGCATCGGCCGGCAGCCCGGAGGCCTGCAGCGAGGCGCGCAGCACGTCGACCAGCACGGCGTTGGACCGAGCCGCCGACGACGAACCGCGCAGCAGCACCGCATTGCCCGACTTGAACGTCAGTCCGAAGGCGTCGACGGTCACATTGGGTCGGGCCTCGTAGACGATGCCGATCACGCCGAGCGGGACGCGCACCTGGCGCAGTTCCAGGCCGTTCGGCAGTTCGGAGGTGCGCACGACGTCGCCCACCGGGTCGGGCAGATCGGCGACCTGGCGCAGTCCGGAGGCGATGCCCTCGACCCGCTGCTCGGTCAGCCGCAGCCGGTCGAGGATCGACGGCGGCGTTCCGCCGGCCTCGGCGGCGGCGATGTCCTGCGCGTTGGCGGCAAGGATGCGGTCCGCGGCGGCGAGCAGCGCGTCGGCGGCGGCCAGCAATGCGGCGTCCTTGGTCTCCCGGGACAGCAGGGCCAGCGGGCGGGCGGCGATGCGCGCGCGCCCGGCGGCGGCGTGGACCTGCTCGCGCAGTTCCGGCGCGGCCGCGTCCGGGTCCCGTTCGGAGATGTCGGCGTCGACAGGTGCGGTGGTCACCCCACGAGGGTAGTGCACCGCCGTGATCTCCCCCACCCTCACACCCCATCCCACCAGCACAGATACAAAAAGTCCCGATTTCATGCCCGATATCGGGCACAGAAGTTGGCGAAACCGAACGGGGTTTGCCAACCTGTAGCGGTGAGCCGGACACCATCGACCGTGACACCGTCGACCGCATCGCCGTCGACCGGACAGTCATCGACCGCGGCATCCCAGGGCGTGGCCCCAACGCCGCATCGGGAGTTGGTACGGCACGTCGCCGGATCGCTCGGTGTCCCCGAGGCGACCGCGGCCCGCGTCGTGGGCGACGTCCTCGCCTACTTCGGTGAGCCGATCGACGCCTTCGTCCGCCGCCGGCATACCGAACTGCAGGAGCGCGGGCGTTCCAATGCGGAGATCTGGCCGATCCTCGACGCCGAGGTCGCCGCCCATCGTTTTCCGGTCGAGGCCAACGAGCGTCGCCTGCGCCGCCTCGTCTACGGCTGAGCCCCAGCCGCCGTCACCACCACCGGCGAACCGCTGACCCCGAAGAACAGCCGTTCGCCACAACCGAAAGGTCACCACACCGTGTGCGGAATCGTCGCCTATGCGGGTCCCGGAGATACCACCGCAATCCTGCTCGAGGGATTGCGACGACTGGAGTACCGCGGCTACGACTCCGCCGGCGTCGCGGTGGCGGCCCGACGGAAGATCAAACGTGTCCGAGTCGTCGGCCGGGTCGAGGAATTGACCGACCCGGTCGGCGCGGACCTCACCGGCAGCTATCCGGCCGGTATCGCGCATACCCGCTGGGCGAGCCACGGTCCGGCGACCACCGCGAACTGCCATCCGCATACCGACGGGTCCGGCCGAATCGCCATCGCCCACAACGGCATTCTGGACAACGCCGAGCAGCTGCGCGCCGAGATCACCGCCGCGGGCGGCGTGCTGACCTCCGATACCGACTCCGAGGTGCTCGCCCATCTGATCGCCGCCCAGCTCGAGGCGGGGGCCGAATCCCTGGTCGCGGCGACCTCCGCCGCGCTCGACCGGGTGCGCGGTACCTACGGCGTTGTCGTCCTCGACGCCCGCGAGCCGGACACGATCGTCGCCGCCCGGCACGGCAGCCCGGTGGTGATCGGCGTCGGCGACGGCGAGATGTTCATCGCCTCCGATCCGGCCGCGATCGCGCATCACACCCGCAAGGTCGTCTACCTCGACGACGGCGAATTGGCGACGGTCACCGCCGGCGACTACGCGACGATCACCCGCGACTCGCGCCGCACGATCAAGGCCCCCGTCGAGTTGACCGCCGCCGCCGAGGGCTACGAGCTCGACGGCTACCCCGACTTCATGACCCGCGAGATGCACGCCCAGCCCGAGGCGATGCGCCGCGCGCTGGCCGGCCGCCTCGACCCGCGCTGGGGTACCACTCGCCTCGACGGCATCCTGCTCGACGCCCGTGAGCTGCGGTCGCTGCGCCGGGTGACGATCTTCGGCTGCGGCTCCGCCTATTACGCGGCCGAGGCCGGCGCGCTGCTGATCGAGCAGCTCGCCCGCATCCCGGCGGAGGCCCAGCCCGCCTCGGAGTTGCGCTACCGCAATCCGGTGGTCGACTCCGACACCCTCTACATCGCCGTGAGCCAGTCCGGCGAGACTGCCGACACCCTGGTCGCAGTCGAGGAGTTGCAGCGCAAGGGCGCTCGGGTGATCGGCTGCGTCAACGTGGTCGGCTCGTCGATCGGCCGCGCCTGCGGACAGGGCATGTTCCTGCACGCCGGGCCGGAGGTGTCGGTGGCCTCGACCAAGGCGGTCACCAATATGACGCTGTCGTTCGCGATGCTCGCGGTGCTGCTCGGCCGGATTCGCGACCTCTCCCCCGCCGACGGTGCCCGCCTGGTTGCCGGGCTCGAGAAGCTGCCCGCACAGGTCGAGCAGATCCTCGCCGACGACGAGCACATCGCGCAGATCGCCCGCACCTATGCGAACGCCAGCCGGATGTTCTTCCTCGGCCAGGTGCGCGGCTGGCCCGTCGCCCGCGAGGGCGCGCAGAAGCTCAAGGAGATCTCGTACATCCACGCGGAGGCCTACCCGGGCTCGGAGCTCAAGCACGGGCCGCTGGCGCTGATCGACGAGTCGATGCCGTCGGTGGTCGTGATCCCGGATGACGATGTCCTGGAGCGCAATCTGTCGACGATCGAGCAGATCGCGGCGCGCGGCGGCCCGGTGATCGCGGTGACCTCGGCGGAGCTGCCGAAGTCCGCGCCGATCACCCACATGATCCGGGTGCCGCACAACTCCCCCGAGCTCGACCCCATCCTGCTGACGATCCCGCTGCAGATGTTCGCCTACCACACCGCCGTGGCCCTGGGCCGCGACGTCGACAAGCCCCGCAACCTGGCGAAGTCCGTCACCGTCGCCTGAGTTCCCCGCAATTGTGGAGTCCTACCCGCGCTCACCGCGGGTAGGACTCCACAATCGTGTGGGTGGCGAGGAGCGCGGCATGGGGACGGGCGCCGGGGTCGGTGCGGGTGCGGGTCTCGGTGACGGTGAAGCCGGCGGCTTCGACCGCCGCAGCGAGCCGGTCGACGGGCCAGAACCAGGCGGTGGTGACCGCGTGGTCGAAGGCTTCGAGGCGGGTGCCGGTGAAGAAGCCGATCGCCAGGCCGCCGCCGGGACGCAGGCAGCGGGCGAATTCCGCCAGGGGGACGCCGATCCGCGCGGGCTCGACGTGGATGAGCGAGTACCAGGCGAGGATGCCCGCCACGCCACCGTCGGGCACGCCGAGGTCCTCGGCGCGGGCGGCGCGAAACGACGTGCCGGGAAAGCGACGCCGCGCAGCATCGACGAACTCCGGGGTCGGGTCGACCCCCTCGATGTCCGCCCCGCCGCGGCGCAGCCAGTCGGTCCACTGACCGGGACCGCAGCCGACGTCGATGATCCGCCCCGGCATTCCGGCGGCCCAGCTGCCGACCAGCATCCGATCGGCTTCGGCGGTCGCCGTGATCGAGCCGAAGTGGTCGAGATACTCCGCGGCCCGCCGCCCGTACGCCGCCGACACGCGTTTCTCCATCGGATCACCGTACGGACGAGCGATCGGGACGCCGCTTACCCGCGCCGCGCATTCCGGGGAACGCATCGCGTCTTGCCTTGTGCGGCGGTTGTGGGGCAGCCTGCTGCGGTGGCGCGGAAGAGCAATGAAGCGGGATCACCGAAGACCTCGCGACTGGCACGCGGGCGCAAGCTCGGCACCCTGGTGGTCGGTCAGGCGGTGCGGCGTGCGTCGATCAAGGCCGGCAGCACGATCCTGCCCGCCGACCGGACCGCGCGGTTGCTCGACGACGACGCCCAGCGCGCGGCGCAGCATCTGGTCCGTGTGCTCGGCGGCATGAAGGGCGCCGCGATGAAGATCGGCCAGATGCTCTCGCTGATCGACCTCGACGCGGTGGCGCCCGAGCGCCGCGACGCCTTCCGGCAGAGTCTCGCCACCCTGCAGGCCGACGCCGAGCCGGTCGCCTTCGCCACGATGCGCCCGCAGATCGAGGGCGATCTCGGGATGACGGTCGAGGCGGCCTTCGCGACGTTCGACACCGAACCGATCGCGGCGGCGTCGATCGGCCAGGTGTACCGCGCGACGCTGCACGACGGGCGCACCGTCGCGGTCAAGGTGCAGTATCCGGGGATCGACGCCGCGGTCGAATCCGATCTGAAGATCCTGGCGATGCTGATGAAGTTCGGCAAGACGCTCGCGCCGACCATCTCGTCGCGGGAGGTGATCGACGAGATCGCCGACCAGCTCACCCGTGAACTCGACTACGCCGCCGAACAGCAGACCCAGCAGGAGCTTGCGGACTTCTACCGCGGCCACCCGTTCATCGTCATCCCGGCCACGGTTCCGGAGCGCTGCGGGCGCGTCACGCTGACCACGGAGTTCATCGACGGTGCGCCGCTGTCGAGTATCGAGGACGCCGACGCCGCCACCCGCGATCGGGTGGGCGAGATCATCTACCGCTTCTATCAAGGCGCGCTGTACCTCGACGCCGCGTTCAACGGCGATCCACATCCGGGCAATATCCGCCTGCTCGACGGCGGACGGGTCGCCTTCCTCGACTTCGGCATGTTCAAGACGATGGACCGCGATGCGGTGGACGCCGAGGTGGAACTGATCAACCTGGCCGCCGCGCGCGATGCGGAGGGCGTACTCAACCTGTTGCGCAGTTACGGTGTCGCGCGGGCCAATTCGACCGTCACCGCCGAGGAGTGTCTGTCCTATGTCGTCGACGCGGCCTGGTGGCATCTGGTCGACGACACGATCCGACTGCGCCCCTCGGATATCAGCAATGCGGTCACCTCGGCGATCTTTCCGACCTCCACCGGATTCCAGGCGTTGCGCCGCGAGAATCTGCCGCCCGAGCACATCTTCTCCCGCCGCCTGGACTTTCTGACCGCCGCCACCCTCGCCTCGATCGGCGCCTCCGGCAACTGGTTCGCGATCGATTCGGAGTGGGTGACCGGTGCGCCGCCGGCGACCGAGTTGGGTCGGCTCGACGCCGAGTGGCGGGCCGCGCGAGCGACCACCGACTGATCGCCCCTGCCAGCCCGCCCGGCCCCGACCGCACGCTCCGACCCGACGGCCCGGCCCGCCCGGATGCGGCGGGTCACTCTCCCGGGCGATGTGATCCAGAAACGTTACGACCCGATCCTGTCGACGTCCCGATTCGATCATTTCCGTTGCATTTCATGGTCGTTCCACGAACGTAAGAACTGCGTCGGCGACCTGCCCGACCTTGCGAGGACCGCTACGGTAGAAACGTATCTACTCCAGGAGGCAGACAATGACCGACTACGACCCCAGCCGCCCGGAAGCCCGTCGTTTTCCGCGCGTGATCGGCGACGAGGAGATCGCGGCGCTGCCCGTCCTGCCCTTCGCCCGCGGGATCGGCACCAATATCTTCCTGTCCCGCGAGCGCGACGACGCGCGCTTCTTCCGGCAGGGCATCCTGTACGCCGAGGCCGATCACGACCCGTACACCTGGGTCCAGCAGGACTTCGACGAGACGCACTACGTGCTGACCGGATGGATTCGCGTGCGCGCGGTCGACGCCGACGATCGGGAGGTCGTCCTGGAGGCCGGGCCCGGCGAACATATCTACTGCACAGCAGGATTCACCTACACCCTCGAGCCGCACGGCGTCCCCTACACCTTCTTCTGGACGTCGGGCCCCTCCCCCAGCGTCGGCGTCTGGGATGCCAGGGAGTACAGCGGGATGCTGACCGCCCTGCGCAACGCCTGACCCGCCGATCCCGGCCACTCCCGCAGAACTCACCCCTTCCGGAAGGCAACTCGACATGCCCAAGCCCAATCACCTCCAGGGAGAGAAGCGGTGGCGCTTCCTCGAGCGCGCGAAGACGATCCGCCTGGCCAGCCTGGACGCCGACGGCGGCGTCTACCTCTCGCCCCTGTGGTACGTGGTGCTCGACAAGAAGATCTACCTGCCGATGGACGCCGGCAGCCGACACGTCACCAATGCCCGCGACGACAAGCCGGTCTACGGGCTGGTCGACGCCGGTGACGAGTACGCCACCGTCCACGGCGCCCGGATCGAGGGCCGGTTGACCGATGTCGCCGACCCCGCGCTGATCGAATCGCTGACCGCCGAGGTGATGGACAAGTACTTCTACGGCGACACCCACCATCCCTATGCGCAGGCGTACACCGAATTCGGCGTCTTCGCCGGCCGGTCCTTCTCGGAGCTGTTGCCCACCAAGATGATCGGCTGGGATATGCGGGAGGTCAGCGTCCCGGCGATGCCCGAGGCCCGCACCTTCCCGCCCGGCACCACCGACCGGCTGCTGCCGGAATCGGTCCGCGGCTCGGCGTCGGCGGTGACCGCGTGAGCTGCCCGTCGGTCCTGGTGGTCGGCGAATCCTGGATCAAGCACACGATCCACATGAAGGGGTTCGACCAGTTCCACTCCACGGAGTACGAGGAGGGCGCGGGCGTCTTCCTCGACGGTCTGATCGCCTCGGGATTCGCGGTCGACTACATCCGCGGCCACGAGGTCTCCGCCCGGTTCCCCACCACGGCAGCCGAATTGGACGCCTACGACGTCGTGGTGATCTCCGATATCGGCTCGAATTCGTTCCTGCTCACCGACGAGGTCTTCCTGCGCTCGCAGCGGACGGTCAACCGGCTCGCACTGGTCGCCGACTACGTCGAACGCGGCGGCGGCCTGCTGATGATCGGCGGCTTCCTGTCCTTCACCGGCATCGACGGCAAGGCCCGCTACGGGTCGAGCCCGATCGCCTCGGTCCTGCCGGTGGAAATGCTGCCCTACGACGACCGGGTGGAGGCACCCGAGGGGGTCGCGGTGACCGTCGGGGCGCCCGAGCACCCGACCGTCTCGGACGCGCCCGGCACCTGGCCCGACCTGCTGGGCTACAACCGGGTGATCACCAAGCCGGGCGCGGTCGAGGTCGCATCGGTCGGCCCGGACCCGCTGATCGCGGTGGCCGAGGTCGGCGCCGGGCGCTCGGCGGTGTTCACCTCGGATGTCGCGCCGCATTGGGCTCCACCGGAGTTCATGGGGTGGGAGCACTATCACCGACTGTGGGCGGGGATCGTCGGGTGGACCGCCGGCCGCGGGGCGGGATCGCACGGTCGCGCCGACACGGTCGAGACGGCCGCTGCATTGCCGTGACCGGACCGTACGGTGTCCTCACGAGCGCCGCTGTCCCGACGGGCGCCGGTGTCCTGACGAGAGCAGCGAGCACACGCGGGCGACCGACCGGCTCCCCGCGGAGCGAGGGAGGTTCGGCGTGACCGACGAACAGCCGCGGCGGACGTGGGCGACGATGAAGGACGTCGCACGCCACGCGGGCGTCTCGTTGTCGACGGTCAGCTACGTCCTCAACGACTCCGGCCCGGTGGCCGCGCCCAGGCGCGAACGGGTGCTCGAGGCGGTCCGAGTGCTCGGCTATACCCCGAACGAGGCCGGGCGCTCGCTGAAGCGCCGCGCGATGTCGACCGTCGGCATGGTGGTCCCGGAGCTGTCCAATCCCTACTTCGCCCTCGTCGTCGAGGGTGTGGAGCGGGCGGCGTCCGGCCGGGACGCCCTGCTGGTGCTGTGCGCCCCCGAAGCCGAGGGGGCGACCGGATCGGCCGAGACCGTCGCCCGTCTGCTGCGCAGCCGACGACTGAGCGGCGTTGTCTACATCACCGGCACCACAACAGATCCCGAGGCGGTGGCGTCGCTGACCTCGCTGGGCCCGGTCGTGCTGGTCGACGAGCAGTTGCCCGCGTTGAACCTGCCGGCGGTGGTGTCCGACAACCGCAAGGGCGCGCGGGAGATGGCCGCCCACGTCCTCGCCCGCGGCCATACCCGCGTCGCGGTGATCGGTGGACCGTCCAACCTGTGGACGGCCCAGCAGCGGCTGGCCGGCTATCGAGACGCCTTCGCCGCCGCGGGCCTCGATCCGCAGCGGGTGCCGGTCCTCGAGGGCGACTACCGAGAGCGGTCGGGCTCGGTACTGGCCCGCAAACTGCTGGACGTTCCCGCCGATCGGCGTCCCACCGTGTTGATCTGCGCCAACGACCTCATGGCGATCGGCGCCCTCGACTACGCCCGCAATGTGGGCCTGACCGTCCCCGACGATCTCGGGGTGGTCGGCTTCGACGACCTGCCGTTCAGCCGGGTGCTCACCCCGCGGCTGACCACCGTCCGGCAACCGGCACACGACCTCGGCCGCCGCGCCGGCGAGCTGCTCTTTGCCGCGATCGACGGCGGATCGACCGGCAACGGAATCATGGAAACGGTTCCACCACTGGACACCGAGGTCCAGATTCGCGATTCGGTGGGCGCACCGCCTCCGGTATAAACCGCCGTCGAGATATGTAGAAATACCTGGATCTATCCGTAACAGGAGCTTAACCCCCTCAGCGGATGCGACGGCGCATTCACGAATAGAATCGTTTCTGTTCACAGTGGCACGTCGGGTGCCCTGATCGCCCGAACTCTCGGTGCACACTCCCCGAACTCATCTCCGGCCCTTGCGGGAACGACTCAATCTGGAGCGAAAGGTCGATCAATGCCAGGCTTCGACAACCTGATCATCAACACCGACAACTACAAGCACTGCCACTACCCGCTCTACCCGGCCGGAACCGAATACGTCTCGAGCTACATCGAATCCCGCGGCGGCGCCTATCCGTCGACGATGTTCGTCGGCCTGCAGGCGTTCATCCGCGAGTACCTGATGCGCCCGATCACCCTCGAGGACATCGACGAGGCCGAGTACCTGATGCGCGAGCAGGGCATGCACTTCAACCGCGAGAACTGGATGGGCGTGCTCAACGAGTACGGCGGCTACCTGCCCGTCGAGATCGAGGCGGTCCCCGAGGGCAGCATCGTCGCCCCGCACAACGTTCTGGTCCAGGTGATCAACACCGACCCGAAGTACTTCTGGGCCACCAGCTTCTTCGAAACCGCCCTACTGCGGGCGGTGTGGTATCCGGCGACCGTCGGCGCGATCAGCTGGCTGTCGAAGCAGGTCATCCGCGCCGCGCTGGAGAAGACCGCGGATTCCACCGCCGGACTGCGCTTTTCGTTGCACGACTATGGCGCCCGCGGCGTTTCCTCGCAGGAGTCCGCCGCCCTCGGCGGCCTCGCCCACCTGGTGAACTTCAACCAGTCCGATACCGTGCCGGGCATCATCGCGGCCAAGAAGTGGTACAACGCGGTCGCCCCGTCGAACTCCGGACCGAACGCCGAGCACGCCGCGTTCACCGCCTGGGGTCGCGACCACGAGGTCGACGCGATCCGCCATATGCTCGAGGTCTACAAGGACGCCGGCGTCGCGTTGGTCCTCACCGACAGCTACGACCACGAGAACTGCATCAAGAACATCCTCGGCGGCGAGCTCAAGGAGATGGTCGAGAACTTCCCCGGCCTCGTCGGCGCCCGCCCCGACTCCGGCGACGTCGTCCAGGTGACCGCCGATACGACCGAGTGGCTGATGGACATCTTCGGCTACACCGTGAATGGCAAGGGCTACAAGGTTCTTCCGCCGTTCATCCGCGTCGTCCAGGGCGATGGCGTCACCTTCGACTCGCTGCCGCTGGTCTACGCCGAACTCGAACGGCGCGGCTTCTCGGCGGAGAACGCGATCTTCGGGATGGGCGGCGGGCTGCTGCAGCACGTCAACCGGGACACGATGAACTTCGCGATGAAGGCGAACGCAGTCCGGGTCAACGGCGAATGGCGCGAGGTGCGCAAGGCGCCGACCGGGGCGGCGTTCAAGCACTCGAAGGCCGGACGGCTCGCGCTGATCAAGGTGGACGGCGAATTCCGCACGGTGCCGCTCGAATCGGTGGCACCCGAGGAGAACCTGCTCACCCCGGTCTTCCGCAACGGGCAACTGCTCAAGAAGTGGGATTTCGCCGAACTGATCGCCGCGAGCGAGTCCGAAGTACCCGAGCACTACTACCTCTCGCACCTGCAGCCGATGCTCGACTCGTTTGCCGATTCGAGTGCGGGGACCGCCGCCGCCTGATCCCCTGCCCGACGCTCCCCCGGCCCCTGCCGGCCGTCGACCGGCAGGGGCACCATCATCCCGAAAGGCCTTTCGTGGAAGCACATCACGCCCTGCACGTCTTCGATATGGACGGGACGTTGCTCACCGGTTCCGCATCCCTGGAGTTGTCCCGGCGCGCCGGGTCCCTCGATGTCGTCGAGGAGATGGAGGAACGCTGGGCGCGCGGCGAGATCGGGCATGTCGAGTTCTACGAGATGTTGCTGCCGCTGTGGGCCGATCTGACCGAGGCGGACGTGCGCGCCACCTTCGACGAGTCACCGTGGCTCGACGGGGTCGGCGAGGTCTTCCGGGATATCCGGGATCGGGGTGAGCACGCGATCGTGATCTCGCTGTCGCCGCAGTTCTTCGTCGATCTGCTGCTCGACCTCGGCCTCGGGGCCGGGCACGGGGCGCGCGTGCACCCCCGCTCGCCCCTGGACCCGGCGGATGTCCTGACCCCGCAGGCCAAGATCGAGATCGTCGACCGAACGGCGCAGCGGCACGGCATCGCCGGCGATCGGATCGTCGCCTACGGCGATTCGGCCTCGGACGTGCCGCTGTTCCGCCGACTGCCGAAGACGGTGGCCGTCAACGGCTCTCCGGCGGTGCGCGGCCTGGCCCGGTGCCACTACGACGGCGGCGATCTGCGCGGCGCCTACCGGATGGGCCGCGAACTGCTCGACGGCGTGGCGCCGGTCGCCGAGGTCGGCCTCGACCGCCCCGAATACCGGCGGTAGCGCCATGTCGATATCGACCACGATGACGACCGCGACCCTCGACGTCGCCGCCGAGAACAGCGCGCACAGCGGGCATCGGATCATGGTCTTCGCCGGCCGGGCGACCCCCGAGTTGGCGGCGGAGATCGGCCGGCAGCTCGGCACCGGGCTGAGCCCGGTCACCCTGAGGACCTTCTCCGCCGGCGAGGTCTACTGCCGCTACGACGAATCGATTCGTGGGGCGGACGTCTTTCTGGTGCAGTCGATCTGCGCAAACCCGCGCACCGGGGTCAACACCAACGACGCGCTGATGGAGCTGTTGGTGATGATCGACGCCGCCCGCGGGGCCAGCGCCCGGCACATCACCGCGGTCACCCCCTGGCTCGGCTACTCGCGCCAGGACAAGAAGAGCGCCTCGCGCGAACCGATCTCGGCGCGACTGGTCGCCCGCATCCTCGAATCCGCGGGCGCGGATCGGGTGCTGGCGATGGACCTGCACGCCGGTCAGATCCAGGGCATGTTCGCCGTTCCCCTCGATCACATGACCGCGACGATCGCCCTAGCCCAATACGTTCGGGATCTGCGCCTGACCGGGGACCTCGTCGTCGTGGCCCCGGACGTCGGTCGGGTGAAGCACTCCAAGAGCTTCGCCGGCCGGATCGGCGCGACGTTGGCGATCCTCGACAAGGAGCGACCGGTCCAACAGGTCGCCGAGATCGGGCACGTGATCGGGGATGTGGCGGGGCGCACCGCGATCATCGTCGACGACATCGTCGATACGGCGGGGACGCTGGCGGCCGCGTGCCGCGCGGTAGCGGCGGCCGGGGCCACCGGCATCTACGCCTTGGCCACGCACGGGGTGCTCTCCGGCGGCGCCTTCGCCACCCTCGCCGATGCGCCGCTGGAGCGGTTGGTGGTCACCGACACGATCCCGCTGCCCGCGGACGCGCCCGACTGGGTGCACGTCGTCTCCTGCGCCGGCGTGCTCACCGACACGATCTCCCGGATCTACACCCGCGGCTCGGTCAGCGCGGTCTTCGGCGGCAAGAACAACGCCTTCTGATCCGCTCCCCCTCCCCCGGCCCCCCGAGCCCCCGAGCCCCGGCCCCCCGGCACCGTTCGGCGCGAAAGCGGCCGACACGAAAGGAATCATGAACCACACCACGCAGTTCTTCATCGGCGGTTCCTGGGTCGACCCGCACGGTTCGCGCACCCTCGACGTCGTCGACCCGGCGACCGAGACGATCGTCGAGACCATCTCCCTCGGCGACGCGGACGATGTCGACGCCGCGGTCGCCGCCGCCCGCGCCGCCTTCGCGACCTTCTCCCGCAGCACCCGCGAGGAACGCCTCGCCCTGCTCGACGCGATCCTGGCCCGCTACGACGAGCGCAGCGAGGATCTCGCCCGCGCGGTCAGCCTCGAGATGGGCGCACCCCTGTCGGTGGCGCGCGGCGGACACGTCTGGCTGGGCCAGGCCCACCTGCAGGCGGCGCGAACCGCCCTGGCCGACTTCGCGTTCGAGGAATCGATCGGCAGCACCAGCGTCGTGCTCGAGCCGATTGGGGTCTGCGGGCTGATCACGCCGTGGAACTGGCCGCTCAACCAGATCGGCGCCAAGGTCGCGCCCGCGCTGGCGGTCGGGGCGACGGTGGTGCTCAAGCCCAGCGAGATCGCGCCGCTGTCGGCGTTGGTGTTCGCGGAGATCCTGCAGGAGGCGGGCGTCCCGGACGGGGTCTTCAACCTGGTCAACGGCGACGGGCCGGGGGTGGGCACCGCGCTGGCCGCACACCCCGATGTGGACATGATCTCGTTCACCGGCTCCACCCGCGCGGGCATCGAGGTCGCCCGCAACGCCGCCCCGACCGTCAAGCGGGTCACCCAGGAACTCGGCGGCAAGTCGGCCAATATCGTGCTCGACGACGCCGACCTGGCCGCGGTGATCCGGCGGGAGGTCGCCGGCATGTGCGTCAACTCCGGCCAGTCCTGCAATGCGCTGGCGCGCATCCTGATTCCCCGCGACCGGCTGGCCGATGCGGTCGAGATCGCCCGGGACACCATCGAGGCGCTGGTCGTCGGCGACCCGGCCGACCCGACGACCGACGTCGGCCCGGTCGCCTCGCAGGCCCAATTCGACAAGGTGCAGCGGCTGATCGCCTCCGGGATCGAGGAGGGCGCGACCGTCGTCGCCGGCGGTGTCGGTCGGCCGGACGGTCTGGACAAGGGCTACTACGTGCAGCCGACCGTCTTCGCGGACGTCACCCCGCAGATGACCGTCGCCCGCGAGGAGATCTTCGGGCCGGTGATGACGCTGCAGGCGTACGGCGACATCGACGAGGCGGTCGCGATCGCCAACGACAGCGAGTACGGCCTGGCCGGTGGGGTGTCGTCCGCCTCGCACGAGCGGGCGCTGGCGGTCGCGCGCCGGATGCGCACCGGGATGGTGCACCTCAACGGCACCGGTCTCGATCCCGATGCCCCGTTCGGCGGGTACAAGCAGTCCGGCAACGGCCGCGAATTCGGCGGCCACGGTTTTCGCGAGTACCTCGAGATCAAGTCGATCTTCGGCGCGAACGTCTGAGCCGGGCGGCGCCCGATCGGCTCGGCGACCCGATCGGGCGTCGGACCACCCGAGTAGGTTCGAACGTGTGACCGAGTCGATCGCGCCGCCCCGTGACCGTGCCGAGGAATTGCTGCGCGAGTTGGCCGGCCCCGCCGCGCGCCTGCGCGAGGATCAGTGGACGGCGATCGAGGCATTGGTGGTCGAACGGCGACGGGTGCTGGTGGTGCAGCGCACCGGCTGGGGCAAGTCGGCGGTCTACTTCATCTCCGCGATGCTGCTGCGCGAACAGGGCGCCGGGCCGACGGTGATCATCTCGCCGCTGCTGGCGTTGATGCGCAACCAGGTCGCCGCCGCCGAACGGGCCGGGGTGCGGGCGGTGACGCTGAACTCGACCAATGTCACCGAGTGGGCGTCGATCCACGCGGACATCGCCGCCGGCGTGGTCGACGTGCTGCTGGTCAGCCCGGAGCGCCTCAACAACCCGGACTTCCGCGATCAGGTGCTGCCCGAGCTCGCCCGCGACGCCGGCATGGTCGTGATCGACGAGGCGCACTGCGTCTCCGACTGGGGTCACGATTTCCGGCCGGACTATCGCCGCATCCGCACGCTGATCGCGGAGCTGAGCACCGATATCCCGGTGCTGGCCACCACCGCCACCGCCAACGACCGGGTGGTCGCCGACGTGCGCGAGCAGCTCGCCGGCAGCGACGAGCCGACCGTGCTGCGCGGCGGGCTCGATCGCGAATCGCTGCATCTGTCGGTGGTGCGGATCGTCGACCCGGTGGCCCGGATCGCCTGGCTGGCCGACTATCTCGAGCGGGTCGAGGGCTCGGGCATCGTCTACGCGCTGACGGTCGCCGCCGCCCACGACGTCGCCGAGGCCCTGCGGGAGCGCGGGCTCGACGTATTGGCCTATACCGGCCGCACCGAGGCCGCCGAACGCGAGAGCGCCGAGGCGGACCTGCTGGCCAACCGGGTCAAGGCCCTGGTGGCGACCTCCGCGCTCGGCATGGGATTCGACAAGCCGGATCTGGCGTTTGTCGTCCACCTCGGGGCGCCGTCCTCGCCGATCGCCTACTACCAGCAGATCGGCCGCGCCGGCCGCGCGACCGAGCGCGCGGAGGTCGCCCTGCTGCCCGGCGCCGAGGACGAGGCGATCTGGCGGTACTTCGCGTCGGTGGCCTTCCCCCGCGAGCAGGTGGTGCGCCGGGTGCTCGACGCGCTCGACACCGAGGCGCCGCGCTCGACGGCGGCGATCGAACCGCTGGTCGACCTGAACCGCACCCGCCTGGAGATGGTGCTCAAGGTGCTCGATGTCGACGGGGCGGTCCGCCGGGTCCGCGGCGGCTGGCTGGCGACCGGTATGCCGTGGGAGTACGACACCCGCCGCTACGAGGGGTTGGCCGACGCCCGCCGCGCCGAGGAACAGGCGATGCGGCTCTACCAGGAGCTCGGCGCCTGCCGGATGGCGTTCCTGCGCCGCCAACTCGACGACCCGACCCTGCCCGACGATGCGGCCGCGGCGGCCTGCGGGCGCTGCGATGTGTGCACCGGTACGACCACGACGATCGCGGTTTCCGACGACGCGGTGGCCCGTGCCCGCGCGATCCTCGACCGGCCCGGTGTCGAGCTGGCGCCGCGCCGGCAGTGGCCGACCGGCCTGCGCACCATCGGGGTCGACCTGGCCGGGAAGATCCCGGACGGTCCGGACGCCGGCCGCGCGATCGGCCGGTTGACCGATCCGGTGTGGGGAGCTCGGCTGCGCGCCGCCCTCGACGGCCCGGACGCGCCGCCGGACGATCAGCTCGTGCAGGCGGCGATTCGGGTGCTGGCCGCCTGGAACTGGGACACCCGGCCGACCGCGGTGCTGGCGATCGACAACCCGGATCGCCCGCTGCTGGTGCGCGGGCTCGCGGAGGCGTTGGCCCGGGTGGGGCGGTTGGAGCTGCTCGAGCCGCTGCATCGACGCTCCGGCACGATCACCGCCGCCAACTCCGCACACCGGGTCGCCGCCCTGCTCGACGATCTGATCGCCCCCGACCCGATGTCCCATGGCGGGGTGTCCTCCGCCGGCCCGATCCTGATGGTCGACGCGCTGTGGGATACCGGCTGGACCGCCACGGTCGCCGGTCGCCTCCTGCGCCGGGCCGGCGCCCCCGCGGTGCTGCCGCTGGCGATCGCCGCCGCGGGCTGAGGTCGAACGGGTGTAGACCGGAATCAGGCGCGGCAACGGTCTCGCCGCCCGCGGCCCGGGTGCACGGGCGTGAAGCACGCGATGGGAGTGACATGTCCCTGAATGCGACACAACGACGCGTAACCGGTGACCAGTTGCGCGCGAATATGGAGCTGTCCGGTATCGGGATCGACGATCTGGCCGTGCGGCTGAACCTGCCGCCCGCCGAGATCCGCTCGGCCCTGGCGGTCGCGCCGGGCACCGACCCCGCCCTGGTCTGGCGTCTGCGCGATGTGCTCGAGTCCGCGGCCCGCGCCGCCGGCGCCGAACCGGTCGCCTATACCTATCTGCCCGAATCGATGCGCGCCGCCGCCCGCGGCTGGTACGGCGTCGGCGATCACCGCTTCTGACCGGCCGAACCGTCGATAACGAGCACGACATCGACGTATAACGATCTCCCTACGCACCACCCGGGCGGTTCTAGAATCGCCGGTATGGACGTTTGGGTGTGGCCTGCGCTGCTCGGCCTCGGACTGGCCGCGGCGACCGGACTGCGCACTTTCCTGCCGCTGCTGATGCTCAGTGCCGCCGCGCACTTCGAGCTGCTCGGCACGGTTCTGAACGAATCGTTCGCCTGGGTGGGATCGACCGGCGCCCTGGTGGCGCTGTCGGTGGCCACCGTCGTGGAATTGGCCGCCGACAAGATCCCCGTCGTCGACAACTTCCTGTCGACCGCGGGCACGGTGACCAAGCCGATCGCGGCGATGGTCGCTGCCGGCTCGGTGTTCAGCTCGGTCGATCCGTCGACCGCGGCGATCGCGGGACTGGTGGTCGGCGCGCCGACCGCGCTGGCCTTCGGCGGCGCCCAGGCGGGAACCCGGGCGGTCAGTACGGCGACCACCGGCGGACTGGGCAACCCGGTGGTGTCGACCATCGAGGACATCGCCTCGTTCGTGATGACCCTGATCGCCTTCCTCGCCCCGATCCTGGTGCCGATCATCGTGGGCATCGGCGGCTGGTTCGCGTGGAAGGGCTTCCGCCGGGTGCGCGCGGCCCGCCGCGGTACACCGGCCACCCCCGCACCGATATCGGGCTATCCGCCGTCCGCGGCGGCCTGATCCGCCGGCAGGTTCGGCGTATCGCACGGCTCGGGCGGCGCGATGAGTTCGCGGCGGGAGACCACCTCGTGCGCCATCCCGCGCAACCCCGCCAATAGCGAGTCGCCCAGTACGGTCCAGATCACGGCCACCTCGATGATCCGGTCGTTCTCCGCGATATCGCGCAACCCGGCCAGATCGGCGCCCGCGACCACCTCCGCCGCGCGCGCGTAGGCGTCGAGCAGCGGCTCGGACAGACCCGGATCGGCGCCGACGGCCAGGATCCGCGCGAGCGTCGCCTCGACCAGCGACCGCGACGGATTCTGCGGGGACGCGCCCTTCCAGCCGCGCTCGGCGACCACGTCGTCGACCATCCGCCGTGCTTCGGCCCGCAGATGATCGTCGGGCGCGCTCTCGGGAACGTCGATGATCGCGGACTGCATCGTGCGCAGGGTGTCGAACAGTTCCGTCTCCGGGTTGTCCAGGCTGGCCGCGATCGCGCGGATCGACGCCAGGGGCAGACCGGCGATCTCCCGCAGAGCCCGGATCAGCGTGAGCCGCTGCAGATGATGATCGTCGTAGAACGCCTGGTTGGGGCTGGTATGTCGGCCCGCGGGCAGCACACCCTCGCGCAGATAGAGCTTGATCGACGCCACACTCACGCCGGACTTGCTGCTCAGTTCCGCCATGCGCATCGCCGCAGCCATTGCCACCACCTTCGGTCGGTCCTAACATGGATACCGGAACTATCCGATATCCATCAACCCCCCGGAGTCGCAGTATGGCACGGTTGAGATCGCTGTTCCTGCAGATGTGGCACGCCCACCGCCCGCTGGCGATCTTCGCCGTGGGAAACCTCGCCCTCGCGGTCTTCGCCCTGGTGGCGATGGCGGTCGATCCCCGGGTCCTCGGCGGCATGCCGATCTGGACCAAGCCCTTCAAGTTCGCCGTGTCGTTCCTGCTCTACACCGTGATGTGGATGTGGCTGATCTCCCGCGCCCGCGGCTGGACCCCGGCCAATCGGTGGATGGGAACGGTGGTCGCCATCGCCGGTGTCGGCGAGTTGGTGGCGATCGTGCTGCAGGTGATCCGCGGCCGGCACAGCCACTTCAACATCATGACCACGTTCGACGGCCTGGTCTGGTCGTTCATGGCGGTCATGATCATCGTGTTGTTCCTGGCCAATCTGGTGTGGTCGGTCCTGCTGTGGCGCGATCGGGGCGACGACCGGTCGATCACGCTCGCGATCCGCTTCGGCATCGTCATCTCGATCATCGGGCTCGCCCTCGGCGGCACGATGGTCTCGCCGCGCGGTGACCAGCTCGCCGCCGAGGAGCAGGGACTGCCGACGATGAGCGGCGCCCATGCGGTCGGCGTGCCCGACGGCGGACCGGGTATCCCGGTCTTCGGGTGGAGCACCGAGGGCGGCGACCTGCGTATCGGACACTTCGTCGGCATGCACGCGCTCCAACTGCTTCCGTTGTTCGCCCTCGCCCTGCTCCTGCTGGTCCCCCGCCTGCCCGTGCTGCGCGACGAGACCGCCCGGACGCGCCTGGTGGTCGTCGCCGGTTCCACCTACGCGGCGCTGCTGACCCTGGTGGTCTGGCAGGCGTTGCGCGGGCAGTCGATCGTCGCGCCGGACGCGCTCACCCTCGGCGTCCTCGGCGCGATCCTCGCGGCCACGGCGCTCGCCGCCGCCGCGATCCTGACCCGCGCCCCCGACATCAGCTCGCACGACGACGACTCCCACGATCAGAAGGCGGTGCCGACGGCATGAACGAGTTCCTCTTCCAACTGTCCTTCTACGTGGCCGTGCCGTTCTGGCTGCTGATGATCCTGACGCCGACCACCGGCATCACCCGCCGGATCATCGCCTCGCCGCTGATCGTGCTGCCGACGGTGATCGTCTGCCTGATCCTGATCGTGCCGATCCTCGGGGACTTCACCCGACTCGTGGTCAATCCGGACCTCGCCGCGCTACAGGAGTACGTCACCTCGCCGCAGGCGTTGGCGGGCCTGTGGGCGCAGATCATCGCCTGGGACCTGCTGGTCGGTCGGTGGCTCTTCCTCGATGCCCGCATGCGCGGCGTTCCGGTGTGGATCTCGAGCCCGGTACTGGTGTTGACCGTGCTGTTCTCGCCGGTGATCGTGCCGATCTATCTGCTGGCGATCCGCCCCTTCCACCAGCCGACCACACCGGCGCCCACCGAGGAGCACGTGCCGGCCGGCATGTAGTGGGCCGTCCGCGCGCACCGCGGTTAGTCTGGAAGGGAATCACTACCCATCCAAAGGGAGGGGGCGGGCGCCCGTGGCCCCCGGCTCCACGAACACCACCACCATCACCGCGTCGCCCACCACCGCCGATGGCGATGTACCCCGCAGCGATTCGATCGTCGGGCTGCGCGATGCGCTGGCCGCCGGATCGGTCGCCGTGTTGACCGGCGCGGGCATGTCCACCGAGTCCGGCATCCCCGACTATCGCGGACCGGACTCGCCGCCGCGCACACCGATGACCTATCAGCAGTTCATCTCCGATCCGGCCTTCCGGCGGCACTACTGGGCCCGCAATCACGTCGGCTGGCGGTTCCTCGATTCCGCCCGCCCGAACGACGGGCATCGCGCGGTCGCCGATCTGGAGCGAGCCGGTCGGATCACCGGCGTGATCACCCAGAACGTCGACATGCTGCACACCAAGGCGGGCAGCCGCGCGGTGATCGACCTGCACGGCGTCTACGGGCGGGTCCGCTGCCTGAGCTGCGACACCTTGATGTCGCGCCATCACCTCGACGAGATCCTCGAAGAGCTCAACCCCGGATTCGCGGAGCACTATCGCGACCCCGGGATGGTCGAGTTGGCACCCGACGCCGATGCGGTGATCACCGATACCTCGCACTTCAGCATGATCGACTGTCCGCGCTGCGGTGGCATCCTCAAACCCGACATCGTCTACTTCGGCGAGAGCGTCCCGGCCGAGCGGGTCGCCCGCTGCTTCGATCTGATCGACCGCTCGACCAGCGTCGTGGTGCTCGGGTCGTCGTTGACCGTGATGTCGGGGCTGCGCTTTGTGCGCCACGCCTTCCGGCAGGGCAAGCCGATCCACATCGTCAATCGGGGCGCGACCCGCGCGGACGATATCGCCACCACCCGGATCAACGCCGGGTGCTCGGATGTGCTGCTGACGGTGAGCACCGCATTGCGCTACGGCGCAGCCTGATCCGGCCGCGCGGGCGGCGGCGCCGTCGAGGCGGCCAAGCCGGGAGCGACATCGAAAATGCGAGTGGGCCATCCACCCGGACGGGTGAATGGCCCACTGTCACGAAAGCTCGGCGCGTCGTCGAAGGTGTCGCCACCGACGCGCCGACACCCCGATCGCCGAAATCAGGCGGGCTCGTTGCCGTCCGGGATCGTGCTGGAGCCGGTGCTGAGCAGCTGCAGCAGCTCGGTGATGTCGAACCCGCTCGACCCGCTCGAGCCGGCACCGGCGACGGCGCCGGCCACTGCGGGTGAACCGATGGCAGCGGCCGCGGCGATGATCGCGACGGCCACATAACGACGGGTACGCATGCGCATGAAGAAGCCCTCTCCAGTGATCCCCGACCCACCTGACCATGCGGATACTGCGCGGTTTGTCCGAATCTGTCAACAACGATGTTCGGAAACCCTACGACGGCCCCAGCCCGAAAGGACTGCACCTACCGTCGTCGCCATAGGCGTGTTTCGGGCGCCGATCCCGATACCGCCGGGAGTACCAACAGCCAACCGCGCCAGGGCGATACGGAATCGGGTCGCCGACTTCGCTCCTGTGAGTCTTGTCACGTCGAACCGGAGTGAACTCCCGTTGAAATGACCATGACGTCAGCCGATCAGCACAAGATCGTCGGCGTGGATCACCGGTCGATGCATATCGGCGGGTAGGTCACCGGTGCTGCGGCCGAGCATGCCCGCCACCTCCTCGTCGTCGTAGGCGACCACCCCGCGGGCGATCACCTCGCCCCCGAGGTTGCGCAGTTCGACCACGTCGCCGCTGTGAAACCCTCCCTCGGAGCCGACGACGCCGGCGGCGAGCAACGAGCGGCGCTTGCGCATGGCGCGCACCGCGCCGTCGTCGAGCACCAACGCTCCGGTGGTGTCGGCGGCGTGCCGCACCCAGAATTTCCGCGCCGACAACCGCTGCGGCCGGGCGGCGAAGGCGGTGCCGACGTCGGCGGTCGACAGGGCCCGGTCGGCTTCGGTCGCCGCGGCCAGCAGCACCGGCACCCCGCCGTCGGCGGCCAGCCGGGCGGATGACAGCTTCGAGGCCATCCCGCCGGTGCCCAGCGCGCCGCCGGAGCCGGCGATCACCCCGTCGAGGTCCTCGGGCCCACCGACGAAGTCGACCAGATGCGCCGACGGGTCCTTGCGCGGATCTCCGCTGTAGAGGCCGTCGATATCGGACAGCAGCACCAGGGCGTCCGCGCCGACGAGATGGGCGACCAGGGCGGCGAGTCGATCGTTGTCACCGAAACGCAGTTCCGCGGTCGCGACGGTGTCGTTCTCGTTGACCACCGCGACCGCGCCCATCGCGCGCAGCCGATCGAAGGTGCGCTGCGCGTTGCGGTGTTGGGAGCGCCGGGCGATGTCCTCGGCGGTCAGCAGCACCTGTCCGACGGTGCGATCGAATCGTGCGAACGACGTGCCCCAGGCGTGCGCCAGGGCGAGCTGTCCGACACTGGCGACCGCCTGCTTCGTCGCGAGGTCCTTCGGCCGCGCCTTCAGGCCGAGCGGCGCCATGCCCGCGCCGACGGCGCCGGAGGAGACCACGACCACGTCGGTTCCGGCTCGCATACGCGCCTCGATCGCGGCGGCCAGCCGGTCGAGGCGATCGATGTCGATGCCGCCGGCCAGGCTGGTCAGCCCCGACGATCCGATCTTGACGACGATCGCGCGCGCCCCCGCGATCCGGGCGCGCACCGATGCGGCGTCATCGCCGGCCGAACCGGCCGTCGGTGGACGAGACGAACCGGCCGTCGGTAGGTGGGGCGAATCGGCCGTGGACATGTGGGACGAATCGGCCGCCGGTTCGGAAGGTTCCGTGTGCCCGCGGCCGGCGGTCGCGGTCACTGCTCGGCGCCTTCCTCATCGTTCTCGCGGCGCGCCTTGCGGGCGCGCTTGCGCTGCGCCGCGCCGATCCGTTCCGACGTCTCGAGCCGGACGTCGGTACCGCGACCGGTCAGGCGCACCTGGCCGCCCGCCGGGGTCTGCGGCTCCCAGTCGAAGGTGACGTTGCCGATCGTCACCGGCGCGCCGGGTTCGGCGCCGGCCTCGAAGAGCGCGTCCTCGACCCCGAGCCGGGCGAGCCGGTCGGCGAGGTAGCCGACGGCCTCGTCGTTGTCGAACTGGGTCTGCTTGATCCACCGCTCCGGCAGCACACCGGTGACCACGAAACCGTCCTGCAGTTCCGGATCGGGCCGCACCTCGAACGACGAGGAGTCGTCGACGGTGATCGGGCGAATGACCGGGCGGCGCGGGGCCGGGGCCGGATGCGCCTCACGGTAGGCGCGCACCTCGGCGGCCAGGCCGAAGGTCAGCGCTCGCAGTCCCTCGCGGGTGGCGGCGGATACCCGGTAGACCGGCCAGCCGCGCGCCTCGACGTCCGCGGCCACCAACTCGGCGAGTTCGGCGGCTTCGGGCACGTCGATCTTGTTGAGCACGACCACGCGCGCCCGGTCGGCCAGGTCGCCCAGGCCGGTGTCGGCGTCGAGGGTCGGCCGGTAGGCGGCGAGTTCCTGTTCGAGCGCGTCGATATCGGAGAGCGGATCGCGGCCGGGCTCGAGGGTCGCGCAGTCGATCACGTGGGCCAGCACCGCGCAGCGCTCGATATGGCGCAGGAACTCGAGGCCGAGGCCGCGGCCCTCGTGGGCGCCGGGGATCAGGCCCGGCACGTCGGCGACGGTGTAGGTGGTCTCGCCGGCGGAGACGACGCCGAGGTTGGGCTGCAGGGTGGTGAACGGGTAGTCGGCGATCTTGGGCCGCGCGGCCGACATCACCGAGACCAGCGACGACTTGCCCGCGCTGGGGAAGCCGACCAGTCCGACGTCGGCGACCGACTTCAACTCCAGGACCAGAGAGCGACTGTCGCCGTCCTCGCCGAGCAGCGCGAAGCCGGGCGCTCGGCGGGCCCGGGAGGCCAACGACGCGTTGCCGAGCCCACCGCGACCACCCTGGGCGGCGATGAAGCGGGTACCGGTGCCGACCATGTCGGCGAGCATCCGACCCTTCTCGTCCAGCACGACGGTGCCGTCCGGAACCTTCAACACCAGGTCGCCGCCGACGGCGCCGTCCCGGTTGCCGCCGGATCCCTGCTTGCCGTTGGTGGCCTTCGCGTTGGGATGGAAGTGGAAGTCGAGCAGGGTGTGGACACCCGGATCGACCTCGAGGATCACGTCACCACCGCGACCACCGTTGCCGCCGTCCGGTCCGCCGAGGGGCTTGAACTTCTCTCGGTGGACCGAGGCGCAGCCGTGGCCGCCGTTGCCCGCGGACACGTTCAGGTTGACCCTGTCGATGAAGCGTGACATGGCGGTGGACTCCTCGGTACTGACGCGATACGTATCGCGCGGGGTGAATCATTGGGGCGGGGTGCTGCGGGTGATACGGGACTGCGGGGTACTACGGGACTGCGGAGTACTACGGGGGCGGCGATGCTGCCGGGTGGAGCCGGCGGGGCCGGAAACCGCCCGGGCGGGGTGGTGTGTCGGCTCGACGCGGCCGACACCCGGCAAACGCCACAGGGGCGGACCGGGATCGAATGTCCTGGTCCGCCCCTGCGGGAAGCGTGTCATCGTCTCCCGCGAGCGGGAGGAACGTCAGCGCTTCGACGTTGTGAACCTCAGGCCTCGACGGCCTCCGGAACGACAATGTTGACGGTCTTGCGGCCGCGCTTGCTGCCGAACTCGACCGCGCCGGCGGCCAAGGCGAACAGGGTGTCGTCGCCACCGCGGCCGACGTTCACGCCCGGGTGGAAGTGGGTGCCGCGCTGACGGACCAGGATCTCTCCGGCCCGAACGGTCTGGCCACCGAAACGCTTCACGCCGAGCCGCTGGGAATTCGAATCGCGCCCGTTACGAGAACTCGACGCGCCCTTCTTGTGTGCCATGTACGTGCAGCTCCTACTTGATTCCGGTGACCTTCAGCACGGTCAGCTTCTGACGATGTCCCTGCCGCTTGTGGTAGCCGGTCTTGTTCTTGAACTTGTGGATCCGGATCTTCGGACCCTTGACGTGCTCGACAACCTCACCGGTGACGGTGATGTTGGCGAGCTTGTCCGCCGTGGAGGTCAGGTCCGCGCCGTCGACGACCAGCACCGGCTGCAGCTCCACAGAGCTGCCCGGCTCGCTGTCGATCTTCTCGACACGGACAAGATCGCCAACAGCGACCTTGTACTGCTTGCCGCCGGTCTTGACGATCGCATACGTGGCCATCGGAGGGCTTCCCCTTGCTTGTCTCGCTCGTTCTGGTGCGCATCCGTTGTGATGCGCCTGGTCCATCCCACCGGCCAAATGCGAGACTCACGTGGGCCTCGTGCCGTGGCAGGAAGAAGTAGATGTCGCGCTAGGCGACCGGTCAAGGCTACTGGACGCCTGCCGGACGGGTCAAACCGCCCCCGGCTCGGCCGGTGCGTCGACCGGCGGTCCGGCCGGTCGACCCGCCGCCCGACGGCGTCGTTGCCTCGGCGGGGCCGAGGCATCCGATCGCACTGTTGCGTGTGCGTCCGGGCCGATCGTCGCCGGAGCGTGCGTCTCGACCGCCGCCGGCGCCGACGTGGCGGTATCCGGCAGCACGACGACCGCTCCGCTCGCGGAACTGGCCGCCGCGGGCCGCGAAGCCCGCCGCGCACGCCGGGTCCGCGTGGACCGACGCTCGGGTTCGACCGATCCGTTCGACTCCCCGTTGACCTCGGGCGTCTCGGCATCGACCACGTCGGTCCTCGACTCCCCCGCATCGCCCGCCCGCTCGGCCGCAGCCGGTTCGGCGGTGAGTGCCGGTGTGTCCGCCTGCGGGGATCCGCCGGTGCTCTCCGGCTCGGACCCGTTGAGGCCCGCCGGCTCGGCGATCGCGACCTCGACATCCACCGCGGCCTCGGCCGTCTCGGTGGCGCCCTCGACCGTCTCGGCGGCCTCCACGACCGCGTCCGCGGGATCTGCCACCGTGTCGGTGACGTCGGCGTCGTCGGTCTCGGCGACGATCTCGACCACCGCGACGTCGGCACCGCTCTCGTCGAGCACGGCGACATCGGCCGCGACCGCATCGATCACGACGGCCTCGCCGGCAGCGTCATCGGCCACAGCACCGTCGGCGATGACACCGTCACCGATGACGCCGTCGGCGGGAGCACCGTCCTCGTCGCCGGCGAGCACATCGCGCGAAGCCATCGCCAACGCGACCGGATGCGGACGGCGGGGCGCCGCCTCGGTCACCGGCTCGGCCGGCTCCGACGCCTGCGCGGACTTGCGTCCACGCTTGCGACGCGACGACGGGGCCTGCTCGCTGCGGGAGTTGTTGCGCTGCTCCTCCCCCGCCGCTTCGACCGGGAACGGATGCACGATGAGCCCACGGCCGTGGCAATGCTCGCAGGGCGTCGAGAACGCCTCGACCAGGCCGGTGCCCAGCCGCTTGCGGGTCATCTGCACCAGGCCGAGCGAGGTGACCTCGGAGACCTGGTGACGGGTACGGTCCCGGCCGAGCGCCTCGGTGAGCCGACGCAGCACCAGGTCGCGGTTGGACTCGAGCACCATGTCGATGAAGTCGACGACGATCATGCCGCCGACATCGCGCAGGCGCAGCTGCCGAACGATCTCCTCGGCGGCTTCGAGGTTGTTGCGGGTGACCGTCTCCTCGAGGTTGCCGCCCGACCCGGTGAACTTGCCGGTGTTGACGTCGACGACGGTCATCGCCTCGGTGCGGTCGATCACCAGGGTGCCGCCCGACGGCAGCCACACCTTGCGGTCGAGCGCCTTGGCCAGCTGCTCGTCGATGCGATAGACGTCGAAGACGTCGATATCCGGCGTGCTCGGCTCGTAGCGCTCCACCCGCGGCAGCATGTCGGGCGCCACGGCCTCGATGTACTGCTGCACGGTGGACCAGGACCGGTCACCTTCGATGACCAGCTTGGAGAAGTCCTCGTTGAACAGGTCGCGTACGACCTTGACCAGCAGGTCGGGCTCCTCGTAGAGGGAGACCGGCCCGGAGCCGTTCTCCTTCTTGTCCGCCCGGTTCTTGATGTTCTCCCAGGCGGTCTGCAGCCGGCCCACGTCGCGCGCAAGCTCTTCGGCGCTGACGCCCTCCGAGGCGGTGCGGATGATCACGCCCGCGTCGGCGGGCACGACATCGCGCAGCACCTCCTTGAGGCGCTTGCGTTCGGTATCGGGCAGCTTGCGGCTGATGCCGCTGGAGCCGCCATTGGGCACGTACACCAGGTAGCGACCGGCCAGTGAGATCTGCGTGGTCAGTCGGGCACCCTTGTGTCCGACCGGATCCTTGCTGACCTGCACCAGAACCTGATCACCCGGCTTGAGGGCCTGCTCGATGCGCCGCGAGTTGCCGCCGAGGCCGGCGGAGTCCCAGTCGACCTCACCGGCGTAGAGGACACCATTGCGGCCGCGGCCGATGTCGACGAAGGCCGCCTCCATGCCCGGCAGCACGTTCTGCACACGGCCGAGGTAGACGTTGCCGACGATCGACGCCGACGCGGTGCTGGTGACGAAGTGTTCGACCAGGACGCCGTCCTCGAGCACCGCGACCTGGGTGAGCGTCCGGTGATCGGGGTGCATCTTCTCGCGCACGACCATCGTCCGGTCGACCGCCTCGCGGCGGGCCAGGAACTCCGCCTCGCTCAGGATCGGCGGGCGGCGGCGACCGGCGTCGCGACCGTCGCGGCGCCGCTGACGCTTGGCCTCGAGTCGGGTGGAGCCGGTGATGCCCTGCACCTCGTCGCGCTTGGAGCGAGGCCGCGGCTCCCGCTCGTGCACGACGGTGTTGGGCGGATCGTCGACGGTCTCGGCGACGCCCTCGGCGGGGTCGCCGGAACCGCGACGACGCCGCCGACGACGCCGGCGGCTGGTCGAGGAGTCACCGTCCGCATCGGAGTCGTCCGCGTCGGAGGATTCCTCCGGGGCCGACTGTTCGGTCTCGGTGTCGACGGCCTCGGCGTCGGTGTCGGTAGACCCGTCGCCCTCGGCATCACTGCCCTCGGAATCGGCGGCGAGATCGGCGTCACCACCGCGGCCACGTCCGCGACCGCGGCGTCCGCGACGGCGGCGGCGATTCCCGGAGGCCTCGCCGTCACGGCCGGCCTCGTCGGAAGCGTCGAGGTCGGTGTCGCTGTCGGCATCGTCGGTCGACTCGTCGGCGACGTCCTCGGCGACCGTCTCGTCGTCGGACACCCGGCCCACGACGGGGGCAGCCGCGGCAGCGGTGTCCTCGGTGACGTCGGCGACGGTGTCCTCCGGCGCGGGCGCCCCGGCCTGGCGACGGCCGCGCCGGCGGCGGGTCCGCGAGGTGTCCTCGACCGCTTCCTCGGCCTCCGGCGCGGCGGCCGGCGCGAGGAACAGCGGCATCTCGAAGGCGGCGGCCACCGGCGGGGTGGACGCGTGCACATTGGCAGCCTCGTCGGAGAACGCGCTGACCAGCGCGCTGCCGAAGGGGGTCGCGTCATCGACGACGGGCGCCCGGTCGGCCGAAATCTCGGCGGCAACCGGCTCGGCGGCAGGTTCGACCACAGCCGTTTCGTCGGCGGCAGGTTCCACAGCCGGCTCGACGGCGGCAGGTTCGACGGCGACCGACTCGGCCTCGGCGGGTTCCGGTGCGGGCACCTCCGGGGTCTCCTCGACGGCAGCCGGCGTCTCCTCGACCGGCGGCGGGGCCAGGGCGGTGGTGACCGACTCGGCCTCGGTCCGCACGACGGAGGAGGACGCGCTGCGCGCGGAACTACCCAGGTCCTGCAGCTTCTCCAGGACCTGCTTGCTGGTCACCCCGAGCAGCTTGGCCAGGGCGTGGACGCGAATACGGTCCGGCAACTGCACGGGCGACCCTCCGGTTGGTTCGCCCGTGGTCGGGGCAGCGTCGACTACGCCGGCCGATGCGGCGGAACTGTCTGCGGTGGTGTTGTCGGTGTTTGGCGGCTCATGATCGGCCACATGCTCTCCTAGGGCCCCGGGCGCGTGCCAACCCGCCGGAGCGGATGACGCGGCCACACGAGGCGCGGTCGGTGTCCCGGCGTCCGAGGACGCGGGACCAATAAGGTCTTGCGGCTGCACCCGGCGCGTCGAGCGCCCTGGATTCTCCGCCTGGCTGGATGGCTGTCACATCCGTGGCGCGAGCAGGCACATCAAGCACGACGCCGAGTGCATACGGACGCACTACGACGCCGGCGATGGCCCACAAACGCCGCCGGATGATCATCCGATAACTCGAGTCGACCGACCCTGAGGCCGATGGTCGACGAAGTCACCGCCCACCATCATCCCACACATCGGGCGCGTCGGCCCCCAGCCGCACGACCGTGACCCAAAGGTTGTGGTCGGCGCCTCACGTTGAGACGCCGACCACAGGTGAACATGCGTTCGATTATCGGGGCCGGGTGGCCCGATCGACCGGTGTCAGCCGATCTCCGGGAACCACAGGGCGATCTCCCGCTTCGCGGACTCGACACTGTCGGAACCGTGGACGAGATTGTTCTGGGTCTCCACGGCGAGATCGCCGCGGATCGAGCCCGGGGCGGCCTTCTCGACCGGATCGGTGCCGCCGGCCAACTGCCGGAAGGCGGCGATCGCTCGGGGGCCCTCCACCACGGCCGCAACCACCGGGCCGGAGGTGATGAACGCGAGCAGGTCGGGGAAGAAAGCCTTGCCGTCGTGCTCGGCATAGTGGGTCGCCGCCAGTTCCTGCGTGACCGTCTTCAACTCCAGGGCCGCCAAGGTCAGGCCCTTGCGTTCGATCCGGCTGATCACCTCGCCCACGAGTCCGCGGGCGACGCCGTCCGGCTTTACCAATACGAGGGTGCGCTCTGTCACGCCGATGAGCCTAGGGCATGTCCGACACGCGCCGATGGAGCGGTCCCGGGGCGACCTCAGGCGTCCCGCAAACCGGGTGCCCGCCCGTCCGCGATCCGCTTTCGGAGGTTGCGACGCAGCAGCAGGATGTAGAACCACGCGGCACCGAAGGCCACGGCGACCCCGATGACCGCGGGGTGGAAGAACCCGCCGAGCAGCAGGATGATCTGCAGGGCGATGTTGTAGGTCAGCGCCCACGGGCGGCGCTGCAGGCCGGAGCCGAGCAGCATCAACACCGCGACGGTGACCAGGAATCCGACGCTGACCACCGACAATCCGGTGCCGAGCGTCGCCACCACCGGCAGCGCCAGCAGCACGACGATCGCCTCGAGGACGAGGGTGGCGGCACAGACGCCGCGGAACCCCTTCCACGGGTCGATCAACTCCGGCTGATCCGCCGCACCCGGGTCGGTCGGGTCGATCGGATCGGTCGGGTCGCCGTCGTGGTCGGCGACCTCGCCGCGGGCACGTTCTGTATCGGTCATGTGGGCTGTCCTCCCAGAAGGGTGCGCGCGTGGCCGGCGGTGACAACCGACCCGGTGATCAGGACGCCGGCGCCGGAGAGCGGTTCGCCGTCTCCGCCCGCGCCGTCCTCGGCGATCGCGATCGCGCTTTCGATCGCGTCGGCGAGGGTGGCGGCGGTGGCGACACGTTCCTCGCCGAACCGGCTCATCGCCTGATCGGCCAGTTCGTCGACCGGCATCGAGCGGGGCGATCCGTTCTCGGTGACGACGACCTCGTCCAGCACCGGTTCGAGCGCCTCGAGGATGCCGGAGACGTCCTTGTCGGCCATCACCGCGATCACGCCGATCAGGCGGCGGAAGTCGAACTCCGACTGCATCGCGGCGGCCAGGGCCTTCGCCCCGTGCGGGTTGTGCGCGGAATCGATGAAGATCGTCGGGGCCGAGCGGAGGCGTTCGAGCCGTCCGGGTACCGCGACGTCCGCGAATCCGGCGCGCACGGTGTCGACGTCGAGGCGTTTGCCGGCGCCGGCGCCGAAGAAGGCCTCGACCGCCGCCAGGGCGATCGACGCGTTGCGCGCCTGGTGCTCGCCGTGCAGCGGCAGGAAGATCTCGGTGTACTCGCCGCCGAGACCGCGCAGGTCGATCTGCTGACCGCCGACCGCGACACGCCGCTCGATGATCGCGAACTCGCCGCCCTCGCGGGCGACCGCGGCGTCGACCTCGACCGCCCGCCGCAGCAGCACGTCCATGACCTCGGGCGGCTGCTCGGCGATGATCGCGACGGTGTCGATCGGATCGAGCGATTCGACCGCGCGGTGGATGATCCCGGCCTTCTCCCCCGCGATGGTCGCCAGATCGTCGCCGAGGTAGTCCCGGTGGTCCATGCCGATCGGGGCGATCACCGCGACCGGCGCGGTCACGACGTTGGTCGCATCCCAGGTGCCACCCAGGCCGACCTCGACCACCGCGACGTCGACCGGCGCCTGCGCGAAACCGGCATAGGCCATCGCGGTGAGCACCTCGAACTTGCTCATCGCCGGCCCGCCGGCCTCGATCGACCGGGCGTCGATCATCTCGACGTACGGCTCGATCTCCCGGTACAGCTCGACGAACGTGCTCGGCGGGATCGGTTCACCGTCGATGGCGATCCGCTCGGTCACCACCTGCAGGTGCGGGCTGGTGTACCGGCCGGTGCGCCGGTGGAAGGCGCGCAGCAGGGCGTCGATCATGCGGGTGATCGAGGTCTTGCCGTTCGTGCCGGCGACGTGGATCACCGGGTACGACTGCTGCGGCGAGCCGAGCACGTCGAGCAGCGCGGTGATCCGGGTCAGGGACGGCTCGATCTTCGTCTCCGGCCACCGCTTGTCGAGCTCGGCGTCGACCAGGGTCAGTTCGGCGATGTCGACCGGCGAGTCCGTCACGCCGAGCCCACCGTCGCATCCGCTTGGCCGCCGGCCCGAAGCTGCCGCAGCCGCTTCTCGAGCCGCTCGACGTCCTGCTGGGCGGCCGCCTGCCGAGCGGCGATCTTGTCGCGCACCGGCTGTGGGGCCTTGGTCATGAACTGCTCGTTGCCGAGCTTGGCGGTGGTGCCGGCCAGCTCCTTCTCCGCGGCCGCGAGGTCCTTGCTGTAGCGGGCGATCTCGGCGGCGGTGTCGACGGTCCCCGAGGTGTCGATGCGCACGGTGATCGTCCCGGCGGTCAACGGCACCTCCAGCGAGGCCGACTCGGTGAAGCCGTCGCCGGCCTCCTCGAGGCGGGCCAGCGACCGGATCACCGGCAACTGCTCGGTCAGCCCGGCTTCGTCGATGCCCTCCAGCACGGCGGGCACCTTCTGACCCGGCCCGAGCCCCTGGTCGCTGCGGAAGCGGCGGATCTCGGTGATCACCCGCTGGGCGTCGGCGACGTGGGTCGCCGCGGTCGGGTCGGCGGCGATGCCGCTGTCGGTCGGCCAGGACGCGATCATCACCGACTCGCCGCCGGTGAGGGTGCGCCAGAGCACCTCGGTGACGAAGGGCATCGTCGGGTGCAGCAGGCGCAGCAAGGCATCGAGCACGGTTCCGAGCACGATGCCGGTACTCGCCGCATTACCTTCGCGCACCTGCACCTTGGCAAATTCGAGGTACCAGTCGCAGACCTCGTCCCAGGTGTAGTGGAACAACGCCTCGGAGGCCTTGCCGAATTCGTAGGCATCCCAGGCGTTGTCGACCTCGGCGCGCACCGACTCGAGCCGGTCGAGGATCCACCGGTCGGCGTCGGTCAGCGCGTTGCGCGGCGGCAATTCGCCGACGGTCGCACCGTTGAGCAGCGCGAAGCGGGTGGCGTTGAACAGCTTGGTGGCGAAGTTGCGCGCCGCCTGGGCCGCGTCCTCGCCGACGGAGATGTCGCCGCCCGGCTGGGCGCCGCGGGCCAGGGTGAACCGCAGCGCGTCGGCGCCGAAACGATCGACCCAGTCGAGCGGGTCGATCCCGTTGCCCTTGGACTTGCTCATCTTCGCGCCGTTTTCGTCGCGAACGAGCCCGTGCAGGAAGACATCCCGGAACGGCACCGCGGGCAGCGCGCGCTCGGTGCTCTCGGCGGCGATGAAGGTGCCGAACATCATCATCCGGGCCACCCAGAAGAACAGGATGTCGTAGCCGGTCACCAGAACGTCGGTCGAGTAGAACTTCTCGAGGTCCGGGGTCTGGTCGGGCCAGCCCATCGTCGACAGCGGCCACAGACCCGAGGAGAACCAGGTGTCGAGGACGTCGGGATCCTGCTCCCAGCCCTCCGGTGCGGTCTCGTCCGGTCCGACACAAGCGATCTCACCGTTCGGGCCGTACCAGATCGGAATCCGGTGGCCCCACCACAGCTGGCGCGAGATGCACCAGTCGTGCATATCGTCGACCCAGCCGAACCAGCGCGGCTCCTGACTTGCCGGGTGGATGGTGGTCAGCCCGGTGCGCACGGCGTCGCCCGCGAACTTCGCCAGGGTGTCGACCTTGACCCACCACTGCAGGCTCAGCCGCGGCTCGATCGGCTCGCCGCTGCGGTCCGAGTGGCCGACGCTGTGCAGATAGGGACGGATCTCCTTGACGATGCGCCCCTGCTCGGCGAGCGCCTCGCGCACCTTGACCCGCGCCTCGAAGCGGTCCAGACCGTCGAACGGCGTTCCGGTACCGGCGATTCGGCCGGACTCGTCCATGATCGTCGGCATCGGCAGGTTGTGCCGCAGGCCGAGTTCGAAGTCGTTCGGGTCGTGCGCGGGGGTGATCTTGACCGCGCCGGTACCGAACTCCGGGTCGACGTAATCGTCGGCGACGATCGGGATCTGCCGGCCGGTGAAGGGATGCTCGAGCGTGGTGCCGACCAGCGCGCGGTAGCGCTCGTCGTCCGGGTGCACGGCGACGGCGGTATCGCCGAGCATCGTCTCGACCCGGGTGGTCGCGACGATCACGTGCGGCTCGTTGTCGTCGAGCGAGCCGTAGCGCAGCGAGACCAGTTCCCCCTCGACGTCGGAGTACTTGACCTCGATATCGGAGATCGCGGTGCGCAGGACCGGCGACCAGTTGACCAAACGCTCGGCGCGGTAGATCAATCCGGCCTCGTAGAGCATCTTGAAGACGGTGGTCACCGCGCGCGAGAGACCCTCGTCCATCGTGAAGCGCTCCCGCGACCAGTCGACGCTGTCGCCGATGCGGCGCATCTGTCCGGTGATCTGCCCGCCGGACTCAGCCTTCCAGTCCCAGACACGCTCGATGAAGGCGTCGCGGCCGATCTCCTCCTTGGAGGTGCCCTCCTCGACGAGCTGCCGGGCGACGATCGACTGGGTGGCGATACCGGCGTGGTCCATACCCGGCAGCCACAACACCTCGTAGCCCTGCATGCGCCGGCGGCGACACAGGATGTCCATCAGGGTGTGGTCGAGGGCGTGGCCCATATGCAGACTGCCGGTGACGTTCGGCGGCGGCAGGACGATCGAGTAGCTGGGCTTGTTGCTCTGTGCGTCCGCGCGGAAGTAGCCCGCCTCGTCCCAGGTCCGGTATACGTCGGCCTCGACCTCGGCCGGATTCCAGGACTTGGGCAGGGCGTCGGCCCGATTCTCGGGCGCCGACGGATCGGGCACACCGTTCTCGGGCGCCACATTCTCGGGAGCTTCGGCTGAGCTGGTCACCAATCGATTCTAGGAAAGCACCCATAGCCGCGACACGCGGGCCATGCGACGCCGCACCGAAGCGGCCGGCCGCCTCGCTTCGACGGTACCGCTCACCTCGCGGGTGTGGGGCGAGGCGACCGGGCGACAGACCCCGACCGGAACCACACCACCCGGCCGCGTGACGTCGATCCGGCGATCGCCACAGCGCACGCACCGCACATAGGACAGCACGCCCTCCGAGGTGCGGTGTCGGGACTCGACGCTCCAGGCGTGCTCGCAGCCGGGTGCGGCATCCGATCCCGTGCGGGCCGGAGCCGGAGCGATGCGGGGGGCGAGGTCGGTATCGAGGGCGGGGTCGAGGTCGGAACGGTCATTCGAGGTGTGCATGACATCGAGGATGATGTAATGGCCTTATGCATCTCAACCCTTACGGAGAGTATGCGGTCCTGATGGCCGCGTCGCTGGCCAACGACTGGCCCGCCGATCGGGACGGTATCGAGGAGCGCACCCGCGAGTTCGGCATGACGATGCCCTTCCGCCGAACCCCCGACGACCACCCGCAGGTGCGCGCGGTGATCGATCGCTGGCTGGCGGTGGTCGACGCCCCGGACGACACGGTGCGCGCCACTCTGCTCAATATCCTGATGCGGGACGCGGCGGCCTACCCGCGGCTGACCGATCACGACGGGGAGGGCTGGCATCTGCACTACCGCGACAACGACCAGACCCTGCCGCGCGTGCTGTTGGCGGTGATCGGTGTGGGCACCGCCCTGCATCTGACCACCCGCGGGATGCACCGCCTCGGCCGCTGCCACGCCGGCCGCACCGAGGGCGACCCCTGTCGGCAGGTCGTCGTCGACGTCACCCGCAACGGCCGGCAGCGGTACTGCTCGGTGCGCTGCGCGAACCGGGACGCGGTGCGACGACACCGGGCCCGCCGCCCCGCATAAGGGCTCTCCCCCGCTCGACCCGTCGGCGTGACCGCGGCCGCCGGAGCCGCTACCCGGCGGGGTGCAGGCGGACCTGCTGGGCCTTGATCGCGACGTCGACCGCATCGCCGGGGGCCGGCTTCAGTTCGGCCGCCGCGGCGAGGGTGATGTCGGCGCGGATCGCGTGACCGCGATGCTCGACGGTGACCCGGACCGCCGACCCGCGGGGTTCGACGCCGGTGATGATGCCGGGAAAGACGTTGCGCTCGCTGCCGGCGCCGGCCTGCAGGTGCAGGGCGACCGCGGAGGCGTCGAAGATCGCCAGGGCCGGCGATCCGACCGGCAGGGTGCCGGTGCCGGCGATCCGCACACCTTCGGCGGCCAGCAGGATGCCGGGCTCCTCGATGGCGCCCTCCACCAGGTTGCCGCCGACCATCCGTGCGATGAAGGGGCTGCGCGGGGAATCGAAAACCTCCCGCACGGTGCCCTGCTGTCGAATATCGCCGCCCTCGACCACGATCACCCGATCGGCCAGCACGAGCGCGTCGAGGGGGTCGTGGGTGACGACCACGGCGGTTCGCGGCGCGGCCGGATCCCGCAGCACGGTGCGCAGCAGTCCGCGGATCTGCGGGGCGGTATCGATGTCGAGGGCGCTGAGCGGCTCGTCGAGCAGCAGCAACCGCGGGTCGGCGGCGAGCGCCCGGGCGATCGCGACGCGCTGGGCCTGCCCACCGGAGAGGGTGTCGGGGCGCCGTCCGGCGAAGTCGGACATGCCGACGACGCCGAGCCAGCGCTCGGCCTGCTCGCGGGCGCGGGACCGGCCCGCGCCGGTGCTGCGCGGACCGAAGGCGACGTTGTCGCGGACGGTCAGATGCGGAAAGAGCAGTGCCCGTTGGGCCAACAGCACGATCCGGCGACGGTGCGGTGGGACGAACCGTCGCCGCTCGCCGGCATCGGCGAGCACCCGGCCGCCCAGGGTGATCGTGCCGTCGGTCGGGGCGAGCACCCCGGCGATCAGGTCGAGCAGCGTCGATTTGCCTGCCCCGTTCGGTCCGAGCACCGCGAGCACGGTCCCGGCGGGAACGGCAAGGTCGTAGCGCACCTTTCGGCCGGCCAGCTCCGCCCGCAGCACCAGTCCGGACGCCTCGTCGCCGGCGACAACGCCCTCGGGGGCGTCCGGCGCCGCCTCAGGCGACATCGACCCGTCCCCGCATGCTCGGCAGTCGGGTCAACCCGACGACGGCGATCGCCACCGCGATCAGCACCAGCGACAGCGCGATCGCCGCGTCGGGGTCGGTCTCGCGCTGCAGGTAGATCTCCAACGGCATGGTGCGGGTGGTGCCCTGCAGCGATCCGGCGAAGGTCAGCGTGGCGCCGAACTCGCCGAGGGCCCGGGCGAAGGCCAGGACCGCCCCGGACAGTAGTCCCGGCATAACCAGCGGCAGGGTGATCCGGCGCAGCACCGTGGTCGGCCCGGCGCCGAGGGTCGCCGCGATCGTCTCGTAGCGCTGTTCGCTACTGCGCAGTACCCCTTCGAGGCTGATCACCAGGAAGGGCAGGGATACGAAGGTCTGCGCCAACACCACCGCGGTCGTCGAGAAGGCGATCCGGATGCCGATCGCGTCGAGGTGGCTGCCGATCAGCCCCATCCGCCCGAAGGTGTAGAGCAGGGCGAGGCCGCCGACCACCGGCGGCACCACGAGCGGTACCAGGACCAGCGCCCGCCAGAAACCCTGGAACGGCAACGATCCGCGCGCCAGCACCACCGCCAGCGGTACCCCGAAGATCACGCACAGCACCGTGCTGATCGCCGCGGTCCGCAGGCTCAACAGCGCTGCGGTGCGCGAGGATTCGCTGGTGACCAGGCTCGGGAACTGCGCCCAGTCGACGACCCCGATCATCCCGGCCAGGGGCAACACCACGACCAGGATGCCGAGCGTGGCGGGCAGGTAGACCCACCACGGCAGATCGATCCGCGACAGCCTCACGGCTGGGCGAAACCGGCCTCCGCCAGCACATCCTGGCCCACCGAACCGGTCACCAGGTCGACGAACGCCTGCGCGGCAGCCTGGTTGGACGAGTCGGCGAGGGTACCGATCGGGTAGACGTTGACCGCCTCCGACGACTCGGGGAACGACACCACGTCGACCGCGTCGCCGGCGCCGGTGGCATCGGTGACGTAGACCAGCCCGGCGTCCGCCTGACCGGAGGTGATCTTGCCGAGCACGTCGGTCACCGAGGACTCCTCGCTGACCGGGGTGATGTCGACCCCGGTGGACTCCTCGATACGGTTGGTCGCCGCGCCGCAGGGCACCGGCGGGGCGCAGATGACCACGGATACATCGGGATTCGCCAGGTCGGCGAAGGACTGCACGTTGCCGGGGTTACCGGGCGGGGTGACGATGGTCAGCGTATTGGAGGCGAAGTCGACCGGGGTGCCCTCGATCAGACCGGCGTCGACCGCCTTGGTCATGTTGTTCTCGTCGGCGGAGGCGAAGACATCGCCGGGGGCTCCGGAGGTCAACTGCGCGACCAGGTCCGACGAGCCACCGAAGCTGAAGCGCACCGTGGCGTCCGGGTACTGCTCGGTGAAGTCCTGACCGATCTCCTCGAACGTCGACCGCAGCGAGGCCGCCGCGAAAACGGTCAGCTCGCCGGTCACATCGCTCGCCGCCGACGAGGTCTCCGCCGACGAGGAGGTATCGGACGAGCTGTCCGAGGACGAACACGCGACCGGGATCACCAGCGCGGCGGTGGCGATCATCAGCAGCGGAAAACGGCGCAGATTCATGAGGGTGCTCCCGGGGTTTCGACGATGACGGTGGTTGCCTTGATAACCGCGACCGCCACGGCCCCGGGTTCGAGCGCACGAGCGGATTCACTGCTCATGAGGGAAACGACGGTATAAGGGCCACACTGCATTTCGACCTCCGCCATCACGGTATCGGCGGTGACCTTGGTGACCAGCCCCACCAGACGGTTACGCGCGGAACTCGTTCCGGGCACGTGATCGACCGGCGGATGAGCGGCCGCCGCCGCGTGCCGAGCCAGCGAGGCGCCGTCGACGACGGTGCGGCCGCTCGCATCGCGCTCCGCGAGGACCCGACCGGAGTCGATCCACCGGCGCACCGTGTCGTCGCTGACGCCGAGGACGTCGGCGGCCTCGCGGATTCTCAGTTGCGGCACGGAGCGGACTATACACACGCAGATGCGGAATTTCGGCCCAACTCTAGAGCGAACCGACGGCGTCGACCAGCAGAGATATTAGGTGAGGCTAAGATAGTATCGGCCGACCGACACCTACGGGCGTTCACCCGCCGGGCCGACAGGTATACCGACACTCTCCAGGAAGAGGACCCGACGGATGGCTGCTTCGACCGACGTCGACAACACCGCGGTATCCGCACCCGGCGGCGTACCGGCGACCGGCGGAACGTCGGAGCCGGCCTCCCGGCTGGCGGCGCACAACGCGACCATCGGCTACGACGACCGGGTGATCTCCGACGCGCTGACCGTCGACATCCCCGCCAATTCCTTCACCGTGATCCTCGGACCGAATGCCTGCGGCAAGTCGACGCTGCTGCGCGCTCTGTCGCGGGCCCTGAAGCCGCGCACCGGCGAGATCATCCTCGACGGCAAGGAGATCACCAGCTACAAGTCCAAGGAGGTCGCCCGGCGGATGGGCCTGCTTCCGCAGAGCCCGCTGGCGCCCGAGGGTATCCGCGTCGCCGACCTGGTCTCGCGCGGGCGCCACCCCTACCAGTCGCTCTTCCAGCAATGGCGGACCTCCGACGAGCAGGCGGTCGCCGACGCGCTCGCCGCCACGCGCGTGACCGAGCTGTCCGGCCGGTTGGTCGACGAGCTGTCCGGCGGTCAGCGCCAGCGGGTGTGGTTGTCGATGCTGCTCGCTCAGCAGACGCCGATCATGCTGCTCGACGAGCCGACCACCTTCCTGGACATCGCCCACCAGTACGAGCTGCTCGAGTTGCTGCGCTCGCTGCACGGCCAGGGCAAGACGCTGGTGGCCGTTCTGCACGACCTCAACCAAGCCGCGCGGTATGCCTCGCATCTGATCGTCATGAAGGACGGCCGCATCGTCACCACCGGCGCGCCGGCCGAGGTGATCACCACCGACCTGGTCCGGGACGTCTTCGACCTGCGGTGCGTCGTGGCCCCCGACCCGGTGACCGGGACGCCGGCGGTCTTCCCGCTGCCGCCCGATCACCCGGATATCACGTCGGCGGAGCCCACCGCCTGACCTCCGTCCGGTTACCGAATCGGGTCGGTAACCGGACGGGTTTTCCGTCAGGCGCCGCTGCGGTTGAGTGCCGACTGCTCCAACTGCGGCACCACCTGGTCGAGCCACCAGGTGTAACTGGCGGGGGTACCGCCGTTGACGGCGAGCCACTGGGCGGAAGTCAGGTAGAGCAGGGCCCCGTTGCGCTCGGCGGGCAGGTCGGCCAGTCTTGGATCGGCCCGCAGCGCGGCGAACGACTCGTCGATGACGTCGTCGCCGAGAGAGCCTGCGGCCGCGACGAAGACGACATCCGCGTCGAGCTGTTCGATGTTCTCGAGCGAGATCGGCGCCACCTCGAGCCCACCGTCGCCGTCGGTGGGCTGGCCGTTACCCGGCACGAGCCCGAGACGCGCGATGGCCTCGTTCCCGTATTCGGACAGGTACAGCTGCGGCGGTGTCCCGTTGAAGACCGGGACCTGGAAGGTCTTGTCCCGCAGGCCCGGCAGTCGATCGGCGGCGGCCGCGAAGGTGTCGTCGAGCTTCGCCTCGGTATCGGCGACGATCGACGGGTCGTGACCGGTCAGCAGCGCCAACGCGTTCAGATTGTCCTGCCACGAGGTCTGGGTATCGGTGTCGATGCCCACATAGGTCGGGGCGATCTGCGAGAGCTGCTGGTAGAGCGGCTCATCGACGTTCCACACGTCGGTCAGGATCAAGTCCGGATCCAGGGCCGCGACCGCCTCGGCCGACGGCGCGTACTCCGCGGTCAGCAGATTCGGATCGCCCGGCTCGTCGTAGGTACCCGCCAACCACGGGTTCCACTCCAGGAAGGCCGCCTCGCCGCCGTAACCGTCGGCCCACGCGGTCGGACGCTCGCCGAGGATGTCCAGCAGATCGAGGTAGGAATCGGTGAATACCACGATCCGCTCGGGCTTCTCGTCGACGGTGACCTCGCCGTAGGCGGTGTCGATCGTGGCCGGGAAGGCGCCGTCCGCGGCCGCCGAGGCGGTGGTGGAGGCGTCGCTGCCGGCCGAGTCGCTCGCACATCCGGCAAGCGCCATCGCGGCACCGAGTACACCGACCAGAGCCGCGTGAATCGGCCGGCCCACGGTGGGCAGTCTCATGGGAATCCCTTTCGCGTCGTGCCACACGAGCGCTCCCGAGCCGAGCGGAATCACGAGACCGCCACCGCGTTGTGGCCGTGTGCATCACCGGACGTCCGGTGCAGCGGTCCGAAGGTATCACCACGAATTAGGTAAGGCTACGATTTCCTGACGACTCGGGTAAGACTCAGGAGCCACTTTCCGTGACGGTTACGGGCACGACACCGCAGCCACGATCCGTGGATTCGTCCGGGCCTGCACCGGGCACCACATCCGGGCTGCGCCGCGCCACGGGACTGACGGTCGCCGCGGCGGTACTGGTGACGCTGCTGCTGGCGAGTGTGGCGATCGGATCGAAGGCCATCTCGCCGGCGACCGTGCTCGACGCGTTGCTGCACAACACCGGACAGGGCGACGCCTACGTCGTCTGGGCGATGCGCATCCCGCGGACCGCGGTCGCCCTCGCGGTGGGGATCGCCCTCGGCGTCTCCGGCGCGTTGATCCAGGCGCTGACGCGCAATCCGCTCGCCGACCCCGGCATCCTCGGCGTCAACGCCGGCGCCGCCTTCTTCGTCACCCTCGGGGTGGGGGTCTTCGGCGTCACCACGATCGACGGGTACGCCTGGTTCGCCTTTGCCGGCGCCCTGGTGGTCACCGTCGCGGTCTACCTGATCGGCTCCGCCGGCCGGGCCGGCGCCGACCCCCTGCACCTGACGCTCGCCGGGGTCGCGCTCGGGGCGGTCCTGGACGGGATCGTGACAGCGATGATCCTCATGGACCCGCGGACGTTCGACCAACTTCGGGGCTGGAACGCCGGCAGCGTCGTCGGCCGCGGCTGGGACGTACTGCTGCCCGTCCTGCCGTTCCTGGTGATCGGTGTGCTGCTGGCGGTCGCCGCCGCCGGGGCGCTCAATACGATCGCGCTGGGCGACGACCTCGCCCGTGCGCTCGGCACCAACATCACCCGCACCCGGATCCTGGTCGTCGTCGCGGTCACCCTGCTCGCCGGTGGAGCGACCGCGATCGCCGGGCCGATCGGCTTTGTGGGGCTGATGGTTCCGCATGTCGCACGGTGGATCGTCGGACCGGACCAACGGTGGATCCTCGCCTACACGATCGTGCTCGCACCGTCGCTGGTTCTCGCGGCGGACATCGTCGGACGCATCGTGATCCGGCCGGGCGAGTTCCCGGTGGGCATCGTGACCGCCTTCGTGGGGGCTCCGGTGCTGATCCTGTTGGTGCGCAGGCGACGGGCGAGCGGCCTGTGAGCGCGGACGTTCGCTTCGGATATCGCACGATCGTCACCCGGCGGGGGGTGGCGCTGCGCTGGTCGCTGCGCACCGTCGTCGTCTGCACCGCCCTGGCGGCCCTGACGGTCGCGGTGACTGCCTGGGCACTGGTCTCGGGCGCCTATCCGCTGTCGCTCCCGCAGGTCTGGGCGGCGCTGATCGACGACCCGGAGGCCGGCTTCGCGCGGACGGTGGTCGTCGATTGGCGGCTGCCCCGCGCGCTGGCCGCGGTGATCTTCGGTGCCGCGCTGGGGGCTTCGGGTGCGGTCTTCCAGTCGCTGACCCGCAATCCGCTCGCGTCACCGGACATCATCGGCTTCTCCGCCGGGTCATACACCGGTGCACTGATCGTTATCATCGTCGTGAACGGCTCGTATCCGATGCTGGTCGGCGGCGCCCTCGCCGGCGGGATCGCCACCGCCGTCGTGGTCTACCTGCTGGCCTGGCGACAACGCGGTGTCCAGGGATTTCAACTGATCATCGTCGGCATCGCGATCTCCGCGATGTTGGCCTCGGTCAACACCTGGCTCACCCTGACCGCCGACCTGGAGGTCGCGATGAGCGCCGCGGCCTGGGGAGCCGGCTCGCTCAACGCCACCGGCTGGAGCCAGACGGTCGTCGGCGGCATCACCATCGCGATCCTGCTGACGGCGCTGGTGGCGCTGGGCCCGGGCATTCGTCAGCTCGAACTCGGCGACGACGCCGCCCGCGCGACGGGCATTCGCACCGAACGACTGCGCCTGGCGGCCATGGCGATCGGCATCGCCCTGATCGCCGCGGTGACCGCCGCCGCCGGGCCGATCGCCTTCGTCGCCCTCGCCGCCCCGCAGATCGCCCGCCGACTCGCGCGCACCGCCGGCGTCACCGTGGCACCCGCCGCGTTCACCGGCGCCCTGATCCTCGCCGCGAGCGATGTCACCGCCCAGCACCTGCTGCCGGTCACCCTGCCGGTCGGCGTGGTCACCGTCGTCGCCGGTGGGGCCTACCTCGTGTGGCTGATCGTGCGGGAGGTTCGCCGGCGCTGACGCCGACCTACCGGAACGCCGATCGACGATCGGGGCGGCTGCGCGCGAGCGGCACGACCATCGGGGTCGCGGTTTCGGGATCCTCGATGATGCGGCAGGGCAACCCGAAGACCTCCTCGACCAAGTCGGCGGTGATCACCTCCGCCGGCCGGCCGCGCGTCACGATGCGGCCCTCCTTCATCGCGATGATGTTGTCGGCGTATCGGCACGCGTGATTGAGGTCGTGCAGAACGGCGACCAGAGTGCGCCCGTCGAACCGATTGAGATCGGCGAACAGCTCGAGGAGCTCGATCTGGTAGGCGATGTCGAGAAAGGTGGTCGGCTCGTCCAGCAGGATCAGCGGGGTCTCCTGCGCGAGTACCATCGCCACCCACACCCGCTGCCTCTGACCGCCGGACAGCTCATCGACCAGCCTCCCCGACAACTCGGCGACACCGGTCGCCTCCATCGCATGCGCGACGGCGGTCTCGTCGGCCACCGACCAGTGCGTGAAGATCTTCTGGTGCGGAAACCGGCCGCGGGCGACGAGGTCGGCCACCCGGATGCCGTCGGGCGCGATCGAGGACTGCGGCAGCAAGCCCAATCGCTGCGCCACCTCCTTCGACCGATAGGACCCGATCGCCTTGCCGTCGAGCAGAACCGTGCCGGCGCTCGGCGCCAGCAAGCGGCACAGCGCGCGCAGAAGTGTGGACTTGCCACAGGCGTTCGGTCCGACGATCACGGTGAATTCGCCGTCCGGGATATCGACGCTGAGCGCCTCACAGATGACCTGCTTGTCGTAGCCGATGGTGATGTCGTCCGCCCGCAACCGTGCGCGTGGTGCCGCGATCGGTATCCGGGCCACGTCGTCGCGACTGCACACATCGCCGGAATCGGTCATCTCTTCCCTCACTAACGAAAACCTATTGCCGACGCGCTTCGTGGGCGAGCAGCCAGATCAGGTACATCCCACCGATCGAGACGGTCATCACCCCGACCGGCAGCCGACCCGAGAACGCCGTTTGAGCGAGCAGGTCGCTGCCCGCCAGCAGGAACGCCCCCATCGCCGCCGACGGCAGCAACGCCACGCCTGCCGTTCGGGTCAGCCGTCGGGCGAGTTGCGGAGCGGCCAGCGAGATGAAGGCGATCGGCCCGGCCGCTGCGGTACCGACCGCCGTCAGCGCCACGCCGCCGACGATCATCGCCAATCTGGTCGGCTCGGCTCGGACGCCGAGGGCCTTTGCCGCGTCGTCGCCCATTTCGAGAATCGGCATGAACCGGGCGATCAGCGCCACCGGAATCACCAGTGCGCCGAGGATGATCACCACCGGAGTTGTTTGCGCCCAGCCGATCCCGTTCAACGTCCCGGCACCCCAGGCCGCCGCATACATCGCGCTGTCGAGATCAGCCTTCAGTAGCAGCCAGGTGTTGACCCCGGTGAGGATGGCGCTGACCGCGATCCCGACGATGATCAATCGGAAGCCCTGAACGCCACGCTTGAACGCGAGAAAATACACCAGCAGCGCCGTCGCCACGCCGCCGCCGAGCGCCCCGATCGCCACCGGGTAGGCCCCGCCGGTACCCAGCACCAACATGACGACCAGGGCGCCGGTATATGCGCCGGTATTGAATCCGATGATGTCGGGGCTGCCGAGCGGGTTGCGGGTCAGGGACTGGAAAATCGCTCCGCTCAGGCCGAAGGCCGCACCGAGCAGCAGGGCCATCAGGATGCGCGGCATCCGCCAATCGAGGACGACCATTCGCTCATTGCGGGATCCCTCACCGAACAGGACACCCACAACCCGAGCGGGTGAAATCGAGAACCCGCCGGTCCCCAGCGCAACCAATGAGACGGCCACCGCAGCGACCAGCAGTAGCGCGATGACGATGACGGCACGGATGTCAACCCGGCCGGATGGCACCCCGGAACCGACGCGCAGGATCGCCAGCCGTCGGCCGAAATCGATCGAACCGCCCGATCGGCGCCGGACGATGCCGCCGGGGTCGGTCCCGGCCGGTGGCCGGGCGCTCACAGTCCGCTTGCCTTTTCGCGGCGCACCATCGCGATCAGCACCGGCGCTCCGACCATGGCGCTGATGATCCCGACCTGCAGCTCGCCGGGCCGAACGACGACTCGGCCCAGGATGTCGGACAGCAGGAAGATGCTCGGGGCCAGCACGACGGTGTAGACGAGAATCCACCGCTGATCGGGACCGATCAGCCATCGCGCGATATGCGGAACCATCAGCCCGAGGAACATGATCGGTCCGGCCGCCGCCGTCACCGCGCCGCAAAGAAGGGTAATCGCGATCACCCCGATGATCCGGGTTCTGGTGATGTTGGCACCGAGCGACCTGGCGAGGTCGTCACCCAATGCCACCGCATTGAGCGAATTGACGATCACCGCCGCCAGCACCAATCCGATGGCGATGAAAACGCCGACCGCCGCGGAGATATCCAGTCCGCGGCCCGCGATCGAGCCGGCGGTCCAGAATCGCATCTTGTCGAAGGCATCCGGGTTGAGCAGTGTCATTCCGAAGGTCACGCCGCTGAGAACGGCGCCGAGGGCAACGCCGGCGAGCGTCAGTCGGATCGGCGTCGCCCCTCCGCGCCCCAGCGACCCGAGGCAGTACACCGCGACCGTCGCCAGAACCGCGCCGAGAAAGGCGAACCAGATATAGGTCCAGATACCGCCGAGGCCGAGAAAGCCGACCGCGATGGCAACGGCGAACGCCGCACCCGAGTTGACCCCCAGAATTCCGGCATCGGCAAGCGGATTGCGCGTCAACGCCATGATCAGCGCTCCGGCTACCCCGAGCGCGGCGCCTGCGATGACACCGAGCACGGTGCGCGGAATACGCATGTCCCACAGAATGATCCGCTCATCGGGATACGCATCGGAGAACAGCGCATCCCAGATGGTTGCGAACGGAATATCCTTGGCGCCGACCACCAGGCTCAGGATGCACACGCCCACCAGGACCGCCAGTGCCACCAGCCAGCCGACAACCCGCCGCCCATTGGTCGCCGCCACACCATTGCGGGCGGACCTATCGGCATGCCGCAGCCCGCCCGCTGCACGCTCCTGCGCCGACGTGGCCGTCATCGCCGACCGCGATCGCCGGGTGCGCGGTTCATCGCCCGCGGGGGTGCGGCCGGGCGCCGGAACCACAACGGCGCCGGTCCGTGGGCGGATCGACCACCGATTCCGCTACCTGCGCAGTTCATCCTCCAGCGCCTTTCGCAATTGTGTCTTGCTGATCTTGCCGACGCCCGTCACGGGAAACTCGTCGACGAAGACCACGGCATCCGGAACCTTGTAGGCGGCCACCCCCCGCCCGCGCACGAACCTCTTGAGTTCGACCGCAGTCGGGATCTCACCGTCATCCGTCCGGCGGGGTATGACGAAGGCGCACGTCCGCTCACCCAGGTACTCGTCGGGTTGCGACACCACGGCCACGTCGACGACGGCATGGTGCGCGAGCAGGTGGTTCTCGACCTCCTCGGCCGCCACCTTCTCGCCACCGCGATTGATCTGATCCTTCGCTCGGCCTTCGACCACGATGTAGCCGTCCTCGGTGACCCGCACGATATCCCCGGTTCGATAGAACCCGTTCGCGTCGAAGGACGCCGAGTTGTGTTCCGGGGCATCGTAGTAGCCACGAATGGTGTAGGGACCGCGTGTGAGAAGATGACCGGCCGAGCCCACCGGAACCGGCTGCCCGTCGTCGTCGACCACCAGCACCTCGTCGGCCTCACTGATCGGGCGCCCCTGCGTCGAGACAATCGTCGACTCGGCATCGTCGAGCCGCGTGTAGTTGACCAACCCCTCCGCCATGCCGAAGACCTGCTGCAGGGTGCATCCGAGTTCCTCTCGGACTCGGCGAGCCGCTTCGGCGGAGAATTTTGCACCCCCGACCTGCAGCACCTCCAGTGAGCTCAGATCGTGGCGCTCCCGATTCGGCGCGTTGAGCCAGCCGATCGCCAAAGGCGGGACGAGGGACGCCATCGTGATCCGCTCACGTTCGATGAGCTCGAAGGCTGTCGACGCCAACGGATCGGGCGCCATGACGATGGTCCCACCGGTATGCAGGACTCCCAGAACTCCCGGTGAGCTCATCGGAAAGTTGTGCGCCGCCGGGAGAACGACCAGCATGCGCGTGGACCTGCCAACCCCGCAGATCTCGGCGGACGCACGGACCGAGTAGAGGTAGTCGGCGTGGGTACGGGGTATCAGTTTCGACACCCCGGTTGTCCCGCCGGAGAGTTGTAGGAAGGCAACGTCCTCCGGTGCGGCCCGTGGGGACTCGACGGCCGCCAGTTCGTCCGGATCGCCGTCCACCGAGGTGTGCGCGACGAACTCGGCGGCTTCACCGACCACGACAACCAGCGGCGGATGATCGACAGATCGGGTCACCTCGCGAGCGAGGCCCCGGTAGTCGAATCCACCGAAGGTTTCGGGTACGAGATATCCCGCCGCACCTGACTTTTCCACGAAGTGTGTAATCTCCCGGTGACGGTGCGCCGGAAGCGAGAACACCGGAATGGCGCCGATCCGGAAGACGCCGAACAGCATCCACACGTACTCGGCGATATTGGGCAACTGCACCACCACGCGGTCACCCGGCCGTATCCCCTGCCCGAGCAACCCCGCCGCGAAGCGGTCGGCGCGGTCGGCGACCTCCCGATAGCTGAATCGCCGATCCCCGTCGACGACGGCCTGGTGATCCGGATAACGAGCCGCTCGGGTCGACAGGAACGTTCGAAACGTCTCATCCGTCCAGTAGCCCGCGGCTCGGTAGCGCGTGGCGAACTCCTCGGGAACGCGGGGCACGTTCTTCAGCGGTGATCGCGGGGGCGACATTCGCATCATCGTCGTTCTCCTCGTCGAATTCGGAGCCGGTCAGGACCGCAACGTCGCGCCACCGTCGACGTACAGCGATTGCATGGTGATGTGACGGGCGTGATCGGACAGTAGAAACTCGACCGCGTCGGCGATATCCTCTGCAGCGGCCAGCCGACCCAAGGGAATTCCGGACTTGAAGGTTGCCAGGTCCCCGCGGATGACCGGTTCGGCGTGGCGGTCGTCGTCAGGATCGGCCCACATCGATCGCTGCATATCGGTATCGGTCGATCCGGGAGCGACGATATTCGTGCGAATGCCGTATCGCGCCAACTCCAGTCCGAGAGTCCTGGTGATCATGGTCGCCGCCGCCTTCGATGAACCATAGGCACCCATCGACATGCGCGGAATGCCCGCAGCATTGGACCCCACGACGACGATCGACCCGCGGCGACGTTCCCGCATGGCTCTCCCGATAGATTTCAGGACGTTGACCAATCCGAAAACGTTGACATCATATGTTTTTCGCCAATCCGAGTCGTCCGAGTCGAGTATGGCGTCGGTGCTCAGAATGCCGGCGACGTGCGCCAGCGCGTCGATGGGCCCCATACCGCTCTCGACGCCATCGACAGCGTCCGCCACCGCAGCGGCATCCCGAATGTCGACGACGTGAGTCTCGCATCTGCTCGCGACCAGCTTCGCGGTCTCCGCCAACCGGTCCCGGTCGATATCGAGGAGAGCAAGCGACGCGCCGGATCGGGCCAGTGTGGTGGCCACCGCCCGACCGATCCCCTTCCCCGCCCCGACGACCACCGTCACTCCGTCACTCCCGGTCCTGTCGTTCATGGCGATGTCGATCACGACCGACGGACCCCCAGCGCCTCCAACACGGTGCCGAACTTGGTGTCGGTTTCGCGCAGTTCGCTTTCCGGATCGGATTCGGCGACGATGCCCCCGCCGGCATAGGCGGTCACCCGACGTCCGTCGGCGCCGATCTGCGCGCACCGGATCGACACCATCCAGTCACCGTCACCGTGGGCGTCGCACCATCCGACGGCTCCGCCGTAGAAGGCTCGATCGCCCTCCAGGCGGTCGATGACCTCGTACGCCAGGTCGGTGGGTGTGCCGCAGACGGCTGGGGTCGGGTGCAGTGCGACGGCGAGTTCGAGCGATGTCGTCGACGAATGCCGAAGGACGCCTTCCATCGGAGTGCCGAGGTGCCAGAGCTGCGGAGTATGGGTAAGACTGGGCGCATCCGGCACGGTCAGGGAGGAACAGAACGGCTCGAGGGCAGTTCGAATCGCGTCGACCACGAAGGCGTGCTCACGCAGGTCCTTTGTCGACTCGAGGAGGTCCCCGCCGTTCCGGCGATCCGTCCGAGGGTCGGCGTGCCGGGGAGCCGAGCCGGCGAGCGGATGACAGGTCACCCTGGAGCCCCGTCTGCGAATAAGGACCTCAGGACTGGAACCCACCAGAGATGTCCCGACGAATGCTCCTCCGGCAGCGCTCAAATCGACATAATAGCCGTCCCCCGTCGGAGTTCTCTCCACGAGAGCAGACAGCAGATCGAGTGGTGCCAGCGCCACCTCCGAGCGCAGCGTCATGCGGCGAGCCAGCACGACCTTCATCAGCGGACCGGTCTGTTGTCGAAGCAGGCGCACCACGGTTGCGACCCGCTCGAGGTGTTCGGATGCATCGCTGCCCGAGATCGCCCACTCGGGCATCCGTTTGGGGGAAACGGTCGGCGCCCATCCAGCCGCAGTCATCGTCAGCGACTCCGGGACGGACAGTGCGCTCGGATGTTCACGGGCGAAGGGGATCGCGCCGACCATTGCGGGCGCTGCGCCGGAACGCAGGGCCTCGACGGCGGAAGCCACCGCGTCGAAGGTCCGTCGCATCCGCCGCGCGACAACCGTTCCGTACGGCCGGGACAGAACGAAGCCGATGGTGTCCACCGAAGCGTGCTCGGCGGTGGGATCCCCGGGATCGGTCAGCACCCTCGTCCGTTCGCTCATTCGCCCTCGCTCCCCATTCGATCCGATTAGTTAGCCTATACTTGCCGCAGGCCCGCCGGGAAGCTCCCATGCGCCCGCACCTTTCCCGCCACAACCTTCGACGACGAAAGGCAGCGATGAACTCCTCGGACGCCCGCCGGGACGACGCTCGACCCGCGGACCTGCCTCCGGGCACCCTGCCGAGCACCATCGTGGTGACTCGGGTCGTCGATGTGACACCTCGCATGCGGCGGGTCACGTTCGGCGGACAGGGGGTTGCGACCTACGCCGCGGACCCCTCGCGCGTACCGAACATCAAATTGGTGTTCCCCGATCCCGAGACCGGCGAGCTCGAACTGCCCGTCGGCAGTGCCACCGGCCGACTGACCTGGCCGCACCCCGGCATACGTCGCCGCGTCCGCACCTACACGATCCGTCACCTCGATGCCGCCAACTCCACGATGGACATCGACTTCGTCCGACACGGCGACGAGGGTCTCGCCGGCGCCTGGGTCGAACGGGCGGTACCCGGTTCGGCCATCGGCGCGGCCGGCGGCGGGGGCATCACCGCCCCGCGGTCGGACTGGTATCTGATCGTCGGCGACGAAACGGCACTGCCGGCGATCGGCCGCATGCTCGAACAGTTGCATCCCCGGGCGCGTGGTGTCGCGCTCGTCGAGATCGACAATCCCGCCGAACGGCAGGCCCTGACCAAGCCGGACGGGGTGCTGATCGATTGGCTCTCCCGCGACGGCGCCCCTGCCGGTACCACCGACCTGCTGGTCGACGCCGCTGCGGCGGTGGCCCTTCCCGACGACGACTCGTCGGTATTCGCATGGGTGGCGGCAGAGTCGAAGCCCGTGCTGGCCATGCGCCGATACCTGCGACAGGACGCAGGTATCGATCGCAAGGCCACCCTGGTCATCGGGTACTGGCGCAAGGACGCGACCGAAACCGAGTACGGGCAGGCGTCGGATCACGACCGGGACTTCGACGAGCACTACGAGTAGGAGTGGCCGTCGGGCGTGGCGACGGGTTCGGAAAACCGTCGGAGAGTCGGCAACGCCAGGGTGAGGATCGTCGTCGCGACCAGCCCGGTCAGGCCGTAGATCAGCAGCGCATAGTCGACCGGAACCAGGAAGGCGACCACGCCCGCGATCATGGATCCCACCGAGGCACCGGCGGTCACCTGGGCCGACCACACGCCGGCCACCCGGCCGCGCATCTCGTCGGGGGTGTGCTTCTGTACGGTCGCGTACCGCACGATGTCCGCCACCGCGTCGCCGAATCCGTGTGCGGCCAAACATATCAGCGCCAGGGTCAGCACCGATCCGGCACCGGCGCCGACTAGGCCCGCCGCGGAGACGAACATCGCGATGAAGATCGCGAGCCCCACCCGTCGGAGGGACGAGGTCCACCCACTCGACAGTGAACCGAGGGCGGCACCGACCGCGGGGGCGGCGTACAGCAGGCCTACGGCGGTCGATCCCACCCCCAGCACCGTCGTCGCGTACTCCGGTATCAGCACCGCCCAACCGGCGAGGATCATCGTGACGAAACCGGCGACGAGAACGCCGCCGATGATCGTGTTGCCGAAGGCGTATCGAATACCCGAGGCGATCGACCGCAGCGGTGAATCCGTGGCGGCGTGGGTCGGCGGCAGTGCGGGAAGGCGGGTGATGCAGAACGTGGTGACGAAGGTTGTGATCGCCGCACATCCATAGGCCGTCGCGAAATTCCCTGCGGCGATCACGATCCCGCCGAGCGCCGGGCCGACCATCGATCCCACATCGGCGGTCAGCGCCATCAACGCGCCGGCCGCGGGAAGCTTGTCGCGGGGAACGAGGGTCGGGGTCACCGCCATCAGCGCGGTGGCCGAAACCCCACCGCAGAATCCGTCGACGGCGGCGCAGAGGTAGATCACCCACAGTTGCGGTTCGGGCAGCATCGCGTTGACCGCCAGCAGCGTGAACATCACGCCCACCGTTCCGCGGGCGAGCGCGATGACCACCCGGCGATCGAACCGATCCGCCAGCACACCTCCGGCGAACGTGCCGAGGAAGGTCGCGAGGCCGAGGATCGTCGCGACCAGTGCCACATGCGTCGTCGAACCGGTCAGCCGAAAGGTCTGCAGCGGCACGGTGACCGCAAGGATGCCGAGGCCGAGGATCGAGACCACCCGGGCGATGAACAGGTACCGAAAGTCTCGGCTCGTCCGAAGCGGCGACACATCGAGAACGAACCGTCGGACATCGATCACCGGTCGTCGCCGGCGGAGCTGACCAGTGAACTGATCCAACGCTCGAGGATCGGAGCGCTCGCCAGGGAGACGAAATCGACATCGAATCCGTCGGCCTGCCACTTCTCGACAAGCGCCATCAGGCGAAGGGAGTCGAGTCCGTGGTCGGTGAGGTCGGCCGCGGCGTCCAACTCACGGACATCGATGTCGAGAATGCGAGCGATGTCCGCCACGATCTGCTCGGCGGACGCTGCCCTGGCTGCTTCGGTCATATGCGTTCCTTCGCTTCGGGATGTGTCAGTTCGATCAGTACGTCGACGAAAGTGCTCGAAATGCGCCGAGTCCCCTCGGCGGCGAGAACCCCCGTCACGCCGGCCCACTCGCAGACCAGCAGCGGACCGTCCGCGGAATCCTCGATCAGGGCATCGAATTGCAGCACATGGTCGGCCGGGGTGGCGGGGTCGATCGTCCCGCCGAGAGCACCGACCTCAGGCGCTCCGCTCCACGACTCGCCGTGGTTCTCGCCGAGCGTCGATCGCCCGAGATAGTTGAACAAGATCTCGGGACCTCGGACGCGGGCGAGGGCGCCGACGTTTCGGAGTACCCCGTGCCCGACGCCGCCATCCGGAATCGCTCGCATCTGTTCGGCGACGCCGGCGACGATGCAAGCGGCTGCTCGGCCACCGGTGACGTCCAGTAGCACCGGGGCGATCGCGGTGAACCACCCGACGGTCCGCGACAGATCGACACCGTCGACGAGATGCTCGACGCGGCCGTGCGATTCGATGTCGATCCGCAACGGACGATTTCGACCGGTGATACGAACAACCGTTACCGCCAGCGCAGCCGCGAGTACGTGGTCGACACCGACCCCGGTACTCGATGCATAGTCCAGGACCGCGATGGATGTTTCGATCGTCACCGGTGACACCGCGCGGCTGACGTCACCGACGCGATCGCGCGCCGGATCGAGGGCCCGACCGCCGAGTCGCGGCTCCAGATCCGCGCCCGCGTCGATCGCGGCCCACAGTGGTTTCTGCGCGCGCAGTCGTTCGGAGGCCGCCGCCCGCCGCAATCCGATCGCCCACTCCCGGAACGAGGTACCCGCGGACAATAGTTCCGGCCTGTGACCGCGACGGACAGCCGACCACGCGGCGGCCAGGTCGGGTACGAGGATTCGCCAGGAGACGCCGTCGATCGCCAGGTGGTGGACGATCACCAGCAGTCGGCCGGCCTGTCCGGCCCCGCGATCGAACCACACCATCCGCACGATCCGCCCCGCCGCCGGATCGATCGCCCGAAACGTCAGCTCGCGCTCGCGCTCCAGGACGCCCATGAACTCGGCTGCCGACAAGCCGCACACATCGACCCGGCGAACCACCTGCGCGCCGTGCGCGGGGTCCGATTCCGGGACGGTCCATCGCACCTCGTCACCGGTACCGGAGAGGACCGACCGCAGAATGGGGTGCGTGTCGAGCAGGCACCGGGCGGCTGCCACCAGATCGGCCTCGGTCGTCGACTCGGGGGTGATCAACAGCCGGGCCTGGCAGAACCGCCGGAACGCGCCGCCGCGACGAATGGTTGTGACCACCACCGGGGTCGGCGGAATGTCACCAACGGCCTCGACCGCGGACGCCCGAACGCCCGGTTCCGGTCCGGCTGCGGTTCGGGCACGCACCCGTGCCGCGATACCGGCCACGGTGCGACCCTCGAATACATCGCGAGCGGTGACGTTCAGCCTACGTGCGCGCACCAGGGAGACCAACTGAATCGACACGATGCTGTCGCCACCGAGCGCGAAGAAGTCGTCGTCGATCCCCACCTGATCGAGACCGAGCGCCGCGGCGACAACCGATGCGACAGAGGACTCGATCTCGTCGCGCGGAGCGGTGGCCGATACCAGGGCGGCGAAGTCGGGATTCGGCAATGCCGCCTTGTCGATCTTGCCGTTCGTCGTGGTGGCGAATCGCTCCACGGTGACGATGGCGGCCGGAATCATGTAATCGGGCAGTGTTGCTGCCAGGACCCGCCGAAGGGTCGGACCGTCGACGGGAGCACCGAAGCCGCGTACGTAGCCGACCAGCCGGGCGGCGCCTCGATCATCGACGTGCACGGTGACCACCGATTCCGCTATGGCGTCGATCGCCTGCAGAGCCGACTCGATCTCGCCGAGTTCGACGCGATGCCCACGAATCTTGACCTGATCGTCGGCTCGTCCGAAGAATCGCAGGAGGTCGTCCCGCTCGACAGTGACGACATCGCCGGTACGGTACATCCGGGTGCCGGGGGCGCCGAAGGGGTCTGCGACGAAGCGGGTCGCGGTCACCCCCGCGGCACCGACGTACCCGCGGGCCAGACCGGCTCCGCTGACGTACAACTCGCCGGCCGCTCCGTACGGCACCGGCCGCAACCAGGTGTCGAGGACTCGCGCACCGCTGCCGTCCACCGGCGAGCCCACCGCCGGGCGCGGAGTGTCCCCGACATGCGCGACCAGCGCGTCCACCGTCGATTCGGTGGGTCCGTACAGATTGACGGCCGTCATCCGCGCCCCGCGAAGCGTCGACCACAGGGAGTCGCCGGCCGCTTCGCCGCCGAACCCGACCGCTGCGGGCCTGTGCGCGGGGTCCGACAGCATTCCGGCAGCGATCGCTCCGTCCAGGACCGACGGCGTCACTTCGACGAAATCGAGGCGATCGTCGATCATCATCCGTGCCAGCAGGACCGGGTCGCGCATGGTCTCCCGGTCGGCGATATGCACCTTGTGCCCACTGAACATCCACAACAGCGGCTGCCACGATGCGTCGAAGCCGAGCGACCATGCATGCGCCACACCGATTCGCTCGCGGCCGGCTTTCGCGGCGATCGGATCGTGGAGCGCGCGGCGATGACTGCTCAGCAGTGCGGACAGCCCGCGGTGGGTGACGGTCACGCCTTTCGGCCGTCCGGTGGAGCCGGACGTGAATATCACGTAGACAGCCGAATCGGGCAGAACCGGTCCCCGCCGGTCGAGGTCGGTGACCCGGTCCGAGGACTGCGCGTCCGGATCGACATCGCCGGGTCGCTCCAGCACCAGAACCGGGCAGATCGACCGGGCCGCGTCCGCACCGACGTCGGCGGTTGCCGACGACGCCAGCACCAGCATCGGCCGGACATCCGCGACGATGCCCCGCGATCTGGTACTCGGGGACGCCGGATCGAGGGGAACGTACACACCTCCGGCCTTGATGACCGCCCAGAGCGCAACGATCGCGTCCACGGTCCGTGCGGTGACGACGACCACGGGCACCTCGGGCCCGACACCCCTGTCGATGAGACACCGCGCCAGTTGATTCGAGCGGCGATCGAGATCGTCGAAGGTGATCGACTGACCGCCGCCGACCACCGCTGGGTGAGGCCCATGGTTGTCGACGCATTCGGATACCGCTGTCAGCATCGTGCTCGGGGCCACGGGCCTCCACATCTCCCGCACCGGGGGCAGAACCGCCTTCCGGATCGGGTATGCGCCGAGTTGGTCGGTCGTCGAGGCGGTGGACAGCCAGACGATGATGTCCACCAAGCGATCGCCGTACTCCTCGATGTCGGCGGCAGCGAACAACGATGGTTGGTATTCGATCGCCACGTCGAGGGTGGTATCCATCTGCACGACCAGTGCCAGCGGAAAGTTTGTCGCGTCCCGTCCCTCGACCGCCTCGACGGTGAGACCACCCGCGCGCTGGGCACGCGCCAGCGCCGCACTGTCCACCGGATAGCTTTCGAAGACGACCACCGTGTCGAACAGGTCGCTCATCCCGGTACGTCGCGCGATCTCGGTGAGACCGACATGTTGGTGGTCCATGACGGAGACCGATTCCGTGCGTACCCGATCCAACAGTCGGCGACCGGCCTCATTCGGGTCCAGCCGAATACGGACGGGCACCGTGTTGATGAACAGGCCTATCATCGCCTCGATATCCGCAACCTCGGGAACGCGCCCCGACACCACAGCGCCGAAGGTGATGTCCGTTCGCCCGGTCAGCGAACCCAGCAGGATCGCCCACGCCGTCTGCACCACCGTATTGGGCGTGATACCAGCACTCCGGGCGAGGTTCACCATCCCCGTTCCGACCTCATGGGTAACCGCTATGCGTTGCACAGCAGGCATTTCCGGTGAACGAGCCGCCCCGCTCGGAGCGATACTCGTCGGCCCGTCCAGGCCCTCCAGGTACGCCGCCCACGCCCTCGCCCCCTCCTCGGGGTCCCGGGTCGCCAGCCAGGTCAGATAGCGCTTGAAGGGTCGAACCGGCGGGAGCACCGCGGCGTCGCCGCCGGCGGCGTACACCTCGAGCAGTTCCCGGATCAGCAAGGGGATCGACCACCCGTCGAGCAGCAGGTGGTGCGAGGTGAAGATCAACCGCCACCGGTTGCTGCGCAGCCGCACGAGGGTAAACCGCAGCAGTGGCGCCACCGCGGGATCGAACCGTTGCGCCGCGTCGGCGGCCCGAACGGACGGATAGGACGCGTCCTCTGCGTCCTCCCGATCCTCGCGCAGATCGACAGTGCGCCAAGGTACCTCGACGGTGCGCAGCACGACACCGATCGGATCGCCGTTCCTGCGCAGCCGGAAGCAGGTGCGGAGGGTGGCGTGGCGGTCGAGCAGCGCTTGCGCACTGCGGCGCAGTGTCCCCTCGTCCAACTCGCGACCGGGAACACTCGTCAGCTCGAGGACCTGCTGCACCACGTACACATCGTCGGCATCCTCGGCGAGGGCGGAATGGAAGTAGATGCCTTGCTGCAGCGGTGTCAGCGGAACGACGTCCTCGAGGAGCTTCCGGGACGCGCTGGGCCGCGTTCGCTCCGACGGTGCAGTGCCGGTCATAGGAGATCCACTTCCGCTTCGAGTTCAGCCAATTCGTCGAGTCCGAGGCCGACATAGGTCAGGTCCGACGACGACCGGCCGCCCGCTTCGGGACTGCGGGCGTGCACCACCAGCGCACCGAGCGCCTCGACGAAGGCATGCGCGAGCCGCACCACCGTCGAGTCATCGACGGCATCGGCCGCATAGCTGAACTCGGCGCGCAGGTGTGGACCATCGGGACCGTCGAGGGTGGCCGCGTTGATCTCCAGCAGATGATCGAGTGCCATTCGCGGGTCGAGCGCTCCGCCGAAGGGCCCCTCGTCCGAGGCGGCCGACCATGCGGCGCCGGAGGTCTCCCCCAGAGTGGTCCGCCCGAGGTAGTTGAACACCACCTCCGGAGCCGTGTACGTCGAGAACTGCTGCCGAAGGGTCTCATGGACATAGCGCAGCAACCCGAACCCGATGCGTTCCTCCGGAACCGAACGGAGCGAGTCCTTCACGCCCTTCAGCGCGGTACCGGCGGATGGTCCACCCGCGAACGCATCGTCGAGATCGATAGTGGACAGGTCGAGGGATACCGGAAACATCGAGGTGAACCACCCGACGGTGCGCGACAGATCGGTGCCCGGCACAAGATGGTCGCTGCGACCATGCCCTTCGAGATCGACCGCAACCGGTCCGGTTCCTGTGGTCCGCCGCACCGCCAGCGCCAGCGCGGTCAGCAGAACGTCGTCGACCCCAGCATGGAACAGCGCCGGGATATCGGTCAGCGCTACGGCCATCACGTCCGGTGCAGCCGTGACGAGATGCGTACGCGTGGAGCCGATCGTGTCGATCGCCGGATCGAGTGGACGCGAACCGATCCCGCTTCTCGTCGTGCCGGACAACCACTGCGGCAGGTGACGCACGATCGAATCGTCGGTCGCCAATGTCGTGATCGCCAGGGCCCAGTCCCGAAACGGGGTGTTCTCGTCACGCACCCGGACCGGGGCACCGGCCTGCGCGGCTTCGAGCGCGGCGCGAAGATCGTCGACGAGTATTCGCCAGGACACCCCGTCGATCGCCAGATGGTGCACGACGATCAGTAGACGGCCGAGCGCCGCCGGGCCGGCATCGAAGTGCACGACGGCGATCAGCCGGCCCGCATCGAGGTCCAGCGACTCGTAGGCGTCCTCGGCGGCGCCGGCCATCGCCGCCTCGCGATCGGTCCGGTCGGCGAGATCGATGGTGCGTACGACGGTCTCGGCGCGAAGCGAGCCCGGCTCCGCAACCAGCCAGCGCGGTCCGGCCGCGGTACGGGTGAACCGGGCCCTCAACAGATGGTGCACATCGAGGACGGCCTGGACGGCCGAGAGGAGGTCCGACCCGGTCAGCGCGGGAGCGATCAGCAGCCGCGCCTGACCGTATCGGTTGGGCAGCGCACCGCGCTCGAGCGCATCACAAACGATCGGCGTCAACGGCACCTCGCCGGTACCCGATCCGCGCTCGATCGCCACCGCAACCTCACCCGCCGACGCGACCTGCGCCAACGCCCCGGGGGTCCGATACTCGAACACCTGACGGGCGCTGACCACCACACCCGCCTCGCGCAGCCTCGAGACCACCTGGATCGACAGGATGCTGTCGCCGCCGAGGGCGAAGAAGTCGTCGTCGACACCGACCGACGGCAGGCCCAGCGCACGCGCAAAGACGTCGCAGAGGGCCGCTTCCGTTGCCGTTGTCGGCGGCGTCCCCGTGACCGTCGACGCAATGTCCGGTTCCGGTAACGCTGCCCGGTCGATCTTTCCGTTCGCTGTCGTGTCGAAAGCCGGCAGGATCTCGATATGCGCGGGCACCATCGGCCCCGGCAGACGTTCGGCCACCTCGGCACGAACTCGATGAGCGTCGAGGTCGGCGCCGACGACGTAGCCGACCAAACGCACCGCTCCATCCGCCCCCGGCCGGATCACCGCCGCGGACTCCCGCACGCCGGAGCACCGCGCCAATGCGGACTCGACCTCACCCAGTTCGATGCGGTAGCCACGAATCTTGACCTGGTGATCGACGCGACCGACGAACTCGACCGCTCCACCGCGTCGCCTGCGCACCATGTCGCCGGTGCGGTACATCCGGGTGCCGTCGCCTGCGGGGTCGGCGACGAATCGCACGGCGGTCTGCGCGGGCAGGCCGATGTATCCGCGGGCCAATCCGGTGCCGGATACGTACAACTCACCGACCGTGCCGTCGGCGACCGGTGCCATCCATTCGTCGAGGATTGCGATCCCTCGTCCGGGTAACGGTTCGCCGATGTTCACCTCGGTCCCGGCGATGATCTCCGCCCAGGTCGAGTCGACGGTGTTCTCGGTGGGGCCGTAGCAGTTCCGGGCGAGCAGCTCCGATTCGGCGAGGCGATTCCACAACGATGCCCGGATCGCGTCCCCGCCGACGGTCACCGACCGCGGTGTGTGGGATGCCGTATCGATCAGGCCCTCGTCGAGCAGCGCTTCGAGCATCATCGGCACGGTGTCGACGTGATCGATGCGGTGGGTGCGCACGTACTCGATGAGGGCCACCGGATCGGACGCGACCTCCTCGGGGGCCAGGTGCAGGGTGTGCCCATCGAACATCCACAGCATCGGTGCCAGCGACGAATCGAACGCGCTCGAGTACATCGACAGCACCCGGCTGTTTGCTTTCGCCCGCCGCAGGATTCCGGCGCGGTACGCCCCCAACAGCCCCAACACCGCGCCGTGCGAGACGACGACGCCCTTCGGCCGACCGGTCGATCCCGATGTGAAGGTCGCATAGAGCCCCTGCTGTGCCGTCGGTGCCGCGACCTCCACCGATGTTCGGTGGGCCGAATCGGCTGTTACCTCGAAGTTCTCGTCGATCACCAGGCTCACACCCGCATCGGCCACCATGGCGGCGATCCGATCGGCCGGGTAGGTCGGATCGAGCGGCACGACCAATCCCCCGGCCTTCGCGATCCCCCAGAATGCGACGACGGTGTCGATCGAGCGCGGGAGGAGGACCCCGACGGCGTCCTCGGGGCCGACTCCTCGGGAGATCAGGGCTCGGGCCATCCGATCAGCTGCGGAATCGAGCTCGGCGAAGGTCAGGGATCGATCCGCGGCGACGACGGCGGTCCGGTCGGGGTACGCCCGGACGGACTCACGCATAACGGTGACCAGCGAGGCGTCGGCCGGAACATCGATCGGCTCGCCGTACCGGGGAGCTCCGGCGCCGAGGGTGACGTCGATATCGCGGAGCCGAGCACTCGGCCTGGCGATCACCTGACGGATGACCGCCAGGAGTTGTTCCACCATCGTCACCACGGTGTCGTGGTCGAACAGGTCTACCGAGTAGTCGATGACCAGTTGCGCGGTCGATGCCCCGGGATCTTCCTCGAGCGCGACTGCCAAGTCGAATTTCGCTGCACCGGAGCCGTACTCGACCCGCTGGCCCGTACCGCCGAATAGGTCGCCGAAGTCTCGACCGGCGGCTCGGCGGTAATCGATCAGAACCTGGAAGAGCGGATGGCGCCCGTACACGCGAGGAGGGTCGAGGACGTCCACGAGCATGTCGAACGGCACGTCCTGATGCGACAGGGCGGCCAGGTCGGTCTCCTTGACCCGAGCCAGCAGGGTGCCGACATCGGGGTTGCCGGACAGGTCGGTGCGTAGCACGATCGTGTTGACGAACATCCCGACCATGCTGTCCAGCGCCGGATCCCCACGGCCCGATACCGGGGTTCCGATCGGAATATCGGTACCCGCGCCGAGCTTGGCCAACGTCAGCGCGGTGACGGCCTGGAGGAACATGAATGGGGTGACACGTTGGGCTCGTGTGAGGGCAATGATCGCCGTCATCGTCTCGCGGTCGAGATCGGCGGTGACGCTGCCGCCTTCGGCTCGGCCGGCGCTCGGTCGCGGACGATCGGTCGGCAGCGACAACTCCGCCGGCAGCTCGGCCAGCGTCTCGGTCCAGAATTGCAGTTGCCGGGCGAGCGGTCCGATCTCCGAATCGCCGGACATCAATCGACGCTGCCACACCGCGTAGTCCCGATAGCCGATCGAATGGTTGGACAACGATCGAACCGCGCGCGGGACGGCACCGGCAAGCCGACTGCGGTACGCGTCGGCCAGGTCTTCGAGAATCAGCGGCCCGGACCAGTCGTCGGTGGCGATGTGGTGGAGCACCAGTACGAAGACCGAGTCGCCGTTCGGCAACGACAGAATGGTGGCGCGCATCGGCGCCTCGGTGCGCAGGTCGAATGGATGGTTGGCGGCCGCCCGCACAGCGTCCGGCAGATCGTCCTCGTCGACGCCGATGGCGGTCAACGCCGTCGGGCCGCCGCGCGGCAGGACCCTGGCCGTCGGAACCCCGTCGATCTCGTCGACGACGGTACGCAACACGTCGTGAACGTCGGCGACGTCGATCAGCGCGCGCCGCAGCACCTCGACGTCGACGATCACCGACGTCCGAACGGCGAACGGCACGTTGTACATCCCGCTCGCACCCTGCAGATGGAACAGGAACCACAGGCGCTGCTGACCGTAGGACAGCGGACCGAGGTCGTCGGGGTGCGATCGCGCGACCGGTGGCAGGGTCGTGCTTTCCGACGACAGTCTCCGGGCGAGGTCGACGACCGTCGGGTGTTCGAAGACGGTCCGAACCGGTAGTTGGATGCCGAACTGCGCGGTGATACGGCTGATCAGCCGCGTCACCGACAGCGAGTGTCCGCCGAGATCGAAAAAGTCGTCGTCGATACCGACTGACCTGGTGTCGGCGATGTCGAGGACCTCGGCGAACAATGTCAGGAGGGCGCCCTCGCGGTCGTCGCGCGCTGGACGGATCGAGCGACCGCCGAAGTCCGGAGCCGGTAGCGACTTCCGGTCGATCTTGCCGTTTCCGGTTCGTGGCACCACATCGATCGGGATGACGAGCGAGGGCACCATGTAGGCCGGCAGCGATTGTTGGAGAGCATATTTCACCGTCGCGGGAGCCGCCTCGCCGACGATGTATGCGACGAGCCGATCGGCCCCGGAGGAATCCTTGCGGGCGACGACCACGGCTGCCGACACCCCGACGTGGCGTTCGAGCGCCGCTTCGATCTCGGCCGGCTCGATGCGATACCCACGAATCTTGACCTGATTGTCACCGCGTGCGACGTACACCAGTTCACCCGAGTCGAGTGCCTCGACCACGTCACCGGTGCAATACATCCGGCCGCCCGAGCCACCCGGATCGGCCACGAATCGCGTTGCCGTCAGGGCCGGCTTGCCGTGATAGCCGCGGGCGAGGCCGGCGCCGGCGATGTACAGGTCACCCGGTGCGGCAGGCAGCGTCGGGGTCAGATAGGCATCGAACACACGCAGGGACGTCGCGGCGATCGGGCCGCCGATGCTCACCGGCGCATTCGCGGCCACCTCGGCGGTGGTCGACCAGACCGTCGTCTCGGTCGGGCCGTACATGTTGGTCACCGACGCAGCCCGCGCGATCAGGTCGGCGGCGAGTCGGCTCGGCAATGCCTCACCACCTACCAGCACCGACACACCGCGGGGAAACTCGGTTCGGTCGGTCGCGGCGATGATCGACGACCACCAGGACGGAGTCGCCTGAGCGATGTTCACCCCGTGGCGGGCGGCGAGGGCGGCGATCGCACGCGGATCGCGGACCTCCTCGTCGGTTGCGATCACGACCGTCGCACCGCGAGTGAACGGCGTGATCAACTCGAGCACGGCGATGTCGAACGAGACCGTCGTGACCGCCAGCATCACCCGGTCGCCGTCGATAGCCAGTCGGGCCACCATGTCCTCGACGAAGTTGGACAGGGCGCCCGTCGGTACGACCACCCCCTTAGGATTGCCCGTGGTACCCGAGGTATAGATCAAATAGGCGGCGTCGTCGCGGTGCCGGTTGCCCAACGAGCGCGCGGGCAGGTGACCGGTGGACGGACCAGCCACGCCGACCGGGATGACGTCGCAGGCAACGTCCGGGTCGACGTCGTCGCCGACGACCAGAAAACGCACGCGCGCGTCACCGAGGATGTAGCCCAATCGGTCCCGCGGGTGTGTCGGATCGATCGGCAGATAAGCAGCGCCCACGCGGATCGTCGCGAACAGCGCGACAACGATATCCACCGACCTCCGCACCGCCACGGCGACGATGCCGCCGCGACCGGCCCCGGCTGTATGGAGCCGGTGGGCCAAGGCACCGACCCGACGTTCGAGTTCGCCGTAGCCGAGCGCGGTACCGTCGCAAACGACGGCGAGCCGGTCGGGCTCGGCGGCTGCGACGTCGGCCATCGCCGCATCCGGATCGACCCGGTCGGTCCCGTGACGGTGATCGCTGCGCGGTTCGGCAGCGACGGACCGCTCATCGTCGGCGGACAGGGAGATCAAACGCAGACGGCGATCGCCTGCCGTGCAGAACGCGGTGAGGGACCGGGAAAGCCTGTCGGCCAAAGCATCTGCCATCTCCGAAGTCACGACATCGGGGGAATACGCGAGCGTTGCCGACAGCCGGCCGGCGTCGAGCCCGGCGAAGATCGTCACCGGGAAGTTCGTGGTGTCGGCACCGGTGGCGCCGGTCAGGACGAGACCGGACCGAGCGAAGACCTGCCGCATTGCATCGCTGTCGACCGGGTAGCTCTCGAAGACGACCAAAGAGTCGAACAGTTCGGTGACGGGGGCCCGGGACGCTGTCTCCCACAGCGGGAGGTACTGCCCGTTCATCACCGCCGTCTGTGAGCTCTGGGCACGGGCAAGCACCTCGGCGATCCCGTCGCCCGCCTCGAAACAGATGCGCACCGGGATCGTGTTGATGAACAGGCCGACCATCGACTCGACACCGGGCAGATCCGGTGTCCGACCGGATACGATCGCGCCGAAGACCACGTCGTGACGGCCCAGCGTCCGGGCCAACACGAGGGCCCACGCGCATCGCAGTACCGTGCTGGGGGTCACTCCGTGGGATCGGGCGACCTCGACGATCCCCCCGTGCACCTCGGCGCCGAGGTCGACAACGCGGCGGGCGGTGCCACGCGACGTGCGGGTCGAACCGGCGGGGCCGAGCAGCGTGGGCTCGGCGACGTCCTGCAGGTGCCGGCGCCAGATATCGGCAGCCTCGGCGTGATCCTGCCGCGCGATCCACTGCAGATAGCTCTTGTAGGGAATCGCCGGCGGCAGCCTGTCGCCGGCGTAGATCGCAAACAGTTCGCGCACCACGATAGGCGTGGACCATCCGTCGATGATCGCGTGATGGAAGACCAGAACCAGCTTCCACCGATCGACCCCCCAGCGACACAAAAGGAACCGAACGAGCGGCGGCTTCGAGACGTCCATGCGGGTGTCGGTCGCTTCCCGCAGTTCCTCCTGCCAAACGTTTTCGCGGTCGTCGGCGTCGAGCGCCGATACATCGAGATCGCGCCACACAACTTCCACGCCGCGGACCACCAGGGCGGCGAGGCGCCCATCCCGGCGTGGGCGGAAACACACCCGCAGACTGCTATGGCGGACGATCAATTCCTGTGCGGCCGAACGCAGTTTGCGTGGGTCGAGGTCGCCACCGATATCGAGAACGGAATGAACGACGTAGATGTCGGAACCTTCCGGGTCGGCTGCACCCGAAAAGAGCAAGCCCTCCTGCAGCGGTGAGAGCGGGAGTATGTCCTCCAGTGACGGCCTGTGTGCCATGAGTGTGCTTCGTGTCCCTTCTTTCGCGTACGAGCCCGGCCACGAACGATCAGTGGGCCTCACCCGAGCGGGGTGAGGCCCACCGGACGACTACTGGTTCGCGGGCAGCGCAGCCAGGCCCTGGTCGATCGAATCCAGTGCCAGCAATGCCGTTTCGAAGGTTGCGGCGTTTCCGTGCTTGACCTCGACGATGCGACCGGCGGCCACAGCCGGCAATGCCTGCCATGCGGGCGAATCGATCAATGCAGTCAACTCGTCCGATGTCCGACCATCGGCGTCGACCCCGTAGACGATCACATCGATCGAGCCGAGCGATTCGGACAGGTTCTCCACCGAGAGGATCTCGCCGTGCTCGTCCTCCGGATCCGCCGGCGTGCCGGGGAAGTCGAGGCCGAGGTCATCGAAGAGATTCGTGGTGTAGGACGAGCGGTACTCGCGGAAGAAGGTACCGGGATCGGTCCCACACAGGTCACAGACACCGCCGAAGGTCAGCGAGCCGAGCGTGTCTGCGTACTGGGTCCTGATCTCCTCGGCGCGCGCGGTGTACTCGTCTTGAAAGGCACCGTATTCGTCGGCCACATTGGCTATCTCGGCGTACTGCACGCCGAGGGTCCGCCACTGCGACGGCGCGGTCGGCCCCAGGAATACGACGGGGGCGATCGCTTCGAGCTGGTCGAGGTTGACCATCTCTCGCGCCCGGGCGGGCACCCCCATGATGATCAGGTCGGGGTCGACCTCGATCACGGCCTCGTAGTCGAGGGTGGAGACGTCACCGTCGGTGGCGAGCTTCGGCAGGCTCTCGTACGTCGCGAGGTCCTCATCGTTCATATTGTCGAGTTCACGGGACCACTCGCAGATGCCGGACAGATTGGCACCCGACTGGATCAGCGGCAGCACCGCGTAGCCGCAGGCGACGATCCGTTGCGGGTCGGCGGGAATCTCGACGATCTCGTCACCGGTGTCGAACGTGCGGGTAGCGCTCGCCTCCGCGGAGGTGCTCGTGTCGGTGGTGTCCGAGGTGGAACTGCAGGCTGCAGAAAACACCGTGATTCCGGTGAGCGCGAGGGCGCTCAGCACGGTCGCCCGCTTACGCGTGCGCAGAACTGTTGTCATCAGGTTTCTCCTGGTGGTGGGTGTGGTGTCCGGTGGCTTTCGGGCACAGGCTTCGATGTGCGGCTCAGAGATCCAGCTCGAACTCCTCGATCTCGTCTTGGTCGAGGTCATCTGCGGTCAACTCGGACGGTGTCAGACCCGCCGAGGGGGCCCCGCCACTGTGGGCGTGCTCGACAAGCAGCCCGAGGTAGCGGACCCAAGACCGGGCCAGCTCGGACACGACCGGTTCCGGCACCAGCGCCGCGACGTATCCGAAGGTCGCACGAAGCACCGGCCTGCCGTCGTGTTCCTCGGTCACGGCGCCGATCTCGAGGGCATGACTCACCGGCATGTCCTCATCGACGGCACCACCGAGAACGTCGGATTCCGGAGCGGCGGACCATGCCGCTCCGGCGTTCTCGCCGAGAGTCAGGCGACCGAGGTAGTTGAACCCGATGTCGACCGGTGGGCCCGCAGCCAGTACCGCCGACGCTCGCGGGTCGAGATGACGCAGGATGCCGTAGCCGATCCCGTTGTCGACCAGTGCGAGCCGAGATTCCTTGACAATCTTGACCGCGCGGGTCAGAGCCGTCGATCCCGGCGCCGCGTCCACCGGATCGATATGTCGGAAATCGATCGAGACGGGATACAGCGAGGTAAACCAGCCAATGGTTGCCGAGAGGTCGGAGCCCGGTACCGCGGCCTCCTCGCGCCCGTGTCCCTCCAGATCGAATCGGACGGTTCCGCCGCGTCGATGATGCGCGATGACGGCGAGCGCCAAGGCCGTGACCAGAACATCGGATACGTTCGTCCCCAGGCGTTCCGGTACAGCGGTGAGTATCGCCTCCGTTACCACCGAGTCGGCGACCACCGAAACGGTTCGCGCGTTCGCAATAGTGTCCCGGCGCCCGGGTATGGCGGCGGCCGTGTGCAGGATGTCATCCGCGGCGCCGGTGGCCATCCACCTCGGTAACTCGGCCGCTCGGGCAGCGGCACCGTTCATCAGGCCCTCCGCCCAGGTGCGGAAGGACGTTCCCACGGGGGGAGATTCGGGCCTTGTGTCCCGGCCGAACGCCTCCCATACGTCCGCGAGATCGGAGACCAGGATGCGCCACGAGACACCGTCGATGACGAGGTGATGTACGACGATCAGCACCCGACCGGCCGTGCGGTCCTCGGGGGCGAAGAAGACCACGCGGACCATGCGCCCGGACACCGGGTCGAGGTCGTCGTACGCACATGTCGTGCCGGCTCGGATCACTTCCTCGCCGGGGATGGTCGGCGTTCGGACGTATCGCACGACATCCCGGGCCGACACGGATCCCACCGATGACACGACCAGCGAACCGTGATCGTCGGCGAGGCGAGCCCGCAGCATCGGGTGCTTGTCCAGAATCACCTGCCACAACCGCTCGAACGTCGACGCGTCGGCGGCGGCCGGAGTGATCAGCAGTCGCGACTGGGCGAATCGGGCGAAGGAGCCACCGCGTGCGACCATGTCGCGCATGATCGGGGTGAACGGGACGTCACCGGTCCCCCAGTCCGGCTCGCCCCGGACGGGACGCTCGGTCACCGTGGCATTCGCCGCGAGCGCCGCAGCGGTACGCCGCTCGAAGATGTCCCGAGCAGTGATCGAGATCCCCTCGGCCCGGGCCGCGGAGACCACCTGTATCGAGACGATGCTGTCGCCGCCGAGCACGAAGAAGTCGTCGTCCGGGCCGGCCGCGATACCGCCGAGCACACGGGAAATCACCGAACACAGCACCGCCTCGGTGCGCGTTGCAGGCGAACGATGGCTCGGCTCGGGCGAATCGGTCGGGTCCGGCAGCTCCGCACGGTCGATCTTTCCGTTCGATGTGACCGGAAGCGCGTCCAATACGACCAACGTCGAGGGAACCATGTAGTCCGGTAGCAGCCTTCGCAGCCAGGCCTCCACGTCTCGGATGTCGATCCCCGCCGACGGGTTCCGCGGGACGAGATAGCCGACCAGCCGATTCCGACCGCGACTGTCCTCCCGCGCGACGACGGCGACTGCGCCGACGCCCGGATGCGCACCGAGCGTCGCCTCGATCTCGCCGGTCTCGATACGGAATCCGCGGATCTTGACCTGGTTGTCGCTGCGCCCCAGATACTCCAGAGTGCCATCCCGATTCCAGCGCACCATGTCGCCCGTCCGGTAGAGCCGACCACCATCGGACCGCGGGTCGGCGACAAACCGTGTCGCGGTCAGATCGGAGCGGCCGAGGTAGCCACGCGCGAGGCCGGGGCCGCAAACGTAGAGCTCACCCGGTACCGCAACGGGGACGGGGCGCAAGCGGTCGTCGAGCACGTCGAGGCGGGTGCCGGCGACCGGGGTGCCGAGGTGTGGACGAGGGCCGGCGATCGCTGCTATCGCAGTATCGACAGTGCACTCACTGGGGCCGTACATGTTTCGTGCGCGAATACTGGGGCGGTCGGCGAGCGCTGCCCAGAGATCCGCGCCGACCGCCTCTCCGCCCACCGCAATGACGCCCGGCGCATGCCTGCCGTCGAGGAGCCCGTCGGCCAGCATCGCCGACATCAGCAGGGGGACGCTATCGACGACATCGATACGTTCTCTACGGACGTACTCGACGATGGCGAGGCTGTCGGCCATCAGGTCCTCGCCGAGAATGTGCAATGTGTGGCCTCCCACCATCGCGATCAGCTGTTCAACCGAGGAGTCGAAGGCAAACGAATAGCCCCCGAGAACTGCTTGGGCACGGTCGTCTTCGGGGGCCGCGAGCACTGCGTCGCGCTGGGATTCCAGAAGGGCGAGCAGCCCCCGATGCGGGACAACCACACCCTTCGGTCGGCCGGTCGAACCCGACGTGTAGACGACGTACGCGGCAGCGTCGAGTCGGCTGCGCCGGGGTTCGATATGCCCGGTGCGCGGGTTGTCGATCAGCAGGGTCGGGATCGGCAGGTCGATACGGTTCGGGAGGGTACCGGAGGTCACGAGGACGGCCGCCGAGCTGTCGGCGAGCAAGAAGGCGACGCGCTCGGCGGGGTGGTCGGGTTCGATGATCAGGTAGGCGCCGCCGGCGATCCAGGCGGCCACGATCCCGACTACCAGGTCCGTCGTGCGCGACAGCCGCAGCGCCACGACCACATCGGGTCCGACGCCGGAGTCCGAGAGATCCGCCGCGAGAGACGACGCGCGCGCGAACAAGCGCTCGTACGAAAGCCTGCCGTCTGGAGCGACCACCGCGATCGCCCCCGGCGTACGGTGCACGCGTTCGACGAGGATGTCGGTCAGCGACGTGCATTCGCGGCTCGCGAGGGCCGATCCGACCGACGCCCGCGCGATCAGCGCACATTCGTCGGCGGTACGTACCTCGAAGGATCCGACGGACCTGCCAGGCTGCGTCGCGAAGTGTCCCAGCACCATACGTAGACGTTCGGCGAGCCGCTCGGCCGTGGAGCGGTCGTAGAGATCCTCGGCGTATTCGACGCGCACGGTCCACCCGGCGGCACCGCGGTCGACGACGTCGAAGGTCAGGTCGAACTGCGTCGCTCCCGTGTCGACGACCGAGATTTCCGGCGCGAGGCCGCCGAACGGCGCCACCGCAGGCAGCGCTCGGTACTGCAGCAGGATCTGAAAGAGGGGGTGGCGCGCGGCGTGGCGATCCGGATGCAGAGCCAGGGCGACGCGATCGAACGGCGCGTCCTGGTTGGCGTAGGCGTCGAGGTCTAGATCGCGTACCCGAACGAGTAATTCCTCGACGGTGGGATCACCGGACAGGTCGGTACGCAGGGTCACCATGTTGACGAAGAAGCCGACCAGCTCCTCGAACTCCTCGGCCGGCCGGCCCGCGGTCGGGGTTCCGATCACGACATCGTCACCGGCGCCGCTGGACCCGAGCGTCCAGGCGACGGCGGCGTGGACGAACATGAACATGGACACACCGTTGGCGGCCGCCACTGCCCGCGCCGCCGCAGCCACGTCCGCCGGCATCCGCACCTCGACGACCGCACCACGCCCCGAGGGCATCTCGCGCCGCGGTCGATCGGTCGGGATCGTCGACTCGGCCCGGATTCCGCCGAGCCGATCCCGCCAAAACGCGATCTGCCGACCGATAATGCTCCGCGGATCGTCCTCGGAACCCAGCATCTCGCGCTGCCAGAGCGTGTAGTCGACGTACTGCACCAGCGCCGACGGACCGAAGGGGACCGCCGTCACTCCCGCGAGGCGCTGCTCGTACGCTACAGACCAGTCGCGCAACAAGATCGGTGTCGACACTTCGTCGCTCGCGATGTGATGAACCACCAGCAGGACGGTCACGCGCTCATCCGGACCGATCAGGACGTGTACGCGGATCGGTCGTTCACCGGACAGATCGAACGGGTACCCCGCGAGGTCGCGCAGTCGGTGATCGACCTCGCGGTCGGGCACCATCTCGACGAACATCGGAATAGAGCCGACACCGACGATCTGCTGCGAAGCGACGCCGTTGTTCTCCGGGAACACCGTGCGCAGCGATTCGTGCCGTTCCATCACGTCGCCCAATGCCGCGCGCAGCGCTGCTACATCGACGTGTCCGCGCAGACCGAGGACAACCGGAACGTTGAACGTCGATGCGGGGCCATGCAATCGGAACTGAAACCACAGACGCTGTTGCGCATACGACAGCGGCAGCATCTCCGGCCGCACCATGGTGATGACCGGAGGCAGGCACCGGTTCGATCGTGGGGCTACCAGCGCCGCCAATGCGACCACCGTGGGATTGTCGAACAGCTCTCGCAGGGTGCCGTCCCAGCCGAACTCGGCCCGCAATCGGGTCAACAGTCGGGAGGCGAGCAACGAATGCCCACCGAGAACGAAGAAGTCGTCGTCGATGCCGACGTTCGGAACGTTCAATATCGACGAAAACTGTCGGCAGAGCTCTGCTTCCATCGCCGAACGGGGGGCCCGGAATCGCGTGGTCGAGATGAAGGACGGCACCGGCAGGGCCCGGCGGTCGATCTTTCCGTTGGCGGTGAGAGGAATCCGTTCGAGCACGGCGATTCCGGATGGGACCATGTATTCCGGAAGCCTGTGCGACAGTTGGGCTCGGATGGTGTCTATGTCGATATCGTCACCTGCAGCGGATACGATGTACCCGGCCAGCCGGTGGCCGCCGGCGGCCGGGACGACTGCACAGATCGCTGATTCGACGCCCGGTATTGCCAGCAGGGCCGCCTCGACCTCTCCCAGTTCGATGCGGAATCCACGAATCTTGACCTGATCGTCGGCACGGCCGCAGTGCACGAGGGTGCCCCGCGGCGACCACCGCGCCAGATCGCCGGTCCGGTACATCCGGCCGCCGGCGGCGAATGGATCGGCAACGAAGCGCGTTGCCGTGCGCGCGGGGTCGGACAGGTACCCCTGTGCGACCCCGGGTCCCGAGACGTACAGCTCGGACGTGACACCGACCGGCAGCGGCTGAAGGGTGGAGCCGAGCACGTACATCGCCGAACCGTCCACGGGTGTACCGATCTCGGGTTCGGCGGCCAGGTCGACGTCCGCCATCGACGCATCCACGGTGCATTCGGTCGGCCCGTAGAAGTTGAACGCGACCGAGCCGGCGGCCTTATTGCGGGTGCGCAGTCGACGCCACAGGGTCGGCGTCACCGCGTCCCCACCGAACCCGATGGCGGGAAGCGATCGATCGGAGAGTGCGCCCGTGTCGAGGATCTGTTCGAGTTGTGCCGGCGACAACTCGACGAAGTCCAAGCCGTCCTCGTCGAGACGACGCGCGAGCGCATCGGTATCGCGATAGACGTCCTCGCCGACCAGATGCAGGCAATGCCCGCCCAGCAACCACAACTGCGGTTGCCACGACGCGTCGAAGGCAAACGACCATGCGTGCCCTATGCGCAGGCGATCACGACCGGTGATCTGACGTACCCGATCGTGCACGCGACGACGATGGCTGTCGTACAGCGCGATCAGGCCGCGATGGGAGATCTCGACCCCTTTGGGTCGACCGGTGGAGCCCGAGGTGAAGATCAGGTATGCAACGGCCCGGTTGTCCGTAAGGGTGCGCAACACCGACCGGGGATGCTTCACCGCATCGCCGACCCGGAGCCGCCGCGCACCGTCAGCGTCCGCAGGGCCATCATGCCCCGAATCGGTAATCACCAGCGTCGGTGCGCAATCCTCGAGGATCGCCGCAATGCGTGCGGATGGCTGGCCCGGGTCGATCGACACGTACGCCGCACCGGCGGCCATCACCCCGAAGAACGCCGCCAGGGTCGTCGCCGCGCGGGGCAGCAGAATCGCAACCCGGTCGCCGGGCCGCACTCCGGCGGCGTCGATCGCTCCGGCGATCCGCAGGGTCAAATCGGCGAACTCGCCGAACGTGAGGACTCCGCTCGCGGAAACCACCGCCGGAGCCTCCGGCGAGACCGACGCGCGATGCAGCAGCACGGACACGACCGTTCTCGAGGACACGTTCGCGCGCGACGGCCGCAGGCCGCCGATCAGCGAGGCTCGCTCGTCCGGCAGCATCGCCTCGATGCCGGCGAGAGGCGTGTGCGGTGCCGAAGCGCAGCGAGCGACGAATCGTTCGAGCCGAGCCGCATGCCGGGCGAGCTCCTCCGCGGAGTAGCTGTCCGCGTCGCCGTCGACCCACATCTCCAGTTCGCCCGTGTCGTCGAGTGGCCGAACGGTAACCATGAAGTCCTGTAGCGGTCCACGCACCACCGAGTGGACAAGCGCCTTCACCGTTCCGAAACGCAGGCGGTCGCCGAACGGTTTGACGTTGATCGACGGTCCCATCACCCCACGAGAGCCGCCGGGGAGACGGAGATCCCGGGCGACGTCCTCGCCCCGGTACCGGCTGTGCCCCTTGGTGTCCGCGGCACTCGTCCGCACGAGGGCGGCGAACTCGGCCAGCGGGGTGGCCGGCCGCGGAGACAGGCGCAGCGGAAGGACGTTGACCGCAGTGATCGGGACGTCGACCGCGGCGGTTCCGAGCCGGTTCATCACCGGGTAGGCGACGGTGAGATCGGTCGCTCCCGTGATCGCGTACAGATACGCGGCCACGGCGGCGGTAAGCATATCCGTCCACATCACCGATACGGTCGACGCCGCAGCCTTGAGCGCAGCGAAGCAATCACACGGCAGCACGACGCGATGCGCGTGCACGCGGTGCGCGATTCCCCCACGGGGCGCCGCCAGGGATACCGCCTCTGGTGCGTCCGCCAGGTATCCGGTCCAGAATGCCGCGTCCTCGGCGAAAGCCGTCGAGGACCGGTAGTCCATTTCGTCCGTCACTACCGTGCGAAGGGAACCGAACGGCGCGACATCGGCGGCGCGTCCCGCCGAAGCAGCGGTGTAGCGCTCGGCCAGACGTTTGGTCACCATGCCGAACGCGAATGCGTCCAGCGCGACATGGTGCGCACCGACGTAAACAATCGTCCGATCCGGCCCGAGAAGGAGGACAGCCGTGCGTATCGGCGCCTCGCGATCGAGAGCAAATACGCGCTGGGTGTCGGCTGCCATCCACGACTGTGCCGCCTGCCAGGGATCGGACCGATCCCCCATATCGACGATCATCGGGGCGCCGGGGTGGTGGCCCAACGTCTGCTCCCCACCACCGTCAACCGACTCGACGAATCGTGCACCGGCTATGGCGATGTCACATAGCGTGTTCCGGATCGACTCCACGAGAACACCGCGATCGACGGAACCGATCAGTTCGATGCACTCCGCCGTGTTGAACCGAGGATTGCTGGGAGCCAATCGCTGGGCGAACCAGACGCCCGATTGAGCCGCCGTCAAGGGAAGCCGCGTCGATCCGTGCGCGCGCGTATCCACCGACATCACCGTCCTTGCGATTGACTTAGCCTATACTAGCAATCGAAGACCGTGGGAAGGGCACGCCTCTGGTAACCGTTCTTAGCCTAAGCTACCGCATATGGCTATTCCAGACATCGCACCCTACGAATTGCCGTCGCCGGCCACGGTCTGCCCCAATCGAGTGTCGTGGGACGCCGATCCGGCCCGCGCCGCCCTGTTGATCCACGACATGCAGAACTACTTCATCGACGCGTATACGCTTGCGGCCGAGCCGATGCGGACCGTCCTATCCAATATTGTCGCCATAAGGGATCTGTGCAACCAACGTGGAGTCCCGGTCATATTCACCATGCAACCCGGCGATCAGCATCCGTCTCGGCGCGGCATCCTGGCGGATTTCTGGGGGCCCGGTTTGACGAACGGTCGCGACACCGAAGTGGTCGAGGCCCTACACCCCGGCAGTTCGGATATTCAGGTCACGAAGTGGCGGTACTCGGCTTTCCAGCGCACCGATCTGCGCCAGCTTCTCAGCCACCACGGCCGCGACCAGTTGATCATCACAGGGGTGTACGCCCACATGGGATGCCTGCTCAGCGCCGCCGAGGCATTCATGAGCGATGTGCAACCGTTCTTTGTCGCCGATGCCACCGCGGACTTCACCCGCGACGAGCATGCGATGGCGCTCGACTACGCCGCCAAGCGGTGTTCGTCGGTGGTGACCACCGCCTCGCTCACCGCCTCGCTCACCCGCGCCCGAGTTGCCTGACCCCGAACGGACCAGCGCATCGGTGACCGGATCCGGCAGTCCACCCGGATCCGGTCACACGCGTTACTCGGCGGTCACCAGGCCATCCGACGCCTCGTCGTTGAAACCTGCCGGCCGAGGAGGGCGGCCGCACAACGCGTCCGATCTACCCCGAACTCGGAGTGGAACGTACTGCTGCACTGAGAATCTCGGACGCTCGAACCGATAGGTTCGACAGGAGTGAGGAACTCAGCCCGTGGCTGTGTTCCACGCCACCGTTCAGGAAGAACCGCCCTTCCAGTCCGGGAAGACGAAGGCTGTAGTCGCGGGCGACGATCGGATTATCGTCCTCGTACGCGCCGGTCAAGTCGAAGTCCATACCGAGCAAGTCCCGCGGATCCGCGGCTCGGAATCCAGTGGAGAAGACGACGGCGTCGACAGTAAGGGATGTCGTGCCTCCATCGCCGAGACTCCGCAACACGACCGCAACACCGTCGGATTCCTCGCGCACGTCGGCGACCTCGGTCATGCGGTGTACGAACAGACGGCGGCTGCCGCTGAGCGACTCCTCGTATTCCCGCCGGTACAGCTCTTCGATCAAGTCCGCGTCGACGGCTGAATAGTTCGTCGACGAGTGAAACAGAAGAAGCCTTTTCTTGATGTCGGTGGGCGCCGCGTAATATTCGTCCACCGCCTGTGGATCGAATATGCGGTTGGCATAGGGCGTGTTGTCGGAGGGAATGTACCCGTACCGACGAATCGAGCCGTGCACTTCGGCATTCGGATATGTTTCGTGCAGATAGGCCGCGACCTCCGCAGCACTCTGACCGGCGCCGACAACCAGGAATCGATTGCGCGAATCGGCTGGGAGCTGATCCAGATTTCCCAGCAATCGATGGTTGTGGAAGACCCGACGGCCGGCGACGACCCCCTCGGGGAGCACCGGTCGGATCCCCGTCCCGAGCACCACCGAATCGGCGACGATCCGCGTCATGGCACCGTGAGGGTCCGACATGTCGGCGACGAACTTCCCATCCTCACAACCGATACGGGTGGCGGTCACTCCATAGTCCACCGGGAGACCGATTCGAGCGGCCGCCCAACTGAGGTAGTCGTGAAACTCGCGCCGCATGGGAAAGAAGGTCTTGAGGTTGACAAAATCGATCAACCGCCCCCGCTCGTGCAGATAGTTCAAGAAGGTGAACGAGCTGGTGGGCGCCCGCAGTGAGACCAGATCCTTCAGGAAGCTGACCTGCATGGTCGCTCCGGGAAGGAGCATTCCGTCGTGCCAGCCGAATCTCGACTGCTGCTCGACGAAGCGCGCACGCACCCGCTCGGCGGGAGCGAGCGCCGCATTCCATTCCTCGATGGCTATCGCGAGGCTCAGGTTGGCGGGACCGAAGCCGATACCCAATATGTTGACCGCCTGGTCGCACACCGATTCCGATGTGCGGGCGCCGCTGCGACTCGCCTCGGTTGCATCCGCTGTGAGCATCGTTGGTATCCCCTTCTCCGCGACCGCTTCGACGCATCCGAGAACTCCAGTAGGCCGCGTTCTAGCCTATACCACTGTTGCCGTATTGAGGTGAGGCGATTCGAGGCCGACGCACCCCCACCCGATGGGCATCATCCGGGCGCTGCCGACACCGGAGGGACGACTAACGGCAGCCGCAACATCGATACGCCCGATTTGTTTGCTAGCCCATTAGGTTAGCCTATGTTATGTTGCAGTCCGGTTACGGCGACGCGCGATTGAGGAGGCTCCATGACGCCCGGTTCGGCAACCGTGCTGTCCCCGGATTCCGATATCGACGCAGGCCGGGGCGACCGAACGCCGGTTCGGCCGGCGGGTCTGGGCGACAGCCACATCCAATTGGAATCCAACGATGTGGCGGATGCGGTCGACCATCTGCTCGCCGGCCTCGAGGCCGCCGGGGTGCCGAGGGGCAGCAGGGTCGGCGTCTACCTGCGCGGGGGCGTGGAATACGTCGTTGCGCTGTACGCGCTGCACGAGTTGGCGGCCACCCTGGTCCCGATCGACGTACTCGACTGGCCCGCGATCTCCGCGATTCCGGCTGCGGGACTGGACATTCTGCTGACGCACTGCTGCGAGAGCGAGACGATCGACGATGTACTCGAGGTGATGTCGGATTCAATGACCGGCATCGAGGCCATCGACGCCGGCTACGAGCTGATCTCGATTCGTACGGATCGCAGCGCCCCGGTCCTGCACGGCGGCCGTACGCCGCTGACCGTTCAGGCCCTCACGCTGTTGATGGATCAGACGGCGGCGGCCCTCCAATTGGGCCCGCACGACCGGATAGCGATGTGGGACGGGTTCTGTACGCCGATCGGTATCGCGACCGCACTCGCCGCTCGACGCTGCGGGGCAGAGGTGCGGCTGGGAGATCACTGCGACTCGGCGACGGTTCTGATGATCGAGCCGGACCGGCTACTCGGTCACGCCGTCACCGGGTCGATCGCGGAATCGATCGCAGCATCGACCCGGGTGGTCGTACCGGGCGGTCGGTTGCCGGCGGCGGCCGCCGCGGTCTGGGGGCTCGTGGAGGTTGCCGGTATGACAACCGGTGCGATCTACCGCTGCTCGCGAGCGGCCTGACCGGCGCGCTGTTCGTCGCCGAACAACTCCGCCAGATCGTCGTCGCCGCGGTGGCGCAGGGCGGCCAGAATCGCATCGTCCGAGGATTCGACCAGGCCCAAAGCCGAGGAGAGCACCTTCGACAGGGACGGCGGCTCGCCTGCGGGGTTGCGACCGATCAGTTGGAGGAGCCGAGCCCGCCGGCGCGGCGCCGGTTCACGGAGCGAGACGACGTCGAAGCGGCCGTCGGCGATGCTCAGGCCGACCGGGTCGCCGATCGCCAGATCGAGATCGGCAACAAACCGGCGGATGGTGCCACACCGGGCCTGCACCGAAACCCACAGGAAGGACTGCGGCCCCAGCCGGGACGGCATGATCACCGGATGGTCGGGACCGACGCCGACGATGGCCGCCAACGCCGCCGGAATGTTGAATGCGGAGCCTCGCAGGTGGGCATCGGTGATGGTGGTCCGCCAGAAGGCCCCATCCTCGGTCAGGTACAGCGCCCGGGTCTTCGCCACCGATTTGCGCCGCCCGGATGACCGCGGCCGACGCCGGACCACGCCGTCGACGATCTCGAACTCGCCCGAGCCGGCGTACATGCGCACGCTGGAAGCCGCTACGTCGTAACGCGAGGTGATCCTCTCGACGACATCGGTCAGGGCCAGGCGGCCGGCGTTCTCGTCGAGCAACGCGGCGATCTGTCGATGGACGGGCCGATAGGGCGCCAGGCCCCACTGCCGAAGACCCCAGGCGGTGCGGTCGGTCTTGACGAAACGACCATCGGTGACCAGGGCGTTGCGGACGCTCGATTGCGATCGGGCCGCACCGATGCGATCGACGATCGCATCGATCGTCATCGACCGCCCGGCGAGGGTGATGGCGGCCGCGATGATGGCGGCTGTATTCCGGCCGACGACCACCCGATCGTCGATGACGATGTAGCCGCTCTCGGTCAACCACCGCGCGGCGTCCGCCTCGTCGAGCGCGAGCATCCGGGCGACGTCCGCCCTCGGCACGGTGGGATCCGCGCCGGCCTGCTCGCGCAGGCTATCGTCGATGCGGCCGCGCACCACCTCGGGCACGTCCGCATAGAGCCAGCCGTCGGCCGCCGTCAGCGGGCCGGCGACCAGCAGCACCCGCCATAGTGGCACCGAGACCGGTGCGACCACGGTCTCGAGTTCGGGATGGCGTCGAGCCGGCCCCTCGACCGGGGCGATCGGTTGGGCGGCGTCGACGAGGGCATTCCGCAGCCGCACCAGCGACGGCGCCGCTGCCACGGCCGCCGCGACAGCGTCGCGGGCGAGGCTCTCCAGAACGGTGACCGCCTGCGGCGCTATGCCGAGGTCGCGGGCGAGATCGGCGGCGGGTGTGGGTACCTCGGCGAGGATCCTGCCGCGCAGGACGGCGATCGTCGGCGCACCGAGGGCGGCGATCGATGCGGTCAGGTCCCGCACCGATTGATCGACGCCGCCTGCCGGGGCGGCGCGGGCGGAGCGGGCGATCAGGGCGGCGATCATGTCCTGAACCGAGGCCGGTCCGATGCCCGGAAGGTCGCGCAGTTCGTCGAGCGTCAGCAGATCGAGCCCGCCGACCGTATCGATCCCGGCCCGCACGACCGCGGTTCCGGCGCGCGAGGCGATGACGTCCGTGATGGGCGTCGCGTCGGGTACATGCGGAAAGTCGGCGCGCAGCGGTCGGTCGGATCGATCGGAGACATAGCGTGCAGCCAGGAGACCACAGAACGCCTCGAGGTTGCCGTCGTCCAGAGTCCGGTTCGGGGACAGCACGATCCACGCGTTGGGCACGATCTCGTCGGCGGCGAGAATCGCCGGCCCCCGCCGATAATCGGACAACCACGGCAGCAGGTCGCCCCAGGGAAGTTGCGTCAGGGGCACTGTCGTGCCGCAGTTCACCGTCGTTCCTCCCTGCCGGCCGTGCCACTGAAGGTCCAGCTTAGAGGGTGGGGCGCATACCGCGACCCGAGTTGCCCCGCGACCCGAGTGGCCCGGCGACGCCGGCCGGCCCGATCGGCCCGACGCGTGCACCGGAGCCCATCGCCTCACGCCGAGTAGCGCTGTACCAGTGCTTCCTTCACCGGAACGCGGCTGGCGGCCACCAGGGTGAACATCGCCCATCGCACCAGCAGTTGAGCCGGGTCGTCGCGCAGCAGGGCGGCACCGCCGCGTGCGGCGACCAGGCAATTGGCGGCCCGCACCGCGAGATCGGCGCCGTCGACGCGGGCGGCGATCAGCGCCTCCGGGTCGCCCAGTCCCGCGTCCAGCCGACCGCGGACGGCGTCGGCGCGATCGGCCAGGCGCTGCGCTTCCTCCACCCGCCCGGCGTCGGCCAGCAGTCGGGTGCAGCGCCCGACCACACCGATCGGGAAGGTGCCGTTGAGCCGGACGCCGAAGGCTTGCCCGGCCAGGAAGCTCGACCGCGGCACCCGCATCAGGATCCGGTCGTCGGCGAGGAAGAGGTCCTCGAGCCGCAGCGAAACGGTCCGGGTCGCGTCGGCGGCGACCAGGTCGTGGGCGTGGACCTCGACGATCCCCGGCCCGGGCTGCGGGGTGATCAGGCCGGTGACGATGTCGCCGGTCTCGACGTCGCCGGCCGAGACCGACAGCACCCCGATGCTGCCCCACCCACTGACGAAGGGCGCCCGGCCGCCGAGCAGCCAACCGCCGTCCACCCGGCGCGCGGTCATCCGCGGCGGATCGGGGATCACCCCGGCGAACGCCACTCCCCCGCGCACCCGCCCGGACGCCAGATCCGGCAACATCTGCTCGCGCAGGGCGGCGTTGCCGGACATCACCAGTTGGCCGACCGCGCCGTTGTGCTGGGCCCAGGTGAACGCGGTCGCCAGGCAGCCACCGGCCAACTCCTCGATGACCGCGACGATCTGCGGCAATCCCCAACCGGGGCCGCCGAGTTCCACCGGGACGGCCAGTCCGAACAGGCCCGCGTCCACGAGCGCCGCCCAATGCGACTCGGGGATCACCCCGGTCCGGTCGACCTCGAGCGCGGCGGGGAAGAGCACCTCATCGGCGAGCGATCGCGCTACCCGCACCGGATCCGTCATGGTCCCCGACGCTACCTGCTCCCGGCCGTCGACCGGGGTCCTCGCCGGTCGGCGAAACGGCCCGACGGCGGGAATCCGTCACGGGATCAGTTGCGGCCGTAGTTGATCGCGGCCTGCGGTGCATAGCCGAAACGCTCGGCCAGGCGGTCCGCGGCGGCGGCGACCACCGCACCGACCCGGGCGGCGTCGTTCGGGTCGAGCCGATAGCGCGGTCCGGAGACGCACAGCGCCGCGACCACCGCACCGGTGTAGTCGCGCACCGGCGCACCGATCGCCACCAACCCGACCTCGTACTCCTCGTCGGCCAACGACCAGCCGAGCCGGTTGACCTCGGCCAGGTCGGCCCGCAGCTCGGCGATCGAGGTGATCGTCCGGTCGGTATACCGCTGCAGCCGCGACCCGAGGACCGCGGTCAGCTGTTTGGGCGCCAGGTCGGCCAACAACGCCTTGCCGGAGGACGTCGCATGGGCGGGCGAGGACTGCCCGACCCAACTGCGCAGCGCGACGCTCGACGGGCTCTGCGCCTCCACGACATTGACCGCCGAGCCGGTGTCGGAATCCAGCACCGCCAGGTTGGCGGTCTCGCCCACCTCGAGGGCGAGCATGTCGCAGATGTCCTGCCCCTGACGGCCCAGGTCGAAGGGGGTCTCGGCGGCGCCGGCCAGCCGGACCACCGTGAAACCGATCCGATACTTGCCGCGATCGGAGACCTGTTCGACGAAGCCGCGGGCCTCCATCGAGGCGATCAGGCGCGAGACCGTCGACTTGTGAACGCCCAGTTCGAGCGCCAATTCGCTGACGCCCGCGCTACCGGAGCGGCCGATCGATTCCAGGATCTGCAGGGCCCGGTCCACGGACTTCACCGCGGACCCGGCCTTTTCGGTCTGCTCATCACCGGACATATCGCCGACGACTGTATCGGACGGACCCTGCATGGCGGGGATGCTGCTCATATGGAAGCCTGGGGTGGTTGTGTGCTGAATACCGATTGTGTAGGGAATGTCTACGCGTCGTTCCGAATCAGATCGGCGCACTTCTCGGCCATGGTCATCACCGTGATATTCGGGTTGATCACCGGCAATTTCGGCATCGCCGAGGCGTCGACCACCCGAAGTCCGGTGACGCCCTTGACGCGCAACTGGGGATCGAGCACCGCCATCGGATCGTCGGCGGCGCCCATCCTCGCGGTCGCCGCCGGGTGGTAGACGGTGTTGTGGGTCTTGTGGATGTAGTCGATCAGATCCTCATCGGTCACCACATCGGGGCCGGGCGCCAATTCGCGACCCACCCACTGCCGCAACGGTTCCTCCTCCGCGATCCGCCGGGCGAGCTTGATGCCGGCGAGCATGACCCGCTCGTCGTGCCCGTCCGGATCGGTGAAGTAGCGGGGGTCGACCTTCGGGCGATCCCGGAAGTCCCGCGAGGCCAGACGCACCGTGCCCCGGGACAAACCCTGAGTCACATTGGGCGTCAGACAGAATCCGTTCTCGGTGGTCGGGTAGCCCCAGCGCAGCGTATTCATGTCGAACGGCACGCTGCCGTAGTGCATCATCAGGTCCGAATGGTCGAGGCCCTCCTCGGTGGTGGCGAACAGGCCGATCTCCCACCATTGGGTCGAGGTGGTGACCATCGGCCGGGAGGCCTCCCAGAAGACCAATCCCTCGACGTGATCATCGAGATTCGAACCGACCCCGGGGGAATCGACACGGACGGGGATGCCCATCTCGGTGAGGTGATCGGCGGGGCCGATTCCGGAGAGCATCAGCAGCTTCGGGGTATCGATCGCACCGGCGGTGACGATGACCTCACGGGCGGCCTCCACGACGTCGTAACCGGTCAGGTCCGGGCGCTGGAAACGCACCCCGGTGGCCCGGTTGGTGTCGTCGAAGAGGATTTCGCTGATCCAGCTGTCGGTCAGCACGATCAGGTTCTGCCGCGAGTCGAGGATCGGATGCAGGTAGGCATGCGAGCTCGACATCCGCTCGCCGATCTCGTTGGCATTGATCTGCAACCAGCCGGCGGCGTTGAGGGTCCAGTCGCCGCGATTGAACGCGACGGTCTCGAGGCCGACCTTCGCGGCGGCGTCGAGAACCGCCTGGCCGCACGGATCGTTCGGCGGGACGTCGCGCAGGATCACCGGCCCGGAGGTGCCGTGCGGGAATCCCTGGTACGTCGCGTCCGGCTCCGATTCCCCGTCCGATTCCACGGCTCGATTGGTCTCCACCCGCGCGACATAGGGCAATACGTCCTCGGGGCCCCACCCGGTCGCCCCGGCGGCCTCCCAGTCCCGCAGGCCCTGAGCCAACGGCCAGAACGCGATACAGGAGTTGTGGGACGAACAGCCGCCGAGCACCTTGGCGCGGGCGTGTCGCAGAAAGCTGTTGCCCTTCTCCTGCGGCTGCACCGGGTAGTCCCAGTCGTAGCCGGAGTCGAGCAGGTGCATCCATTCGGAGAGCACCAGGATGTTCGGATCGTCGACATCGGACGGCCCCGCCTCGATCAGGCAGACGGTGACGTTGGGGTCCTCACTCAGACGGGCGGCCAGCACACAGCCGGCGGTACCGCCACCGGCGATGACGTAATCGACCTTCATGGCACTCCTCGAGCTCGTGGCGGTGTCAGGCGGTTGCGTCGTCGTCCCCGGGTACGGGGAACCATCCGGCCGGGGCCGGCGACGTGTTCTTCCAGATATGTTTGGCTTCTTGGTATTCGGCCAGACCGGTGGGGCCGAGCTCGCGGCCGTTGCCGGACTTGCCGAAACCGCCCCATTCGGCGGCGGGCGTGTAGTAGCCGAAGTCGTTGAGCCACACCGTGCCGTGCCGCAGGCCGCGGGTGAGCCGCTCGCCGCGGGCATCGTCCGAGGTCCACACCCCGGCGGCGAGGCCGTATTCGGTGTCGTTGCCGAGCGCGAGCGCTTCGCTCTCGGTGCCGAACCGTTCGACGGTCAGGATCGGGCCGAAGGTCTCGTCGCTGACGATCCGCATGCTGCGGTCGCAGCGATCGAAGATCGTCGGCGCGAACCAGTACCCGCCGGGCGACAGGTCGTCGCGGTCCGGCCGGCCGCCGCCGGTGCGCAGCACCGCGCCCTCGTCGACGCCGAGTTTCACGTACTCGTGCATCTTGGTCAGTTGCGCCTCGGAGACCAGCGGCCCGGTGCGGCTCGACGGATCGAGACCGTCGCCCATCCGGATCGATCCGGCCCGCTCGATCAGCGCGTCGACGACCTCGTCGGCGATCGACTCCTCGACGATCAGCCGGGTACCGGCGGAGCAGACCTGCCCGGAGTGCAGGAAGACACCGGTGAGGACCTGGTCGATCGCGGCGGGCAGATCGGCGTCCGCGAAGACGATATGCGGGTTCTTGCCGCCCAGTTCGAGGGCGACGCGGCTGACGTGCGGGGCCGCTGCTTTCGCGATGCGGGTGCCGGTGGTCAGACCGCCGGTGAAGGAGATCAGGTCGACGTCCGGATTGTCGGTCAGCGCATCGCCGATCGCCGAACCGGCGCCCTGCACCAGGTTGAGCACGCCCGCCGGCACCCCGGCCTCCTCGCACAGATGCACGAAGGCGATCGTGCTGAGCGGGGTGACCTCGCTGGGCTTGGCGACCATCGTGCACCCGGCCGCGAGGGCCGGCGCGATCTTCCACGAGATCTGCAGCAGCGGATAGTTCCACGGGGCGATCAGCACGCAGACACCGATCGGCTCGTGCACGATCCGGCTGACCACCGCCGGGTTGCCCACGTCGACCAGGCGGTCGGCGGAGACCTCGACCAGGCTCGCGTAGTAGCGCAGCACCGATTCGACATCGGCGAGGTCGATCTTGCTCTCCTCGAGGGTCTTTCCGGTGTCGACGGTCTCGATCCGGGCCAGTTCCTCGCGGTCGCGGACCAGCAGGTCGGCGATGCGCCGCAGGATCGCCGCGCGCTCGGCGACCGGCGTCGCCGACCACTCGCCGGCGTCGAAGGCCGCGCGGGCGGCCGCCACCGCGGCGAGGGCGTCGTCGGCGGTCGCCTCGTCCACCGTGGTGAACACCGCGCCGGTGGCCGGGTTGATCAGATCGCGCGTCCCCCCGTCGGAGGAGTGTTGCCACCGCCCGTCGATGTAGAGGTGCGGGCCCGCGGTGAGGCGCTCCGAAAGCTCCACTCCCACAGCAGGTGTACCGGTTTCCGTTGCAATTTCGGTCATTCGTCCAGTCCCGTCGCCGATGGGTCGTTCCGGCGCTAGCGCCGAATCCTGGCCATGTCCGGATCAACGACCGGATCGGCCACGACCACCGCGGTTTCCGGCACGCCCAGATACTGCACGCTGACCGCGGTACCGTCCGCGTACTCGGTCGGCAGCCACGCGTAGGCAAGTGTACGTTCGACCGTCGGCGAGTACCCGGCACTCGTCACGTAGCCGACGACCGCGCCGTCGATCGAGACCGGCTCCTTGCCCAGCAGCACCGCGTCGGGGTTGTCGAGCATGATCGTGCGCAGCGTCTGCTTCGGCGCCGGGGCGTTCTCCAGCGCCGCCCTGCCGATGAAGTCGTCCTTCTTCATCCGCACCGCGAAGCCCAATCCCGCGGCGGCGGGGGTGTGTTCGATCGTCATATCGGTACCCGCCGAACGGTAACCCTTTTCGATGCGCAGGCTGTTGAAGGCGATCCGCCCGGCCGCGATCAGCCCGTACGGCTCACCGGCGGCGAAGAGGGTCTTCCACAGCTTGTAGCCGTACTCGGCGCTCGCGTAGATCTCCCACCCGAGTTCGCCGACGTAGGACACCCGCATCAGGGTGACCGGCACCGACCCGATCGAGGTCTCGATCGCCCGGAAGTACTTCAGCCCGGTATTCGACAGGTCGGCCGGCGTCAGCGGGGCGAGCAGGTCGCGCGCGAGCGGACCCCACAGGCCGATACAGCAGGTGCCGCCGGTGATGTCGCGGACGGTGACCGATCCGTCTTCCGGCAGATGCCGGGTCATCCAGTCCATGTCGAGCGGGCCGTTCGCGCCGACCTGGAAGCGGTCGGGCGCCAGGCGGGCGACGGTCAGGTCGCTGCGCACCCCGCCGGTGGGTTCGAGCATCAGGGTGTAGATGACCGAGCCGACCGACTTGTCGACGTTGTTGGTGGTCAGGTGCTGCAGGAAGGCGACGGCGCCGGGACCCGAGACCTCGTAGCGGGTCAGCGGGGTCATGTCGTAGGCGGCGACGGCCGCGCGCGTCCAGGCGGCCTCGGCCACCGCGATCGGCGACCAATGCCGCGCACCCCAGCCCTCGCGTTCGGGGATGCGCAGGCCCTCGTCGACCAACCGCTCGAGCAGGCCGGCGTTCGCCTCGAACCACGCGGGCCGCTCCCACATGCCGGCTTCGAAGAAGTAGGCGCCGAGGTCGATGTGCTCGCGGTGGAAGGGGCTGGTGCGCACCTCGCGCGGCTCACCGCGCTGATCGTGCGGGTGGATGACGTCGTAGACCTCGGCGAACTGCTGCGAGGCGGTCGGCAGGATGACGTCGTCGATCAGGGCGGCGTCCTCGAACCGGTACAGATCGCATTCGTGCACATCGTGTTCGGGGGTGCCGTCGACCAGCCACTGCGCCAGCGCGCGGGCGACGCCCGCGGAATGGGTGACCCACACCGCCTCGGCGACCCAGAAACCGGCCAGGTCGCGGTGCTCACCCATGATCGAGTGACCGTCGACGGTGAACGAGAAGATGCCGTTGAACGCCGAGTCGATCTTGTTGTCCGCCAACGTCGGTAGCAGCGCGACGCTCTCGCGCCAGGCAGGCGCGAAGTCGTCCTCGGTGAACAGCAGCTTCGAGGGCATCTCCTCGGCGCTGATGCGGCTGGTGTCCCCGGCGGGCAGGGTCGACAGGTCGGTCACCGGCATCGGGCGGTGGTCGTAGTAGCCGATGCCGAGGCGGTCGCCGTGCTCGCGGTAGTACAGGTCGCCGTCCTGGTGCCGCAGGATCGGCAGCCCGGCCTCGGCGAGTGGGGTATTGCGTCCGACCAGCGGCGCCACCTGATCGGTGATCGCGTACTGGTGGGCCATCGGCACCAACGGGATCGTCAGGCCGACGCGGCGGCCGAACTCGGCGCCCCAGAAGCCGGCGCAGCAGACGACCACGTCGGCGTCGACGATCCCCTCGGCGGTGCGCACCCCGGTGACCCGGCCGCTCGCCTGGATCACCTCGACCACTTCCTGGTGGCCGCGGAATTCGACGCCGCGCTCCATCGCCCGACGCGCCTGCGCCTCGACCGCACGCATCGCCTTGGCCAGGCCGTCCTTCGGGGTGAACAGGCCGCCGCGGATCCGGTCGCGGTCGAGCAGCGGGTAGAGCTCGAGCACCTCGTCGGGTGACAGCAGGCTGAACTCGACGTCGCGCGACGCCGCCCACCCGGCCTTGCGGTGCAGGTCGGTCCACCGCTCGTCGGTGGTGGCGACCTCGAGGCCGCCGACGGAGTTGAAGCACCAGCCGTCGGGGTGTTCGAGCGAGCGGTACTTGTCGATCGTATAGCCGGCAAAGGCGGTCATCGTCTTCGACGGGTTGGTCTGGAAAACCAATCCCGGTGCGTGCGAGCTCGATCCGCCGGTGAGGAAGAGCGGGCCGCGATCGAGCACGGTGATATTGGTCCACCCGCGTTCGCTCAGTTCGTCCGCCAGCGCGGAGCCGACGATGCCGGCTCCGATGATGACGACCTTCGGGTCCGATGTGGTCACGTCGTGATGTCCTTCCGGGGACGTTCGAGCGATGGGGGGGTTGGGAGTGGGGCCTACCCGAAGACGACGGTGCTGCTGCCGTTCAACAGGACTCGGTGTTGGCAATGCCAGCGCACCGCGCGGGAGAGGGCCAGGGCCTCGGCGTCGCTGCCGGTGGTCGCCAGTCGGCGCGGGTCGTGGGTGTGGTCGATGCGGATGACCTCCTGCTCGATGATCGGCCCCTCATCGAGGTCGGGGGTCACGTAGTGGGCGGTGGCTCCGACGTACTTGACGCCGCGTTCGAACGCCTGGTGGTACGGCTTGGCGCCCTTGAAACCCGGCAGGAACGAGTGGTGAATGTTGATCGCCCGGCCGCGCAACTTCGCGCAGGTGCCGTCGGAGAGCACCTGCATATAGCGGGCCAACACCACCAGATCGGCGTTGTAGTCGTCGATCAGCTCGAGCAGGGCCTGCTCGGCCTGCGCCTTGGTGTCCGAAGTGACGGGGATCCGGTGGTACGGCAGGCCGACCGCCTCGGCCATCGGCCGCAGGTCCTCGTGGTTGGACACCACCGCGACCAGTTCACCGCCGAGAGTGCCGGAGCGCCACCGGAAGATCAGGTCGTTGAGGCAGTGCCCGAGCTTCGAGACCATGACCACCACGCGGGTGGGCCGATCGTCGCTGAGGGTGTGGTGCCCGTCGAGATCGGCGACCAGACGGTCGAAGGCCTCCTCGATCTCGGCGATGTCGATATCGCCGGTCGCGAAAAACTCGGTGCGCAGGAAGAACATCCCGCCGTGCACGTCGTCGAACTGGCGCTGATCGACCACCGTGCACCGGTAGTCGTGCAGCAGCGATCCGATCGCGTGCATGATGCCGCCGCGCGACGGGCACTGCAGCGTCAGCACGTACCGGCGCGCGGTCTGCGCGTCGGGACGGACGATCTCCTCGAGGACGGTCATCCCCGGGCCCCTTCCGGTTCGAGGTACTCGACTGCCGCGTCGGCGAGCCAGTCGGCGAGGTAGCGGGCGAAGGAGGCGCGCACCAACACCCGGAAGGTGTCGGGGTCGGCTGTGCGGTACAGGATCACGTTCGCTCGGGCCAGGTCGGTCTGCACGACGCGGTCCGACCCGAAGACGTCCGGGTGCAGGTCGATCGACGATCCCATCATCAGCACGGTCCGGGCGGCCGGACCGGAGATCTCGAGGATCGTCCGCTGCCCGGAGGTATCGACGACCGCACCGGCGTCACCGATCGCGGCGACGAGCTCGGCTTCGGCGATCCACGGCGCGATGTCCTCCCGCACGACCAACCATTCCTGCGGTCCGAGCCAGGCGACCAGGGTGTCGCCGTCGCGGCGGACCTCGCCGACGCCCGGTACGGGCAGGCCGGCGATGTCGTCGAAGGCCTGCACGGTCAGTTGGGCGGCGAAGGGGACCTCGACGATCGAGATCCGCTCCGACCGCACGATCGGGGCGCGGCCATCGAGCGGGCTGCGCCGCTGCGCGGTAGGGGTGCTGCTAGCCATCGCGACGTTCTCCTTCCGGATCGACAAAGACCGTTCCGGTGACTTCCACTTCGAGCAATCGACCGCCGATCGGCACGTCGAGACGTTCGCCGATGCGCTCGCGCCCGCCGGAGATCAGCGCCAGGGCGAACGGATGGCCCAGTTCGGCGCTGCGGTAGCTCGAGGTGACGTGTCCGAGCATCGGCACCGGCGGCGGGGGCAGGACGCGGTCCGGGCGGTGATCGATCACCTGCGACCCCTCCGGCAGCACGGTGCTGCGGTCGACCGGCACCAGTCCGACCAATTGCTTGCGGTCGGGTGCGGTGGCCAACGGCCGCTGCAACGAGCGTTTGCCGACGAAGTCGGGCTTCTTCTTCGACACCACCCACGCCATCCCGAGGTCCTGCGGGGTGACGGTGCCGTCGGTGTCCTGCCCGATGATCGGGTAGCCCTTCTCGGCGCGCAGCACGTGCATCGTCTCGGTGCCGTACGGGGTGATCCCGTACGGCTCGCCGGCGGCGATGATCGCCTCCCAGACGGCGCGGCCGTAGGTCGCCGGGACGTTGACCTCGTAGGCCAGTTCGCCGGAGAAGGAGATCCGCGCGATCCGGGCCGGCACGCCCAGGATCGAGGTGTTCTGCCAGGTCATGAACCCGAAGGCGTCGTTGGAGACGTCGAGGTCGTCGGCGATCGCGCCGATCACCTCGCGCGAGCGCGGCCCGACGACCGGGAAGGTGCACCAGTGCTCGGTCTGCGAGGTCAACCGCACCCGAAGCTCGGGCCATTCGGTCTGGAGCCACTCCTCCATCCACTCGAGGATCGCCGCGGCGCCGCCGGTGGTGGTGAAGACCAGGTAGCGGTCGGGCGCCAGGCGCATGACGGTGCCGTCGTCGATCACCATGCCGTCGGCGCCGCACATGACGCCGTAGCGCACCTTGCCGACGCCGAGGCTGCTCATCATGTTGGTGTAGAGCCGGTCGAGCAGGATCGGCGCGTCCGGCCCGGCGACGTCGATCTTGCCGAGCGTCGACCCGTCGAGGATGCCGACACCGCTGCGGACGGCGGCACATTCGCGCAGCACCGCGGCGTTCATGTCCTCGCCGCTGCGCGGGTAGTAGCGCGGCCGCTTCCACTGGCCGACGTCCTCGAAGACCGCGCCGCGCGCGACATGCCAGTCGTGCACGGCGGTGATCCGCACCGGGTCGAAGAGGTCGCCGCGGTAGCTGCCGGCGAGGGTCGCGAACGACACCGGGGTATACGGCGGGCGGAAGGTGGTCACCCCGACCGCGCCGATCGGCGAACCGAGCAACTCGGCGACGATCCCGGCGGTGACCACACCGGAGGTCTTGCCCTGGTCGTGCGCGGTCCCGATCGTGGTGTAGCGCTTGACGTGTTCCACCGAGCGCATGCCGGCGCCGATCGCCCGCACGATGTCGGCGACCGTCGCATCGCGTTGCAGATCGACGAACGACAGCGCCTCGTCGGCCGGGTCGGTCGAGGCGCGCCACAGCGATGTGGGCGCGGCGGCGGGGCGGTCGGTGACTGTCGGCAGGGCGGGTCCGTCGACCGGGTCGATCCCCAGCTCGGTCAGCAGATCGGCTGCGGCGGCGGCGCCGTCAGTGATACCGGGACCGACGCCGGGGTGTCCGGCGGCCGCGCCGACCACCCGGGTGGCGGCCGGGAGCGTGTCGGGGACGAAGGCGTGCAGGTCGTCGTCCCAGCGCAGGGTCGCGCGCAGCTGGCTCGCCAGGTGCACCGCGGGGTTCCAGCCGCCGGAGACCAGCACGTGGTCGCAGGAGATCTCGTCGCCGGTGTCGAGGGTGACCGCCTCGACTCGATCGGTGCCGGCGGCGCGCAGTACCCGGGCGTTCGGGTACAGCGGGATCGACCGGTCCGCCGCGGCGGCGGCCAGATCCGCGGACACCTCCGGGCGCGGATCGACGAGGGCGGCGATCGTGACGCCCGCGTCGGCCAGGGCGAAGGCGGCGGCGTAGGCGCTGTCGTCGCCGGCGAAGACCACCCCGCGCGCACCGGGCAGGACCCCGTAACGCTCCAGGTACTCCCCGGCCGCGCCGGCGAGCAGGATGCCGGGCAGGTCGTTGTTCGCGAAGACGATCGGGCGCTCGTGCGCGCCGGTCGCGAGGATCAGGCCGCGGGCCCGGATGCGGTGGACGCGTTGCCGGGAGATCTGCTGGGGTGCCGCGGTTCCGAGGTGATCGGTGCGGTTTTCCACCGCGAGGACCAGGCCGTCGTCGTAGGCGCCGAAGGCGACGGTGCGCTGCAGGCGCAGGGCATTGGGCTGCGCGTCGAACTGCGCGACCAAATCCGTCACGACCGCCGAGTCGACCTGCGCGCCGCCCGGTTGGGGGCGGTCGTCGACCAGGATGACGCGCACCCCGGTGCGGGCGGCGGTCACCGCGGCGGCCAGGCCGGCGGGCCCGGCTCCGACCACCAGGATCTCGGCGTGGTGGTGGAGCGCGTCGTAGCGGGCGCGGTCGGGTTCGTCGCTCAGCCGTCCCCAGCCCGGCACGCCGTGTGCGACGAGGCCGGGGCACAGCTCGATCGTGGTGGCGGGGACCATCGGCTCGATGAACGGGGCGTCGATGCCGACCTGTGCGGTGGCGTCCTCCGCCCCGGAGCCGGTGATGCCGCGCGGGCGACCGAGGTTGACACTGGTGGTAATGCGGTGAATCCCGTTGGCCAGCAAGGCCGACGCCAGGGTGTCCCCGCGGTAGCCGGTATAGGTCTGCCCGTCGAAGACGAACTCGATCGGCGCCGTGCGGTCGACGGTGCCGCCGCTGGGCGTCCGCAGCTCGGTCATCGGGCGCCTTCCTTGGCATCGGAGGTGTCGGACGTGTCGGAGGAAACCGGGGTGAAGGCGTAGGTCACCGTGTCGCGCTCGGCGGTGAACCAGCGGCGGCAACCGGACGAGTGGTACCAGCGTTCGGTGAAGCGGCCCATCGGATTCGGGCGGAAGAACAAGTAATGCGCCCAGTCGACGTCGTCGAGTGCGGCCGGGTTCTCGGGATAGGCGATACCGGCCGCTCCCCCGTAGTGGAATTCGGTCTCTTCGCGCGGCCCGCAGTTCGGGCAGCCGATCAGTTGCATGGCCGATCCTTCTAGTGGGCGACGGCGGCGGCGCCGTGCTCGTCGATCAGGGCGCCGGAGATGAAGCGGTCCAGCGTGAACGGGGCGTTGACCTCGTGCGGCTCGCCGGTGGCGACCATATGCGCCATGCACCAGCCGACACCGGGGGTCGCCTTGAATCCGCCGGTCCCCCACCCGCAGTTGAGGTACAGGTTCTCGAACGGGGTCGCACCGACGATCGGCGACGCGTCCGGGGTGACGTCGACGATGCCGGCCCAGGTGCGCAGCAGCCGGGCCCGCCCGAAGATCGGGAACAGCTCCACCGCCGCGGCCATCTGCCGTTCGATGATGTGGAAGGCGCCGCGCCGGCCGTAGCCGTTGTAGGAATCGACGCCGGCGCCCATCACCAGTTCACCCTTGTGCGCCTGCGAGACGTAGACGTGTACCGCGTTGGACATCACCACGGTCGGATGGACCGGCTCGAGCAGTTCGGAGACCAACGCCTGCAGCGGGTGGCTCTGCAGCGGCGCGGGGATCCCCAGCTGGTCGAGCAGGGTCGAGGTATGCCCGGCCGCGCACAACGCGACCGTGCCGCAGCCGATCTCACCGCGGGTGGTGGTCACGCCGGTCACCCGATCACCGTCGGTCCGGAATCCGGTGACCTCGCAGTTCTGGATGATGTCGACCCCGGCCGCGCTCGCCTTGCGGGCGAAGCCCCAGGCGACGTAGTCGTGCTTGGCGATACCGCCGCGCGGCTGGAAGGTCGCGCCGAGCACCGGGTAGCGGATGTCCGCGGAGGTGTTGACGATCGGGCAGACGGTGCCGACCTCCTTCGGGTCGAGCCACTCGGCGTCGATCCCGTTGAGCCGGTTGGCCTCGATGCGCCGGACGCTGTCGCGCACGTCCTGCTCGGTATGCGCCAGGTTCATCACCCCGCGCTGGCTGAACAGGATCGGATAGCCGAGGTCCTCCTCGAGCCCCTCCCAGAGCTTCAGGGCGTGCTCGTAGATGCCGGCGCTCTCGTCCCACAGATAGTTCGAGCGGATCAGCGTGGTGTTGCGCGCCATATTCCCGCCGGCGAGCCAACCGCGTTCGAGTACGGCGACATTGGTGATCCCGTGGTTGCGCACCAGGTAGTGGGCGGTCGCCAGACCGTGCCCGCCGCCACCGACGATCACCACGTCGTAGTGGCGCTTGGGTTCCGGGTTGTCCCACAGGAAATCCGGGTGCTCGGGGAGATCCGCGCCGGGCGGCGTCGTACCGGCCATCTACCTGTCCTTCACGAGTTGGGCGAACATGGCTGTCAGTTGTCGAGGACGACCGACGAGGTGGGCACCGAGCAGCAGAGCAATACCTTGCCCTGCTTGACCTCCCGCGGACGGATGCCGCCGTTGTGGTTCATCTCGACATCGCCCGAGATCTTGGTGACCTTGCAGGTGCCGCACATGCCCTGGCCGCACGACGAGGGCAGCATGATGCCCGCGGCCGCGGCGGCGTCGAGGATCGGGGTGTCCGGCGGGCACAGGATGCTGCGGCCGCGGCGGGAGAACTCGATGGTGAATCCCTCGGTCGCCGGCTCGGCCATCGCCACCGGCGGCGGGACCGCCAGGACGTAGCTCTCCTCGTGGATGCGTTCCGGTGAGATCCCCTGGGCGATCAGCACTTCGCGAATATCGCGACGGAAGGAATCCGGACCGCAGAGGTAGATCTCCCGGTCCGCGTGGTCCGGGCAGATCGCCAGCAGCAGGTCGCCGGTCAGCCGGCCGCGGTGACCGTCCCAGGCGTCGAGCGAATCGCGGGTGCAGGTATGCCCGACCAGGATCGTGTTGTCGATCTCCTCGGCGGCCAGATGGTCGAGTTCCGCCCGGAAGGCGATATCCGACGGGGTGCGGGCGCTGTGCACGAAGGCGATATCGCAGCCGGTGGTCAGATCAGCCGCCGTGCGCACCATCGACAGCATCGGGGTGATCCCGCTGCCGGCGGAGACCAACAGGTACCGGCCGCCGGGCTCCGGCAGGCAGGTGAACTGGCCGAGCGGGCCCGCGGCGTGCACGGTGCCGCCGGGCTGCAGATTGTCGTGCAGCCAGGTCGACACCGCGCCGGTCGCGATGCGCTTGACGGTGATCGAGACCGTGTACGGGCGGGTCGGCGGCGAGGAGATGCTGTAGCACCGCTCGACGCGCTCACCGTCGATGTCGACGCCGATCGTCATGTACTGGCCGGGCAGGAACTCGAACCGACGAGGCTCCGGGGCGGCGAAGGTGAACGTGACGATGTCGTGTGTGGTGTCGCGGCGGGCGACACAGACCAGGGTGGAGTCGACCGAGTCGTCCCAGGCGGGGACGTCGACCAGGCTCATCGGCCGCCGTACCGGGGCGGCCGGCGGCGCGGGGATCGGCGCCGCGGTCATCCGGCTTCCTGCACGACCGACAGGTGATCGTCGGGGATGCCGCGGTGGAAGCGCAGGCGCCCGATGTACCAGTTGATGAACGCCTCGACCTGGAACTCGGACGGCGCATAGGGGCCCGGCACGTAGGCGGGGCTCGAGATGCCCTCCTGCGCGAGTCCGACGAAGTTGGCGTCCTGCTGGTTGGTGATCTCCCAGACGTTGGTCATCCGGTCGAGGTCGTAATCGACCCCTTCCTCGGCGTCCTCGTGGACCAGCCAGGTGGTGCGCACCCGGCACGTGTCGGGGCCGATCGGCAGCACCGAGAAGGTGATCGCGTGGTCGGAGGTGATGTGCAGCCACAGATTGGGCTGGGCGTGCATCGACAGTCGACCCAACCGGGTGACCGGCATATCGGTCAGCAGCTTGGTCGAGGCGACCGTGCCGTCGAGGGTGAACGATTCGCCGGCCAGGTCCATCGGCTCGCGCTCGATGTGGAATCCCGTGGGGCGGGTGTCGAGTTCGGCGACGCGCTCGTGCGGCAGGCCGTAGTGGTCCCAGACCGCCTTGTGCTCGACCATCGCGGCGTTGAAGCGGTCGAAGATCGGGCGCAGCCGCGTCGGGATCGCCTCGCTGTCGCTGTAGCCCCACGTCGGGAAGAAGGTGTTCAACAGTTCGGGATGCCCGACGCTGCAGTGGTAACACTCCCGGTTGTTCTCCATGGTCAGCTTCCAGTTGCCATGCTCGACCAGGTCAACCTGCTTGGCCACCTTCGCCTTTCGCAGATCGTGCGGCTCCAGGTAGGGAGCGACGATCGCGGCGACGTCGTCGATGTCGGCGGGCGGCTCGTCGGCGAGACAGATGAAGATCAGGCCGGCGATGCTGCGCACGTTCACGCTGCGCAGCGAGAAGCAGCTCTTGTCGAAGGTCGGCGACTGCCCCTCGGCGTACAGCAATTTGCCGTCCATACCGTAGGTCCACTGGTGGTAGCTGCAGACGATGTTGCCGACGCTGCCGCTCTCCTCGGCCAGAATGCGCGCGCCGCGATGCCGGCAGACGTTGTGGTACGCCTGCACCTGCTCGTCGTCGTCGCGGGCGATGATCACCGAATACCGGCCCAGGGTGACGGTGACGAAGTCGCCCGGCTCGGCGATCTCGGGCTCGGTCGCCACGAAGATCCACTGCTTGGAAAAGATCTCGGCGATATCGAGATCGAAGACTTCCGGACTGGTGTAGAACGGCGCCGCCAAGCTCATACCGCGGGGGCGGCTCCGAATCAGATCATCGAGCCACGATTCGAGCTGTGGGTCGGCAGTTCCATCGACAGGTGTGTTCACGGTCGGATCTCCGAGGCGCCGGGGGCGGATGATTTGTTGCGTAATGCGCATCGATGCGCGTCTACCGCAACAATGGTGCGGCGTCCGCCGAACGCTGTCAAGCCGGGGAAATGTCGGTCTTCGTGCACAGACACGAGGGATCGGGGTGTGTATCGTCGGTGACAGCCCACCCGGTCGCCGCCGCGGACGACCGGTTGTCCGCCCGCGACTCGGTCCGGCGGAAGGACCGCCTCGCTCGGCACACGCATGCCTCTCGCGCTTCGCATACATACGCTGACGCCACCGCCGGCCGTCATCCACATCCCCCGGCACGCCACCGGCCCGCCGCACGGAGAACCCCATGCCCATCAGTGTTTTCGACCTGTTCTCGGTAGGCATCGGCCCGTCGAGTTCCCATACCGTCGGACCGATGCGCGCGGCCGCCGACGTCGCCGACCGGCTGACCTCCGCCGATCTGCTCGGGGCGGTCGATACCGTCGACATCCATCTCTACGGGTCCCTGGCGGCCACCGGCGACGGCCACGGCACCCTGTCCGCGATCCTGCTGGGGCTCGAGGGGTTTCACCCGGAATCGATCGACACCGAGACCAAGGACACCCGGATCGCGCGCATGCGCGCGACCGGCACGGTCGACATAGCGGGCAAGATCGCCATCGGGCTCCGGGAATCCGACCTGGTGTTGCATCCGGAGACCTTCCTCGACCGCCACGCCAACGGGATGACGATCACCGTGCGCGCTGCCGACGGCGACGTGCTGTTCGACCGCACCTACTTCTCGGTGGGCGGCGGCTTCGTCGTCACCGAGGAGGGCGAGCCGGTCGGTGCCGGCGCCGGGCCGTCGGCGCCTCCCGCGTACCCCTATCGCAGCGGCTCCGAGCTGCTCGAGATGTGCACCCGGGAGAACCTCTCGATCTCCGACCTGGCGCTGTGCAACGAAGCCGGCCACGGCAGCGCGGACGACATACGTGCGCGCATCCTGCACCTGCGCGATGTGATGGCCGCCTGCGCGCAGTCCGGCATCGGCCGCGACGGCGTCCTGCCCGGCTCCCTCGGTGTGCGTCGGCGGGCCAAGAACTGGTTCGAACGGCTCGACGCCGAGGACCCCGACCGCTCGGCCGAGTTCGCCGAGGACTGGGTCAACCTGATCGCCCTGGCGGTCAATGAGGAGAACGCCTCCGGGGGGCGGGTCGTCACCGCGCCCACCAACGGCGCGGCCGGGATCATCCCCGCCGTCCTGCACTACGCCGCCTCCTATACCCGTCCCGGCCGCGCCGATCCGGACGGGACGGCCGTGCGATTCCTGTTGACCGCCGCCGCGATCGGCTCGCTGTTCAAGGAGCGCGCCTCGATCTCCGGCGCCGAGGTCGGCTGCCAGGGCGAGGTCGGCTCGGCGGCGGCGATGGCGGCCGCCGGACTGGCCGAGGTCCTCGGCGGCAGCCCGGCCCAGGTGGAGAACGCCGCCGAAATCGCCATGGAGCACAGCCTCGGACTGACCTGCGATCCGATCGGCGGACTGGTGCAGATCCCCTGCATCGAGCGCAACGCGATCTCCGCCGGCAAGGCGATCAACGCCGCCCGCATGGCGATGCGCGGCGACGGTACCCACCGCGTCAGCCTCGACCAGGTGATCGACACGATGCGCGAAACCGGCCGCGATATGCACACCAAATACAAGGAGACCGCAACCGGCGGACTGGCGCTGCACGTGCCGCTCAATATCGTCGAGTGCTGAATCACAGCGGCATTTCATCCGCTATTTCTTATTTGTCCGAATTCTGACATACCTTCCGCCGCTGCGAACATGCGCCGAGCACGTCGATCAAGGACAATTCCGGCAACTCCACCCGCCCGAAGGGGGTCGCCCATGTCGACGGTCGTGATCTATCTGGTCGTCACGTTCGGACTCGGCGGTTTGGCGATGGCCCTGCGCCTGCCGCCGTTGGTCGGATTCCTCGCCGCCGGATTTGTCATCAACGCGCTCAACGTCGAGGACATCCCGCTTCTCGAAACGATGGCCGATCTCGGCGTGACCCTGTTGCTCTTCGCGATCGGCCTCAAGCTCGATGTGCGGATCCTGCTCCGGCGGGAGGTCTGGCTGACCACGACGGTGCACATGGTGATCAGCATCGTGGCGGTCAGTGTCGTGCTGTGGCTGGCGGCGGTCGCCGGAATCGCGATGCTGGCGGGCCAAAGTATGCAGACGATCGCCCTGCTGGCGTTCGCGCTGTCGTTCTCCAGCACCGTATTTGTGGTCAAGGTGCTCGAGGAACGCGGCGAGACACATGCCCTCTACGGCCGGATCGCGATCGGCATCCTGGTGATGCAGGACATCGTCGCGGTGGTGTTCCTGACCGCGACCAGTGGACACCTGCCGAGTATCTGGGCGTTGACCCTGGTCGGCCTCTGGCCGTTGACGCGGGTGCTGAGACGCATCTGGGCGCGGCTCGGGCACGGCGAGATGCAGTCGCTGTTCGGCATCGTCATGGCGTTGGTGCCCGGCTACGCGCTGTTCTCCGCGGTGGGTCTCAAGGGTGACCTCGGCGCGCTGATCATGGGCGTGCTGCTCGCCTCGCATCCCGCGTCGTCCGAGTTGGCGCGCTCGCTCTTCCACATCAAGGAATTGCTGCTGGTCGGCTTCTTCGTATCGATCGGCCTGACCGGGCTGCCCGACCTGCCCACGATCGGCGTCGCACTGCTGATGGTGGTCCTGCTGCCGTTCAAGGGTGCGCTGTATATGGTGCTGCTCGCGGCGATGAAGCTGCGCTATCGCACCTCGATCCTCGCCGGCCTGAGTTTGATGAACTACTCCGAATTCGGGTTGATCGTGGTCTCGGTCGGCGTCTCGGCCGGCATCCTCGCCCCCGCCTGGCTGGTGGAGATCTCGATCGCGGTCGCCTTGAGCTTCGTGGTGTCCGCGTTGGTCAACGGCCGCGGCCACATGATGGTCGAGAAGATTGCCGCGCGACTGCCCAAGCGGGACGAGCTGAGCCTGCACCCGGAGGAACGCCCCGGCGACGCCGGCGACGCCGAGGTGGTGGTGATCGGCATGGGCCGCGTGGGTCTGGCCGCCTACCAACGGTTGACCGACCATTACGGGCTGCGCGTCGTGGGCGTCGACTACGACGGGCCGCGCATTCACCGCCTCGAGGAGGCGGGGCTGCACGTCATCGAAGGCGACGCGACCGACCTCGACTTCTGGAATCGGATGCGCCGCTCGGATTCGGTGCGCATCGCCGTGCTGGCGATGCCGCGCCACGGCGCGAATGTCACCGCCCTGGAATGCCTGCGCGAGTCCGGGTTCGGGGGCAAGACCGCGGCGGTGGCCCGCTACGAGGACGAGGTCCAGTGGGCGAAGGACCACGGTGTCGACACCGCCTTCAACGTCTACGCCGGCGCCGGCCTCGAACTGGCGGACCAGGTCGCCGGTGACGTCGAGGCGCCCCGCCCGAAGCCGGCACCCGTCGAAACCGCAGGCATCGAGCCGGCGGAAGGCTGAGGAGACCGATGGATCTGACCGGCTACGGCAGCTATCACGACCGGATCGTCCCGGCGGCCACCTACCCGCAACTGCCGCCGGGCCCCTACCCCGACACCTTTCCGGTGCGCCTGCCCGACGGGGACTGGGCCGAGCTGCCGTTCCTGGCGTTGCCGGACGGCTTCGACACCGCGATCGCCTACCTGTGCATCACCGAGAACTCCTTCGACCTCGAGGACCGGCTGTCGACGGCGATGGCGGAACTGGTCGCCGACCTCGACGCGGAGGTGGTGATCGGAATGCCGACGCTCGGCATGGTGCTCGCGGCATCGGTCGCCCGCAAGCTCGGCCATCCCTGGTATGTGCCGCTGAGCTATTCGCGGAAGTTCTGGTTCACCGACGAATGCTCGGTGCCGGTCCGGTCGATCACCAGCCCCACCGTGCCCAAGACGGTCTACATCGATCCGCGACTGCTCGAACGCCTCGACGGGCGGCGGGTGCTGCTGGTCGAGGACGTCATCTCCACCGGCGGCACCGTGAGCGCGGAGTTGACGCTGATGCGGCGGCTCGGGGTGAACGTCGTCGGCGTGGTGACCGCGATCAAGGAGACCAATGTCTGGGAGGGGGCGCTCGCCGCGATCGATCCGACCTGGCCGGACCTGGTGCGCGCCCCGATCTCGCTGCCACTGTTCCGCCGCACCCCCGGCGGCTGGCAGCCCGATCCCACCACCGCCCCCACCCCCTGAACCCGCCCCGCTCCTCCGGTAGCCCGATCCCCCTGACCCGCCCGCTCTTTGGGGAGCCCGAAAGCCATGGGGTGGGTACGAAACTCCCCACAGGCGGTCACAGCACGCAGCCGGGGCCGCAGGGGCGGGGGCGGCCGGACCACCCCGCCCGTTGGAGCAGGGCGGCCAGCCGCCGCGCGGTCTCGCAGGGGCGGTGGAAGACCTGCCCGTAGCCCAGCCGCACCGCCTTTTCGTTGCGCACCCATGCGTCGAGGTCGCGGTCGAGGTCCCGATCTCGTTGGGCGGCGGTGTCGTGGTGGAGCCGGCCGTCGAGTTCGATGACGAGGTCGTGACTGACCACGTCGCGCCGGGTCAACCCCATGGTCGCGCGAACCTCCGATTGTCCGGCCGCCCGCGGCAGGCCGTGCGCCCGCTCGACGCCCTGCAGGTAGCCCTGCTCGAGCACCGAACACGACCCCCGGCGACATCGACCAACAGATCGAGCAGCCACGCCCGGTCCGGCACCCGACGATTCTCGAGCGCCGTCCGAATCCGGTACGGCGACGTGCGTCGACCGCGGCAGGCGCGGGCGATGATGTCGACACGATCCCAACGGTTTTCCTCGTCGAGGCATGTGTCGATCACCGCGTGCTCGTAGCGCACCCGCGACGGCGCCGACCACGGATCGAGGCGATCGTGGAAGCTACGACTGCGGTGGACCACCACGCCCGCCGGGGCGCGCAGTCGTCGGGAATGGGAGACCAGGACGTGGATGGGCACCCGCTCGGGTCCGGCCGTGCGCGGCCCTTCGATCGCCCGGATCGCCGAGAGGTGGGTCAGGGCGGCGGGGTGGGCCCAGAGCACCGCGGCGCCGGCGCGCTGTTCCCAACTCGGCGGGCCGGTATGCGCGACGTAGACGCTCGGCAGGATCGGCGCCCAGATGCGCCGGCGCAGGAGTCGCCGGATGTCGTGGGGACGATAACCATGGTCGATCGCCTGGCGGTGGCTGATCACGCCCGCCGGCAGGTCGAGCAGGTCCTCGATAACGGCACCCGGATCCGGCTCGGGCCCGGCCGGCGCGAGTGATCGTTCGGATGGCGGCACCCCCTCACGGTGCCCGCCCGGGAAGCCGATCCGCTACAGGGTTCCCGGACCTGTGGATGACGCTTCGCGCCCGGGGATAGTCCACGCCCGCCGGGCCGATCCTGTGCTAGTGGCGCAGCCATCCCCCGCTGAACCGGATGTGGCCGCGCCGAATCGGATACCGACAGGCGCCCTCACACGTCCAGGCGTATGCCGGTCACCCCGTCGAACCAGTAGAGCTCGTCGGCGATCGGGGTCAGGCCGACCTCGTCACCGACGGCGTACCGCACCCGATGGTCGGCCCGCACGACCACCCGTCCACCGCGGAGGTCGAGATCCGCTGCGCAGTAGACGAATTGTTCGGACCCCAGCTCCTCGACCAGCTCGACCCGCGCGCGCAGCGAGCCGGGGGTGCCGGCGGTACCGACCACCCACGACTCGGGGCGGAACCCGATCGTCACGGTCGGACCCACCGACCGCGGCACATCGATCACCGCCTCGCCGATGCGGGCGGTCGCGTCGGTGACCGCCGCATCCACCAGGCACATCTGCGGCGAGCCCATGAAGCCGGCGACAAAGACATTGGCCGGACGGGTGTAGATCTCCCGCGGCCCGTCGACCTGTTGGAGCACCCCGTCGCGCAGGACCGCCACCCGGTGCCCCATCGTCATCGCCTCGACCTGGTCGTGCGTGACGTACAGGGTGGTGACCCCGAGATCCTTCTGCAGCGTGGCGATCTGGGCTCGGGTGTTGACCCGCAGCTTCGCGTCCAGATTCGACAGCGGCTCGTCCATGCAGAACACCTTGGGGCGCCGGACGATCGCCCGGCCCATCGCCACCCGCTGGCGCTGGCCGCCGGACAGCTTGGCCGGCTTGCGGTCGAGCAGGTTTTCCAACTCCAACATCCGCGCGACCTGTTCGACCCGCGCGTCGGTATCCGCCTTGCCGACACCGGCATTGCGCAGCGCGAAGCCCATATTCCCGGCCACGGTCATATTCGGGTAGAGCGCGTAGTTCTGGAAGACCATCGCGACATCGCGGGCCTTCGGCGCCATCCCGCCGACATCGCGGCCGTCGATCCGGATCGCCCCGGACTGCACCGGTTCGAGTCCCGCGACCATCCGCAGGCTCGTCGACTTGCCGCACCCGGATGGGCCGACGAGGACCATGAATTCCCCGTCGGCGATCTCGAGGTCCAGCGCGTCGACCGCGGGCGGCCCGTCGTCGGAGAAACGACGGGTCGCCCGATCGAAGGTGACCGTCGCCATATCAGGGCAGCTTCGGTTGGATCTGGCTGGTGTAGATCTGCTCGATCTGGTTCGCCATATCGGCCAGAGCGCCTTCCACCTCGGCGTTCTGGAGGCCGATGCGCTCGTAGCCGGTGCCGATGATCTTGTCGCCACCCGGGATGAAGACCCGTGCGTAGTCCTGCGGCTTGGTCTCCGGCAACTGGTCGATCGCGGTGCGGAAGTTCGGGTTCTGATCGAGGAAGCCGGTCATCGCCGCATCGTCGCGCGCCGCCTTGCGCACCGGCACGTATCCGACGTTCTGGGAGAAGTACACCGTGTTGTCGGTATTGGTGATGAAGTCGATGAACTTGAGCGCGTTGACCTTGCGCTCATCGGAGATTCGCGCCGGGATCGCGAGACCCGCCCCGCCGGTGGGGCATCCGGCGATTCCGTTCGGCGCCGGCAGGAAGGCGGTACCGAAGTCGAAGGTCGAGTTGCGGGTGATGCCGGACAGGTCGCCGGTCGAGGCGATCGTCGAGCCGATGATCCCCGCACTGAACTCCGCGGCGATGTCGTTGGAGATCTTGGCGTATCGCTTGTCGTGGATCGACTGCGAAAGGTAGCGGGCGGCCTCGACGGTATTAGGATCGGTGAACTTCAGGTCCCACTGGTCGGAGTAGGCGCCACCGAAGGTCCAGTTCGGTCCCTGGAAGGTCCAGCCGAGGTAGCTCGTGCCGTTGCCCCAGCCGTGGGCCTGACGCCCGTCGCCGACGACGCCCTGCAGGCGCGGACCCCACTCGTCGAATTCCTGCCAGGACTGCGGACCACGATCGGGCAGTCCGGCCTGCGACCAGACCTGCTTGTTGTAGTAGAACAGCGGGGTCGACCGCGCATAGGGCAGCGCCCAGGTCTGACCATTCCACCCGTAGTCGCCGATCAGCGAGTCGACGTAGGTCGAGCTGTCGACGCCGGCCTGCCCGAAGAGGTCGTCGAGCGGGGTGATCGCGCCGGTGAGCGCGAAGTTGAACCACCAGACGTCGCTGAGGATCATGATGTCGGGCAGATCGCCGCCGGACAGCGCGGCGTTGAACTTCTGCGCCGCCTCCTCGTAGTTCTTGCCCGCGTCGACCAGCTGCACCGTGATGTCCGGGTTGGCCGCCTGGAAGCGGGAGATCAGTTCGCGTTCCACGTCGGCCGACTGACCGGGGTGATTCGACCAGAAGGACAGCTGGTTGGGATCGCCGCCCTGTGCGGCGCCGCCGGACCCGGATTCGGATCCCGCGCAGGCCGCCACGGTCAGGCCCGCGGCCACAACACCTGCGGCGGCGAGGAAGCTGCGACGTGAAAGGTTGGTCATGACACCTACTCCTGGTGGTTGAAACAACGGTGCGCGGACACGGTCAACCCTTGACCGCGCCGGAGGTCAGGCCCTTGATCATTTGGCGTTGCAGCAACAGGAAGACGATCAACATCGGGAGCATCGTCAGCAGCGTCGCCGCCATCACCGGCCCCCAATTGGTCAGGCCGTCACTGTTCTGCAGCTGGGTCAGCCCGATCGGCAGGGTGGCGACCCGGTAGTCGTCGGCCATCAGGAACGGCCAGAGGTATTCGTTCCATTCGTTGACCAGCGTGATGATGGCGAAGGCGACCATCGTCGGCACCGACATCGGCAGCACGACGCGGGTCAGCAGTCGGAAGTGGCCGGCGCCGTCCATCCGCGCGGCCTCGATGATCTCCGGCGGCAGCGACAGAAAGTGGTTGCGCATCAGGAACGTTCCGAAGGCCACCCCCGCCAGCGGCAGGATGATGCCCAGAAAGGTGTTGCGCAGCCCGAGGGAGGCGATCAGCGAGTAGTTGGTGATCACGGTGATCTGATTCGGCACCATCAGCGCCGCGATGATCGCCAGGAAGACGACGTTCTTGAACGGGAAGCGTAGGAACACCAGCCCGTAGGCGCTCAGCACGCCGAGGCAGAACTTGATGGCGCCGAGGATGCCGGTGACGATGATCGAGTTGCGCAGGAAGGTCCAGAACGGCACGGAGCCGGTCGCTTCGGCGTAGTTCTCCGGTCGCCAGATGCCGGGCCACCACACCGCCGGCTGCACGTAGATCTCCGAACGGTCCTTGAACGAGGCGACCAGGATCCAGAACAGCGGGACCGCGATGATCGCGACAACCACCGCCATGGCGAGGTAGCCGAACAGGTCGGCCAGGAATCTCCTGCGCTGCATGCTCATCGGCGGCCGCGTTTCGCGCGGCTTCGGCGCGGCGGAGGTCGCCGCCGGGGCGCTCGTGCCCGCCGCGGTCGGTGTCCGACGATCGGTATCGCTCACGACTGCGACCGATCCATCATCCGCACCTGCAGCACGGTCACGATCAGCAGCGCGAGGAACATGATCGTCGCAACCGTGGCCCCGTAGCCGGCGCGGAAGTTGCCGAACGTCTCGTCGTAGACCTGGTAGACCATCGTGGTGGTGCCGATGCCGAGCGGGCCGCCGCGGGTCATCACGTTGATGATGTCGAAGACCTGAAGGGAGTTGAGCAACACGGTGATCGACAGGAAGAACGTCGTCGGTCTCAGCTGCGGGAGCAGCACCCTGCGGAAGTAGGTCCACCGGGAGGCGCCGTCGATGGCGGCCGCCTCGTCGAGATCGATCCGCCGGCCCTGCAGCGCCGCCAGGTAGATCACGAAGGCGTAGCCGAGGTTCTTCCACACGTAGGTCACGGTGATCATGAACAGCGCCCAGCCGGGGCGTTGATAGAAGTCCGGCGCGACGATGCCGACGCGGGACAGCAGATCGTTGATCAGACCGAAGTTCGGGTCGAAGACGAACTGGAAGGCCACGCCGACGGCCGCGCCGGACAGGACGAAGGGGGCGAAGACGATCGATCGGACCAGATTGCGCCCGCGCAGTTGCCGATCGAGCAGCAGGGCGAGCATCAGCCCGAGAACCATACTGCCGCAGACGGATACAACCGTGAAGATCAGCGTATTGGAGACGATGGTCCAGGAGTCCGGCCGCGTCAGCCATTCCCGGTAGTTGTTGAATCCGATGAAGGACGCGCCCGGTGCGGCGAGATTCCAGTCGAAGAACGACATCCGGACGTTCTCGATCAACGGCCGGTAGGTGAATACGCCCAGCAGAATCAGATTGGGGCCCACGAGCAGCAGGAACAACCCGTAGCTACGCCACGGCCGCACCCCCGCCGTGGCGGGTTCGACCCGCTCGTTGACCACCGACACGCGGGGAAGTGTTCCCCGCCCGGCGGGCCGCGGTCTGAACGTGCGGTGCAGCCGATGTGAACCGATGTCGACCCGTTGGGTTTTAGACCCCTATCGGGGACCCGGTTCGGGCGGCCTGCGGCTGTCGGGCGCCGCGCCGGGCGATCGGCGCGCGGTCGGCACGCCGATCACCCGGGGCAGGTCGCCGCCCGGGTGGACGGGGGTCAGCCGCGCCGCAGCAGGAAGACCGGGATGGTGCGGTCGCCGGCCTTGACCTGGTAGTCGGCAAAGGCCGGAGAACGGTCGACGAACTGCTGCCAGCCGGCGTCGCGATCCGCGCCGGTGAGCTCGACCGCCGTGACCGGGGTCGAATCGATGGAATCGGCCGTCGGGTAATCCAGCGAGATGTCGGGGTGGGCGAGCAGGTTGTGGTACCAGGCGGGGTTGCTCGGGGCGCCGGCCGCGGAGGCGGCGATCAGCCAGCCGTCGTCGACCGGAATACCGGCAAGCGGGATGGTGCGCTGCGCGCCGCTCTTGGCGCCGATGCTGTGCACCAACACGAGGGAACGGCCGAAGCCCATGGTCTGCACGGTGCCGTTGTTGGCCCGAAACTCGTCGACGATCGTCGTATTGAAGTCACTCATGTGCTCAGCCTGCCCCGGGCGGAGTGCGAATGGGGAGAGGCAAATTCGGACAGAAAACGAGGATGGGGAGCCTCGACGTCGGGTGATGACGCCGAGACTCCCCGGATCGTGACGAACGGGATCGACAGGGGCGGTCAGCTCTGGTCGAGCACCACCAGGAAGTCGACGGTGCCGGCGTTCTCGACGGTGACGAATCCGAGCGACGGCGGCTCGATGCCGTAGTCGGCGAAGGTGATGGGGATCGCCCCGGAGACCACCAGCTCCGATCCGCTGCGCAGGGCATCGGCCTGGACGGTGACCGGTTGGGTCTGCCCGGCCAATTCGAGCGTGCCGGTCAGCGCGACCGTTCCGGAGGTCCCGTCGGTGGGCAGCGCGGACAGGTCGGCGGGCTCGGTGACGGTGAACGTCGCGGTCGGGTTGGCCGCCACGTCGAAGATGTTGTTCCGGAACTGGTTGTCCCGGCGGTCGGAGTCGGTGGTGATCGTCGCGGTCTGCACGACGATCGATCCGGCGGTGACCTGGTCGTCCGCGACGGTGACCGAGCCGGTCACGTCCGGGGTGGTGCCCACGACGGTGACGTCCGCACCGTTGAGCACCTCGTCGACGGTATAGCCGGCCGCGGTCGTATTCGCCCCGCCGCCCGGCACCACGGCCCAGTCACCGTTGATGTCCCCCTCGGCGGCGACGGCGCCCGAGGTATCCACGGTCGCAGCGGGAGCGGAGTCTTCGGCGATGTACTCGGCGTAGACCCGCGGCCCGAACCAGGCCAACAGTCCCACGACCACGACAACCGCCAGGCCTACGATCCATTTAGTTCGCATGTCAACTAATAGTAGTGGACCTTCCCCGGGAGAACCCCGGGAGCAGGCTCCGAATCGGCCGAACGAATCCCGACGAATCGCCCAACCCTACGAGCCCGCTCCCGGCGGCGCCACCCGAACGATCGGCCGCACTCCCCTCCCTCGCGGCGGACGTTCCCGGCGCGGACGTTCCCCTCCGCCCGGGGCGGATCTTCCACGGTCCGCGGGCGGACGTTCCTAGTGCGCCGGCGTGTACTGCTCGCGCAGGAGCCGCTTGAGCAGCTTGCCGGTGGGGGTGCGCGGCAGTTGCTCGGCGAAGTCGATCCCGCGCGGGCACTTGTAGCCGGAGAGATTCTCGCGGCAGTACTCCAACAGGAGCTCTGCGCGCTCGGCGGTCGGCTCGAGTCCGGGCCGCAACTGCACGACGGCGTGCACCACCTGCCCGAGTTCCGGATGCGGGATGCCGAAGACCGCGGCGTCGAGCACGTCGGGCGAGCCGACCAGCACGTTCTCCGCCTCCTGCGGGTAGATATTGACCCCGCCGCTCAGCACGAGATCCGACCGCCGGTCGGACAGGTAGAGGTAGCCGTCAGCGTCGACGTAACCGAGGTCGCCGACCGTGGTCCAGCCCACGGAATTGTGGGCCTGCGCGGTCTTGTCCGGATCGTTGAGGTACTCGAACGCCGGTCCGTTCTGCGACCAGATCGTCCCGGTGGTCCCGACCGGCAGTTCGACACCCTCGTCGTCGAGGATGCGCGGGGTGCCCGCGACCGGCCTGCCCACCGAACCCGGATGCGCGAGCCATTCGTTCGCATCGAGCTCGGTGAACAGGTAGTTCTCGGTGGCCGAGTAGTACTCGCGCACGATCGGGCCCAGCCAGTCGATCAGCTCGCGCTTGACCTCGGCCGGACAGGGCGCCGCCGCGTGCACCAGGGTGCGCAGCGAGGAGAGGTCGTAGCCGCTTCGCTGCGCGGCGGGCAGCTTGAGGATGCGGATCATCATCGTCGGCACCATCTGGGTGAAGGTGATCCGATGGCGCTCGATCAGCCGCAGGGCCTGCGTCGCGTCGAAGGACTCCATCACCACCACCGTGCCGCCGTGCCGGTGAACCGTCATCGACACCCGCAGCGGAGCGGCGTGATAGAGCGGCGCCGGCGAGAGGTAGACGGTGTCGCGGTCGACTCCCCAGAGCTGATGGAACAGCGTCGTGAAGCCCGGGCCGGTGCCCAGCGGCGGGAGCGGCAGCGCGGCGACCACCCCCTTGGGGCGGCCGGTGGTGCCCGAGGAGTAGAGCAGGTCGGCGCCCTCGCACTCGACCGGCTCGACCTCGGGCGCCGTGCGCACCGCCTCCCCCAGCGATTCGAATCCACCGTCCGCGGCGGCCACCCCGGGCTCGGTGCCGGTGACCAGACGCACCGGCAGCCCGGACAGCCCCTCGACGGCGGCGACGGCCTGCGGCAGCATCGTCGGGCTGGTCACGAGGGCCGAGGCCCCGGAATCGCCCAGGATGTAGGCGATCTCGGCGGGGGTCAGGCGGGTGGACAGGGCGACGTAGCGCAGCCCGATCCGCTGGAAGGCCCAGGCGATCTGCAGGAAGTCGGCGCTGTTCTCCATCAGCAGCGCGGCGGTATCCCCGTGGCGCAGTCCGCGCGACCACAGCAGCCGGGCGATCCCCCGGGAGGTCTCGACCAGCTTGCCGTAGCCGATGGTCTCCCCGCTGCCGGCCATGACGATCGCGGGCCGGTCCGGGTCGGTCGCGGCGTGGGTATCCGGAAACAGCAGGGGCGCGTCGGGCCCGGTCACCGCTGCTCCCCGACCACCACGGCGTCGGTGTCCACCGGGCCGACTTCGGGCTCGTCTCGGCCGGTGACGAAGTGGTCGACCGAGGAGTAGCGGCGGCGGATGATCCCCAGGCAGATCAGTCCGACGACGGTGGTCGCGGCCAGGGCCACGCCGACGCGCCACGCGTTGTCGGGATTGCCGTTGATCAGCGCGACCATCACCATCGGGGCGAAGCCGCCGATGATCGCCGAGATCTGGTAGCCGAGCGAGGCCCCGGAGAACCGCACCTCCGGCGGGAACAGCTCGGCGAACAGCTGCCCCTGGGTGCCGGTTTGCATCGACATCGCGATCACGCCGACGATGACGGCCAGCGCGAAGGGCCACACATTGTCCGGGCCGGAGCTGCGGATCAGCAGCCACATCGGGATCGCCCAGAGTCCCATCGCGATCGTGCCGATGCCGAAGATCACCGTGCGTCCGTAGGTATCGGAGAGCCGGCCGAACAGCGGCACCAATGGGAGCATCAGTAGACAGCCGAGCAGGATGAACCCGAGGACCGCCGAGCGGGAAATGCCGAGGTAGGAGGTCACGAAGAGCACCGATCCGGTGATCATTGTGTAGAAGAAGACGATGCCGGGAGCGTTTGCGGCGGCGGCGAGCAGGATCACGCCGGGGTTCTTGCGGATCACCTGCAGGATCGGCGACCGCGGGACGCTCTTGCTCGCCTCGAGCTTCGCGTTGACCGCCTTGAACTCCGGGGTCTCCTCGAGGAAGCGGTGGATCACGAAGGCGATCGGCAGCATGACCAGGCTGATCCAGAACGGCACCCGCCAGCCCCAGGACAGGAACGTCTCCGAGGAGGCGATGCCGGTGGCGATCAGGAAGGCGACGTTGCCCAGCACGACGCCGATCGGCACGCCGAGCTGCGCGAAGCTGCCGTAGAAGCCGCGCCGGTGGGCGGGCGCCGACTCGGTCGCGATCAGGACCGCGCCACCCCACTGCGCGCCGACCGCCAGGCCCTGCATCAGCCGCAGGACGACCAGCGCGGCGGGCGCGAGCCAGACGACCTGGGTATTGGGAACCAGGCCGATCAACGTGGTGGCGACGGCCATCAGCACGACCGCGCCGACCAGGACCGGCTTGCGGCCGTACCGGTCGCCGAGCTGTCCGGCGAGCACGCCGCCGACCGGGCGGGCGATGAAGCCGACCGCGACGGTGGCGAACGAGTTGAGGGCCGAGACGACCTCGTTGCCGGTGTTGAAGAAGGTCACGTTGAACACCAGCGCCGCGGCGGTGGCGTAGATGAAGAAGTCGTACCACTCGAGCGAGGTGGCTACGGCGGCGGCGATCGACGCACGCATCGGGCCGGAGCGACCCCCCGGCCGGGGTGTCGAGTCCGTGGTGCTGGTCATCGGGTCTCCTTCGACGCCCGGTCGGGGCGCGTGACGGCGCTCACCCAACCCCTGTGTCACGGAGCAACGGTGCAACGCATTGAGATGTTGAACACACCGTAAAGGCTCACTCCACAAACAGTCAATGCTGACTCTTTCGAATTCCTTCCCGTCGACTCCGAGGACCGGTTGGTTCCATTTACGCAGGCAGATGCGCTGCGTGCGCTACAGTGCGAAACAAGAGGTGACTGTTACAGCCGAGGAGGTGGCCTCGTGGAGGGTTCACGCCCCGAGCAGACACGGCGCGAGCAGCGCACCGCGGACTCGCGGGCGCGCATCCTCGACGCCGCCACCCGCTGCCTGGTCGAGGACGGTTACGCCCGGACGACCACCCTGCGGATCCAGCAGGAGGCCGGGGTCTCCCGCGGCCGGTTGTTGCACCACTTCCCGTCCCGTGAGGCGCTGCTGGTGGCCGCCGCCGAGCACGTCGCGCTGCAGCGCATCCACTCGACGGTCGACCGCATCGAGCGGCCCGGCGCGGCCGGGGCGAGCCGGTCCGAGCAGATCCGGCACGTCATCCACGTGATGTGGCAGACCTTCCACGAACCGCACTTCTCCGCGGCCCTCGAGCTGTGGACGGCGGCGCGCACCAACACCGAGATCGCCGGAACCCTGCTGCCCGGCGAGCGGCTGCTCGGCGAGATCATCGACGCGACGATCACCCGGATGTGGGGGCCGGAGCTGTCCGCGCATCCGCGCTTCCCGATGCTGCGCGAACTGCTGATGACCAGCATGCGCGGCGCCGCCCTCGTCTACACCTTCCGGCCGCGCGATCCGGCGACCGATCCGCATCTGTCGATGTGGGTGGAGTTGACCCACACGCTGCTCGGCCTGGAACCCGACGCGGAGCCCGTCGCGGCGACGGCGGGAGCGGACGGCCACGCCGGCTGACGCGTAGGTTGCCTCGGTGGCCACCATCGTCGCGACGCTCGCGCTGCTCGCCCTCCTGGCGACCGCCTATCGGCATCCGCGGGGGCGGGTCGAGGCGGCGGTGTCGATCGCCGCGGCCGGGGCGGTGCTCTCCACCGGCGTTCCGGGCGGCGACGAGATCGCCGAGGAACTGCGCCGGCTCGGCCCGGTGGTCCTCTTCCTGGTGACGATCCTCGTGGTCGCCGACGTCTGCGCCCGCGCCGGATTGTTCACGGCGGCAGCATATCTGGTGCGCCGCTGGGGGCGCGGTCGGCCGATCCCGATCTTCACCGGTGTCTTCGCGCTGGCGGTGCTGGTGACCACGGTGCTGTCGCTGGACGCCACGGTGGTGTTGTTGACCCCGGTGGTGCTGGTGGCCGCGGGCGCGACGGCGCTGGCCCGACCGGGCGCCTTCGCCTGCCTGCGGATGGCGAACTCGGCCTCGCTGCTGCTGCCGGTGTCGAACCTGACGAACCTGCTGGCGATGCGCGGTCTCGACCTGTCCTTCGGCCAGTTCGCGGCCCGGATGGCGCCGGTCCTGGTGGCGGTGCTGGTGGTCGAGTACGTCGGGCTGCGCCTGCTGTTCCGGCGCGATCTGTGCGGCGGGGCCGCACCGGTCGAGCGGGAGGCGCCGCCGCTGCCGATGGTGCCGCTGGTCGTGGTGACGGTGATGTTGGCCGGTTTCGGGGTTCTGTCGACCCGCGGGGTGGAGCCGTTCTGGATGTCCGGGGCCGCCGCGATCGTGCTGACCGGCTGGGCGTTGCGACGCCGGCTCGCCCGACCGATCCACCTGGTGCACGCCGCGCATCCGACGTTCGCACTGTTCGTCCTGGCCCTGGGGGTGGTGGTCGCCGCCCTCGCCGCCGGACCGGGCGGGCGGCTCGTCGCCGACCTGATCCCCGGCGATACGACCTTCGGGTCGCTGCTGGCGATCGCGGTGCTCGCGACCGCGCTGGCAAATCTGCTGACCAACCTGTCGGCCACACTGCTGCTGGTGCCCCTGCTGATCCCGCTGGGGCCCACCGCGATCCTGGCCGCCCTGGTGGGACTGAACGTCGGCTCCGGGCTGAGCTATACGGGATCGCTGGCGAACCTGTTGTGGCGGCGCACCTTACAGCGGTCGGGTACGTCCATCGGCCTCGGCGACTTCCACCGCGTCTCGCTGACGCTGACCCCGGTCGCGCTACTCGCCGGGGTGGCCGCCCTGGCTCTGACCGGCTGACCGGGCCCGCCACCAGCGATCGATCGCCGGTCGCAGCGGCAGGAAGCCCTTGTAGTCGGCGATATCGTCGGGCAGCGTCTCGACCACCGCGACGAACCGCCGGGCCCATTCGGGTACCAGGAGCAGTCGATCGAGCGGCAGCTGCCGATAGTCGATGGTGAACAGGATCGTTCCGGACGGCGCCAGGCGCAGCAGATGCTGGATCTCCACCCGCAGGTTGAACCGCGCGCCGAGCTCGTCGGGGTCGGCGTCGACCAGCGCCGCACGCGCCGGTTTCCATTCGTCGTGGTTCTCCACCGACAGATCGAGCAGCCCGTCGACGCCGAGGGAGAAGTTGATCCGGCGCACCCACTCCCCCGGCGACAGGCGCAGCAAGAAGTCGAGCGCCCGCGGGATCACCCCGTTCTCGATCACCCGGGGCACCGGCCGGTGGAAGTTCTCGAAGCTCGCGCCCACCAGGGCGGGGAACGACCAGTGGGTGGCGAAGGTGACCACGCCGGCGCCGATGCGCAGGTCGTCGCCGTATTGGTCGAGCAGGACGACATCCTCCCCGATCTGGCGTGCGGCGAAGACCAGGGGCGGCTCGTCGAGGGTGTCGGGATCTCCGATGGTGAAGCCGCGGTCGATGCCGGACAGCCGGTTGGTCAGGTGGGCCCGCCGGCCGTCGAGGGTGAAGGTGACCGCGTCGGGACGGCAGGCCGCCAACTCCCGCAACAGCACGACCGCGGCGTCCCACTGGGCGGGCGCGAGATGCTCGAGCGAGCGGTAGCGGGTCGGATCGGTCGCCAGGATGCGGGCGCGCTGGGCGATGCGGTCGGCGTGGTCGGGTTCGACGTTCAGGATCGTTTCGCCCCAGCCGCCGCCGAGGGTCGAGATCGGCACCCGCGCGGTCTCGATATTGGTCCGGTAGGCGAAGGTATCCGCCTCGAACGGGTACGGGAAGCGGGCGACATCGCGAGGTAGATCGGTGGTGGTGTCCGACGGCAGGGCATGTGTTTCGGTCACAGGGCCACCTCCAGGGCGGGTCCGAGGGCACGCGAGACGCAGGGCATCATCTCGGTCCCGGCGGCGCGTTCGCGGGCGGACAGGTACAGGTCGCGGTGATCGATCGATCCGCCACTGACGGGGATACAACAGCGCCCGCATACCCCTCGCCGACATTGGCTGTCGACGTCGACTCCGGCCGCTTCCAATGCTTCGAGCAGCGACTGGTCGGCGGCCACCTCGATCGACCGGCCACTGTTGCGCAGGTCGACGGTGAACGGTTCGGAGGGCCGCTCCGGGGTGGTGAACAGTTCGCTGTGCACCCGATCGGCGGTGACGCCGAGCCGCTCCGCGACCTCTTCGACGGTGCGCACCAATCCGTCCGGGCCGCAGGTGTAGAGGTGCGCGGCCGGGTCCGCCTCGCCGATGAGCCGTTCGAGCTCCTCGACGACCCCGCCCCGCCCGACCAGGTGGGTCACCCGGCCGGCGGTCAGCATGCGCAGATCGTCACGATAGGCGTCGCGTCCGGGTTGGTGGACGTGCAGGGCGGTGATGCGGCCGCCGGTCTCGTGATGCCACCGGGCGTGCGCGAGGATCGGCGTCACCCCGATACCCCCGGCGATCAGCAGATGCTCCGGAGCGGCGAGCACCGGCGCGAACCCCGACCGCGGCAGCGAGACGGTCAGCGACCGCCCGACCGTCAGTCGGTGGATGCGGCGCGATCCGGCACCGATCTCGCGGACCGCGATCGCGTAGGCGTCCGGCTCGAAGGCGGGGCCGATCAACGTATAGGCGCGCACCACCTCGACCTCGTCGGGATGCTCCGGCGGCACGGTCACCAGGATCGAACTGCCCGGCACGAACGACGGCAGCGGTCGCCGATCCGGGGCGGCCAGCCGCAGCTGGCGAATGCCGTCGGCCGGACGTTCGATGCCGATCACCTCGACCGTCAACGACCCCGGGCCGGGCGCGGAGGCGGGCGAAGCGGTCACCGATCCAGCGTACGGCCGAGCGCCGCACGACGCGGCCCGTGCGCGCAGGTGCGACTGCGCGACCGCGGCCCGGCCCGCCGATCGACCGTTCCCGGGCGCCGGCTGTCGCGAGGGTGGAAAATGGACACCATGCCCACTCATCCGCCCCGCGAGGACATCGACGAATCCGACCTGCACACCGGTGCGGCGAAGCATTACGCCGCCGGCCCGCGGGCGGTCCTGGTCGCTCTGGAGCGCGGCTTCGAGCAGATGGGGCCGAAGCGCACGGCCGAGACGCTGGTCCGGCTCAACCATCGGCACGGCTTCGACTGCCCGGGCTGCGCCTGGCCGGATCCGGACGGCCGTCGTCGGCCCGCGGAGTTCTGCGAGAACGGCGCGAAGGCGGTCGCCGAGGAGGCGACCACCCGGGTGGTCGACCCGGCCTTCTTCGCCCGGCACAGCGTCGCCGACCTCGCCGGCTATACCGACTACTGGCTCGGCCAGCAGGGCCGGTTGACCCATCCGATGGTTCTCGATCCGGGCGCCACGCACTACCGGCCGATCTCCTGGGAGGACGCCTACACCCGGATCGCCGGGGTGATGCGCGGGCTCGACTCGCCCCATCAGGCGGCGTTCTACACCTCCGGCCGCGCCAGCAACGAGGCCGCCTTCCTCTACCAGCTGTTCGCCCGCAGCTTCGGCACCAACAACCTGCCGGACTGCTCGAATATGTGCCACGAGTCGTCCGGGTCCGCGCTGACCGAGTCGATCGGCATCGGGAAAGGATCGGTCACCCTCGAGGACGTCGAGCATGCCGACCTGATCCTGGTGATCGGGCAGAATCCCGGGACCAACCATCCCCGGATGCTCACCGCGCTCGAGCATGCGAAGAAGCGTGGCGGCACGGTGATCGCGATCAATCCGCTGATCGAGGCGGGGCTGCTGCGGTTCAAGGATCCGCAGTCGGTCTCCGGGGTGGTCGGCCACGGCACCGCCATCTCCGACGAATACCTGCAGATCCGGATCGGCGGTGACCAGGCGCTCTTCCAGGGCCTCGGCAAGCTGCTGCTCGAGCGGGAGGCCGCCGCGCCGGGGACGGTCGTCGACCACGACTTCATCGAGCGGCATTGCGCCTACTTCGACAAGTACACCGACCTGATGGCGCAGGTGTCGCTGGACGACGTCGTCGAGGCGTCCGGGTTGACGATCGAACAGATCGAGCAGACCGCGGATGCGCTGGCGAACTCGCAGCGCACCGTCATCTGCTGGGCGATGGGCCTGACCCAGCATCGGCACGGGGTCGCCACCATCCGCGATGCGACCAACCTGCTGCTGATGCGCGGCATGATCGGCAAGCCGGGCGCCGGGGTCTGCCCGGTCCGTGGACATTCGAACGTCCAGGGCGACCGCACGATGGGCATCTGGGAGAAGATGCCGGACCGCTTCCTCGACGCGCTCGACGCGCACTTCTCGATCACCTCGCCGCGCGAGCACGGCCACGACACCGTCGACACGATCCGCGCGATGCGCGACGGGCAGGTGCGTTTCTTCCTGGGGCTGGGCGGCAACTTCGCCCGCGCGACCCCGGATACCGAGGTGACCGAGGCGGCGCTGCGCTCCTGCGAGATGACGGTGCACGTGTCGACCAAGCTCAACCGCAGCCACGTCACCCACGGCCGCACCGCGCTGATTCTACCGACCCTGGGCCGCACCGATCGGGATATCCAGAACGGGACCAAGCAGATGGTGTCGGTCGAGGATTCGATGTCGATGGTGCACCTGTCGCGCGGCCGGCTCGACCCGGTCAGCGAGCATCTGCGCAGCGAGGTCGCCATCGTCTGCGAGGTCGCCGAGGCGGTCCTCGGGTCGGGACACCCGGTCCGTTGGGACTGGTTGCGCGGCGACTACGACCGGGTGCGCGATGCGATCGCCGCCGTCGTGCCCGGCTGCACCGACTACAACACCCGGGTGCGGGAGAAGAACGGTTTCGAACTGCCGCATCCGCCGCGCGACAATCGCGAGTTCCCCACCTCGACGGGTCGGGCGAACTTCTCGGCGCAGCCCTTCGACTACGAGCCGGTGCCGCCGGGTCGGGTCATCCTGCAGACGCTGCGCAGCCACGATCAGTTCAATACGACGATCTACGGTCTGGACGACCGGTACCGCGGGATCAAGAACGCCCGGCGGGTGGTGATGATGAACCCGAAGGACATCGAGATGTTCGGACTGCTCGACGGCGATCGGGTCGACGTCGTCTCCGAGTGGACCTCCCCCGACGGGGTTGTCGAGGAGCGGCGGGTGACCGACTTCGCGGTCGTCGCCTACGACACCCCGGTCGGCAACGCCGCGGCGTACTACCCGGAGACCAATCCGTTGATCCCGCTGGACAACGTCGCGTTGGTGTCGAATACACCCGTGTCCAAAGCGGTGACGATCCGGGTGGAGCGAGCAGCAACATGAGTCGTGTGGTCGCGCGACGGCCGGTGCTGCGGGTGCGTGACGCCCACCGGATCGACCGCCCGGACGCTCTGGTCGTCGAGGAACCGTTGGAGATCCGGATCTCCGGAGCGCCGTTGACGGTCACCATGCGCACGCCCGGCCACGACGTGGAACTCGCTCACGGTTTCCTGCACGGCGAGGGGATGATCCACGCGCGCACCGATCTGGTGACCGCGCGCTATTGCGACAGCTTCGACGACAGCGGGCAGAACACCTACAACGTGCTCGATCTGGAGATGGCCGCCGGCGTTCCGATCCCGGAGCCGAATCGGAACTTCTTCGCGACCTCGTCCTGCGGGGTATGCGGCAAATCGTCGCTCGATGCGATCGAGGCGATCGGCCGCTACGACCTGCGCGACGACGAGGTCGGCATCGACGCGGCGGTGCTGCGGACGTTGCCGGACAAGTTGCGCGGCGCCCAGAAGGTCTTCGATTCGACCGGCGGGGTCCATGCGGCCGGGCTGTTCACCGTCGACGGCGAGCCGATCGTCGTGCGGGAGGACGTCGGCCGGCACAACGCGGTCGACAAGGTGATCGGCCGCGCCCTGATGGACGATCGGCTGCCCGCGCGTCGCACCGTCCTGATGGTCAGCGGGCGGGCGTCGTTCGAGCTGGTGCAGAAGGCGGTGCTGGCCGGGATTCCGATCCTCGCCGCGGTGTCGGCGCCCTCGTCGCTGGCGGTCGACCTCGCCGAACACAGCGGACTGACGATCGTCGGCTTCCTGCGCGGCACCTCGATGAACATCTACACCGGCCGCGAACGCGTGCTGCTCTCGGACGACTGAGCCGCCGGCGCGCGGGCCTACCGATCGTCGGCGCGGGGCCTACCGCTGGTCGGGCGCGGCGGGGGTCGGGCCGGGATCATCCGCGTCCGCCGGGTCGGGGTCGGGCCGGTCGTCGGGGTTGGGCCGGTCGTCATCCGCGGGTCCGCCGGACTTTCGTCGGCGCGCCCGGGTCGCGGTGGAGCGGGCGGAGGCGTCTATCTCCGGCGAGATCTCGTAGCGGGTCTTGTAGATCTCGAAGACGGTGGTGAGCGTGGCGGCGACCGGTACCGCCAGCAGGCCGCCGACCAGGCCGAACAACTCGGCACCCAGCAGCACCGACGCGAAGACGACGCCGGGGTGCACGTCGACCGCGCGGGAACTGATCCGCGGATCGAGGATCAGGTTCTCGAACTGCTGGTAGGCCACGGAGAAGGCGATGATCAGGATGCCGAGGATCGGGCGGTCGCTGGTGAAGCCGACCACCGCCGGCAGCGCCACCGCGATGTAGGTGCCGATCGTGGGCACGAACTGGGAAACCAACCCGAACCACAGGCCGAGCGCGATCCAGTAGGGCATCCCGACGGCGAGCATGAAGATGCCGTGGGCGGTCGCCGAGAAGATCGCCAGGATCACCCGGGCGGTGACGTACCCGCCGACCTTGGTGACGAAGACCTCCCAGACCGTCAGCACCACCTCCTGCCGGGCGGGTGGGAAGAGCCCGGCGAACCAGCCGCGCAGGGCGGGCATCGAGGCGGAGATGTAGAGGGTGAACAGCAGGATCGCGAAGGCGTGGAAGACGCCGCCGACGATGTCGCCGAGCACCTGGAACGCTCCCCCGGACAGCTGCGCGGCGTAGCTCGCGACGCGGTCCGGGGTGACGTTGAGGTTGGTGAACAGGTTGTTGACGTCGTAGCTGGTGTGGAAGACGTTGTTGACCCACGCCACGGCGGAATTGACGGCGGACGGCACCGATTGGCTGAGGGTCGCCACCTCGCTGACGAGCAGTCCACCGAAGGCGGTCAGGAAGCCGCTGAGCACCGCGAGGATCGTCACGAAGACGATGGCCGTCGCCAATACGCGCCGGCGTACCCAGCGGCTCACCCAGACGACGGCCGGTTCCATCGCCACCGCCAGGAAGGCGGAGACGATCAGGACGAAGATCGTGCCCCCGCCCTGCATGAGCAGAAACCACAGCCCCAGAACGCAGGCCACCACGGCGGCGAGGACCCAGCCGGCCCGCCAGATCGTGCGAGCGCCGAGGTCGATGCGTTCGACGGGGTGCGCGGGCCCGAAATGATGCGGGGCGAGCGGATCCACGCCGGGTCCGGCGCCGGTTCGATCGGGCATCGGCTCGGCGTCGGATGGTTCCGGCTGCGGATCGGCCACGGGATCCTCCCGGCTCGGGCCCGCCGGGTGCGGGCGCGTGAACGGTAGGTAGCGAGCCTATGCCGCTGCGCTACCCACCGTTCGTGCGATCCGTGGGCGCGTCGTCAGACGATCAGCGCCGGTTGGGGTTTGGTGTCCGGTTTGTCGTCTACGGTCCGCTCCGGGCGCGCGCTCGGCAGCGCGGCTTCCGGGCGCGCAGCGACGGCGGCGGTGCGCTCCGCGACCCGCGACTCGCCGACTCGAGCCAATGCGACACCGGCCAACAGCACCAGACCGCCGATCATGCGCACCGGGGTCAGCGCCTCGCCGAGCAGCAACCAGGCGGCCAGCACCGCGAAGATCACTTCGGTCAGTGCGATCAGCGACGCGAGCGTCGGCTGCAGCTTGCGGACGGCGGCGATGCCGGTGCCGTAGGAGATGGCGGCGGTGATGATCGCCAGGACGCCGACGGCCACCACGACCGAGACCTGCGTGCCGGCGATCGTGACGTCGGCGGTCGCGAAGCGCAGCTGCAGGACACCGACCGCGCCGAGCGCGAAGATCGCGGCGCCGCCGACCACCAGACCACCGGCGGTCAGTGCCCACGGGCCGAGGCCCTCGCGCTCCTGCCCGGCGGCGATGAAGTAGAAGGCCAGGCAGACCGCGGCGCCGAGCGCCCACAGCACGCCGACCGGATGGATCGAGGAGATGTCACCGAAGACGTCGAGCACGATCAGCGCGCCGAGCACGGCCAGCACCCCACCGAGCAGCGTGGCGGCGGCGGGGCGGTTGCGCGTGGTCAACCAGACCCAGCCGATCACCAGGATCGGGCCGAGGTATTCGAGCAGCAGCGCGACGCCGACCGGCAGATAGGACACGGCGTTGAAGTAGCAGAGCTGGGCGCCGGCGACGGCGATCAGGCCGTAGGCGAGGACCACCCCGCGATGCCGCCAGGCGCTGCGCACCCAGGTGCGGTCGATGATCGTCACCAGGACCACCGCGATCAGGGCGCCGATGCCGAGCCGGATGCCGACGGCCGCGGCCGGGGTCCACCCGGTGGCGATCAGCGACTTGGCGAACGGGCCGGACAGGCCGAAGCAGAGCGCGGAGAAGACGGCGAGGCTCAGCCCCACACGCATACGATTGTCACCCACGACTGAACCCCCTCGGTTCATGAGCCCGGCGGTGCCGGGCGGCGAACTCATGACCGGCGGGATCGGGAAATCGCGACGACGATGTCATGAGTAAAATCAATTACACTCGTGACGGTATCCGAAGGGGGCGTCAGTAGTCAAAGTGATTTTTGCACATGACACACGATGGGCACTGCTGTCCGCGGTGGCGTTGATCAATACCCACCGCGACGGCGAGGAGTACCTGACCACCACGGCCGATCTGACCGACTATCTCGACGAGTGGAAGACCACCGGCCGCCGGGACGGCACCGGGGCCGAACTCGCGGCGGTGCGGGCGGTCCGGCCGCTGTTGCGGGCGGTCTGGGAGGCCGACGACGGGTCGCCGCGCGCCGCGCGGATCAATGCCCTGCTCGACGGGGCGGCCTGGCGTCCCTATCTGACCAGCCACGCCGAGATGGCGGAGTGGCATCTGCATCCCAACTCCCCCGAGGCGCCGGTCGCCGATCGGTTGATGGCCGAATGCGGCCTCGCCTTTGTCGACGTGATGCGGATGGACGAGGAGCAGCGGCTGCGCATCTGCGCGGCGCAGGACTGCACCGCGGTGCTGGTCGACTTCTCCCGCAACCGGTCGAAACGCTTCTGCGATACCGGCAACTGCGGCAACCGGGAACACGTCGCCGCCTATCGCGCCCGCAAACGCGCCTAACCGCGCCGAGACGGGGAGTCGGGTCCGCCGAGGCGGGGTACGGCGCCGCCGCCTCCCCGACGTTGTGCAGAATCGAGGGGCAGGCCGTGCGCCGGATCGATGGCCACCCGATCGATGGCCCGAAGCGACAACGAGGAGCATGTGATGTCCGACTTCACCGACAAGATCAAGGCCGAGGCCAAGGTCGTGTCCGCCGTGATCGACCAGGAACTGACGGTGCTGGAAGGTGTCGACGGGGTGGATCCGCTGGCCCCGGCCGACGAGTCGACCGACGAGGACTCCGCCGATTCCGCGGACACCGCCGGGGACGACGCCCCGTCCTCCTAACGACATCCGTCCGGAAGCCGGACGGCACCGCGGCCCGGATACGCACCTCGGTTCGGGCGTGACGGATAGCCCCGGGCATCCATGACAAATGGCCCACGGGCCCGCCGCTTCACGGGGCGACGCTGGTGTCATGACCACCTCGACGCCCCGGACCTCCCCGACGGCCGGGCGGACCCCGGCTTACCGTCCGGCGGGACCGACCCCGGCCGGCCCGTCGGCCGCCGATCCGACCAACCCGCCTCGGACCGCTTCGGCGGGCGGTTCACGTGCCGCCGCGCTTCGCCCGATCGTCCTGATGATCGCCGAGGTCGGCGGTTCGCTGGCGGCCTTCTACATCGCCCGCGCCCTCGGCGCCGATGACCTCGCCGCCTACCTGTGGGCCTGCCTGCCGCCGCTGATCGCCGCGCTCCTCGGCGTCGTGCGCGCCCGCCGCCTCGACGCCGCGTCGATGACGATCGTGGCGTTCAACCTGCTGTCGGCGGCCTTCGTCGGCATCGGCAGCCACAGCCCGGACGCGCTGCTCTACAAGGACTGCGTGGTAACCGCGGTCGTCGGCCTGACCTTCCTGGCGACAACCCGCATCGGCAAGCCGCTCACGCACCTGTTCGCCCTGCGGTTTCGCGAGAACGAGAGCGAGCGTTTCGAACAGCTCTGGGCCCGGGAGCCGCGCTACCGGACGCTGCAACGCCGCATCTGCGTGGTCTGGGGCGTGGCGTTCCTGGTGGAGGCGGCCGCCAAAACCGTTGTGGTGGCGAATATGTCCTTCGACGCCGCCTACGGGGTGACGCAGGTGCTGCCGTTCCTCGCGATCGCCGTCGCCGCCGCGTACACGGTCCGCACCGCCCGATCGGCGCGGCGGGCCGGATCAGCCGCGCGGATCTCGTAGCCGGTCGATATGGCCGAGGGAGCGTTCGGGGTTGACCACGTCACGCACCCGACGCTTCAGTTCGGTGATCTCCGGGAAGCCGCCGTCCGTGCGCCGATCCCAGATCGGCCGGCCGTCGGCCTCGATGACGAAAACTCCCCCGGTGCCGGGCACCAGCGCGACCTCGCCGACCTCGGCGCCGAACGTCGAGAGCAACTCCTGCGCCATCCAGGCCGCGCGCAGCAGCCAGTTGCATTGCGTGCAATACGTGATCGCCACCCGATGCGCGGAGGCTTCGGGTGGCGATGTCACGTCTGCGGTCGACTCGGTGATGTCAGGCCGACTTCTCGCGGCGGTCCGGCCGCTCGCGCTTGCGCGGAACGATCGTCGGCAGCACATTGTCGTTGACGGTCTCGCCGGTGACGACCACCTTGGCGACATCGTCGCGGCTGGGGATGTCATACATGACCGGCAGGAGGACCTCCTCCATGATCGCCCGCAGACCGCGAGCGCCGGTGCCGCGCAGGATGGCCTGATCGGCGATCGCCTCGAGCGCGTCGTCGGTGAATTCCAGTGCGACGCCGTCCATCTCGAACAGGCGCACGTACTGCTTGACCAACGCGTTCTTCGGCTTCGACAGGATCTCGACCAGCGATTCCTTGTCCAGGTTGGTCACCGACGCGACGATCGGCAGGCGGCCGATGAACTCGGGGATCAGACCGAACTTGATCAGATCCTCGGGCATCACCTCGGAGAAGTGATCGCGGGTGTCGATCTCCGCCTTGGACCGCACCTCGGCACCGAAGCCCAGGCCGCGCTTGCCGATGCGGTCGGAGACGATCTTCTCCAGACCGGCGAAGGCGCCCGCGACGATGAACAGCACGTTGGTGGTGTCGATCTGGATGAACTCCTGGTGCGGGTGCTTGCGACCGCCCTGCGGGGGCACACTCGCCTGCGTGCCCTCGAGGATCTTCAGCAGCGCCTGCTGGACGCCCTCACCGGAGACATCGCGGGTGATCGACGGGTTCTCGCTCTTGCGGGCGATCTTGTCGACCTCGTCGATGTAGATGATGCCGGTCTCGGCGCGCTTGACGTCGTAATCGGCGGCCTGGATCAGCTTGAGCAGAATGTTCTCGACGTCCTCGCCGACGTAGCCGGCCTCGGTCAACGCGGTGGCATCCGCGATCGCGAACGGGACGTTGAGCATCTTCGCCAGCGTCTGGGCCAGGTACGTCTTGCCGCAGCCGGTCGGGCCGAGCATCAGGATGTTCGACTTGGCGAGCTCGACGGTCTCACCGCGCGAATCACGGGCCTTGTCGCCGGCCTGGATGCGCTTGTAGTGGTTGTAGACCGCGACGGCCAGGGTGCGCTTGGCGGTGTCCTGTCCGATGACGTAGTTCTCGAGGAAGTCGCGGATCTCGGCCGGCTTCGGCAGCTCGTCGAGCTTGACCTCATTCGACTCGGCGAGCTCTTCCTCGATGATCTCGTTGCACAGGTCGATGCACTCGTCGCAGATGTACACGCCGGGGCCGGCGATCAGCTTCTTGACCTGTTTCTGGCTTTTGCCGCAGAACGAGCACTTCAGCAGGTCCCCACCATCGCCGATGCGCGCCATTAGTCCTACTTCCTGGTTGCGTACGGATGGAGAGTCGAGACCGGATGCGATTTCCCTCGACGGCCCGGAGGTGTCGGTGATGGCATCGAACCCATCACTTGACGGTACCCGTCCGGGCCGATCGCGGTCGACTTCTCACGCGCGAATTTCGAGGGATTTCGAGGAACATCCGGCCTCGAACCTACGATTTGGCCGACAGCTTCCGGTACTCAAACACCTGATCGATGATCCCGTACTCCTTGGCCTCGTCGGCCGTGAAGATCTTGTCGCGGTCGGTATCGCGACGGATGGTCGCGGCGTCCTGACCGGTGTGCAGGGCGAGGGTGGTCTCCTGCAGCTTGCGCATGCGCTCGATCTCCGCGGCCTGAACCTCGAGATCGGACACCTGGCCCTGGATGACGCCACCGGCCGAGGGCTGGTGGATCAGGATCCGCGCGTTCGGCAGCGCCGCGCGCTTGCCGGGCGTGCCCGCTGCGAGCAGCACCGCGGCGGCCGAGGCGGCCTGGCCGAGGCAGACGGTCGCGACGTCGGCGCGCACGTACTGCATCGTGTCGTAGATCGCCATCAACGAGGTGAACGATCCACCGGGCGAGTTGATGTACATGGTGATGTCGCGGTCGGGATCGAGACCCTCGAGCACCAGCAGCTGCGCCATGATGTCGTTCGCCGAGGCGTCGTCCACCTGCACGCCGAGGAAGATGATGCGCTCCTCGAACAGCTTGTTGTACGGGTTCGATTCCTTGACGCCGTAGCTCGAATGCTCGATGAACGACGGCAGGATGTAGCGCGAGGACGGAAGCAAACGGGGATCGATCGACGAGCTCATGGAAGTCTCCAAGTCGGGAAAGTCAGTCGGCGGACGGAAATCGTCAGTTGTTGACCGCAGTTGCCTGCGTCGCACGACTGATCACGTGATCGACCAGGCCGTACTCCTTGGCCTGCTCCGCGGTGAACCACCGGTCGCGGTCGGAGTCCTCGGTGATCTGCTCGAAGGTCTGGCCGGTGTGCTCGGCGATCAACCGCGCCATCTGATGCTTGGTGAAGATCATCTGCTCGGCCATGATCGCGATGTCGGCGGCGCTGCCACCGAGACCACCCAGCGGCTGGTGCATCATGATCCGCGCGTGCGGCAGCGCGTAGCGCTTGCCCTTGGCGCCGGCGGTCAACAGGAACTGGCCCATCGAGGCGGCCAGGCCCATCCCGTAGGTGGCGACATCGCATTCGGAGAAGACCATCGTGTCGTAGATGGCCATACCGGCCGACACCGAACCACCGGGCGAGTTGATGTAGAGGGAGATGTCGCGCGTCGGGTCCTCCGCCGAGAGCAGCAGAATCTGCGCGCACAGCTTGTTGGCGATGTCGTCGTCCACCTGGGTACCGAGGAAGATGATGCGTTCCCGCAGCAGCCGCTCGAAAACCGAGTCGCTCAGATTGAGGCCGGCGCTGGCCGACGTCATGACCGGTCCGACGCCGGCGGAATTCGGGTGAGTCACGGTACCTACCTTCTCTTGAATCGAAAAGATTGCCGACGACAACCGGCGGCAGTTCTCTCATCAACCTTCGATGCCGACAGTAACCAACGACGGCGGCCCCGGATCACCGGAACCGCCGTCGTTCGCTGACAGCGTTACAGCCCTCAGGGCCGTTCGCCGACAGCGTTACGCGTTCTGCTTCTCGTCCGTGTCCGAAGCGTCCGAAACCTCGACGGTCTCGTCACCGGCGGTCTCGTCGACGATCTCGACCGAATCGTCGGCCTCGTCGAAGATCGGCTCGTCCTCGGGGTCGCCGAACATCTCCTTGGTGTCGACGACAACACCGTTGGTGTCGGTGACGCTCACCCGATCGACGATCGAGGCCAGCGCCTTGCTGCGGCGCACATCGGCGAACAGCGCGGGCAGCTGGTTGGCCTGCTGGATCTGCTGGATGAACTGCTCCGGAGCCATGCCGTAGCGCTGCGCCTGGAAGATGATGTTCTGCGTCAGCTCGTCCTGGCTGACCGACACCTCCTCGGCCTCGGCGACGGCGTCGAGCAGCAGCTGGGTGCGGATCGCCTTCTCGGCCTCGGCGCGGGTATTCGCGTCGAACTCCTCGCGCGAGCTACCGGCCGCCTCGAGCTGCTCGGCCAGCTTCTCCTCGTCGTGGTCGAGACCGTGGATCGCGTTGTGCACCGCGGCGTCGACCTCGGCCTGAACCAGGCCCTCCGGCACGGCGACCTCGACCCGCTCGAGCAGATCGTCGAGGACCTTGTCGCGGATCTGTCCGGCCTGCTCGATCTTGCGGGTGCTCTCGACCTGCTTGCGCAGCGAGTCCTTGAGCTCCTCGATCGTGTCGAATTCGCTGGCCAGCTGGGCGAATTCGTCGTCCGCCTCCGGCAGCTCGCGATGCTTGACCGACTGCACCGTCACGGTGACAACCGCCTCGTCACCGGCGTGCTCGCCGGCGACCAGCTTGGTCGGGAAGTCCTTCGACTCGCCGGCGGTCAGGCCGACCAGAGTCTCGTCGAGGCCCTCGATCAGCCGGCCGGAACCGACCTCGTGGGAGAGGCCCTCGGTGGACGCCTCGGGCACCGGGGTGCCGTCGACCGCGGCCGACAGGTCGATCGACACGAAGTCGCCGTTCTCGACCGGACGGTCGACACCGACCAGGGTGCCGAAGCGCTGCTGCAGGCTCTCGAGCTCGGCGTCGACCGCCTCGTCCTCGACGACGATCGGATCGACCGTGACCGCGATCTGGCTGTAGTCCGGCAGCGTGATCTCGGGGCGCACGTCGACCTCGGCGGTGAACTCGAGGGTCTCGCCGTCCTCGATCTTGGTCACCTCGATGTCGGGCTGACCGATCGGGTTGAGGTCGGCGGCGCCGACGGCCTCGCTGTAGCGGGCGGGCAGCGCGTCGTTGACGACCTGCTGGAGCACGTTTCCGCGACCGACGCGGGCCTCGATCAGCCGCGACGGCGCCTTGCCCGGCCGGAAGCCCGGCAGACGAACCTGCTGGGCCAGGCTCTTGTAGGCGCGATCGAAATCAGGCTTGAGTTCCTCGAAGGGCACCTCAACATTGATCCGTACTCGCGTCGGGCTCAACTGCTCGACGGTGCTCTTCACGAAGCTGACTCCTTTTCCGACTGGAAGATGTTTCCGGTGGTCGGGCACGGCAAAGCCGCCGACCCGTTAACTGTGACAGCCTACCGACCGCCACCACGGCAAAAACCGCCAGGTGCGGCGAACGTCCGACCGACCGACGACGCCCGCTCCCGCGTGGAGACCAGACAACGTCGGGGTGACAGGATTTGAACCTGCGACCCTCCGCTCCCAAAGCGGATGCGCTACCAAGCTGCGCCACACCCCGCGAGCCCTCCAACCGTGTGGTTCGAGGGCCCGAAAAGCCATCGTACGGGTACCGGTTGGAGTTTTGGGCGGGAGGTTCGGTACAGTCTCACACCGCAGGTAATTCTGCGCGCGGGCGTAGCTCAATGGTAGAGCCTCAGTCTTCCAAACTGATTACGCGGGTTCGATTCCCGTCGCCCGCTCCACAATTCACCGATGTAGGCCCCGGCGAGCGGGCTTCTGTGCGTACATCTTCCTCGGCGCGAGGCCGCGACAACTATCTCCTCGACACCCCGCAGGCGCGGAAGGTTGCACACGCCGGCCGGTCGCACTACCTCATCAATGTCCGATATGACCGCCTTTTGGCGATCCGCGTAGGCTCGGTGGCATCGAGAACGAGGCCCCCGGACTCCTGAGGACATCATGGAAGTACTGCTCCTGTTCGCCATCGTCATCATCGGCGCGGTGTTCGTCGTCAACCGCGCCCAGCGACGCAGCCTCAACGCGTCGTCGACCACGCGACTCGACGACGCCAAGGCCGATGCGCGGCAGGTGATCGAGCGGCTCGGCGGGCAGGTGTTCAATCTGGTCGGCACCGACGAGGCCTCCAAGCAGGCTCTCGCCGACGCCTCCGAGCGGTTCACCGCCGCCGGCGGCGCGATCGAGCAGGCCAAGACCCCGGCCCAGGCGGCGCTGGCCAAGAAGACCGCGATCGAAGGCCTTTACTACGTGCGCGCCGCGCGCACCGCGATGGGCATCGACCCCGGCCCACCGATCCCCGAGCTCGAGGGACAGAAGAGTTCCGGCTCGGTCACCGAGGACCGCACCGTCGACTTCGAGGGCCGGCAGATCGAGGCCTCCCCCAACCCGTCGGCGAATACCCCGAACTACTACCCGGGTGGTCGCGTCGCGGGCCGTCCGGTCCCGGCCGGCTGGTACTCCGAGCCGTGGTGGCGCCCCGCGCTGATCGCAGGCGTCTGGGGCGTCGGCTCGATGCTGCTGTTCTCGTCGCTGTTCGCGGGCATGGCGGGCGTCGGCTACGGAGCCGAGGAGTTCGAGAGCGGCGCCGGCGACGGCACCGAGCCCGCCGACGCGGGTGACGCCGGTGGCGACTACGGCGACACCGGCGATGCGGGCGGCGACTACGGCGACACCGGTGGCGACTACGGCGGCGGTGATTACGGCGGCGGCGACTTCGGTGGTGGCGGTGACTTCGGCGGGGGCGACTTCGGCGGAGGCTTCGACTTCTGACCCGCTCCCCCGAGAGCCGGCATGCCGGCCCCGAACGGACGAATCGCGCCGATCCCCCACCCGGGGATCGGCGCGATTGTTGTGTGTCTGTTGACTATTCGGCCGGGGCGGCAGGCACCGCGGGGGCGATCCCGGTCGTCTCGTACTCCTCGAGGATCGCGATCCGGCGGGCGTGCCGCTCCTCGCCGGAGAACGGCGTCGACAGGAAGGCGTCGACGATCGCGAACGCCTCCTCCAGGGTGTGCATGCGGCCGCCGATGCCGATCAACTGCGCGTTGTTGTGCTCGCGGGCGAGCTTGGCGGTCTCGACGCTCCAGGCCAGCGCACATCGGGCGCCGGGCACCTTGTTCGCGGCGATCTGCTCGCCGTTGCCGGAACCGCCGAGCACCAGGCCAAGCGATTCGGGGTCCGCGACGGTGCGCAGAGCGGCGTCGATGCAGAACGCCGGGTAATCGTCGATCGGGTCGTAGTGGAAGGCACCACAGTCGATCGGCTCGTGCCCGGTCTCGAGCAGGTGGTCGATGATCTGCTGCTTGAACTCGAATCCGGCGTGATCGGCACCGATGTAGACGCGCATGGGCTCAGTCTCGCATGTACGCCTCCGAGCCGATGCCCCACGGCGGGTGGGCGTCCCGGCGAGCGTCGAACGTGATGGGATGGAGGGATCGCGTGCCGACGGCCCCCGGGCGGCGACGCGACCGACATCATGCCCGGCCTACCACGACCGGACACCATCACGATGACACCCACGAAAGGCTGTGGAAGTGGTAGCTCCCAATCTGACCCGCGAACAGGCGCAGGGCCGCGCGGACGTGCTGAACGTGCAGTCCTACGTCATCGATCTGGACCTCACCAACGGCGAAGGCGCGCCGGGCACGAAGACCTTCCGGTCGACCACGACCGTCGAGTTCGATGCTGTTCCCGGCTCGTCGACGTTCATCGATCTGATCGCCGCCTCGATCACCGAGGCCACGCTCAACGGCTCCCCGCTCGACACCTCCGGGTACACCGAGGAGACCGGGCTCGCGCTGACCGACCTGGCCGAGCACAACACCCTGGTCATCGACGCCGACTGCCTCTACACCAATACCGGTGAAGGGCTGCACCGCTTCGTCGATCCGACCGACAACGAGGTCTACCTCTACTCGCAGTTCGAGACCGCGGACGCCAAGCGCATGTTCGCCTGCTTCGACCAGCCGGATCTCAAGGCGACCTACGACATCACCGTCACCGCCCCGGAGCACTGGAAGGTGATCTCCAACGGCGCCGGCACCGTCGAGAGCCCCGGCTTCCACCGCTTCGCGCAGACCCCGCGGATGAGCACCTACCTGGTCGCGCTGATCGCCGGCCCGTACGCGCAGTGGACCGACGAGTACTCCGACGAGCACGGCACGATCCCGCTCGGCATCTTCTGCCGCTCCTCGCTCGCCGAGTTCATGGACGCCGACCGACTGTTCACCGAGACCAAGCAGGGCTTCGGCTTCTACCACGACAACTTCGGGGTGCCGTACGCGTTCGGCAAGTACGACCAGTTGTTCGTCCCGGAGTTCAACGCCGGCGCGATGGAGAACGCCGGCGCGGTCACCTTCCTGGAGGACTACGTCTTCCGCAGCAAGGTCACCCGCTACGCCTACGAGCGGCGCGCCGAGACGGTGCTGCACGAGATGGCGCATATGTGGTTCGGCGACCTGGTCACCATGAAGTGGTGGGACGACCTGTGGCTCAACGAGTCGTTCGCGACCTTCGCGTCGGTGCTGAGCCAGTCGCAGGCCACCGAGTACACCAACGCCTGGACGACGTTCGCCAACGTCGAGAAGTCCTGGGCCTACCGCCAGGACCAGCTGCCCTCGACCCACCCGGTCGCCGCGGATATCCCCGACCTGGCCGCGGTCGAGGTCAACTTCGACGGCATCACCTACGCCAAGGGCGCCAGCGTCCTCAAGCAACTGGTGGCCTACGTCGGCCTCGAACCCTTCCTGACCGGTCTGCGCGCCTACTTCGCCGACCATGCCTACGGCAACGCGACCTTCGCCGACCTGCTCTCGGCGCTCGAGGCCGCGTCCGGTCGCGACCTCTCGGACTGGGGCAACCAGTGGCTGCGCACCACCGGCCTCAACACCCTCGCCCCGCAATTCGACGTCGACGACAACGGCGCGTTCACCTCGTTCGCCATCGTGCAGGGTCCCGCGGCCCCCGGCGCCGGTGAGCGGCGGGTGCACCGGGTGGCGGTCGGCGTCTACGACGACGATCCGGCCACCGGCAAGCTGGTGCGGGTGCACCGCGTCGAGGTCGACGTGCAGGCGGCGGAACTGACCGAGGTACCGGCGCTGGTCGGCGTCGATCGCGGCAAGTTCGTGCTGGTCAACGACGACGACCTGACCTACTGCTCGCTGGTGCTCGACCCGGAGTCGCTCGCGACAGTGCTCGACCGCGTCGGTGACATCGCCGAGCCGCTGCCGCGCACCCTGGTGTGGTCGGCGAGCTGGGAGATGACCCGGCAGGCGCAGATGCGCGCCCGCGACTTCGTCGCCCTGGTGGCGCAGGGCATCGCCGCCGAGACCGAGGTCGGCGTGGTGCAGCGACTGTTGCTGCAGGCGCAGACCGCGCTCGGCGCGTACGCCGATCCGAAGTGGGCGGAGCAAGAGGGCGCCCCGGCGTTCGCCGATCGGCTGCTCGAGCTGGCCCGCGCCGCGGAAGCGGGCTCCGACCACCAGCTGGCGTTCGTCAACTCGCTGAGCTCGAGCGTGCTCGAGGAGCGCCACCTGGACGTGCTGCGAACCCTGCTCGACGAGGGGGCCGACGCCGCGGCCCTGCCCGGCCTGACCGTCGACACCGACCTGCGCTGGCGGCTGGTGACCGCGCTGGCCCGCTCCGGTGCGATCGACTCCGAGGACCCGGACGCCACCCCGGTCATCGACGCCGAGGCGCAGCGCGATCCGACCGCGGCGGGTGCCCGCAATGCCGCCGCGGCCCGGGTATCCCGGCCGATCGCCGCGGTCAAGGAGAAGGCCTGGGATCAGGTCCTCAACGACGACGCGATCTCCAACATCACCGTGCGCTCGATCGTCACCGGCTTCGCGGCGCCCGGACAGGACGAGGTGCTCGAGCCGTTTGTGGCCCGGTACTTCGCGGAGATCCCCGGGGTGTGGGCGCGCCGGTCGAGCGAGGTCGCGCAGACCGTGGTGATCGGGCTGTACCCGAGCTGGTCGGTCAGCGAGGAGTCGGTGGCCGCCGCCGACGCCTTCCTGTCGGCCGAGCATCCGCCCGCCCTGCGCCGGCTGATCTCGGAGGGGCGCGCCGGCATCGTGCGGTCCCTGGCCGCCCGCGCGGCCGACGCCGTCTGACACCGGACAACGAAACGCCCCGCCCGGGATCCGGGCGGGGCGTTTCGTATGTGGGCTGAAAGCTGTGGGGTCCTACGGCGACTGGATCGCGGCCGACATCACGCGGATCGCGCTGACGATGCCGTCGACCAGGTTGCCCGCGCGGAACTCGGAGACCGCGGCGGTCACGCCGAGCTTGCAGACCTCCTCGGTCGCGCGATCGGAGACCGCGGAGCCGGCGACGACGTCGACGGTGTGCGCATTCGGCGACACCGCGATCAGGACCGACTCGTCGGCGGACGGGGCCGCCGCGAAAATGTCCTTCAGGCCGCGGGCGCCCTCGGTACCGATATCGCCGACATAGGCGGTGAAGCGAATATTGGTCGACCGGATGGCCGCGCTGAGGGTCTCGTCGAGCCGGATCAGCTCGTCGCGACCGAACGGGGGCAGGTCGGTGTTGGCGTCACCGGTCAGGTGCACCCGCGAGACGCGACCACTGGACGTGAGCGCCGCGCCGTACGGCAGGTCGGCCGGCGCCGTGTGGACTACTTCACCATGTGCCATGCGCGGAAGCTCCTATCGAGGGGGTCGAGTGACGGCCGTGGCTGCCGTGATCCCCGTGCAGGACATCATCGGTGGCCGTCCACAGGATCGGATCGCCGGTCCATTCCTGGCCCAGGCGGTACTCGGCCACCTGCTTGTTGCCGACCCGCGGGATGTTCGCCCCGACAAGCGCGATGACGGCGTAGGCCACAACCGGAATACCGACGAAGATCGCGATGGTCTCCAGAATGCTCACGACCGCACCCTATAACGACGCCGGACTACGCCGCGCCCTCACCCAGATATTGCAACCAGGTCGGGTCCAATTCCTTGGTCGACGCCAACAGTCGCCAGTGCGGCCCGGTCGGCGGCACCAGAGTCGTCCGCAGGGTCCACCCCAATTCGGACAGCATCTTGTCCGCCTTGCGGTGGTTGCAGGGCGCGCAGCAGGCCACGCAGTTCTCCCAGGAATGGGTGCCGCCGCGGCTGCGGGGGATCACGTGATCGATCGTCTCGGCGCGGCCGCCGCAATAGGCGCACCGGAAGCCGTCGCGGTGCATCAGCGCCGCTCGGGTCATCGGGATGCGGGCCCGATAGGGCACGCGTACATAGGTGCGCAGGCGGATGACCGACGGAACCTCCACGGCCAGATCGACCGAACGGACGCGGGCCAGATCGTCACCCTCGTGAACCACGTCGGCCTTGTCGCAGACCAGCAGCACCACCGCGCGGCGGACGGTCAACGCGGTCAACGGCTCGTACGTGGCGTTCAACAACAACACCCGGCGGCGTGACCACACCGGTGTCGTGGGCGTGGACTCCCGGGGGCGCCGCTCGGCGTCATCGGCACCCCGTGAACGGTGCTCGGTGGCGTCGGTACAGCTGTCGGGAACCACATGAAGCGGGGAAGGTGCCCCCGAAGCCCGTGCTCGGGCGTCGGTGGGCGGAAGTTGTCGGTGCTTGGCTCGTCCCTTGCTCATGGCAGTCTCCCGTCCGCCGCAGACCGACGCCAGGTGGACCCCGTCCGGTGATGGACTCGGACGGCAAACCCGACATGGCGCCGGTGCTTCCTCGAGAAAGTGCACCACGAAATGGCCACTTCCGCACGCGATAAATGCTGTACGACTGAGTACCGACCGATGAACAGCCGGTGCACCTCGGCCATTACCGCAGCTCGCGGGAGGGTCCGATCGGGGTGAATCGGGCCGATTCGCCCAAGCCGGACGGGTTCGATTCACAGCGGTAGAGTCGGTGGGGTGAGCGCACCGGAGATCAGTTACTACGACGCCGTCGGTGGCGCCGAGACGTTCCGGCTGCTGGTCGGGCGGTTCTACGAAGAGGTCGCCAAGGACGAGGTCATCCGTCCGCTCTACCCCGAGGAGGACCTGGGGCCGGCGGAGCGACGGATGCGGATGTTCTTCGAGCAGTACTGGGGCGGTCCGCGCACCTACTCGGACGAACGCGGCCACCCGCGCCTGCGGATGCGGCATTCACCGTTCCGCATCGGCCCGCTCGAGCGCGACGCCTGGCTGCGCTGCATGCACACCGCGATCGCCTCGATCGGCCCGGACCGCATGGACGACGCGCACCGCAAGCTGCTGGTCGACTACGTCGAGATGGCCGCGCAGTCGATGGTCAACTCCACCTTCTGAGCGCTTTCGAGGCCCGGCCCACCTGCCGGGGCCGCGGCGGGCGGACGGCTCAGCCGAGTCCGCCGCCGGTCTCCTCGCGGCGCAGCTTCCCGCTCAGCTTGGTGTAGGCGCGCAGGGCGAAGGCGATCGGCTTGGGGACGTGGGTGCGCAGCACCGCATGCTTGCGCACGTACTCCGGCACCTCCCAGACCGCCCAGGTGCCCGCATGGAAGAGGGCGGCATCGCCGACGCCGAGGGTGACCGGTTCCTGCCCGTCGACGGCCACCGTCACCGACCCGTCGATGACGTGCACGGTCTCGTCCACCGGGAAGTACCACCGGAAACGGCCCGCGGTGCAATCCCAGACGTGGCTGGAGGTGGTCGCGTCGAGACTTCGGGTCCACATCGCCGAGCGCGCCTTGGGATCACCGGAAAGGATCCACGAGGGCTCGATCGGATCGTCGCCGAGTTCGATCCGATCCGCGATCACCGTTGCGAGGCCTGTTGCCGCCATATTTGTATCCCTTTGCCCCGTTTGTCCGTTCGCCGGATACTACAACACGCCGCAGTCCCCCACCTGCGGGGCGAACGTCGGCGTCGAAACGGCTCGACGTCGGCTTGCGAGTCCGCACCACCGGGGTCGCCGATATTTGGCACCATTTCGGATATGAGCGATCTCCCCGCGCCCGAAGCCCCCGCTCCCGATCCCCGCCCGACGCCGACCGAGCCGGTCGCCGATCCCGGCGCCGCCGCCGAACTCGACGTTGCCGAACTCGACGTCACCGCGCCGGACGTCGCCGTCGCCCCCGCACCGGTGGAGGCTGCGGTGGCGGCGCTGCCCTGGTGGGACTCGGCGGTCTTCTACCAGATCTATCCGCGCTCGTTCGCGGACTCGAACGGCGATGGTGTCGGCGATCTCGGCGGCGTTCGCGAACATCTCGACTACCTGCGTGACCTGGGAATCGACGCGCTGTGGATCTCGCCGGTGACCCGCTCCCCCATGGCCGATCACGGCTACGACGTCTCCGACCCGCGCGATATCGACCCGCTCTTCGGCGACCTGGCCGCGATGGACGCCCTGCTGGCCGCGGCCCACGAACGCGGCATCAAGGTGACGATGGACCTGGTGCCCAACCACACCAGCGAGGAGCACCCGTGGTTTCGCGCGGCGCTCACCGCCCGGCCCGGCAGCGCCGAGCGGGCGCGCTATGTCTTCCGCGACGGCCGCGGACCGGGCGGTGACGAGCCGCCCAACAACTGGCCGAGCATCTTCGGCGGGCCCGCCTGGTCGCGGGTGGTCGAACCGGACGGCACCAAGGGGCAGTGGTACCTGCACCTCTTCGCGCCGGAGCAGCCGGACCTGAACTTCGACAACCCCGAGGTGGTCGACGACCTGGAGAAGACGCTGCGGTTCTGGTTGGACCGGGGCATCGACGGCTTCCGCATCGACGTCGCCCACGGCCTGGCCAAGCCGGACGGGCTGCCGGACCTGGAGATCCCGGCGACCCAGCTGATGGTCGGCAGCGTCGAGGACAGCCGCTTCGACAACCCGGGGGTGCACGAGATCCACCGCCGCATCCGACGGGTCACCGACGAGTACCGAGCGGTCACCGTCGGCGAGATCTGGGTGGACGACAACGAGCGTTTCGGCAAGTATCTGCGCTCCGACGAGCTGACCCTGGGCTTCAACTTCCGGCTCGCCCGCGCCCAGTTCACCGCCGACGACATCCGCGACGCGATCACCAATTCGTTGGCCGCCGTCGACGCGGTCGACGCCGTCGCGACGTGGACGCTGTCGAATCACGACATCTCCCGCGAGGTCACCCGCTACGGCGGAGGCCGGATCGGCACCGCCCGCGCCCGCGCGATGGCGCTGGTGGTGCTGGCCCTCCCGGGTGTGCCGTTCCTCTACAACGGCAGCGAGTTGGGCCTCGCCGACGTCGACCTGCCCGACGCGGCGCTGCAGGACCCGATGTTCTTCCGCTCCGGCGGCCTGATGCGCGGGCGCGACGGCTGCCGGGTGCCGCTGCCGTGGGATGGGGTCGCTCCCCCCTACGGCTTCACCACCGGTTCGAGCACCTGGCTGCCGATGCCGGACGACTGGGCGAAGCTGACCGTCGCCGCCGAACTCGACGATCCGACGTCGATGCTCGAGCTGTACCGGGCGGCGATCGCGCTGCGCCGCAGCCGTCCGGAGTTCGCCGCGGGCAGCGCCTTCGCGTTGCTGCCGGCGGCGGACGGCTGTGTCGTCTTCCAGCGCGGCCAGGGTCTGGTCTGTGTGGTCAACACGACCGACGAGCCGATGCAGTTGCCGCCGGGCGAGGTGCTGCTGTCGAGCGCCCCGATGGACGGCGATCGCCTCGCCGGCGACGCAGCCGCCTGGGTCGCTCTCTGACGCCGCCCCGGTGAGCGCTCCGCCGGTCCCACCGCGGGACCGGCGGAGTTCGGGTGGTTTCCAGGTGCCGGCGGAGTCTCAGGTGCCGATGATCAGCGGTGTGGCCGACGCCCGCCGACGGTAGACCGACCCGTAGCGGGCGTCGACCCGCAGCCACGCCGGATGCGCGCGCACCCGCACGAATTCGCCGCTGCGATGTTCGGGGACGAAGCGCATCGCCGTCAGGGCCAGCATCACCCGCGCCGGGATGCCGATGCTCTCGCGACCGTGGTCGTCGACGGTCATCAGATGCTGATCCAGCAACGACTGCGGCGGCCCGGTCTTGTACTCGCGCGACAGGTCACCGGCGCTGCGTGCGAGTTCGAGGACCAGTTCGGCCGGGACGTCGTCGACATGCCGGAAACCGTCGACCGGCGGCAGGGCGCCGCGCCACGACGAGTCCATCGGGAAGCCGAGGTCGATCTGCGCGCCGGGCAGCGCCGCGTCGGCGGCCGCCGCCACCTGGTCGACGGCGGCGACCGCGTCCGCATCGCTCAATTCGGCCGGCAGCGCCCGGCAGGCGAGCACGTCGAAGCCGGTCTGTACCCAGGCGACCACCTGCTCCGGGGTGCGTCGGTGCATCCGGACGACCGCCGCCTCGTCCAGGCGTTGGGCGAGGCCGAGGAAGGCGACCAGGTCGGCGCGCGACGCCGGGTCGAGCAGGCGCAGCGAACTCACGAGCGCTTCCACTGCCCCAGGTAGGCCCGTTCGTCGGGGGTGATGCGCCGCAGCCGCTGGGCGTCGATGTCGAAGGTCGCCAGCTGGGTCGATGCGGTCACCGCCGCCGGCCGGTCGAGGCCGACCCCGCGGGGTCGGACCTCGTAGCCGATCGTGAAGTCGACCGCGCGCAACCGCTCGACGAACAGCAGCACGTCGAGCGGCCCCTCGTCGTGCCGAATCTGCTCGCGGTAGCGCACGGTCGCCTCGACGACGACCAGACCCGTCCGCATCCCGGCGGTCGGCGCCCCGGCGACGAAGAGGAACGGGATCCGCGACTCCTCGATCAGCGTCACCATCCGGGCGTGGTTGATGTGCTGATAGGCGTCCATATCCGACCAGCGAACCTGCACCGGGGAGTGGAATCCGATCACTGTCGGATCCGCCCCCGTCGGCATTCCCTTGAACGGTTCGAACGGGTCGAACGGTTCGATCGTGCCGAGCTCGGTGTCGGGTTCCGGCCGGGTCATTCAGGCTCCTTCCGCGCTGCTCCCCGAGCCGCGCACCACACGTCGAATATTTCGCATCGCCACCGACAGCATCGCGAGGTCCGGCAGGTCCTCGCCGATCTTCCAGGCCGCGCGGGCCCGGTCGAGTTTGACCGAGTTGGTGGTCAGCCACTCGTCGATCATCTGCTGCGGGGTATCCCCCGGCTCGCGTCCCTCCAGGACGTTGAGCGTCAGCGTCCGCCACGCCCCGTAGAGGTCGTCGCGCAACGCCAACCGAGCGAGCGTCTGCCACCGGTCGCCGCGCGGCAGGTCGGTGATCCTGGTGAGCATACGGTCGAAGTCGAACATGCGGTTGAGTGCGAAGTACACGTTCGCGGCCTCCGCATCGGAGACCCCGGCGATGTCGGCGACGTCGATCACATCCAGCAGGGTGAACATGTCGAGCTTGGTCGCGACGGTGCGGGCGAGAGCGTCCGGCGCGCCGAGCGCGATCGCCTGCGAGGCCCGCCGATCGATGTCGTCGACGATCGGCCCGGACAGGTCCCGCACCACGTGCGATTCGAGCCGCCGGACCCGATCGCGGTATCGGTTGATCTCCGCGCCCACCGCCAACGGCTGGGGCCGACCCCCGGCGAGGAACCAGCGCGCCGCCCGGTCGAGCAGGCGATGCGATTCGAGGATCAACCGGTCGGCCGCGGCCGCCGGCATCGCCGTGCCGCGAATCGCCGCCCACAGCTCGTCGAGGCCGAAGACCGAGGTGGTCACGACGTAGGCGCGCACCGCGTCGGTGCCGCTCGCGCCGGCGTCCTCGCGCAGCCGGAACGGGAAGGTCATCCCGCCGTTGTCGATCGTCTCGTTGGTCAGCCGGTTCGCGACGATCTGGCGACGCAGCGTGTGCTGCCGGATCTGATCGGCGAAGCGCTCGCGCAGCGGCGCCGGGAAGTAGGCCAGCGCCCGATCGGCGAAGACGTCGTTGTCCGGCAGATCGGATTCGAGCAGTTCGTGGTTAAGGGCGAGCTTGATGTGCGCGCCGAGGGTAGACAGCTCGGGCGAGGTCAGCGGCGGCCCGGCGACCACCCGCTCGGCGATCTGCGCGTCGTCCGGCAGCACCTCGAGTTCGCGGTCGAGACCGGCACGCTCGACCAGGTCGTCCAGGACGCGACCGAAGACGCCGGTCAGCGCGGCGGACTCGGCGCGGGTGGCGCCGAGTTGCTCGTTCTGGGCGAAGTTGTGCGCGAGAACCAGCTCACCGACCTCGTCGGTCATCGACGCGAGCAGGTCGTTGCGCTCACCGGCGGGCAGCGATCCGTCGGTGACGGCGCCGTTGAGCAGGATCTTGATGTTGACCTCGTGGTCGGAGCTGTCGACACCGGCGGAGTTGTCGATCGCGTCGGTGTTGATGTGGCCGCCGTTGCCCTTCGGGCCGCCGATCTTCGCGAACTCGATGCGCCCGCGCCGGGTGACGCCGAGGTTGCCGCCCTCACCGATCACCCGGGCGCGCACCTCGCGCCCGTCGATGCGCACCGCGTCGTTCGACTTGTCGCCGACGTCGGCGTGCGTCTCGTCCGCGGCCTTGATGTAGGTGCCGATGCCGCCGTTCCACAGCAGATCGACCGGCGCGCGCAGGATGTACTTGATCAACTCCGGCGGGGCGAGGCGGTCGACGCCGGGCTCGATACCGAGCGCCTCGCGGATCTGCGGGCTGATCGGCACCGACTTGGCCGACCGCTCCCAGACCCCGCCGCCGGCGGAGATCAACGAGCGGTCGTAGTCGGCCCACGACGAGCGCGGCAGGCGGAACATCCGCCGACGCTCGATGAATCCGGCGGTCGCGTCGGGGTTCGGGTCGATGAAGATATGCCGATGGTCGAAGGCGGCGACCAGCCGGATATGCGGCGAGAGCAGCATGCCGTTACCGAAGACGTCGCCGCTCATGTCGCCGATACCCGCGACGGTGAAGTCCTCGCTGCGGGTGTCGTGGCCCAACTCCCGGAAATGCCGCTCGACGCTCTTCCACGCGCCGCGGGCGGTGATGCCCATCGCCTTGTGGTCGTAGCCGTGCGAACCGCCGGAGGCGAACGCGTCGCCGAGCCAGAATCCGTACTCGTCGGCGACCGAGTTCGCGAGGTCGGAGAAGGTCGCGGTGCCCTTGTCCGCGGCGACGACGAGGTAGCTGTCGTCCGCGTCGCGGCGCACGACCCCCGGCGGCGGCAGGATCGTGCCGTCGACGTCGATGTTGTCGGTGACGTCGAGCAGGCCGCGGATGAACCAGCGGTAGCTGCGCCGGGCCTCCTCGAGCTGGGCGGCGCGATCGGCGGCCGCGTCGCCGGTGGCGATCGGCGGCTGCTTGACCACGAAGCCGCCCTTCGCGCCGACCGGCACGATCACCGCGTTCTTGACCTCCTGGGCCTTGGCGAGGCCGAGCACCTCGGTGCGGAAGTCCTCGAGGCGATCCGACCAGCGCAGACCGCCGCGGGCGACCGCGCCGAACCGCAGGTGCACCCCTTCGACCCGCGGGCCGTAGACGAAGATTTCGAAGCGCGGCTTGGGGCGCGGCAGCTCGTTGATCCGGTGCGGGTCGAACTTGAACGAGATGACCTCGCGCTCACCGTCGATGTCGGTGCGGTAGACATTGGTGCGCAGGGTCGCATCGATCAGCCCGAACAGCGCGCGCAGGATGCGGTCGACGTCCAGGCTGACCACCGCGTCGATACGTTCGCGCAACCGGGTGCGCAGTTCCCCGGCCCGCCGCGTCGACTGCTCGCGCGGATCGAAGAGGGCGACGAAGAGGTCGACCAGCATGCGGGCGATATCGGGCTGCGCGAGCAGCACGCCCTCGATGTTGTATTGGCTGTACGCGAAACCCGCCTGGCGCAGGTACTTGGCGTAGGCGCGCAGAACGGCGGCCTGCCGCCAGTCGAGCCCGGCGCGCAGGACCAACTCGTTGAACCGGTCGACCTCGGCGCGACCGGACCACAGCGCGGTGAACGCCTCGCCGAAGCGGCGCCGCAGACTCTCTCCCGCCGGCAGTCCGATATCGGTATCGAGATCGGGGTCGATCGCGGTCGCGAGCAGGTCGCGCCCGACGTGTACGCCGAAGTCGTAGATGCGGTACGTAGGATGCTTGTCGCTCGCCGGTACGTGGTACGGCCGCTCGTCGAGGACCTCGACCCCGAGGCTGCTCAGGACCGGGAGCACCCGGCTGAGGGAGACCTCCTCGTCGCGCACGTAGAGCGTCAGTCGCCAGGCGCCGGTGGCGGCGTCATCCGGGCGATGGACCTGAAGGTCGATATCGCCGGGCTCCAGGGCGCGCAGCCGCGCCGCATCGGCGAGGGCGCGCACGGGGGTGAAGTCGGCCTTGTAGGCGGTCGGGAAAGCGTGCGCGACCGCCTCGGTGGCCTGTGGGTGGGCGCCGGTGTCGTGGGCGAGGGCGTGCAGCCCGTCGTCCCAGGTGCGGGTGGCACGGGTGACCGCCTCGCGGATGCGCTGCGCGTCCTCCGGCGAGAGCGCGGCCTTGGTCTTCGGCGGGGCGTAGCGCACCACGAAGTGGACCAGCGCGCGGTTCTGGTCGGAGACCCGGATGGTGAAGTAGGACTGGTCGCCGCCGAGTTCGTCGCGCAGCACCCGTTCGATATCGCGGACCACCTCGGTGGAGAACCGCTCGCGCGGCAGGTAGACCACCGCCGAGACGAAGCGACCGTAGATGTCGGACCGCAGGAAGGTCGGCACGCTGCCGGCGTGCACCCCGGTCACGACGGACACCGCGTCGGTGAGCATCTTCGGGCTCATCGCCATCAGTTCCGAACGCGGAAGCGCCTGAATGGATTCCAGCAGAACCTGGCCGGAGTAGGCGGAGGTCTCGTGGCCGGACTCGGCGATGACCCGGCGAACCCGATCACCGAGCAGCGGAATGTCGAGCACGAACTCGTGCCGCGCCCCGGTGCCCAGGACACCGACGAAGCGGTGCTCGCCGGTGGTGGCGCCGGCGTCGTCGAAGGTGCGCACCACGATGACATCCGGGTACTGCGAGCGCTGCACGCTGACGCGGGTGGCGGACTTGCTGACCAGCAGGGTGCGCTCGGGCAACGGCACCGGACTGTTCGGGACGTCGAAGGCCCGATCCTCGCCGATTCCGGCACCGAGGACGCCGAGCCCGGAGTCGGCCACCGGGACCATCGTCGCGGCGCCGTCCGCGGCGGGCTCGTAGGTGTACCGCCGGTAGCCGAGGATGCGGTAGCGGTCCTCGGAGAGCCAGCGCAGGAAGTCCGCGACGTCCTGGTGGACGCCGCGCGCGGATACCTCGTTGGAGACCGCCCGCAAGGTCTCGGCCATCGGGACCCGGTCGCGCACCTCGGCCTCGACCTCGCCGATGGCGACGAGCGCCGCGTCGCGAATCGGTTCGACGCGTTCGGCATCGATCGGCTCGGTCGGCAACAGCAGCAGCCAGGACTCCGCCTGATCGACGACATTCCTCGTCGCCGGACCGTCGGAGATCTCCTCCGCCGGCGATTCCCCCGGTACCGCGACCGATCGCAGCACCCCGTGTCCATCACGTTCGACCCGAACCACCGGGTGAACCACCTCCTCGACGTTGACCCCCACCCGCCGCAAGGCGGCCAGTACCGACTCGACCAGTGCCGGGGCATCGGCAGTCACGATCCGAATCGATCCGACCGCATCGTCGTCCCCCGGAGTGACCGCAACCAACGATTCGCCGGCCTTGCGCACGCGCGCCATCGCGCAATGCGAGGCGGCTGCCTCGTCCAGGCTGATCCCGGTGATGTCCCCGTGCCCCAGCGATTCCTCGGCTCGGGCGAATGCCCGCCGCACGAGTTTCTCCACGTCTGCGTCCGGGACCAGAACTCCGGTCGACCGGGACGCCGTGTCGCGCACTGACGCCATTGTCAATCCTCCACGCGCTCGGTGTTGTTCGAACCACGAGCGTAGTCGGAATCGAGGGCGGTTTTCCGACTACACGACCAAGCCCCGCCCGGAACGCATCCGAGCGGGGCTTGTTTCCGCAGCCTGTTCCGCAGTGTTCAGTCGCGGGTCAACTTGCGGTGGGTTACCCGATGCGGGCGAGCCGCATCCGCGCCCAGTCGCTCGATCTTGTTCTTCTCGTATCCCTCGAAATTGCCCTCGTACCAGAACCACGCACCCTCGGAGGTGTCGCCCTCCCACGCCAGGATGTGGGTACAGGTCCGGTCGAGGAACCACCGGTCGTGGGAGATGACCACGGCGCAGCCGGGGAAGACCTCGAGGGCGTTCTCCAGCGAACCGAGGGTCTCGACGTCGAGGTCGTTGGTCGGCTCGTCGAGCAGGATCAGGTTGCCGCCCTGCTTGAGGGTCAGCGCCAGGTTCAGGCGGTTCCGCTCACCACCGGAGAGCACCCCGGCCGGCTTCTGCTGGTCCGGCCCCTTGAAGCCGAAGGCGCTGACGTAGGCGCGCGACGGCACCTCGTTCTGCCCGACCTCGATGTAGTCGAGGCCGTCGGAGACGGTCTCCCACACGTTCTTCTTGGGGTCGATCCGCTCGCGCCCCTGGTCGACGTAGCTGAGCTTGACCGTCTCGCCGACCTTGACGGTGCCGGCGTCGGGCTTCTCGAGTCCGACGATCGTCTTGAACAGCGTCGACTTACCGACACCGTTCGGGCCGATCACCCCGACGATGCCGTTGCGCGGCAGGGTGAACGACAGGTCCTTGATCAGTACCCGGCCGTCGAAGCCCTTGTCGAGGTGGTCGACCTCGACCACGACGTTGCCCAGGCGCGGGCCGGTCGGGATCTGGATCTCCTCGAAGTCGAGCTTGCGGGTCTTCTCCGCCTCGGTGGCCATCTCCTCGTAGCGGTCGAGGCGGGCCTTGCTCTTGGCCTGGCGGGCCTTGGCGCCGGAGCGCACCCACTCGAGCTCCTGCTTGAGGCGCTTCTGCAGCTTCTGGTCCTTCTTGCCCTGGACCTCGAGCCGCTCGGCCTTCTTCTCCAGGTAGGTGGAGTAGTTGCCCTCGTACGGATAAAGCCGGCCGCGGTCGACCTCACAGATCCACTGCGCGACGTGATCGAGGAAGTACCGGTCGTGGGTGACCGCGAGCACGGCGCCCGGGTACGACGCGAGGAACTGCTCGAGCCACAGCACCGACTCGGCGTCGAGGTGGTTGGTCGGCTCGTCGAGCAGCAGCAGGTCGGGCTTGCTCAGCAGCAGCTTGCACAGCGCGACACGGCGCTGCTCGCCACCGGAGAGGTGGGTGACCTCCTCGTCGCCCGGCGGGCAACGCAGCGCGTCCATCGCCTGCTCGAGCTGGGAGTCGATCTCCCACGCGTCGGCGTGGTCGAGCTTCTCCTGCAGCTCGCCCATCTCCTCCATCAGCTCGTCGGAGTAGTCGGTGGCCATCAGCTCGGCGATCTCGTTGTACCGCTTGAGCTGGGTCATCGTTTCGCCGAGACCCTCCTCGACGTTCTCGCGAACCGTCTTGGTCGGGTCGAGCTTCGGTTCCTGCTCGAGGATGCCGACCGTGGCACCGGCGGCGAGGAACGCCTCTCCGTTACCGGGCTGATCGAGGCCGGCCATGATGCGCAGGATGCTCGACTTTCCCGCGCCGTTCGGACCGACAACGCCGATCTTGGCACCGGGATAGAAGCTCATGGTGACGTCGTCGAGAATGACCTTGTCACCGTGCGCCTTGCGCACCTTCTTCATCGTGTAAATGAACTCGGCCACGGATTCCTTCCCACGTAATGTGCTTGCGGTCGTCCCGACGGGAGGTGCGCGGCGACGATACGCGCGCCACGGACGGCCGGACCAGGCGATTTTAGCCCGCCGGGTCCTCGGCCCCCTCGACGGCCGCATCGACGGGGGCGGCGGCCTCCTCGGCGGCGGACCCCCGGTCCAGGTGGACGCGAACGCGAGCGACATCCGGTCCGACCGCATTTGCCCGCATCACCAGATCGCTGCGCCGTACCCCGTCCTTCGACATGTACTCGTCGGTGTGGATGCGGCCGTGCACGATCACCGGATCGCCCTTGTCGAGGATCCCGGCGACTCCGCCGACCAGGCGCCGGCGGCAGCCGACCGTCAGATAGAGCGTGTCGCCGTCGACCCATTCGCCGGAGCTGTCGGTACGGCGGACGTTGCCCGCCAACCGGAAGTTGAGGATCGGCTCGCCACCCTCGCCCATCGATCGAACAACCGGGCTGGTGACGATTGTTCCCACCACGGTCGCATAGGTCTCGTACATGGCACATCCTCCTGATCGCCGGCGTCCCACGGCTGTCGTGGGCGTCCGAGACCAGGCTGCGGTCCGACGGCCATCCCCGGGGCACCGATTTCGGACCCGGGGATAACGCGTTCGGGCTGTGGATGGCCGACTTGCGCAGGCGCTCGATCGGTGCTGTGCGGCTACTGCGGCAGGTTGGCGAGCAGCTCGCGCATCTGCGCGATCTCGGCGGTCTGGTCGGCGATGACCTTCTCCGACAGTTGCAGCGCGGCGGGGTTGAGCCCGTTGTCCAGGTGGTGTTGGGCCATCGTGACCGCGCCCTCGTGGTGGGCGATCATCTGCTCGAGGAAGAGGCGGGCTGCGGCCACGCCGTCGGCGGCACGCAGCTCGTCGAGGTCGGTAGCGCTCATCATTCCCATGCCGGGCGAGGTGGTGGTCGCGTCGCCGGTCGTGCCGTGGTCCATACCGTCGTGGTTCATCGTTCCCGCATCCGCGCCGGGGTCCTGGCCCCACGTCTGCAGCCAGGTGGTCATCTCCTGGATCTCGGGTTCCTGGGCGGCCTTGATGTTCTCGGCGAGGGTGGTGATCTGCGGGTCGATATCGGTCTTCGCCAGGATGATGTCCGACATCTCGACCGCCTGCTGGTGGTGGGCGATCATGCCGGTCGCATACATGACGTCCGCGTCGTTGAACTGCGACGACTGCGCATCGGTCGACTCCGCGGACGTCGCGTCGGTGGTACCGGTCCCCGCGGCGACGGCCGTGGTCGAGGTGGTGTCCGTCGACTCGGTCGCCCCGGAACAGCCGGCCAGTATCACCGCCGCGGCCGCCGCTGCGGCGATCGTGACCGTTGTCCTGCGTGCTCGCTGTGTTGTCCCCATAGCCTCGACCCTACATACCCCTACCCCGTATATGTATCCAAGGTTGCCCTCACCCCGAGTGCACACCACTTCCCCCGCCCGGCGGGTCGCCTAGTCTGACGTCGGGACCCAGACGCGTACGAAAGGGATCGGGGATGACAACACCGCCGCAGACGATCTGGATCATTCGGCACGGCGAGAAGCCGGAGGGAAGTATCGACGGCATCGACAGCGCCGGGCGGGTCAACAAGCACTCGCTGACCACCCGTGGGTGACAACGGGCGGGCGCTCTGGGCATGGTTTTCACCCGGCCGCCGAAGCCGGGCACCCCGCCGCTGTCGGAGCCGGACAGCCTGCTGTGCCCGACCTACGGCAGCGCGACCGATACCCAGATCCATCGGCCCTTCCAGACGCTGACCGGCCTGGCGGGGACCACGAATCAGAAGATCAAGACCCCGTTCTCGACCGGCCAGGAGAAGCAGCTTGGCGACGCGGTGGTGTCCGACTACTCCGGCACCGTCCTGATCTGCTGGGAGCACGACCACATCCCGGCGATCGCGCAGGCGCTGCCGACCACACCCGGGACGGTGCTGCCGGACGCCTGGCCGTCCGACCGGTACGACCTGATCTGGCAGTTCAGCCTGGACGGGCAGCGCTACAGCTTCGACATCCTCCCGCAGCACGCCCTCGGCGGCGACGGTCCGGCACCGGCGCTGCCCACCTCGGACCAGTAGACCGGGTGCCGGACGGGCGCGGTCACCCCTGCAGGAGCGCCGCCATCCGCGGCACAACCACCTGAATCCCCTTGATGGGACGCAACATCACCTTGAACGAGGTGATCCGGTCCGCGTCGTTCCAGTGGATCATGTCCACCCCGTTGACCTGCATACCGTCGACGGTGGTGACAAATTCGAGCACCGCGGACCGGTCGCCGAACCACTGCTCGACGTACCGGAAGTCGTCGCCGCCGAAGACCTCGATCGCCGCCGTGAGGTACCTCAGCGTCAACGCCTTGCCCTCCTGCGGGGAGAACACCACCGGGGAGACGAAGACCGCGTCGTCGGCGATCAGCGTGTCGAGGTCGTCGGCGCGGCGGTCGTGCAGGATGTCGATCCAACGCTGGATCACCGGCGGAGTCATGCGGGACAGTATCCCCCGAGTCATCCCCCCGAAGTCCTATATCCGTGTCATACCCCGGTGTCCTCCACCGAGGCGCGGATGGCCGCCACCAACGTGCCCACCGCCGTCTCGATGCCTGCGGAAGTGTCGACGCGCAGCACCGACAGCGCCCGCGGCTCGTACCGTCGCTGCACGACCTCGGCCCACGTCGGAACGGTCAATCCCTCGAGGTCGGAGACGCGTTCCTCGACGCGGCGGCGGTGCAGCGCCCGGTCGACGCAGGTCACCTCGACGTCGATGAGGTTCGCGTGCGCCGCGTCCGCGACCGCCGCCCAGGCCGTCCGGGTGATGCCCAGCGGATTGACGCTGTCCGCGACGACGTCGTGCCCGGCCCGCAGCAGATCGCCCGCGACCGCGTAGGCGACGCGGTATCCCGCATCGGGATTCGACTCCCAGCCGCCGGCCCGCTCGACGATGCCGGACGTGCTCAGCGCGGCTTCGATCGTGTCGATCCGCAGGTGCACCGCGCCGGTCTCCGCGCCCACCGCGCGGGCGATCGTCGTCTTGCCGACGCCGGGGAGCCCGGACAGCACGACCAGCGAGCTCACGATCCGGCGACGCCGTGGTAGATGATTCCGGCGCTGTTGTACACCACGTGCACCAGGATGCCGGGCCAGATGGAATCCGAAAAGCGCAGCAGCAGACCGGTGGCCAGTCCGATCACGAAGGCCAAGGGCATCACCGAATTGATGCCGTGGGCGACGGCGAAGATCGCCGCGCTGACCAGGACGCCGACCCACGGCCCCCACCGGAACAGGAAGTTCGCGAGGACCCCGCGGAAGAGCACCTCTTCACCGAACGGGGTCAGCAGGCCGCCGAGCGCGACCGCGACGATCAGGGACAGCGCCCCGGCGCTCGCGGCGTCGCGGTAGCCCTGCTGGACGCCCTCCGAGCCCGGGAAGAAGGGGTCGAAGACCGCCGACACAGGCCAGCTGAGCAGGAAGCAGGCAAAGCCGACGCCCGCGCCGAGCAGCAACCATCGCAGGTCGACGCGCCGGAACCCGAACGGGGCGAAGGCGCGCAGGCGCACGGCCACCGCCGCCAGGAACGCCAGCAGCGGGACCAGGCCGGAGATCAGGAAGTTGATGTGCCCCAACGAGACGGGGAAGTCCTCGGGCAACAGGACGGTGATCAGGCCCGCGGCAAGGTACAGCACGACCGCGACCACGATCGCGACACCCAGTTCGAGCCAACCGGGCCGAACGATGGTGTCCGGATCCCGGTCGGCCGACTGCTCATGCACACTGCTCATGCCGCGAAAACCTAGGCCGTGCCCCTGGGGCACGGTCAAGGGTCAGCTCAGGCGGAGACCAGAGCCCCGCTATCGGTGCTGGCCTCGAGCAGCCGCGCGTAGGCGCCGTCGGCTTCGACCAGCTGCTCGTGGCTGCCGATCTCGGCGATATGACCGTGATCGAGCACCAGGATGCGATCGGCATTTCGCACCGTCGAGAGCCGGTGGGCGACCACGATGGTGGTGCGCCCGGCCATCAGCGCGTCGAGCGCCTGCTGGACGGCGTGTTCGGTGCGGTTGTCGAGGGCGCTGGTCGCCTCGTCGAGCACCAGGACCGGCGGATTGCGCAGGACGGTGCGGGCGATCGCCAGGCGCTGCTTCTCGCCACCGGAGAACCGGTAGCCGCGCTCGCCGACCATCGTGTCGTAGCCGTCGTCCAATCCTTCGATGAAGTCGTGGATCTGCGCCACGCGGGCGGCTTCCTCGATCTCCTCGTCGGTGGCGTCGGGCTTGGCGAAGCGCAGGTTCTCGCGAATCGTCGCGTGGAAGAGGTAGGTCTCCTGGGAGACCACCCCGACGGTGTCCGCGACGGTCTGCAGGCTCAGCTCGCGCAGGTCGATGCCGTCGATGGTCACCGATCCCTCGGTCGGGTCGTACAACCGGGCGGCCAGGTAGCCGATCGTGGTCTTGCCGGCGCCGGTCGCACCGACGATCGCCAGGGTGTGCCCGGCGGGGATGGTCAGGTCGAGGTCGTCGAGAGCGGGGCGATCGGCGCCCGGGTAGCTGAATGCGACGTGGTTGAAGCCGACTTCGCGTCCGGCGGCCGGCGGCAACGCCTTGGCCTCGGCCGGGTCGTCGATGTCGATCGGCAGGTCGAGGTATTCGAAGACGCGGCCGAAGAGGGCCATCGAGCTCTGCACCTCGACGCCGACGCTCAGCAGCGACATCACCGGTCGGAAGAGCTGGGTCTGCAGGGTGGTCACGGCGACCAGAGTGCCGACGGTGACCGAATTGCCGTGGCCGATGGTGAATCCGGCGAACCAGTAGACCAGGGCGGGCATCGCGGCGAAGCTGATCGAGATCGTCGCCATCCGCCACTTTCCGGCCATCGTGGAGTCGAGTTCGGCCTTGGCGACCTCGCGGGAACGGTCGGCGAAACGGTCGATCAGCGCGCTCGACGCGCCGGCGGTCTTGCCGAGCAGGATGCCGCTGACCGACAGCGATTCCTCCACCTGCACCGACATCTGGCCGAGCAGCCGTTGCCGGCGACCGGTGATCTGGCGACGTTCGTCGCCGATACGGCGGGCGATGCGCACGAAGACCGGCAGGATCGCCAGGGAGAAGAGTGCGAGGCGCCAGTCGAGGACCAGCAGCGCGATCACGGTGGCGACGACGGTCGCGGCGTTCTGCGCGATCGTGGTGGCGGTATTGGTGACCACCGACTGCATGCCGCCGATGTCGTTGGCGATGCGCGACTGCACCTCACCGGTGCGGGTGCGCGCGAAGAAGGACAGCGACTGGCGCTGCAGGTGGCGGTAGACCCGCACGCGCAGGCCGTGCATGAGGTCCTGGCCGATCGTGTTCGACATCCAGGTCTGCACGACGCCGAGGCAGTTCGTGACGACGGCGATCGCGATCATGCCGCCGGCCAGGACCGTCACGAGACCGACGTTGGCCTCGGGGATCGCGTGGTCGAGCATGTCGCGCAGCAGCAGCGGCGAGCCGAGGGCGATGACCGCGGAGATCGCGATGATCAGGCAGACGACGGCGATGCGCGAGCGGTAGGGATGGAACAGGGCCAGGACACGGTGGAGCGGGGCCGGTGGGCCGTCCGGCCGATGAATGGATTCCCGACGTCCGGGTGATGTGGGTACCACTGTCATGGGCACCTCCTTATGAAGCTCGGGGGCCCGGTCTCTCGGGGCTGTGGTTCGAGGACCCGGCCGATATAGATGAGGTTACCTCACTATGAGGCCGACCGGTGTAACGCTAGACTTCGGCTGTGCATTCCCCCGACGCCGCACACGGTCCCGGACCTACCGGGACGCCCGACTCCGAGGCAGTCGACCTGGCCGACACGCTGCTGTCGGTGGCGTTGACCATCCGCCGCCGACACGCCGCGGCTCTCGAACCGCTCGGTCTGACGCCCTGGCACAGCCGGGCGCTGCGCACGATCGGGCGCTCGGACGAACCGCTGCGCCTCGGCGACCTCGCCGCACGATTGCGGATCGCGCCGCGGTCGACGACCGAGGTGGTCGACAGCCTCCAGGACGAGGGCCTGGTGCGCCGCACCCCCGATCCGGCCGATCGGCGGGCGACGCTGGTCGAGCTGACCGACGCCGGCCGCGACACCCTCGATGCGGTGGCCGCCGCCCAGGACGGCATCTCGAGCGAGATCTTCGGCCGCCTCGACCACGACGAGCGCGTCGAACTGCGCCGACTGCTCGATCGCGCCATCCCCGAAACCCAGCGCGTCCCCCGGCGGCGGCCCGCTCGATCGTGACCCCCGGCCGGCGGTTCGGCCGATCGTGACCTCAGGCCGGCGATTCGGCACAGGTATCCCAGACTCGCGATGATCCCAACCATGGTTCGGGTCCCACACGGGCACCTACCGTGACGATCGTCCGCTCGCTGCCGGGAATGGCCCGGGCCGGGGCGGGAGGAGGCCCGATATGGTCGACGATCCCACCCTGACCACCGATGTTCTGGTCATCGGCGGCGGACCCGCCGCGACGTGGGCGGCGTTGTACGCACGCGAGAACGGCGCCGAGGTGGTCCTGGTCGACAAGGGCTATTGCGGCACCTCGGGCGCGACCGCGCCGGCGGGCACCGGGGTCTGGTACGTCGCCCCCGATCCCGCGGCGCGGGAGGCGGCGAAGGCGAGCCGCGAACGTCCCGGCGGCAACCTCGCCGACCACAACTGGATGGACCGCGTCCTCGAGCGGACCTATCGCAATATGCACCGACTCGGCGACGAGGGTCGCTACCCGTACCCGGTCGATCCCGCGACCGGCGAGCCGATCCGCACCGGGGTCCAGGGACCCGAGTACATGCGGCGGATGCGCGCCTGGGTGCAGCGACGCGGGGTGCGCATCCTCGATCACTCCCCCGCGCTGGAGTTGCTGGTCGACACGCACGGCCGGGTGGCGGGCGCCGCCGGCTACCGCCGCCAGGAGGGTCGCGACTACCGCGTCCGGGCCGGTGCGGTGATTCTGGCGACCGGCGGCTGCGCCTTCCTGTCGCGGGCGTTGGGCACCAATGTCGACACCGGCGACGGCGCGTTGATGGCCGCCGAGGTCGGCGCGCACTTCTCCGGGATGGAGTTCTCCAACGCCTACGGGATCGCCCCCAAGGGCTCGACGATCACCAAGACCGCCTACTACGGCTACGCGAATTTCTACCGTGCCGACGGCTCGATCCTCGAGGGTGCGGGCTCGTTGGTCGGGCGTTCGGTGATCGCGAGGACCCTGCTGGACGAGAAGGTCTTCGCCCGGCTCGATCGCGCCGACGCGACGGTCGCCGCACAGATGCGCCTGGGGCAGCCGAACTTCTTCCTGCAGTTCGATCGACGCGGAATCGACCCGTTCACCGATCTGTTCGAGGTCGATCTGCTGGCCGAGGGCACGGTCCGCGGGACGGGCGGGATCGACCTTTTCGACGAGGATTGCCGCACCGGGGTGCCCGGTCTCTATGCGGCCGGCGACGCCGCCACCCGGGAGCGGATCTGCGGCGGATTCACCGGCGGCGGCAGCCACAATGCGGCCTGGGCGATGGCGTCCGGCAGCTTCGCCGGCGCCGCGGCCGCCCACGACGCGCTCGGTTCACGCATCCGGACGGCATCGAATCCGCGCGGCGCGGGGACGATCGCGATCGGGGTCCGGGCGCGGCCGGCGGGGACGCGGCCGGCGGAGGTGCTGGCGGCGGCGCAATCGCACCTGCTGCCCGTCGAGCGGAACTACCTGCGGTCGGGTGATCGCATGTCGGCGGCGCAGCGCGGGCTCGACGACGTGTGGGATGCGGTCTCGGACCCGGACTTCGGGGCCGGCGACGCGGCGGGCCGGGTCCGCGCCCGCGAGGTCGCGGCGATCACCGCCGTCGGCCGCTGGATGTACGCATCGGCGCTCGCGCGGACCGAGAGTCGCGGGATGAGCAAGCGCGAGGACTACCCGGACCTCGATCCGGCGCAGCGCGGACACGTTCTGACCGGGGGCCTCGACACGGTGTGGACGCGCCGAACGGCACCCTCCGATGCCTCGCGGGACCCGGGCATCGCGGCGCGCGTCGCATGATCGAGGTGGTGCTCGCCGATGCCTGCATCGGCTGCGACAAGTGTGTGCTCGCCTGCCCCACCAACGTCTTCGATCACGGCACCGACGGCATCCCGATCATCGCCCGCCAGTCGGACTGCCAGACCTGCTTCATGTGCGAGGCCTATTGCCCCGCCGACGCGCTCTACGTCAGTCCGGAATCGGGTCCGGATCCGCGGCCGCACCGCCGGCTCCCGACCGAGCAGATCGGGACCTACCGCGCACGGATCGGGTGGGGCAGGGGGCGCACACCCGGTTCGTCCGTCGCGATCGGCCCCGAACTGCCGACCGGTCGCCCGCGCGGTTGACCTCCGGCTCCCCGGCCGAGGGCCCGCATCCTCGGACGGTTGCGGGCCCTCGTCACGGTGGGGACGAACGGAACGATCAGGCGGGTACCGAGTCGTCGAACTTCGGAACGATGCCCGACTCGGGGACGAGCTGCCATTGCTCGAGCCGCGCTCGCACCTGCTCGGCGGCGTCGACATTGAGCGGCCCGGAGGTCCACAGCGCGTACGGCAGATTCAGGAAGCGTGAGTCGCGCACCGCCGGAAGGTCGGCAAAGCCGGGCCGAGTGCGCAGCAGCTCGATCTTCTCGGCGAAGGTCTGCGGCGGGTAGTCGACGAAGAGGAACGCGTCGGGGTTCGCCGCGGCGATCCGCTCCCAGGAGACCGCCACCCAGGTGTCGTCGATATCCGCCGTCGCGCTGACGGCGCCGGCTGCCTCGATGATCGCCTGTGGGGCACCGAACCGGCCGCTGGTGTAGACGGTGTCCGTCGCACTGTCGAACAGGAAGATCGTCGGCGGAGTCTGCGCCTGCGGCGCGGATTCGAGGGCTGCGAGCCGCTCGTCGACGTCGGCGATCACGTCCTGCGCGGTGTCGGCGCGGCCGGTGATCTCGCCGATATTGGTCAGGTCGGCGCGCAGTGCATCCCATGGCGGCACGGTGCCGCGGGCGCGCTCCCCGTCGGTCTGCCGGCAGCTCTCGGTGAGTGTGTAGGCGGGAATTCCGTCGGCGCGCAGGCTGTCCGGTGTGAGGTTCTTGTCCTCGGAGTAGCCGTAGTTCCAACCGGCGATCATCGTGTCGGGGTCCTGCGCCAGCACCGTCTCGCGCGACGGGTACTCCGGCGCCACCTGATTGAGCCCGTCGACCACATCCTGACCGTAATGGCGGGCCAACGTCTCGGCATCGCGCTGCATGCTCGACACCGCGACCACCTGATCCTGCGCGCCGAGCGCGAGGGCCATCGAGATCATGTTGCCGTCGTTGACGAAGAGGCGCTGGGCGGGCGAGGGGAATTCGAGGTCGGTATCGCAGTTGGTGATCGTGATCGTCTGCGCGTCGACCGCGGCGGTCTCGGAGCCGGACGAGCAGGCTGTGACGGTCGCGAGGACGACCGTCAGCAGCGCCGGCGCGGCGAGGGTGCTGCGTTTCATCGGTTGCCTTTCCTGGTGATGGGGGTGATGACGACGAGGTGCGGGGTACCCGTGGCGGGGTCGACCAGTTCGATCGCATGAACGTCGAAGACCTCGGCCAGGACGGGCGGACTGAGCGCTTCACCCGCAGGTGCGGGAGGTCGGGAGGTGCCGCCGGCGAGCACCACGATCCGGTCGCAGAAGCGCCGCGCGAGGGCGAGGTCGTGCAACGACACGACGACGGTGCGGGAGGTGGCGCGGATCAGTTCGAGCACCGCCATCGCGTGGGCGATGTCGAGATGGTTGGTCGGCTCGTCCAGCAGCAGCACCGCGGTGTCCTGGACGAGCGTGCGGGCCAGCAGGACCCGCCGCCGTTCGCCACCGGAGAGGGTGGTCACCGAGCGGAGGGCCGTCGCCTGCATCTCGACCATCGCCAATGCCCCGGCGATCGCGCGACGGTCGACCGGATCCGCCGAGCCGCCCCACGGCGGAAGGAACGGTGTGCGGCCCAGGGCGACAACCTGTTCCACGGTCAACTCCGCCTCCGGAACCTCCTCCTGGGCGAGCAAGGCCACCAACCGGGCGCGCCGCCGAGCTCCGACGGCGTGCACATCGACGTCGCCGACGTGAACCGTCCCCGCTGCGGGCGCGTCGAGACCGGCGATCGTCCGCAGCAATGTCGACTTGCCGACGCCGTTGGGCCCGACCAGGCCGAGAACCTCGCCGGGTTCGGCGACGAAGGACACCTCGTCGAGCAGCCGCCGCCGACCCGCGGTGCAGGAGAGCCCGGTAACGGTGAGCGTGGTCATGTCGTCCCGGCGAAGGAGTACCGGCGGCGGGACATCAGGATCAGGAAGACCGGCGCGCCGATGATGCCGGTCAGGACCGACACCGGGATCTCGACGGGCCGGGTCAGCACCCGGGTGCCCAGGTCGACCCACACCATGAACAGCGCGCCGGCCAGCATCGCGGCCGGCAGCAAGGCGCGGTGGCGGGGCCCGACCAGCAGGCGAGCGAGGTGCGGGACGACCAGACCGACGAAGCCGATTCCGCCGGACACCGCCACCAGCACCGAGACGACCAGCGCGAGCACGATCACCAGTGCCAGCCGCAACTGCGGGACCGGAACCCCGAGCGAGGCGGCGGTCGTCGGGCCGAGCATCAACGCGTCGAGCCAACCGGCGACGGCGAGCAGCGCGATCGCGCCGATGGCGACGACGATCGCCGGAGCGAGCAGTTTGGTTCGGTCGGCGCCCGCAAACGATCCGAGCAACCAGAACATCGCCGACTCCGCCGCCGACGGGTCTTTGCTGCGGAAGACCAGGAAGCTCGCGATCGAGGAGAAGGCGGCGGCGAGCACCGTCCCGGTCAGGATCAGCCGCAACGGCGTGATTCCGCCCGAGGCGAGCACGACGGTCAGGACGATCGCGCCCGCCGCCAGCGCCCCGAGCAGCGCGCCGCCGGACAGCGCCCAGGTCCCCGCGCCGGCGAGGAAACCGGTGGTCAATACGGCGACCGCGCCGACCGATGCGCCCGAGGAGATCCCCAACAGGTACGGATCGGCGAGCGGGTTGGTCACCAGGGTCTGCATCGCCGCGCCCGCGAGCGCGAGCCCGGCACCGACGATGATCGCCAGCAGGGTGCGCGGCATCCGCAACTCCCAGACGATCGTGTCGAGCCCGGGCGAGACGGCGGCGCCGGTGAAGCGAGCGGCCACGACATCGGCCACCGTGGCGAGCGGCAGCGGTTCGGCACCGAGCGTGACACCGATCAGCGCGCTCGGCACGAGTGCGGCGAGGAGCACCACCATCACGAGCGCCGAGCGCGTGGTACGGGCAGCCGTCACCGACAACTCCTCTGGGCAACTCGCGGCCCGGTGGGTGGATGTCACGACGGGTGAGGTCTGGCTCCCGGCCCGCACGGGCCGGTCACAGTGGCGCGACCGCTCCGAATTTCCATCGGATTCCCGCACCGTCGTGTGTGTCGGCGTGGAGCGTAGCCCGGGCACATCCGAATGTCCCGTTCGGACTCAGTCGGCCTGCCGACGGTAGTGCCGCGCGGCCTTCGCCCGGTTGCCGCAGATGCTCATCGAGCACCACCGTCGATTCCCCGACTTGCTGGTGTCCAGGTACCACAGCACGCATTCCGGATGTTGGCACCGACGAATCCGGTCCGCGGAGCGATCGAGCAGGTCGAGGTAGGTGTCGGCAATCGTCCAGGGCACCTCCCAGCCCGGTTCCGCGACCACCGTCGACAACGATCGCCCGCCGGCGCCCGGCTGGGGGGCCTCGGCGAGCCGACGACGACGGTGCCCGCGCGCCAGGATCGCGTTGAATGCCGAACGCGCATCCACCGATGCCGGGTGCTCGGCGACCGCCTGAATCGCCTCGCGGGTCTCGCACAATCGCAGCCGCAACTCCTCGCCGGCGGCCGGTCGCTCCGCCGCGGGAATCGACGACGACGCCAACCAGATGGCGACACCGTCGACCGTCTCCAGCAAGTCCTGCAGCTCGCCGCGCTCGATCCAATGCGTATTGAGCAGATCGAGCGGTAGGGGTTCACCGAGCAGCGGACGCGGGTCGACCCGTCTCATCGCACTCTCCCTTTCCCGCTCGAAGCTTCGCTCCCATCATCGCGCGAGGCCGATTCCGTCTGCCCTCTTGACCCCTGCGCTCGATAACCTACAAACTCTCTTTAGACGGTTATATTCCGATCCGATAGCCGCCACCGACGACGGGAGTCCCCCATGTCCGCACCTGCCGATACCGGAGCGTCCGCAGCCCCGGCGGCGACCGCGCCGATCACCGCGGCCCGCACCGGTCACGTCGCCTTGAACGTCAGCGACCTGGCCCGCTCGTTGACCTTCTACCGCGACGTCTTCGGATTCGACGTGATCGCCGAGAGCGGCGATCCGGACCACCGATACGCCTTCCTCGGTCGCGACTCGGTCCTGGTCCTGACGCTCTGGCAGCAGAGTTCGGGCGACTTCGCGCCCGGCGCTCCGGGACTGCACCATCTGGCCTTCGACGTGCCGACCCCGCAGGACGTCGAGACCGCCGTCGAGCGTCTGCGCGCCCTCGGCGTCCCCCTGATCTACGACGAGGTGCTCCCCCACATGCCCGGCCTCGAATCGGGCGGCATCTTCTGCACCGATCCCGACGGATTGCGCATCGAGATCTGCACGGCGTCGGGCCTCGGGGATCGGGAGCCGCTCACCCACGGACAGCCCAGCTGCGGCTTCTTCTGACGATGAGCTATCACGCCGGGGAGCTGGAGGTGCAGGCCCGGACCGGCCGGTCCGCCGAGGCGACGCGGGTCGGGGCCTCGATCCGGTCGTTCGTGCCGCCGCGGCTGGCGCAGTTCCTCGGCACCCAGCCGTGGATCGTGCTCGGGGCGATCGACTCCGCCGGCCGGGTCCGGGCGAGCGTGCGCACCGGCCCGCCCGGGTTTCTCGCGGCCCCCGATCCGTCGACGGTGTCGATCTCGGGGTCGCCCCTGCCCGGCGATCCGCTGGCCGGCCTGCGGGCTCCGGCGCCGCTGGCGCTGCTGGCGATCGATCCGGGACGCCGCTTCCGGGCGCGGATCAACGGCACCCTGACCGACGATCACGACGGCGCCGGGCTTCCCGGTCTGACGCTGACCGTGGCGCAGGCCTACCCGAACTGCATGAAGTACATCCAGCGCCGACTACCGCTCGAGTCGGTCGATGTCGCGACGGCCGCGGCATCGGCCGGCGAGCAGCTGTCGGATATCGACGCCGCGACCGTGGCGTCGGCCGACACATTCTTCCTGGCATCGACCGCACCGGACGGCGCCGATGTCAGCCATCGCGGCGGCGCACCCGGATGTGTCGAGGTGATCGACGCGGCGACGCTGCGGTTCCCCGACTACGCGGGCAACTCGATGTTCAACACCCTGGGCAATATCGACCTCGACCCGCGCATCGGCCTGCTGATCCCCCGCTTCGACAGCGGAGACCTGCTGCACATCTCCGGTCGGGCGACGGTCGACTACGCCACGCCCGATCCCGGCCGACATCCCGGGGCCGAGCGGCTGGTCACCGTCCGGATCGAGGACGTCCTGCGTCGTCCGGGCGCGCTGCCGCTGCGATTCGGCCCGCCGGAGTTCTCCCGGTTTCTGCCGTAGTCCCGCACGGCGGGGTGAGCTACCGCGTGCGCTCGACGCGCCGCTCGTCCCATACCGGCTCGTCCGATTCGTAGACCGACCCGTCGGAGCCGTAGACCAGGAAGCGGTCGAAGCCGCGGGCGAACCAGCGGTCGTGGGTGACGGCGATGACCGTTCCCTCGAACCGCTGCAATCCCTCCTCCAGCGCTTCGGCCGATTGCACGTCGAGGTTGTCGGTCGGCTCGTCGAGCAGCAACAGCGTCGCTCCGGACAGCTCGAGCAGCAGCAACTGGAACCGCGCCTGCTGTCCACCCGACAGCGACTCGAAGCGTTGCTCGGCCGAGCCCGCCAACTCGTAGCGGTCCAATCGGCGGGCGGCCTGCTCGCGTCCCATCCCGCTGCGGTGCTCGTCGCCGTGATGCAGGATCTCGAGCAGGGTGCGGCCGATCAGTTCGGGATGCTCGTGGGTCTGGACGAACCAGCCGGGCCGCACCCGCGCGCCCAGGCGAGCGACGCCGGCGTGCCGCACCGGCTCGATCGGCACGTCCCCCACCGGTTGATGTTCGATGTCCGGGTCCGACCCGCCGGCGGCCAGCAGCCGCAGGAAGTGCGACTTGCCGGAGCCGTTGGAGCCGAGCACCGCGACCCGTTCGCCGAACCACACCTCGAGGTCGAACGGCTTCATCAATCCGCTCAGCTCGAGCTGCTCGCAGACCACGGCGCGCTTTGCGGTCCGCCCACCCGCCAGCCGCACGTTGACCTGCTGCTCGCGCGGGATCTGTTGCGGCGGGCCGATCTCCTCGAACTTGCGCAGCCGAGTCTGGGCGGCCTGATAGCGGGACGCGAGACCGTCGTTGTACGCGGCCTTCTGCTTGTACATCATCACCAGGTCGCGCAGCTTCTGATGCTCCTCGTCCCAGCGGCGACGCAGTTCCTCGAGGCGGGCGAAGCGGTCCGCGCGCGCCTCGTGGTAGGTCGCGAAGCCGCCGGGATGCACCCACGCGGTGTTGCCCGCGGCGCCGAGTTCGACGGTCACCACGCGGGTGGCGGTGTTTGCCAACAGCTCCCGATCGTGGCTGACGTACAGGATCGTCTTGGGCGTCGCGTTGATGCGCTCCTCGAGCCACAGCTTGCCCGGTACGTCGAGGAAGTTGTCGGGCTCGTCGAGCAGCAGGACCTGATCCGTCCCGCGCAGCAGCGACTCGAGCACCAGGCGCTTCTGTTCGCCACCCGACAGGGTCGACAGGTCGCGCCACCGGGCGCGGTCGAACGGGATGTCGAGGGCCTCGGTGCAGCAGGCGTCCCAGATCACCTCCGCGTCGTAGCCGCCCGCGTCCCCGTACTCGGCGAGCGCGTTGGCGTAGCGCATCTGGGTGGCGTCGTCGTCGTTGTCCATCAGTTCCAGTTCGACGGCGTCGACCGCTTCGGCCGCCGCCCGCACCCGCGGCGGCGCCACCGACAGCAGCAGATCGCGCACGGTCTGGGAGCCGGCGGCGACCATCTGCCGCATCACCCCGAGACCACCGGATCGCACCACGGTCCCGTCGTGCGGGGAGATCTCCCCGGTGACGATCCGCAGCAGGGTGGTCTTGCCGGCGCCGTTCGCCCCGACGAGCGCCACCTTCGCGCCCTCCCCCACCCGGAACGACACGTCGTCGAGCAGGACGCGGCCATCGGGCAGCTCGTAGCGAATGCCGGAGAGCTCCACGTGACCCATGGGTCACCAGTCTGGGGTAGCCGACGCCGGGGTTCAATCGGGTTTCGCGCCGCGTCGGCACGATCAGCTGCCGCCGGCACCGGTCGGCCCGCCCGCGGGCGGAGTTCCACCGTCGGGGGCCGATCCACCATCGGGGCCGGCCCCGCCGCCCGGTCCGGACGCCGCCTGCTGCGTGACGCTGTTCGCGTAGTCGTTGGTCGGGTCGCGGTAGATCGTGTGGATGTGCCCCCATCCGGAGGTGATGTAGCCGTCGACGTCGGCGCCCGCGGAGCCCTGCTGGTTGGCGAATTCGATGTAGACGTTCGGGCCGGAGATCTGGAAGTGGATGCCGTCGCCCTGCGTCATGTCGTAGGTCGTCGCACCGGACCAGTTGACGTAGGTCTCGTCGAGGGTCGCCTCGATCGCGGCGAGCGCGGTCGCGGTGGTCTGCTCGTCGGACAGGCCGACCCAGTTGGCGATCACGTCGAGCAGCAGTTGCTTCTGTTCGTCGGTCAGGTCGGCTCCGGAGATGCCGGTGCCGGTCGGGTAGTCGCAGGTGCCGCCGGGCGCGCAGGTGAGGTTGGAGATGTCCTCGCCCTGGTAGAGCTGCTGCTTCTGGGCGTCGGTCAGGCTGTCGTAGAAGGCGAAGGCGCTGTCGTACATGCCGGCGAGCGGCTGGACCTCGTTGCCCGCGTCGTCGGTGTAGACGGCGGGCTGCGATCCGAGGTGGGTCGGCGCGAAGGTGATCGCGTCGTCGGCGCCGTCGAGGGTGGCGTTGATGCCGAGGTGGTGGCCGCCGAACTGGACCTCCCAGGCGCTGCTGTCGGAGGGGTCGCCGAAGAAGGCGATGTAGTACTGGCCGAGGGAGTCCTCGGTGCTGTTGCTGTAGTCGTGCAGGAACTGGTCGCCGCCGATGATGCCGGTGACCGTCTCGTAGCCGGCGTCGCTGAGCAGCGCCTCGAGCACGGTCATCGCCGCGGCCCGCTGTTCGTCGGTCAGGTCCGCGAGGTTCAGCCCGGCGCGTTCGACGAAGGTGACCGGGAAGTTCGACCAGGAGGTGGTCTTGGTCTCGTCGTCGTAGGCGTAGGTCACCTGTGCGATCTGCTCGTCGGAGAGGGTCGCCAGGAACGCCTGCGCGGCCGCCGCGGTATCGGTGATCGTCTCGGCCGTCGTAGAGGCCGAGGTCTCGACATCGCTCGACGTCTCGGCATCGGTGGTGTCGGTGGCGCTTGCGGATGTCGTCGACAGGTCGGTGTCGGTCGATGTGGTCGCGGTGGTGCACCCGGCCAACGCCAGGGTCGCCGCGAGGACGACGGCGCCGACCCATCCGGCGGTTCGGCGCGGGGCCCCGCGGTCGGTGTCGTCGATTGTCCGGGTTGTCTGCATGCGACCGACGTTAGGCAGCCCTACATCCGGGAGGCCGGCCGTTGCCCGGGAGGTTCCCGGGAGCCGATTCGGTCGGCTACCGTCCGCTCTGGCTCTCCCGATCCCGGCGGGCGAGCTCTCGATACATCGCGTTGTGGGCGGCGAGGTCGGCCTCGTCGTCCCGGTCGGCGGCGCGGTCGATCCGACGGGCCAATCGCTCGTCGCTGCGCACCCACTGGACCATCAGCGCGATGATCACCACCATCAGCGGGATCTCACCGGCCGCCCAGGCGATGCCGCCGCCGACGCGTTGATCCTCGAACAGATCGATCGCCCAGGGCAGTTGCAGGTTGGCGTAGTACTGCTCCGCCAGCACCTGACCGGCGCTCATCATCGCGACACCGAAGAAGGCGTGGAAGGGCAGCGACCCGATCACCATCGCCAGCTTCACCACCGGCGGGTACTGCTTCGGTGCCGGGTCCACACCGATGACCACCCAGTAGAAGAGGTACCCGGTGACCAGGAAGTGCGCATTCATCAGCAGATGCGCGAAGTGGCTGCCCGCGGTCGCCTCGAAAATGCCGCCGAGGTAGAGCGCGTAGAAGCCGCCGACGAAGAGGGTCGCGGCCACCAACGGCTGGGTGAGGAAGCGTGAGACCGGGCTGTGCACGGCGGCGAGGATCCACTCGCGCGGGCCGGGCGGGCCGCCACGACCGGCCGGCGGCAGTGCCCGCAGGGCGAGGGTGATCGGGCCACCGAGCACCAGCAGGACCGGCACCAGCATCGAGAGCATCATGTGGCTGATCATGTGGATGCTGAACATCAGCGGGGCGTAGACCCCGATCCCGGACGACGTCGTGAACAGCAGGAACCCGCAGCCCAGCAACCAGGCGACCGTCCGGCCGACCGGCCACGCGTCACCGCGCCGACGCAGCCGGCGCACCCCGATCAGGTACAGCACCGCCAGCAGGATCGCGAGCGTTCCGTAGATCAGATCGAAGCGCCAATCGAGCATCAACCGCGCGAAGGTCGGCGGACCGGAAACGGCGTATCCGACGACGGTCTCGAGCTGGGTGGGGATGCGCGCCGCCGACTCGGGCGGTGCGGTGCGTCCGAGACCGACCGCCAAGCCGATCACCGCGCCGAAGATCAGCACCTCGATGCCGGCCAGACGGGCCAGGGTCGACCGGTCGACTCGGCCGTCCTCGATCGTGTCGACGACGCGGCGGCGCTGTTGCCAACCGAGCACCGCGACCAGGATCAGCGCGGTCGCCTTGGCGATCACCAGGGCGCCGTAGGTCGACCCGAGAGCGCTGATCGGCAGGCGCACGAGCGCATTGATCACGCCGCTGGCGGCGAGCGCGACCACCGCCCACGCGGCGACGGTCGAGAAGCGGCGGACCGCCAACGCGACGTGGGTGCCGCCGCGGACGGCGTAGGCCAGGACGGCGACCAGCCCGCCGGCCCAGACGGCGGCGGCGACGAGGTGGATGATCAGCGAGTTGGTGGCGATGTCGTGCGCGCCGCCGGCCGAGGAGTGGCCGGTCAGCGCGAGCGGCAGCAGGCTCGCCAGACCGAAGGCGAACAGCACCGGGGTCCAGCCCCACCGCAGGATCGACCGGGCGGCGATCGCCAGGACGAAGGCCAGCACAGCGGTCTGGATCCAGGCGACCGTGGTCTCGACCCGACCGGCGCTCGCGACGAGGTTCTCCGGCAGGATCGCCACCGACAGCGGCTGCCCGCTGACGTCCGAGAGGGTCAGCGGGATCAGCAACAATGCACCGAGCGCCCAGAGCAGCGCGGCGACGCTGGCCATGCGCACCGCCCGGTAGCCGGCGACATCGAGCAGGCCGTTGCTCTGCGGCGGTACGAAGAAGGCGGCGAACATCAGGCAGCCGATCGCGATGGCCGCCGCCATCTCGGTCAACGCCCGCACGATCGGCAGGCCGTATTCGGTGAACGCGTCCGCTTCGGGCAGACCAACCACGGTCTGACCTGCTGTGATGACGGTCACCGCAGCCACGATCACCGCGGCGAGGACCGCGGCTCCGATCAGAAAGGGTCGCGCCCCGATGGTGGAGGGCTGGTCCGTTCGGGTCACCGATCCAGCTTATTCCGGGCCGCCCGGGTGGTCGGTTGCGGGAGTCGGTCGAGGTGACCACTCGGCCGGTGCGACCCGGCTATACTCTGCTCGCCCGTATCGGGCAAAGCCTCCGTAGCTCAGGTGGATAGAGCAAGGGCCTTCTAATCCCTAGGTCGCAGGTTCGAGTCCTGCCGGGGGCACCCCGGAAAGATGATGTCCGTCACCGAGCGAGACGTGGTCTCGACGAGGAGTGCGGATCTGCGCGCACCCAGATGGTCGACCGGGGAGGAAGCCTTCCACCGGCCGGACCTTCCCGCCTTCGGTGCAGCGGTCAGCCGCCGAGCATGATGCCGCCGTCGACGGCGATCTGCTGACCGGTGATGAAGGTGTTGTGGATGAGGAACAGATAGGCGTCGGCGAGTTCGTCGATCGTCGCGGTGCGACCGAGCGGAATGGCGCTCGCGAACCGCGCCTTGGTCGCGGCCAGCTCCGCCTCGGACACGTCCTTCCACAGCGGGGTCGGTGTCCAGGTTGGTGCGACGGCATTGACTCGGGCCCGCGGGGCGAGCTCGACGGCGAGACCTTCGACCAGCGCGTGGATGGCGAGGTTGCCGACGTAGCTGCCGGCGGCGTCCTGCGCCCGACCGCCGGTGCCGGAGGTGAACGTCAGTGAGCCACCGTCGCGGATGAGCGGGGCGGCCAGGCGCGCGATCGCGAGATTGGCGAAGAACTTCGACTCGATCGTGCGCCGAATCTCGGCGGCCGGGGCCGACAGGAAGCCGCCGCCCATCGGCACACCGATCGTCGACACCAGGTGATCGAACGGCCCGAGCGTCGCGAAGAACGACTCCCGTTGGTCCGGATCGTGCGCGTCGAGGCGCACCCCCTCGACGGCGGCGCCATGGGCCCGCAGCCCGTCGACGGCAGCATCCAGTCGCTGCGGATCGCGGCCGGCGATCACGATGTCCGCACCGCCCCCGGCCGCGAGCTCGGCGACCCGCAACCCGATGCCGGAGCTGCCGCCGATCACGACGATCCGCTCCCCGGCGGAGCCCGATCCCGCCGCTACCTCTCCTTGTTCACTCATCCCCATCCTCCTCCTCATCGTGATGCCGGGAGTCCGCCCGCAGGAGCGTAAGCAGGCGCCCCAGGGCGGGCAGCGCCGCTTCGATCGCGGCGCGCTCCGGTTCGTCGAGCCCGTCGATGGCCCGCTGCATCGCCGCGGCCCGGCCGGTGTCGACGTCGGAGAGGATCTGCCGCGCGGCGGACGACAGGCTGATCAGCACCATGCGCGAATCGTGCGGCGACAGCTCCCGTTCGACCATCCCTGCCGTGGCCAGCCCTTTCACCAGATTGCTCACCGTCGGCCGCGCGAGGTGCAGCCGCTGCGCCACCTCGTTCGTGGTCATCTGCCCGCCGGCCTGCAGACACCGCAGGAGTTCGATCTGGGCATCGCTGAGCCCGCCGGCTCGGGTCGGGGCCGGCGCGGCGCGCGTGACGGCCCGCCGCAGCGGTACGAGCAGGCTCCGCAGTTCGCGGCCGATCTCCGTCGACGTCCTCGCCATCGGCTCCCTCCACCTTCAGAATTAGGTTTGTGACAAACTTAGTCTAGTGACAAACCTAAATTACGCCACAGGAGGCACATCGTGACCAACGTCGAACCCGCCGGGATCACCCGGCAGCGCTACCCGGTGCGGGCACGGGTCCTCACCGTCGTGCGCACCGAGGACCTCTCCCCCGATATGCGACGCATCGTTCTCGGGGGCGATCAGCTGGAAGACACGCTGCCGCGCACCCGCATGGGCGTCGCGGACCACATCAAGCTCGTCGTCCCCGACGAGACGACCGGCGAGGTGACACTTCCCGAGGTCGGCGAGCGCGGCATCGTCCGACCCGAGGGTGTCGAACTCGCGATCCGCGACTACACGATCCGCACCTTCGATCCGATCGCGCGGGAGTTGACCCTCGATTTCGTCCTGCACGATCACGGACCCGCCGGCCGCTGGGCGCTGCGCGCGGCGCCGGGCGATGCCATCGGCGTGATGGGTCCGCGCGGCACCTCGACGTATCCGTCCGGATACGACCGCTACGTCGTCGGCGCGGACGAGACCGGCCTGCCCGCGATCGAGCGGTGGATCGAGGAGGCCCCCTACGACGCGGCGCTCGACGTCTTCGTCCTCGTCGAGGACGCCACTCGCGAGCGCGCGACGGTCGATCGGGCCGGGCTGCGGCTGCACTGGCTGCATCGCTCGGCCGGCTCCGATCTCGCCGCCGCCCTGATCGCCGCGCTTCCCGAGGACGACGGGCACACCTTCGTCTGGGCGGCCGGCGAGGCGACCGGCATGCGACCGCTGCAGACGCACGTGCGCGAGAAGGGATTCGACCGCCGCAGCTTCGACATCCGCGGCTATTGGAAGCTCGGCGAAGCCGGACACGAGGAAGGCCACGGACCCGGCGAACGGTAACACCGACAACCCGGCGTCACAGCGGGCGCGGGTCGGCGTCCGCGGTTCCGAGCGTGAGCGGAAGGTGAGAGATCGAGCGAATGAAATCGGTGTGCCCGTAGGTGACCGGGCCGGCCGGTCGCACCCCGTCGAATCGTTCGGTAATCGTGCGGAAGACGACCTCGGCCTCGGCACGGGCGAGGACCTGACCGGCGCAGCCGTGCAGCCCACCGCCGAACGCGAGGTGCTTGGCCTTGGAGTTGTCGCGCCGGAAATCGAAGACGTCCGGATCGGGGAAGACCTCGGGATCCTTGTTCGCCGCGGATATCAGCAGGATGAGGATCTCCCCCGCCGGGATGTCGACGTCACCGACGGTCACCGGCTGGGTCGTCATCCGGGTGATGAACTGTTCGGGCGTGTCGATGCGCAACGTCTCCTCGACGATCGCCGCCCGCACGCTCTCGTCGTCCCGGTAGGCCCGCGCGATCTCGGGGTGTTCGGCGAACAGGCGCAACCCGTGCACGATCAGATAGCCGATGTCGAGGTGTCCGACGGCGAAGATCAGCGTCAGCGTGCCGACAACCTCCTCGTGGGTCAGGTCCCCGGTCGCCTCCATCGCCAGCAACGACGACAGCAGGCCGTCCGGGGAGGCCGCGGTGTGCAGGGTCACGAGGTGCTCGGCGTGACCGACGAACCAGTCCATCGCCTCGACGACCCCCGCGAGTTCGTCCTCGGTGGGGTTGGTGCCCAGACCGGCGCCCAGATCGTAGGTGGCCGTGCGCACTCCGATGGCCTCGAGTGGGGGGATGCCGATCAGATCGCAGACGGTGCGGAAGGTCACCGGATAGGCGAGGTCCAGCACGGCGTCGAATGTGCCACCGCGGGAGACGATGTCGGCGAGTACGTCGTCGAGATGCCGTTGGGTGTGCGCACGCCAGGTCTGCACCGCCTTGGGGGTGAACCATTTGTTGAGCACGCGGCGCAGCGTCGTGTGGCGGGGGACGTCGGCGCCGAGGGCGCTGTCGTGCAGCGGGGCGGCGGGGCCGAAGTCGATCTGCTCGACCGACAGGCTGCGGTCGTAGGCGAGCTTCGCGACGTCCTCGTAGCGGGTCAGCACCCACATGCCGAGCGGGTGCCGGTAGACGGGCGCGAGGTCCCTGGCGCGCGCGTAGTAGGGGTACGGGTCGGCACGAAAGTCCGGGGAGTCGAACGGCAGCAGATTGTCGATCGGGTGGGTACTCACGGTGTGTCCTCTCGGAAAGGGGGCTGGTCGTCAGATCGCGGTGGGCAGCGTGACCGTCGCTTGCGCCCAGGCGGTCGCAAGTTCGGCGGCGTCGTCGAAGCCGGCGGCGTCGTGGCGGCCGTACTCGCCGATCCGGGTGGCGCCGAGGTCGTCGAGCAGCGCGACGAGATGCTCGCTGCCCTTGCTGTAGCTCTCGGCGTAGCCGCTGTCGCCGAGCCCGAAGATCGCGTAGCGAACGCCCGCGAGATCGGGCCGGTCGGAGGCGAGTTGGTCGACGAAGGGCTGCGCCGACGCGGGAAGCTCACCCTCGCCGTACGTGGAGCAGACAATCAGGTGCAGGTCGTCGCGGGAGAGCCCGGCGGGGTCGGTGTCCTGCAGATCGGCGACACTGACCTCGCCCGTATCGGTCAGGGCGCCGGCGATGTCGTCGGCGATCATCTCGGAGTTGCCGGATTCGGTGCCGTAGAGAATGCGGATGGTCATGCGGGCGGCCTTTCGGTCGGGACGATCGCTGTCGCATCGTCGAGGGTGGGATCTGTTGCCGCGGCGAGGAGTTCGCCGGCAGTCAGGAACTTCCGGCGGGCCCGATCGGAATCGGCGGCCGAGATCTCGGCCCGGTCGATGCGCCGCCACCGCTCGAAGTCGACGGGGGTGAACGGCAGCACGTCGCGCAGTGCGGCCAATCCGCCGCGATCCGGCCCCGTCTCGGATGCGAGGTGGGCATCGATCTCGGCTGCGACGCGCCTGCCGTCCGCGCGGGCGTCGGGCAGGGCGCCGCGCGGCCCGAAATGTGCCCAACCGGCGGTGAAGACACCGGGTGGGCGATCGACTCCCACCGGGTCGGACCCGCTACCGGCCGCGAACCCGATCGCGGTGATCACCGCGGTCGCCGGGATGACCACTACGCCGCCGTCGACATCGGCGACTCGGACGCCGGCGACCCGGTCATCGCCGACGAAGCCGAGCGGCGCAGCTCCGAACCGCAGTTCGACGGTGAGCCGATGATCGTCGGTGTGACAGCCGGGCAGTTCGGCGATCGCGCGGGCCGCGGCCGACCCCTGCGTACAGGTCTGCCCGGTCACCTCGAACCGCAGCCCGCCGATCCGACCGAGTTCGTTGATCATCGCCGCCGCGCAGCGCACCTCGGCCTGGGCGGAGCGGGCCAGCAGGGTGATGCGCTCGATGCCACCGGTCAACGTGGCCGCCTCGGTGTCCGGGTGCAGGTCGCTGCCGCGGCGATCCTCGGCCCGCCCGGCGAGCAGACGCACCACGTCGATCGCGACATTGCCGGCGCCGATCACCACCACATCGGTCCCCGGGTCGCACGCATCGAGGGCCTGGTCGGGATAGCCGTTGAGGTAGCGGGTGAACGCGCCGGAACCGTGCACGCCCACCAGGGATTCACCCGGGAGACCGAGAACTCGATCGGCCGGCAGTCCGGTGGCGATCACCACCGCGTCGAAGAGCTCCCGCAGCGTCTCCAGCGTGACATCCCGACCGACGGCGACATTCCCTGCGAAGCCGACCGCATCGCGTTCGAAGAGCCGGTCGAACTGCTTGGTGACGTTCTTCGTCCCCTGGTGATCGGCGGCGATCCCGTAGCGCACCAGCCCGTAGGGGACGGGCAGGCGCTCGATGACGGTGATCTTGGCATCCGGCCGCAGTCGGCGCAGGGCCTGCGCGGTATAGCAACCGGCCGGACCGCTGCCGACGATCGCCACCGACCCCGGCCGCCGGTCGGCGCCCATCAGGCGTCCTGTTCGCTGATCGCGGCCGGAGCGCGCACGGCCCCGGAGCGCAGCCGGGACACCAGACAACCGGCGAGGAACATCACCGGCACCGTTGCGAGCAGCAGCCATCCGGTGGGACCGGTACTGCCGGTGAGCATCCCGAACTGGGTGACGATCAGATAGAGCTCGCCGACCATCAGCACCGTCGCGGCGACCGGGGCGATCAGCGTCGTCCAGATGTTCGCCTCGACGCGGGTGCGGCGGAAGTAGACGACGATCGCCACCGAGGACAGCACGTAGAGCAACACCAGAGCCGCCACGGCGACGCCGCTGAACCACGCGAACAGTGTCCGCGACGGATCGAGTCCGGCGATCGCAAAGGGCATCACCAGGATCAGCGCGACCACGGTCTGCGCCAGCGACGCTGCCGCCGGAGCGTGCCGATCGTTGGTATGCGCAAGCCGCCGCGGCAGGTATCCGCGGTCGGCGAGCGAGTGCACGTAGCGGGTCACCATGTTGTGGAAGGCCAGCACGCCGGCCAACAGCGAGGTGCACAGCAGGATTTGCGCGGCGGTCGCGGCCCACGGACCCAGTACCGCTGTCAGCGGTTCGAGCACGAACATCGCCGGGTCGTCGGCCAGCGTCGCGAGAGCGGCGTCCTGCACATCGCCGGAGCCGTAGTAGGCGACGATCATCCACACGACGAAGGCGAAGAAGATCGCGATCGAGACGACCGACAGATAGGTCGCCCGCGGCACGGTCCGTCGGGGGTCCCGCGCTTCGCCGCTGTAGATCGCGGTCGATTCGAAGCCGAACATCGAGGCGATCGCGAACAGGATCGCCACGCCCGGGGTACCCACCGCAATCGCGGAGGGCGCGAAGCTCGCGCCGATGTCGAGATCACCCCAGCCGGTGGTGACCAGAACCACAAACGAAAATGCCAGCAGGATAGCCACTTCGGCGATAACGAGGACCGACAGGACGCGGGCCCCGAGTTCGATACCGCGGGTGCCGAGCGCCCAGACCACTGCGATCGCGGCGACCGCGTAGATCCACCAGGCCATCGCCGGGAACATTCCGGCCAGCGTGGCCCCGAGAAGCCCGTACATGGCGGCTTGGATCGTGTTGTAGGACCAGAGCGCGAGAAATGCTCCGCCGGTGCCGATCCCGCGCCCGAGGCCGGCCTGCACGATCGGGTAGAAACCGCCTCGGGTGTCGATATGCCGCGAGATCGTAGTGAAACCGACCGCGAACAGGATGATCACCAGGCCGACGAGCAGATAGGCGCCGGGTGCGCCGGCGCCGTTGCCGAGGGCCACCGAGTAGGCGACGGCGCCCACGATGCCGGTCAGCGGCGCCTGGGCGGAGAAGACGAAGAACAGGATGGCCGGGACTCCGAGCGTGTTGCGCTTCAACGTGATCGTCGGGGTCGCCGGCTCCGTGGAATTGGTCATGGGGTCTCCAGGAACGGATGCAGGTACTGCGGGACAGGAGGATTGCCGTCGGTTCGAGACCCTGCGGTGCACGTGGCGTCGAGCTGTGGCTCCAACAACTGTGCAAACGCATAGCCAAACTTGTCAATCGCATAGTTTCTCTCGCAACGAATCGTTTACCTGCGGCAATGGTTCCGAAACCGGCGAAGGCCCGCGGAAACCGGCTCGAAATGCGCGGCCGACGACCTTCCCGGGTACGACTGCGCGTCCGCGTAGCCTGACCGGAGGACATCACGGCCACGAGAGGCGGACGAGCGGATGGGCAGTCTTGCTTACGGCACGGGACGGCAGGCCCTCCTCGACGCGACGATCAGCATCGTCGCCACCGGGGGCCTGCGGAGCCTGACCTATCGGGCGGTCGCGGCGGAGGCGGGTGTCACACAGGGCCTCGTGCGCCATCACTTCGGGGACTGGGAGACCCTCGTCCACGAAGCCGCCGTCTATTCGGTCCGCAAAAGCCTCGACACCGCGGGCTTCGAGACCGATGAGCCCGGCTACCGACGCCTCTCCCCCGAGATGATCGACCTGGTCGCCGGCGACCGAGACCTCCAGGCCTTCCAATTCGAACTCGCCCTCGAGGCCCGACGGCGGCCGGAACTGCTGCCCGTCCTGACCAGCGTCTACGAGGTCTACCGCGAGGCCATGCGACGCGAACTGGCGCGCAACGGTATCGACGATCCCGATCTCGCCTGGGCGGCCTTCGCCGCTCTCGACGGCATCGTTTTCCAACTGACCGTCTTCGGCGACCACGAGGCGGCATCCCGCGCGCTCGGATCGCTGCGGGCACTGTTGATCTCCCGGTCGGAGGCCGGCGCCCGGTAGGTGCGCATCGCCGATCGGTGACGGGAATCTCGTCCGTTCGCGAAACTATGCGCTTGACAAGTTTCGTGGAATGCGCAGACACTGAAGCACTCCCCCTTCTTCACGAAAGGTCGCGCCGTGTCCGTCGCACCCGAAGCTCTTCTGAAATTTGATGTCGACCTCGTCGACGCTCTCGATGTACCGGTATCCACCGAGGCCCCGCCGCACGTCCACCCCTTCGGGTCGCCGACCTTCGGCCTGCTGCCGCTCGCGGGTCCCGAGGACGGGACCGGATTCGTGGCGATCTGGACCGCGGACCGGGACGGCTTCGACTACGACCCGATCCCCGAGCCGGAGGCCGCCTTCATCCTGTCGGGCGTCCTGCGCCTCACCCCGGTCGGCGGCGAGAGCGTCGACGTGACCGCGGGTGAGGGGTACCGGCTGCCGGAGGGCTGGGCCGGCAGGATCGAAGCCGTCGAGCCGGTCACGAAGGTGTACGTCCTGCTCTAGCTTCCACACCTCCGTTTTTCATACGCCGATGCGCCGATCGATGGTGAGGGACCGCCGCGTCCCTCACCATCGAAGGATGAGAAGAGGTGACGTGCCGGCCGTGCCACCGACCGCAGGCCCCGTCGACGGCCGGATCGACGGCCGGGACGCCGCGACGATCGCACGGCTGTCCCCGCTGGTCGCCGCCCCGCTCGACGACATCGCCGCCTGCCTGCGCGAGGTGGTCGTCGATGTCGTTCCGCATCGCGCGTTGCTGATCTTCACCGAGGACTGCACCGGCCGCCCCCAGAAGACGGCGGGCGATCCGACGATCATCGATCGGGCGACGCTGTCCGAGTTGGCGCAGATCCGCTCGACGCTGCAAGCGGGCACGGTGGATTCCGGGGCGGTCGGCGGCGCGGAACGGCCGATCCACGCCCTGCTCGCCGGGACCGGGGCGCTGCTGGTGCTCTGCGAACCGGGCCCGACCGCGCTCGACACGGACGCCGGGGCGTTCCTGCGGGCGGTCTGGGAGGTGGTCGCGGCGCGTATTCGGCACCGGGTCGCGGAGGCCGATCCGTCCTATCTGCGGAGGTCGCGCGCGGTCTCGGTCGAGCGGCAGCGGGCGACGGCGGAGTTGACCGAACGCCACGCCGCGGATCTCGAATCGGTGCTCGCCGTGCTGCGCAGTCGCGATCTCGACGACACCCGGGCACGGACGGTGGCGACCACCGTCGCGACCGACGCGCTGATCCTGGCGCGGGCGGCCAACGACCTGGTGGTGACGATCACCGAGGAACCCGTCTCGCGGGCCTTCGAACGACTTCGGCACGATCTGAGCCCGTTGGCGCGCTTCGGCAGGGTGCAGATGCAGTTCGTCGAGCCGCCGACCGATGGCCGGGCGTTGCCGGGCGAGGTCGCCCACGCGGCGCGCGCCATCGTGCGCACGGCGGTCCTGGCGATCAACGAACAGGACGATGTCGGTCGGGTCCGAGTCCAATGGGGTTGCGATGGAGCACGTTTGCTGATCGGACTGCGCGACGACGGGCCGGGTCGGCTCACCGCGAGCGATCCCGCGTTCCGGGAGCTCAACGCCCGGGTCAAGGCGCTCGGGGGCACGGCGGTCTTCGACATCGTGCCCGACTGGGGTACCGCGATCGACGTGAGCATCCCCTTGGACCCGCCGCAGAACGCCGAGGCGCCGGCGGAGTGGGACCTCGGGCCGCGGGAGGCCGACGTGCTGCGCCTGCTGGTCGCCGGGAAGCGCAACCGGCAGATCGCCGCCGAGTTGGGCATCAGCGAGAACACCGTCAAGACGCATGTCGGGCAGCTCTACCGCAAGCTCGGCGTCACCTCGCGGGCGGCCGCGATCGCCAAGGCGATCGGCGCGAACGAGCTCTGACCCCACCGGTTTCGGCGCAGGGCTCGGTTTCGGCGCGGGACGCGGTGGCGGCAGCCGGTCCCGCGCCGAAGCCGGTTCGTCACGCGATGGCGGCGCGCAGTTCGCGGGCAGCCGCGGAGGGGTCGGCGGCGCTGTAGATCGCGCCACCGACCACCGCGACGCGGGCGCCGGCCTTCTGCACGTCGGCGATCGTGTCGACGGTGACGCCGCCGGCGACCGAGAAGGGCACCTGCGCCGTCGATCCCGCGGTCAGCAGGGTCTCGAGGCTGAAGCCCGGCTGGGCCTGCTCGTCGAGCCCGGCGTGGAATTCGACGAAGTCGACACCGAGGGCGTGAACCTCGCGGGCGCGGGCGGCCTTGTCCTCGACGCCGATCAGGTCGACGACGATGCCCTTGCCCTTCTCCTTGGCGACGCCGACGGCCCCGACGATCGTGGAGTCGTCCGCGGAGCCGAGCACGGTCACCAGATCGGCGCCGGCGTCGAAGGCGATCCGCGCCTCGAGTGCGCCGGCGTCGGCGGTCTTCAGGTCGGCGAAGACGGTCTTGTCGGGATGCGCGCCCTTGATCGCGCGGATCACCGCCAGGCCTTCACTCTTGATCAGCGGGGTGCCCAGTTCGATGATGTCGACGTGCGGGGCCACCGCGGCGGCCAGCTCGAGGGCGGCGTCGGTGCTGAGCAGGTCGATCGCCACTTGCAGCTCGGTCATGGGAATTCCTTTCGGGGACGGGATCACTCGAGGTTCGCGTGCCGAGCCCAGAGCTCCTCGGCGGGCGCTCCGGTTCGGCGCCACAGGGTGTGGAAGAGCGCATCGCCGAGCACCAGCACGGACTGCTCGAAGAGCGAGCCCGCGTACTGCTGCGACGCCGCCGACGCCAGGTCGGTCTTGGCGGCCGCGGGCACGACGACCACCACCCGGGCGTCGCGTGCGGCGGGCGAGGTCGGGTCGGTGGTGAAGACGACGGTCGAGGCTCCGACCGCGGCGGCGGTGGTCGCCGCCCGCACGATCGAGGCGGTGGTGCCCGATCCGGAGGCGAGGACCAGGACGTCTCGGTCGCCGAGCGCCGGAGTTGTTGTCTCGCCGACGATGTGGACCTCGATGCCGAGATGCATCAGCCGCATCCCCAAGGCCCGCAACGCGATTCCGGATCGTCCGAGACCGAGGACGAAGACCCGCCGCGCTCCTTCGATCGCGTCGGCGGCCGCGGCCAGGTCGTCCGGCCGCACCGCCAGAACGGTGCGCGTGATCTCGTCCAGCACGAGTTCGGTGTGCGAACGAACGTGTGGGGCGATGGTCGGATCCAGCGTGGCGCTCATACCTGGAAAGTCTCCGGCGCGTCGCCGCTCCCTGTGCTCACCCGTTGGGATGAATCCGCTCATCCGATCCGGTCATCGGGACGATCCCCGTCAGGGTTCGAGGTTCTCCAGGTCCTCCAACAACTCGGGTGCACCGGCTGCCGGCCGAGCGCCGTGCACGGTGCGCGGCAGGCGGACCGACTCGGACACCGAACCCGGCGACGGATTGGAGGCTTCATTCCCGGCACGTGTGGGTGAACTCACCAGGTAACATGATCGTAACTCATAGAAAACTCGACTATCATGACTATATGAGTTTGCTTGCCACGTACTGGCTGGAGCTTCTCGGCTGGGGCGGCAGCGCACTTCTGGTGTACTCGCTGCTGCAGCGCCGAGTCCTCCGGTTCCGCATCCTGAATCTGCTCGGCGGATCGGTGCTGATCACGTTCAACGCCCTGATGGGCGTCTGGCCGATGGTCGCGCTGAACCTGGTCACGAGCCTGATCAACGTCTACTTCATCGTCCGACTGCGCCGCGAGGCGCACGACGAGGCCGCCTACGAGGTCTTCGAGGTCGGCGCCGACGACGCGTACCTGCGCCACACCCTGCGCAGCCACGCCTCGGACATCAACAAATTGCAGCCCACCTTCACCGGCGAGGTTCTGCCCGGCGAGGAGGCGTTCATCGTCGTCAAGGGTGACGAGACCGTCGGCGTCGTCGTCATCCGCCGCGACGGCACGATCGCGCGGGTCATGCTCGACTACGTCACCCCGAAGTTCCGCGACTTCACCCCCGGCGAGTTCGTCTGGCGGCGCAGCGATCTGCTCACCAGCCGCGGCTACCGCCACGTCATGACGCATCCGGCACAGGTCAACCCGTACTACGAGGAGATCGGCTTCCGCCGCAACGGCGACGCCTGGCTGCTCGACCTCGACGTCCGTTCGCGCAAGGACCTGATCCCGACCGCCTGATCCCACCACCGACTACCACAGGGAGCTCCGTCATCGACGGGGCTCCCTTGTCGTGCGCCGTCCCACTCACCCGAACGGGGTCACGGGCGGACTCAGGTGGCGGAGTCGACCAGCTTGGCGGAGAAGAAGTCCAGCACCCGGTCGAGGGCATCGCGCGTCGGCTGACCCGGTTCGTCGATCAGGTGCTCGGTCAGCACCGCGTGCGGCGGCATCGGCGGATCGGGGTTCGCGGCGGCATCGTCGAGTTCGATTCCGATGAAGGCATCGCCGAGCTGTTCGCGCAGAAACGCGAAGCGCTCCGCCGGGACGGCGCGGTCGCCGCAGAACCGCAGGCCCATCACCTGCAATCCGTCGTCACACCGCTCCTTGACCCGCGCCAGATCGGTCGGCGAGATGTCGATCGACCGGCGCCGACTCGGCGTCAGCGGGGCGGGCATCGACGGCTGGGAGAGCACCGGCGCCACCACGATGTCGTCGACGGCCATCGCCAGGGCGTAGCCGCCGGTGAAGCACATCCCGACGACACCGACGCCCGGCCCGCCGCAGCGCTGGTATTCGCGCGCGGCCAGCTGCCGCAACCACCCGACAACCGGCGAGCTCTTCCCCAACGCCCAGACGGTGAACTCGCGGCTGACGCACGCCGGACCCATCGACGACGCGACCGACCACAGATAGCCGGGCCACCCGCGCTGCTGGAGACTCGAATCGCGACCGGGGACACCGAACAGATGCGGCAGCACCGCGGTGCAGCCGAGCGCCGGCAGCCGCCGGGCGAACTCGAGCACCTTCGGGGTGATGCCGGGAATCTCGGCGATCACGATGACCGCCGGCCCCTCTCCGATCCGAAAGACCGTGCGGGTCTTGCCATCGAACTCGACTTCCTCGCGGGTGAAGTCGCTCATGTCGTCGTCGGCCACCACACGAGTGTTCACCGCGGCGGTCCGCACCTCAACCACCATCAGCCGAGTGACCTATAGAACGTATTTCTATCCTTTTAATTCGGTTAGGGTGGGGTTACCGGCCCATCGAGGCGCCGGTCGGACGGAGGTCGATCGATGTCGGAACAGACGGGTGTCAACGAGGTCACCGGGCTGACCGCGCTGGCCGAGGAGCTGTTGGAACGCGCCCGCGGCGGCAGCAGCGGCCGTGCCGCGCGGACCGTGCACGGCGGCAGGTTGCTGCGTCAGACCCTGCTGGCGTTGACCGCCGGGAGCGAACTCGCCGAGCACGACAGCCCGGCCGAGGCCACGGTGCAGGTGCTCACCGGGCGCATCCGACTGTCCGAGGGCGAGAGCAGCCGGGAGGTGGGGGCGGGCGACCTGGTCGCGATTCCCCCGCGGCGGCACGCGGTTTCCGCCCTGCAGGACAGCACCTTTCTGTTGACCATCCGACACGACGCACCCGACACCCCGAAGGACGATCACCGATGAACACCGACGACCCCACCGTCCTGCCGTACGAGGGCCGCCGCGCCGACAACGCCCCCGGGCACTGGCTGCTCGCCCGACTCGGCAAGCGGGTGCTGCGCCCCGGCGGCCTGGAACTGACCCGGGATCTGTTGCGGCATGCGGAGATCACCGGATCCGATGTCGTCGAACTCGCACCGGGCCTCGGCCGCACGGCGACCGACATCCTGGCCGCGGATCCGCGTTCCTATGTGGGTGTCGAGAAGGATCCCGACGCCGCGCGGCTGACCGAACGGGCCGTCGGCGCGCGCGGACGGGTGGTGACCGAGGACGCCGCGTCGACCGGGCTGCCCGATGCGTCGGCCGATGTGGTGCTCGCCGAGGCGATGTTGACGATGCAGTCGGACGCGTCCAAGCGGGCGATCATCGCCGAGGCGGCGCGGGTGCTGCGTCCCGGCGGCCGGTACGCGATCCACGAACTCGGCCTGGTTCCGGATGATCTCGACGCCGAGTTCACCACCGAGCTGCGCCGCGAGCTGGCCCGGGTGATCAAGGTCAACGCCCGACCGCTGACGGTGGCCGAGTGGCGCGCCCTGCTCGAAGAGGCGGGGCTGGTCGTCGAATGGACCTCGGTGGCGCCGATGGCGCTGCTGCAGGTGCGACGCAATATCGCCGACGAGGGGCCGCTCGGCGTGCTGCGGATCGTGCGCAATGTGCTGCGTGATGCCGATGCGCGGCGGCGGGTGCTGGCGATGCGCTCGTTGTTCCACCGGCACCGCGATACCCTGCGCGGGGTGGCGGTGGTGGCGCGCCGCGTCGATCGCGACCCCACGCGGGCGGACGTCGAACAGGAGGGCTGATGCGGGATCTGGCCGACCGGAACGACGTTCGCGTGCTGGTGGAGGCGTTCTACACCTCGGCCTTCGCCGATCCGTTGATCGGGCCGGTCTTCACCGACGTCGCGCACCTCGATCTGGACGCGCATCTGCCGGTCATCTGCGACTTCTGGGAGACGGTGCTGTTCACGGCCGGCAGCTACCGACGCAACATCCTGCAGGTGCACGTGGCGCTGCACGCCCAACATCCGCTGGGACCGGAGCACTTCGATCGCTGGCTCGCCGTGTGGGTGCGGACGGTCGACGGGCACTTTCACGGGCCGGTCGCCGATCGGGCGAAGCTGCAGGCGCAGCGGATCGCCGGGTCGATGCGGCGGCGGCTGGCAGGGCGTTCGGGCAGCGATTTCGAGACGATCGGCCGCCGCGAGCCCGCGGCGTCGCGGTAGGTCCGGACCGATGACCCGCGACGACGCCCCGTCCCCCGTCACCGCGGCGGGCGGGGCCGACGAGATCCGGGACCGCGCGGCGCTCACCTCGCGGGCGCGGCGCGAGGTACTCGACGCCCTGCGCGCCTCCCCGGTGCCGTTGGATGCCGCCGCGGTCGCCGACACCCTGGGCCTGCACGTCACCACCGCCCGCTTCCACCTCGATCATCTGGTGGACGCCGGGCTCGCCGGTCGCGCGACCGGCAACGAGAAGCGGCGGGGCCGACCGCGAATCCTCTACTCCCCCATCGCCTATTCGCCCGCGATCGATCACCGGGGGTCCGATTCACGGGGGTTCGATTCCCCGGAGCACGAGGCCCGCGACCAGCTGCTCGATCTGCTGATCGCCGGCCTAGCCGACACCTCCGACGGGCCCGCCCGCGCGATCCGCGCCGGCCGCCGATGGGTCGACGGCTTCACCGCGGTGGTCGACCATTCCGCCGACGCGGGGGCTCGACTGCTCGGCGTCCTCGATCGGCTCGGCTTCGATCCGCTCGTCGACGAGCACGATATCCGGTTGCGCGCCTGCCCCTTTCGGGCATCCGCCCGCGCGCACCCGGAGGTGGTGTGCTCGGTTCACCAGGGTTTGGTCGAGCAACTGAGCGACACCACCGTCACCCTGCTGCCCTTCGTCGAACCGGAATTGTGCCTGATCCGACTCGATTCCGCGGACGACCCACAGCCCACCGATACCCGGCCCATCGACACCCGGCCGCCCGACACCCGCGCTCCGGCGGCCCCGTGACCGACCGAGCGCCCGACGAACCGGACGAGATCGGCGATCCCGTCTGTTGGCTCTCGCGCGTCTGCCCCGAATGTGGGGCTTTCATCACCGGCGACCCTGCCGACGGCTGCCCGCGCTGCGGAGCGATCCCCGACGACGAGCGGTGACGCTCAGGCGGTGACGTCGCCGATCGCCGCGTCGAGAATGTCGATCCCCCGCTCGATTTCGGATTCGGACGCGGTCAGCGGCGGCGCGATCCGGAAGGTGCCGCCCATGCCCGGCAACTGCACGATGTTCATGTGCAGGCCCAACTCGGCGCAGCGGCGGGTCACCGCACTGCCCAGCGCGTCTGCGGCCGCGGCGTCGTCGCCGGCGACCAGTTCGAGCCCGACGAGCAGCCCGCGCCCGCGCACGTCGCCGATCACCGAGTGCTTCCCGGCGAGCGCCCACAGTCCGTCCTGCAGCAGCTTGCCCAAAACCCGGACCCGCTCGTCCATCCGGTCGCGGGTCAGCACGTCCATGACGGTATTGCCCACCGCCGCGGGCAGCGGATCGTTGAGGTGGGTGGTGAAGAAGAGGTAGCCGCGGTCGTGAGCCTGCTGCTCGATCTCCGCGCTGGTGACCACCGCGGCGAGCGGCAGTCCGGCGCCGAGGGTCTTCGACAACGTCAGGATGTCGGGCACGACGCCGTCGCGTTCGAAGGCGTACCAGTCGCCGGTACGACACAGGCCCGTCTGGGCCTCGTCGAGGATCAGCAGCATGCCGCGCTCGTGACACTTGTCGCGCAGCGCCGCGAGGTAGCCCGGCGGAAGGTCGATCACGCCACCGGAACTGAGGATCGGCTCGATCAGGCAGGCGGCGAGGTTGCCGGTCGACTGCGCGTCGATCAGATCGAATCCGAAATCGAGTTGCCGCTTCCAGTCGAGCTTTCCGTCGGCGTCGACGATGTCGGGGCGGAACCGGTCGGGCAGCGGCAGGGCGAAGTTGCCCGGGGCGACCGGGCCGTAACCGGCGCGGCCGGCGACGTAGGTGGCGCCGGCGGCCGCCTGGGTCATCCCGTGCCAGGACCGCACGAAGGAGACGACCTCGAACTTGCCGGTGACCAGCTTGGCCATCCGGATCGCCGCCTCGTTGGATTCGGCGCCGGTGCTGAGGAAGAAGGTGCGGTCGAGAGGCGCGGGCAGGCTCTCGACCAGCTTGCGCGCGAGGTCGACCACCGGCCGTGACAGCATGCCGCTGTAGATGTGGTCGAGCCGACCGATCTGCTCGCGCACGGTTTCGACGATCTCCGGATGCGAATGGCCGAGGATCGCGCTCATCTGCCCGGAGGTGAAGTCGAGCAGTTCGCGCCCGTCCTCGGAGTAGACGAAGCTGCCCGCGGCGCGGTCGAAAACGCCCGGGGTGTAGTCGCCGCGACCGGCACACCGGATGAGGTAACGGGCTTCGTCGGTGCCGGTGCCGGTGTCGGTGTCGAGGCCAGTGCCGGTGCCGCCGGGAACGCTGCGATCTGCCATGCCATCGACGCTAAGCGCCGCGTTTGTGCACGTCAATCACACAATTACGATCACGCTGTTCGATAGAACCGCACAATGGGAGCATGCTCAATCCCTGGCGACTGCGGATGCTCGGCCTGCTCGACGATCTCGGGACGGTGCGGGCGGTGGCCGAGGCCCTGCACCTGAGCCCGTCGACGGTCTCCCAGCAGCTGGCGCTGCTCGAATCCGAAACGCGCAGTCGACTTCTGGAGCGATCCGGCCGGCGGGTGCACCTCACCCGGGCGGGCGCCACGCTCGCGCGCCGCGGTCGGGAGATCCTCGACCGGATGGCGGAGGCCGAGGCGGAGTTGCGGTCGCTCAACAACGAGCCGATCGGCACGGTGCGGCTCGGCGTCTTCCAAAGTGCGATCCACACCCTCGCGGTTCCGGCCGCCACCCGGCTCGCGGGGACCCATCCGCATCTGCACGTCGAACTGATCGAGTCGGAGCCCCACGAGAGCGGGCCCGGGCTGGCCGCGGGTGAGCTGGACGTGGTGGTCACCACGACCGATCACATGGCCTTCCCCTGGGACCGCGACCTCGACATCGTGCCGCTCGGCGTCGACCAGGTGGTCCTCGTCCTCCCCGAGAACCACCCGTTGGCGCTGCGCCGCGTCGTCGATCTGGCGGCCTGTTCCGCCGAGACCTGGGCCTGCGACCGTTCGGGAACCTATATGGCGGACCTGACCCAACGACTCTGCCGGGAGGCGGGGTTCGAACCGCGGGTGGCCTGCCGCTTCGGCAACTATCTACTGATGGTGCAGCATGTCGCGGCCGGGCATTCGGTGGCGCTGCTGCCCGCGCTGGCCGTGCCCGCGCACGCCGACGTGATCACCCGCGAGCTGACCGGACCGGTGCGCCGTCATATCGCGGTCGTGACGCGCCGCGGCGGCGCGCCCCGATCGGCGGTGGAGGCCGTCGTCGGGGCGCTGCTCGACCACCCGGACATCCCGACGCTGACGAAGGCGAACTCGGCTACCCCGCAACGGCGCTGACCGAGTCTCTCGCCCGATGCCGCCGATTCACCCCGCGGCGGACGCAGCAGGCTTACCCCACCGATCACCGATCGACCGTGAGCATCGCGATCAGTGGCGTCGGATCCAGAGTGGTCTCACCGCGCAACAGCGCGTCGAGCACCAGTCCGTCCAGTGCGGCGACCAGACGGCGGGCGACGTCGGGAGCACATCCCGCGTCGATCAGCGTCGCCACAAAGACATCCCGGCCGGCGACGAGCCGGTCCGCCAACTCGGGGCGCCCGAACGCCAGCAGGGTCAACTCGTAGCGCGCACGGGTCACGGTTCGCTGCGGCCCGAGCCACCGCGCGCATACCTCGGCCGGGCTCTCTCCGGGCCGCGGGCGGTCGACGTCGACGAGATGAGCGACCAGCGCGTCGAGGAAGCCGTCGAACGAGCCGAAGTGATAACGCACGCTGCCGTGCGGAACCGCGGCCCGATCCTCCGCGGCCCTGGCGGACGCGCGCGCCGACCCGACAGTGCCGAGCAATTCCAGGCCGGCATCCAGCAAGCGTTCACGCGAGCTCTTCTCCACATGGAGAAGTTTAGCTACGCTATTTCTCCATGTGGAGAAATCGAGCGACCGGCGTGTGCGCCCCATCGCGGGAGGCGACGCCGTGAAGGTGGTGGTGATCGGCGCCGGCGTCGGCGGTCTTGCGGCCGCCATCGGCCTGCACCGGGTGGGTGCCGAGGTCCAGGTCCTGGAACGACGGGGCGGCCTGCCCGCCGAGGGGTCGGGGCTGACGCTGTTCGGGAACGGATTCACCGCCCTCGACACCATCGGCGCCGGCGACGCGGTTCGCGCCGTCTGCGCTGCCGAGGCGGCGGGGCGTATCGGCGGAATCCGGCGGCCGGACGGTACCTGGCTGATGCGCACCGAGGTACCCGCCGACTCCCCGATCCGGGTGGTCCATCGCCGGGATCTGAGCCGAGCGCTGGCCGGCGTGCTTCCGCCGGATTCCGTGCGGTGGTCGTTCGCGGTGGACAGCGTCACCGACACCGGCGATCGGGTGATCGTTGAAGGCGCGGACGGCAGCGCCGTGGACGCGGACCTGGTTATCGCCGCCGACGGTATCGACAGCGCGGTGCGACGGTCGTGGCCGAGTGACCCGCGGGTGATCGACGCGGGCTATGCGGCGTGGCGGGCGGTCACCGATCGGCCCGTCGACATCGGCGGCTCGGCCGGCGAAACCTGGGGCACCGGGCTGCGATTCGGATACGCGCCGCTCCGGCACGGTCGGGTGTACTGGTTCGCCGTTGTCGGCACTCGGCACGACACCGCCGATCCGGTCGAAGCGCTCGGTCGGTTCGCCGGCTGGCACGATCCGATCGGCGCGATCCTGGCGGCCACGGCCCCGGATGCACCGTTTCGACTCCCTATCCGGGCCCTCGATCGCCCCGCCCCGACCTTCGTTCGGGGTCGCACCGTCCTGCTCGGCGACGCCGCCCACGCGATGACCCCAAACCTCGGGCAGGGCGCCAATCAGGCCCTGGAGGACGCGGCCACCCTCTCGGTCCTGCTGCGAAAAGTCGTCGACGGGCCGGCCGCGCTGTCCGAGGTCCTGGCGCACTACAGCCACCTGCGTCGCCCGCGGGTGGCCGCGCTGACCCGGCAGGCCCGCCTGATCGGATCGGTGGCCCATGCGCCGTCGCCGCTGGTTCCGCTGCGCGACGCGGTGATGCGCCTGATTCCAGCCGATCGGGCCCAACGGCAGGCGGACGCCCTACAGGGGTGGCAGCCCCCGCGATAGACGCGCGGGCCACACCCCGCCGCCGCCGACAGTTGGTTAGCATCACCTAATGCTTACCGCTCGGTCCGGCCGGACCACGGTGACCCTTGTCGCCCTGCTCGTGGCTATCGGCTTCGCCGCGCTGCTCTCACTCGCCGTGGGCGCGCGGTCGATCCCGCTGGTCGACACCTGGAACGCCCTGATCGGGAACCCCACGCCGAATGTTCCCGACGCCGGAGAACTGATCTGGGGACAACGCTTTCTGCGCACCGCCCTCGCGATCGTGGTCGGTCTGGCGCTCGGCGCCGCCGGCGCGCTGACGCAGGGACATACCCGCAATCCGTTGGCCGACCCCGGATTGCTCGGGGTGAACGCCGGGGCGGCGCTGGCCGTGTGCGCGGCGACCTTCACCCTCGGCTTCAGTGACCCGGCGGTGCTGTCGATCGCCGCGTTCATCGGCGCCGGTCTGGCGGCGTCGGCGATCCTGGCGATCAGCGCCCGCACCTCCGGGTCCGCGCCGCTGGTGTTGCTGCTCGCCGGGGTGGGCCTCAACGCCGCGTTGATCGCCTTCACCTCCGCATTGGTGTTGTCGGACAACGCGACCCTGGAGACCTGGCGCTTCTGGACGGTCGGCTCGGTCAACGGCCGCACCACCGACACGCTGACCGTCGCGGCCATCCTGATCGCGTTCGGCCTGCTGGCCGCGCTGATCAACGCCGGTTCGCTCAACGCCTCCACCCTCGGCGACGACCTCGCCACCTCGCTCGGCGGCTCCCCCGCCGCCTCCCGCACGACCGGTCTGTTGACGATCACCCTGCTGACCGCGGCGGCCACCGCGGCATGCGGGCCGATCGCCTTCCTCGGCCTGGTCGCCCCCCACCTCGCCCGGCTCGTGTCGGGCCCCGACTACCGCACGATGGTGCTGCTCGCGGCGCCGATCGGAGCGCTGATGCTGCTGATCTGCGACGTCCTGGGCCGCATCGTGGCACCGCCCGGCGAGGTTGCGTCCGGGATCATGGTCGCCCTCATCGGCGCACCGTTCCTGATCGTCCTGCTCAACTCGACCCGCATGTTTGCGAGCGCCCGCCGATGACCACGCTCACCCCCGAGGGGTCCTTCGTTCGGCGCGGTCGCCGCGCCTCCGTGCGCTGGCACCGCCGCACCCTCGCCTGGGCCACCGGCCTGGGACTGGCCGTCGCCCTGATCGGCTACGCCGGCATCGGGATCAGCGAATTTCCGTTGAGTCCCGTCGATGTCGGGCGCATCCTGCTCGGTGGCGGCACCAAACCGGAGAACTACGTCGTCTTCGATGTGCAGGTACCCCGGGTGTTGTTGGCGGCACTCGCCGGCTTCGGCTTGGCGATGTCCGGGGCGCTGACCCGGACGGTGGCCCGCAACCCCCTGGCGACCCCCGATCTGATCGGCATCACCTCCGGGGCCACGGTCTTTGCCGTGCTGGCCATCGGCTTTCGCGATACCTGGGGCAGCGCGCTGGCGTCGATCGGCACCGTATCGTCCGCGTTGCTCGGTGCGGCATTGACCGGTTCGGCGGTCTTCGCGCTGGCCGCCCGACGCGGTTTCGACCCCTTCCGACTGGTGCTGACCGGCGTCGCGTTCACCTGGTTCTGTCAGGCGCTGGTGACCTACCTGCTCACCCGGGCGGATATCTACGACGTCGCCACCGCACAACGCTGGATGGTCGGCTCGGTCGCCAACGCGACGATGGACCGAGTGATTCCGGTTGCCGTGCTCGTCCCGTTGGCCGTGGTCGCGTGCATGCTGCTCGCCCGGCACCTGCGGGTCTACCCGCTGGGCGACGATTCCGCCGCTTCGCTGGGGACACAACCGAATCGCACCGCGGCGATCACCTTCGCGCTGGCGGTCGTGGTGGCCGCCGTGTGCACCGCGGTCGCCGGCCCGATCGCCTTCGTGGCACTGCTGGCGCCGCAGGTCGCGGTGATGGTGACCCGCTCCCCCACCCCGATTCCCTGCACCGCCGGCTGGGTGGGTGCGCTGCTGGTCGTCGCCGGGGATCTGTTGACCCGCACGCTGCTTCCGCCGGGGTTGGCGGTCGGCATCGTGACCGCCGCCATCGGTGGACCGGCGTTGGTGGCCCTGTTGTTGGTGCGGATACGGCGCTGAACCGGATCCCCCGTGGTTCGAAATACGCTGAAGGAGTGGTGACATGACGGTGCTCGAGATCGCGGGCGCGGACCTCGAGGTGGTGCGCTACGGCCGTGCCGGGAGCCGTCCGGTGCTGCTGCATCACGGCCTGGCCGGTTCGGCCGCCTTGCCCCCGCAGTGGTTGGAACTGGTGGCCGACGCCGACGTCGAGATCATCGCGATCGCCCGGCCGGGATACGGGCTGTCGGCACCACGCGAGATGGCGGATATCGCCGCCTGGGCGCCGATCGTCGGCGAACTATTGGATCGGTGGGCGCTCGATTCCGTGGGGACCCTGGGCATCTCGGCCGGTGCGCCGTACAGCTATGCGCTCGCCGCGTCGCTGCCGGATCGGGTAGCGCGGGTGGCGATCACCAGCGGCTTGGGCCTGGTGAACGAGCGGGAGACCCGCGCGCTCTATCCCGAGCCGTCGCCGACACTGTTCGAATGGTTCGGCACCGCATCGTTCGAGGAGGTCGCCCAGTTCTGGTCGAAGAACTTCTCCGCCGGGCTGGCCGATCTGCCCGACGATCATCCGTGGCGCACGGTGATCGGGGACTCCCTCGCCCACGACGCCGCCGGCCCGGCGCGCGAGGCGATCCTGCAGCAACGCCCGTGGGGATTCGCAGTCGAGGACGTCACTGTGCCGGTGCAGTTGTGGCATACCCGCCTCGACACCGACGTTCCGTTTGCGACCGCGGAGATCGTCGCCGCCCGCATTCCGGGGGCGATCCTGCACGAGCACGACGACCCCGCGCACATCCCCACCGAGAAGACCCTGCACACCGCCCTGACCTACGCGGCAGGCGGATAGCCGCCGAGCGGGAGCTAATATGACCCCCGTGCTGGAGGGGGGTCCGGATGGGTGAGCTCGATGTCGACCTCGATGTGCTCAGGTGACGTCTATGCGGCGAGTCAAACCGTCTCTTTCGCGAAGCCGACAGGGCGGTGTCCGTGTTGCACTATCGAACAGCTCGCATCAAAATTCGGGGCAATCCAAACAAGCTCAACGATGCGTACGAAGTGGCGAAAAGGGAACGATAGCCGGTTCGGATCGTTTCTGCGTCTCGGCAACTCTCGCCTTCGCACTTGTGGTCGGAGGATGCGGATCCCAGCAGCCGACCGACCAATCCGGTCCAAGCACTGTCGAAGCGTCGGATACTACCTACACCAACGTGTGGTCAACCGATGAGCACACTGACATTGGAAGCCGCCCGGCGGAGTTGATCCGCGCAGCCTACGAGGCGTCGAAACTCGCCTCCTACCGGGGAATATCCAACTCGTATCCCGGTTACGAGTCGGCGCTGGTTATACACAGCCGCGGGGCGTGGAGGGCCGGGAAATCACGGATATCTTTGTCGCGCCGTCACAGGTCACTAGCGCCTGGCCACCGGCACAGACCGAGTTCAACCACCTGGTAGAGCTCTCCGAATCCGACGCCACTGTTTCCGGGGTGGTCTGTACGTACAAGCTCTTCGAGGAGCCCCGCTACAACGCCACTCTCGAAGGCGGATCGATCGTTACGGCCATCACGTTGACCAGAGACGACGATCCCGATGGCGACTCCGGAGGCCGGGACGACGACCCGGAGCGGGCGCTGACGGACCATCGTCTCCCGTCGTGGAATGTCTTCACGGGGTGGAGAATCGATCAGTTGCACCTCGTGGGTCGGACGGCGCTTCGGGACGACCCGCAGGCCACATGCGCACGCTGGATGAGCCAGCAGTTCCCCGACCACGTCTATAACGACGTCGGCCTGCTCGTCCCACCGCGCACCTACGGCGACAACCCGCCCACCATGCCCGTGCAACCGCAGTACCCGGAGTGGATTCCCCCGGCGAGCGCGGATCGATGAGGATCTCCGGACTCGGTAGGAGCGGATTGCTCGTCGCCGTCTCGCTGGTCATGGCAGGGTGCGGTAGTTCCGGGCCGTCCGAACAGGCAGGCGAACGCAACGGCACTCCCACGCCGACGGATGTCACTTTTCACAACGTGTGGTCCGCCGGAGAGGGAATCGATCTGGGGAGTCGCTCCGCGGAATTGGTACGTGCCACCGCCGAGGCTGCCGATATGGCGTCCCTGCGGGGGATCGCGGCCTCCTACCCGGGCTACGAATCGGCCCTCGCGTCAACGGAACCCAGAGACAAGGTTGGTTGGCAGATCAGCGGCACCTACGTGCCCACAGGTGACGGGCGAAACACCTGGCCGTCCCCGCCGACGTCCTTTCAGCACCTCATGGACGTCTCGTCGTCCTCGGACGAAGTGACCGGCGTGGTCTGCACGTACAGCGTCCTCGAGGAGCCCCGATACAACCCCTCCCTCGAGGGCGGATACACAACAACCCTGATCCGATTGACCAGGAACGATCAGCCAGACGGCCCGGTCGGAACGCCCGACGACGACCCGAGTACAGCCCTCCCGGAACACCGCATCCCCTCGTGGAATGTCTTCGAGGGATGGACCATCGAGCAGTTGTACCTCGACGACAACTCCAGCCTGCACGACGAACCCCGAGCCGGGTGCGCACGCTGGATGAATCAACAGTTCCCCGACCACATCTACAACGACGCCGGCCTACTGGTCCCATCCCACACCTACAGCGACAACCCGCCCACCATGCCCATGCGACCGCAATATCCGGAGTGGATTCCCCCGGCATCCACGGCATAGGTACAGGCCAGCTATCCACAGCCCGTCGACTATCCCCAGTTCGGGATTCGAGTCCGTTTTGTGTCGGACCCCATCGATACAATCGAACACATGAGCGAATGGGGTGGCGATGGCGAGGCGACACCCGAGCGGGTGGCCGCCTGGACGGAGGCGATCATTCGTTCGGCGGGCCCCGGGGCGGATCCCGCATGCATCGACCTGATCCAGTCCCTCCGCCGGCTCACCTGCGCCGCCGAGGGCCTGATCGCCACGGCGACCGCCACCTTCGCCGCCGGTCAGCGCGGTGACGTGCCGCCATCGGATGAGCGGCGCGAACGAGTCGATCGGAACATCGCGACGCAGATCGGACTCGCTCGACGCGAATCCCCGCGCCGCGCCCGCATCCATGTCGGCCTCGCAACGGTGCTCACCACCGAGATGCCGCATACCTTCGCCGCCTTGCGCACCGGGCGGATCAGCGAGTGGCGCGCGACGATCATCGTGCGCGAGACCGCGTGCCTCACCCGCGAGGATCGCGGAAAGATCGATGCGCAGATCGGCGCCGACCCGGGGCACTGGGAGACGCTGTCGGACGGACGCACGATCGCCGAGCTGCGCGCCATGGCCTACGAGGCCGACAGGGAGCACTTCGTCCTCGCCCGCCAACGAGCGGTCAGGGATAGGCGCGTGACGTTGCGGCCGCTACCGGCCGGGATGGCGCGGCTGTCCGCGACGGTTCCGTTGGTCGACGCGGTCGCGGCGTACGCCGGACTGGAACATGCGGCCACCGGCGCCCGAGGCCGCGGGGACGATCGATCACGCGGGGCAATCATGGCGGACACCCTTCTGCATCACCTGACCGCGGGGAACGGTCCGGCCGAGCGCCCGGTCGTGCCGATAGCGGTGAACCTGTTGATCTCGGACACCGCCCTGCTGGGCGACGGTAACGAGCCGGCCCAGTGCGAACGTTTCGGACCGATCCCCGCCGATCTTGCCCGGGACCTGGTCGGGGTCGCGGCAGATGCGGATCTTGCCACCCTCCGCCGGGTGTACGGCAGTCCGAAGTCGCTGGTGGCGATGGAATCGAAGGCGCGCTGCTTCCCCGCCGGACTGGCCCGACTGATCCGGCTGCGTGATCGGACCTGCCGAATGCCGTTCTGCGACGCACCGATTCGCCACATCGACCATATCGTTCCCGCGGCGCGCGGGGGACCGACAAGTTATGGGAACGGCCAGGGACTGTGCGAGTCCTGCAATCACGCGAAGCAACCCCACGGTTGGTACAGCCACGTCCGTCACCGTCCGGACGGACGACATCAGGTGGAGACCACGACTCCGACCGGGCATGTGTACCGCAGCCCCGCACCGACACCGCCCCGTAGCGGCGTTCCCGCACCTCCGCGGGAGGAGCGGCGGTCGGCATGATGCGGAACGACGATCGGCGCCGCACCCGGGTGACGGGGCTCACCGGTCGACGGGAAGGACGGACACATCGTCGACACATGGCGCACGTAGCGTCGGAGCCATGGACGTCGCGATCCTCGGGGCGACCGGAGACGTGGGTCGCCAACTGTGCACCCAGCTCCTGCTTCGCCGAGTACTCCCCCACACCTCACGTCTGCAGCTTGTCGGGCGCAGCGGCGGATCGAGCGGCCGCGCCTGCGCCGGCCTGCGCAACGATCTCATCGACGCGTTCGACGAGATCGCCCCCTGGATCGATGTCGCGCTCTCCCCGGACGAGTTGGTCGCCGACGTCATCGTGATGACCGCCGGCGCCACGGTGGGTGTGGGCGGCGGGTCGGTCTCCCGCGAGCAGCTTGCCGAACGCAACGCCGAGGTGTTCAGCACCTACGCCGAGGCACTCGCGCGGCACGGCTCCGGGCAGGAGGTCGTGATCGTCGTCTCCAACCCTGTCGAGTTGGGGGTCGCGGTCTTCGCCGAACACCTCGGCCGCCACCGCGTCATCGGCATGGGCGCGTGGCTCGACACCCTGCGCTTCCGACGGGAGATCGCGACGACGACCGGGGTACACCGGCAGCAGGTCGGCGGATTTGCGGTCGGCCAGCACGGCGAGGACCTCGTCCCGCTGTGGTCGACGGTTCGACTGCAAGGCATGCACCCCGCCGAGTCGGCCGCATTGCTCGCCGAGGTCCGGGGCGACCGGGACCTGGAGGACTACGCCCGCGAATTCGACGTCGCCAAGAAGAAGCTCGCCAAGATGGAGGGCGGCGCTCCCGAAGCCTTCCGGTACGTCGAGAGCCTACCGCCGGATGTTCGAACATCGTTGCGGCCGTGGCTGACCCAGAATAGTGGCGCCAAGACCGCTTCGGCGACCGCCGCCGCCACGATCGACCTGATCGAGGTGGTGCTCGGCGGGCGCGAGATCGTCGTGGCCGGGCAGGTTGCCCTCGACGGGGAGATCGCACTCGGCGGAGCGCCCTTCACCGGAGTGCTCGGCGTTCCGGTCGTGGTCGGTCCGAACGGCTGGTCTTCGGTGCTGCTCGGCGATCTCGCCGACGACGAAACGCGGCGGCTCGAACGCACGGCCGCCCGCATCGGCGACGCGGTCCGCCCCTGGGTGGCTGCGGCATGATCGGCTCCTGGGTCGTGCAAATGGTGGGTATCGACCGGCCGGGCACGGTCACCGCGATCACCAACGTCTTCTCGTCGCGGGGCGTGTCGTTCGCCTCCCTGGTCACCGGCAGCGGTCCGCGCGACGACGGCACGGCGATCACGATGACCTTCCACGCCACCGAGGCGCGGGCCCGTCAACTCGCGCGCACCCTGTCCCGGTTGGCGCAGGTGGATGCGGTCGATCTGCGGACCGCGGACGACGAGGCGGTGCGGGCCACGGCGGTGGTGCTGATGCCGGCCGGCGAGGGTTTCCAGCCCGATCGACACGCCACCGTCAGCTGGTCCGGGGAGGCCGAGCTGGGGCAACCGGTGCTGGTCGAGGGCCAACTGCGTCAGGTCGAGGGAGTTGTCGCCGATGCCCGCAGGCGCGGCGCGGTCGCGACCGCCGTCGTGATCCTGCCGTTGGAGAGCTACCCGGTGACATGACCCCGCACATCCCCCTCCATCTCGGACGCTACTCTGGTTCACATGTAGGCGATCGAACCGGAACCAGGGGGGAGTTATCGGTGTGCAACAGGGGAATCAACGCCGGACGACGACCGGCGCAGCCGATTGGATAGCGCAACAGGCATCGGGGGCGTGCCTCGATTCTGTCGACATCGCCGACTTCGCCGACCCGATGACGCGGGTGCTGCTCGGCGGTGACGGTTCGACGACCCTCGCGCTGGAGGCCCTCCTGGGCGTCCGGCTCGAGGTACGAGTGCTGCATCAGGACGTCATGGATTCTGCCCGGCTCCCGGAGCCGATGGGCCGCCTCCTGCGCTCCGACGAAGACGCGACCGGCACCGTACTGATGCGGTGGTCACAGCTGATGGACACGCGCGGACGGGTGGTCTCGGCCAACTATGTGGCGGTCGGGGGCCCGACCACACCCACCGCGGAGGCGACCGACCCCGCGGGCATCGGGCGGCTCGACCGGCCGATCGGGCATTCGATTCGGGCGGCGGGCACCTCGCAACGCCGCGACATCGTCACCACCGGAACGGACCGCTGGCGCGACGGTCGGCGCTGCGCCACCCGGAGCTATCTGATGGACATCGCCGGAAGCCGCCGCTGCTTCATCCGCGAATCGTTCAACCCGCACCTGGTCCCGGCCGATCTCGCGGAAACGGAGCGTCCCGCATGACGGTGGTGATCGTCGGCGGCGGCATCGGCGGGCTGACCGCCGCACTGAGTCTGCATGCGGTCGGTGTCCCGGTGCGGGTCCTCGAGGCGACCGCGCAGTTGCGCCCCCTGGGCGTCGGGATCAATCTGCTGCCTCACGCCACCGCCCATCTGACCGAGCTCGGACTCGGAAAAGCCCTGGCGGATACCGCGATCGCCACGTCGGAGGTGGTGCACCTCGACCGCTTCGGCAACGAGATCTGGCGCGACCCTCGAGGCCGCGCGGCCGGGCACAACCACCCGCAGTATTCGGTGCACCGCGGGGATCTCCAGCAGATCCTGCTCGACGCGGTCCGCGAGCGGATCGGCCCCGGCACCCCGAGCCTCGGGATGCGCGTGCTCGATACCCGAAACGACACCCACCGCGCCGTCTGCCGGGTCCACAACCGCCGCACGGACACCATCGAAGAGATCTCCGGCACGGCGGTGATCGGCGCCGACGGGATCGCCTCCGCCATCCGCCGGACGCTGTATCCCCATGAGGGTGAACCGCTCTGGGGCGGTGTTCGCATGTGGCGCGGTACCGCCGCGGCGCGGCCCTTCCGCACCGGTTCGTCGATGGTGATCGCGGGCAGCAACCACGCCGCGAAGTTCGTGATGTACCCGGTCCGCCCCCGGGCCGGCGAAGATGGCAAGTCGCTGATCAACTGGGTCGCGGAGGTTCGCACCGATCGGCCGGGCGCGGCCCCGGAGTGGAACCGCACCGGCCGACTCGCCGACGTCGCACCACATTTCACCGGCTGGCACCCGGCGGGCGTGGACATCTGTGGATTGGTGGCGGCCACACAACACATCCTCGAGTATCCGATGGTCGACCGTGATCCGCTGCCGCGGTGGAGCTTCGGTCGCATCACCCTGCTCGGAGACGCAGCCCATCCGATGTATCCGGTCGGCTCCAACGGTGGCTCGCAGGCGATCCTCGACGCCCGCGCGCTGGCCGAATCCTTTGCGGCGACCCCGAACACCGGGGAGCCGGCGAGCATCGATGTGCCGAGTGTGCTCGCCGACTATCAGAGCAGGCGTCTCGACAGCGCGAACGCGGTAGCGACAGCCAACCGCGATATCCCGATGGACCGGGTCCTGCGCCTGGTCGCCGAACGGGCCCCGCACGGCTTCGACGCGATCACCGATGTGCTGACCGCCGCCGAGATCGAGGCCCTCGGCGGCAGCTACCGGCACACCAGCCGGGGGTGAGCGGCCCGAATCACCGGCCCGGGCGCAGGTTGACCCGGCGCAACAACTGGGCATTGACGGCCACGACCACCGTCGACACCGACATCAGGATCGCACCGACACTCATCGGCAGGATGAAGCCGATCGGCGCGAGCACACCGGCCGCCAACGGCACCGCAGCCAGGTTGTACCCCGCTGCCCACCACAGGTTTTGCACCATCTTGCGGTAGCTCGCCCGCGACAGTTCGATCGCCGAGACCACCGAGCGCGGGTCGGAGCCGGTCAGCACCACCCCGGCCGAGGCGATCGCCACGTCGGTACCCGCACCGATGGCGATTCCGACATCGGCCGCCGCCAGCGCGGGTGCGTCGTTGACGCCGTCGCCGACCATGGCGACCACCCGGCCCTCGGACTTCAGCTGCTCGACCACCCCGGCCTTGTCCTCGGGCCGCACCCCGGCGATCACCCGGTCGATGCCGATCTCCGCGGCGACCGTGTCGGCCACGGATTGCGCGTCGCCGGTGACCATCACGACCATGACGCCCTGATCGTGCAATTGCCGCACCGCTTCCGCCGATTCGGGGCGGATGCCGTCGACCACGCGCACCGCGCCGATCACCCGATCGTCGGCGACGACGTGCAGCACGCTCGCACCGGCATCACGCCACGGTTGGGTACCCGGAAGAGCGGCCGCGCCCACCTCGTCGAGCAGCCTCGGTCCCCCCACCCGCACCCGCACGCCGTCGACGGTCGCGGTGACCCCGACCGCGGGCGAGGAGGAGAAGTCGGTGGCGGCGGGCACGGTGATCGCCGGGCTGTGGTCGCTCGCGGCCCGCACGATCGCCCGGGCCAACGGATGCTCGCTGTCGGCTTCCGCCGCGGCGGCCAGGGCGAGCACCCCGGCGCTATCGGAGCCGTCGGCGGCGAGCACCTCGGTCACCTCGGGCTCGCCCAACGTCAGCGTGCCGGTCTTGTCGAACAGGACGGCGTCGACCTGGCGCATGCGCTCGAGCGCGAGCCGGTCGGTGACCAGGATGCTCATCCGCGCGGCCCGCTCGGACGCGATCGCTACCACCAGGGGGATCGCCAGGCCCAGGGCGTGCGGGCAGGCGATGACCAGCACGGTGATCGTCCGCACGATCGCCGAATCCGGCTGTCCGATAACGGTCCACACGATCGCCGTGAGCACCGCCGCACCCAACGCGTACCAGAACAACCAACCGGCGGCGCGGTCGGCGAGCCGCTGCGCCCGCGTGGACGATCGCTGGGCGTCGGCCACCATCCGCGCGATGCCGGCCAGCGCGGTCTGGTCTCCGGTGGCGGTGACGGTGATGCGCACCCCGGAGTCGGTGGCGACGGTGCCGGCGACCACGGAATCACCGATCCCCCGTGCGACCGGTGCCGATTCGCCGGTGATCATCGACTCGTCGAAGCTCGCGGCGCCGTCGATGATCGTGCCGTCCGCCGGGACGGTCGCGCCGGGCCGAACGATCACGGTGTCGCCGACCGCGAGATCGGCCGGATCGACCGGGACGACCTGTCCGTCGACCACCTTCTCCGCCCGGTCGGGCAGCAGCGCGGCCAGCGAATCGAGAGCCGAGGAGGTGCGGGCGAGCGCGGCCATCTCGATCCAGTGACCGAGCAGCATGATGACCACCAGCAGCGCCAGTTCCCACCAGAAGTCGAGGTCGTGCGGCAGCAGACCGAGCGCAGCACCCCAGGACGCGACAAAGGCAACGGTGATCGCCAACGCGATCAGCAGCATCATTCCCGGTGCGCGGGAGCGGATCTCGGAGACCGCCCCGGTCAGGAAGGGGCGGCCGCCCCAGACGTACATGACCGTTCCGAAGATCGGTGACACCCACTCGATCCCCGGGATATCGGGGAGGGTGTAGCCGATCAGGTCGGCGAACATGCTGCTGGCCAGCACAACCGGAACTGCCAGCGCCAGCATGATCAGGAAGAGGCGCCGGAACATCGCGACGTGACCACCGTGCCCGCCGTGACCGCCCATGTCGTGACCGCTCATGTCGTGCCCGGACATGCCGGCCATATCGTGCCCGGCGTGCATGTCGTGCCCGGCGTGCATGTCGTGGCCGGCGTGCATGTCGTGCATCTCATGGCCGGCGTGATGGTGCATGTCGGTCGCGGCGCCGTTCGGTTCCTTGCTGTCACCCATTGGATGCCCCATATCCGCCACCATACCCCTAGGGGGTATATCCGCAAGGGGTCCGGCGGCCCCTCGGCGTGCGACGTTCCGTAAATCACTGGAGTTCCCCGCGAGCGACGTGCCATGCTGGAGAAGTTGTTGTTCCCGAGTACGAGGTGTCGTCCTTTGTGAGTTGTGTCGAGTCCGCCGCGCCCATCACCGGCGCCGATCTCGTCATGCCTCACCGCGCGACCCCGCCACGGATGCGTCCGTAACGCTCCGGGTCGACGAATCGGCGCGAAAGCCCACTCCCCTCGGAGGTTTTCGTGACCCACTCCCCCACTGCCACCGTCACGGTGACCCGGCTGTCCTTCGCCTGGCCCGACGGCACCACGATCCTGTCGGACGTGACCACGGCGTTCGGCGCCGGCCGCACCGGTCTGGTCGGCCTCAACGGTGCCGGGAAGTCGACCGTACTGCGGTTGATCGCCGGTCTCCTGCAACCGATATCCGGGTCGATCACCGTCTCGGGCACTGTCGGCTACTTGCCCCAGCAGGTGACCCTCGACGCGGACACCACCGCCGCCGACCTGTTGGACATCACCGCCAAGCGGCGGGCGCTGCGGGCGATCGAGTCCGGCGACGCCGACCCCGCCCACTTCGAGATCCTCGGCGACGACTGGGATATCGAGGCGCGGGCCCGCGCCCAGCTCGACGAGGCCGGGCTGTCGGCGGTATCGCTCGATCGTCCGATGACCGAACTGTCCGGCGGGGAAGCGATCCTCACCGCCCTGGTCGGCTTGCGGCTGGCCGCAACGCCGATCGTGCTGCTCGACGAGCCGACCAATAACCTCGACCGCGACGCCCGCGCCCTGCTCTACCGCATGGTCGACACCTGGCGCGGCGCGCTGATCGTCGTCAGCCACGATCTCGAACTGCTCGACCGGATGACCGATACCGCCGAGCTGCGGGACGCGGACCTGCGGATCTTCGGCGGGCCCTATGCGGCCTATCGCGAACAGGTCGAGACCGAGCAGGCCGCCGCGCGCCAGGCCCTGCGCACCGCGGAGCAGAAGCTCGATACCGAGAAGCGCCAACGCGTCCAGGCCGAAACCGCGCTCGCCCGGCGGGCGCGGACCGGCCGCAGGATGGCGGAGAGCAAGAGTCTGCCGAAGATCCTGCTCGGCGGCCGGAAGAACTCGGCCGAGGTCACCGCGGGCAAGGTGCGCGGGTCGATGGAGGCGAAGGTCGACGCGGCGAAGCGGGCGGTCGAGGAACGCGCGGACAGCGTGCGCAGCGACGACCACATCCGCATCGACCTGCCCGATCCGCGGGTCCCCACCGGCCGACAACTCGCCCGGTTCCGGACGGCAGGCACCGATACAACCGACCGCTCCCTGACGATCGTCGGACCGGAACGGATCGCGCTGGTCGGGAGCAACGGCGCCGGCAAGACCCGACTGCTCGAACGCCTGCTCGGCCGGGTGCCCGACAGCGGGGAGACGACGGGCGATCCGACCTCGGGCGAGGTTGGCGGCGAGGTATTCACCCGGCGTATCGGCTATCTCCCGCAGCGGATGAATCACCTCGACGACGCCGCCTCGATCCTCGACACGGTGCGCGAGGTGGCGCCGCAGACCCCGGAGCAGGACGTCCGTGCTCATCTGGCCCGCTTCCTCTTCCGCGGGGACAGCGCGCTGCGACCGGTCGGATCGCTGTCCGGGGGCGAGCGGTTCCGGGTGGCCCTGGCGCGGTTGCTCGTCGCCGATCCCCCCAATGAGCTGCTGATTCTCGACGAGCCGACCAACAACCTCGACATCCACAGCGTCGACGAGTTGGTCGACGCGCTGGCCGACTACCGCGGCGGGCTGATCGTCGTGAGCCACGACGACCGGTTCCTCGCCCGGCTGCAGCCGGACCGGTGGTGGCGGCTCGACCGGTCGACCGGTCTGACCGCTATCGACCCGCTCGAGCCGGCGCCCGCACCGGAAGGATCACCAGCAGGCCGATGAGCAGCACCGCCGTCAAGCCGAGAACGCCCGCCTTCTCGGAACCGAAGACGACCTGGAAGGTGGAGAACGCCAGCGGCGACAGGAAGGTCACCGCGCGGCCGGTGGTGGCGTACAGGCCGAACATCTGGCCCTCCACCCCCTCCGGCGTCATGCGGGCGAGGTAGCTGCGCGCGCAGCTCTGGACGGCGCCGGGGAAGAAGCAGAGCGCCAACCCCAGCGTCCAGAACATCGTCGGACCGGAGACGAAGAAGAGGGTGAAGCCGACGGCGACCATCGCCGCCAGCGAGCCGACGATCACCGGCTTGGGACCGATCAGGTCGTCCAGGCGGCCGCCGACCATCGCGCCCAGGGCGGCGATCACGTTGGCGGCGATGCCGAAGATCAGCACATCCCCGGCGCCGACGCCGTAGACGGTGACCGCCAGCACCGCGCCGAAGGTGAAGACGCCGGCCAGACCGTCCCGGAAAACCGCGCTCGCCAGCAGGAACCAGACCGTATTGCGGTCGCGCTGCCAGAGGGTTCGAATATCGCGCCCCAGGCCTCGATAGAGCTCGGCGGTCGAGGGCTTGGGCGCGGACCGGTCGACCCGGGGCTCGTTTTCCGGCATGGTCACGAACAGCGGGATCGCCGAGAGCAGGAACCAGACCGCGCACAGCAGGGCGATCACCCGGATGTTGAGGCCGTCGTCGGTCGGGATGTTCAACAGGCCGCGCGTATCGCCGTCGCCGGCGATGAAGCCGAGGTAGCAGATCAGCAGCAGCACGATGCCGCCGAGATAGCCCATCGCGAACCCGAAGCCGGAGACGCGGCCGACCGTCGCCGGCGTCGAGACCTGCTGCAGCATCGCGAAGTACGGCACCTGGGCCAGCTCGAAGGTCACCGACCCGATCGCGAGCAACGCCAGTCCGAGCCACAGATAGCGGTAGTCGTCCCGCACGAAGAACAGCGCCGCCACCAGGATCACCACGGCGAGCGTCAGCAGGATCAACGACCGCTTGCGTCGCCCCAACTCGTCCGAACGGCGCCCGGCCACCGGCGCCGAGAGCGCGGCGATCGCGGCCGCACCGGCGAGGAACCACCCGAGCCAGGTGCTGGCGGGGGTACCGCCCGGCAGGTCCGCGCCCACCGCGTCCACCAGATAGACCGAGAAGACGAAGGTGAGGATGACGGCGTTGAACGCCGCGGAACCCCAGTCCCACATCCCCCACGCGAAGATGCGCGTACGCATCGACGCCTCCGGAGCGGTCCGTGCTGCGTCGACCATGTGGTGAGCGTAGGTCACGAATTCGTACCCGAACGCCGGCGCACCGAAACGAGACGCGGAAGGCACCCGACGTTCACTCGCTCGTTGACTTACTCTGCAGTAAGTTGGGAGTCGATGGGACCACATTCCTCCCCGGCCCGTGCGCAAGCACACGAGGAATGAGGTGATCCGAGGAGGATTCATGACCACCGCGCCCGCGGAACCACCGGTGTCGGCCGACAGCTGGGAGCTGCTGCTGCAGCCGCTCGAGCTCGGCCCGATCACGCTGCGCAATCGCGTGATGATGGGATCGATGCACACCGGGCTCGAGGACCGCGCCTACCACGTCGACCGGCTTGCGGCGTACTTCGGCGAACGCGCCCGCGGCGGCGTCGGGCTGATCGTCACCGGCGGCTACGCACCCAATCGGCGCGGCACCCTGCTGCCCGCCGGCGCCAAGCTGACCAACCGATTCGAGGCCCGCCGACACCGGCGGATCACCGACGCCGTACACGCCCATGGCGCGCACATCCTGCTGCAGATCCTGCACGCCGGTCGCTACGCCTACCACCCGTACAGCGTCTCGGCCTCGTCGATCAAGGCCCCGATCAATCCCTTCCGCCCCTGGAAACTGACCGATCGCGGGATCCGCCGACATATCGAGCACTACGCCCGCTGCGCCCGGCTGGCCCGCGAGGGCGGCTACGACGGCGTCGAGGTGATGGGCGGCGAGGGCTATCTGATCAACCAGTTCCTCGCCCCGCGCACCAACCGCCGCAAGGACCGATGGGGCGGCTCCACCGAGAACCGGCAGCGCTTCCCCCTCGAGATCGTGCGCGCGATTCGACGCGAGGTCGGCAGCGACTTCGTGATCGCCTTCCGCCTGTCGATCCTCGAGTTGGTCGAGGACGGCCAGACCGTCGAGGAGGCGATCGCGCTTGCGCAGCGCCTCGAGGACGCCGGGGTCACGCTGATCAATACCGATATCGGCTGGCACGAGGCACGGGTGCCGACCATCGTCACCTCGGTTCCGCGCGCGGCCTTCGTCGATGCGACCGAACGGGTCGCCGACAAGGTCTCGATTCCCGTGGCGGCGTCGAATCGCATCAATATGCCGCAGACCGCCGAGGCGATCCTGCGCAACGGCAAGGTCGCCCTCATCTCGATGGCACGGCCGCTGCTCGCCGACCCGGAGTGGGTGAACAAGACCGGGCAGAACCGCGCCGACGAGATCAACACCTGCGTCGCCTGCAATCAGGCCTGCCTCGACCACGCCTTCGTCCACAAGACGGTGTCCTGCCTGGTCAATCCGCGCGCCGGACACGAGACCGACCTGATCCTGCTGCCGACGAGACGCAGCCGGCGGATCGCGGTCGTCGGCGCCGGCCCGGCCGGACTCGCAGCGGCGACAGCCCTCGCCGAACGCGGCCACGCGGTCACCCTCTTCGAGGCCGGAGCGGATATCGGCGGCCAGTTCGCGATCGCCCGGCGCATCCCCGGCAAGGAGGAGTTCGCCGAGACGATCCGCTACTTCCGCCGCCGCATCGAGATCACCGGGGTCGACCTGCGCCTGAACACCCGAGCCGACGCCGACATGCTCGCCGAGTTCAACCGGGTCATCATCGCCACCGGGGTCCGCCCACGGGTGCCGCATATCGAGGGCATCGACCATCCGAAGGTGGTCACCTACGACCGGGCGGTGCTCGGCGACATCGAGATCGGCCGGTCGGTCGCGGTGATCGGCGCCGGCGGGATCGGCCACGACGTCAGCGAATTCCTGACCACCGAACACTCCCCCACCCTCGACCTCGAGGCCTGGAAGCGGGAATGGGGCGTCACCGACGACACCCACGTGCGCGGCTCGGTGGTCCCGCCGCAGCCCGAACCGTCACCGCGCGAGGTGTACCTGCTGCAGCGCAGCCCCGGGCGGATGGGCGGTCGGCTCGGCCGCACCACCGGATGGGTCCACCGGGCGGCGTTGTCCGCCAAGGGAGTCGAGCGGATATCCGGGGTCGAATACGTCCGCATCGACGACGACGGCCTGCACATCCGGGTCGGCGACGACCTGATGATCCGGCGGGTCCTGCCCGTCGACACGGTCATCCTGTGCGCCGGCCAGGAGTCGGTGCGCGAGCTCTACGACGAACTCGCCGCGCGCGGCGTTCCGGTCGAGATCATCGGGGGCGCCGACGTCGCCGCGGAGATCGACGCCAAGCGGGCGATCGACCAGGGAACCCGACTCGCCGCAAGCCTGTAGCCCCCACCCGCTAGGGTCGCTGCTTGTGAGTCTTCCCTCCCCTGATCCCCAGTCGCGCGCGGTGGTCACCGGAGCCTCCTCCGGGATCGGCCGTGCGCTGGCCGTCGAACTGGCCGCCCGCGGCTACAACCTGATCGTCGCCGCCCGCCGCGGCGATCTGCTCGACACCCTCGCCGGTGAGGTGACCGACCGCTACGGCGTGCAGGTCGAGGTCCGCGTGGTCGACCTGTCCGACCGCGAGGCGCGCGGCGAACTGAGCGACGAGATCGCCGGCCGCAATATCTCGATCCTGTGCAATAACGCCGGCATCGCCACCTTCGGCGCGGTCGCCGACCTCGACCCGGCCTACGAGCGCGCCCAGGTCGAGCTCAATGCCGTTGCGGTGCACGACCTCACGCTCGCGGTGCTGCCCGGCATGCTCGAGCGCGCCACCGGCGGCATCCTGGTCACCGGCTCCGCCGCCGGCAATATGGCGATCCCGAACAACGCGACCTACGCCGCGACCAAGGCCTTCGCCAATACCTTCACCGAGTCGCTGCACGGCGAACTGCGCGGCAGCGGCGTCAACGTGACCCTGCTCGCGCCCGGCCCGGTCCGCACCGAGGTGCCGCCGGTGCAGGAGCAGTCGATCGTCGACCGGCTCGTCCCGGACGCGCTGTGGATCTCCAACGAGATCACCGCGCGCGGCTCCCTCGACGCGCTCGCGAAGAACCGGATGCGCTACGTCCCCGGCCTGATCGGCAAGGGCCTGTCGTTGGCCGGGCAGTTCAGCCCGCGCAGCATCAGCGCACCGATCGCCGGAGCCTTCTACGGAAAGCTCGGCGCCGGTTCCTGATTCACCTCACCTGCGACGACGGCGACCGGTGCCGAAGATGCTGCGGCCGATCTCCCGACCCGCGGCGCTGGCCGCCGAGCGCAGGAAGCTCTTCACCGCGGGGTTCTGCATCATCTTGTCGACCATCGAATCGTCCTGGATCGGCGGGGGCGGCGGCAGATCGTCGGGCACCGACACCGGCGCCGGCGGCGGCGCGAGGCGGGCGGTGAGCATCTCGTAGGCCGAGTTGCGGTCGATCGTCTGCGCATAGCGGCCGTGCAGCGGCGACGCGCCGGCGGCCGCGGTGATCGCGTCGTTGCCGATCGTATCCATCAACGACTGCGGTGGCCGAATCTTGGTCCACGCCACAGGTGTTGGCGCGCCTCGCTCCGAGAGCACCGTCACGATCGCCTCGCCGGTGCCCAGCGCGGTCAAATCCTGCTCGAGATCGTAGGTATCGGTCTTCGGGTAGGTGCGCACCGTGGCGCGCAACGCCTTCTGGTCGTCCGGGGTGAACGCGCGCAGGGCATGCTGGACGCGCGCACCGAGCTGCGAGAGCACCTCCTTGGGCACGTCGGTCGGCAGCTGCGTGCAGAAGAAGACGCCGACCCCCTTGGAGCGAATCAGCTTGACCGTCTGCTCGACCTGCGCGAGGAACGCCTTCGAGGCGTCCGAGAACAACAGATGCGCCTCGTCGAAGATGAAGACCACCTTCGGCTTGTCGACGTCGCCGACCTCCGGCAGATTCTGGAATAGGTCCGCCAGCACCCACATCAGGAAGGTCGAGAACATCGTCTGCCGGGTGGACAGCTGCGCGAACTCGAACAGGCTGATCACCCCGCGCCCGTCCGCGTCGATCCGCATCAGGTCGGCGGTGTCGAATTCCGGTTCGCCGAAGAAGGTGTCGCCACCGTCGGCCTCCAGATTGACCAACGCCCGCAGGATCACCCCGGCGGTCTGCGAGGACACCCCGCCGATGCCCTTGAGGTCGGCCTTGCCTTCGTCGCTGGTCAGGTAGGCGATCACCGAGCGCAGATCCTTCAGGTCCAGCAGCGGCAGACCCTGCCCGTCGGCCCAATGGAAGATCAGCCCGAGGGTCGACTCCTGGGTGGCGTTGAGGCTCAGGACCTTGCTGAGCAGGATCGGTCCGAAGGCGGTGATCGTCGCGCGGACCGGGGTGGCGATCCCCTCGGAGCCGAGCGACCAGAACGCCGTCGGGAAGGCGGACGGCGACCAATCCGCGGCACCGGTCTTGGCGGCGCGTTCGCGCAGTTTCGGGTTGTCCTCGGCGGCGCGCGAGAGGCCCGACAGGTCGCCCTTGATGTCGGCGAGCACCACCGGAACCCCGTTGGCGGAGAGCTGTTCGGCGATCGCCTGCAGTGTCCGGGTCTTGCCGGTACCGGTCGCACCGGCGACCAGCCCGTGCCGGTTCATCGTCGCCAACGGGATGCGCACCCGCGCGTTCGGGAAGGTCTCGTCGCCGACCACCACGGTGCCGAGCTCCACCGCCGGGCCGCCCGCGGCGTAACCGGCCGCGATCGCGTCCGCCGCAGCGGATCCGGCGCTCGCCGGCGCGGCCTCGGGAGCGGGGGCCGCGGCAGGAGCGGAGGTGGCTTCGGGAACGGGCGTGGCTTCGGGCGCGGGGTCGGCAGGAGCGGCCACCTCGCGGGCCGGGGTCTTCGCGGCGGCATCGGCGGCGGCCTGCGCCTCGAGCCGGGCCACCTCGTCGGCGGCGGCCTGCGCGGCCTTGGCCGCCTCCTCGGCGGCGCGGCGGGCGGCGGCGATCGGATCCGCCGGTGCGGCGGGCTGGGGGTCGGTTGCGGACGAATCAGCCGACATATGCGGGCCTCCCGAGTGCGTGATGATCCACCGCCAGACCTTAGTCGTTACAGCCGCCGGCTAGGCTTGGCGGCTGTGCAGGACAAACTGGTATGGGTCGATTGTGAAATGACCGGTCTCGATCTGAAGACCGACAAGCTGATCGAAGTTGCCGTCTTGGTGACCGACAACGACCTGAACATTCTCGACGAGGGCCTCGACATCGTCATCCGCGCCGACGACGACGCGTTGGCCGCCATGCCCGAAGTTGTGGCGCAGATGCATGCCAAGTCGGGTCTGACCGAAGAGGTTCGTGCGTCGACGGTCAGCCTCGAGGAGGCGACCGAGCAGGTGCTGGCGTACATCGTCTCGCACGTCCCGCAGCCATCGTCGGCGCCGCTGGCCGGCAACTCGATCGCCACCGACCGGGGCTTCATCGCCCGCGACATGCCCGGCGTGGACAGCCACCTGCATTACCGGATGATCGATGTCAGCTCGATCAAGGAGCTGTGCCGGCGCTGGTATCCGCGGATCTACTTCGGTCAGCCGCAGAAGGGGCTGAGCCACCGGGCGCTCGCCGATATCGAGGAATCGGTGCGTGAACTGCAGTTCTACCGCCGCACCGCGTTCGTTCCGCTGCCCGGGCCGACCACCGAGGAGATCCGGCAGGTCGTCGTGGACATCGGCGGCGTGGTGCCGGAACCACCCGCCGGCACATAAGGCGATTAGGACGCCGCCGACCGGCACGCTAGTATCTACGGAGCCGCTTCGGTGGCTGCGGTGAGTGTAGTTCAGTTGGTAGAGCACCAGGTTGTGATCCTGGCTGTCGCGGGTTCGAGTCCCGTCACTCACCCCAAGGAGCGAGGTGCGAGCCGCGGAGGGCAAATTCTCCGCTCGGCTCGCACCTCGTTCTCGTTTCGGGTGATGATGACCTCCGTCCGCGTTATTGCTGCGTCCGGAATGCGGGGTGCGCCGTGTCGTCACCGTTCGTTCGTCACGTTTCCGAGGGTTCCCGGGTCGATTGGGACGATCCCCGAGACGGATTGCTGTCCTTCACCTCGCCGGTCGGCGACGGAACCACCCCCTCGGACACGCTGACCGCCGGGGTCTGCGTCGTACCCGCCGGCGGCTGGCTCGGCCTGCACAGCCACGAGGCCGCCGAGGTCTACCACGTGCTCACGGGCACCGGCAGTGTCCACCTCGCCGGGGCGGAGCAGCCGGTTCGGGCGGGCAGCATGGTGTTCATTCCGTCCGGGTGCACACACGGGATCCGCAATACCGGCGAGAGCGACCTCGAGTTCTTCTACGTCTACGCGGCCGACTCCATGGAGGACGAGCGCACCCGATTCCGGTATCCCACCGCGGAATAGTCGCCCGGTGCGCTCGGCACCGATCGCACATCAAGATCATCGAAAGTCGAATAGTCCGAGCGTGTTACACATGATGCAAATGTGACGTATGGTGACGATGGCGCATGTGGGGATGATGCGCACTCGTGCGCTGCTCCGGAGACGTCCGGAGCAGCGCGCCACCCCCGGCGGCCACGTCACACCACGGTCCACAGCGATGCGGCGAGGACAATAGTTCCTCGCCGACGCTCTCCCGAGCACCGTGTGCACCCACCCGAGAACGACACAGCGCCCGAGCCGAAGCCCGGGCGCTGCGTGTAGGCGATTCCGGAAAGTCAGTCGTTGGCGTTGCCGGCCTTCCAGGTGGCCCAGGGGATGTTCCAGTCGCCGAGGCCATCGGTACCCGGCAGCGTGGGGCCAACGGTATTGCTGACGACGACGAGGTCACCGCGCTTGGTGTTGTCGTAGACCCACTTGGCGTTCTCGGTGCTCAGATTCAGGCAGCCGTGGCTGACGTTGGTGTAACCCTGCTGGCCGACCGACCACGGCGCGGCGTGGAAGAAGATACCGCTGTACGACATCCGCGTCGCCCACTCGACCTCGGTCCGGTAGCCCTGCGCGGAGTCGACCGGCACGCCGTAGGTGGACGAGTCCATCACCATCTCCGCGAACCGGTCGCCGATGATGTAGACACCGTTGTCCGTCGGCGCGGAGTCCTTGCCCATCGAGGTCGGCATCGTCTTGACCACCTGGCCGTTGACCGTGAAGGTCACCTGCTTGGTGTTGTCGTCGGCGTAGGCGATCACCGCGTCGCCGATCGTGAACGAACTGGTGACGTCCTGCTGCCCGAAGAGCCCGTCGCCCAGGTCGCGGCCGTAGACGTTCACCGCGACGTTGACCGTGGTGCCCGGCGCCCAGTACTCGGCGGGCCGCCAGCGGACCTCGCGGTTGTTCACCCAGTAGAACGCGCCCTCGACCGGCGGATCGGTGGTCACGGTGATCGCGTTCTGCGCGGCCAGCCGGTCGGGGATGTCCTCGTCGAACTGGACCGCCACCGGCTGCCCGATGCCGACGGTCGAACCGTCGTTCGGCAGGACGTACGGCATGGTGACGTTGCCGGGCGAACTGGTGGTGAAGGACGTCTGCGTCGCGGTGGTGCCGCCGAGGCCGAAGGCCGTGGTGTCGATGGAGTAGGTGCGGTTGTACCCGAGCGGTTCGGTCGACTGCCAGGTGGTGCCGTCGGGCTGGATCGCCCCGGTCACCTCGTCGCCCGCGGGGTTGCGCACCGTCACGGTCTGTAGGCGCCCCTCGGTGACCGAAACGGTCAACGGATCCGCCGGCGAGACCCCGACCGCACCGTCGGCGGCCGACGAGGCCACCTTGGGCTTGATCATCTCGGCCACCGGATTGCGGTCGATGACGACGTCCGATTCCCCCGTTCCGCAGCCACCCAGAACCAACACGGCGGCAGTTGCCACCGCCGTCACGGGACGGCCCACAGCGCGCCGCCAACCCTCTACCATCGAATACCTCTCTTCGCCCCGCAGACCATAATGCCGGCCCCACGAACCGCCGCCCACTTCATTCATCGTCTCTCGCATCACTTTCATGACAGCTCAAGTAGGCCCGTGTCCAGCGCTTTTTCCGGCGAATCGGTCGTTCCGCCGAATTGAGTCAGAAGCGTTGATTGACCAGAACGGGTATTTCCGCCCGTACGGTTTCGGTTTCCGCCGGGTCGATATCCACCGTCAGCATTCCGGCCGCGGCGTCCAACTCGGCGATTACTTCACCGCGGGGAGTCGCCACCATGCTGTGCCCGATCCCCAGCGGGGCGCGCGGCGGCACGGTGCGCCCGGCGGTGGTCGGATCGGCCTGATCGGTCGCCAGGACGAAGGAGGTCGAGTCCAGGGCGCGGGCGCGCACCAGCAGCCGCCACTGCGCGAGCTTGCCCGGTCCGTCACCCCAGGACGCGGGCACGACGATCACTTCGGCGCCGTCGCGGGCCAATCGGGTGAACAGGCCGGGAAAGCGCAGGTCGTAGCAGGTGGCGATGCCCACTCCCACCCCGTCGACATCGACGACCACCGGCTCGGAGCCGGGCGCGACGGTCTCGGATTCGGCGAACCCGAAGGCGTCGAAGAGGTGGATCTTGTCGTAGGAGGCCTCGACGCCGCCGCCGGTGACCAGCACGGTATTGCGGATGCGGCCGTCGTCGGACGGGGTGAACATCCCCACCACCACGGTGACGCCGGCGGCATCGGCGATCCGGCGCACCCGATCGGCCCAGGGCCCGTCGAGCGGCTCGGCGATGTCCCGAATCCGTCCCCCGAACCGTCGCATCGTCGCTTCCGGGAAGACGACCAGCCGGGCACCGTCGTTGCGGGCGCGCTCGACCTCTCGTGCCACCAGCTCGAGATTCGCGGCGACGTCGGTACCCGCGGACAGTTGCACGAGGGAGACGATCACCGCCTCAGGCTAGTCCAGATCCCGACGAGTCGGTCATCCGACCGGTCCGTCGGTATTCATCAACGGTAGGTTCCTATAACCGCGAGTCCCCAACCGACACGGAGTGACCTCCAGTTCGGATATATTCGTCGCATGCCGCCCTTGCGTCGGTGCAGCCCGCGGGGCGCACAGCCGAACGACGACGTTCGCCGACATCCGCGACACGGTCGGTACGGCCACGCCGGCGAGGGATGCGGTCGTCGCTGTGCCGACACCATTCGGTCGACGCTCGTAACGAGGTGAGCCGGTGCTGTTTACGGAACGCATCGCCGTGGCCGAAGCCGCGGCCGAGGCCGCGCTGACTGCCGTCCTGTCCCACCCGGACGGTGTGCGCGCGTCGTACCAACCGATCGTTCGGCTCGGTTCCGGCGAGGTCGTCGGCTACGAGGCGCTGGCCCGGTGGCCGGCGACCCCGGATATCACACCGACCGAAATGTTTTCCGCGGCCAGGCGTCTCGGCCTCGCCGCTCAGCTCGACGACGCCTGCCGCACGGCGGCGATCACCGGCATCGCCGACACCGGATTCGGCCGATCCCAGACGCTGTTCGTCAATGTCGAAGTCGACTCGATCACCCCGAACGGCCTGGTCGCTCTGTCGACCCTCGCCCGCGGCCGGTGCCGGCTCGTCCTCGAACTGACCGAACGCTCATTGCTCGACAATCCGGGACGGGTGCTCGAGATCGCGGAGCAAGCAAGGGATCTCGGATTCGGGGTGGCCCTCGACGACGTCGGTTCGAACGCGGACTCGATGACGATGCTCGACTTCGTCGCCCCCGACATCATCAAGTTGGATCGATCCCTGCTGCGCACCACGGACTCTCCCGCCAACGCGGCGACGGTCGCGGCGGTCATCGCCCACGCGGAGGCGACCGGGGCGTTGATTCTCGTGGAGGGCATCGAGACCACGGAGGAACGGGCGCGGGCGATCACCTTCGGCGCGATCCTCGGGCAGGGCTGGCTGTTCGGGCATCCGGCCGCCCCGCCGACCACCCGTTGGCGCGGCGCCGGTCTGTCGGGGATCCCGCTCGGCCGGGGCGACCGGGGGACACCGGGGATGCCGTCGGACCTGATGATGATGCTGCCGACCGAGACCGCTTCGTCGGCAACGATCGTCGAGTTGATGCGCAATCTCGAGGATCACGCCCTGCAATTGCCGGAGCCGCTGACCATCCTGACCACCGTGTCGACACCGGAGCCCTCGATCGGGTCGATCCTGGCTCGCTACCGTCGCCTCGCCCGGGACAACGCCTTCGTGGCCCTGCTGTCGCCGGACCTACCGTCCGATCCTGCCCCCGGCGTCCGCGGCGGCACGGTCCCGATGAACGATCCCTTTGCCGGCGAGTGGGCCGTCGTGATCCTCGGACACAGCTACTGCGCCGCGCTGATCGCCCGCGACCCGGGTGATCCGGTGCCGTCGGAGCAGCGCCGGTTCCGCTATCTGTTGACCTTCGATCGCACGGTCACCACGATGGCCGCGCAGGCGATCATGCGCCGCATCGGGCCGATCGATCAACCGGTGGATGCCGCCCGTCCGATGCCGCCGATCGCCGCCGGCCCCGCGTACGACGTCCCGCTTGCCGCCGAGGGTCGACCGGAGCGGCGGACCGGGCCGGGAGCGCTGCGCATGCCGCGCGCCGACCCGATCCTGCTGGCGGCCACCGAGCCGGTGACGGTCTCCGCCGGCCGTGCGGGACGGGCCGAGGCCGAGGCCGAGCGGGGATCTTCCGAGCAGGCGGCTTCCGAGCGCGGCGCGTGCGAGCGCGACGAGCGATCGGCGCGCAGCCTGATGCTGCTCTTGGCGGGTCTCGAGATCCTCCCGTTGGCGGCGATGCTGTTGATCGGCGCGGCCGGGCAGCCGCCGGCGCGCCCCCTGGGGGTGCTGCTGACGGTTCTCGCAGCCGTGCTGGTCGCGACGTCCGGGCGCGGCGCCGCCACCGAGCGGACGCTGTGGGCGGCGACGATCGTCGGCCTGCCGGCGGTGGTGGCGGGTGCGGCTCTGCTGGATCCCGCCGCGGCGATTCCGCTGATCATCGTTCTGGCGGCCACCTTCACCATCGCGGCCGCGGTCGGCTCCGCGCGGCGCCGGGTCCTCGGCACGGCGCTCGCGGCGCTTGTCGGGATCGGTGTGGTGACGGTGGCGACCGCGGGGACGATCACCGTCGCCGGTCTGACCTGGTACGCCGGGGCCCTCGCGATCGCGCTGCCCCTGGTGGCGGTCGACCGACTTCGCCGCTCTCGGGCGCACACCGACGGCTCGGAGACGACCTAGCTCGGCCGAGCGACCGATCCAGCCGATGTCACTCGAGGCCGGCGACGATCTTGTCGAGCAGGGCACCGAGTTCGGCGACCTCCTTTTCGTCGAGCGCTTCGAAGAGAACCCGGCGAATCGTGTCGGAGGAACACTCCTCGGTGCGCCGCAAGACATCGATGCCGCTGTCGGTGAGCACCGCGTTGATCGCACGACCGTCGGCGGCGCAGGCGACCTTCTCGACCAGCCCGCGCCGTTCCAGACCCGCGACCGCCCGGGAGATGCGCGGCAGTCCCGATCGGGTGGTGTCGGCGAGGGCGGTCAACCGCAGTCGACCGGACTCGGCGGCGTGCAGCGCCTCGATGATCGCCAGCTCGAAGGCGGAGACCCCGCTGGGCGCGAGCCGCTGATCGAGGGCGAGGGTGAGCGCCTCGCCGACGGCGCGCAGATCGGCAGCGGTCGCCCGCTCCTGCGCTTCCCGACGAGTTCTCATGTTCCCAGGATAACACTTACTTGCGTAGTCAACTAAGACGAGCTAGGTTGTTAGTTGCAAGCGCAATCAATTTGAGGAGCGATCATGGCACGTTTCAGCGTTATCGGTACCGGCAATATGGGCTCCGCCATCGCGGGTCTGCTCGAGCGCGGAGGCGCCGAGGTCACCCGGGTCAGCCGCGACGAGACCGGCAGTGCACCCCTCGGCGACGTCGTCGTCCTGGCGGTTCCGTACCCGGCCCTCGCGGAGATCGTGAAGGCCTACGGCTCGCAGCTCGACGGCAAGGTCGTCGTCGACATCACCAACCCGCTCAACTTCGAGACCTTCGACAGCCTGGTCGTTTCGGCCGACGGTTCCGCCGCGGCCGAGGTCGCGCAGGCCGTCCCGGGTGCGCGCGTCCTCAAGGCGTTCAACACCAACTTCGCCGCCACCCTGGCCGGCGGCACGGTCGGCGACGCCCCGACCACCGTTCTGGTCGCCGGTGACGACGCCGACGCCAAGCAGACCCTGATCGACGCGATCACCGCCGGCGGCGAGTCCGCTGTCGACGCGGGCAGCCTGTCGCGGGCCCGTGAGCTCGAGGCGATCGGCTTCCTGCAGCTGACCCTCGCGGCTTCCGAGAAGATCGGCTGGACCGCGGGCTTCAACCTGTTCCGCTGATCGACCGGCGATCACTCGACGACGTGATCGCCCCACCAGGGGATCGCCCGACACCGCGCCGCACCCCGCCGTCACCGCATCCGTGGTGGCGACGGGGGCGGCGGTCGGTTGCCGGTCCCATCGGCACCCCGATGTGAATGTCCTCACCGGAGGGCCGCTCCCCCGCCGCGGTCGCCGTCGACCCCGATCCGAACGTGTTGTAATGCGCAGACCGGTCCGGTTGCACCGACGCTCCGCGCCGAGCATTCGATCGTCGCGATGCGGGGCGCGACCGCCGATCCGCGAGCCCGCGGTGGGAGGACTTCAGTGGCGCAACCACGCCTGTCGGCTCCGGTCGAGTCGACGATGGAACCCCCTCCCGGCCTGACGATGACCGGCACGTCCTCCCAGCGGGAGCGCCGACGCCGGATCCTGGACGCCACCCTCGCGTTGGCCTCCATGGGTGGCTACGACGCGGTGCAGATGCGCGCGGTCGCCGATCGCGCCGACGTCGCCGTCGGCACCCTCTACCGATACTTCCCCTCCAAGGTGCACCTGCTGGTCAGTGCCCTGGGACGCGAATTCGAACGCATCGACGCCGCCGCACCCGGGTCCGCCGGGCCGCGCGCGACCACCGCCGCGGAACGTCTGCACGGGATGATCCGCTACATCACCCGCACGATGCAGAAGGACCCGCTGCTGACCGAGGCGATGACCCGCGCGTTCATGTTCGCCGACGCGTCGGCATCCCCCGAGGTCGAACACGTCGTGCGGTTGATGGACCGCATCTTCGCCCGCGCGATCACCGACGATGAGCCCACGCAGCTCGACCTCGACGTCGCCCGGGTGATCAGCGACGTCTGGTTGGCCAATCTCGTCGCCTGGTTGACCCGCCGCTCCTCGGCCACCGATGTCGCCAATCGCATGGCCCTGACGATCGATCTGCTGCTCAACGGCAAGCCGTCCGAATCCTGAGACCTCCGCCGTCCGGCGCGCGCCGGACGCCCGGATATGCCAGCCTGGAAGGTGCGACGCCGCACGTCAGCGCCACGCCGTTCCTTGACCGCGCTGATCCCGCCGATCGGCGGTGGTCGGCCTGCGCACTTTCGGAGAAGTCGATGACCATCGCCCCGGTCGGTACCGCCCAGTCCATCCTCGGCAGTCTGAGCGAGGAGGAGATCCTCACCGCTCGCACCGTTCTCACCGACGCCGGCCTGGTGACGCCCACCACCCGGTTCGTCTACGTCGGCCTGGCCGAGCCGGACAAGTCGGATGTTCTGGCGCACCTGGCCGGCGACGGCCCCGCACCCGAGCGCCGCGCCCGTGTGATGCTGCTCGACATCGCGACCGGCGACGCCGCCGACACCCTGATCTCACTGGCGACCGGTTCGCTGTTGTCGTCCGCACAGATCGATCCGGAAATCGGTCAACTACCGATCCTCGACGAGGAGTTCACGATCGTCGCGGAGTTCCTCGCCGACGATCCGCAGTGGGGCGAAGCGCTCCGCAAGCGCGGTGTCGACCCGGCCAAGACCGTCGCCGTGCCGCTGTCGGCGGGCAGCTACGACAACCCGAACGAGGCCGGCAAGCGCATCATCCGGTCCTTCGCGTTCGTGATGAACGACGAGAAGGACCTGCCCTGGGCGCATCCGGTCGACGGCCTCTGCGCCTACGTCGACATCATCGCCCGCGAGGTGATCGACATCGTCGACTACCGCCTCTACGAGGTGCCGCAGGAGTCCGGCAACTTCGACACCCCCGAGGTCGCCGGCGAACCGCTGGAAGGCCTCAAGCCGATCGAGATCACCCAGCCCGAGGGGCCGAGTTTCACGGTCGACGGTGAGCACGTCGACTGGCTCACCTGGAGCTTCGATCTGTCCTTCGACGCCCGCGAGGGATTGATCCTGCGGCGGCTGAAGTACCAGGACCGGGACGTGATCTACCGCGCCTCGATCAACGAGATGGTCGTCCCCTACGGTGACCCGTCCCCGAACCGCTACTGGCAGAACTACTTCGACACCGGCGAGTACGTCTTCGGCAGGTACACCAACTCGTTGACGCTCGGCTGCGACTGTCTCGGCGAGATCCACTACTTCGACGCGACGTTGGCCGACGAGCAGGGCGCCCCGCGCACGATCACCAATGCGATCTGCATGCACGAGGAGGACTACGGCACCCTCTGGAAGCACAGCGACATCTTCAACGGGATGTCCGAGGTGCGCCGCCAACGCCGCCTGGTGATCAGCTTCTTCACCACCGTCGGCAACTACGACTACGGCTTCTACTGGTACCTCTACCTCGACGGCACCATCGAACTCGAGGCCAAGCTGACCGGTGTCGCGTTCACCGCCGCCTACCCCGAGGAGGGGTCGGACTACCAGAGCGCGGTCGCTCCCGGGCTCGGTCTGCCGTATCACCAGCATCTGTTCAACGCGCGGCTCGACATGATGGTCGACGGCACCGCCAACGCGGTCGAGGAGGTCGACGCGGTCTCGGTGCCGATGGGCGAGGGCAACCCGTGGGGCAACGCCTTCACCCTGCGCAAGACCCGCATCACCGAGGAGTCCGAGGGGTCGCGGCGGGCGAACGCGGAGGTGGGCCGCACCTGGCACATCATCAACACCGAGAAGACCGGCCGGATGGGCCACCACCCGTCGTACGCGTTGTACGCGCAGCAGAATCCGACGCTGCTGGCCGACCCGCAGTCGTCGATCGCCAAGCGTGCCGCCTTCACCACCAACCAGGTGTGGGTCACCAAGTACGACGTCGACGAGCGCTACGCGGCGGGCGATTACGTCAATCAGAGCAGCGGTGTCGCCGGGGTGAACACCTACCAGGAGGCGAACCGGCCGCTCGACGGCGAGGACATCGTCGTCTGGCATACCTTCGGGATCACGCACTTCCCGCGCACCGAGGATTGGCCGATCATGCCGGTCGACTACTCGGGCTTCACCCTCAAGCCGTACAACTTCGTCGACAAGTCCCCGGTGATGAACGTGCCGTCGACCGCGGCGAAGCACTGCCACCACCACTGACCGTCGCGCGGTTGTGCACACTCTCAGCGCGAGATGGGCACACCTCGGCGGCGCGGCAGCAACACGGCGGGGATCAGGATGCAGATCGCGCCGACTGCCGCGGCGCCGAGGGCGATCGCGAATCCGTCGATGGTCATGACGTTGGGCATGCCCGGCACGGTGTGGGCGGCGAGGATGGTCATCGCCATCGTGCTCGCCAGCGCGGTGCCGATATAGCGCATCAGGGTGTTGAAGCCGTTCGCGGCGCCGGTCTCGGACTCGGGGACGGCGTCCATGGTCAGGGTGGGCAGCGCGGCGTAGGTGAAGCCGGTCCCCAGGCCCAGCAGCCCGCCGAGGATGACCACCGCCCAGAGGTTCCCGAGGTTCAGGATCATCAGCACCAGCACGATCCCGTTGACGATCGACCCGATGATCAGGCTGGTCCGGCCGCCGAACCTGCGGGTGACGCGGCCACCGATCGGTGAGGTGACCATCATCATCAGGCCGCCGGGCATCGCCAGCAGGGCCGCGGTCAGCGCGGTGCGGCCGAAGCCGACGCCGTTGTGCGGCTGCATTTGCAGCAGGATCGGCATCAACACCATCGGGGTGTAGAGCACGTATCCGCCGGCGATCGCGGCCAGGTGGGTCAGCGCGGCGGCGCGCCGCACGGTGGTGCGCAAATCGATCAGCGGCTCGTCCCGATGCCATTCGAACCAGGCCCAGGCGGCCAGGATCAGCACCCCGCCGATGGCGAACGTCAGGGTCGCGGTGGAGGTCCACCCCCAGGCGGTGCCCTTGGACAGCGCCACCAGCAGCCCGAGGGTGCCCAGGGCGAGCCCGACGGCGCCGATCGGATCGAAACGAGCCGGGTGGGTGGCGCCGGCCGGGATCAGCAGCGCGATGGCGATCGCTACCATGACCGCCAGGGCGCCGGACAGCCAGAACGCGGAGTGCCAGTTGAGGTGCTCGACCGCGAGACCGCCGAGCGGCAGGCCGAGCGCGCCGCCGATCCCCAGGGTGGAGCTCATCAACGCCAGGCCGCCCGGCACCCGATCGCGCGGCAGGATCTCGCGCAGCGTGCTCATGCCCAGCGAGATCAGGGCGAGCCCGACACCCTGGAGGGCGCGCCCGACGATCAGCACCTCGATGGTGGGGGCGAATCCGGCGACGATCGAGCCGGTCAGCATCACCGCGAGGATGCCGAGCATCACCCGCTTCTTGCCGTACATATCGCCGAGGCGACCGGCGATCGGCGTGCACACCGCCGCGGCGAGCAGCGTGGCGGTGATGACCCAGGTGACGGTGGTGGTCGAGGTCGCGAGCAGCTGCGGGAGGATCGGGAACAGGGGCGTGACCAGCGTCTGCATCATCGAGCAGGCCATCCCGGCGATCGCCAGAACCGCGACGCGGGTGCGCGGTCCGGTCCGGTAGCGCAGTGGTACGCGGGCCGTGCGTGGAGCGATCCGGGATTCCAGAACCGGACTGTCCTCCACGTACGTCAACGCCATACTCCTCGGGCTGCGGGCGGCCGTCGACGACGAGCCAACACTATTTGATTAGGTAACCTTACTACCTATCGGTCGGCGGTTCGCCCCTTTTGCGGAACTCCGATCCCGGGCAACCGGCTTTAGGCTGACGACGCCACGTTTCCCGAACGCAAGGTCCGATGACGTTGACCGCTGTTCCCTCGGAGCTCTCCGCGCGTATCAGCGCCCTCGAGAGCCAGATGTTTCACCTCTACCAAACCCTCGGTATCCCATTGCCCTCCCCCGCGCAGAGCACCGCCGACGCGCTGCCGGGCGAGGTGCGCGACCTGGCCGACGCGGGTGAACGCGACCGGGCCATCCGTGCGGCGCTCGTGGCGCTCGGCCTGTCGCTGCAGGACGCCACACTGCGGGTCGACGGATATCTGCGCGGTCGAGGGCACTGAGCGCCGACCGATGCCCGACGACTACGAGCGGCTCGCCCTCGCCGCCGATCTGCATCTGACCCGCGATCGCCATCTGCTGACGGTCGCGACCTCGCGCTGGGAACCGGGGCTGTTCGTCTACGACCTCGAATACCTGACCGTCGAGGTGAAGCCGGCCCGCACCGGAACGGCGGTCGCCCTGGGGTCGCGCGGTGCGCACGTCACCTTTCAGGTGCTGCGGTTCACCCTCGACCCGGCGCAGTACACCCGCTTCGACGCCTTCGTCGCGCGGCTGCGGGACCACCGCGAGCGGATGCGGTCGGTGCAGTGAGCTATCGCTGGGCCGTCGGCACCCTCGGTCGCCCCATCTCGCAGCTGCAACGCCGGTTGGTCTACGGGGTATGCGGCCTGGCCGGCGCAGGCACGGCGGCGATTCTCGCGCTGATGCTCGGTTGGCGAGCCCTACCCGACGGCGTCACCGTCGCCCTGATCGTCGGCGCCCTCATCGCGGCGTTGGTACTGGCCACCGCGTCCGCGATGCGCAACCAACCGATCGGCGCGATCTACTTTCCGGTATCGGACGGCAGTTGGCTCGACCCGACCGGCCGCACATCGATCGACGCGGCAACCCTCGGTGGCGGTCGGCCCGAGCACTTCCCGGGTGGGCTGGTGGCGGTGACGGTCTTCGAGATGCACCGTTCGGGCCGCTTCTCCGCCGGGGAGGAACTGTTCGAGGCGTCGGTGATCGTCAGCGCGCCCGGCATGGACGCCTACCTCACCCGCGTCCTGATGCACCTGCGCGACGGTGATCGCGAACGGTGGCGGCCCGGCCGGCGCCTGCTGGGCGCCCGCTTCGAAGCGGACCGTCCCGACGTGGCGGTCCTGCCCGACGGGTACGCGGGCATCCTGGCCCCGGATGGGCGTGGCTACGCCGAGCGAGTGCTGGCCGAGGCGCCCGGACCCGAGGTCGCCGGTCGACTCGCGGTGTGGGATGCGCACACCTACAAGCTCCTGCGGACCTATGTGCAGACCTCGCTCGCCCTGCGCTATCAGCGTCCGGACGCGATCGTGCGCGATATCGTCGCCCGCCGGGACTGGATGCGCTATCTGCGGATGATCGGGGTCTTCGCGGGCGCCTTCGCGACCACCCTGTCGGCCGCCGCGATGGTGACGCTGATCCGGCACCTCGAGCTGTAACCCCAGCCGCACACCGCGATCAGGTCGAGGCCGCCCACAGGTGCATGCTCAGGTAGCTGCGCCACGGTGCGAAACGGGCTGCCGCGGCGGTCAGTTCGCCGAACGAGTCGGCCAGGCCGAGCGCTCGTGCGCCGCGCAGCAGGGCGACGTCCTTGCGCACCAGGATGTCCGGGGCGCCGAGCAGGCGCATCGCGACGTAGTCGGCGGTCCACGGGCCGATTCCGCGCAGCGCGGTCAGGCGGTCGATCAGGTCGGGAACGGTCGGGTGGTCGTCGACGGTGAGACTGCCGTCGGCGATCGCGGCGCAGACGCCGATGACCGTGTCGATGCGCGCCCGGGGCCCGCGAATGACGCGTCCGCCGTGTTCGGCGATGGTCGCCGCGGTCGGGAAGACGAGGGCGGGCCGGGGGTCGGTCGGATCGTCGCGCAGGGCCGGCGGAGTGACCGCGGCCGCGGCGGGTTCGCCGAGTTCGATGACGAGGCGGGTTAGTTGGCCGCGGGCGGCCGCCACCGTGACCTGCTGACCGACGATGGCGCGCACCAGGATCTCGGCCAGCCCGGCGGCGCCGGGTACCCGAATCCCCGGGGTGGCGGCGACCAACCGCGCGAGGACCGGATCCGCCGACAGGGCGGCGTCGACGGCAGCGGTGTCGGCGTCCAGGTCGAACAGCCGACGAGCGATCACCGTCGCTTCCGAACGGGCACGGTCGGTGTCGGCGTGGACGGTGAAGGTCGGGCCGTTGGTGGTGGAACCCCCGTCGTCGGTGAACTCGAACGCGATACCGGCCGTACCGCTGTCGGTGCGCACCGTTCGCACATAGGACCGATCGCCGACCGCTTCCATCCCCGGTACGGCCCGTGCGCGGAACCACCCGAGGAGACCGGCGCTATCGATCGGTCCCGCATGCTGCTGCCGATCGGGCATCACCGTGCGCCCGCCAGGGTCTCCAGCGTGCGACCGAGGATGCGCACACCGTCGGGGAAGGCGCCGGGGTTCGGACCGGCGAAGTTCAGCCGCAGATAGGGCGCGGTCGGCTCGGCGGGGAACCAGCCATCTCCCCCGGCGACCAGAACTCCGGCGTTCTCGCACTCGCGCACCAGTCGCGGCAGGTCGGTCCCGTCCGGCAGCCGTACCCAGATGTTGAGACCACCGGCGGGAACCGCGTGCAGATGCGCGCCGGGAACGTGTGCGCGCAGCGCGTCCATCAGCAGATCGCGGCGCCCGGCGAGCTGGTGGCGCACGCCGCGCAGGTGGGTGCGCCACGCGGGTTGGGTGATCACATCGCGCGCGACGGTTTGCAGGACACCGCTGACGTACATCGTGTGCGCCTCGACGTCGGCGAGCACCCGGTCGCGGGCCGGGCCGCGCGCGATGATCGCAGCCACGCGCACCGCCGGCGACACGCTCTTGGTCAGCGAGCGCACGTAGACGATGTGGCCGGCGTCGTCGCGGGCCGCGAGCGGGGCGGGGTCGGCGTCGATACCGAGATCGTGCGCCCAGTCGTCCTCGATGAGGAAGGCTCCCCGCTCGCGCAGGATGTCGAGGACGCCGTCGACAACTCTTGGGGCCCAACTGGTGCCGGTCGGGTTGGCGAATCGCGGCTGGGCATAGAACGCCCGCGCGCCGGTGCGGTCGAAGGCCCGGTCGACCTCGTCCGGATCCGGACCGTCGAGGCCGGTAGGTATCGGAACCAGGTGCACCCCGGCCTGCGCCGCCGCGAGGATCGCGCCCCAATAGGTCGGGGACTCGATCAACAGGGGGCGGCCGGGGCCGGCGAGGGCGCGGAAGGCGGCGGTCAGACCGCTCTGGCTGCCCGGCAGGACGATCACGTCGCCGGCGGTCGGCGCCACGATCGTCGAGGGGGTGGCCGCGGCCAGCTCCCCCGCGAACCAGCTCTGCAGCTCCGGCAGGCCCGCCGCGGGCGGTCGGCCGATAACCGCGTCGCTGCGGGCCGCACGCGCGAAGGCGGCGCGGACCAACCGCTCGGGAAGCAGTTCGCGGTCCGGGTAACCGGAGTGCAGCGCGATCGTGTCGGCCGGGGCATCCCGCAGGGCGACCGACCGCGGCGGCTGGGACGGCAGAGCGCCGAGTGCCGCGGTCTGCCAGCCGTAGTCGTTGGGCCGATTCACCCGGGCCGCGCGCACGAATGTACCGACACCGGTGCGGGTTTCGACCAGGCCCTGCTCGGTCAGGGTGCGCAGCGCCTTCTGCACCGTCACCGGGCTCGCCCCGTACTCGGCGACCAGCGTCCGCGTCGAGGGCAGCCTCGCGCCCGGCGCAGCGCCGTCGATCCAGCCCTTCAAGCCGACGACGATCCGCGAGCTGCTATCGTCATACATGAGTACACAGAGTAGCGCTATCGTCGATCGGTCGGAAGTGGTATCCCCCGCACGGTCGGGGCTCGCCTGGGGCCTGCTCGGTGTGGTCGCCTTCTCGTTCACCGTGCCGTTGACCCGCATCGCGGTCGCCGACGGCGGCATCTCCCCGCTGCTCGTCGGATCGGGGCGGGCCGTGATCGCCGGACTGCTCGCGCTGCTCGTGCTGCGCGCCTTCCGGCAATCGTTGCCCACCGGCCGGCAATGGTTGCGCCTGGCGGTCGTCGCCGGCGGCGTGGTGGTCGGCTTCCCGTTCCTCACCTCGTACGCGCTGACCACGGCGTCCGCCGGGCACAGCGCGGTGGTGATCGCGATCCTGCCCGCCGCGACCGCGGTGATGGCGGTGCTGCGCGGCCACGAGCGCCCGCCGACGTCGTTCTGGGTGGCAGCGGGATGCGGTGCGGCGGCCGCGGTGGGGTTCGCCGCGCTCCAGGGCGGCGCCGTGGAACTGCACGGGTCGGATCTGTTGTTGCTCGCCGCGGTGGTCGTCTGCGCGATCGGATACGCCGAGGGCGGCCTGATATCGCGGGAACTGGGTTCCTGGCAGACGATCTCGTGGGCGTTGGTGCTGTCGCTGCCGGCGATGCTCGTCGTCGTCGCCGTCGTCGCGATCGACCGGCAGCCGCCGACCGCGTCGCCGGCGCAATGGGGAGCGTTTGCCTACCTCGCCGTGATCAGCATGTTCCTGGGCTTCTTCGCCTGGTATCGCGGGCTCGCGATCGGGCCGATGGCACGGGTCAGCCAGGTGCAGTTGGCGCAGCCGGTGTTGACGATCTGCTGGGCGGCGCTGCTGTTGGCAGAACCGCTCACCTGGCCGATCGTGCTCGGCGGATGTGCGGTGATCGCCTGCGCGCTGATCGCCGTGCGCACCCGCGGTCGGAAGCCCGACCGCGGGTGACGGATCCCGCCCGGGGAAGAGGACGATTTCCGTTGACGCACAGCGCCTTTGCCGACTACGGGCAGTAGACGGTGTAGTCCCAGTCGGTGCCGGGATCGCCGATGACGCGGACCAGCACCGAAGTTGATCCACCCGGAGGAAGGCCAACCTGGATCGAGCCGGTGCCCTGATTGATGTTGTCACCGACCCGCCCGGTATCGGCGACCTGCACGCCCTCGTAGAAGACCTGGATCTGGTCGGGCACGTTGTATGTCTCGTAGGACAGCACGAACGAAGTCGGTCCGGACACGCCGAGAATGTGGTTGGTGTCGGTAATGCCGGCACCACCCGACTGCGTGGAGGCATTGCAGGCCTGCGTGAGCGGAGGCGCCGACGGACCTGCCCCGCCGGGCCCGGTACCGGAGCTTCCACCCAATTCGCTGCTGATCCCACCGGGCAGGCCGATGACCCCACTGCCGAAGTCGAGCACGCTGCTGCCGAAGTCGACCGCGCTGCTGCCCAGGTCGACGGCGCTGCTGCCGAGCCCCACGGCATCCGAGATCGGATCCGCGACCGCCGCGCCGGGTGCTCCGATCGCCAGCGTCGCCGCCGCGGCACCACAGGCAACCATTTTCTTCCAGGATTTCGTCATTGCGACACCACTTCCCTCCGCCCGGCGATCGGTGCGCGCAGCCGGATGGGATGGGCTGTCGTCGAACGATTCCCGGGGCCGGAACGCAGCCGAGTTCACCGGGGAATCTCAACCACCGATCCCCACTGTCGACGACGGTGGGAGGTGCGACAAGACAGAAAAAATGGTGTCACCCGGATGGGTGACACCATTTGCGCCGAGATATGTGCGCCATCAGGGACTTGAACCCCGAACCCGCTGATTAAGAGTCAGCTGCTCTGCCAATTGAGCTAATGGCGCGGACCGGATGACTCCGGCTTGCGAGGTAGAACTTTAACAGCAGAACCGCTCCGGGCGGAAATCGGCTGGTCAGAGCGGGTGCGCGAGGATCAGCGCCGCAGGAAGCGGGTGACGATCAGCAGACCCACGGCCGCCCCCACGCCGATGAGGGCGTACTTGACCTGAGGTTCGCTCAGCCGGGCCACCACCGACTCCTTGGTGCTCGCGACCAGGCGCCGCGGGTTGGCCCGCACGACAAGTTCGTCCAGCGTGGATGCCAATTGGTTGCGAGCGGCTTCGATCTCCGCCTCGATCCGCTCGGTGTTATCAGCCACGTACCCAGCCTCCATCCGGTTCCACAGTCGCCTGCCCCGCGGTCCGAGGCTTCCGGTAGCCGAAGCCTAGTGGACGGCGCCCCCGGGTACTCTTGGGCCGTGGCAGATAACAGGCTGGCAGTGGGCGATGTTGCCCCCGAGTTCACGTTGCCCGACGCCGACGGCACGGACGTCTCGCTCGCGGACTATCGCGGACGGCGGGTTGTCGTCTACTTCTACCCCGCCGCAAGCACACCCGGCTGCACCAAGCAGGCCTGCGATTTCCGCGACAGCCTCGCCCAGCTCAACGGCGCCGGCCTCGATGTCCTCGGCATCTCCCCCGACAAGCCGGCCAAGTTGGCGAAGTTCCGCGACGCCGAATCGTTGACCTTCCCGCTGCTGTCCGATCCCGATCGCGCGGTGCTGACCGCCTGGGGCGCCTTCGGGGAGAAGAAGATGTACGGCAAGACCGTGCAGGGTGTCATCCGTTCGACGTTTGTCGTCGACCCGGAGGGTCGCATCGAGGTGGCGCAGTACAACGTGCGGGCCACCGGACATGTCGCCAAGCTGATCCGCGACCTCAAACTGGACGCCTGAAACCGTAACCCCTGGTTACGGCCAATTGTTTCGCATCGCAGCCCCGTCGGCGATACTGGAGTCATGCAGCCGTCCAACGACCCCGAGGGCGACGCGGAGTTCGACGAACTTCGCCCTCGGCGTCGTCCCACGCAGCAGCGCAGCAAGGTCAAATTCGACACCTTGCTCGGCGCTGCCCGCGAGGTATTGGTGGACGTCGGCTTCGAGTCGTTCACCTGCGAGCAGGTCGCCTCCCGCGCCGGACTGCCGATCGGCACCCTCTACCAATTCTTCGCGAACAAGTACTCGATCGTCGCGGAACTGAGCCGCGAGGACTTCATCGGCGTCCAGAAGGAATTGTCGGCGTTCAGCGGTGAGATCCCCTCGCTCGACTGGTTGCGCTTCCTCGACCGCTTCCTCGACCACCTGGCACACCTGTGGGTGAGCGATCCGTCGCGCCGGGCGGTGTGGCTGGCGATGCAGTCGACCCCGGCCACCCGTGCGAGCGTGCAGATGTGGGAGGCGACCATCGCGGAGGAGATCACCCGCATGCTCGCCCCGCTGACCCCCGATACGCCGCGTGAGCAGCGCACCTTGATGGCGCAGGTGCTCACCCACGTCGTCTACTCGATGCTGAACTTCTCCGTCCAGGCCGAGCACAGCCACCAGGACGCGGTGGTCGAACTCAAGCGATTGATGGGCGCCTACCTGCGGGTCGCGGAGCAACAGAGCCGCCGCCGCTGATCCCTCGCGAGCCTTCGACCTGCTATTTCTCCTTTAGATGGCCTAAAGTAGAAATAGGTGGAGGGTTTCGGAGGTTGCCATGGCGCACTACGTCGACCGACTGTGGACGGCGGACACCACCGCCGGTCTCAGTCGTCGCGACCGCGCGAGCGGCCGCTACCGCGCCTACGTGCCGGACGAACTCGGTGACGCGCTGCCCGTCCTCGGCGCGGCGGCGGCTTCGGCCGCCGAGGACGCGGTCGCGGTGCTGGCGCGGGCCGACGAGCGGATCGGCCCGCGCAACGGCCATCTGAACCACCTGTTGATCCGTTCGGAGTCCATCTCGTCCTCGTGGATCGAGGGCAACCGGGTGACCCCGAAGCGGTTGGCGATCGCCGAGCTGCTCCACCACGGGAACCGGGCCGCCTTGGACGTCGTGGCCAACGTGCAGGCAACCGAGAATGCGATCGCTCGACTGGCGGATCGCAACCGGGTGATCGACGCCGCCGACATCGACGACCTTCAGCATGTGATCGAACCCGAATTGCCACGTGGACAACGCGATCAACAGAACTGGGTCGGTGGACCCGGCTGGAGCCCTCTGCGCGCGGATTTCGTACCGCCCCCGGAGACCGAAGTCGCGCGACTGGTCGACGACCTCGCCCGCTTCCTGACCGCAACCGCCGGCAACCCCATCGTCCGTGCGGCGATCGCCCACGCCCAATTCGAGACGATCCACCCGTACATCGACGGCAACGGGCGGACCGGGCGGGCCCTGATCCACACCGTGCTGCGCCGGACGGATGCCCTGCGCCACATCCTCATTCCGATCAGCACGGTCTTCGCGGGCGACGCGAATGCCTATATCGGGGGGCTGACCGGTTACCGGCAGAATCCACCCCGAGTGGACGACTGGGTCATCGGATGCGCCGCCGCGGCCGAAAAGGCGGCAGCGGGGGCGGTCCGGCTGGCGGAGCAGGTCACGGAGCTCGATGCCGCTTTGCGCGACGAATTGGTCCGATTCCGACAGACCAAGGGGCTACGCCCCGCAGCGCCGCGCCGAGACGCGGTCGTCCTCCGGATTCTCGACGGCCTGGCCGCCCATCCGGTCGTGACCGCGGAATCGGTGGTTGACCGCTTCGAGGTCTCACCTGCCGCCGCCCACCGCGCCCTGACCGAGCTGGCCGAGGCCGGAATCCTCGGCCGCACCAAGGATCAGAAGGGGCGCCTGATCTGTTGGACGGCGGATCGACACCTGGCGCTGGTCGCGCTCACCGAGCGCAGCAACCGGGTCGGCGGCGCCGATACCCGTGAACGAGCACCACGACTCGGGCCACCGCGACCGGTGTCACGTCATACGTGAGGCGATGCCTGTTGCTCAGCCGACGGGTTGCGGCAGGCGTTCCTGCTCGGGAAGTGGCGTTCCGCCGCCGGTGCTGCGGGTACGACGGAGACTGATCAACCAGACCACCAGCAGGTAGAGGATGCCCGCGGCGGCGGCGATCGCCAGGGACAGCGCAAGGTTGCCGCCGGTGCTCGCCTCGGCGACCGGAGCGGTGGTGTCTGCGGCCACCGGTTCGGCGCCGGGGGTCAGGCTGTTGGTGGCATTGCGCAGGTTGGTGTTGACGCCCTCCAGGACGCCGCCGAGCTGATCGATGCCGGCGGTCAGCTGCTGCGCGGCGCCGACCGCATCGCCGCGGGCGGCGGCGATGGAGCCCAGACCGTCGCGCAGCGTGATCGCCGATGCCAGCGCGGAACCGATGGCGGCGTCGACACTTTCGGACGATCCCTGCAGCGCGGTGTCGATCTGGCCGAGCGAGTTCGACAGTTCGGCGGCCTGGCCGGTGCCTGCCTCCAGCGAACGGGCGCTGTCCTGCATCCCGCGCAGCTGCGCGAGGGTATCGGCGACGCCGGCCGCCTCGCTCGCGGGTGCGGGCAGGCTTTCCAGGGAGGCGACCAGCGGGGCGACGAGGCCGTCGATCTGTGCGGCGGCCTGGCCGAGTTGCTGGGCGTCGTCGAGGCTTCCGGAGATCGAGCCGATCAGCCCGGACGCCTGCTGCGCGGCGACGGTGGTGTCCGGGGCCTGCTGGAAGGCGTCGACGATCTGCCCGGCGCCGGTGTGTGCGGTGTCGACGGCGTCGAAGACCTGCTCGGTGCCGTCGACCACGCCGCCGAGGCTCGACGAGGCGCCGGTGATCGCGGCGGACAGGAAGCCGAAGACCATCGACACGCTGGAGAGGGACTGGCGCGCCGATTGCAGGTCCGCCTCGGTCACGTCGCCACCGGCGACGGCCGGAGTGGTCGCCGCGGCAGCCGGCTGCGGGGCGTCGGTCATCGAGTAGGTGAGCGCCCCCGCCCCGAACATGACGGCCAGCAGGCCCACCACCATCAGGGCCACTCCGCCGACCACACGTCGCAGGTCGATGCCGTCCACCACAAAGCCTCCCAGAGTCCTACCGACCACCCACCATAGGTGAATGGTCCCGTTCGACCCTGCCGAGCGGTCGCCCCCGCACGAGGGGGTTGCCCGCGGACCGGTCGCGAGTAGCGTCGAGCGCGTGCGGTTCGACATCTCGGTACCCCAGTTCAGCGGACCCGACGGAGTGGACGCGGCGGCCCTGGCCGCGTATCTGCGCCGGGCCGAGGAGTTGGACTTCGGCGGCGCCTGGGTGATGGAACAGACACTCGGCCCCGCTCCCCTATTGGCGCCATTGGAGACCCTCGGCTATCTCGCGGCACTCACCGAACGCATCCGCCTCGGCGTCGCCGTGCTGGTGACGTCGGTGCAGTCTCCGGCGCACCTGGCGGGCAGCCTCGCGACGATCGACCTGCTCAGCCACGGCCGGTTGGACATCGGGATCTCGGCGGGCGGCGGCTTCCGAAAGTTCGAGGCGTTCGACGTCGACCGGGAGACCTTCGTCGGACGCTTCCTCGACGGCCTGCGACTGATGGCCGACATGTGGGCCGAAGGGCCGGTCGACCACGAGGGAGCGTTCTTCACCGTGCGCGGCGATATCCAGCCGAAGCCGGTGCAGCGCCCGCGCCCACCCCTGTGGTTCGGCGCCGGCGCGCGCACCTCGCTGCGGCGGGCGGTGCGATACGGCGACGCCTTCATGGGAGCGGGCTCGAATTCGACGGCCCGCTTCGCCGGGCAGGTGCAGAATCTGCGCGTCGCGCTCGAGGAGGCCGACCGCGACCCGGCGACCTTCCCGATCGGCAAACGGGCTTACCTCGCCGTCGACGACGATCCCGCCGCCGCGCGGCGCTCGGTTCTCGACGGCCTGCGCCGCATCTACGGCGATTCCGTGCCGGGCCTCGACGAGGTCGCCGTCGCCGGAACCCCCGATGACGTCACCGCCGGGCTGGCCGAGGTGATCGCCGCCGGCGCCGGGACGCTGCTGCTCAATCCGATCACCGGCACTCCCGAGGGCGATCACGAACAGATGGAACGGCTTGCCGCCGAGGTGATTCCGCAACTGTCCGATTGACCTCGACCAACCCTATCCACCGAGGGCCGGCACCGATCGCTCGTCGCAGAATTGTGCGCATATCCCCACAATTCTGGGGATGGCGTCGGGAGACTCGGCCGGTCTATGTCGACTCGACCGCGCGGGAGCGATGGCGACGCACCCGTACGCGGGAGCCGCATCGGGCGCTGCTGCACCAGGTCCGGCGGCCGGTGACGTCGAGGAAGTGGCCGGAGCAACTGTCGTCGCCGCAGGGCCGGATCAACGGGCGTCGGGGGCCGCTCAGGTCACCGAGCATCTCGGTCACCATCAGCGCCACCGCCACATCGGTGGTGGCAGGCGATTCGACGACCGGCCCGCTCTCCCCCGCGGCCAGATGGAAGGGTTCGAACGCCGCCTGCGCATCGGTCAGCAGGGCCAGGTCGCCCGCTTCGGGTCGCCGACCCTCCTCGTCCGCGCGCAGCACCGCATGCATCGCCTCGCGCAGCGCCCGCACCGCATCCAAATCCGCGGCGGTCGGTGCGACGCGCGGCGGCAGGCCGACCTCCGCCAGGAACCCGGCCAGGGCGGCCGGGTCGGACAGCAGATCAACCTGTCGACTGCGGTAACGGCCACGCAGCGTCGCCAGCAGATCGAGCCAGCGCGCGCCCGCGGACTCGTCGATCATCACCACTTCATCGTAACGCCTTGACACGTTACCCAGCCACAGAGGAGCGTGTTACGCATGAAACCGTTACAGCTCTGGTTGATGACCGTCGCGTTTGTCGCCATCTGGACCAGCGGTTACCTGGTCGGCTCGCTGGGCACCCGATACGTGGCGCCGGAAGCCCTGGTGTTCTGGCGGTTTCTCATCGCCGCCGCCGTGATGGCCGGCATCGGCGTCTGGCGCGGGATGAGCTGGCCGCAGGGGTGGGATGCGTTGCGCTACGTGGGAATCGGCACGATCTTCTTCGGGCTGCAATTCGGCGCCCTGTTCTACGGGATGTCGGTCGGCGTGCCGGCGGCGACCACCGCCCTGATCGCCTGCAGCGCGCCGTTGGTGGTCGCGGTGCTGTCGAGCGGGCTCGGTTGGGAGCGGCTGGGTCCGCGCCGCTGGGTGGGGATCGGGATCGGCGTGCTCGGGGTGGCGATCACGCTGGCGGACCGGGTGGGCAGGCCGCCGCATGCCATCGACCTCGTGTGGCCGCTGCTGGGGTTGACCGGGCTGGCCGTCGGAACGCTGCTGCACGGTCGCATGCGGACCGGCCATCCCGGCCCGACGATCGGCGCGCTGGAGATCGTCGGGGGCATCCTGCCGATCGCGATACTCGCACCGCTGACCGGCACGCTCACCCTGGAGGCGGCGCCGGTGGAGATCGGCGCGCTTCTCTGGCTGGCTCTGATCGCCGGTGTGGTCGCTCCGCTGATGATGTTCGTGCTGATCCGGGAGCGCGGCGCGGTCGGGACGAGCAGTCTGCTGTTTGTCGTGCCGGCCCTGACGGCGCTGGCAGCCTGGCCGACGCTCGGGCAGCCGTTCGGTCCGACCGCGCTGATCGGCTTCGCGGTCGCGGGCGCCGGGCTGCTGCTCGCCCTGCACCCGGCTCCCGAGGCCGGCGCCGCGCCGGCCACAGCGGGTTCGGGGAGTTTGGGATCCGCCGGGTGGCTCGCAGGCTCCCCAAACCGGGCAGGCCGCGCCGAGCCGTAGACGAGACCGGGGTGTGCGCCCTGTGGCGCACACCCCGGTTCGTTGGTCTAGCGGGTCACTCCTCGAGGACCACCATCGCGGCGGCCATGTCCCCGTCGTGGGTCAGCGACAGGTGGATCTTGACCGTCGGCAGGAACTCGGCGGCCATGCCGTGCAGCTTGACCGTCGGGCGCCCCCACGCATCGTTGACCACCTCGATCAACGGATACGGGTTGTCCCCGATCTGCGGCGGCCGGGCGAAGCGCGAGGTGGCCCACGCCTTGAGCACGGCCTCCTTCGCCGCCCAGCGCACCGCGTAATGCCGCGCCGGATCCGACCCGCGGGAGGCCGCGTGGCGCCGCTCCCCGGCGGTGAAGGATTCCTTCACCATCGTCGTACCCGACTGATCGAGCTGTTCGGCGAATTCCGGCACCGACACGATGTCGAAACCCACCCCGAGGATGCTCACGCCCGGCCCTCCGCTTCCTGTGCACCGCCGGCACCACTGCCGCCGCCGGAAACACTATCGGCAACCGCGCCGTTCGTCCCGACGATTCGGTACACGGAGTCGTCTCCGAGTCGAGCCGACGAATCCATCAACATCTCCGCCTCGAAGGCCTTCGCCTTCTTGTGTGCGGAGTCGTCCGGGCCGAGGCGCCGGTCGGACGGTGGCCGCTGGTAGAGCTCGGGTCCACCGGCCATCGCGGCGACCAACCGTCGGGCACCGTCGACCCGACGCTGATGCGCCGCGGCGCGGTACGCCGCCCGCCGCTCCTCCGGGATCGAGGCGACAAACGCCTCCGGGTGGACCACCGCGATCAGGCCGGACACGTGACCGAAGCCGAGGCTGGTCAGCAGGCCCGCCCGCAGCGGCAGGTTCTCCCCGAACCGCAGCGGTTCGCGCGCCCACACCAGGTTCGGGAAGTCGGCCATCTGCTCGTCGACGCAGTCGAGGCTGCGGTTCGGCGGGATGACGCCGGCCGCGAGCACCTGGCACAGACCGATCAGCTGGAAGGCGGCGGCGCCACCCTTCGAGTGTCCGGTCAGCGACTTCTGCGAGATGACGAACAGCGGGTTGCCGGCACTACGACCGAGCTTGCGCGCCAGGCGCGTATGCAGTTCGGCCTCGTTCGGGTCGTTCGCCGCGGTCGAGGTGTCGTGCTTGGAGACCACCGCGATGTCGTCCGGTCCCACCCCGAGGCGGGCCAGCGAGGTCGCCATTGGCGAGGAGCCGCCGCCGATACCCGCACCGAGCGCACCGAGTCCGGGCGCCGGGATCGAGGTGTGCACGCCGTCACCGAAGGACTGCGCCCAGCCGATGACACCGAGAACCGGCAGCCCCATCTCGAGGGCGAGGTCGCCGCGCGCCAGCAGGATCGTGCCGCCACCGTGCGATTCGACGAAGCCGCCGCGTCGACGGTCGTTGGCCCGCGAGAAGCGGCGATCCTCGATGCCCTTGGCGGACATCGCCTTCGAGTCCGCGGTGGCCGACATGTCACCGAAGCCGATGATGCCTTCGATGCTCAGGTCGTCGAAGCCACCGGCGACCACGAAGCCGGCCTTGCCGAGGCGGATCTTGTCGACACCTTCCTCGACGGAGACCGCCGCGGTGGCGCAGGCCGCCACCGGGTGGACCATCGCGCCGTAGCTACCGACGTAGGACTGCACAACATGCGCGGCAACAACATTCGGCAGGGCTTCCTGCAGGATGTCGTTCGCCCGCGACTCGCCGAGCAACGTGTCGATGTACAGCGAGCGCATCGAGGTCATGCCGCCCATGCCGGTGCCCTGAGTGTTGGCGACCAGACCCGGGTGGATCCAGCGCATCAACTCGGCCGGGGTGAAGCCGGACGACAGGAACGCGTCGACGGTGCAGACGATATTCCACAGCGCGACCCGGTCGACCGAGCTCGCCATGTCCGGCGAGATACCCCACCGGGTGACGTCGAAGCCGGTCGGGATCTGGCCACCGACGGTGCGGGTGAGCTTCATCCGCCGCGGGACCCGGATCTCCGAGCCCGCCTTGCGGGTGACCTTCCACTCGCCGTCGTCCTCGAAGATCACCGTGCGCTCCGGGTCGGAGGAGGCGTAGGCGCGCGCCTCCGCCTCGCTTCCGGCCGAGAACGTCAGGTCGTTGTCGAGGAAGATCGACGTCATCAACGGCGCGGTGTTGTCGATCATCTCGTCGTCGTCGCCGTACCGGCGGATGCCGCTGCGCTCGACGACGGTGTCGTGGTAACGCTCGGCGATCTCGTACTCCGGAACCAGGTCGCCGCTCTCGGCGTCGTACCAGCCGGGCTTGGGATCGTTCTCCCAGGTGATCAGGCCGGTGACCCAGGCGAGTTCGAGAACGCCGGCGGCCGAGAGCTTTTCGTCGACCTCCATCTCGAACCGGGTGCGCGCCGATCCGTACGGTCCGAGTTCACCGGCACCGACCACGACGACCAGATCCTCCGGTCGCGCGTCGATGGTCGGCCAGGTCGGGATCGACGACTCGATACCCACTCCGGGCGGAGCCGGCAGTGCGTGCACCCCGGCGGGCGCGGCCTGCTCCGGCGCCTCGGCGTCGGCCTCGGCCTCGGCGGATTCGGCCGCCTGACGAGCCAGTTCCGGCAGGCTGATCTCGAGATCGGCCAGACCACCGGTCAGGTCGATGTCGATCGGGCCGTCGGCGGCGCGCTCCCGAGCCTCCGGCGAGGCGGCGGCGAGCAGCTGGTCGGCCATCTCGGAGGTCGACCAGGTGCTGACACCCGCGGCCTCGACGGCGTCGACCATCGGGTCGTTGTGACCCATCAGGCCGGTGCCGCGCACCCAACCGATCCGGGCGTGGGCCAGGGTGACTCGCTCGGCCCAGTTGCGCTCGACCTTCCAGCGGTTGAGCACCGCGTCGAAGGCGGCCTTCGATTCGCCGTAGGCACCGTCGCCGCCGAAGATTCCGCGGTTGGGCGAGCCCGGCAGGATCACGTGCAGCCGGCCGTCGACGTCGGAGTCGACGCCGACCGCGGCCAGTCCGGCGATCAGCCGCTCGACCGACCACAGCAGCACGCGCATCTCCATCTCGGCGCGGGCACCGGCGTCGGCGAGTTCACCGGAGACCCGCGGCGCCGCGAACGGCAGCAGCAGGGTCGGGGTGAACGCCTGCTTGACCACGACCGCCGAACCACCGGCGGTGACGGTCTGCTCGGAGCCGACCCACTCGATCAGGGCGTCGACGTCGGTGTAGGACGCCATATTCGCCGGGACCACCCACAGGGCGGCGCCGCTGCGGGCGGAGCGCCGGTAGAGGTCGCGGTACATCGCGAGCCGCGACGCGTCCAGGCGCGAGGTGGTCGCGAAGACCGTCGCACCCCCGGACAGCAGCTTCTCGATGGTCGCGGCGGCGATCGATCCCTTGCCGGCGCCGGTCACCACGGCGACCTCGTCGGCGAACTGCCCCGGCGTGGTGTCCTGCGCCGCCGCGGCGATCCGCTCGTACTTCTCGACCAGGTCGGGGCGTCCGGCCGCGGTCGCCCGCGCCGCCCACCAACCGGCCTGCTCGGCGACGGCGTCACCGGCACCGACAAACGCCGCCGACAGCACGTCGACCTCGCTGTCGATCCAGATGCGCGCCAAATCCTCACGCGCACTGGCCCACCGGTCGTCGAGCAGCACCGCACGCTTGTCGTCGAAGGCCGAGGCGACCGTGCGCGGCCAATCGGAACCGAGTTCCGCGGCCACCAGGTCGACCAGTTCCTGATCGGTGGTGTCCACGCCGGCGTCCGAGATCCGCTCGGCCAGGCCGAGCTGCTCGAGCACCAGCCGGGCGGCGGAGGCGAGCACGCCGTCCTTACCGGTGATCTGGTCGGTGAACTCCCCGAGCGCGGCGGCGTCGACCGTGCCGCCGCCCCCGCCACCGGCCGACGGCAGTGCGACCGAGACGCCACGACGGGCGGCGACGCCGGCAACAGCAGCGTCGATCGCCGCGTCGACCGACGCGGTGTCGGTCAGCGATTCGACCAGACCGCCGAGCGGCCCGCCGCGCACCGAGTCACCCTCGCGGGTACCGAGGGCCACCTCGGCGGTGACGTGGCTGGCCCAGCCGGGGCCGAGCTGCCAGACACCGGTCACCCGGTCCTGCACGTACGAGGGGCGCTTTCCGGTGGGGCCGAAGACCTTCCGCAGGTGGTCGCCGATCGAGTCGGTCAGCACCGGGCCGAACGGGCGATAGGTGCGGGCCAGCTTGTCGACCGTGCCCGCCAGGGACACCAGGTCGGCGTCCGCGGCGCCGTCGATCGCGCCGAGTCCGAGCTCGGAGCCGAGGTCGACCAGCAGCTGGTTGCGTCGGGACGAGACGCCGTCGCAGAGGGCCTCGATCGTGTCGGCGGGGCCGATCTGATCGACGCGCATCTTCGTCCACAGCCCGATCAGAATCTTGGTCGCGTCGGCGGCGGCAAAGCCGATATCGGCCGGCGCCGGACCACCCGCGGGGGCGGCCGCCGGAGCGGGAGCCGGGGCCGGGGCGGCCGCAACGGCGGCGCCGCGAGCGGCTTCCGCTGCCGCCGAATCATTTTCGACCGGAACGCTGGGCTCCGGCTCGTCCTCGACCGGGGCCGGGTCGACGTCGGTGGAGTAGACCACCGCCGCTTCGCGCTCGATATTGAGCACCTCGACCGGGTAACCGACGCGACCGGGCAGCTTGAGGGTGTTGGTGGCCAGGCCGGCCACCGTCGGCGCCGAGGCCAGACCGACCTCGATGAACCGCTCGACACCCATGCCGCCGTCGGCCTCCGACGCGAACAGCAGGTCCTGCGTTTCGATCCAGCGCACCGGGCTGGCGAACTGCCAGGCCAGCAGTTCGGTGAGCACGACGCGGGTCAGCTTGGCCGGCTGCGCCGCCCAGTTGTCCCAGTCGGCGAGCACCGTCGCGAGCGGATCGGAGGGCACGAGATCGGCGATCTCCTGGACGAAGTCGCGCTCGAGCGAGAACGGCTTGGGCACCAGGTTCGGGATATAGCGGCCGAGCAGGATCGACGGGTCGATCTCCTCCGGCAGCAACTGCTCGAGGCGCGCCCGGAAGTCGGGCACACCGCGGCGCAGCACCGAGGAGTGGAACGGCACGTCGATGCCGGGAACCAGGATGAACGAGCGCTTGCCCCCGAAGTCGAGGCGCATCTTGTCGGCGCGCTTCTCGAGTTCCTCGAGACCGGCGACCGTACCGGCGATCGCATACTGCGAGCCGCGCAGGTTGAGGTTGACCACCTGCAGGAATTCGCCGGTATCCGAAGCTATTTGGGCGATGAACTCCTCGACCTGCGCGTCGGGGAGACCCATCTGGGACGGGCGGATCGCGGCCATGCGGTAGTCGCTGGTGCCGTCCTCGTGGCGCGGGACCAACTCGTGCATCGCCGAACCGCGCTGGAAGACCACCTCCAGGATCGCTTCGAGCGGAAGGACTCCCGCGACCGCGGCCAGGGCGTTGTACTCACCGACCGAGTGACCGCAGAGGATCGCGTCCTCGACGAAGGCGCCGGATTCACGCAGTTCCGCGATCTGGGCGACACCGAGGGTAGCCATCGCGACCTGGGTGAACTGGGTCAGGTGCAGCACGCCGGCCGGGTGCCGGTAGGTCACACCGCGAGCCTTGACCTCGGTCGGGTTGTCCCGCACGACCGCGAGGATCGAGAAGCCCAACGCTTTGCGGGTGTGCTTGTCGGCGCGCTCCCAGATCTGGCGGGCGGCCGCGGAGCGGGCGCGGGCGTCGAGGCCCATACCCGGCTTCTGGATGCCCTGTCCGGGGAAGGCGTAGACGGTCTTCGGGGCGGCGATCCGGCCGGTGGCCACCATGACCAGGTCGGAGCCGATCCGGCAGGAGACCTCGACGATCTCGGCGCCACCGTCGCGGGCGATCCGGTCGACGCGCACGTCGATCGGGGCGCCCGGGCGGACCATCCCGAGGAAGCGGGCGGTCCAGGCGGTCAGCCGACGCGGCGGCAGCGCCTGCTCGGCGTCGATGGCGACGACGACCTGCTGGGCGGCGGCCGAGAGCCACATGCCGTGCACGATCGGGCTGCCGAGGCCGGCGAGGCGGGCCGCGGCGTTCGAGGTGTGAATCGGGTTGTGGTCACCGGAGACCTGGGCGAACGACGCCATCGACCGCGGCGCGGTGATCGTGGTGTCCCGGCGACGCCGGCGCGGGGTATCGGACACGGCGTCGGTGAGCGAGCCGCCGGCGCGATCCGGATCGGGCAGCTCGGCCTCGCCGGTGCGGCCGCGGATGGCGAACCGCTCGCGCAGCACCGCCAGGACCGGGGTCTCGATGCCCTGATCGAGCATCAGGCCGATCTCGACCCGTACCTCGACCACGCGGCCGATGTCGGTGTCGACGACGTCGCCGGAGGTGGCCTTGACCGCGAGAACCGCTACCTCGTCCGGCAATTCGGCGAACAGCTGGATCGCGTGGTCCAGGTGCACCAGGTCGAGCATGCCCTCGATGACCGCGTCGCCGTCGGCGGTATGCGCGGCGCCGAGGACGGCGAAGACCGCGGGCCAGCAGGCGCCGACCAGCACGTCCGGGACACCGTGCGGTCCACCGGTCAGCGAACCGGCCAGGCCCGCGGCGGTGACGCCGGTGTGGTCGGCCGGCAGATCCGGCTGCCAGGCGATGTTGATGCGGGCGACACCGTTGCGAACGGTGGCGAGGTCCTGTCCGGCGGCCAGCGTCAGCAGCTCGGACATCGCGGCCTCGGCGTCGGCGTACTCGACGACCGGGGCGGCGCCGGTGGCGACGGCGGCGGGCATGCGGATCGGGATGGTGACCGTGCGCGAATCGCCCAGCGGCACCGACAGACGCACCAGGCCGTCCTCGACCAGGCTCAGGCGCGCACCGGTCGGCGGGTGCACACCGGTGTCGCCGTCGATCGACCACGCGTCGACGTCGCCGAGCTTGTGGATCGGGTTGATGGTGATGCGGCCGGCCCAGGAGACGTCCGGGGACAGCAGCAGCGTGGCCAGCGGGCCGTCGGCGGCGTCACCGCGACGGCGGGAGTCGACGTCGACCGGCTCGCCACCGGCGGCGGTGATCCGCTCCGCGGCAGCGGCTTCGAAGCGATCGAGCAGTTCACCGACCGGCTCGTCGACGCGGGTGATGCCGGCGACCGCGACGGTGCCGGGGATGACGCACACCTCGTCGGCGCCGTAGCGCGGATCGTGGGCCTGCCACAGCGAATCCGAACGCCACCAGCGGCGCACGTCCTTATCGATCACCGGGACGAAGTTGACCGGCTTGCCCGGCGTGCGGCACAGCGCGATGAAGAACGGCACATCGACGGGGTGCAGGACGGTGGAGGCGGCCTCCGGGTAGCGGGCGATCAGCGCGGCGATCGCGTCGCGCGGGGACTCGAGCGCGTCGTCGGCGAAGAGCGAGGCGATCGTACCGCGGTCGGCCTCGTTGAGGCGAGCCTCGGTGCGCTCCAACATCTCCCGGAAGCGGTTGCGCCAGCTGACGTCCAACCACACCGAACGGCCGCCGACCAGTGCGGCGTCGGCGACCGCCGAGCCGGTGTCGAACGGAGCGGCGACGTCCGCGCCGATCGCGAGGTCGACGTAGCGGCCGAGCCAGTCGCCGTAGGTCATGGTCTCCACGTCGCCGAAGTACGGCTTCGCGGTGCCGTCGAGCGCGGCGATGATCTCGTCGCGGCGCGCGGCGACGGCCTCGTCGTCACCGGCGACGTCGTCGAGCAGTCGGCCGGTGCGCGACGCGGCGTTGTCGATCTCGTGGATATCGGCGCCCAGCTGGCTGCGGCCGGAAGCCATTCCGCCGGTGGCGGTTCCGGCGCCCACCCAGTCGGGGGTTCCGGGGGTGTCGACCAACAGCTGCTTGACCTCGGGCGAGGTGGTCGCCTCGAGGGTCGCCATCGCGGCGGTGCCGACCAGCACGCCGTCGAGCGGCATCGCCGGGTAGCCGAGCTGAACGCTCCACTCACCGGTGATGTAGTCCGCGGCGCGGTCGGCGGTGCCGATACCGCCACCGACGCAGACGATCACGTTCGGGCGGGTACGCAGATCCGCGTAGGTGGCCAGGAGCAGATCGTCCAGGTCCTCCCACGAGTGGTGACCACCGGCGCGGCCGCCCTCGATGTGCACGATCACCGGGTAGTCCGGGACCTCGGCGGCGATGCGCAGCACGGCCTTGATCTGCGCGACGGTGCCGGGCTTGAAGGCGACGTGGGTGATGCCGACCTCGGTGAGCTCGGCGATCAACTCGACCGCTTCCTCGAGCTCCGGGATGCCGGCGGTGACGACCACGCCGTCGAAGGGGGCGCCGGCGGCGCGAGCCCGCTGGACCAGTCGGCGGCCACCGAGCTGCAGCTTCCACAGGTAGGGGTCGAGGAACAGCGAGTTGAACTGCACGCGGCGGCCCGGCTCGAGCAGGCTGCGCAGATGCTTGACCCGGTCGAGGAAGATCTCCTCGGTGACCTGGCCACCACCGGCGAGCTCGGCCCAGTGCCCGGCGTTCGCGGCGGCCGCGACGATGCCGGCGTCGACGGTGGTCGGCGTCATGCCGGCCAGCAGCATCGGCGAGCGGCCGGTCAGGCGGGTGAAGGAGGTTTCGACGACCACGCGACCGTCGGGCAGACGAACGGTGGTGGGGGCGAAATCGCTCCACTTCGGGTCGGGTTCGCGCACGGCGCCCGGGGTGAAGAGGCTGCGCTGGCCCTGTCGGGTCGCCGCGGCGACCACGCCGACGCCGCGACCGCGCAGCAGGGCGCCGGTCAGGCGGGTCATCATGTCGCTCGGCCCGAGGTCGAGGACCCACTGGGCGCCGGAGGCGATCACGGTGTCGACCTCCGCAACCCAGTCGACCGGGTCGGTCAGCACCGCGCGAGCGAGCCGTCCGGCCCGCTCGACGTCCAGCCCGCAGAGGGTGGCCCAGTCCTCGACGGTGGCGACCGCCTCGGCGAGCACGGAGTGGTGGAAGCCGATCTCGACCGACAGTTCCTCGAAGACCGGCGAGAAGACCGATCCGCCACGCTTTTTCGCTTCGCGTTCGCGCTGCTCGCGGTCGGCGATCTCCTCGCAGACCTCCTGGACACGGGCCAGCCGCGCCGGGGAGCCGGAGAGCACCACGCGGCGACGGCCATTGCGGATCGCCAGTTCGGCGCGGCCCGGATCGGTACCGACCAGGTCGTCGAGGATGGCGCGCAGGCGTTCGGGGTCGACATTGGAGACCGCGACCATCGGGCTACCGACCGAGTTGGCGATCAGCCCGCGGCGGCGCGAAACCAGCGCACCGGCCGCGCCGATCAGCTGGGCGACGGCCAACAGCTCGGCGTCGTCGCGTCCCTCGGTGCGGGCGGCCTCGACGGCCAGGGCGCCCTGCGAATGACCGACGATCGCGGCGGGCGCGGTCGAGGTCCAGTCCAGACCCTGCTGGGCCAACGCGCGCAGCGCAGCGATCTGGGTGAGCAGCACGCCGGGGATCGACACAGCGGCACTGCTCAGAACGGCGTCGGACGGGGTCGAGACGCTCTCGCCCTCGAGGCCGAAGCTCTCGTCGTGGTCGGCGACCCAGGTCAGCGGGTCGAATCCGGACGGCCGGACCACCAGCAGCTCGGCCTTGGCCGGCGCGAGCAGGGCCTGCGCGGCCGCGACCAGTTCGGTCAGCGGGCCGTCGAGGGCGCCGTCGTTGATCAGTTCGGACAGCGGCTCCAGCCAGGGGGCTCCCTGTCCGCCGAAGGCGACGGCGTACGACTCACCACCGCGAAGCCGCTCGGCCAGGGTATTGATGCGTTCGCCGGCGGAACCTACTCCGCGCCGCCATCCGGATGTGCTGTCGTCGATCGTCACTGCTGGGGTTTCCTCTCGCCACGGCCGGTTATCGGCGCGCGGAACCCCACGATGTCGAGGGACCGGCACCGATCTCTGATCGATTGCAGGACAAAGCATCACGAGTCGTTTGGGCCGAACTCGTGAGCGCGGGCGACCCTCCTTGGCCTTTCCGGCCGTACGCGGATCGCGTGCCGGACTGCCCGACGACCAGCATGACACAGAATCATGAGGAATTCCTCAGGTTCCGTCGAATGTCATTGGTTACCGGCGGGTATCAACAGTCGACGCCATCCGCACCAATCGACCGATCGCACGCTCGGCACGCAAGGACCGCAGGTCGGAGCCTCAACGGCCCGTACGTCACGTCACAGACCGTTATCTTTTCGTGATGCGTTTGTTATCTTCCTTTCCGTGGAACACTCAAACGCCCTGCACAGCGGCTCTTTCCGGAGGAAGTGACACATCACACACACGTCACGGCGTCACGGACCCGGGTCGCGAACGTTCCGCACGGAGCCGATTACACTTCGACGAAAGCACGCGCGAGTGGCGGAATTGGCAGACGCGCTGGATTTAGGTTCCAGTGTCCTCGGACGTGGGGGTTCAAGTCCCCCCTCGCGCACCCCCCTACCGACCGGCGATCCTCGCCGACCGGTCGACCGGCCTAGGCCGGCGCCGGATTCTTCGCGAGCAGCAGCAGTCCGCCGAAGGTGATCATGCCCGCCCCGGACGCCCGTCGCAGCCAGTGCAACCGCGTCGCGGCGAAGGTGCCGGCCAGTCGCCCGATCACCGCGTAACACAGGATCGCCGCCACCTCGAGGATCAGGAAGACCGTCGCGAGGATCAGGTAGCTCAACCAGTAGTGCCCGACGTCGACGAACTGCGGGAAGAAGGCGGCGAAGATCAGGATCGCCTTCGGATTGCCCAGCGCAATCAGGCCTTCCGAGCGCAGCGCACCCCGCAAGGTCTGCGGCTCGGCGCCGGCGGGATCGTCGACCCGCGACCGGCCGATCAGCAGCCGCACCCCCAGATAGAGCAGGTAGAGCGCGCCGACGACCTTAAGAATGGTGAAGGCGACCGCGGAGACGCTCAACAGGGCGCCGAGACCGAGCGCGCTGAGCGCGATCATCACCGCGAACGCCGCCAATCGTGCGGTACCCGCCGCGACCGCGAACCCGACTCCCTGCTGGGCGCCGTAGGTCACCGACAGCAGATTGTTGGGACCGAAGGCGAGGTTGAGGACGAAGCACGCGGGAATGAACACCAGCAGGTCAACCATGTCGCCACCTTCCGAGTCGGGCACTGGCAGCGCACTCTAGCGGCAGGGCCCCGATCCTGTCGTCCGAGTTTCGAGGTCTGCGACGAGCGTCAATCACGCACCGAGACAGCAGATTCGGACACTTCGGACAGGCGGAACAGGGCGACCGCGAAGGCGACACAGGCCACGAGGAGCAGCACGCCGACCGCCATGCGCCCGGCCGGCGGGACGAAGTACTGCGAAATGAACACGATCCAGGCGGCGCCGAGGAGAACGGCGGCGTATCGCGGCCCGCCGGCGCGGACGAGGGCCAGGCCGGCGAGCACCGCACCGGTCGCGAACGCGAGCAGCCCGATTCCGAAGAGCGTGGCGGGCAGGGGGTGGAGCCGGATCGACTCGGCGACCGGCATCTCCCCGGCCGCCGTCACCCCACCGACCGTCGACACGACGGGATCACCGGCCAGCACGTGCAGCGCGAAGGTCTCGGCGCCGTAGTAGGGCAACAGCAGCGCCGCGCCCACCGCCGCGAAACCGGCCGACCGGCCCGCGGCCCGGGCCCCCGCCGTTCCCCGCAGGATGCGGGCGCCCTCGACCAATCCCCCGGCGATCGCGACGAACCCGACCATCGCGGCGGTATGCGAGACCAGCCACCACACCGAGGCGAACTGCTCGACGGTGTCGCCGGCCACCCGGTACGGCCGGGTCAGCAGATAGACCGCGAACAACACTCCACCGGCGGACAGCAGCACCGCCGCCCGGGTCGGTGCGCCCGCCGCCGCGGGAGTGATCGGGTACGCCTCGGACATGTCTACTCCTCAACCGCTCGGGGATCGTCCTGTCCCGAGCATGGCAAGGTCGTCGATGTTCGTCAAGAGCGCCGCTCTCGTTATAGAGCAGCGCTCTCGCTAGGCGCCTCGGCGTCGCCGGCTTCCGGTTCGTCGTCGTCGGCGGTCGCCGGGCGGCGCACCAGTTCGATGACCACCAGGCCCACCAGGACGATCAGCACGATGGTCACCACGCCGCCAACGGTGATCGGGCGAGTCTGGAACAGCGCGAAGACGCCGAGCCCGATCGTGGCGGCGACCAGCGCGGAACGCCACCGATCGACCACCCGGCCGACGTTGCCGGTGCCCAGCCCGCGTCGGTCGGCGGTCGCACGCACCGAGGTGAATCCGGAATCGGCGGCGCCGCGGATCACCCGCGCCGGTCGATAGGAACTCGACAACCAACCGCCGATCGCCACGAACAGACTGAGCACCACCAGGGCGAGCACGCCAGCCGAGAGGATCTGGGTGAGTTGGTCGAAGATGACCTGCGCGGTGGCGGTGGGCATGATCGACGGGCTCACCGCGCCGGCGTAGTACTGCTTGCCGATTCCGAGGACGCCCGCGAGTACCAGCAGCGACACCGCCAGTCCTCCCCCGGCCCACGCGAGCGCATGCGCGCGGTCGCGAGCGGCAAGGACGCCGACGACGAGCAGAGCGAGCACGATCCAGGGCAGCCAGTAGCCGACCGCGACCGCGACCTGGTAGACCGTCCGCACGGTCACCAGCGAATCCGAGGCGACCACCGGGATCGAGCGTTCGATCGCGGGAATTCGCTCGGCGAATCCGAAACCCTGCTCGACGAGAGCCTGCTTGGCCCCCTCGATGACCGGGCCGAGCTCGACGGTCAGGGTGCCGTCCTCGGCGAGCGCCACCAGTCGGTTCGGGTCTCCCTGGATCACGGCGACCGTGCGGATATGGGTCTGCCGCAGCGCCCCCTCCCAGAGCACGGCGAACTGCGGTGACGCCACCAACTGCTCGACCGCACTTCTGGTCAACTCCCGCATACCCGCGGCGGCCGGCCCCTCCAACAGGGGAAGGGCGGCCATCGCCCGCGGCGGCAAGCCGAGATCGCCGGCCCCGGCGAAGAGGTCGCTCACCAGCGCGTCGATGTCGACGTTGTCCTCGATGCCCTGCGTGACCTGATCGGTCACCAGCGCCTGGACCTCGGGCTGTTCGGCGAGCGGCGCGAAGGTCTCCACGAAACGGTCGGTGTCGACGAGCTGCGTGCGCGCCCAGATGCCGAGCACGGCGATCGGGGCGAGCAGCACGCTGACCAGGATGAGCACCAACGCGATGACCCCGCGCCCGCCGCCGCTCCGGCCCTTTCCCGCTCCGTCGGCCGGCACGGTCAACTCGCGGTTGCGGAGCTCGAGTTCCGCGACGCGCGCTCTCAGTTCGGCAAGTTCCTCTGACGCCCCGGTCGGTTCTGACATCTCGCCTCTATCTTGGGCGGGTATATCCCGCAATGGATGGATCGGGCCCAGCGAAACCGTTCGCTTCTCAACCGAATTCTAAGTGCCTGCCCGCGTGCGATGCGATTCCGACCAACCGAATCCCGCCCCCTATTTCCGGGGGTTTTTCCGCTCCGACCGACCCTGCCGATCCAGCGAAACTCCCGACCATCAGGGCCGACGAGCAGTGCGATCGCCGTGGGTTCGACCACCGCCGAAGCGGTACAACCCGCGCCGGTCGCCATTGCGAGAGGAGGGCACCGCGATCGAAACGAGCGGCCCACCATTTCCGACGCTCTACCGAATGCCGCCATTTCCGAGGGATGACGACGCCGGATTCGGGAGGAGTTTCAGGAACCGATACGGATATGCCGTGCTTCGTCCGGACCGACACAGTCGGTCGGCTGCTCGAAACCGGCGCGACCGTCCAGGGTCGCGCGACCGCAGAGCCAGTCGTCGACGATCAGCATCGCGGCCGAACCCTGCGCCATCGTCGGTGCGTCGCGCAGATACCCCTCGGCGATGCCGATCGCGGTCGCACAGTCCACCGGTCCGGCGACGACCGACACCGGCAGGACATCGCCGAACTGGGACGCCACCTGTCCACAGACCCCACCGGGTGCGGCCGGCGATCCGGCGCCCGCCGAGGGAGTGGTCGGTGTGATCGTGGACACGGCGGTCGGTGTGATCGAGGACACGGCGGTCGGTGTGATCGAGGATGTCGACACCCCCGCGGCCGCCTGCGGATCGCTGTCGATCGAGCCGCCGGAACAGGCCGCCACGGTCATGGTCAGCCCCATGGCCAGGACCATCCCCGCTCCCCGCCGCCGACCGATCCGCATGCGCCCAGTACAGCATTCCCCTGGTCCGGCATACCGCGCATCGCTCGTCGGCAGACGCGGGCGGCGACGAGTAACGACGACGGGCGGTAGTACCGTGGAGAGGTGACCTCGCCCGCCATCCGCCGCCGAGTGATCCAGGTTGTCTTCGTGGTGGCCGCGGCGGCGACCTGCCTCGTGCTCGGCTGGTGGCAGTTGCAGCGCTACGAGTCCACCAGCGGAACCGGTCAGAACCTCGGATACGCCCTGCAGTGGCCGCTGTTCGCCGCCTTCGTCGTCTTCGCCTACCGCCGCTTCCTGCAGCTCGAGGAGGATCCCACCGAGCCGACGCGCGTCGACGGCCCGACCGAGATCCCCGCGGGCGTCCTGCCGACGCGCCCGACGGTCGCCCCGCCGGTGGAGCCCGACCCGGAGGACGGCGCGTTGGTGGAGTACAACGCCTACCTCGCGCAGCTCGACGCCTCCGAACGTCCCGCCGGTCCGCTGCGCGCCAACGAGCGCGCCTCGACCGCCGTCGCCGACCCACCCGACACCGCGCCCGGCCGCGATTCCGATCACAGTGACCACAGGAGCCAGCAGTAGTGACCACCGAGCCCAACGCGACGACCGACGCCGCCCCCGCCGACGCCGGCCGCATCGCCCGGATCCGCTCGGCCCTGCTGCGCTACCGGGTGCTCGCCTATGCCACCGGTATCTGGCTGCTCGTGCTGACCGCGGAGATGATCGCGAAGTACATCCTGCACGTCGAGAACGTGCCCAACTGGATCGCCGTGGTCCACGGCTGGGTCTACTTTGTCTACCTGCTGCTGACCCTCGACCTCGCGGTCAAGGTGCGCTGGCCGATCGGCCGCACCGTCGGCACCCTGCTCGCGGGCACGATCCCGTTCCTGTCGTTCTACGTCGAGCACAAGCGCACCCAGCAGGTGCGCCGCGACTTCCTCGGCGGCTGACCGCCCGGAGCGTGTGCAAACCAGACGGAAATCGGGGCGCCGAGGAGATAATCTCCTCGGCGCCCCGATTTCGTTCAGGTACGCACAGCCCGCGCGTACGGGCGGACCTCAGGCGCCGCCGGCCAGCCGGGTGAACAGCTCGGTCGCGATCAGCTCCCGCAGGGCCCGACCGCGATGTGAGACCGCGTCCTTCTCCTCCGGCCTCAACTGCGCCGCCGACCCGCTCTCCCCCTCGGGCAGGAAGATCGGGTCGTAGCCGAAGCCGCCGTCGCCGACCGGCGCCGTGGCCACCGCGCCCGGCCAGGTGCCCCGCACCACAATCTCGTCACCCGAAACCGGGTCGACCAGCGCGCAGGTGCTCACGAAGGCCGCACCGCGACGTTCGGCGGGCACATCCCGCAACTGGCCGAGCAGCAGCTCGAGGTTCGCGGTGTCGTCACCGTGGCCGCCCGACCACCGCGCCGACAGCACGCCGGGCATGCCGTTGAGGGCGTCGACCTCGATGCCGGAGTCGTCCGCGACGGTGGGCAGACCGGTATAGCGGGCACCCTCCCGGGCCTTGAGCAGGGCATTGTCCTCGAAGGTCGCCCCGGTCTCGGGGGCCTCGGGATACGGGTCGACCTCGTCGAGTCCGACGACCTCGACCGTCTCGATGCGGGCCTCGGCGAGGATCCGGCGCAGTTCCTTCAGCTTCTTGGCGTTGCGGCTGGCCACCAACACCCGGGTGGTCGTCACAGGTGCGGTCACGATGTCGCGTCGGCCGACGGGGCGTCGGCGGGTGCGGCCGCGAGGGCCAGGCGCTGGTACTCGAAGAGCTGCTCGCAGCCCTGCTCGGCGAGGTCGAGCATCGCGTTGAGGGTCGAGCGGGCGAAGGTCGCGCCCTCGCCGGTGCCCTGCAGTTCGACCAGGGTGCCGGTATCGGTGGCGACGACGTTCATGTCGACCTCGGCGCGCGAGTCCTCCTCGTAGGGCAGGTCCAGGCGCACCCGGCCGTCGACGACGCCGACGCTCACGGCGGCGATCATGCACGACAGCGGCTTCGGGTCGGTCAGCAGACCGCGCTCGCGCAGCACCTCGACCGCGTCGGCCAGCGCGACATAGGCGCCGGTGATCGCGGCGGTGCGGGTGCCGCCGTCGGCCTGCAGGACGTCGCAGTCGATCGCGATGGTGTTCTCACCGATCGCCCCGAGGTCGATGCAGGCGCGCAACGAGCGGCCGATCAGCCGGGAGATCTCCTGGGTGCGGCCGCCGACCTTGCCCTTGACCGACTCGCGCTGGCTGCGGGTGTGGGTGGACGACGGGAGCATCGCGTACTCGGCGGTCAGCCAGCCCAGGCCGGAGCCCTTGCGCCAGCGCGGCACACCTTCCTCGATGCTCGCGGTACACATCACCCGCGTCTTGCCCACCTCGATCAGGACCGATCCGGCCGGGTGGGAGGTGAACCCACGGGTGATCCGCACGGGGCGCATCTGGTCATCGGCACGATCGTCTTGGCGTTTCGACACGCCCTCAAGCGTAGTGGGCGCCGGCGCTCACAACTCGAATACCTCGCCCGGGCTGACCGCGTGGACGGGTCCGTCGAACTGACCGGCGGCCTCGGCGATCACCGCCTCCCGCGAGGTCCACGGGGGAATGTGGGTGAGCAACAGCGACTTGACGTTGGCCATCTTGGCGAGCTGTCCGGCCTCGACCCCGGACAGGTGCACGCCCGGCGGGCGGTCCTCGGCGTGGGTCCAGGACGCCTCGCTGAGCAGGTAATCGGCGTCGCGGGCGAGGTCGATCACCGCATCGCACATGCCGGTGTCGCCGGTATAGGCCAGCACCTTGCCCTCGGCGGAGGTCACCCGCATGCCGTAGGACTCCGGCGGGTGGAAGACCTGCCGCACCTGGACGCTGTAACCGCCGAAGTCGACGGTGTCACCATCGCGCCAGCGGTGCAGGTCGAGAGTGTCGGAGACGTCGTCGATGCTGCCACCACATTCCGCGGAGGCGACGCCGAGCCGGAAGGCGGTATCGGCGGGCCCGAAGACGCGGGCGCGGCCGGTGGCGGGGATCGGGTGGTACCGCCGCCACACCAGCAGCCCCGGCACATCGAGGCAGTGATCCGCGTGCAGATGTGACAGCAGCACGGTCACCCGGGACGGGTCGGCGTAGCGCTGCAGGGCCCCGAGGATTCCCGGACCGAAATCGATCACGGTCGGTTCGACGCCGGGTGCGGTCAACAGATAGCCGGATGCGGGACTGTTCGGTCCGCCCACGCTGCCGGAGCAGCCGAGCACGGTGACACGCATGGCGGTTATCGTGCCATGCTCGAAATCCTGCCCGCGCCCCCACCGCCGACCGTGGTCCGCTTCCGCGACAACATCGCGCCCGCGACCACGCCACCGATGGCGCCGAACAGGTGCCCCTGCCAGGAGATACCGGTCTGCCCCGGCAGCACGCCGAACAACATCGTGCCGTAGACGAGGAAGACGATCACGCCGATCGCCAATTGACCGATGCTGCGGTTGAACACCCCGCGCACGATCAGGTAGGTCAGCCAGCCGAAGATCAGCAGCGAGGCGCCGACGTGCAGCGTGCCGATACCGCCGGTCAGCCAGGTGCCGACGCCGCCGATCACCCAGATGATCGCGGTGGCCGCGATGCCACGCCCGATACCGGAGGCCAGAACCATGAAGCCGAGGATCGCGACCGCGAAGGTATTGGCGTAGAGGTGCGCCCAGTCCGCGTGCAGGACGGGGGCGAACAGGATCCCGACCAGACCGTCGGTCTCGAGGGGACGGATTCCGCCCTCCTGCTCGAGCCGCTGTCCGGAGATCACGTCCGCGAACTCGATGACGTAGAGCATCACGATGAAGCCGGCGGTCAGGAGGGCGGCGGAGACCAGGGCGCCCCCGCGTCGACGTCCCGTCCCCGGACCCGCGGCCGGAAGTCCGTTGGGTGCACTCATGACCTGTCACCTCTCGCGGTCGCGGCCACCGAGGGGCGGCGGGCGTCCTGATCCGTCCTTTCGAGACTACGCCACGGCCCCGGGGTGATCAGGACGAGCGACGGGGCCTCGCCGGGTCGCGGCGGCCGACGATCAGCCGAAGGCGGAGGGAAAGACCTCGCGATAGGCGGGGATGCCGGCCACCGACGTCGCGCGCAGAACGGCGTCGACGATCGCCTGCTCGGTGACCACCGCCGCGGTGACGCAGATCGTCGCGAGCGCGGCGAGGTCGCCCATCATTCCGGCGGGCGTCGGTTGGTCCGGGTCTACCGGGGTGATCGCCCCGGTCGCGACCGCAAAGACGGTATCCCCGTCGAGCGGCGTGTGGACCGGCCGGATCGCGCGGGCCAGGCCGTCGTGGGCGGCGGTGGCGACCCGTCGGCATCCGGCCGGTGTGAGCGCCGCATCGGTGGCGACGACGCCGATGGTCGTGTTGAGGTTCCCCGGCTTGCCGGCCAGGGCGAGCGCCGCGGCCAACTCGGCCGGGTCGGGGGTGCGCAGCGGGGTATCGGCCGGGGTCCCCCAGGGCCGGCCGTCGGTCGGGTCGAAGACCATCCCGACCGGGTTGACCACCATCAGGGCGGCGACGGTGACCCCATCGGCCGGGCCGCCGGTGATCCGGATCGAGGCGCTGCCGACCCCGCCTTTGAGGACGCCGGCTCGCGCACCGGCGCCGGCGCCGGCCGTTCCGCGGGCGTAGTCGACACCGGCCGCATCGAACGCCGCCGCACCGAAGTCGGCGGTCGGGCGGACGGTCGGGTCGCCGACGGTCAGGTCGAAGATCACCGCCGCGGGCACGATCGGCACCGTGATCGGCAGGGTCGGTCCCGCGGCGCGGATCCCCCGACCGGTCTCGGCGAGCCGTCGCATCACCCCGTCGGCGGCGGCCAGCCCGTAGGCGCTGCCGCCGGTCAGCACGATCGCGTCGGGACCGAGGACCGAGTTCTCCGGGGACAGCAGATCGGTCTCGCGGGTGCCCGGTCCCCCACCGCGGACGTCCACCCCGCCGACGGTCCCCGCCGGCAACAGGATCACCGTGCAACCGGTCGCCGCACCGGTGCCGACGCCGTCGGACCCGGCCGGGGTGACCTCGTCGTCGATCCGGTGGTGATGGCCGACCCGGATGCCGGCGACGTCGGTGAGCAGTCCGCGGGTCGGCCCGGCGGTGGTCATCGGTGCGGTCAGCCGACCGCGTCGAGCAGGGAGTCCTGCATCCAGGTCATCCAGTGGTAGACGTCGAGATAGGCGGCGCGCGGATCATCCTCCGGCAGCCGGTCCGGGGTATCCGCGTCGACACCGATCACCGTGCCGAGGACCAGCCGCACATCGTTGATCCCACGCAGCCAGAGCTCCGCCTGCTCACGGGTCAGCGAAATGCGCCCGCCGGTCGGGGGCAGAGTCGCGAGGATCAGCGCGGCCGCCGACTGCTTGGCCTCGATGATCCCGAGTTCGTGCAGGCTGCGCAGGCCGCCGGATTCGATGCTCTGCATCTCCTGCTCGACCGGATCGTGCTCGACCTCGGGGCGGTGAAAGTCCGGCAGCAGCCGGGCGAGCGCCGCATCGCGCGGCGGTTCGGTACCGGCCAGGCGCATACCGGTCAACCGGGTCAGGTCGTCCTCGGGTGCTTCCTGGCGCCGCTTGTCGAGCATCCCGTTGAGCGATTCGACCAGCGACCGCAGCATCCCCGACTCGCGGGCGTTCATCTCGGTGCGGATGCGGGTGCCGCCGAGCGTCGACTTGCGCGCCCAGGCATCCACTAGCGGTCCCGCTGCATGGTCGCCCAGAGGCCGGCCTCGTGCAGCCGATGTACGTCGTTCTCCATCGAGTCCTTGGTGCCGCTGGAGACGATCGCCTTGCCCTCCGAATGCACCTGCATCATCAACTCGGTCGCGCGAGTCTTGCTGTACCCGAACAGCTTCTGAAAGATGTACGTGACATAGGGCATCAGATTCACCGGGTCGTCCCAGACGACGGTCACCCAGGGCCGGTCATCGGCATCGAGGGTGGCCTCGAAAGTCGAATCGGCAGGCGTCGCCTCGGGCATCGCACTGGCCATCCGGAGCGTATCGATCGTCCGCCCGCCCATGGGGTAGCTCCCGTATCCCATAACCCGCAGTTTACGACGCCGGTCGCGGCCGCGCCGCAGCGGGAGGTCTGGCACCGGGCGCACGACGCTCGTAAAGTCTCGCCGATGAGCGTCCGGACGTCGACGGCCCTGTTGACCGACCAATACGAACTGACCATGCTCGCCGCCGCCTTCCGCAGCGGGCGAGCCGAGCGACGCTGCGCCTTCGAGGTTTTCGGCCGGCGCCTGCCCGCGGGCCGACGGTACGGCGTCGTCGGCGGCACCGGCCGCGTCGCCGAGGCGGTCACCCGGTTCCGGTTCACCGACGAGCAGATCGACTTCGTCTCGCACTTCCTCGACGACAAGACCACCTCCTGGCTCGCCGACTTCCACTTCCGCGGCGATATCGACGCCTACCCCGAGGGTGAGCTCTACTTCCCGGACTCCCCGATCCTGACCGCCCGCGGCACCTTCGCCGAGTGCGTGATGCTCGAAACCCTGCTGCTGTCGATCCTCAACTTCGATACCGCTATCGTCTCGGCCGCCACGCGGATGGTCTCCGCCGCCAACGGCCGGCCGCTGATCGAGATGGGATCGCGCCGCACCAACGAGGAGGCGGCCGTATTCGCCGCCCGCGCCGCCTACCTCGCCGGGTTCACCACGACCTCCAACCTCGAGGCGGGTCTGCGGTTCGGCATCCCGACCGGCGGCACCAGCGCGCACGCCTTCACCCTGCTGTTCACCGACAAGGAGGGACCGCAGGAACAGGAGGCCTTCGCCGCGCAGGTCGCCGACCTCGGCGTCGGCACCACGCTGCTGGTCGACACCTACGACATCACCGAAGGCGTCCGCAACGCGGTCGCGGTCGCCGGGCCCGATCTCGGCGCGATCCGCATCGACTCCGGCGAACTCGGCGTCCTGGTCCCGCAGGTGCGCCGCCAGCTCGACGACCTCGGCGCCCGCAATACGCGCATCGTCGTCTCCGGCGACCTCGACGAGTACGCGATAGCCGCGTTGCGCTCGGAGCCGATCGACTCCTACGGGGTGGGCACCTCCCTGGTGACCGGCTCGGGCGCCCCGACCGCCGGGCTGGTCTACAAGCTCGTCGAGGTCGACGGCACCCCGGTCGCCAAGCGCAGCGCGCACAAGCAGTCCCGCGGCGGCGTCAAGCTCGCGCTGCGGGTCGCCCGACCCAGCGGCACCCTGGTCGAGGAGCGCATCCTGCTCGGCGACGCCGCGGACGCCTACCGCGCCGACCCCGCGTCGCAGGCCGTCGAGGGCTCGATCCGCGAGGTCGCCCGGCCGCTGCTGCGCGGCGGCGAACCCGTCGAGTCGGACTGGTCGGATCTGTCCGCCGACCGGGTCCGGGTTGCCGATGGCCTGCGCGCGCTGCCCTGGGAGGGTTTGGCGCTCTCGGAGGGGGAACCGGCGATCCCGACCGTCATCGTGGCCTGAGAGTCGCGCGTGGCCTGAGAGTCGGCGGATCGGCGCGCGTCCCCGGCCGCTCGGCGACACCCGGCTAGAGTGTCGACGGTGCCGTCCGACTCCCCCACCCTGTCGGCCACGGATTCCCCGACCACCGCCCCGCCGGCGAAACCGGCCCGGTCGAGCGCTCCCGTGCCGCCGGTCTCCCGTCTGCTCGAGATCGCCGTCGAGGCGCTCGGCGGTTCGAGTCGGGACGGGCAACGGCAGATGGCCGCGGCGGTCGAGCACAGCATCGACACCGGCGAACACCTCGCGGTACAGGCCGGGACCGGCACCGGTAAATCGGTCGGCTACCTCGTCCCCGGGTTGCGGCACGCGGTGACCTCCGGCCGGACGGTGGTCGTCTCGACCGCGACGATCGCGCTGCAACGGCAGTTGGTCGACCGCGACCTGCCCCGACTGGCGGAGGCGCTGAAGGAACCGCTCGGCCGGGCGCCGCGCTTCGCGCTGCTCAAGGGTCGCGGCAACTACCTGTGCCTCAACAAGCTGCACGCGACCACCGAGGCGCCGCCGAGCGATACCGAGGTGATGTTCGACGCCTTCGAGGTCTCCCGGATGGGTCGGCAGATCAAACGCCTGAGCGATTGGGCCAACGACACCGAGACCGGCGACCGCGACGAGCTGGTGCCCGGCGTCGAGGAACGCGCCTGGCGGCAGGTCAGCGTCGGCACCCGCGAATGTGTCGGCAAGGCGCGCTGCTCCTTCGGCGAGGACTGTTTCGCGGAGAAGGCGCGCACCCTCGCCGGGCGGGCCGATGTGGTGGTGACCAACCACGCGATGCTCGCCATCGACGCGATCAGCGGGGTGGCCGTCCTGCCGCCGGACCCCGACGTGGTGATCGTCGACGAGGCCCACGAACTGGTCGACCGGGTCACCGATACCGCGACGGCGGAACTGAGCGCGACCGGGTTGACCGGCGCCTCCCGCCGGGCGGCGAGCCTGGTGGACGACGAGGTCGCCGATCGACTGAAAGCCTCGGTCGAGGACGTCACCCGCCTGCTCGAGGAACTGCCGGCGGGGCCCTGGGACCGGCTGCCGAACGGCGCGGATACCTCATTGGCCGCGCTGGCCGACGCCTGCGCGGCGACCCGGGTCGCGATCGGCCCGGCGCGGCCCGGTACCCCCACCGATGCGGCGGCCGCCCGCACCGCCGCGCTGGCCGCGATCGACGAGGTCGCCTCGACGGTCACCCGCATCCTGGGCACCTACGACGAGCCGAACCCGTCCGAGCGGCGCACCGTCGTGTGGTTGGCCGAGGAGCGCGGCGCCGGCGGCACCACCCGCCATATCCTGCGCGCGGCGCCGCTGTCGGTCGCCGGTCTGCTGCGCACGACGCTGTTCGCCGAGTCGACGGTCGTGCTGACCTCGGCGACGCTGACCATCGGCGGCAATGTCAACGCCTTCGCCGCCGCCTGGGGACTGCCCGCCGCGGGCGCCGACACGATCGACCCGGCGGACCTCGACGACGTCGTCGCCACGCCCGGTCCGGACCCGACGCTCGCCTCCGCCCGGTCCGCCGAGGGGAAGACCACGCGGTGGACCAGCCTGGACGTCGGTTCGCCCTTCGACCATCCCCGCGCCGGCATCCTCTACGTCGCCAAGCATCTGCCGCCGCCGAAGCAGGGCGATGCGCCCGCGGCGGTGATCGACGAGATCGAGGAGTTGATCACCGCGGCCGGTGGCCGCACCCTCGGGCTGTTCTCGTCGATGCGCGCCGCGCGCTACGCCGCGGACCAGTTGACCGAACGGCTGTCCACCCCGGTGCTCTGTCAGGGTGACGACACCCTGTCCGCTCTGGTCGAGCGGTTCGCCGAGGACGAGGCGACCAGCCTCTTCGGCACCCTGTCGCTGTGGCAGGGGGTCGACGTGCCGGGCCGGTCGTTGTCGCTGGTGATCATCGACCGCATCCCCTTCCCGCGGCCGGACAACCCGCTGCTCAACGCCCGTCAGCGCTCGGTCGAGGCGCACGGCGGCAACGGTTTCCTGTCGATCGCCGCGAACCACGCCGGGCTGCTGCTCGCCCAGGGCGCGGGTCGGCTGTTGCGGTCGACCGCGGACAAGGGGGTGGTGGCGGTGCTGGATTCCCGGCTGGCCACCGCGCGCTACGGCGGCTACCTGCGCGCCTCGCTGCCGCCGTTCTGGCCGACCACCGATCCGGCGAAGGTCCGCGCGGCCCTGACTCGGCTGACCGCCGAGCGGGCCTGAGACCTCACCCGCCGAGCCGGTCCGAGACGCCGACGCCGAGCGGGCGCGAGGTTCAGTCGAGCAGCGCCCGGATCGCGTCCGCGTAGCGGTCGAGGGTCGGTTCGTCGATCGCCGCGTCGCCGGCGCAGATGCCGATCGTGACCGACGATCCGAGTCCGTAGACCCCGTGGGTCAACGCCATCGCGGGTGACAGGGCGGGGAAGCCGACCGAGCGGAAGGCGCGCGAGCCACTGATGTCGAGGTCGGCCGGGCCGCGGTCGACGCTGGAGATCACGGTATTGCCGGTCATCCGGTCCGGGCGCATGTGCAGCGGGAATTCGCGGACCTCGCGGGCGCGCTGCCAGGCGGGCGGGACCTCGGCCGGGGTGGCGGACGCCGGGCGGGCGGTACGGGCGGCGAGCAGATCGGCGGCGATCGGCGCGGCCCGCTCCTCGAGGGGACGCTCCAGGCGCAGGTCGATGCCGACATTGCGATAGCGATTGCGGGCGGCGGGATCCGCCGCTTCGACGGCGACGGTGACCTCCGCGGCCACCTGCTCGATGCGGTCGCCACGTTCGAGCAGCAGGTCGCGCAACGCCTCCCCGATCACCACCAGGGCGCCGACGGTCACCGTCGGACCGAAGCGCCGCAGTCGGTCGTGGTCGGCCGGGATGATGCGCAGCCGCCGCCCGGCGCCGGGGTCGACGTTGAGCGACGTCGGGGCGAACCCGGACGGGCGCGGCGCCGGGGCCTGCGGGATCGCCGGCGTCTCGGGGATCGGGTCACCGGGGGTTGCCGGGCTGTCGGTCGTGGGGTGGGGCTCCGAACCGCCCCCGGTACGTTCGGCAACCATCGCGCCGGCCCAACGCACCGCGCCGAGCGAGGTCGCCCGGATGGCCGCAACCCCGGCGCGCACCCCGGCCGGAACGGAGTCGAGGACCGGCGAGGAGTCGACCGCCTTCTCCGCGACCCGCGCCGAAGGGTCCAGCAGCACCCGCGCCAACGCGGAGACCCCACGACCGTCGCGCAGCGCGTGCGAGACCTGCAGGACGACCAGACCGTTGATGCCCGGCCTGGTCGGGCCGGGCACCTTCGGCAGGTCGGTCACCGTCGGGAAGACGTGCAACCGCCACGGCGAGACGTGCAGGTCCAACGACTCGGACACCAACACCGCCAACCGCGCCAGAACGGCGTGATAGGCGGTCTCCCGGTGGATCTCGATCTGGTCGTCGCCGAACTCGCGCGGCACCCAGTAGGGATAGTCGAGGTCGCCCGGAACATCCCAGAGCCGCACTCGCAGATCGCTGTCGATCGAGATGCGCTCCGCCACCCGGGCCCGCACCGCCGCCGAGGACAGCGGAGCGTCGAAGGAGTACACGGCGAACTGATCGGTCGGCATACGCCGGCCGATCCAGTACATCGTCGCGTCGCCCACACCGAGTCGGTCGCCGAGCCACATGGCATTCATGGTGCCGGCCGACCGGGGCGGGCCCGGGTAGTCACGGATCGTGCGAGTCGGAAGGGCCGCTTACGCCAGGCGCACCAGACCGTATTCGGCCGGGGTGGCCAGCAGATCGTTCTTCGGCAGCACCCGTACGGTGTAGCCGACCGCACCGGTCACCGGCAGCGCCACCGTTCCGGTGAACAGCTCCAGCGAATCGGACGCCTCCGCGTACGACAGCTCGACGGTGGCCGCCGGGGTCAGGAAGTCCTGATCGTCGACCCGACCCACCAGAGCCTGGACCGACACGTCCGACGGCGCGAGGCCCGCCAGGTCGATCCGGGCCTGGATCTGCATATCGGCGCCGAGCTCCGGCGAGTCCGGCAGACCGGAGGCGTCGACGTCGACCACCCGCACCGACGGCCACGCGTCGTTGACCGAGCGACGGAAGCCGGCGAGCGCCTTGGCCCCGGCGAAGTCGTCCGCGTAGACGCGGGCGGTCGCCGCGGCGGCCGGACCGTAGTAGCCGACGGTGTAGTCGCGGACCATGCGCGAGGCCTGCACCTTTGGGCCCAGGGTCTTGAGGGTGTGGCGCACCATCTCGACCCACCGGCCGGGGATGCCGTCCTCGCCGCGGTCGTAGAACGTCGGGGCCACCGCGTTCTCGATCAGCTCGTAGAGCGCCGAGGCCTCGAGGTCGTCGCGGCGATGCTCGTCGGTCACGCCGTCCGCGGTCGGGATGGCCCAACCGTTGCTGCTGTCGGCCATCTCGTCCCACCACCCGTCGCGGATCGACAGGTTCAGACCGCCGTTGAGCGCGGACTTCATGCCCGAGGTACCGCAGGCCTCCAGGGGACGCAGCGGGTTGTTCAACCACACATCGCAACCCCAGTAGAGCCAACGGGCCATCGCCATGTCGTAGTTGGGCAGGAAGACGATCCGATGCCGCACGTCCGCCTCGTCGGCGAACCGCACGATCTGCTGGATCAGCGCCTTGCCACCGTCGTCGGCCGGGTGGGCCTTGCCGGCGACGATCAGCTGCACCGGACGATCGGCGTTGAGCAGGATCGCCCGCAGCCGCTCCGGATCGCGCAGCATCAGCGTCAGGCGCTTGTAGGTCGGCACGCGGCGGGCGAAGCCGATGGTCAACACGTCCGGGTCGAAGACCGAGTCGGTCCAGGTCAGCTCCGCGGCGGAGGAGCCGCGCTCGAGACCGGCGGCCCGCACCCGGCGTCGCACCTCGCCGACCAGATGGCTGCGCAGCGCCGACCGGATATCCCACAGCTCCTTGGGATCGAGCCGGTCGAGCAGCTCCCAGCCGCGGGCATCCTCGATGCGCTCGACGCCGGCCTCGCGGATCGCGAGCTCCTGCCACTCGGGCGCCGCCCAGGTCCAGGAGTGCACGCCATTGGTGACCGATCCGATCGGCACCTCACCCTGGTCGAATCCGGGCCACAGGCCGTTGAACATGCCCCGGCTGACCTCGCCGTGCAGCTTGGAGACACCGTTGGCGCGCTGCGCGATCCGCAGACCCATATGGGCCATGTTGAACACCTGCGGATCGGATTCGCGTCCGAAGTCGAGGATCTTGTCGACCTGCATACCGGGCAGCAGGGTCGAATCGGACTGATGATCGCCGAAGTAGTAGCGCACCAGCTGGGCCGGGAAGCGGTCGATACCCGCGGGCACCGGCGTATGGGTGGTGAAGACGGTCGAGGCGCGCACCGCCGCCAGGGCCGCGTCGAAGTCCAGGCCGCCACCCTCGTAGCTGGTCAGCTCGCGGATGCGCTCGAGCCCGCAGAAGCCGGCGTGGCCCTCGTTGAGGTGGTAGACCGTCGGGTCCGGCAGGCCGCGCAGCCGGGTGAAGGCGCGCACCGCGCGCACGCCGCCCACGCCGACCAGGATCTCCTGCTTGATGCGGTGGTCCTGGTCGCCGCCGTAGAGCCGGTCGGTGACCGACCGCAGCTCGGCGTCGTTGTCGGCGATATCCGAGTCGAGCAGCAGCAGCGGCACCCGGCCGACCTGCGCCACCCACACGCGCGCCCGCAGCGTGCGACCGCCGGGCATCGCGACCCGGATCAGCACCGGCGCACCGCTCGGCTCGGTCAGCAGCGACAGCGGCAGCCCCTGCGGGTCGAAGGACGGGTAGTGCTCCTGCTGCCAGCCGTCGGCGGTCAGGCTCTGCCGGAAGTACCCCATCCGGTACCACAGGCCGATGCCGATCAGCGGCAGACCGAGATCCGACGCCGCCTTGAGGTGGTCTCCGGCCAGGATGCCGAGGCCGCCGGAATAGTTCGGCAGCACCTCGGAGACACCGAATTCCATGGAGAAGTAGGCGATCCCCGCCGGGAACTCCGCGCCGTCGTCCACCCGCTTCTGGAACCACCGCGGACCGGTCAGGTACTCACGGTGCTCCGCGAGGACCCCCTCCATGCGACCGACGAAGTCGTCGTCGCCGGCCAGTTCGTCGAGCCGGGCGTTACCGATCTCACCGAGCAACCGAACCGGGTCCTGCCCGGTCCGCTGCCACAGGTCCGAATCCATCGATTCGAACAGCGAACGAGTGTTCAGATGCCAGGACCAGCGCAGGTTGGTCGCGAGCTCGCTGAGCCCGGACAGGCGTTGTGGGAGGTGGGCGCGGACAGTGAACCGACGCAGTGCTTTCACGACTGGCGAGCTTACCGAGCCCTACCGATCCTGCAGGAGAACTCGGAGGGTCGCGGTGATCACGTATCGGCGTCGAATGGTGGTCGAGCACGGCGTCGCATGCTCGCGCCGACGGGTTGTGGACTACGGTAATTCTGGTCCGATCGTCTCGACACAGAATGGGAGCCGCCCCGTGGCCGGCCGCATCGCCATCGATGATCTCCGACCGCTCACGTCCGATGACTTTCCCGCGAAAGCAGTTGTCGGCGAGGCGTTTCCGCTTGCCGCGACCGTCTGGCGCGAAGGGCACGACGCGCTCGGTGCGAACCTGGTCCTGCGCGGACCAACCCGCGGCGCACACCGCGAACTTCTGATCGAAGGCCCCGAACCGGACGTCTACCAAGGCATGGTCGTCCCGTCGGTCGAGGGCCTGTGGACCTGCCGGGTCGAGGCGTGGAGTGATCCGATCGCCACGTGGCGGCACGCGATCGAGGCCAAGCTCGGCGCCGGACAGGGCCAGGCGGAACTCGCCAACGATCTCGAGGTCGGAGCGCTGCTGTTCGAGCGCGCGTCCGGCGCGGTCCCGCACGCCGAGCGCGAGCGCCTCGCCGAGGTGGCGAAGTCGCTGCGCAGCGACGAGCATCTGCCCGCCCGGGTGGCTCCGGCCTTCTCCCCCGAGGTGACCGCACTGCTGCGCCGGTGGCCACTGCGGGACCTGATCACCACCAGCGAGCCGATCCACATCCTCGCCGAGCGTCGTCGCGCCCTGGTCGGCTCCTGGTACGAACTGTTCCCCCGGTCGACCGGGGGTTGGGACGAGAACGGCACCCCCAAGCACGGCACCTTCGCGACGACCGCAGCGGCGCTGCCGCGAGTGGCCGCCATGGGCTTCGACGTCGTCTACCTGCCGCCGATCCATCCGATCGGCCACGTCAACCGCAAGGGTCCCAACAACACGCTGACCCCCGGCCCGACCGATCCGGGTTCCCCCTGGGCGATCGGTTCGGCCGACGGCGGACACGACACCACCCACCCCGAACTCGGGACCGAGGAGGACTTCCGCGAACTGGTGGTCGAGGCCAAGAAGCTCGGGCTCGAGATCGCGCTCGACCTCGCGCTGCAGGCCGCGCCGGATCACCCCTGGGCCAAGGACCACCCCGAGTGGTTCACCGTGCTGCCCGACGGCACGATCGCCTACGCGGAGAATCCGCCCAAGAAGTACCAGGACATCTACCCGATCGAGTTCGACAAGCGGCCGCAGGAGATTCGGGCCGAGGTCCTTCGGGTCGTTCAGAAGTGGATCTGGTTGGGCGTCAAGATCTTCCGGGTCGACAACCCGCACACCAAGCCGGCGAACTTCTGGCATTGGCTGATCGCGGAGGTCAAGCAGACCAATCCGGAGGTCCTCTTCCTCGCCGAGGCGTTCACCCGGCCGGCACGCCTCTACGGTCTGGCCCGACGTGGCTTCTCGCAGTCGTATACCTACTTCACCTGGCGTACCAGCAAGTGGGAGCTGACCGAGTTCGGCAAGGAGATCGCCGCCAAGGCCGATCAGTCGCGCCCGAACCTCTTCGTCAACACCCCGGACATCCTGCACGAGACCCTGCAGAACGGCGGTCCGGGCATGTTCGCGCTGCGGGCGGCGCTCGCGGCGACCCTCTCCCCCACCTGGGGTGTCTACAGCGGCTACGAGATCTACGAGCACCTGCCGGTGCGCGAGGGCAGCGAGGAGTACCTCGACTCGGAGAAGTACCAGTTGCGTCCGCGCGACTTCGAGGCGGCCAAGGCCCGCGGCGAGTCCCTGGAGCCGTGGATCACCTCGCTCAACGCGATCCGTCGGGCCCATCCGGCGCTGCAGCAGTTGCGAAATATCCACTTCCACACCGTCGACAACGAGGCGATCATCGCCTACTCGAAGATCGACGCGGTGACCGGCGACTGCGTGCTGGTGGTGATCAGCCTCGATCCGTTCGTGGTCGAGGAGGGCAACCTGTCGATCGACATGGACGCGATCGGCCGCGAATGGCACGAGCGCATGTCGGTCACCGACGAGGTGACCGGCCAGGTCTTCGACTGGGGTGCCACCAACTACATCCGACTCGATCCGGCGAAGGCGGTGGCGCACATCATCGCGCTGCCGACCGTCCCGCAGTCGGTCCGTCTCGACTCGGTTCGGAGGGTGCAGTCGTGAACGCGATCCCAGCGGAGGCGGACCTCGAACGATTGTCCGCCGGCACCCACCACGATCCCCACGCGATCCTCGGTGCGCACGCCGTGCCGGGCGGCACGGCGATTCGGACGCTGCGCCCCGGCGCGGACAAGGTCGCCGTGCGCATCGGTGGCGTCGACCATCCGCTCGAACCGATCGGCCACGACGTCTTCGCCGCCGAGGTGCCGATCGAGAACCTGATCGACTACCGCCTGGTGGTCAACTACCCCGGCCAGGACGTGACCGTCGCGGACGGCTACCGGTTCCTGCCGACGATCGGCGAGGTCGACCTGCACCTGATCGGTGAGGGTCGGCACGAACGGCTCTGGGACGTCCTCGGCGCCCACCCGCGGACCTATACGACCCCGGACGGCGACGTCTCCGGTACGTCGTTCGCCGTCTGGGCGCCGGCCGCCGTCGGCGTCACCCTGATCGGCGAGTTCGAGGGCTGGGGCGGCCATACCTGGCCGATGCGCGCCCTCGGGTCGAGCGGCGTCTGGGAGCTCTTCGCCCCCGACATCGCCCCCGGCAGCACGTACAAGTTCCGCGTCCACGGCAGTGACGGATCGGTCCGCGACAAGGCCGACCCGATGGCCTTCGCCACCGAGCTGCCGCCGGCGACCGCCTCGCGGGTCACCGAGTCGTCCTTCGTCTGGACCGACGAGGCCTGGCTGGCCAAGCGCGCGGCCACCGAGCCGACCTCGGCGCCGCTGAGCATCTACGAGGTGCACGCCGCGAGTTGGCGGCCGGGTCTGACCTACCGCGAGCTGGCCGACCAGTTGGTGGAGTATCTGGACAAGACGCAGTTCACCCACGTCGAGCTGTTGCCGGTCGCCGAGCACCCGTTCGGGGGCTCGTGGGGCTACCAGGTGACGTCCTACTACGCGCCGACCTCGCGGTTCGGTAGCCCGGACGACTTCCGCTACTTCGTCGATCGGTTGCACACCGCCGGTTACGGCGTGCTGATCGACTGGGTTCCCGCCCACTTCCCCAAGGATGATTGGGCGCTCGCCCGCTTCGACGGCAGCGCCCTCTACGAGCACCCGGACCCGCGTCGCGGCGAGCAACTCGACTGGGGCACCTACGTTTTCGACTTCGGTCGTACCGAGGTGCGCAACTTCCTGGTCGCGAACGCGCTCTACTGGGTCAGCGAATTCCACGTCGACGGCCTGCGCGTCGACGCCGTCGCCTCGATGATCTACCTCGACTACTCGCGCCCGGACGGCGGTTGGGAGCCCAACAAGTACGGCGGCCGCGAGAACCTCGAGGCGGTGGCCTTCCTCCAGGAGATGAACGCCACCGTGCACAAGCTGCATCCCGGTGTGCTGACCATCGCCGAGGAATCGACGGCCTGGCCCGGCGTCACCCGCGACACCACCGTCGGCGGCCTCGGGTTCTCGATGAAGTGGAACATGGGCTGGATGCACGACACCCTCGGGTACATGACCTACGACCCGGTCTATCGCAGCTACCACCACCATCAGATGACGTTCTCGATGATGTACGCCTACGCCGAGAACTACGTCCTGCCGATCAGCCACGACGAGGTCGTGCACGGCAAGGGCACGCTGTGGTCGCGGGAGCCGGGAGACGACTGGTCCAAGGCCGCCGGGGTCCGCAACCTGCTCGCCTATATGTGGGCGCATCCGGGTAAGCAATTGCTGTTCATGGGCCAGGAGTTCGGCCAGCAGGCGGAGTGGTCCGACGGGCGCGGCCTGGACTGGTGGCTGCTCGACGCCCCCGGGATCGGGGCGCTGCATCGGGGCATCCAGGGACTGGTCGGCGACCTCAACCGCACCTATCGCGATCGGCCGGCGCTCTATACGCGCGACTCGCGGCCGGACGGCTTCGAGTGGATCGATGCCAACGACAACGCCAACAACGTCTTCAGCTTCCTGCGCTACGGGCCGGACGGCGCCGTGGTCGCCTGCATGTTCAACTTCTCCGGCTCCGCGCACGCGGACTATCGGATCGGGTTGCCCTTCGCCGGCGAGTGGGACGAGATCCTCAACACCGACGCGGAGATCTACGGCGGGTCCGGGGTGGGCAACCTCGGCCGGGTCACCGCCCGGAACGAGGGCTGGCATGGTCGGCCGGCGTCGGCGCAGTTGGTCCTGCCCCCGCTCGGTGCGATCTGGCTCGCCCCGCATACCGAGGGATAGCGAATACCGTGCCGGCCGGATCGACGACGCGCGGGTCCACCCCGAGCTCCCCCGGCGATGACCCGCGCCCCGGATCCGGTCGGCCCCGGCGCCGGTTCGGCGCACTGGTCCTGAGCCTGGTGACCGTCGCCGCGCTGGTCACCGGCTGCGGGGTGAGCGTCATCGAGGGCACGGCGGTCCCGGTGATCGTCGATCCCTCCGAGGTCGGCGGCCTGCCGACATCGACCGGCCCCTCCGGGCCGCGCGAGGGCGCACCGGACGCGCAGCGGACGGTCATCAACACCGACGGCTCGGATATCGACGTCCTGTCGGTCAACGCGCTGGCCGATATCGAGGACTACTGGCAGACGACCTATCCGCAGATCTTCGGCGGCTCCTTCACGCCGGCGCAGGAGCTGTTGTCCTGGGACGCCTTCGACCGGCGCAGCCCGCAGTTCTGCGGCGAGGACACCGCCGGCTTCCCGAACGCCGGCTTCTGCGTCACCGACCAGTCGATCGGCTGGGATCGCGGCGCCCTGTTCCCCGAGCTGATCGACGCGTTCGGGCCGATGGCGGTCGTCGTGGTCCTGGCCCACGAATACGGCCACTCGGTCCAGTATCAATCCGGTCTGATCAACCGCGATACGCCCGGAATCGTCGCCGAGCAGCAGGCGGACTGCTTCGCGGGCGCCTTCATCCGGCATGTGGCGCAGGACCGCGCGGAGCGCTTCACCATCAACACCACCGACGGGCTGTCCTCGGTGCTGGAAACGATCGTCTCGGTGCGCGACGCGACGCCGGGCGATCCGACCCTGATCCACGGGTCGGCCTTCGAGCGCGTGACGGCCACCCAGATGGGCTTCATCAACGGTTCGCGGATCTGCACGTCGATCGACATGCCCGAGATCGAAACCCGGCGCGCGACCCTGCCCCGCTACTTCGGCGTCGACGACGATGGTGAGTTCCCGGTCACCCGCGACTCGCTGGAGATGTTCACCCGGACGTTCTCGACGGTCCTGGGCCTCGATCCGGCGCCAACGGTCGATTTCTCCGGCGCCGAGTTGAACTGCACCGACGCGCAGACCACCCATCCGGTGTCGTACTGCCCGTCCACGGACACGATCGGGGTCGACGTCGCGGCGCTGGCCGCCCACGGAGTTCCCCTGCAGACCAACGATCTGGTCCCCCGCATCGTGCGCGGCGACTTCGGCGCCTACATCCTGTTCCTGTCCCGGATGGTGCTCGCCCAGCAGAACCGTCAGGGCAGGCCTGTGCAGGGGGCCTCGATCGCGCTGCGCACCGCCTGTCTGTCGGGGGTCGCGACGGCCGCGATCAGTCCGGAACGGAACCCGGGGACCGAAGTGCTCCTGTCCCCCGGCGATCTCGACGAGGCGGTCTCCGGGCTGCTGGACAACGGCCTGGCCGCCGCCGACGTCGACGGCAACACCGTGTTGAGCGGCTTCACCCGCGTCGAGGCGTTCCGCATCGGCGTCCTGCAGGACCAGTTCGCCTGCACCAGCCGCTACAACTGAACCCGCACATACGTCGGCCGCCCCGGTCCCTCATGGGTCCGTGGGCGGCCGATGTCTCGGATCGAACGTGTTGGTCCGCAGCCGGATCGGTGCCGCGGCCGAATCAGTAGAGCGCGAGGGCCAGCTTGCGGCGCGCGGCCACGACCTTCTCGTCGCTCGGCTCGAAGAGCTCGAACAGTTCGATCAGGCGGGTACGCACCCGGGTGCGGTCATCTCCGGAGGTGGCGGCGACGGCGGCGATCAGGACCCCGAAGCCGTCCTCCTCGCGCTGATCGCGGACCAGGGCGTCCGCGGCGGCGAACTGCTTGTCGATATCGTCCGGCGCGGCGGCGGCCTGCTCGACCGCATCGGCCGGGATGTCGGCGGCGCGGCTCAGGAAGGTCACCCAGCGCAGGCCGCTGCGGGCCTCCACATTGCCGGGCTCCACGTCGAGGATCGCCTGGTAGGCGACGGCGGCGGCCTCGAGGTTGCCGTCCGCGAGGGCGGTATCGGCGGCGACGAAGCGGGGGTCCTCCGGCTCGGGGGCGTCATCGGCGCCCGAAGCGCCCGACAGCTTGCCCTCGACCGCGCGAGCGATCGCGGCGAGCCACTGGCGCACGGCCTCCTCGGGCTGCGGTCCCTCGAGATCTGCCAGCGGCTGACCGGCGGCCACCGCGATCACCATCGGCACCGTCTGCACCCGGAACGCCTGGGCGATACGCGGATTCGCCTCGACGTCGACCTTGGCCAGCACCCATGCGCCGGCGTCCTCGATAGCGAGCTTCTCGAGCAGCGCGGTGAAGGACGCGGACTGCGGCGCCCGCGGGACACCGAGGTCGACCAGGACCGGAACCTGCATCGAACGCTGCAGAACGTCGGACTCGAAGTTGGCCTCGGTGATCACCACAGCCGGGCTGATCCCATTGGCCGCAGGCGGTTGATTCTTGGCCTCGGCGCGCGCCTTGAGCCCCGAGAGATCGACGGCACCCGACATCGCGGCGGCCACCGCGGCCGCCGGACGGCCGGAGGAGGAAGATCCAGGTCCTGTCACGTGGTCATCCTGTCACCCCGTGGGAGCGGCGCGGTGAGCGACCCCGGCAGCATCACCGCCGGTGGGAGTGCGTCAGGCGGCGGCAGCGGCGTCCGCCGGGCGCACCAGCCGGCCGGTGCGCGAGGCCCAGATCTCGAAGACCGCGGTGGCGAACGGCGGGATGCTCGCCAGCAGGGCGACAACCGCCACGGCGGGCGACCAACGGAAGTGCAGAGCGGCGGCGATCGCGACGATCACGTAGAGCACGAACATGGCGCCGTGCACCGGTCCGAAGAATTGGACACCCACCTCGGTGCCGGGGTCGGCGAGGTACTTGAAGCCCATCCCGATCAGCAGACCCAACCAGCTCAGCGCCTCGGCGAAGGCGACGTAGCGGAAGGTCTTCGCGAGCTTGATGACGAGCGGGTGATCGGCCGGACCGACCGGCAGCTGGGGTGTCGACATGGCGACCATTGTGCCAACGGCTCGTGCGCTCGCGACCGTGTCGTCCACCACGTCTGTCGTCTCAGCCGTCGGCCTTCCATCGCGGTCGCCGCCCGCCACATCGTCCATCGTGTCCCTCGGCACGGCGATTGGTCGCCATCCGACCGCCCGGAAGCCTTTGTACAATCGGCCAACAATGGTCGCCCGCACCGATCTTTGTACGCATCCGGCGAGCCCGCGACCCGGCCACTCGAAAGCCGCGATATCGTGGACAAATGACAGCCGTCCCGACCAACACCCCCACGGACGCGATCGCGGCCGGCCTGGTCACCGCCATCGATCATGTCGGTATCGCGGTGCCCGATCTCGACGCCGCGGCGCAGTGGTACGCCACCCATCTGGGCATGGTGGTCACCCACGAGGAAATCAATGTCGAGCAGGGTGTGCGAGAGGCGATGCTCGGGTACCCCGGCACCGCCAACGACACCGCGTTGCAGCTGCTGGCACCACTGGATTCGTCCTCGACGATCGCCAAATTCATCGACCGCAACGGCCCGGGTCTCCAACAGCTTGCTTATCGGGTCACCGACCTGCAAGCAGTTCAGACCTTCCTCCGAGAACGGGGCGTTCGACTGTTGTACGATGCCGCCAAGCGCGGCACCGGCGGATCCCAGATCAACTTCATTCACCCGAAGGACGCCGGTGGTGTGCTGATCGAGCTCGTTGAGCCATCATCCGACCACGAGCGTGTAACAAGCGCTCAAAACCTTCACGAGGACCGGTAAGTTATCGCCATGCCAAACGACCTGAACGGCGGGCCGGTCAATCTGCCCTTCACCATTGTCCGCAAGGGGTTCGATCGCGACGAGGTACAGCGGTACTTCGAGCGTTTCGACGCAGAGCTCCGCGTCACCGCTACCGACCGCGATGCGGCGGCCGCACAGGCGCGGGATCTGGCTACCCAGCTCGAGGACGCCAGGGACGAGATCGACGAGCTCCGCAAAGACATCGACCGCCTCTCCGTGCCGCCGACGACGGCCGAGGGCATGTCCGACCGTATCTCCCGCATGCTGCGGCTGGCCTCCGATGAGGCCTCCGAGGTGCGCGCCAAGGCCGAGGCCGAGGCAGCCGAGATGATCTCGCTCGCCGAGCAGGAGGGCTCCCAGCTCCGCGGTGAGTACGAGTCGCTCGTGGCGGAGCTGAAGGAGAAGCGCTCCGCTCTCGATATCGAACACGAACAGACGATGGCCGCCGCTCGCACCGAGGCGGCTCGGATCATCGAGGCCGGGCAGGCCGATCGGGATCGGCTCGACGCCGAGGCCGAGGCCAAGCGGGTCGCGGTCCAGGAGGACTTCGAGATCACGATGGCCGACCGTCGCGCCAAGGCGGTCGCCGCTCTCGAGGAGCTCGAGAAGACCAGCAAGGCGGACGCCGAGCGCCGGATCGCCGAGGCGACCAGCGAAGCGCGTCGTCGGGTGCAGGCCGCCACCGAGCAGGCCGATCGCAAGATCGCGCACGCTCGGGAACTGGCCGAGGAACTGCGCGTGCTGCGCGGCCGGGTGCTCGCCCAGCTGCTCGGTATTCGCGGCCAGCTCGATTCGGTCCCCGCGATGCTCTCCTCGGTCAACCGGGAGAGCGAGCTGCTCGACGGCGGCTCCGGCGATTACACCCCGGTCGACGACGACTCGGTGTCCGTGTCGGTCACCGATACGACCTCCAACGGGGTCCAGAAGGTGTCGAAGAACTGACGCCGACCGGCCCGTAGGACATCGCGGGCCCGCAGTACATCACGACTGTGCCCCCGAGTCCCGGACTCGGGGGCACAGTCGTGTCGTTACGGTCGGATGGGGGTTCGATGCGTCGGCCGCCGCCGGGGGCGAGGTGTCAGGACCACTTGCGGGTGACGCCACGGGTGCGCCGACCCGACCAGCAGCCGCGATGCCAATGGCGGCGCTCGTCGACTCCCCCGCTGTCCAGCGGCCACACCACGACGTGCGCGATCCCGATCGCGATCGTCTGATCGCAGCCGGGGCATCGGTAGACCTTGGTGGCGCGCTCCCCCGGGATGGTGCGGACGGCGTACTCCTCGTCGCCGTGCGCGCTGGGACCACTGTCGACCCGGCGCGCTCCGAACGTCGCGGTGACCTCGAAGGGTGCATCCGAACCCGATGACCGCCCACTGCGGTCCCGGCGGGAGTTGTTTCGACGCGGCACCCCACCAGGGTACGAGCAGACGCCCGGCCCACGCGCGATCCGATCTGCCCGATCGCAACCGGATCGGCCCGCTGCGCTCGGCTCGGTGCGCTCGGCTCGGGGCGCTCAGAAGAGCCGGAACTCCGAATCGTCGGCGCCGCGCATGCCGTCGTAGTCCAGCGACAGGCAGCGGATCCCCCGATCGGTGGCCAAGGTGCGCGCCTGCGGCTTGATCTGCTGGGCGGCGAAGACCCCGCTGACCGGCGCGAGCAGCGGATCGCGGTTGAGCAGTTCCAGGTACCGGGTCAGCTGCTCGACACCGTCGATATCCCCGCGGCGCTTGATCTCGACCGCCACCGAGCCACCGTTGGCGTCGCGGCAGAGCAGGTCGACCGGGCCGATCGCGGTCGGAAACTCCCGCCGCACCAGGGTGTACCCGGCGCCGAGGGTTTCGACCTGTTCGGCGAGCAGTTCCTGCAGGTGCGCCTCGACACCGTCCTTGACCAGGCCGGGGTCGACGCCGAGGTCGTGCGCGCTGTCGTGCTCGATCGCCTCGATCCCGATGCGCAGCTGTTCACCGGCCTTGTTGGTCACCACCCACCGCGCGACCTCGCCCTCGTCGCCGCCCTCCTCGGTGAGCCAACACGGCGGGCTCATCCAGTTGAGCGGCTTGTAGGCGCGGTCGTCGGCATGGATGCTCACCGAGCCGTCCGCCTTGATCAGCAGCAGGCGTGTCGCCAGCGGAAGATGCGCTGTCAGTCGACCCACGTAGTCCACCCGGCATCGGGCTATCACCAGTCGCACCCGGCCAAGACTAGGACACCCCCGGCGCCTGCCCTGCCCCCGGTGACGCCCACTAACCTTCGCCACATGCGTCTGTCGCCCCGTGATCGGTCGCCGGCCCCGCTGGGCTCACGTCTGCTCGGCGGCCGCGACGAGTCCAGCAGGCTGCGTCGCGCCCGCGTCCAGATCCTGTTGACCGTCTTCCTCGTCGGCGCCAACGCGGTCGGCGCGGCGCTGATCCCCGCCCTGCTGTTGCTGGTCCCGGGGCCCAATCTGTTGCAACCGCCCTATCTGGTCCCCCTGGCGATCGCCGGCCCGACCTATACGGTTGTCGCCTTCGTCATCGGCGCCGGCTGGGGCACGATCCGCACCCTCAACAGCCTGCGCTGGAGCTTCACCGGTCGCGAGCCCACTCCGAAGGAGCAACGCGCCGCGCTGGTGATGCCCTGGCGGCTGACCCGGCTGAATCTGACGATGTGGACCGGCGGCCTGCTCGTCCTGGGCACGGTCACCGCCCTCGTCGACCTCGATGGACTGGTCAAGGTGACCTCGGTGGTCGCGCTCAGCGGGCTGGTGGTCGCCGCCTTCGGGTTCCTGTTCAGCGAGTTCGCGCTGCGCCCGGCCGCGGCCCGCGCGCTCGCGAGCGGCCGACCGGCCCGCGTCCGCCTGACCGGCGTCGCGGGTCGCACGATCATGGCCTGGGCGCTGGGCTCGGGTGTGCCGGTGCTCGGCCTGATCATGATCGCGATCACCTCGATGATCCGCGAGGACGTCACCGTCATGGACATGGCGATCGCCATCCTCGGCCTCGGCGGGATCATCCTGATCATCGGGCCGGCGCTGATGTTGATGACCAGCGCGGCGATCACCGCTCCGATCCGATCCGTGCGCGCGGGGATGGACCGGGTCCAGGCCGGTCACCTCGACGTCGAACTGTCGGTCTTCGACGGGTCGGAGCTCGGCCGGTTGCAGAGCGGCTTCAACCGGATGGCCGAGGGCCTGCTGGAACGCGAACGCATCCGCGACCTCTTCGGCCGCCAGGTCGGCGCCGAGGTCGCCGAGGCGGCGCTGCGGGACGACCCGGAACTCGGCGGCCAGGAACGGCGTATCGCCGCCTACTTCATCGACCTGATCGGTTCGACCGAGTTGGCGGCGTCGCGGCCGCCGACCGAGGTCGTCGACCTGCTCAACCGCTTCTTCGGCATCGTCGTCGACGAGGTGCTCCACCACGGCGGCATCGTCAACAAGTTCGAGGGCGACGCGGTGCTGGCGGTCTTCGGTGCTCCCGCCCCGAACCCGGATCCGGCCGGCTCCGCCCTGGCCGCCGCGGTGCGCATACGGGGGCGCCTCGCGGCGGAGATGCCCGAATGCGAGGCCGCCGGCGGCATCTCCTTCGGCACCGCCGTGGCCGGGAACGTCGGCGCCGATCGCCGCTACGAGTACACGGTGATCGGGGATCCGGTCAACGAGGCCGCCCGTTTGGCGGAGCTGGCCAAGACCGATCCGGCACGGCTGCTCGCCAGCGAGGCGACGGTCCGGGCGGCGGAACCGAGGGTCGCCCGCGAGTGGGCGGTCGGCGAACAGGTCCTGCTGCGGGGACGCCCGACACCCACTCCCCTGGCCCGTCCGCGGGCCGAGCAGGCCGCCGACGGGATCGAAGCGGACCGGGAAGCGTCGACCGGCACGCGGTAGCCGGAAGGCAGGTGGTGAGCCGGGACGGCTGTGCAATGGTTCGCGTCAGCGCGGCGCCGCGGCAATAGTCTCCTCGGCCGCGCTGTGCGGAAGAGGAATGCACACCGGATCGACTCAGTCGGGATCGCTGACCCGGCGCACGTCGGCGCCCAGGCGCTGCATGTTCTCCACGAACTGCGGGTAGCCGCGGTCGATGTGATAAACGTCGTGCACCTCGGTGATGCCGTCGGCGACCAGGCCGGCGAGCACCAGGCCGGCGCCGGCCCGAATATCGGACGACCAGACCGGGGCGCTGGACAGGCGCGGGACACCGCGAACGACGGCGTGGTGGCCGTCGGTGCGCGCGTCGGCACCCAGGCGCATCATCTCCTCGACGAAGCGGAACCGCGCCTCGAAGACGTTCTCGGTGATCATCGTCGAGCCGTTCGCGATCGAGGCCAGACCGATCGCCAGGGGCTGCAGGTCGGTCGGGAAGCCCGGATAGGGCAGGGTGGCGAAGTTGACCGCGGTGGGCCGCTGCCGCTGGACGACGCGGAAGCCGTCCGGCGCGGTGGTCACCTCGCTGCCGGCGGCGCGCAGCTTGTCCAGGACCACGCCGAGGTGCCGATAGTCGACACCCTTGACGGTGACGTCCCCGCAGGTGGCCACGCCGCAGATGGCCCAGGTGGCGGCGACGATCCGGTCGCCGATCACCCGGTGCACCGTCGGGGTCAGTCGGCGCACACCCTGCACGGTCAGCGTCGAGGTGCCCACACCGGCGATCTGCGCGCCCATCGAGGCGAGCATCGAACACAGATCCATGATCTCGGGTTCGCGGGCGGCATTGTCGATCACGGTGACGCCGTCGGCGAGCACCGCGGCCATCAGGATGTTCTCGGTGGCACCGACCGACGGGAAGGCCAGCCGGATATTGGCGCCGTGCAGCGTGGTCGCCTCGGCGACGACGCAGCCGTGCTGGATCTCACTGTGCGCCCCGAGCAGCCGCAGGCCCGCCTGGTGCATGTCCAGCGGCCGGGAGCCGATCGCGTCGCCGCCGGGCAGGGCGACCACCGCGCGGCGACAGCGGGCCACCAGGGGGCCCAGGACGCAGACGGAGGCGCGGAACTGCCGGACGGCGGCGAAGTCGGCCTGGTGCTTCGGCTCGGCCGGGACGGTGATGCGCACGACGTCGCCGGCGATCTCGACCTCGCAGCCGAGGCCGCGCAGCACATCGGCCATCAGCGGGACGTCGAGGATATCGGGGGCGTTGGTGATCGTGGTGGTTCCCTCGACCAGCAATGCCGCGGCCATCAGCTTGAGCACACTGTTCTTCGCTCCGCCGACGCCCACCTCACCCACGAGGCGCGCGCCACCGGCGACAAGGAAGCGGTCCGTCACACGTGCAGCCTAGGGCATGTCCGACAATTCCATCCCGGCGATCCCGGCGGCGGTTGGACCACCGACCGTGCCACCGGCCCGAATCGCACCGCCGCACCCGCCCGCGCGCGTCGACCTGCGCGGATCGCGCATCGAACGCACCCGGGGAGCACGCGCGGCCCGGTACCGTGACCTCCATGTCGGTACATCTGACCCGCATCTACACCCGCACCGGCGACGACGGCACGACCGGGCTGAGCGACTTCTCCCGCGTCAGCAAGAACGACCCCCGTCTGGTCGCCTACGCCGATTGCGACGAGGCCAACAGCGCCCTCGGCGTGGTCCTGGCGCTCGGTGCGCCCGACGAGCGGCTGCGCGCGGTGATCGGCCACGTGCAGAACGATCTGTTCGATGTCGGCGCCGACCTGTCCACCCCGGTGGTCGCCGAGCCGAAGTATCCGCCGCTGCGCGTCGAGCAGGACTACATCGACCGCCTGGAGAAGTGGTGCGACGAGTTCAATAGTGAACTGGCAGCGCTGAATTCGTTCATCCTTCCCGGCGGCACCCCGGCGGCGGCGCTGCTGCACCAGGCGCGCACGATCGTGCGGCGGGCCGAGCGGGCGGCATGGTCGGCGGTCGACGCGGACCCCGACGGCACGTCGGTACTGCCGGCGAAGTACCTCAACCGGCTGTCGGATCTGTTGTTCGTGCTGGCGCGGGTCGCCAATCCCGGCGGCGACGTGCTGTGGAAGCCCGGTGGCGAACGCTGAACAGCGGCCCACCCGGGTGGAAGAGAGGGACGGTCAGGAGGCGCGGCTGATACGGCCGCGCTGGAGGCGCTCGGAGGGGCGCGATTCCACCCAGGCGAGGAAGGCGGTCGAGCCGTCGTCGTCGAAGGCGACCTCGTAGGCCTGGCCGGGTGAGCCGATCACGATGATGCGTGTATCGGCGGTCATGATGTCGAACTCGCTGCCTACCGCGGAGCGACGCTCCCCGATGGCGATGCCCTGTCGTGCGATCCGTTCGTCCGGGCCGAGCTTGAGGCTGGTCAGCTTGAAGAAGACGAGATCCCGCTCGCGACACCGCAGGACTCCGTGGCGCCATCCCGCTCCGGGGGCGGCGGGTACTCGGCGCAGGATCACCGACGCCCCGCCGGCGCGAACCATCATCAACCGATAGAGCGAGACCGCGAGGAGAGCAAGCAACAGCAGCATGGCAATGCCAATGATCACCATCAACATCAACTGCATAGCTCGCTCCCTCGCGGCCTCGGCTCAATCTGTGAAGATCAGGCTCTTTCCACTGCGCGAACGCGGCTGCGGGCGATGACGACGTCTTCCTCGGAAGCCTCGGAATTCGCCAGTACCGCACGTGCGGCGTCCACATCGATCTCGGCGACCGGCTCGGCCCACTCGGCCAACACCGTCACGTGCGTCGAGGTCACGGCGAGAAAGCCGCCGTGAACCGCCCACACGTTACGCTCGCCGTCCGGAGTCGTCGCGCTGACGACCCCCGACTCGATCAGCTGACCGAACATCGGCTGATGTCCGGCCATGATGCCGATCTCACCCTCGGTAGTCTGCGCACTGACGATCGAGGCCGTGCCGCTCCACACCTGCTGCTCGACGGCAACAACCTCGACGTTCAGATCGGCCATCGGTGACTACTTTCCGGCGATCTTGGCGGCGGCCTTCTCGACGTCGTCGAGTCCACCACAACTATTGAACGCCTGTTCAGGCAAGTGATCATACTCACCCTTGGTGACCTTGTCGAAGGCTTCGATCGTCTCGGTCAACGGCACGACCGAGCCCGGCTGGCCGGTGAACTTCTCGGCGACGATGAAGTTCTGGCCGAGGAACTTCTCGATACGACGCGCGCGGCCGACGGTGACCTTGTCCTCTTCGGAGAGCTCGTCCATACCGAGGATGGCGATGATGTCCTGCAGTTCCTTGTACTTCTGCAGGATCCGCTTGACCTCGTTGGCCACCCGGAAGTGCTCGTCACCGACGATCGAGGCCTCCAGGATGCGGGAGGTCGAGGTCAGCGGGTCGACGGCCGGGTAGATGCCCTTCTGCGAGATCGGACGGGAGAGCTCCGTCGTCGCGTCGAGGTGGGCGAAGGTGGTCGCGGGCGCCGGGTCGGTGTAGTCGTCGGCGGGGACGTAGATCGCCTGCAGCGAGGTGATCGAGCGGCCGCGGGTCGAGGTGATCCGCTCCTGCAGCTCGCCCATCTCGTCGGCCAGGGTCGGCTGGTAACCGACCGCGGACGGCATACGGCCGAGCAGCGTGGAGACCTCGGAACCGGCCTGGGTGAACCGGAAGATGTTGTCGATGAACAGCAGCACGTCCTGGTGCTGGACGTCGCGGAAGTACTCCGCCATCGTCAGCGCCGAGAGCGCCACGCGCATACGCGTGCCCGGCGGCTCGTCCATCTGACCGAACACCAACGCGGTGTCCGGAAGAACGCCCATCTCCTCCATCTCGAGGAAGAGGTCGGTGCCCTCGCGGGTGCGCTCGCCGACGCCGGCGAACACCGAGGTTCCGGAGAACTCCCGCGCGATACGGGTGATCATCTCCTGGATCAGAACGGTCTTGCCGACACCGGCACCACCGAACAGACCGATCTTGCCGCCCTTGACGTACGGGGTCAGCAGGTCGATGACCTTGATGCCGGTCTCGAGGATCTCGGTCTTGCCCTCGAGCTGGTCGAAGGCCGGGGGCTTGCGGTGGATGCCCCACCGCTCGCCGTCGAGGCCCACCGACGGATCGTCGAGGCAGTCGCCGAGGGCGTTGAACACGTGCCCCTTGACCGCGTCACCGACCGGCACCGAGATCGGCGCATTGGTGTCGCGCACCGCGGTGCCGCGAACCAGACCGTCGGTCGGCTGCATCGAGATGGTGCGCACGATGTTGTCGCCGAGGTGCTGGGCAACCTCGAGCGTCAGCGTCTTGGCCACCGCGGCGAGGGTGACGTCGGCGTGCAGGGCGTTGAACAGGTCGGGGATCGCGCCGCGCGGGAACTCGACGTCCACCACCGGCCCGATGACCCGGACCACTCGGCCGTCGGTGGCCGAAGGGGTCCCGGATCCGGTGTAATCCGATACAGCTGCGGTCATGTGTCAGTCACTTCCTGCGCTCGCGGCGAGCGCGTCGACGCCGCCGACGATCTCGCTGATTTCTTGGGTAATCTGCGCCTGACGGAGCTGGTTGGCTTCGCGGGTCAGCGAATTGACCAGTTCGGTGGCGTTGTCGGTGGCCGCCTTCATCGCGGTACGACGGGCGGCCGACTCGGATGCCGCGGCATCGAGAAGGGCAGCGTAGATCCGCGTGCCGACGTACTTCGGCAGCAGCGAGCTCAGCAGCGTCGTCGCGTCCGGCTCGAACTCGTACTGCGCCGTGACCTCCCCCGCCTTCGGACCGTCGGCGAGCATGTCCTCGCCAAGCTCCACGATCTCGTCGCGGTACTCGATCGACAGCGGAGCCACCCGACGAACCGTCGGCTGCTGGGAGAGCATCGACACGAACGTCGTGAAGACGATGTGCAGCTCGTCGATTCCGGCCAGGGTGTGGCCGTCCTCGACGGTGACCTGCTCGTCGGCGCCGGCCATGAACAGCTTCACCAGCAGGCGCGAGGCCTTCGCGGCGTCGGCATACGTCGGGGCCTGGGAGAACCCGGTCCACGAACCACCGACCTCGCGATCGCGGAAGGTGTAGTAGCCCAGGCCCTTGCGGCCCATCACGAAGACGACCGGCTCGAGGCCACGCTGACGGATCAGCTGCTGCAGTTCCTCGGTCTCCCGAAGCACGTTCGCGTTGTAGGCGCCGCACTGGCCGGAGTCGCTGGTAACCACCAGGATGCCGGCCCGCTTCGGGGTGGCACGCTCGGTCAGCAGTGGATGGTCCAGCCGCGGCGAGCCGCTGGCCAGCTCGGTCAGCGTCACCGTGATCATCTTGGAGTAGGGGCGGGCCGCCTCGACCCGCGCCTGCGCCTTGGTGATCCGCGAGGTGGCGATCAGTTCCTGCGCCTTGGTGATCTTCTTGATCGAGTTGGTCGAACGAATGCGCGAGCGCAACTCACGAATGCCGGCCATCGGTCACCTCCGCTCGCCTCGTCGTCTGCTTGTGTGCCTCGGTCATGCGTCCGGTCACCGCTTCACGGTCTTGCGGGTGACAACGATTTCCTCGTTGTCGACCGCAGAGGCGTCGAGCGTGTCGGCCTCGGCCTCGTTGACCACCCGATGGCCGTCCGCCGTGACGTAGCCGAGCTTGAAGTTCTCGGTGGCCTCGATGACCGCCTTGCCGTTCTCCTCGTCCAGCGGGGTGGAGCCACCCTGCAGCGAGTCGAACGCGCCCTGGACCTGGTGGTGCAGGTCGCTGAGCAGTTCGCTGTTGAACCGGCGCACGTCGCTGACGGGGACCGAGTCGAACAGGCCCTTGTCGACCAGGTAGATCGAAACGACCTGATCCTCGACCGAGACCGGGCTGTACTGGTCCTGCTTGAGCAGCTCGACCCAGCGGGCACCGCGCTCGAGCTGGGCCTTGGAAGCGGCGTCCAGGTCGGAGGCGAAGGCGGCGAACGCCTCCAGCTCGCGGTACTGGGCCAGCTCCAGACGCAGGGAGCCGGCGACCTTCTTCATCGCCTTGGTCTGCGCGTCACCACCGACGCGGGAGACCGAGATACCGACGTTGATCGCGGGGCGAACGCCCTTGTTGAACAGGTCGGACTCGAGGAAGCACTGGCCGTCGGTGATCGAGATGACGTTGGTCGGGATGAACGCCGAGACGTCGTTGGCCTTGGTCTCGATGATCGGCAGGCCGGTCATCGAGCCACCGCCCATATCGTCGGACAGCTTCGCGCACCGCTCCAGCAGACGGGAGTGCAGGTAGAACACGTCGCCCGGGTAGGCCTCGCGGCCCGGCGGGCGGCGCAGCAGCAGCGAGATCGCGCGGTAGGCCTCGGCCTGCTTGGTCAGGTCGTCGAAGACGATCAGAACGTGCTTGCCCTGGTACATCCAGTGCTGGCCGATGGCCGAGCCGGTGTAGGGGGCGAGCCACTTGAAGCCGGCCGAGTCGGACGCGGGGGCCGCGACGATCGTGGTGTACTCCAGCGCGCCGTGCTCCTCGAGAGCGGCCTTGACGCCGGCGATGGTCGAGCCCTTCTGACCGATCGCGACGTAGATGCAGCGCACCTGCTTGTTCGGGTCGCCCGACTGCCAGTTCTTCTTCTGGTTGATGATCGCGTCGACCGTGACCGCGGTCTTGCCGGTCTTGCGGTCGCCGATGATCAGCTGGCGCTGTCCCCGACCGATGGCGGTCAGCGCGTCGACCGCGGTGAGGCCGGTGGCCAGCGGCTCCTTGACCGGCTGGCGCTCGAGCACCGAGGCCGCCTGGAGCTCGAGGACGCGCTGGTCCTCGGCCACGATGTCGCCGAGTCCGTCGATCGGGTTGCCCAGCGGGTCGACCACGCGGCCGAGGAAGTTGTCGCCGACCGGCACCGAGAGCACCTCGCCGGTGCGGGTGACCTGCTGGCCTTCTTCGATGTGCTCGTAGTCGCCGAGGATGACCGCACCGATCTCGCGATCCTCGAGGTTGAGCGCCACGCCCTGTACGCCGCCCGGGAAGGTCAGCAGTTCGTTGGTCATCGCCGAGGGCAGACCGGTGACGTGGGCGATACCGTCGCCGGTATCGGCGACCACGCCGACCTCTTCCCGCGACGACTGCGGGGAGTAGCTCGCGGTGTAGTTGTCGATAGCACTGCGGATCTCATCGGACGAGATCGTCAGCTCCGCCATGGTGTTTCCTGCTCTCCGGGTTCGTGAAACCTGTCGGCCATTCGCCTCGCCGGCTTCTATCGGTTCTAAAGTGTCAATCGGAAATGTGTGCGGATGGTCGCCGGCGGCGGCCGCCGCGGGAACCTGCGGCTTCCACCGCGACCACCGCGCACATCGCCGCGGTGGTCGCGTATGTCACCGCGGTTCCCGCGTATGTCATCGCAGGTTCCTGCGCAATTGTGCCAGCCGGCCGGCACCGCTACCGTCGATCACCTCGTCACCGACCCGCACCACCAAGCCGCTGATCAGCTCGGGGTCGACCTCCGCGTGGACGATCACGGGCTTGCCGTAGATCCGCTCGAGGGTCTGGGCCAGACGCGAGCGCTGGCCCTCGGTCAGCTCGGATGCACTGGTCACCACCGCAACCGCCCGATCGCGACTCTCCGCGGCCAGTCGGGAGACGTCCTCGAGCGCATCGGCGGGAGCGCCGCGCAACCGTCCGATCGCCTGCTGGACGAGCGCCTCGGTGACCGCGGTGACCTTGCCGTACAGCAGCCGACGCAGGAGGTCCTGCTTGGCCGCCGGCTCGGAGGTTCGGTTCGACAGCGCCTGCTCGAGTTCGGGATTGGCCGCGACGATCCGGCTGAAGCGGAACAGCTCGTCCTCGACCGAGTCGAGCTGGTACTGCGCCTCGGCCGACTTCAGCAGGGCCTCACGACCGAGCCGCTCGAGCGAATCGAGCAGATCGCGGTTCGAGGACCACTGCCGGGAGACCGCCCGCGAGACGGTCGCCAGGGTGGCCGCGGAGACCTTGCCGCCGAAGACCGCGTCCGCCAGGCGAGCCCGCCCGGTCGGATCGGTCGACGGGTCGGAGAGCGCCACACGCAACGGACGCTGCTTGTCCAGCAGGTCCACCACCGCGAACAGCTCCGAGCCGACCGCCCCCGCGAGGGGGGCGACGTCGGATCCGGACGCGTCGAGGCTCGACCTCAGCGTCGCCCGAGTGGCCGCAAGCGCCTCACGACTGGCTGCGTACATGCTGCTGCCCTTCCTGTCGACCGAGCCGACCGTCTGCCGGACCGATCTTCTGTCCCGAACGTAGGTTCGAGATTGCCGTCCCCGAACGAAGGTTCGAGATTGCCATCATCGAACGGACGTTTCCGCCCCGACGTTGTCCAATTCCGCCAGGAACCGATCGACGGTTCCCGCCCGGCGCACGTCGTCGGAGAGCTGCTCGCCGATGACCTTCTCCGCGAGGTCGACCGCGGTACGACCGAGGTCGCCGCGCAGCTCGGCGACGATCTGCTGCCGCTGCGCGTTCAGCTGCTGCTGACCGGCGGCGACGATGCGATCGCTCTCCTCCTGAGCCTGCACACGCATTTCGTCGATGATCTGCTGGCCCTGGAGACGGGCCTCCTCGCGGATCTTCGCCGCTTCCTGACGAGCCTCGGCGAGCTGGGCGCGGTACTGCTCGAGCGCCGCCTTCGCCTCCGCCTGGGCCTCTTCGGCCTGGCGGATGCCGCCTTCGATCTTCTCCGTGCGATCGGCGAGGACCTTCTGGAACCGCGGGAGCACCCACTTCCAGAAGAAGAAGCCGATGACCGCCACGCAGACGATCGACCAGGTGATGTCATAAGTGGCCGGCAGGAGAGGATTGACGTCCTCGGCCGCCAGCAAGGTAGTGGATGCTGCCATCGGAATCAGAAGATGAAGCCGGCGACGAGGCCGATCAGCGCCAGGGCCTCGGTGAACGCGATACCGAGGAACATGTTGGTACGGATCTGGCCGGCCAGCTCGGGCTGCCGCGCGATGCCCTCGATCGCCTTACCGACGACGATGCCCACGCCGATACCCGGACCGATGGCGGCCAGGCCGTAACCGATCGCGCCGTATCCCGCTCCGTTGATTTCCTGGTTGATGGTTTCCTGTGCCAGGTACGCGACGCTCATGGTGGTGTTGGTTCCCTTTCTGTTGCCCGCCGCCGGTTCTGGTGGCGAGTCAAGTTCTCTTCAGGTATTTCGCTCCGACGCCTGGTGGCGCGTCAGTGCGAGTCGGCGTGCAGGGCCAGATCGATGTAGACCGCGGTCAACAGGGCGAAGACGTAGGCCTGCAGGAAGATGATCAGCATCTCGAACAGCGTGAATCCGAGGCCCGCGGCCAGGGAGAACACACCGAAGACCTTCATGCCGGCGGCGGCCTCGAAGAAGAAGTACTGGGTCGCCGAGAAGAACAGCACCAGCATGATGTGGCCGGCCAGCATGTTGGCCATGAGTCGGACGGTCAACGTGAACGGCCGCAGGATGAACGTCGAGAGGAACTCGATCGGAATCAGCAGCACGTGCAGCGCGATCGGCACATCGGGCACCACGATCGACGAGCGGAAGTACTTCCAGGCGCCGTACTTCTTGATGCCGACGTAGTTGAAGACGATGTACGCCACGGCGGCCAGCACGATCGGCATACCGATGCGGGCGTTCGACGAAATGTTCAGGAAGGGGATAACACCTGACATGTTCAGGAACAACACCGTAAAGAAGATGGTGGTGATGATCGGCAAGAACCGCTTGCCCTGTTCCTTGCCGAGGACCTCGTCGGCGATGTTCACCCGAACGAAGTCGAGCATGATCTCGCCGATGTTCTGAATGCCCCTGGGGACGACCTTCGGGCTGCGCATGGCAACGAAGAAGAACGCCAGCAGCACCGCGGTCATCAGCAGACGAATCAGCATCAGACGGTCGAGCTCGAAAATGGTGCCCTCGAATAGCACCGCAGGCGGGAAGAAGTCCGCCAGTGACGGCGGGTGGAAGCCCCCGGACTCCTGGGCCAGATATATGACGCTCAGCGCAAGCTCCCCGTGTTCGGACCCCCCGTACGTCATACGGAGGGTTCGCTCGGACATAGACGATCGGTCGAAGTCGACACGGGTCGGCTCGATCAGCGTCAGCTGCCCAGAATCGCCGTCCTTGGCAATCCTGCGTCTGTCGGGTGTCGGCGACTGTCGTCGACTTCTGCAAACCACAACCAACCGCCGGGAACCATTCGGTTGACCGGCGGAGAGAGGTGTCTGCTTGTGAATCGGGGGGCCGTTATTGCCCGTATTCCCGTCTCACTTGTGCGTTACCTTAGCAACCCACCTACGACGATGTGTAGGGGGGTGCGCCTCCCCGGGAGGTCGAACAGGGCGATAACCGACCGTACGGCTAGGTCGCTCTATTCGGTGTCGGATCGGTCTTTCTGCTCGTCAGCCGGGTCGTCGACGTAGGGCACCCGGGTCCGGATGACGCCGTAGGTCTCTGCTCCCAGCAGCACCACCAGGGCGGCGATCACCACCATCCCGAAGACGCCGGAGTCGTAGAAGGTCGCGCCGCGCAGCGCGAACAGGACGCCGAGGGCGATCAGGACCTTGAGCAGCCAGCCACCGAGCATCACCGCTCCGGCGGTGGTGGCGGGCAGCGACGCGGTGAACAGCACCAATAACGCGGTGGTCAGCACGAACAGGCCGCCGAGCGCCAGCCCGATCAGCGCTCCCCACAAGCCGTGGGATCCGGCGACGAGCCAACCCACGGGGATCACGATGACGGCCAGCGCCACCAGTCCGATCAGGCCGAGCCGCACCGCTTCTCGCAGGGGTGCATTGGCGCGGGAGGATGCGGAAGCTTTTCCGGTCGAATCGGTCGTCACAGCGCCCCAGCCTAGCGACCGGCCCCCCGGCGGTATCGACCACGTCACACCCGGCCGGATTCCGCGGACCCCGGGTCGGCCGGAGCCGGGGGTGATGTCGCAGCGGTCAGTGCCGCCCGCGCGGGGTCAGCCCGCGTTCGCGCAAGACCGGCACGGCGGTGACCACCAGGGCGAATACCAGCCCGGCGGCGACCAGGGTGACCACCACGAAGCGATCGAGCACCGAGGAGCCGACCGCCCCGAAGGCGAGCACGCCGACCCATAGGTAGATCAGCAGCACGGCGCGCCGGTGGGAGTGGCCGATATGCAGCAGCCGATGGTGCAGATGCAGCTTGTCCGGGCTGAACGGGCTGCGCCCGGCGCGCACCCGGCGGACCACCGCCATCAGCAGGTCGAGCATCGGGATGAACATGACCGCCGCGACCAGGATGATCGGCGACAGCAGCGCGAACAGGTCACGGGTTCCGTAGGCGCTCAGCGGAATCCGTCCGGACGCGTTGATCGACACCGCCGCGAGCAGCAGGCCGATCAGCATCGCGCCCGAATCGCCCATGAAGATGCGGGCCGGCTGGAAGTTGTGCGGCAGAAAGCCCAGGCAGGCGCCGGCCAGGGCCGCGGCGATCATCGCCGGTGGATAGGCACCGACGTCGCCGCCCTGGTCGTGCAGGATGCCGAGCGAGAAGATCAGCATCGCCGCCGCCGCGATCAGACCGACGCCCGCCGCCAGGCCGTCGAGCCCGTCGATGAAGTTCATCGCGTTGATCATCACCACGGTGATCAGCACGGTGAACAGGCCGGCCTGCAGCGGATCGAGAATCAGCGTCTGTCCCCCGCCCCACGGCAGATAGACCAGATACCAGCTCGAGCCGAGCAGCACCATCAACGCCGCCGCGGTGACCTGCCCGACAAATTTGGTCAGCGCGTCGAGGCCCCACCGGTCGTCGACGACGCCGATCGCCACGATGACCGCGCCGCCGATCAGGGCGGCCATCACATCGCGGGTGTATTCGAAACCGCGCGTCAGCGCGGGCAACTGGTTGGCGAACAGCAGCGCGGCCAGCAGCCCGACATAGATGCCGATCCCACCCAGTCGCGGGGTCGGGGCCCGATGGACGTCGCGCTCCCGCGGAATGGACACCGCGCCGAGCCGGACCGCGAGCACCCGGATCACGCCGGTCATCAGATAGGTCGCCAGCGCCGCGGTCAGCAGTACCAGCAGCAGCTCGCGGTACGGCACCCCGGCGCCGCGCCCGATCTGGGCGAGAACGTCGGTCTGCGCAAGCAGGTCCGTCGGGGCCAAAACGTCAGCCGGCTTCCCCGGTACCGGGGTGTGGATCGGCGCTGCGTACCTCGGTGGCGGGCGCGGCGGGGGCAGGACGCAGCTCCGCGGCGGTACCGCCGACCACGGCCGCGACCGCCTCGGCGGAAACCGCACCCTCGCGCAGGATGCGCGGCCGCTCGCCGGTCAGATCGATGATCGTCGAGGCGACGGCGTGCTGCGCCGGTCCCCCGTCGAGGTAGACCGCCACCGACGAGCCGAGCTGTTCGACCGCCTCGGCGGCGGTGGTCGCGGGCGGGCGCCCGGAGACGTTGGCGCTCGAGACCGCCAGCGGGCCGATGTCCTGCAGCAGCTCGAGGGCGACCGGGTGCAGCGGCATGCGCAGCATCACCGTGCCGCGGGCGTCGCCGAGGTCCCACGCGAGCGAGCGCGCCTGGTGGACCACCAGGCTGACCGCCCCGGGCCAGAACGCCCGGATCAGGTCGCGAGCCTTCGGCGGGACCGACGCGGTCAGTCCGTCGATGGTGCGCCAGGAGCCGACCAGGACGGGCACCGGCATATTCCGGCCGCGTCCCTTGGCCCGCAGCAGATCGGCGACCGCACGGGAGTCGAAGGCGTCGGCGGCGATCCCGTAGACCGTATCGGTGGGCAGGACGACCAGACGCCCCGAACGTAGGGCACTTCGCGCCGCGTCCATCCCGGCTCGGCGGTCGTCCGGGCGGGTGCAGTCGTGCACGACATTCACGGGCTGCATCCTGTCACGCCGGCTCGACGGTGGACGCGCGACGGGTCACCACGAACCGATCGCGGCCCGCCAGATCGGTGCGCCCCTCGGTCCGTTCGAAGCCGGATCGGGCGTCGAACAGGGCCTCGACGCCGGCCGCGTGCGAGTCGTCGTGCTCTATCAACGCCCGGCCTCCGGGGACCAGCAGGCGTCGGATCGGCTCGACCATCGTGGCGATCACCGCCAGGCCGTCGACGTCGGCGAACAGCGCCCGGTGCGGATCGTGGTCGCGCACCTCGGGTTCGAGCACCGCCCCGGACGGCACATAGGGCGGGTTGGTGACCACGACGTCCACCCGACCGGACAGTTCGGTGAGCAGATCGGGTCCGGTGACGTCGGCCCGATGGACGGTGATCGGCCGATCGCCGAGCGCCGCGCGGCGGTCGCGGTTGGTCCGCAACCAGCCGAGGGCGTCGGGATCGATCTCGACGCTGTGCACCGCCGCGGACGGCCGGTGGTGCGCGATCGCCAGTCCGATCGCTCCGCTGCCGGCGCACAGGTCGACCACCGTGGTCGGGCGATCGGTCGGCAACACCGCCAGAGCGGCCTCGACGAGCAGTTCGGTTTCCGGGCGCGGGATGAAGACGCCGGGGCCCACGGCCAGGTCGAGGCCGTAAAAGGGGGCGATGCCGGTCAGATGTTGCAGCGGCACCCGGCTCGCCCGCCGCTCGACCAGCTGCGCGTAGCGCGCGGCCACCGCCGTCGGGAGGGGATCGTCGACCGCCACCAGGCGGCCGCGATCGATCCCCAGCAGGTGCGCGATCAGCAGTTCCGCGTCGACTCGGGCGCTGCTCACCCCGGCCGCGGCCAATCGGGCGGTCGCCGCCGCGATCGCCGCGCGCGGGTGGGTGATCGTCGCGAGATCGGGATCGGTCGACCGCCCCGCCCCGGTGCTGCTCGCCCCCGAATCGGCCTTATTCACCCTGCATGCGGGCGTCGCGGTCGGCGCGGGCCAGCGCCTCGAGGACGCCGGTCATATCGCCGTCGAGGACCGCGTCGAGGTTGTACGCCTTGTAGCCGATGCGGTGATCGGTGATGCGGTTCTCCGGGTAGTTGTAGGTGCGGATCCGCTCCGAGCGGTCGACGGTGCGGATCTGATCGGCGCGACCGGCCGCGGCCTCCTGCTCGGCCGCCTCCTCCGCCGCGGCCTGCAGGCGCGCGGCGAGGACCTGCATCGCGCGGGCCTTGTTCTGCAGCTGGGAGCGTTCGTTCTGGCAGGTCACCACGATGCCGGTCGGCAGGTGGGTGATCCGGACGGCCGAGTCGGTCGTGTTGACGCCCTGTCCACCCTTGCCCGAGGACCGGTAAACGTCGATCCGCAGGTCGGATTCGTCGATCTGGACCTGTTCGACCTCCTCCGGCTCGGGGAAGACCAGGACGCCGGCGGCCGAGGTGTGCACGCGGCCCTGGGATTCGGTCACCGGGACGCGTTGAACGCGGTGCACACCGCCTTCGAACTTCAGCTGCGCCCAGACGCCGTCGCGCTCGGCGGACTTGGTCGAGATCGCGAGGGTGGCGTCCTTGTAGCCGCCGAGGTCGGAGACGGTGGAGTCGAGGAATTCGACGCGCCACCCCTGCCGGTCGGCGTAGCGCTGGTACATCCGGGCGAGGTCGGCGGCGAAGAGGGCGCTCTCCTCACCGCCCTCCCCCGACTTGACCTCGAGCACGATGTTGTCGCCGTCGTGCGGGTCGCGGGGGGCGAGCAGATCGGTCAGTTCGACCTCGAGCCGTGCGGCCTCGCTCTCGAGCTCGGGGATCTCCTCGGCGAAGGACGAGTCGACCGCGGCGAGTTCGCGGGCCGCCTCGAGGTCGGACTGCACCCGTGTGAGCTTGTTGTGGGCGGCGACGATCGGATTGAGCTCGGCGTAGCGCTTGCCGGCTCGGCGGGCGGCGTCCGGGTCGGCGTGCAGTGCCGGGTCGGCCAATTCGCGCTCGAGGCCGGCGTGCTCGGCCAGCACGTCGTCCAGAACGCCGGGCACTCGACTCGACGTTTGCTTACTGTTCACGCCCACCACCTATCCTCACGGCCCGGCGCTTCGCCCGCCCGGTGTTTTCGCCCACCCGGTGCTTCACCAACCGGTGCGTCGTCCGCCCGATGCGGTTCGACCCGCCGCCGGACGGCATCGTGCTCGACAACCAACACGGCGCCCGACCCGAGAGTGCGTCTCGAGTCGGGCGCCGGTATGTGGGCTACGCGTCGGCGTCGGCGCCGGCTCCCTTGCGGGCCCGCTTGCCGTACCGGGCCTCGAACCGGGCGACGCGGCCGCCGGTGTCGAGGATCTTCTGCTTGCCCGTGTAGAACGGGTGGCACTGGGAGCAGACCTCGACCACGATGTGGCCGGACTCCTTGGTGCTGTGCGTCTCGAACGTGTTCCCGCAACCGCACACCACGGTGGTGGCGACGTAGTTGGGGTGAATACCTGCCTTCATGGGGTCCCTTTCAATCGAGCACACCGCCTCGGATGCGCTCATGGTCGCCGGGTCCCAACTCGCGGTGCGAGGTGGGTGAACCGGAACCGGACTATCGGCCGAACATTATGCCAGAACGCTCGAAGCGCTCCGATATTCCCCGGGGCTTCCGCTGGACGCGGGGCCCCGGACGAACGTGACGGCCCCACCCGGTGGTCCGGGCGGGGCCGATCGCGTGCGGGAGGTCAGTCCTCGCCGTTGGATCCCGGCGCGGTCTTGGTGACCTGCATCAGGAACTCGATATTGGTCCGCGACTTCTTGAGTCGGTCGATCAGCAGATCGATCGCCTGGTGGGTATCGAGCCCGGACAGCACACGGCGCAGCTTGTGCACCACCGCGAACTCGTCCGGCGACATCAACAGCTCGTCCTTGCGGGTGCTGGAGAGGTTGACGTCGATCGCGGGGAAGACGCGACGTTCGGCGATCTTGCGGTCGAGCTTGAGCTCGGCGTTGCCGGTGCCCTTGAACTCCTCGAAGATGACCGTGTCACCGGTGGAACCGGTCTCGACCAGGGCCGACGCGATGATGGTCAGCGAGCCGCCGTTCTCGATATTGCGGGCCGCACCGAGGAATCGCTTCGGCGGGTAGAGCGCGGTCGAGTCGACACCACCGGACAGGATGCGGCCGGAGGCGGGCGACGAGTTGTTGTACGCACGGCCCAGGCGGGTGATCGAGTCGAGCAGGACCACCACATCGCGGCCGGCCTCGACCAGGCGCTTGGCCCGCTCGATCGCCAGCTCCGCGACCGCGGTGTGATCGGCCGGCGGCCGGTCGAAGGTGGAGGCGATGACCTCACCCTTCACCGAGCGCTGCATATCGGTGACCTCTTCGGGTCGCTCGTCGACCAGGACGACCATCAGGTGGCATTCCGGGTTGTTGACGGCGATCGCGTTGGCGATGTCCTGCAGAACCGTGGTCTTACCGGCCTTCGGCGGGCTGACGATCAGCGCGCGCTGACCCTTACCGATCGGCATGATCAGGTCGATCACGCGGGTGGTGAGGATGTTCTGCTGCGTCTCGAGGCGCAGCCGCTGGTTCGGGTACAGCGGGGTGAGCTTGTTGAACTCGGGGCGCTTGCGCGCGGCTTCGGCGTCGAGTCCGTTGATGCTGTCGAGGCGGACCAGCGGGTTGAACTTCTGGCGCTGGTTCTGCTGCTCGCCCTCACGGCCGGCGCGCACCGCACCGGTGATCGCGTCGCCGCGGCGCAGGCCGTTCTTGCGCACCATGTTCATCGACACGTAGACGTCGTTCGGGCCGGCCGAGTAGCCGGAGGTCCGCACGAAGGCGTAGTTGTCGAGCACGTCGAGGATGCCGGCGACCGGCTGCAGGACATCGTCCTCGCGCACCTCGGGCTCGCGGGTGTCGTTGCCGTTGCCGGTGGCGGTCGTGGTCTCACGGTCGCGTCCGCGGCGGCGTTCCCGGAAGCGGCGACCGCGCCGACCGCGACCCGACTCCTCGTCGTCTCCGCGAGCGGAATCGCCACGGGCGGCATCGCCCCGGTTGGAATCGCCACGGCCGGCACCGTTGTCGCGGCTCTGCGCGTTGTCGCGGGGACCGGACTCCGCGGAGTCGTTCTCGCGGCGGCCGGAATCGCCGTTCTCGGCGCGACCACGCCCGTTGTCGCGCCCGTTGCCGTCGCGGCCATTGCCGTCGCGGCCGGCAGCGTCGCGGCCGTTGGTATCCCGACGGCCCTGACGCTCGCGCCGCGAGCGACCCTGAGTCTGCTGGTCGTCACCGGTTTCGGTGCGGCCGGCGGGTTCGGCGGCTTCGCGATCGGCGCCGGCCGGACGCTCGTCGGTGTCGACCGACGCGCGGGAGGCGGCGCTGTCGGTCCGATCGGCGGCGACGGTCTCGCGGTGATCCGCGGCGACGGTCTCGCGACTGCCGTTGTCGTGCGATTCGGCCTGCTCGGCGGCGTCGGTGCCGTTCGCGGCGGCTTCGACATCGCTGCCGGCGGCTTCATCCGGGGCACCGACGCGGCGAACCGCGCGGCGTCCACGCGTACGACGGGTGCCGGCGTCGGCGTCACCGTCGGAGGCGGCCTCTTGGGCCGGAACGTCCAGGTCGAGGGTGGAAGGAGCGGACTGCTCGACGGGCGCGGTGCGGATGGTCGTACCACCCTGCTGCGCCTCGATCGCGCTGATCAGATCACCCTTCCGCATGCCGGAGACCCCTCGGATGCCCAGTTGGCCCGCCAGGGTTCGCAGCTCCGCCAAAACCAGCCCGTTGAGCCCATCGGCACGCCTGCTCGCCGTGCGCGAACGACGGGAACCGGCGGAGGAATCAACGTCGGTATCGGAGACCGGCGCAGCGATAAGTTCCGTTTCGGTCACGGAAGTCCTTTCCTTCCCTCGAGCGCACCGTGCGCAAATCGAGGGTTCGTACCGGGCTCAGCATGGAGAGCTCCGGTCTGTTGCCCGGCGCGGCCGGGCGGCTCCTGCCGCGACAACATCCGTGGCACTACCGAAGATGCGGGAGTTACCACCGATTCAACGGCAATCACGCTGACACTCGGACGGATCGGGGAGCCATTCGGTCGACACCGCTCGTCCATCGGATCAGAAACGACAGATCGAGGTGAATTTCCGGACCCTCTGAGTACCGCCGCGTCGAGCGCGATGAGCGTACAGCCCACAGAATAGCGGTACAGACTTCTGCCGGCAAGAATGACGGACGCGAGTCGTCGCCGTGTCGGCCGCACTCCCCGGGCTTCTTCACCGACCGACGCGCGGTGTCGCTACTCTACCGGCCGGACTCGACCGAGACGCCGCCGGCGATCGCCAGACGCTGAACGAACAGCCCCTCGGCGCGGGCCCGCTCGACCAACTCCGCCGGAATCGGCTCGGCGGTCAGCGCGAGGACGGTCGGCCCGGCACCGGAGACCATCGCGGCGATCCCCGCGGCGCGCAGCCGCTCGATCCAACGGGTGGTCACCGGAAGTGCCGGCGCGCGGTAGCCCTGGTGCAGCCGGTCCTGCGTGGCGGCGAAGAGCAGCTCCGGCTGCCGTTCGAGCGCGACGACCGCCAACGCCGCGCGACCGGCGTTGAACGCCGCGTCCCGATGCGGAACGGTATGCGGCAACATGCCGCGGGTCATCGAGGTCGACGACCGATCGGACGGAACGAATACCCAAGCCTGCAGTTCCGGCGCGACCCGCAGCGCCGCCGCCTGGTAGACCCGCTCCCCGTCGGCCGCGTCCTCGGTCCATGACACGACCGCGTCTCCGAGGATGCTCGCCGAGGAATTGTCGGGATGCCCTTCGAATTCGGCGGCGAGTTGGACGAGCCGTTCGGTCGACAGCACCGGAGCGCCGACGGCCTGCTCGGCCAATCCGGCGGCGGCGGCCAGGCCGGCCACCGCCGCGGACGCCGAGGAACCCAATCCGCGGGAATGCGGAATCGAGTTGCGGCACACCATCTTCACGCCCGGCACCGTCACGCCGGCCGCGTCGAGGCCGCGACGCAGCGCACGCACGACCAAGTGGGCCGGCCCGTTGACGACCTCACCGGCGCCCTCGCCGGAGACCTCGACGCTCAATCCCGAGGGCGTCACCTCCACGTCGACCTCGTCGTAGAGGCCCAGAGCCAGGCCCAGGGCGTCGAAGCCCGGGCCCAGGTTGGCGCTCGACGCCGGGACCCGGACCCGCGCGTACGCGCCGGCGGCCAGGGTCACGGCGTGGTCGTGCTCGGTCATGCTCTCGGTCATCGTCGGATCAGTGCAGATCGAGCGCGGTCGCCACGGCGACCGGATCAACCGGAATCGGCTCGGCGACAGTCATTCCCAGCAGTGCGGTATCGGGATCCTTCAGGCCGTTGCCGGTGACGGTGCACACGACCGTGCTGCCGGCCTCGATGCTGCCGTCCGCGCGGGACGCCAGCAGACCGGCGATGCTCGCGGCCGATGCGGGCTCGACGAAGACCCCCTCGGTCGCCGCCAACAGTCGGTAGGCCTCGAGGATCTTCTCGTCGGTCGCGGCGCGGAAGGCGCCACCGGACTGTTCCTTCGCCTCGACCGCAGCGTTCCAGGACGCGGGAGCGCCGATGCGGATCGCGGTCGCGATCGTCTCCGGATTGGCCACCGGCGCACCGTTGACCAGCGGGGCGGCGCCCGCCGCCTGGACACCGATCATGCGCGGCAGTCGGGTGGTCAGACCGTCGGCGTGGTACTCGCGGTAGCCCCGCCAGTAGGCGGTGATGTTGCCGGCGTTGCCGACCGGCAGCACGTGCACGTCCGGCGCATCGCCCAGCACATCGCAGATTTCGAAGGCCGCGGTCTTCTGGCCCTCGATGCGCACCGGGTTGACCGAGTTGACCAGGCCGATCGTCGGGAACTCCGAGGTGGTCTTGCGCGCCAGCTCGAGACAGTCGTCGAAGTTGCCCCGCACCTGAATGATCTTGGCGCCGTGCATCACCGCCTGGGCGAGCTTGCCCATCGCGATCTTGCCCTCGGGCACGAGCACCGCGCAGCCCATCCCGGCCCGCGTCGCGTAGGCGGCGGCGGATGCGGAGGTATTGCCGGTCGAGGCGCAGAGCACGGCCTCCTGGCCGCGGGCGCGCGCATCGGTGACCGCCATCGTCATACCGCGGTCCTTGAAGGAACCGGTGGGGTTGAGGCCCTCGACCTTGACGAAGACCCGGCACCCGGTCGTCTCCGACAGCCGCGGAGCGGGGATCAATGGGGTACCACCCTCGAGGAGGGTGACCGGCTCCCAGTTCTCCCCGATCGGCAAGCGATCCCGATAGGCCTCGATCAGACCGGGCCATCCCACATGTACCGACACACTCATACCGACGTGCCCTCCAGGCGAATCACACTGTTGACGCTGATGACCGACTCCAGATCGGCCAGGGTGCGGACCGTATCGGCCAGATCCTGGTCCGCCGCGCGATGGGTGACGACCACCAGGCGCGCATCGTTGCCGGTCCCCTCCTGCCGCACGGTCGAGATGCTGATCTCGTGCTCGGCGAAGGCCGCCGCCACGGTGGACAGTACCCCGGCGCGGTCGGTGACCTGCATGTTCACGTGGTAGCGCGTCGGGGTTTCCCCGATCGGCGCGGTCGGCAGCTTCGCATAGGTCGACTCGCCCGGGCCGCGCCCACCGTAGACCTTGTTGCGCGCGGCCATCACCAGATCGCCGAGCACCGCCGAGGCGGTCGGCGCGCCGCCGGCGCCCTGGCCGTAGAACATCAGTCGCCCGGCGGCTTCCGCCTCGACGACGACGGCGTTGAACGCGCCGGAGACCGAGGCCAGGGGGTGCTCGAGCGGGATGAAGGCCGGGTAGACGCGCGCCGAGATGCGCTCCTTGCCATCGGAGTCGACCAGCCGCTCGCAGAGGGCGAGCAGCTTGACCGTGCAGCCGAGGGCCTTGGCGGTCTGGAAGTCCTCCGAGGTGATGTTGCTGATCCCCTCGCGGTAGACATCCGCCGCGGTGACGCGGGTATGGAAGGCCAACGACGCGAGGATCGCCGCCTTGGCCGCGGCGTCGTAGCCCTCGACGTCGGCGGTGGGATCGGCCTCGGCGTAGCCGAGCTGCTGCGCCTCCTTCAGCACGACCTCGTAGTCGGCGTCGCCGCTCTCCATCGCGCTGAGGATGAAGTTGGTGGTGCCGTTGACGATTCCGACGACCCGCTCGACCCGATCGCCCGCGAGCGACTGCATCAACGGGCGCACGACCGGGATCGCACCGGCGACGGCCGCCTCGAAGTAGAGGTCCGCGCGATGCCGTTCGGCCGCCTCGGCCAGTTCGCCGGTGTAGTCGGCCAGCAGCGCCTTGTTGGCGGTGACCACCGACTTGCCCCCGTTGAGGGCGGCGAGGATCAGCTCGCGCGGCGGGTCGATGCCGCCGATCACCTCGACGACGATGTCGACATCGTCGCGGGCGACCAGCGCCTCGGCGTCCGTGGTCAACAGATCGGGATCGATCTGCCGCTCGACGTCGGTCCGCCGGACGGCGACACCGCGCAGGACCACCGGTGCGCCGACCCGCGCCTCGAGATCCGACGCATGGTCGGTCAGAATCCGTACGACCTCGGTTCCGACATTGCCGAAACCGAGGACCGCCACCCCGATCGGTCGCGCAAACCCGCGTCCGTCTGTCACCTAAACCTCCAAGCTCACAAGATCATCATGGGTCTCGCGGCGCAGCACCAGCCGCGCGCGCCCATCGCGAACCGCGACCACCGCCGGGCGCCCCAGCAGGTTGTACCGGCTCGACATCGAATAGCAGTACGCACCGGTCGCCCCGACGGCGAGCAGATCTCCCGGCCCGACATCGGCGGGCTGCCAGGTATCGCGCACCACGACGTCACCGCTTTCGCAGTGCTTGCCGACGATGCGCGCCAGCACCGGATCGGCCTGCGACACCCGCGAGGCGAGCCGCACGTCGTACACCGCGCCGTACAGCGAGGTGCGGATGTTGTCGCTCATACCGCCGTCGACACTGACGTATCGCCGGGAGAGGCCGCCGTCGAGGGTCACATCCTTGATCGTGCCGACCTCGTAGAGCGTTATCGTTCCGGGACCGGCGATCGCGCGGCCCGGCTCGACATCGAGGATCGGCGTCGGCAGGCCCAGCAGCGCCGACTCGGTCTTCACGATCGCGGTCAACTTGTCCGCGAGCGTCGCCGGCTCCGGCGGATCATCTTGCGGGACATAGTGAATGCCCATGCCACCGCCGAGGTCGATCACCGAGATCTGGGCGGTCTTCTCCACGCCGTAATGCTTGATGACGTCCCGCAGCAGCCCGAGCACCCGCCGCGCGGCGAGTTCGAAGCCGTCGACATCGAAGATCTGCGAGCCGATATGGCTGTGCAGGCCGGTCATCCGCAGGTGCTCGGTGGCGAAGACGCGCTCGACGGCGGCCAGCGCCGACCCGTCGGAGAGCGAGAAGCCGAACTTCTGGTCCTCGTGCGCGGTCGCGATGAATTCGTGGGTATGCGCCTCGACGCCGACGGTGACGCGCACCAGCACGTCCTGCACGACGCCGTGACGACGCGCGATCTCGTCGAGCCGCTCGATCTCGACCATCGAGTCCAGGACGATGTGCGCCACACCGGCGGCGACGCCGGCTTCGAGTTCCGCGATGGATTTGTTGTTGCCGTGCATGGCGATTCGCTCGGGCGGGAAGCCCGCGCGCAGCGCGACGGACAGCTCACCGCCGGAGCAGACATCGAGCGAGAGCCCTTCGTCGGCCACCCAACGCGCGACTTCGGTGCACAGAAATGCCTTGGCGGCGTAGTGCACTCGCTCGGGGTCGCCGAACGCGTCCGCCATATCGCGACAGCGCTGCCGGAAGTCGTTCTCGTTGATGACGAACAGCGGCGTGCCGAATTCGCGGGCCAGGTCGGTCACCGGGATCGAGCCGATCGTCATCACACCGTCGGCGTCGCGCTCGGTGCCGATCGGATAGACCGCGGCCGGGATATCGGTCATCTGGGCGGTCGAGGTCGGACGCTCGGGGGCGCCGGGCGCGGCCTGCGGCTCGCCGTGCCGGGGGCCGGCGGGATGCGCGCTCACATCCGCTCCGGTGCGCTGATGCCGAGCAGGTCGAGACCGTTGCGCAGGACCTGCCGGGTGGCCCGGCCGAGCGCCAGCCGCGCCGAGTGCACCGGTTGGGGTTGTTCGTCGCCCTGGGGCAGCACCCGCGCCGCCCCGTAGAACCGGTGGTAATCCCCCGCGAGTTGCTCGAGATACCGCGCGATCCGGTGCGGCTCACGGAATTCCGCGGCGGTCCGCACGATATCGGGGAACTGCGCCAGGGTGCGGATCAGCGCATTCTCGGCGGGCAGGTCCAAGAGCGACAGGTCCGGGTCGTCGGCGGTCACGCCGAGCTCGGCCGCGGAGTTGTCCAGCGAGCAGAGCCGCGCGTGGGCGTACTGCACGTAGTAGACCGGGTTGTCGTTGCTGCGCTTGGTCCACAGCTCGAGGTCGATGTCGATCGAGGTGTCGACCGCCGAGCGGATCAGCACGTACCGGGCCGCGTCGACGCCGATCTCCGAGACGAGATTGTCGAGAGTGACCACGGTGCCGGCCCGCTTGCTCATCTTGACCGCGATGCCGTCGCGCACCAGGTTGACCATCTGCCCGATCAGCACCTCGACGGTGGCCGGGTCGTCGCCCAGCGCCGCGGCGGCGGCCTTGAGCCGGCCGATATAGCCGTGGTGGTCGGCGCCGAGCATGTAGATCGCGATGTCGAAACCGCGCCGCCGCTTGTCGCGGAAGTAGGCGATATCGCCGGCGATGTAGGCGGCATCGCCGTCGGACTTGATGACGACGCGGTCCTTGTCGTCACCGAACTCGGTGCTGCGGATCCACCAGGCGCCGTCTTCCTTGTACAGCGCGCCGGAGGTCTTGAGCTGGGCGACCACCTCGTCGACGGCGCCCGATTCGTACAGCGAGTTCTCGTGGAAGTAGACGTCGAAATCGGTACCGAAGTCGTGCAGGCTCCGCTTGATCTCGTCGAACATCGACGCGACCCCGCGCGACCGGAAGACCTCGATCCGCTCGGTGTCGGGCAGGTCGAGCACACCGGGAACCGCCGCGACGATGTCGGCGGCGATCCGGCCGATGTAGTCGCCCGCGTACCCGTCCTCGGGGGTCGGCTTGCCGGCGGCGGACGCGTCGAGCGACCGAGCGAACCGATCGATCTGCGCGCCGTGGTCGTTGAAGTAGTACTCGCGGGTGACCGCGGCACCGGAGGCGGCCAGCACCCGGCCGAGGGCGTCGCCCACCGCGGCCCAGCGGGTGCCACCGAGGTGGATCGGTCCGGTCGGGTTGGCCGAGACGAATTCGAGGTTGATCGCCCGGCCGGCCAGCGTGTCGTTGGTGCCGTAGCTCTCCCCGGCGGCGAGGACCTGCGCGACAACGGCGCCGAGCGCGTCGGTGGCCAGGCGAATGTTGACGAATCCCGGTCCGGCGACCTCGACCGCGGCGATGCCGTCGCGCCCGGCGAGTTCCGCGGCGAGCCACTGCGCCAGATCGCGCGGCTTCGCGCCCACGCGTCCGGCGATCTGGAGGGCTACATTGGTCGCGTAGTCGCCGTGTTCCGGATTGCGCGGGCGGTCGATGACCACCGGTCGGGGGACCACGGCACCATCGAGGCCACGATCGGTGAGAATGTCGATCGCGGCGTCACCAACAACTGCGGCAAGCTCGGCGGGGGTCACGAACGACCATCCTATGGGCAGGCCTACCAGCGACCATGGGCGGCCCGCACGGCGGCGACCCGCGTCGGCGGGCGTTGCGCACACCACCATGAGGGCTGCGGGATGCGCCGGCGGGCTTCCGTACAGTGAAGAGGTTCGTCGGCGACGCGGTGAACGCTGTGTCGCCGACGCGGTCGAGTTGATGCCCTTCGGCGGATCGCTCGGCCCACCAGAGTCCATAGGTCAACGGCCCAGTAGAGAAAGCGTGCACTCGCAATGGCACGAGGTTCATCCTCCGACAGCGATTCGTCGAAGGGCTACACGCGGACGGCCACGAAGGCGGCCGGCGCGTTGAAGGCGTCCAAGAGCGGTCGCCGATCCGGCGTCGCGGGAACCAAGCGGGAAGTCCCGTGGTTCCTGATCGGCGCGGGCGTCGTCCTGATCGGACTGGTCACCCTGCTGACGATCAACCTGCTGCCCAAGTACCAGGAGCAGGTCGCTCTCGAGGAGTGGACCCCCACCGCCGAGAATCCGGATCCGTCGACGGCGATCTCCGATGTGCAGATCATCGACTATCCGGCCGCGCTGCACGTCAGCAGCACGCAGCGCGTCGCCTACGACCACACCCCGCCTCTGGGTGGGCCGCACGATGCCACCTGGGCGACCTGCACCGGCGTGGTCTACCCGGAGGCGATTCGCACCGAGAATGCCGTGCACTCGATGGAGCACGGCGCGGTGTGGGTGACCTACAACCCCGACACCGTCCCGGCGGATCAGATCGCCTCGCTCGCCGCCCGCGTCCAGGGGCAGCAGTACATGATGATGTCGCCGTACCCGAATCTCGATCCGCCGATCTCGATCCAGTCCTGGGGCCACCAGCTGCAGGTCGACTCGGCCGATGACGAGCGCATCGGTCAGTTCATCGCGGCGCTGCGCCTGAACCCGAATACCTACCCCGAGGTCGGCGCGTCCTGCTCGTCGTTCCCCGGATCCGGTTTCGATCCCGACAACCCGCCGCTGTTCGATCCGAACCCGCCCGGCCCGGACGCGGTTCCGATGGACGGTGCCGGTTCGACGACCGATACCTCCGAGCTCGGCGGCACGCAGGCCCCGATGACCGAGCCCGCGCCGTGAGCAACCCCACGGTGACCGAAGCGCCCGAACCCGCCTCGCCCGATGCCGATGTCGAGGTGCCGCCGCCCGGCCGCGTTCGCCCGTCGACCCTGGTCATCGGCGGTCTGATCGTGCTGGTCGCCGGAATCCTGTTGGGGTGGTTCGTCCGCCCGATGACCGAATCCGGGACCACGCTCGACATCCCGGCCGCCGACTCGGTCGACGTCGGCTTCGCCCAGGACATGACCGTCCACCACAGCCAGGCCACCGAGATGGCCGCGGTCGAATTGGCCAACGGCACCGACGCGCGGGTGCGCGGCGTCGCCTACGACATCCTGACCAGCCAGCAGAACCAGATCGGTCAGATGCAGGGATGGCTGGCGTTGTGGGGCCGCTCCCCGGCGCCGGTCGACGGCTACATGCGCTGGATGGACCACAGCGATTCCGGGATGGCCGGGATGGACCACTCCGGCGGACATACCGACGGCACCGCCACGGACGATGACGCCTCTGCGGGTTCGACCACGATGCCCGGCATGGCCACCCCCGAGCAGCTCGCACAGCTGCGGGCGGCCACCGGCGTCGATGTCGATCGCATCTTCCTCGACCTGATGATGACCCATCACCAGGGGGGCGTCGCGATGATGCAGCAGGCGCAGGAGCGGGCCGAATCCCCCGTCGTGCGCCGGCTGGCCGAATCGATGTTGCAGACCCAGACCTCCGAACTGGATCTGATGGCCTCGCTGCGCTCCCAGCTGGGCTGACACCCTCGCCGACCCGGCGAATCCGAGTGCGCCGGAGGCGGTCCCGGCGCACTTTTCGGTCGTACCGTTTGGGACGAATGCCCTGCTACTCTTCGCTACGACCACCCACCCGATGGGGGTCCGGGTATCGAAATTTCTGTGCAGAACATCGGAGCGACCAGCGTGACATCGATCAAATCCAGAGTCCTGATTCTCGCCACGCTGGCCGCCGCGGCCGCCGGTGTGGCCGGCTGTTCCAGCAGCGTCGACGGAACCGCGACCGCCGCCTCCCCGGGCGTCGTGACCACGACGACCGCCGGCGCGGCGCCGACCACCCAGGCCGGTATCGCCACGACCACCAGTTCGACGACGACGGCGCCGTCGACCACGGTCACCGGCCAGGACACCGACATCTTCGCCATCCGCGTCGGTGACTGCCTGACCCAGGAGGTCGGCAGCGGAACGACCTCGAGCACCGAGATCATCCCGTGCAGCGAGCCGCACAGCGGCGAGATCTACGCCAGCTTCAACTCGTCGGCCGCGACCTTCCCGGGCACCGACGCGATGAACTCGGAGGCCGAGGACGGCTGCGTCGTGCGGTTCACCGACTTCGTCGGTATTCCGTGGCAGCAGTCCACCCTGGCGATCAGCTACTTCGTGCCGACCAACGATTCGTGGGATCTCGCCAACGACCGCGAGATCCTCTGCATCATCGAGGATCCCGCCGGTCCCACCAGCGGCACCCTGCAGGGATCGAATCGCTGATCCACCCCGAAACACCACTGCGGCCCGCCCTCGATCGAGGGCGGGCCGCAGTCGTCTGTGACGGGTTATCCGCGACCGTGCAGCACCTTGGCGAACAACCGCACCAACGCATCGGTGCGACCGGTTCGCCCGAAGGACGTCAGCTGCAGGGGCGCCGGGAAGCGCCGCCGGGAAATCACCTTGGGCGTGGTGAATTCGCGCAATCCGTCCGGTCCGTGAATGCGTCCGAAGCCGGAATTGCCGATGCCGCCGAAGGGCACTCCGGGGACCGCGGCAAAGGAGATCACCGAGTTGACGGCGGTCATGCCGGACCGGATCCGCCGGGCCAATTCGACGCCGCGGCGCTTCGAGAAGACCGTCGATCCGAGGCCGTAGTCGGTGTCGTTGGCCAGTTCGATCGCCTCGTCCATGTTGTCGACCCCGCGAACGGTGATCGTGGGACCGAAGGTCTCCTCGCGAACGGCCAGCGAATCCTCCGGCACGTCGACCAGGATCGTCGGTTGGACGTAGTTGCCGTCGATCGCATCGCGTCCGCCGACCAGGGCGCGGCCGCCGCGGTCGAGCGCATCGTCGATATGCCGACGGATCACGTCGAGCTGGCCGGGCATCGTGATCGGCCCGATCTTCTCGTTCGGCCCGGCGGAGATCTCGGAGGCCTTCTCGACCAGCAGGTCGAGGAAGGGCTGCAGGACCGCGTTGTGCACGTAGGCGCGCTCGACACCCACGCAGGTCTGCCCCGCGTTCGACATCGCACCCCAGAGCGCCGCGTCGGCCGCCTTGTCGAGGTCGGCATCGATGTCGACCAGGATCGGATCCTTGCCGCCGGCCTCGATCACCACCGGCGTCAGCGTCTCCGAGCAGGCCCGCATGACGAGCTTGCCGGTGCGCGCCGACCCGGTGAAGGCGACCTTGTCGACGCCCGCCTCGCAGAGGGCGGCGCCGGTCGGGCCGAGCCCGGTGATCAGCTGGAAGACGTCGGCTTCGGGAACGACCTCGGCGAAGCGGTCGACCAGCCAGGCGCCGACGCCGGGGCTGTACTCGCTGGGCTTGAAGACGACGGTATTGCCGGCGGACAGGGCGTAGGCGATCGAGCCCATCGGGGTGAATACCGGGTAGTTCCAGGGGCCGATCACCCCGACGACGCCCAACTGCTGGTATTCGACGGTCGAGATGATGTCCGGGGTCGCGATCGTGGAGCGAACCTTCTTGGGGCCCAGAACCTTCCGGGCGTTCTTGGCGGCCCAGTCGATGTGGTCGAGGGCCAGCACGATCTCGAGCCGCGCGTCCGGGATCGGCTTGCCGGTATCGCGGTGGACCACCGCCGCCAACTCGTCGATGCCCTTGGCGATCGCATGCTTCCACGCCAGCAGACGCTTGGCCCGCCCGTCGAAGTCGAGGCCGGTCCAGAAGCCGGTGGCCGCGCGGGCCCGCTCGACCGCCGTCGCGACATCCTCCGCCGTGTCGATTCGATAGGTACCGACCACGCCGCCGGTGATCGGGCTGACCGAGTCGAAGGTCTCGGGGAGCGCCGTCACCTCGGCGTCGGTCTCGCTGACAGCGGTCATCTCGTCTCCATCCCGGGATATCGTCCCGATCTGTCCTGCCGGTGTGTTCTGGCTCTCTTCGAGGGTATACCGCCTGTCATAGCCCGTACAGGTTGATGTGTCCTGCGGTACCACCTTCGCCGGCGGGTGCGGTCCCGCGGCCGAGGGGCGGGCGGATTTGGGAGGTCACCGACCGACCCGCTACAGTGACAGTCGCCCAACTGGTTCACCGCGATAGCGGTGCGCCCCCGTAGCTCAGGGGATAGAGCGTTCGCCTCCGGAGCGAAAGGCCGCAGGTTCGAATCCTGCCGGGGGCACCAGGAGAAGCATCACCAAGACTCCCGAATCTCGCCCGCGAGGTTCGGGAGTCCTGCTTTATGCCGCCTCGGCATGATCGCGCAATCCGACCAGCGTGGCCCGCATCATCGGCGACATCGTCGACTCGAGAAATGACCGAACCGCTCCGGAGACGATCGGCGCGGTGGGCAGCAAGGCGTAGGTCCAACTCAACCTGGTCCCGCCGCCTTCCGGCGCATAGCGGAATTCGGCCATGCCGTGACGCACGACGAAACGCTGCACGCCTGTGAATCCCCAGATCTGATAGCGAAGGAGATCGGGTTGGTCCACCAGGACCTCTTCGGCCAGGTAGTGACCGTCCTCGAACATCACCCAGCGGCGGTCACCGGCACGTGCACCCGGAATCCACTCGCCGGTCAGGGCTCGCGTCGCCCGAACCGCGGGAAACCCCTCGTCGAACTGCACGATCTCCTCCAGCGGCAGGGCCGGATCGTTCCCGGCCGCCCAGACCTGCGCCGGGGTCGCCTCGACATATACCGAGTGCGTGACCTCCACATAGCCATCGGCGACGGGTGCCGGACGCACGCCCGAGTAATCGGGTGGTCCGGCCGGCGGCGCCGTCAACCACACTCCCCCGACTCCGAGAACCGCCGCCACGAGAACGACGACCCCGCACCCAACCAGCAGACGCCGAGGACCCTTCCCGACGGCGGACCGGGGAACACGATCGGATGACATGGACCCTCCCAACAGGTTGACGTTGTCAACCACGGTACGAGCGGTAGGTTGACGCCGTCAACCGCAGCTACGATCGGGCGATGGCCTCCTCGACACGCGACGCGCTCATCGAAGCCGCGACGGATCTGCTCGACGAGGGCGGCCCGGCGAGCGTGACGATGCGGGAGGTAGGAAGACGCGCGGGGGTGTCACATAACGCCCCGTACAAGCACTTCGCCGACAAGGAGGCACTGCTCGCCTGCGTTGCTGCCCGCGAACTCGACCGCTACACGGCGCTGATCGAACCCCCGACCACCAACGTGGCGACGACCTTCACCGCCTACGTCGAACGGGCCCTGCGCTATCCGGCCCGATTCCGACTCGTGTTCGGCCGCTGGACCATCGAAGATTCCGAACTCGGCCGAGCCGCCGATGCGGCGAGCGTCGCCCTGCTCAACGTCGTCATCGACGCGCAGGCCACCGGGCAGCTGCCGGATGGAGATCCCGCCGCGCTGGCCGAGCTGCTGCGGGCGACCGCACACGGCGCGATCGACCTCGAACTGGGCGGACATCTCGCCAAGGGAGCTTCCGCCACAACGCCCGCGAGCCTCCTCGACAGACTGGTCACCCTCCTCGCCCCGTGACCCCCGGTCGCACCCCTTCGAGACCGAATCAACTGGTCGCCAATCGATCTCGGAGGACTCCACCCCCGGTCAACCAACGAGAGCGCCCCGGCCGGTGCCGACTCTCACCCACAAGAATCGGGTCCCTTCTCGATTTCGCGCTGCCGAATCACTCCCGAACCTTTATCGTACGAACGAACGATTAGTGAATAGCCGGGGGAATGCCCATGAGCAACGTGAATCGCCGCACCTTTCTGCGGGGTGCGCTGGGGCTCGCCGCCGTGGGAGTCGGCGCGGCGTGTGGTGCACCCGCACTGGACATCCCGCGGACCGCCGCCTCGGGCGAGGCGGCCGTCGGCGGGATCATGCGGATCGCGCGACCAGCCGCCAGCGCGGCGGAAACGCTCGATCCCGCGAGCTCGCTGTCTGCCTACGAGTACCTCGGAGCGATCTACAACCGGGTGGTCAAGCTCGATCGGACCGGGCGGACCACACCGGACCTCGCGCTGGAATGGTCGTCCAATCCGGATGCGACCGAATGGACCTTCCGGCTCCGACCGGGGGTGCGCTTCCACGACGGTCGCGAGCTCACCGCCCGCGACGTCCGGTACACCATGCGCCACATTCTCGATCCGGCGGTGGCCTCGCCGCAGGCGACGGTGCTGTCGACGATGTTGGACGCCAACGGGATCGACGCAGTCGACGCGACCACCGTGCGCTTCCGACTCGGAACCCCGAACGCGGAGTTCCCGTCGCTGCTGACCGCCTACCAGTGTTACGTCATTCCGGAGGATTCCGCGGATGCCGACTCCGTCGCCGGCGGCGGGGTGGGGACCGGCCCGTTCCGGCTCGCGTCCTACGTCCCGGCGGGACGCGGATCGGTGGTCGCGAACGACGACTACTTCGAGGGCCGCCCCACCCTGGACGGCATCGACTTCTTCTCCATTCAGGACACCTCCGCGCGGGTCAACGCCCTGCTCGCCCGGCAGGTCGACCTGTTGGCGCAGACCAATCTGGACAACGCCACCGCGCGGGTGGTGATCGGCTCGGCGGGTACCACCGTCGCCCGCGTCGAATCGGCGCAGTGGTACACGATCCCGATGCTCGCCACCTCCGCCGAATTCCGCGATCCGCTGGTCCGGCAGGCGATGCGGCTGGCCTACGACCCGGAGCAGGTGCTGGCGACCGCCCTGCAGGGCACCGGGGCCGCCGGCTGGGACAACCCGGTGCCGCCGACGATGGCCGGACGGCTGACCACCAACCGCCCGTACGACCCCGATCGGGCCCGGGCCCTGCTCAAACAGGCCGGCGCGGAAGGGCTCTCCCTGCCGATCTACACCTCGTCGTACGAACCGAACTTCACCCCGATCGCGATCGCCTTCGCCGATCAGGTCAAGGCGGCGGGCATCAATCTGACGATCACCAACGCGGCGGCCGACTCCTACTACACCTCGGTGTGGATGCAGCAGCCGCTGATGGTCAGCTACTGGTTCACCGGCCGCCCGATGGACCAATTGCTCAACCAGGTCTTCCGTTCCGGCTCGGGCTACAACGAGTCGGCGTGGTCGAATCCGCAATTCGACGCGCTGCTCGACGCCGCCCGCGCCGACACCGACCCGGCCGGTCGTGAACTGAAATACCAAGAGGCCCAGCAGTTGATCGTCGACGACGGAGCGGACATGACGCCGGTATTCGGCGATCGGCTCGTCGGGATGAGCCAGGACGTCGTCAATTACGACGAGTACGGCTTCGAAATGGACTACCGCCGACTCGGGCTGCGGAGGTGACGGGCATGGTGATCGCGATCGCGCGCCGGGCCGCTACGGCGGTCGTGACGTTGGCGCTCTCGGCGTTCTTCGTCTTCTTCGCCACCCAGGCGTTGCCGGGCGACGTCGCCGAGCAATTGCTCGGCCGCAACGCCACACCGGAGGCCGTGGCCACCCTGCGCGAGCGGCTCGGCCTCGATACCAACGTGTGGCTGCGTTTCGTCGAGTGGCTCGGCAACGCGGCGACCGGCGATTTCGGCGTCTCGCTGGTCAGCGGAAACGCGGTGGCCCCGGTGGTGTGGACGGCCTTCTCCCACACCCTGATCATCGCGGTGCCGGCGATCGTCTTCGGCATCGGATTGTCGGTCCTGCTCGGGGTGTACGCGGGCGCTCGGCGCGGCCGCACGGCGGACAGCGCGATCTCGGTCGCGACCCTCGCGGCGATGAGCATCCCCGAATTTGTGGTGGCCACCGTGCTGGTGCTGGTCTTCGCCATCGCCCTGCCGATCTTCCCGGCGGTGGTGCTCGCCGGCAGCGAGGCGACCTTCGGGGAACTGGTGCCGGCCGCCATCCTGCCGATCGTCACGCTGATCCTGGCGATGTCGGCCTACATCGTGCGGGCGACCCGTACCTCGGTCGTCGACGGGCTCGAAAGCGAGCACGCGATCTCGGCGACGATGAAAGGTGTTGCCCCGCGCCGCGTTCTGTGGCGCCATGTGCTGCCGACCGCGATGCTCCCGGTCCTGCCGGTGATCGCGCTGAACGTCGCGTGGCTGCTCGGCGGAGTGGTGGTGGTCGAATCGGTCTTCAACTACCCCGGACTCGGCAAGCTGATGATCGACTCCGTCTCCACCCGCGACCTGCCGGTCCTGCAGGCGATCGCCCTGCTGTCGGCGCTGGTCTACGTGTCGGTCAATCTGCTGGCCGATCTCGTCGCGATGCTCTTCGATCCCCGACAACGGCCGAGCAACACACGCCCGAGCAAGACGCGACCGGGCAGGGCGGCCCGGCGCGTGCCCTCCCCCACATCGACCACGGAGGTGACCGAGTGACCGCCCCATCGACCCCTCGCGTCCGGCGGCAACTGCCCGCACTGGGCACCGGCACCTGGATCGGCATCGGCCTGGTGGCCTTCACCATCGTCGTCGCGTTGCTCGGCCCGCTGCTGGTGCGGGCGGATCCGCTGACCACCGACGCGGCGAATGCCCTGCAGGGCATCAGTTCCAGCCATTGGCTCGGCACCGATCAGTACGGTCGCGATATCCTGTCCCGCGTCGTCGCGGGCGGCAGGTTCGCGCTGCTGGTGTCGTTGCTGGGCACGATCGCGACAGTCGTGATCGGCACGTTGATCGGCGCGGTGGCCGCCTACTTCCCCGGTTGGCCGGACAGCGCGATCGTGCGCGTCCTCGACGCCGTCCTCGCCGTCCCGTCGGTGCTGGCGCTGCTGCTGGTCGTCTCCGTCTTCGGGTCGAGCCTGTGGGTGGTGGTCCTGGCGGTCGTGGTCGTCTACGCCCCCGCCGTCGCCCGGGTGGTGCGCGGGGCGGCGCGACCGGTGATGCACCACGCCTACGTCACTGCGGCGCGGGCCCGCGGCGAACGCGCGCTGCCGGTGATCGTCCGCGAGGTCGTGCCGAACGTCCTGGACACCGTGCTGGTCGAGACCGCGATGCGCGCGTCGTGGGTCGTCCTGCTGGTCTCGACGTTGTCCTTCCTCGGATTCGGCGTCAGCCCACCGACACCCGACTGGGGCTTGATGATCGCCGAGAACCGCACCGCCCTGACCGTCGCACCCGCCGGAACGGTCGCTCCGATCGTCGCCCTGGCGATCCTGGTGGTCGGTCTCAACCTCGCCGCCGACGGACTCGGCAAGTACCTCGGTGTCGACCGCGCGAGCCGGGGTGCGCTGTGAGCGCCCCGCAGGTCGCCCCCGACACGGCCGAGACCGTCGCGCGGATGGTCGACCTGACGATCTCCTACCGCGCCGGACGGCAGCGCGTCGTGGTGGTCGACGGGCTCGATCTGACGATCGCCCGCGGCGAAACCGTAGGCCTGGTGGGCGAATCCGGCAGCGGCAAGTCGACGGCGGCGCGCACCCTGCTCGCCGGGCTGCGCCGCGGATCGACGGTCGACACCGGCTCGGTGACCGTCGGCGAGACCGATGTCTTCGCCCTGCGCGGCGCGCAGATTCAACGGCTGCGCGGCGGGCGGGTGGCGCTGGTCGCCCAGAATGCGGGGCAGGCGCTGACCCCCTCGATGCGGATCGGCGCCCAGATCGCCGAGGCGCTGACCGCCCACGGCTTGCCGGCGACACCCGAGCGCCTGATCGAACTCGCCCGCCTGGTGCGATTGCCGGACCCCGAGACGATCCTGGAGCGTTGGCCGCATCAACTCTCCGGCGGGCAGCAGCAGCGTGTCGGTATCGCGATGGCGATCGCCACCGACCCCGACCTGCTGGTCCTCGACGAACCGACCACGGCATTGGACGTGATCACCCAGGCCGCGATCCTCGCGTTGATCGACGAATTGCAGCGGCGTCTCGGCATGGCGGTGCTGATCGTCAGCCACGACCTGGGGGTGATCTCCGCGGTCGCCGACCGCGTCCTGGTGATGCGCAACGGTCGGGTGGTCGAGTCCGGGCCGGTTGCGACGGTGATGGATTCGCCGAGCAGCGGGTACACCGCGGCCCTGTTGGCGGCCGCTCCCCGGGTCCGTCCGCGCCCCGATACCCCGATCCGCACGGATATACCGGCGCCCACCGATACTCCCTCCCCGACCGATGGCTCGTCCCCCACCTATCGCCCGTCCTTCACCGCCGCTGTGTCCCCCGCCGAGGAGGCCGGGGCCGGACCGGCGGCGGAGGCACCCGCCCCGCTCGTGCTGCGGTGCACCGACATCGTCATCCGCTACCCGGGGGCGCCCCGCCCGGCGGTGCGTTCGGTCGATCTCGATCTGCGCCGCGGCGAAACCGTGGCGGTGGTCGGCGAATCCGGCAGCGGCAAGTCGACGGTCGCCACCGCGCTCGCCGGGCTGACCCCGGCCGAATCGGGTACGGCGATCCTGACCCTCGACGACGGCCCGTTCGACCTGCTCGCCCAGCGTCGACGCCCCCGCGAGGTCCGCCGGCTGGTCCAAATGATCTTCCAGAACGCCGATCTGGCCCTCAATCCGCGGCGCACCATCGGCGATTCGATCGCCAGGCCGATGCGCTTCTTCGGACGATGTTCCCGCCGCGAGGCGAACGAGCGGGTGGCGCAGTTGCTCACCGAAGTCGGCCTGCCGGCGTCGATGGCCGGTCGGGTACCCGGTCAGCTCTCCGGTGGGCAGCGGCAACGCGTCGGGATCGCACGGGCGCTGGCCGCGGAGCCGGCGATCCTGGTGGCCGACGAGGTGACGACGGCGCTCGACGTGTCGGTCCAGGCCGAGGTGCTCGACCTGCTGGACAACCTGCGCCGTACCCGCAACCTCGCGATGGTCTTCATCAGCCACGATCTGGCGGTGGTCCGGCGCATCGCCGACCGGGTGATCGTCCTGGAGAGCGGGGTGGTCGTGGAGAACGCGCCCACCGACGCCCTCTTCGACGATCCGCGCCACGCCTATACGAAGCTGCTGTTGGACGCCGTCGTCGAACCCGGCGCGGCGCCGCCGACGGCGAGCGCGATCGACATGCCGGCAGTATCGATCGCCGGCGCATTGGTGGATGTGGGCGGTGGACACCTGGTACGGAGTACGGAGTTGAGCGCATGACGGTGGACACCTCACCGGGTACCAACCGAACGGATCGGGCGGCGGACCGTCGGACGATCGATCCGCGGGCGTACGGGGTCACCGTGCGCGATGTGGCGATCCCGATGCCCGACGGTGTTCGCCTGCACGCGCGGGTCTGGCTGCCCGCCGATACCGCCACCCGGGCGGTCCCGGCGTTGCTCGAATATCTGCCGTATCGGCTCGATGACTGGACGTCCGTGCGCGACAGCGAGCGCCACCCCTGGTACGCCGCCCGCGGCTACGCATCGGTGCGGGTGGACATCCGCGGCACCGGCAGCTCGGAGGGGTTCTTCGACGACGAATACTCCGAACAGGAGTTGGCCGACGGCGAGGCGGTGATCGCCTGGATCGCGGAGCAGCCGTGGTGCACCGGCCGGGTGGGGATGTTCGGCATCTCCTGGGGTGGCTTCAACTGCCTGCAGCTCGCCGCGCGCCGGCCGGCGGCGCTGCACGCGATCGTCACCTGCTGCTCGACCGACGACCGGTACGACAACGACGTGCACTACGTCGGCGGCGCCGTGCTCGGTATCGACATGAGCGCCTGGGCGGCCACCATGCTCGCCTTCACCGCCCGCCCGCCCCGCCCCGAGGTGGTCGGACCGGAGTGGATCGACCAATGGCGCGCCCGCCTCGAGCACCTGCGACCGCTCGCCCCGGTCTGGCTCGGTCATCAACGCCGCGACGACTATTGGCGCCGCGGCAGCGTCTGCGAGGACTACCGGTCGGTCACCGCGGCGGTACTCGCGGTCGGCGGGTGGTCGGACCCCTACCGCGACACCGTTTTCCGACTGCTGGAGAATCTCGAGGCGCCGCGCAAGGGCCTGCTCGGACCGTGGCCGCACCAGTACCCGGATCGGGATACCACCCCGGGACCGATGATCGACTTCCTCTCCGAAACGCTGCGCTGGTGGGATCGGTGGCTGGCCGACGAACCGACCGGCGTAGAGGACGACCCCGACCTGAAGGTATGGATTCAGCAGGGCGAACGTCCCGCTCCCCATCCGGTCGAGCGCCTCGGCCGCTGGATCGGAGTCGAAACCTGGCCATCCGCAATGGAATCGGTGACACTGCCGCTCGCCGGTCCCGAAGCGCCGCCACGGATCGTGTCCACCCCGGCGGCCACCGGTCAGGACAGCGGCCGGTTCTTCCCCTTCGGATCGTCGACGGACCTGCCGCCCGATCAGCGCGCCGAGGACGGCCGCAGCGTCGTGTTCGACCTGCCGCAGCGCCCCGCCGGGCTGCTCGGCACCGCGACCGTCCGGCTGCGGCTGCGCACCACCACGCCGCGGGCGACCGTGATCGTGCGGCTCTGCGAGGTCTGGCCCGACGGCGCCTCGACCCTGCTGACCCGCGGGGTGCTCAACCTGACCCGGCGAAACGGGAGGGATCGCACCGATCCGATGCCGATCGGCGAATGGGTCGACGTCCACGTACCGCTGGTTACCGTCGGCCACGAGTTCGCGCCCGGCACCCGGCTACGGGTGGCGATCAGCGATCACTACTGGCCCTGGGTATGGCCCCACGAGGACGCCGGACCGTTCGAGATCGACCCGGCCGCTTCACAGGTGCGGTTGCCGACGATTCCCGACGGCTTACCGGTCACCTTCGATTCTCCCGAACAGGCCCGCCCGCTCGCCGCGGTTCCGGTGCCGACGCCGGATCGACCGAACGGGCCGCGCGCGGTGACGTTCGATGTGGCCACCGGCCGCACCCGGCTGGTCGTCGACCCCGAATACGGCGGCAGTCGGCGATATCCGGACGGCTTGCTCTGGCTGGAGAGCACCGAGGAGAGTTACGACATCGTCGAGGGCGACCCGCTCTCGCCGCGTGCCGACGCCCGCTGGTCCTATGACATCGACGGCGACGGCTGGGGTGCGCGCATCACCACCGGTTCGTCGATCACCTGCGCGCCCGGCGAGTTTGTCATCGACAACCGGGTCCATGCCCTCGCCCGGGATGCGAGCGGGGCTTGGCATGTCGTTCACGACGGGGTGTACACCGATCGGGTCGCGCGCGACGGTGCCTGACAACGTGCCGGACCGGCGAAGACGACTCAGCCCGGACGAACGGCGCCACCAGATCGTGGCGGCCGCACGGGCGGCGATCGCCCGGCAGAGCCTCGCGGCCCTCTCGGTCCGCGATATCGCCGCCGCCGCAGGGGTTTCGGTGGGAACGGTGACGTACCACTTCGCCGGGATCGACGAGATCTTCGGCGAGTTGGTCATCGGGGAATCCGAACGCTTCTACCGGGACGCCATCGTGCGTGCCGATGCCGAACCCGATCCGATCACCGCGTTGATGCTGATCACCGAGCCGATGTTCGCCGACACCGAGGACGCCAAGGCGCACTGGCGGATCTGGGCCGACTACTGGGGCCTGGTCGCCCGCCGCCCGCACGTCGCGGAGTACTACGCCGATCGGATCCGTAGCTGGGAAGCCTGCTGTACCCGCATCATCGAGCGCGGCCAGGCCGACGGCGCGTTCACCGACACCATCGACGCGCACAGCGCCGCGCTGCGCCTCGCCGCCTACTCGGACGGCCTGGGTATGCAGTTGGCGCAGGGTGTCGGCGGGATCGACAGCGCCTCGGCGACCACCTGGTTGCTCGACTTCGCCCGGATGCTGTTGACCGACAGCGGCGGCCCGGTGTCCGGCTAGCCCGAGCGACCGTTCTCCGCTCGCATCCGTGCGAGGACCTCGCGCGGCCGGACGCAGCGCGCCCAGGCCGGCAACGGCGGATCGCCGGCCTCGTGGTGCGCTGCCATGTCCCAGACCTGCCGGACGGCGGTCGCCAGATCCCGAATCTTCGGAGCAGCCACGGCACCCCGAGACCGGCTCCTTGCACGATCGATGGGCCGCCAGCCTCCGTCCGTCGTTCGACGAGCAGAGTTTGCCAGGGGCTGGACCCGCAGTTGGAGCGCATGTTCCAAGGCAAGTCCGACCGTCGCTTCGCCCAGTGAGGTCACCGCCGGGTCGGCCTCGGGAGCCAGTCGCCAGTTGACGACGACCACTCGATCCCAGATCTCGGGTGGAAAGGTGTTCGCCACGTGATGGCTCTCCCCCACGGGTAGATCACGCAGGCGTCGGAACGCGTCGGTGGTCTGGCCGACGTACAGCAATCCCCACCGCAACCAGATTCCGTACACCGCCGACCCCACGACCGGCGGATTGGTCTCGGTCGCGCCGGCCAGTTCCGTACCCAGGCGGTGGGCGAACGCGTACCGGTACCTCCGCCACTCGTCCGAGGCTTCCCTCGTCGACGTGAGGCTGTCGAGTCCGGTCATCCACCGATCGAAGTCCTCGTGGAAGCTGTTCCCCGACATGTCACACCACAGCGCGGCGATGCCGGCACACCACATACATCCCCGAACGCATCAGGAGACAAGGACCTTCGCGAGTGCGGCGGCGACAATCGCCGCGAATCCGGATTTCCTCGGCGCCAGGTCGTGTCCGGCGTTCTCGATCGTCAGCACCGTCACCGGTGCCGGGACGACCGCGAAGGCGGCCTCGACGTCGGCGGCGGTACCGAACGGATCACGGTTGCCCTGAGCGACCACCGTGGGCACGGTGAGGTCCGGAAGATGTTCGACACGAAGCCGTTCCGGCTTACCGGGCGGATGCAGCGGATAGGACGTCAGGATCAGCGCGTCGAGGCCCGCGGGATCCTCGGCGGCGACCATCGACGCCTGGCGGCCCCCGTAGGAATGACCACCGATCGCCAACGGTACGTCGGGAAGTCGTTCGCGCAGCGCCGCGGCAGCGGCGCGAATACCGTCGCGATCCACACCCGACCGGGACGGGGTCGGCGGGCCCTTCGGGCGCAGCTGCCGATACGGCAGATCGATGCGGGCGACGGCGATACCGATCGCGGTGCACGCCGCGGACACCGCGAGCAGGTTGGCGGCCCCGCGGCTGCCTCCGGCCCCGTGAGCGAGGACAACAACCGCAGCGGGATCCCCCTCGGGAAGGTCGAGGTCGGCTACCACCGAGTGCCCCGGCACATCGGAGGCGCGGCGAATCTCCTCGGTCACCGGACCACTCCCCCGACCGCCACTCGCTCGATCACGGCACCTCGGTGATGCCCACGGTCGGGAGGAACAGGCAGGTCTGGTCGCCGTGGCGGACCTGCCCGAAGACCGCGGCAAGCACGGTTCCGCTGCCGGTCTCGACCGGGGCGATGCGCACTCCGGCGGACGGCAGGGTGCCGACCACCGCCGCGACCGGGCCGACCAACTGCGCGCGCACGGTCTCCGGGAACTGGGCGAGGATCGCGTCGGAGAGGGCTTGCGTGAATCCGGACATCTCGACGAACCCACCGCGCAGGGTCGACAGGTTGAACCACGCCACCTGCATGCCGGTCGTATCCGGATCGTTGGCCACGCCGGCCGGGACGAAGGCGTAGATCGCCTCGCCCGGGCCGACGAGGTCCGGGTTGAGGACGTCGGGAAGGCCGGGGATCGGCACGGCGTACGGCCCCGGGGCGGAAGCCGCCATCGCCGGCACCGCCGACAACGGCACCCCGGAAACCGCGGAACAGCCGAGCGCGACCGACGGCCAGAGGAACGGCTCGAGACCGAGGGCCCGCACCGCGGTGGTGAGCGCGGATACCGCCTGGCCGGCCTCGCCGCTTCCGGTGCTCAGCGGATCGGTCACCGCGGCGATCGCCTCGGCGGCCTCGAGCGATGGATCGTCCGGCGCCACACTCGACAGGGCGGTGACGGCGTCGTCGATCGTCGGCTCCGGCTGCGCGGACGCCACACCCGGCGCGAACCATGCGGACGCGACGGTCAATGCGGCGGCCGCGGTCAGCGTCGCGGCGACGGGTCGACTACCGGAGATCCGCATGGCCGTTGCTCCTCGAGGTCGGTATCGCATATCTGTGACCCCCGAGGCTCATGCGACTGATGGTATTCGTGTTTCGAGTGTGACACGAAAACGTACAGATGGCACGAAGCTCGTTCCCCTCACCGACCGTACGCGCCTCAGCGGTGGCGGAAGTCCGGCTTGCGCTTCTCGATGAAGGCCGCCATGCCCTCCTTCTGGTCCTCGGTGGCGAACGTCGAATGGAACAGCCGCCGCTCGTAGCGAACGCCCTCGACCAGGGTGGTCTCGTAGGCCTGGTTGACGACGTCCTTGGCGATGCGCGCGATGGGCAGCGACATCCCGGCGATCGTCTCGGCGATCGAATGTGCCTCCTCGCGCAGAGATTCGAGCGGCACGACCCGTGCGACCAGCCCGGAGCGTTCGGCCTCGTCGGCCTTCATCCGGCGACCGGTCAGGATCATGTCCATCGCCTTGGCCTTGCCAACCGCACGGGTCAGACGCTGCGATCCGCCGATGCCGGGGATGACGCCCAGGGTGATCTCGGGCTGGCCGAAGGCGGCGTTGTCGGCGGCGATCAGCACGTCACACAACATCGCGAGCTCACAGCCACCGCCGAGGGCGTACCCGGCGACCGCACCGACGATCGGCGTACGCACCGCGGACAGCCGGTCCCACGCGGAGAACAGGTCCTCGGCGAAGGCGTCCATATACGTCTTGGTCGACATCTCCTTGATGTCGGCGCCGGCGGCGAACGCCTTGTCGGAGCCGGTCAGGACGATCGCGCCGATATCGGGATCACGATCGAATCCCTCGACCGCGCCGACCACCTCGTTCATCAGAGTGGTGTTCAGGGCGTTGAGCGCCTTGGGGCGGTTGAGCGTGATCGTCGCGACGCGACCGGTGCGCTCGACGAGGATGGTCTCGTAATCGGACATGCGGGTGGTACTCCTCCGGTTGGGAATGGGCCGGGATTACGGGTGGAAACGTGCGGCGGTCAAACCTGGCGACGGGCGCGCCGCCGACGATCAGGGGGCGAAGCCGGTCAGATCGCGTTCGAGCGGTTCGAAGTAGGCCGCGACCTCGTCGGCGGTCACCTCGGCGAGCGTCGCGGGCTTCCAGGACGGCGAGCGATCCTTGTCGACGACCTGGGCGCGGATACCTTCCGGAAGATCGTGGCTGGTCAGCGCGCTGATCGAGACCCGGAACTCGCGAACCAGGGAGGTCTCGAGGTCGGGATCGGCCGCCGCCTGCCGCAGCGAGCTCAGCGTGACCGACAGCGCGATCGGCGACTTCGCGGCGATCGCATCGGCCGCCTTGGTCGCCGCCGCGGCGTCGTCCCCCTCGACCGCGCGCAGGCGCTCGATGATCTCGCCGGGCGAGTCGGCCGCGAAGGCCGGGTCGATCCAGCGGCGGGCGTCGGTCAACGCCGATTCGGGAGCGGGCCCGGCGTGCGCGGCCAGTGCGGCCTCGACGCCGTCGCTCACCAGCGTGTCGATGAAGTCGGGCAATTTCGCCGACTCGACGAAGTGATCGGCGAGACCGACGGCGATCGCGTCGGCGCCGGACAGGTGGATGGCGGTCAGCGCCGCCCAGATCCCCAGCCCACCCGGGGCATGCGACAGCAACCGCGTGCCGCCGACGTCGGGGATGTAGCCGATGCCGACCTCGGGCATCGCCAGCCGGGTGCGTTCGGTGACCACCCGAACACTGCCGTGACCGGAGATGCCGACGCCGCCGCCCATGACGATGCCGTCCATGATCGCGACGTAGGGCTTGGGGTAGTTGCCGATCTGCGCGTTCAGCAGGTACTCGTCCCACCAGAATCGCGCGGAGCCGGTCTGCTCGCCCGCGGCCCGATCCGCCACCGCGAGGGCGTCGTTGCGGATCGCGACGATATCGCCGCCGGCACACAGGCCCCGCTCCCCCGCACCGGTGACCAGGACGGCCCGAATGCTGTCGTCGTCGGACCAGGCCGTGAGCGCCTCGGCGAAGGCGACCACCATCTCGTGGTTGAGCGCGTTGATCGCCTTCGGTCGGTTGAGTTCGATGTGGCCGATGCCGTCGCGCGTCGACACGTTCACCAGGTCTGTCATGCCCACCAACCTACCGGTTACTTGGACTTCAAACTATTTATCTTTCAACAATATGTTCGGGGTTCCGCGAGCCTCATTCGATGAGTCGGCGATACATCAGCCGCAGGTCCTCGACCCCCCAGCCGATCGACGCATCGTCCGGATCGATGCCGCGCAATGCCCGGCGCAGCAGGTTCGCGTCCAGCACCTCGAGCGCGGTCGCCCCGTCGGCCGGCAGGGCGGGCAGCGGCGGCAGGGCGAGGTCGTTGCCGAAGTGGTCGATCGGACCCGGCGCGGCAGGGCCGTCGCCGTCGGCTTCCCACTCCACGCCCCGCAACAGCACCTCCGGATCGGCGCCGCGCAGCACCAACAGCACGCCGGGGTTCTGATCGATCAGCAGCGCGATATCGCACAGCGTCGCGACCGCGTGTTTGCAGGGATCACCGGGGTCGGGACAGGTGCACGACCAACGGAAATCGCGCGCCTCCGGCAGGGCCGCGTCCGCCAGCAGTTCGGGCATCGCCCCTCCGACCACGCGGGTCAGGACGCCGGGTTCGTCCCGCAGGCGCGTGATCAGTTCGTCGAGTTGGAACTGATCGAGGGTGCGCAGGGTGATCGTCACCTGGAACGGCGCGGGCTGGCTGCCGCGCACATGGGTCCGGATGACCCCCGGTTCGATCGACGGCAACGTCACGTGATCATTGCGTGCGTATCCCAGCCCGCGGCTGTACCGACCGGGCTCGGCCATCGATTCGACCAGCGCCATCCACCGACGCCCCCAGTCGGTACGTCCGTAGGCCGCCGCGGAGCGGGTACTCATTGGGCAACCGCCACATCCGACAGCGCGAAGATCTCCTTCAACTCCGCGTCGTCCATCTCGGTGATCCACCGCTCCCCGACGCCGACCACGTCGTCGGCGAGCCCCTGCTTGCGCTCGAGCAATTCGTCGATGCGCTCTTCGATCGTGCCGACGCAGACCAGCTTGCGGACCTGCACATCGCGGCCCTGACCGATCCGGAAGGCGCGGTCGGTCGCCTGGTTCTCCACCGCCGGGTTCCACCAACGATCCAGGTGGACCACGTGATTTGCGGCGGTCAGGTTCAGACCGGTACCACCGGCCTTCAACGACAGCATCATGATCGACGGGCCGTCGGGGGTCTGGAATCGCTCGACCATCGCGTCGCGCCGCTTGCGGGCCACCCCGCCGTGCAGGAAGGGCACCTCCTCGCCGTATCGGGCGGTCAGATAGCCGACGACCAGGTCCCCGAATTGACGGAACTGGGTGAACAGCAAGGCCTTTTCGCCGTCGGCGAGGGCGGCGTCGAGGATGTCGTCGAGCAGTTCGAGCTTGCCGGAGCGGTGGGCGCCGCGGCGCACCACCGGCGAGCCGTCGTCGAGGTAGTGGGCCGGATGGTTGCAGACCTGCTTGAGGCGGGTGAGCGTCGCGAGGACCAGCCCCTTGCGTTCGGCTCCTTCGGACTCCGCGATGCGGGCGATCGAGTCGTCGACCACCGAGCGGTACAGTGCAGCCTGTTCGCGGGTGAGGTTGGCGCGCACCGTCATTTCGAACTTCTCGGGCAGGTCCGCGATGATCGACGTATCGGTCTTGACCCGCCGCAGGATGAACGGCGCGGTGCGGCGGCGCAGCGCGGCGAGCGCGTCCTGGTCGCCCTCCCGTTCGATGGGGACGGCGTAGCGCGCGTGGAATTGGGACAACGGCCCGAGCATGCCGGGGTTGACCACGTCGAGCGCCGCCCACAGCTCGGAGAGCCGATTCTCGACCGGTGTTCCGGTGAGCGCCAACCGATGTCGCGCGGGCAGCCGCCGAACGGCTTTCGCCGCGGCGGTCGCCGGATTCTTGACGTGCTGCGCCTCGTCGAGCACGACGCGCCGCCACGGGATGCGCGCGAGGGTGGCGATATCCCTGGCACACAAGGCATAGGTGGTGATCACCAGATCCGCCGCGGCGGCGCCGGCGACCAGCGCGTCCTCGGTCGCCCGACCGGAGCCGTGCTGCACCAGCACCCGCAGACCGGGGGCGAAGCGGGCGGCCTCGCGCTCCCAGTTGCCGATCACCGACATCGGCGCGATCAGCAGCGTCGCCCCCGGCGCCTCCCGCGCCCGTTCGGCGGCGAGCAGGCCCAGCAGCTGAACGGTCTTGCCGAGGCCCATATCGTCGGCGAGTACGGCGCCGAGGCCCGCGGCGGTCATGAAGGCCAACCAGTCGACGCCGCGCTGCTGATAGGGACGCAGCCGGCCACGGAAATCGGCCGGCATCTCCACCGGCTCGGGTTCGAGATCGCCCCGCAGCAGCTCGACCGCCCAGCCGGTGCCGGTGACCTCGATCGGCGGCAGGTCGGGATCGTCTCCGCCGGCGAGCAGCGCCATCGTGTCGCCGAGCGTCGGCTCCGGCGGCGGCGCGTTCTTGCCCATATAGGCGACCGCCGCCGCGATCGCGCGTGGATCGGCCCGCACCCATTGGCCGCGCAGCCGCACCAACTCCGCGCTCGCGGTGCTCAGCCGGTCGAGTTCCTCCTCGGTCAACTCGACATCACCGAGTGCCAGCCGCCAGTCGTAGGCGAGCACCGCCGGCATGCCGACGCCGCCCTCGACACCGGTCTTCGGCAGGGCGGGCGAGCGCACCTGCAGACTGAGCGACGCGGTGACCGACGTCCACTCCCGCGGCAGCAGGACGGTGATGTCCGCGGCGGTCAGCGCCGGGATGCCACGCTCGATCAGGTCGAGGACCGCGACAGTCGGCAGCAGCAGGTCACCGCTCGGCGATTCCGGGGCCAGCGCGAGGATCGGGCAGATCGTGCGGGCGAGGTCGAGGGTGCGAGCCCCCTCGGCGAACAGCAGCGGATCGCGCGCGCGAATCTCGCGCAACGGCACCGGGGCCGCGCCGGGGTCCTGAATCAGGATCTCGAGCGTCCACAGGATGTCGTCCTCGGGCTCGGTTTCCACCGCCGATCCCAGCGGGGCGACCCTGGTGTCGGCCGGATCCGGCTCGACCAGCCGCAGGACCAGCCGCGAGTCGTCGACCACACTGTCGCGCCATCGCTCGAAAGCCCGCCGATCCCGTTCGCCGACACCGGCGATCGGGGCCCCGTCGATCAGCGCCTCGGTCAGCTTGTGCGCCGCGGGCGGGCGTCCGATGATCGAGCGCACCAGCGGGTCGACCAGCTCGGCGACCAGGTCGTCGAAGATCGCCGCCCGGTCGCCCAGCGAGACCTGCACCGGCGGCATCAGCCCGAGCAACTCCGCCCGCCAGGCCCGCTGCGGCCGATCGACCATCGGCTGCCAGCGGACCCACCATTCGTCGTCGACACGGGTCAACGCCGGGACCACCCGGCCGCTGCGGGCCCAGACCGCGAGACCGGCGACCACGTGCGAGAGGTAGCGCAACTCCCCCGAGACGACCTCCGGGCGGTCCGGCATCCGTTGCAGCATCTCGACCGCGTCCGCCGGGCCGACCCCGATGGTGCGGATCGTCGTCGCCGGCACCTCGCCGTCGCCGGTGGGCAGGCCGATCGTCGTGCGGTGTCGAGGGGTGCGCGCGAAGGCGCGGGCCACGGATCGGGGCAGTCCGGCGAGCTCGTCGTCGGACGCCGCGGCGCCTGCGGGGTCGCCGTCGCGGCCGGCGCGCCAGAGCATCAGCCCTGATCCGGGGGCCCACACGCCGTGCAACATCCACCCATTCAAACATCGCGGTCCGACGCGATCGCGCCGCGAAAAATTGATGGTTGCATCGCGACGCATCCCGATATATCGTTAACGACGTGCGAAGCGCCGGGAACCCCGAGCAGCGCGCACCAACAGACCAGAAACGTCCGCGCCGAGATGGCGAAAGGCCGAGATGTGCGGACACAACCCAAGAAGGAGTCACCTGATGACTGCCATGAATCCCGCATGGGAACCCGAAATGCGATTCGGCCCCTTCGGCCCTGCCGGTAAGTTCCGGCGGCGCGGAGGCCGGCCGGGGCCGCGACCCGATGTCGCCGCCCTGCACGCGATGGCACGCGAGAACGGTTTCGACGACCGCGATGGCGGCGCCGAGGACGCCGAGGGCAGGGGGCGCCGACACGGCGGCCGCGGCCGTCGGCGTGGCGATGGCCCGCCCTTCGGCCCCGGCTTCGGTCCGGGTGCGTTCGGCCCCGGCGCGTTCGGTCCGGGCTTCGGCCCCGGCGGACCGCGTCCCCCGTTCGGCCCGCGGCGTCGCCGCGGCCGCCGCACCGCTCGCGGTGACGTTCGGCTCGCGGTGCTGACCCTGGTGTCCGAGCAGCCGCGCCACGGCTACGACATCATCGCCGAGATCGCGACCCGCACCGAGGGACGCTGGACCCCCAGCCCCGGATCGGTGTACCCGACGATCTCCCAGCTCGAGGACGAGGGCCTGGTGCAG
>NZ_BCRN01000004.1 GCF_001552615.1 Millisia brevis NBRC 105863
ACGTGTCCACTTTTTCAGGGGAACCTCACTCGGCAATCGGGAACGCCGCACCCATCACCAGGTTGGACAACCTGGCTGGGCATCACATCTAGCCAAGCAGGGTGAAGGCGTCGATCCGCGCACCGTCTTGGCGGTCCGGGTTTTCATTCCGACTGGCCGAGATACCAGACGGGGCATCAATAACGCGTCGGCGACGCTGTTCTTCGATCTGTGAAACGGTGCCTTCCTGTCAAGCGCTCGCTGCACTGCGCGTCGACGCTCCTCATCGGTGGGTTCGTGACTCGAACCCGCTGCAAACAGTTTCTCGACGTCCGTAAAGTTGCGTGCAGTCATCGCGCCGATCAGCGGAACGTTGTGAGCGAGTTCGTCGATCGCGTGGCGCGCGTCTGGGTGGTCGTCGCCCCCGAAGTCCTGAACCTCGCGCCGCGATGCCTTCAATCGATCGGACAGACTTGTTGTGATCGAGGCCTCGACCTTCGGGCGATTCCTTGCAAACTCGTCGTTGATGAGCGGCGGGACAACGAGTATCAGTTCGTCGTCGTGCACGAGTTCGTCCAAGACCCGGATCAGACGTTGGCCGTCGCGCCGCTTACCTAGATCGAGCCAGGTCGACGTGTCGACGAGAAGGTGTAACACCAGTTCAGGCTATCCAAGGCTCTGAGTTCGGCTCGCCCCGGTTCCACCCGGTACGCGAGGGGAGATCTCAACGGCTCGTAGGCGTTCGGCGTCAGCGTGGAATCGACGGTCAACGGCGTGCAATCGTACCCTTGAACTGCGGCGATACAGTCGGCCCGGGCGCGTTCCGCAGGTAGGCGCCGTGTACCGGATAGCGGGCCGTCCGTTCCCAAGATCTGCCCAGTGTCGGTTCGAGCCCGACTGGGGGCACCACGCGAGATGCCCCGGCCCGATACCGAAGTCGTCGCCCAAACTTCTGAAGTCTCGGTGAGCCATACCGTCGCCGGCCCGGGAGCTCAGCCGGCAGGGTGGATGACGGACGCGGATGGTGTTCGGGTTGCCGGACAGCCGCTTGCTGGTCGTGTGTCGACGGAAGGATTCCGATATGGCCGAGAAGGTCTGGTTCATCACCGGTACGTCCCGCGGTTTCGGGCGGGAATGGGCGATCGCGGCCCTCGAGCGCGGCGACAAGGTCGCGGCGACGGCGCGCGATACGTCGGCTCTGGCGGACCTGGTCGACAAGTACGGTGACGCGATCCTTCCGATCCAGCTGGACGTCACCGATCGCGCCGCCGACTTCGCGGCGGTCGAACAGGCGCACCAGCGATTCGGTCGTCTCGACATCGTGATCAACAACGCCGGGTACGGGTTGTTCGGCTTCGTCGAGGAGGTCAGCGAACAGCAGGCTCGCGATCAGTTGGAGACCAACGTCTTCGGTGCCTTGTGGATCACCCAGGCCGTGTTGCCGTTCCTGCGGGAACAGGGCAGCGGTCATATCCTTCAGGTGTCGTCGATCGGCGGCATCAGCGCGTTCCCGAACGTCGGCCTCTACCACGCCTCGAAGTGGGCGCTGGAAGGCTTTTCGCAGTCGCTGGCGCAGGAGGTTGCGTCGTTCGGGATCCACGTGACGCTGATCGAACCCGGCGGTTTCGCGACGGACTGGTCCGGGTCGTCGTCGCAGCGGGCGACCGAATTGCCCGCCTACGCGGCCGCGCATGCGGAGGCGGATGCGGCGCGCAAGCAACGGGTGTCGACCCCCGGCGACCCGACGGCGTCGGCTCGCGCCCTGCTGCGAATCATCGACGCCGAGAAGCCGCCGCTGCGGGTCTTCTTCGGTACAGCCCCACTCGCGATCGCCAAGGCGGACTACGAGAGTCGACTCGCGACCTGGGAGCAGTGGCAGCCGGTGGCGATCGAGGCTCAGGGGTAGGCGCGTCGCCGCGCCGGGCGGCCGGCCGCGATCGGTCGCCCGGCTAGCGGAACGCTCGGATGTTGGTCACCACCACACCACCGATCACCACGATCCCGCCGATGATCTGCGCGGCCGTATACGGATGGCCGGCGAGGATGGTGAACGCGGCGGTGAAGACGGTGATCAGGTTGAGGAAGACCCCGGCGCCGCCGGCCGGGATCACCGTCAGCGCGCGATTCCACAGCAGGTACGACAGCACCGACGGGAAGATCCCGATGAAGATCAGCGCCCACAGGGTGCTCGCCGTCGACGGCAGGGTCGGACCGCCGGTGGCGACACTGATCGGCGCCAGCACCAGCACCGCGATGACGGCCTGGATCGCCGTCGAGGTGATCGGCGGCAGCTTCGGTGCCAACCGACCGGCGATCGTATAGGCCGTCCACACACAGATCGCGCCGACCATCAGCAGTTCGCCGCGGCCGAATCCGGTGCCGAACAGCGTGCCGATATCGCCGCGGGAGAGCACGACCAGCACCCCGACGAGGGCTATGGCAACGCCCACGATCGCGAGAGGGGTGAGCCGTTCCCGCAGGAAGATCGCCGCCGCCAGGGTAATCAGCGCTGGATTGAAGGCGTTGATCAGCGAGGCGTTGAACGCATCGGTGTACTGCAGCGCCCCGTAGAGGAACAGGTTGTATCCGAGCAGCCCGAAGGCGCTGAGCATGATGAGCCAGGGCCAGGCGCGCAGCACCTGCCGCCAGTCCGGGCGCTCGACGAACTGCGCGATCAGCAGGAGTGGAACGACGGCGATCGCCCACCGCAGCAGCACGAGGCTGAGCGGATCGATCGTCGCGACCGCCGCGCCGCCGATGACATAGTTGCCGGCCCAGAAGAGGGTCGCCCCGAGCAGGGACGCCACCGCCACCAACAGACCCGTACGGCCGGAGCCCGTCGCCTGTCGCGCCGTCGAGGTGTCCCGGGGCGTCTCGGAAGGGTCAGCCACGGCAGCCGGACATCGATCGGATCCTTTCGCGGGGTGGGGATGTGCGTTCGCCATCTCGTCCCGTCGGACACCCTATGCCCGGTGGGACCCGAGCCGCGACATCCTCCCGTCGCGGGCCGATCGGTCACGGCTGCCCGGGAGTTCGGGTCGGCGGCGGCCGCCGGTGCTACCGTCGAATGGTCGTGACCGATCGAACGGAGGTGAGACCCATGTATGCCGTATCCGCAGCGGGTGCTCCCTCACCGATCACGTTCGCGCGACTCGCCTAGTCGCCCACGGGAGAGCCCGCGAGGACCCCTCGCGAAAGGCCTCCCATGCCCACTTTCTCCACCTCCGACGCGCCCTCCGCCGCACCTGCGGACCGCAACCACCCACAGATCGACGCAGCGAATCGGTTGCCCGGTTCCGGTGAACGAGCCCTGGTCCTCGGCGGCGGGGGTGCGGCCGGCAACGCCTGGCTGATCGGCGTCATCGCCGGCCTGCTCGACGGCGGTCTCGACGTCACCGACGCCGACCTGATCATCGGCACCTCCGCCGGCTCGACCGCCGCCGCGCAGATCACCACCGCCGACCCCGCGCGGCTCTACGCCGATATCGTCGGCGCACCGGCCGGACCGGGTGCGGCGGCGCCGGTGGGAGGCGGTCGCGGGACCGCCGGGACAGTCGCCGACCTGCTCGACCGGACCGGGCGGGTCATCGCCGAGGCCGCGGACCTGCCGCAGATGCGCCGCACGATGGGTGCGATGCTCGCGGCGGCGAGTGCTCCCGGCGGGACCGCGAGGTGGCGCGCCACCGTCGCGAACCGGCTCCCGCGACCGGAATGGCCCGACCGAACGGTGCTGATCACCGCGGTCGACACCGACACCGGCGCACCGATCCTCTTCGACCGAGCGAGCGGCATCGACCTGGTCGACGCGGTCGCGGCCGGTTGCGCCGGCGGATTCGCCTACGAGATCGGCGACCACCGGTACATCGACGGCGGCTACCGCACCAACGCCGACAACGCCGACCTCGCCGCCGGATATGAACGGGTGCTGGTGCTCTCGCCTTTCGGCGGTCGCGCCCGCACCCCCGTGGAATGGGGCACCCACCTCGCCGACCAGATCGATCGGCTCCGACGGGCCGGCAGCCGAGTCGAGACGATGTTCCCGGATACCGCTGCTCGCAAGGCCTTCGGTGAATCGATGATGGACCTGTCGACGCGGGCACCAGCCGCCACCGCCGGCTTCGCGCACGGTCTGCGGCTCGCCGGCCCCCTTGCCAACCTCTGGCGGTGATGTCGGTCGGTGGCGGCTACCCGTCGCGCGACGTCCACCGATACCGGACCTGCGGGCGGCCGGTGCGCCCGTATTCGGTGCTGCGCGCGACGATTCCGTCGTCGGCGAGCGCCTCGAGGTAGCGCCAGGCGGTCACCCGGGAGGAGCCGACGACGTGCGCGGTCTCCGACGCGGTCAGCCCGGCATCGGCATCGCGAATCGCCCGGGCAACGGCGTCCGCGGTCTCCGGCGCGGTGCCCTTGCGGGCGGTGCTGCGCGGGGCGACCGAGCGCAGCTGGGCGAAGGCTCGATCGATATCGCCCTGGCTGACCGCGTCGGAACCGGTCGACATCGCCTCCCGGTAGCGCACGTACTGTTCCAGTTTTTCCCGAAACGCGGCAAAGGTGAACGGCTTCAACAGATACAGCAACACCCCGTGGGCGACGGCGGTGCGTACGGTGTCGAGATCGCGTTGTGAGGTCACGGCGATCACATCGGGTGGCGGGTCGATCGCCGCGAGCGTCGACACGATGTCGATCCCGGACGCGTCGGGCAGTCCGATGTCGAGCAGGACCAGGTCGATCGGCGACTCCTCCCGTGCGGCATTGCGGGCGGCCAGCACGGCGGCGCGGGCGGTCCCGGCGGTCGCGACCACCTCGAATCCGTCGAGGCGGTCGAGATAGGTGTGGTGGCTGCGGGCGATGATCGGTTCGTCCTCGACCACCAGGACCCGAATCACGCGGTGTCCGCCGGGATCGCGTGATCGGCGGTGACGCCGGGCCGGATCAGGTGCACGCTGAGCACCGATCCGTAGGTCTGCTCCGCCGTCGTGGTACCGCCGCGTCGGTCGACGATCCGATCGATCAGATGCAGCCCGAGCCCGCGGCCCAGCTCGTCGCCGCCCGACTTGGTGGAGTATCCGCGGCGGCGGGCTAGTTCGAACTGCTCGGAGTCCATCCCCGGCCCGCTGTCGGCGACCGTCACCCGCAACTCGTTCGCGTCACCGATCACCGTGATCTCCACCCACGGGTCATCCGGGTCGGCGGCGTCCAGGGCGTTGTCGACCAGATTGCCCACCACCGTGTGTAATTCGGCCGGCGTCAACAACGCCGACACCGACGCGTCCAGCCGGGAATCGTCGGTGACCGTCATCGCGATCGACCGGTCCCGGGCGCGGGCCAGCTTGCCCAGCAGCAGGGCCGCCACGCCGGGGTCGCGGATCAGCGCCGACACCCGGGCGATGTCGTCGTCGCGGACCGCGAAATCGCCGGTCGCCAACCGCACCGCCTCCTCGGTCTGCCCCATCTCGACCAGCGACGCGATCGTGTGCATCCGATTTCCCCATTCGTGCGCCTGAGACCGGAGATGCTCGGCGAACTGCGTCATCGCCGCCAACGACCCGGTGGCGGACTGCAACTCGGTGCGATCGCGGATCGTGATGACCGCCGACTGCGCCCGATCGGGCACCGGTGCCCGGTTGACCAACAGGATGCGACCCCCGGCGGCGACATGTGTTTCGTCGATGATCGGTTCGACCCCGTCGGTGATGAACGCCGGCAGGTCCTCGTCCCGGCCCGATTCGGTCAGGCCGAGCAGGCGGCGGGCCTCGTCGTTCACCAATACCGGGCGTCCGCGCTCGACCACCACCAATCCCTCACTCACCGCGTGCAATACCGCGTCGTGATGTTCGTACATCACCCGCAGCTCGTCCGGCGCCAGGCCGCCGGTCTGCCGCAGTAGGCGCCGGCGCAGCAGCCACAATCCGGTGAAGGAGAACGCCAGGGCCGTGACCGCGATCCCGCCGACGATCGGCAGCTGCCGCTGCCAGGAGGCGGTGAGTGAATCGAGGGTGAACCCCGCCGCGACGAGGCCGACGACATCGCCCCGATCGTCGACTACCGGGGCAATCGTGCGAATCGACGGGCCGAGGGTGCCGGTGTAGACCTCGGTATACGTCCCGCCGGCCAGCGCCTCGTCCCGCGAACCGAGATAGTCGCCGCCGATCTGCGCGGGGTCGGTATGGGTGAAGCGGGTGCCGTCCGGGCTCATGATGGTGATGAACGCGGCGCCCGTCACCGCGCGCACCCCCTCGGTCACCGACTGCAGCCGCGCGGTCGGGTCATCGGAGAGCAATGCCTCGAGGGTCGACGGCGCCGACGCCAGGCTCGACGCGATCGCGGCGCTCTGCTTCTCCGCGGTCGAACGCGCGTGCACGTACATCTCGTAGGAGCCGAGCGCCCCGGCGACACACACGATCGCGATCACCATCGCGATCTGCAGGGCGATGGCCCGGCCCGCCAGGGTGCGCGGGCGCGGAAAGCGTTGGGTCCACCGATGAACGAAATGAACGCAAGGGTGACCACCATCACTGTTCACACCCACGATTGTGCACGTCATCGTCGCGAATAGCCGCCGGGTGGGCCGTATCCCGGGCGCGGCGATGGAAGGACCCGCCGTGACCGACTCGACCACCCATCCCACGCCACCCGCTCCGCCCAAGAAGCGTGACCGCACCCACTGGCTGTACATCGCCGTGATCGTCGCCGTTGTCGCGGGTGTGGCGGTCGGCCTCGTCGCCCCCTCGGTGGGCAAGGATCTCGGGATTCTCGGGACCCTCTTCGTCTCGCTGATCAAGATGATGATCGCCCCGGTCATCTTCTGCACGATCGTGCTCGGCATCGGGTCCGTCCGCAAGGCCGCCACCGTCGGCCGCGTCGGCGGCCTCGCCTTCGCCTACTTCCTGGCGATGTCGACCGTCGCCCTGGCGATCGGCCTGGTCGTCGGCAACTTGATCAAGCCCGGTACCGGCCTGAACATCTCCGCCTCGGCCGGTCAGGGTGCGGCGCTGGCGGAGCAGGCACACGAAGCCGGCGGCACCACCGAGTTCCTGCAGGGGATCATCCCGGACACCCTGGTCTCGTCGCTGACCTCGGGAAGTGTGTTGCAGGCGCTGTTCGTCGCGCTGCTGGTGGGCTTCGCCCTGCAGGCTCTCGGCGAGTCCGGCGAGCCGATGCTGCGTGCGGTCGCCTCGTTCCAGAAGGTCGTGTTCAAGGTCCTCGTCATGGTGCTGTGGGTGGCCCCGATCGGCGCCTTCGGTGCGATCGCCAACGTCGTCGGCCAGACCGGGTGGGCGGCCGTCGGCCAGTTGCTGACGCTGATGCTCGCCTTCTACATCACCTGCGTCATCTTCGTCTTCGGCATCCTCGGCTCGCTGCTGTGGTTCACCTCGCGGGTGTCGATCCTCAAGCTGGTGCGCTACCTGGCGCGCGAATACCTGCTGATCTTCGCGACCTCGTCCTCCGAGTCGGCGCTGCCGCGACTGATCGCCAAGATGGAGCACATCGGCGTCCAGCCGACCACCGTCGGAGTTGTTGTGCCCACCGGGTACTCGTTCAATCTGGACGGGACCGCCATCTATTTGACGATGGCGTCGCTGTTCATCGCCGACGCGATGGGCGATCCGCTGACCCTGGGGGAGCAGATCGGACTGCTGGCCTTCATGATCGTCGCCTCCAAGGGCGCTGCCGGGGTCAGCGGCGCCGGGTTGGCCACCCTGGCCGGCGGCCTGCAGGCGCACCGGCCCGAAATGCTGGACGGTGTCGGCCTGATCGTCGGTATCGACCGCTTCATGTCCGAGGCGCGCGCGGTCACCAACTTCTCCGGAAACGCGGTCGCCACCCTGTTGGTCGGGAGCTGGACGCGGACCGTCGACCACCAGCGGGTCAACGACGTGCTCTCCGGCGCACTGCCGTTCGACGAGGACGCGATGGTCGACCCGCATACCTTCGACAAGCCCGCCGACGACGTAGAGCTCACCAAGCGGTAGGCAAGTCCCTCCGTATCCGCCCCCGGTCGCGAGCCCGGGGGCGGTTGCGTGTGTTCGCCCGCGAGAATGACCGGATTGGGGAGCGTGGGAGCCGGCGGGTGGATGCAGAACTCCCCACAGGGTTCAGGGTTCGATGGTGAAGGACTTCAGGGCGCCGGAATAGGACTTCGGGAGCGGGTGGGCGAATTCGCCGCGGTCGGAGGTGCGCAGTCCGAGCCGCACGAGGCCTTCGACCAGCACCGTCGCGGCGGCGACCCCGTCGATGACCGGCACCCCGAGCTGCTTGGAGATCGCCTCGCAGAGGTCGGCCATGCCGGCGCAGCCGAGCACGATCACCTCGCTGCCGTCGGACTCCAGCGCGGCGGCGCAGGCGTCGGTGATGCGTTGCTGCGCAGCCGGATCGGATTCGAGTTCGAGGACGGGGATATCGCAGGCGTGGTAGCCGCCGCAGAAGCGGGCCATCCCGTAGTGGGCGGCGAGATCCTCGGCGCGGCCGATCGTGCGGTCGAGGGTGGTGACCACCGAGAAGCGGCGGCCCAGGAAGCTCGCGGTGTGCATCGCGGCCTCGGCGATGCCGATCACCGGCCCGCGGGCCAGCTCGCGGGCGGCGTCCAGACCGGGGTCGCCGAAGCAGGCGATCACGTAGCCCTGCACCCCGTCGGCGTCCCCGCGCCGGATCTCCTCGAGCAGACCCGGAACCGCGAGGGCTTCGTCGTAGTGGCTTTCGATCGAGGCGGGGCCCATCGACGGGTTGACCGCATCGACGGAGGTGCCCGCGGCGACAACGCCGCGGGCACACCGCTCGATCAGGTCGGTCATCGACGCCGAGGTGTTCGGGTTGATGACGCGGATCTTCGGCGTGGTCACCTGGGTCTGCACACGCCTCAGGATGCCGGCTGGGCGTCGGGGAAGTTGGTCACCGCGAGCTTGGTCCGGGTGGCCAGCAGGTAGTACACCGCGAATCCCACACCGCAGCCGATGAACCAGCTGTACTTCGACGCGGTGGACATGCCCGGGATCTCGGGGATCGCCGCGACCGCCCCGTTGAACAGCACGGTGAACATCGCCAGCGCCGCACCGGCGATCGTCGCGTAGACCGCAGCCGGATTGTAGCCCTTGTTGTACCAGTAGGCGCCGGTGGGTGAGAGGGTGAACAGGGCGTCGATGTCGACGTGCTGCTTGCGGACCAGGTAGTAGTCGGCGATCAGCACGCCGAACAGCGGCCCGATGAACGCGCCCAGGGTCTCGAGCGTCAGGTGGATGACCTCCGGGTTGTTGTACAGATTCCACGGGGTCAGCAGCACCGAACCGACGGCGGCGATCATGCCGCCCGCCCGCCAGCTGATCCGCTGCGGATCGACATTCGAGAAGTCGAACGCGGGCGAGATGAAGTTGGCGACGATATTGATGCCGATCGTGGCGATGGCAAAGGTCAACGCGCCGAGCACGATCGCAAAGGTGTTGTCGATCCGGGCGACCGTCTCGACCGGGTCGGTGATCAGCTCACCGAAGACCGGCACCGTCAGCGACGCGGTGATGACCACCAGGAGCGAGAAGACCAGGAAGTTGACCGGCAGGCCGAGGAAGTTGCCGCGCTTGACCGCGTCGAACGACTTTCCGTAGCGGGAGAAGTCGCCGAAGTTGAGCATCGGGCCGGAGAAGTAGGACACGACCAGCGCAATCGCGCTGAGCATCACCGGAATCGACGACAGGCCGGTGTGCTCCACCTCGCCGAGGGTCAGGTTGATCGATCCCCAACCGGCGCGATAGATCAGGTAGCCGGCGAGGATGAACATCACGACGTAGACCGCCGGGCCGCAGAAGTCGATGAACTTGCGGATCGATTCCATACCGCGCCAGAAGACCGCCGCCTGCAGGACCCACAGCAGGGCGAACGATGCCCACCCCAGAGCGGGCAATCCGAGGAATCCGTACTGGGCGACGTCCGCGTACGGAGCGAGCGACGGGAACAGTTTGATCAGCACGACATCCAATGCCGCGGATGCGAGATATGTCTGAATTCCGTACCAGGCGACCGCGATGAGGCCGCGAATAATCGCCGGAATATTCGCCCCCTTGACGCCGAAAACCGATCGGCAGATCACCGGATAGGGAACGCCGGCCGCCTGGGACGGCTTCGCGACGAGATTGCAGAAGAAGTAGACGATGACGATGCCGACCAGCAGGGCGACGAGCACCTGCCAACTCGCCAGTCCGAGGGCGAATAGTGAACCGGCCGTGACGTATCCGCCGACGCTGTGTACATCGGACATCCAGAACGCAAAGATGTTGTACGACGTCCAGGTTTGCTTCTTCAGAGGAGCGAGGTCCTCGTTGGTCAACGCCGGGTCGTAACTCGGCTTGATGACCACTGCTCCGTTGTGTGCGCTGGATGATCCGTCGTCGACGGGCGAACCCGTCGGAGCGGCAGACGTATCGGACATGGCGTTATCCGTTCGTAGCAGAGCTGTGGGGAATTCGGCAGCATTGACGGCCACAAGTAATAGGACTGGAGATTATGACCGCCCTGTTGCTGGTCGGTTAGATCGAGTTGCCGCCGTGTTTCCCGAAAGATATATCCGGGAATTACCGGACGAATTGCCGCTTATGTCCGAAAATGATAAAGAATTCTACGGTGCCAACAAGCCGATATCGGTGGGCAGCGTCGTCAACACCGCGTTGAGCCGGCGATTGTGTTCCTTGGCCGCGGCCAGCAGCGCGTCCTCGTCGCCGGAGACGAAAGCGTCGAGCATCTCCGCGTGATCGGCGTGCAGACGGTGCCGGTTCTCCGCGGTCACGTGCACCATCGGCTGGACCGGTTCGGTGACGTTCCACGCCGAGTCGAGCATGTGCAGCAGGCGGACCATCCGGGACGGTCGGACCAGCGCGATGTGGAACTCCCGCGAGAGGCGGTGATAGGCGAGCGGGTCCTGCGCCTCGAGCGCGCCGCTCATCGCCTCGTGCACCCGCCGGGCCTCGGCCCGTTCGGCGTCGCCGGCCGCCGGCACGGCCGCCGCCAGCGCCGCGATCTCGAGCGATTCCCGAACGATGTACAGCTCCCGCAACTCCTGGGCGGTCAACTGCGCCACGGCGTAGCCACCGCGCGGGGTGTGCTGGACGAGGCCCTCACCCTGGAGGGTCTTGAGGGCCTCGCGGATCGGGATCGGGCTGACCCCGAAGACCGTGGCGACCTCACCGACGGGGATCAGGCTGCCCGGCGGAACGCCGCCGTGCAGGATCGCGCGGCGGATCTCGTCGAGAATCTCGGCTCCGGACCCGCCGCGGCGGGAGACCGAGAGGGCCGCGACCAGGGGGGAGCGTCGTCGGTGCGGCGGAGCCATCCGCCAAGCCTAGCGGTCCGCGGCGGCCGATACGGTGTGGCCGAGGGCGGGCCGGGCGGTCGGAAGGGTGTGTCGAGGTGACGGGTGAATCCGGCGGACGGGTCCGCGACGCGGGCGCGGCCGCGGTGCCGGTGGTTCTGATTCTGTTGGTGGCGCTCACCCTGCGTCCGGCGTTGACCTCCGTCGGGCCGGTCCTCCCGTGGCTCGGCGCCGACGAGGGTCTCGGGGAGACCGCGCTCGGGCTGCTGGTCGCGCTGCCCCTGGTCGCCTTTGCGATCGTCTCGCCGCTGGTGCATAGGTGGTCCGGACGGCTCGGCATCGAGCGGACCATCGCGGTAGCGATGGTGGTGTTGACCGTCGGGACGGTGCTGCGGTCCTACGGTGGGGCGCCCGGTCTCTGGATCGGCACCCTGGTGACGGGCGGGGCCATCGCGGTCGGCAATGTGCTGGTGCCCGCGGTGATCCGCCGCGACCACCGCTCCCGGGTATCGCGCACCACCGGCCTGTTCTCGGCGTCGATGGTCACCGCCGCCGGCCTCGCCTCGGCGTTGGCCGTACCGATCGCGCAGGGCACCGATTGGCGCTTCGCGTTGGCGATCTGGGCCGGCCTGTCGGTGCTGGTCGGGCTGGCGTGGTTGCCGCGGGCGCGGCGATCGGCCGGCGACCGTCCGACGGTCCACGTGCCGACGGAACCGGGCGACAGCGTGTGGCGCCGACCGACGGCCTGGCTGGTCACCGCGTATATGGGCGTGCAGTCCACCAGCTTCTACATCCTGGTCAACTGGCTGCCCAGTATCGAGCAGGCCGCCGGGATCTCCCTGTCGGTCGCCGGGGTGCACCTGCTGATCTACCAGGTGGTCGGCGTCTTCGCCGGAATGGCCGTGCCGCTGCTGATGCGCGGCGAGAGCCAGACGACCGCGGCCGTCGGCAGTGCGGTCCCGATGGTGATCGCCGCGGCGGGGTTGATCCTGGCGCCGCAGTTGGCGGTGCTGTGGATCTTCTGTGCCGGGGTCGCCTCGGGGGCGGCGCTGGTGGTCGCGCTGTCGCTGATCGCCCTGCGCAGCCGAGCCGAACACGAGACCGCGCGACTGTCGGGCATGGCGCAATCGGTCGGATACGGATTTGCGGCCCTGGGACCGATCGTCACCGGTTACCTGGCGCAGCGCACCGGCGGGTGGGAGGCATCGCTGCTGGTGATCGCCGGCCTGGGGGTGGCGCAGGTGATCATCGGATTCGCCGTCGGCCGGGATCGGTCGGCGCGACCGGTCGCGGGGCGGTGACCGGTCAGGCGCCCGATGTCGGAGGTCGGCCGGCGCCCGAGATCGCGCCGACGGCGGTGATCACCGCGCAGATCAGGACCGCGACGACGACGCCGTGGAGCAGGTCGACGATCGACAGCCGCAGTGCCAACCACGACAACAGGGCGGGCAACGCGAAGCCCAGATAGGTCAGGGCGTAGTAGAGACCGGTCAGCCCCGCGAGGTTGTGGGGGCCCGCCATCGCCTGCACCTCGATGAGACCGGACAGCATGCAGACCCCGAAGGCGCAGCCGAGCAGGATCGCGGCGACCACCGTCAGCCACGGGGAGACCGGGTCGGTATTGACCGCCAGCACGACCGTGCCGATCGCCAACAGCACCAGACCGACCGCGCCGGAGGCGCCCCGGGTGACCGCCATCAGCCGGCGCACCCCGCTTTGAATCAGCAGGCCGGCGCCCAGCGAGACCAGCGACAGCATGCCGGCGAAGGCGATCCCGTAGCTGCCGAGCCGGTCGGCGGCCAGCGCCGGTGCCACGGCGAAGGCCAGCGCCGGCGCGGCGAAGACCCACGGCGCCATCGGCACGACCACCAGCCAGAAACGGCGGCGATATCCGGGCGGAACCGCGATGTCGACCACCAACGAGGTGACCTCGGCGTCGAACGAGCGCGTCTCCGGCACCCGGAACAGCAGGCACGCGGCCGCCGCGGTCGCACCGACCTGGACGACATAGGGCAGCACCGTCGGCCACGGCGCCCACTGCGCCAGGGCGCCGGCGACCACCGCGCCGAGCATGAAGCCGGCGGTCATGGTCAGCGATGCGCGCCGCGCGGCCGTGGCTGCGGGCACCCCCACCGACAGTTCCTTGATCCAGGACGTGCCGACGACCATCCCGATCCCGACCGAGCATCCGGAGATCAACCGCCCGAGCATCATCATCGCCGGCGTGGCGCTGCCGAGGGCCAGCACGATCGCCGCGATCAGGCACAGCGCCAACGCCACGTTGATCAGCGGTTTGCGGCCGTACCGGTCGGACAGGGACCCGGCGACGATGAAGGTGGGGATGATCCCGAGGATGTAGGCGCCGAAGAAGAGGTCGACCTCGAGGGTGGAGTACCCCTCGACCTGCCGATAGAGCAGCAACAGCGGGGTGAACTGGTTGCCCGCCCAGGCGAGCATCAACACCGTCGGCATCGCGGCGAGCCAGGTGCGAGCGCCTATGGTGCGGCCCGCAGTGCCGGGGGACCCGGTTCGGTCCGCAGGGCCGGGGGACCGCCGGTAACCGACCACGCCCGAGACGATACCGACGGCGTGCGCGGTCGCCGGCCGCTTTCGTACACAACGGGCGTATGTCCGCAGCGGCCCATTCCATCGGCATGACGACGGCCGGCCGGTTGTCGACGGCGTGCCGGCCACTCGGGTGAGACGTCCGGTCGACAGACCCGATCACGAGGCAGCCGGGCGCCGCCGTGGTTTCGATCGGCAGCGCCCGCCGTGTTCCGACCCGCGAGTAACTTACCGTGCGGTAAGGTCGCGGATGTGAGCGCAACCACCCCCACGTACGCCGCCTGGCGCCGCCTGCCCTCGAATGCGATCGGCTCGATTCTCTTCTCGGCGGCTATGTGTGCCCGGGTCCCGTACTTCGCGACGATCCTGCCGAGGGTGCGAGAGCTGCGACCGGGCTACTGCGAGGTGACCGCGCCGAAGTGGTTCGGCGTCTACAACCACATTCACACCTTCCACGCGATCGCCGCCTGCAATCTGGCCGAGACCGCGATGGGCATGCTGGCCGAGGCGACCGTGCCGACCACCCACCGCTGGCTTCCGAAGGGGATGACCGTCGAGTACACCGCCAAGGCGACCTCCTCGTTGCGGGCGATCGCGCAGCTCGATACCCCGGACTTTTCGACGATCACCGCGCAGTCGGGCGGGCGGGAGATCGAGGTGCCGATCTCGATCACCGACCGATCCGGCGCCGAGGTGGTCGCCGCCGTCATCCGCATCTGGGTGACCGCCGCCTGACCGTCGCCTCCCGATGGATACCGCTCGGCGGATGCCTGTCGCTCGAGCGCTGCGGCACGTTCCGGACCGGACACCCGGTTGGAGCATCATCCGGAGTGACACCCATTTCGGTGTCATTCACGCGATTCTTTGAACGGCTCGCCCGGACCGATCGCCTGCTAGAGTTTCCGTTTAATTCGACCCTCGACGCGAAAGAATGTCGGGGATCAATCGAGACATATTCAACCGGGGGCTCCATGTCGACCACGGCTATCGGTAACGGAACGGATTTCGAAACGGATCGGGCGAATCGCTGCGATTCACATATGCGGGAGGTTCCTATTCCGGCCGATCCCGTCGGGGATCGCATCTGTCGGCTGGGTGCCGTCGACGATCACGATGTGATGATCGCCGGGCTGCGCAGCCTGCTCGCCGACTACGGCGACGTCCGACTGGAGGCCGGTGCGCGCACCGTCGATCAGTTGTTGTCCGGCGGCACCGCTCTCGATGTCGTCCTGCTCGACCTGCGGTTGGCCGACGGCAGCGTCCCGGAGGCGAACATCCAGCGTCTCGCCGAGGCGGGCGTCAAGGTGCTGGTCTACACCTCCGGTGAGGATCCCTATTTGATGCGTTCGGCGTTGCGGGCCGGCGCCGGCGGGGTGATCCTCAAGTCCGAATCGGTCGAATTGATCGTCGGGGCGATTCGTCAGATCTATCACGACGGCAACGTGATGGGCACCGATCTCGCGCTGGCCATCGACGGCGACGAGGACTTCACCAATGTGCATCTGAGCCCGCAACAGCGTCGGGTCCTCGAGCTCTACGCGTCCGGCGAAACGGTCGGTCGGGTTGGTCGCATGACGGGATTGTCGGTGGACACCGTCAATGGCTATCTGATGCGCATTCGCCAGAAGTACGCCCAAGCGGGTCGTCCGGCGCAAACGAAGACCGAGTTGTTGAAAAGGGCGCTGGAGGATGGGTGGCTGCCGATTCCACGAGTAGCACGGCGTTGGCAGCGCGGGGTGGCGCCCGGGAGCGCCTGACCGTTCTACTCGCTCGCTTCATCGGCGGTGGGTATGTGGCGTTTCTGATACTGCTCGCGCCGAGTATTCGGCGGGAGTATCACGAATATGCCCCCTGGTGGCCGGTCCCGGCGGTGGTGCTGACCTTCGGGCCGCCGGTGTGGATGATGTGGGCGAGCCTGCGTGGCGACCGCGTCGGCGTGGGTCGGGCGGCGATCGCTTGTGCTGTCGGGTACGGGATCGCGGCCGTCACCTGGCCCCTCGCGTGGAACGGAGAGGTGCTGGGCGAAGCACCTCAACCCCCCTGGTTGGGGATGATTCCCGGGTTGCCGGCGCTGGCGTTGGCCCTGGTGGCCAGGATGCCCGTGGCGGCGCCCTATGCGGTGGTCACCATAGTGGTGACCGAGTGGTCCGAGTTCACGCGGATCCCCGGGCCGACGATGCTGCCGCAGATCCTTTCGGGTGCCGGCTTCAGCCTGATCTATGCCACCGCGGTCCGGATGCTGCTGCGCACCGCACAACTGCTCGACAACACCCGGCGAACCAGCCGCGAGCTCGCGGTGGCCGCGTCGGCGAAGCGGGCGGAGGCGGACGAGCGGGCGCGTTTCGACGCCCTCACCCACGACTGGGTGATGTCGACGCTGCTGTCGGCGGCCCGCGGCCCGACCGATCCCGCCGTGCGCCGGCAGGCCCGCGACGCGATCGAACGGCTCGAGGGGCTGCGCGGCGGAGTCCTCCCGGATGGCACGCTCGACGGGGAAGCGGTTGCCGCGCAGCTGCGCTCGGCGGTGACGTCGTTCGACCCGCTGCGCTCCGCGACGATAGACGTGGTGGTCGAACGCGACGGTGACGGGGAGTACCCGGCCGACGCGGTGGCGGCCCTCGGCGCCGCCACCGCCGAGGCGGCCCGCAACAGTCTGCGGCATGCGGGAGCCGATGCGCGGCGGTCGGTCGACATCACGCTGCTGCCGGCGGCGATCCTCGTGGTGATTCTGGATGACGGGATCGGCTTCGATCCCGCCCGGGTGCCGCCGGATCGGCTCGGCGTCACCGCTGCGATCCGCCAGCAGATGGCGACGGTGCCCGGCGGATCCGCCGAGGTGAACTCCGCCCCGGGGCGCGGGACACGCGTCACCCTGCGGTGGGCGGCGGACGATGCCTGAGTCGTGGGACGACCGCCCATACGGCGGCGCGTGGACACTGTTGGGCGGTCGTACGCCGCAGGCGCGGGCGTTTGCGGTCTATCTCGTCGCCTGCAGCATTCTGCAGGTGATGTGGCCGGTCGACGGTGTCGAGAGGTCCTGGACGACCGCGCTGGCGGTGCTCCTGCTGGTGATCACCGTGACGATCATGATGGCGGTATCGGCCGAACCGCTGCCCATGGCGGCCACCGTGGCGTTGATCGTCTTCGGCACCGGGTCGACGGCGGTCGCCCTGGTCGCCGTCCCCGGCCGGATCCTCGAACCCCCACAGGTGTGGGAGGTCGGCTCGCTGATCGTCGTGTACACCTTCCTGTGCATCCGGGGGCGCATCCTGGCCGGCTGGATCGGGACGATCCTGCTGGTCGTGGTCTGTTGTATCTGGGCCTACGCGCGGGGTCTCGGGGTGGCCTACGGACTGTCGTTCTCACTGGTCAACGTCGGACCGATGTTGATGGCCACCGTGTTCGCGATGGTCGTCGCCCCCGCCGCCGCCGAGATCTACGCGCTGCGTCGTGAATCGGCGGACAGGGCGGTAGCCGAGGCGGCCGCGGCCGCCCGGTTGGCCGAGCGCGATCGACAACTCCAGCGTTTCGACCGGCTCGCCCGTCCCAGCCTCGAGCGCATCGCCGCCGGTGGGCCGTATACCGACGGGGAGATCGCCGACTTCGCAGCCCTGGAAGCGCATCTGCGCGATCTGGTGCGCGCCCCCGGGCTGGTACATCCCGATCTCGACGCGGCGGTCTGGGAGTTGCGGCGGCGCGGTGTCGGGGTGCGGATGCACGACGGCCACGCGCTCGACGGGGCACAGTCGAATACCCGCGAGGACATCCGCCGCCGCATCATCGAGGAGATCTCCGGAATCGACTCCGGCACGGTGACCGTGCGCATCCTGCCGCGCGGGCGCGAGCACCTGGCGAGCGTGGTCGCCGACGGGGACGACGGGATCCGCCGGATCGACTTCCTGCGCGACGGCACGATCATCGAGGACGTGGACGCCATCCCCGATGCCGTTGTGGTCGACGCGGCGTCGGATTCACTGCCGGGCGAACGCCTCCCGCCAACCGACGGTGCGCCCGACCCGCAGGATCGATCGCTGGTAGATCCGAGCGGCGACCGCGGATAGCAGCGCCGTCGCAAGGATCATCAGCACGACGGTGGTCACGATCTGCAGCGGTGTCGCCACCCCGGACGCGATCCGCAGCGGCATGAGGATCGCCGAGAACGGCGGTATCCAGCTCAGCGTGGCGATCAGGGTGTTGTCCGGATTGTTGATCGAGAAGATCGCGGAGAAGAACATCGCCATGATCAGCAGGGTCAGGGGAGTCGTCGTCGAGCTGACGTCCTCCTGCCGCGATACCAGCGAGCCGCCGGCCGCGTAGAGGACCGCGAAGAACAGGTAGCCCAGGACGAACCAGCCGAGGACGCTCGCCAGGGTGCCGAGGGCGGCGCCGGTGATCGTCAGCGTTCCGGTGGCCAGGCCCGTCGCGACACCGACGACGCCGTAGACGGTCATCTGCGCCAACCCGACCGCCCCGATGCCGAAGATCTTGCCCCACAGCAACTGCATCGGTCGCAGGGTCGAGAGCAGCAGCTCGACCACCCGGCTCGACTTCTCCTCGACCACCCCCATCGCCACGTACATGCCGAACAACAGGATCTGGCCGTAGAGCAGGATCACCGCGATCATCGAGAGCGCCACCCGCTGGCCGCGTTCCGGATCGGGCGGGTCGATCGCGGAGACGGTCACCACCGCGTCGGCGGTGCGGGCGGCGATCTCGGCGGGGTCGACCCCGACGGCGACAAGCGCCGCAGCCCTGGCCTGTTCGGTCACGGCGGTCTGCAGGATCGACTGCAGCGTGGCGCCGAGCTCCGATGCGGTGATCGCCGTGTAGCTCCCGCCGTCGCCCGGTACCAGCGCCGCGTCCAGATCCCCGGAGGTCACCCGGTCGCGCGCGGTCTGCGCATCGGCGACCTGCTCGACGTCGACCGGCGCGCCGGCGGCATCGCCGACCGCCGCGATCGTCGCCGCTATCGACTGGTCGCCGACCAGCCCGACCGATGAACTCGACGGTTGGCCGTTGCCGGAGAAGATCGAGTAGGCGATGATGCCGCCGACGATCACCACGAGGGTGATCAGGTTGCTGATCAGGAAGCTGCGCTTGCCGACCTGGGTGCGGAATTCGCGACGCGCGACCAGAGCGATCGCGCGGCCGGTGCCGATGGTGCTCACGCGGAGACCACCTCTCGGAAGAGGTCGGTCAAACTTGTTGTTTGTCTGGAGAATTCGTGGACCGGTCCGGTTCGAAGGGCGGCGGTCAGGACCTGTTGGTCGTCGGTGTCCGGGTCGAGGTCGAGCAGGGTGCGCGAGCCGTCGGTCGCGACGGTGCGCACGCCGGGAAGCCCCTCGGCCCAGCCGGGCGGGGCAAGGGGGGCGTCGACCACCAGGCGCACGGGGCCACCGGCCCGCAACTGATCGACGGTGCCGACGGCGCTCATCCGTCCGCCGGCGATGATGCCGACCCGATGACACAGCCGTTGCACCAGATCGAGCTGGTGGCTCGAGAAGACCACGGGCACCCCGGTCGCGGCCTTTTCGACCAGCACCTCGCTCATGACGTCCACCGCCACCGGGTCGAGCCCGGAGAACGGTTCGTCCAGCACGAGGACGAGCGGATCGTGGACCAGCGCCGCCGCCAGCTGGACGCGCTGCTGATTGCCCAGGCTCAGCGCGTCGACCTCGTCGCCGAGCCGGTCGGCGATGCCGAGGCGGTCGGTCCACCGCTCGACCGCCGCGCGGGCGTCGGTGGGCGAGAGCCCGTGCAGTTGGGCCAGATAGCGCAACTGACTGCCGACCTTCATCTTCGGATACAGCCCGCGTTCCTCGGGCATGTAGCCGATCGTGCGGCGTACGTCGAGATCGACCGGTCGACCGCCGAGCCGCACCTCACCGGAGTCGGCGGCCAGCACGCCCAGCACGATCCGCATGGTCGTGGTCTTGCCGGCGCCGTTGCTCCCGACGAAGCCGAAGATCTCGCCCGGTTCGACCGCGAAGCTGACGTCCTCGAGTGCCACCACGTCGCCGTACCGCTTCGCGAGATGTTCGAGGGTCAGTGTCGGTGCTGCCATCGCATGCTCCCCGGGTTGTTCCGACCCGCGGGCCGGTGAAGGGTTCGTCGAAAGGTCTCGGGTCGGATTCTCCGGTTCGGTTGTGGATCGGGTGGGACCCCACGCGGGAAGTATGGGACGTGTCGGCCGGCCGCACGGCGAATTGCGCACACCGGCCGGACGGACACCAACGGCGCGCACCCGGTGGACCGGGCACGCGCCGTTGGTGACGGTGTGGGGAATCGCTTACGGGCGCACGTTCTCCGAGGAGATCATCCAGGCGAGCTTCTCGAGGTCGTCGATGATCTGGTGCAGCAGATCGGCGGTCGAGGGATCCTCGGCGTCGACCCGGTCGTGTACCTCACGCACGGAGGCGACGGCGGCCGCGAGCGCGCCGGTGATCAGGTCGACCACGATGGCGGTCTGCTGCAGGCCCGCCGGGAACGCCGGCAGGGAGGTGGTGGCCGCGACGGTGTCGGTGCGACCGTCGGCCGCGGCCTGGAGGGCGCGCATCCGCTCGGCGATGGTGTCGCTGTGGGCGCGGGCGGTGTCGACCACCTCGTCCAACTGCAGGTGCAGGTCGCGGAAGTTCGGTCCGACGACGTTCCAGTGGGCCTGCTTGCCCTGCAGGTGCAGCTCGGTCAGCTCGACGAGCACCTTCTGCAGGTCGGCGGCCAGTTCGGCGGAGGCGGTGAAGCGCAGGCCGTCCGCGTTGGGGCGCCGCGCACCCGTGGTGATGGTCGATGCGGTCCGTTCGGTCGTGGTCATCTTCGCTCCGTTTCGCTACATTCGTCAGCCGTTACAGCTCATCGGTTTCTGCCGGAATTGGGCTGCTCCGGCACATTTCGTACAACAGGTGCATGCGGCCCGTAATTCCGAATCACGCGGATCTGTGATCGACGTCTCGGCGAAAAGCTCGGGCCGCTTTTCCGCGTTGTCCTCACTATCCACATATGACAGTCTTGCTGTCCAGTATGGCGAGGCTTAGTGAGGTTTGCATGGGTACACACTCGACCAAGTTGCCAGCCTTGCTGGACATGTTAGATAACCCAATGGCATATTAAGTTAGGCAAACGTAAGTCGGAGTTTTGTTCCGAGTGTCGGATCAGGTGATGAAAGTGAATGCAGCGCAGTCGTCGGGTACGGACTCGGCGGAACGTTTTTCTCCCGAATATCGGGAGCGGGTCCAGGCGCTCAGCGGTGATATCGCCGCGTTCTGGCGACGTATGCGCACCGAGCGGGTGGACCACATGCTCACGCCGAGCCAACTGCAGGCTCTCGGCCATCTGCGCCGGGAGGGCGCGATGACCGCCGCACGGCTGGCGCACTTCGAGCAGGTGACCCCGCAGTCGATCGCCCGGACCCTCGCGATGCTCGAGGAGCAGGGCATGATCCGTCGCGGCAGCGATCCCACCGACGCCCGCGCCACCCGCGTCGAGATCACCGACACCGGTCTGGCCACCCTGGCCCTCGACGCCGAGATGCGCACGCTGTGGCTGTGCGAGCTGCTCGACGAGCGCTGCACCGCCCACGAGCGCGAGATGCTCTTCGTCGCCGCGGCGATCCTGCGGGATCTGAGCCGGTGACGGCCACCCGATCCGAGCCGAACGCCGTCGAGACCGCGACGCGCATCCCGCTGTCGACATCGATCGGCCTGGGCACCGGCTCGATGTTGCAGCCGCTCAACTCGTCGATGATCGCGGTGGCCGTGGTGGCGATCGCCGCCCACTACGGCTCGCCGTCGGCGGCCACCTGGGTGATCTCGGCGTTGTACATCGCGACCGCGGTGACCGGACCCGCCGCCGGTCGGCTGGGGGAGTTGTTCGGCGCCCGGCGGGTGTACACCGCCGGCCTGGTGCTGATCGCGATCGGCTCGATCATGGGCACGCTCGCCCCGAGCATCGGCTGGCTGATCGCCGCCCGGGTGATCCTCGGCATCGGAACGGCGACCCAGTATCCGACGGCGATGACGATCGTGCGGACCATGGCCGAACGCACCGGCGCGCGTACCTCCTCGGCGATCGCGGTGCTGTCGGTCTGCGCCCAGTCGATGGTCGCCCTCGGGCCGACGCTCGGCGGCCTGCTGGTGGGGCTGCTCGGCTGGCAGTCGATCTTCTGGGTCAACCTGCCGATGGTGGTGGTGACGTTCCTCTGGGTGCGGCGGGTGACGCCGGCCGATACCCAGCGGATCGGTGGGCTGCGGCCCGCGCTCGCGGCCCTGGACGTACCGGGGCTGGCGCTCTTCCTGGGGCTGCTGACCTCGACGATGTTCCTGCTGCTGTCCCTGGGCGGGAGTCCGGCGTGGTGGCTGCTGCCGGTGATCGTGGTGCTCGCCGCCGGATTCGTCGCCCGGGAGCGGCGCACCACCGGACCCTTTATCGACGTGCGGGCCCTCGTGCGCAACCGGGCCCTGACCCTGACCCTCGGGCGCACCTTCGCGGTCTACACCTGCTTCTACTGCATCTTCTTCGGGGTACCGCAGTGGTTGATGACCGAACGCGGCTTCTCGGCGATGACCGCCGGGCTGTTGATGCTGCCGGTGGCGGTCACCGGGATCTGCGCGACGATGCTGGCCACGGCGATCAATACCCGGGCCGGGGCGCGGGTCACCCTGGCGATCGGCATGGTCGGTCTGCTGATCGCCGGTCTGGCGCTCGGGCTCGCCGAGACGGTCGAAACCCCGCTGATCGGCCTGGTGCTGGTGTCGTTCCTGCTCGGAATACCGAACGGGTTCAACAACATCGGGAATCAGAACGTCATCAATGCGGTCTCGGGTGTGCACGAGGTCGGAACCGCGATCGGCATGTACCGCACCGTGCAGTACATGGCGGCGAATATGGCCGCGGTCGTGCTGGAATTGGCGCTGCGTCCCGGCGACGGAGGACTGCGGACCGTCGGTCTCTTCCTGGTGATCGTGGCCGCGCTAGGGTTGGTCGGCGTCCTCGCCTCGCGGACCCTGCGTTCGGTGCGGTAGTCGATCGGCGGGTGCTCGCACGATCGCCGTCGATTCGAGGAGCCGCCTTGTCCCTGCGCAGATTTCACCAGGTCGACGTCTTCGCCGGCGCTCCTCTCGGTGGCAATCCGGTCGCGGTGATCGTCGACGCCGAGGGGTTGTCGGATCAGCAGATGGCGGCGACCGCGCGCTGGACGAACCTGTCGGAGACGACCTTCGTGCTGCCCCCGACCGATCCGGCCGCCGACTACCGGCTGCGGATCTTCACCCCGGGCGGCGAGTTGCCCTTCGCCGGGCATCCGACCCTCGGCAGCGCCTTCGCCTGGCTCTCGACGGTCGGCGATCCGGGGCGCGACCTGATCCAGGAATGTGGCGCCGGACTGGTCGCCGTCCGGTTCACGCAGGGCCGCCCGGCCTTCGCCGCGCCGGCCCTGGTGCGGACCGGGCCGGTCGACGAACACGCCCTGGGTCGGGTGGCGGCGTCGCTGCGGATCGCCCGTAGCGACATCCTCGATCACCAGTGGGTCGACAACGGACCCGGCTGGCTGGGGGTCCTGCTGGAGTCCGGAGCCCGCGTTCGCGCGCTGGAACCGGATTTCGGCGCGATGGGCGATCTCGCCGTCGGGGTGGTCGGACCGCAGGTGCACCGCGAGGAGACCGCCTTCGAGGTCCGTGCTTTCGCCCCCGGTCACGGCGTCGACGAGGATCCGGTGACCGGCAGCCTCAACGCCGGTCTCGCGCAGTGGTTGCGCGGCGTCGGCCGCGCGCCGGCCACATTCGTCGCCGCCCAGGGCACCGCGATGGGGCGCAGTGGACGCGTCCACATCCACGACGACGGCGAGAACATCTGGGTCGGCGGCTCCTGCGTCTCGCGGGTGATCGGCACCTTCGACCTGTAGCCCCTTCCGAAGAAGTGATCCGCATCGCTACCTGTCCAGTTGGGTGGTGCACGTCATACTTCGCGCCGGCACTCTGGACGGTGGAATCGAGGCGAGGAGGCCAGGGTGACGCAGGCCCGAACAGAGCAGGATGCGACGGGGCAGGACGCCGCGGCGCAGGGTCCGTCGGAAGCGCATCGGATCTATCGAGCGGCGCGCGACACGTTGCTCGCGGCCAACGGCGACTACGACCGGGCCGTCGCCGAATTCCGGTGGCCGCAGCTGCCGGAGACGTTCAACTGGGCCGTCGACTGGTTCGACGTGATAGCGCGGGGCAACGACGCGACCGCCCTGTGGATCGTCGAAGAGGACGGCAGCGAGGCGAAGTACAGCTTCGACGACATCGCGACGCGCTCGGACCGGGTCGCCCGCTGGCTGGCCGGCCACGGTATCGGCAAGGGTGACGCGGTCATCCTGATGCTGGGTAACCGGGTGCAGCTGTGGGAGTCGATGCTCGCGGTCATGAAGCTCGGCGCCATCCTGATGCCGACGACCACCGCGGCCAATGACCTCGCCGATCGCATCGAGCGGGGCGCGGTCAAGGCGGTCCTCGTCGCGGGCGCCGATGCGGCGGTCTTCGACGACGTGCCGGGCGACTTCCTGCGCATCGCGATCGACGGGCTGCCCGAGGGCCGCGAGGGCTGGCTCGACTACGCCGACGCCGAGTCGATCGCCGATCCGGAACCCTTCACCACGGTGACCGTGCCGAGCGATCCGCTGCTGCTCTACTTCACCTCCGGCACCACCAGCCGGCCGAAGTTGGTGCAGCACACCCAGATTTCGTATCCGCTCGGCCACCTGACGACGATGTACTTCCTCGGTCTGAAGCCCGGCGATGTGCACCTGAACATCAGTTCGCCGGGGTGGGCGAAGCACGCGTGGAGCTGCTTCTTCGCGCCCTGGATCGCCGAGTCGACCATCTTCATCTACAACTACGCCCGCTTCGACGCCTCGGCCCTGCTCGAGCAGATCCGACGCGCCGGGGTCACCACCTTCTGCGCGCCGCCGACGGTGTGGCGCATGCTGATTCAGGCCGATCTCAGCGGTGGCGGCGGGTCGATCCGCGAGGCGATCGGTGCCGGTGAGCCGCTCAACCCCGAGGTGATCGCCCGCGTCGAGCGCGACTGGGGGGTGACGATCCGCGACGGCTACGGCCAGACCGAGACCACCGCGCTGATCGCGAACGTCCCCGGCGCGCGGCTCGTGCCCGGTTCGATGGGCCGTTCGCTGCCCGGTGTGCCGGTGGCGGTGATCGATCCGATGACCGGTCGGCCCGCCGACGAGGGCGAGATCTGTCTGGATCTGTCACAGCATCCGCTCAACCTGATGACCGGCTACGCCGACGACCCGGAGCGCACCGCCGCCGCGATGGCCGACGGGTACTACCACACCGGCGACGTCGCGACGATCGACAGCGACGGGTACATCACCTTCGTCGGCCGCACCGACGACGTCTTCAAGGCGTCCGACTACAAGATCTCGCCCTTCGAGCTCGAGAGCGTGCTGATCGAGCATCCGGCGGTCGCCGAGGCCGCGGTGGTGCCGGCGCCCGACGAGACGCGACTGGCGGTGCCGAAGGCCTATGTCGCGTTGGCTGCCGGGTGGGAGCCGACCCGCGAGACCGCCTTCGAGATCCTGCAGTACGCCCGCAAGAACCTCGCCCCCTACCAGCGGGTGCGGCGGCTCGAGTTCTTCGAACTGCCCAAGACGCTGTCCGGGAAGATCCGCCGGGTCGAGCTGCGGGCCCGCGAGCACGGCATCGAGGAACTCGACAACGAGTGGCGCGACAGCCAGTTCCCCGAACTGCGGAGCTGACCGACGCGACCAGGTGTTGCGGACGGAACCCATACGGGGCGCGGACACGATATCTGTGTCCGCGCCCCGTATGGGTTCCATCCACAACACGCTTCGGTGGGTCAGCGGCGTTGCCGGGTGCCGATCAGCTTCTTGTTCGCGAACTCGTTGAAGCCGAGCACGCCGAGTTCGCGGCCGACACCCGACCGCTTGACCCCGCCGAACGGCCAGGGCGCCTCGCTGCGGCTGGTGCCGTTGACCCACGCCATGCCGACCTCGAGGGCATCGGCGACCCGTTGGCCCTGCTCGTCGTCGTCGGTGTAGACCGATCCGGCCAGCCCGTACGGGGTCTCGTTGGCCAGTTCGACCGCCTCCTGCTCGGAGGACACCCGATAGACCACCGCGACCGGGCCGAAGAGCTCCTCGCGATAGGCGCGCATCCCCGGCGTCACGCCGGTCAGCACGGTCGGCTGGAACCACGCGCCGGGCCGCTCGATCGGCTGCCCGCCGACCTCGACGGTGGCACCCTTGTCGACCGCGTCGCGCACCTGCTCGGTCAACAGGTCGACCGCCGCGGTCGACGACAGCGGCCCGAGGAAGGTCGACGGCTCGCTCGGATCGGCCGGTGTCACCGCACCCATCGCCGCCGAGAATCCGGCCAGGAAGTCGTCGTAGACGTCATCGACGACGATGAATCGCTTGGACGCCGTGCACATCTGACCGCCGTTGAGGACCCGGTTGCCGAGGGCCGCCTTGACCGTCCGATCCAGGTTGACCGCGTCGAGCACGATGAACGGGTCCGAGCCGCCGAGCTCGAGGACGAACTTCTTGAGGTTGCGGCCGGCGATCTCGCCGACCGCGGAGCCCGCCCGCTCCGAGCCGGTCACCGATACGCCGGGCACCCGCGGGTCGGCGATGATGTCGGCGACCTGGGCATGGGTGGCGAAGATGTTGGTATAGGCGCCCTCCGGCAGACCCGCCTCGGCGAACAACTCGGCGATCGCCAACGCCGACTGCGGGCAGTTCGGGGCGTGCTTGAGCACGATGGTGTTGCCCAACATCAGATTCGGCGCGGCGAACCGGGCGACCTGATAGAAGGGGTAATTCCACGGCATGATCCCGAGCAGCGTGCCGATCGGTTCGGTGCGCACCAGCGCGGAGATGCCGCCGATCGATTCGAGCTCCTGATCGGCGAGGAAGTCCGCTCCCCGGTCGGCGTAGTAGTCGAAGATGTTCGCGCAGAGCGCGATCTCACCGGCCCCCTGCTTGACCGGCTTGCCCATCTCCAGGGCGAGGATCGGGGCGAGCTCGTCGGAGCGCTTGCGCCACAGCGCCCCGATCGCGCGCAGCACCTCGGCGCGCTCGGCGACCGGGACCGTTCGCCACGATCGGTAGGCCGCATCCGCCGCATCGAGGGTGGCGGCGATCTCGGCGTCGGTCGCTTCGGTGAACTCGGCGATCCGTTCCCCGGTGGCCGGATTGACGGTGGCGTACTCGCTCAACGGTGACTCCTTCGGCAGCGTGGCTTCTTTCGCACACCGTCCATCCTGCGTCACCGCTCGGCCGTACCCACCACGATTGCCCCGATCGATCCCGACCGAGATCGGCGAGCGGCGATCCGGCCGGGAACGTCAGGCGAAGGTCAGGCGAAGGTCGCCGGGATCTCCCAGTGCTCGAGGGCGCGGCGCACGATCGCCTCCCACTGCGCCTGATCGACCTCGCCGCCGCGACCGAGGGCGGTGGCGAACAGGGTGGCCCGATCGCCTTGCACGGTCAGCCAGGTACCAGGGCCGGTGGCGATCGCCTGCAGGTCCTCGTGGCTGCGGCATCGGAACGACGCGAAGAACGTGGTCGACGCCGCGCGCACGCCGCCGATGATCGCTGCCTCCGGCGGGATGGTGCCCATATACGAGCTCATCACCGTCGGGGGCATCGACGGCAGTCGTCGGTAGGCGGCGTGCGGAAGGGTCTGCAGCAGCACGCTGAGCCGCGAGTCGGTCGGCTGCGCGAGGATCTCCGCGTAGCCGGCCTTGCACCGCCGACGGATGCCGGCGAGGTCCATCCGTGCCAGCTCGTCGGCCGGCGTATCGATCGCGGCGGCGCGGGTGGTGTTCGCCGTCCACAGGTCACCGGGCAGGCGGCGGCTGACGGCGGAGTAGACGATCTCGGCGGGATCGTCGATCGAGGCGCCCGCCATACTCGCGCCGAGCGCGATCAGCAGGCTGTTGACCGTGCCCTGGTGACGGCGAGCGACCGACCGCAGGTCCTCCGCGCTGCACTCGGCGATCACCCACGGCGGCGTATAGGACCCCACCGGGCCGCGGGATCGGGCGGCGCGGGTACTCGGGATGCGCACCATCGGCGACGGCGCGTCGGTGACGATCGCGTGGTCGTTACCGGCGTCGGACGGGCGGGCGATCGCACCGATACGGTCGGCGGCGTCGCGCAGGTCGTCCCGCCACCGCGCCCAGCCGCGTGGTGCCGCGGGCAGCGGGGCCACCCGGCGCCCCGCGCCGAGCTCGGTCACGATGCCGAGGAAGGCGGGGCCGTCGATGACCAGGTGCGCCCCCGACAGCAGGACCACGGTCGATCCGTCGCGCAGAGTGGCCCAGCTCAGGTCCCACATCGGTCCGCGGTGGATGTCGAAATGGACGGAACGGATCGTCTCGTCGACCCACTCGTGCACGCGGTCCGGCTCCAACGGCGTCGGATGACGCCGGATCGGAGGGATCGCGGTCGCGCGCGCCCAGCGGTGCCGGGCGCCGGGGACGCGCGGGGCGACCACCCGGCGGGAGATCGGGCTGTCGGCGAGGCGTCGGTGCAGGTCGGCGATGGCATCCGGGTGCATCGGCTGATCGAAATGCCAGTAGGCGTGACCGACGGAAATAGGAATCTCGGTGTGAAATGCCCGTAGGAATCTCGAATCTTCCAGCGTCAATCTGACATCGTGGACGGACTGCGCGCCGGTGACCATTGTTCTCCCGTTCGGACCGCGGCGGCGTGGTGATAGTTCATGGTGGTGATGCCGCGATTCCGATGAATATAGCCATTGTTGAAGTCGGAAAGTCGGCAGGTCTCAAGTTTTGTCAAAGCGTTACCTACGAGCGAGCAATCGATCGGTACGCGACGACCGCAGGTATGTCGTTTGGTTGGATGATACGGCGGGCCCGAGCGGATACCTTTTGCGCAAACGACCCCGAATACGAGGATCGATACCCGGAATCAGGCCCACAAAAGAGACCGTTTGCAGGTCTTCGGCGCCGGAGAACGGTCGGCTCGACGGCGGCCGGCCGGCCGGCGGATTCCGCCCGGAATGGCGCTCCCCGGGCCGGGGAAACGGGAGGTGATCACTCCCGCTCGGCGCTGGTGCACAGGCATACCTCGTTGCCCTCCGGGTCGGCGAGCACCCAGAACGAGGGTGCATCCGCATCGCTGACCAGCCGCCCTCCGGCCGCGAGCGCCGTCGCTATGCGGTCGTCGATCTCGTCGCGGGGAACCCAGACGTCGAGGTGAACGCGATTGCGCTGTCGTCGCGGCTGGTCCATCTGCTGGAACCAAAGGGTCGGAAGCTTTCCGGTCGGGTCGGCCAATTCGACGGGGTCGGTCTTGTTGGCGCGCAATCCGAGCGTGCTGCGCCAGAATTCTTTCACCCGCGGAATATCCAGTGCGTCGATCGCGATTTCCAACCAGGCCGGACCGCTATCGGCGGGAGGCAACTCCAATTCGGCGGCGATCGCCGAAATCTCGGCCGCCAGATCGAGATCGAACCGGGTGATTCCGCCGGCGGTCCAGGTATTGAGGGTCAACAGGACGGTGCCGTACCGCAACAGGATGTCCGGATGATGATTCCGGCGTTCGGCGGCTGCGACGATTCGGTCGACAAAAACGATCCCGGACGCCATCGACCCGGTCGCGAAGACGGCCTGCAGATGCTGCCCCTGTGCGACCCACGGTCGGGCGACCTGCTGGTCGGCCAGCGCGGGAGCGATCGGGCTGCGGGGATCGGCGGAGTCGGTCATGGTGTCAGCGTAGGACCGCGCCCGCCGTCGAGGATCGAAACGATCGACCCGAGGATCGGTCAGGCGTTCCAGCGGTCGATCGTGGATACCCCGCGGCTGCTGCCGAGTTGGCTGACCGCGGTGGTGCCCAAGGGCAGGTGGGAGCCGAGCGTCAGCGGTTGGTCGATCCAGCGCACGGCCAGGCTGCGCAGGATGTGGCCGTGCGCGAAGAGCAACGTTCGGCCGCCCAGTGCGCGCAGGCGAAAGATCAGGTGATCGACCCGGTCCGCGATCTGGTCGGGGGATTCCCCGTTCGGGCAGCCGTCGCGCCACATCAGCCAGTCCGGCCTCGTCGCGCGGATCTGCTCGCGGGTCAGGCCCTCGTAGTCGCCGTAGCGCCACTCGGTCAGATCCGGCTCGATGGTCGGGTGCGTAAAGCCCGCCAGCTCCGCGGTCCGACGTGCGCGCAGCAGCGGGCTGCAGAGCACGCGGTCGAAGGCGTGGTCCGATAAGCGGTCGTGCAGGTTCACCGCGGCCTCGACTCCGATATCGGTCAGGTCGAGGTTGGTGGTGCTGGTGTGCCGGCCGTCGCGACTCCACTCGGTCTCGCCGTGTCGGACCAGCCAGAGCTGTGCGGGCGCGGTCATGCTGTCTCGTCCATCACCGCCATCGAAGCACACCGGCCTGCGACGGTCGGCCGTGACCGGCGTCGATCAGGTCGGGCGCTCACCTTGTGCGACCGGGGCGACCCGATCGATCGCCGCGGACAGGTCCTTCAGGGCCGTCACCATCTCGGCGAGGCGCTCGGCTCCGAGATCGCGGACCAGGGCGTCGGCGACGCGCGCGTGGCCGGGTGAGATCCGGCGGACCGCCGCGAACCCGGCCGCGGTCGGCGCCACCAACTTGGCCCGCTTGTGCGCCGGGTTGTCGCGGTACTCGGCCAGACCCGCGGCGACGATGTCGTCGGCCACCCGTTGGACCCCCTGTCGGGTCATCCCCATCGCCCGGGCGATCCCGGCGACCGGCAGCGGGGTGGGCAGGATCGCGCCGAGCACCTGCCAGCGGGCCGCGGTCAGATCGGCCGCCGACGCCATGTCGTTGGCGATGCCGAGGAACTGTCCGTTGAGTTCGAAGGCGGTCAGCGCCAGCGTCGACAGCAGGGTCTGCGCTGGTGTGACCGTCGCGGGGGAGGCGGATGCCGGGTCCGCGGCGATCGGCGACTCAGGCATCGACCAGATCGTAGTAGGCGGACGCGTCCTGGTGCCGGTAGAGCCGGAACCAGGCGTCGAGCTTCGCCGGATCGCAGACGTCGAGCAGGTCGAGCACGTCGCGGGCGAATTCGACCGGTCCGACCGGGCTGGCGGTGACGACCAGGCCGTCGCTCACCGAGGGCTGCGGCCGGTAGAACGCCGCGCCGGCGTACCCCGAGGAGGCGATGAAGCCGGGGTCCGCGCCGGTATGGGGGTGGGAGTCGAGCAGGCCGGCCTTCGCGATGCCGAGCACCGCCCCGCAGATCGCCGCCACCGGCACGCCCGCGTCGACAAACGTCCGCGCGGCCGCGGCGAAGTCGGCCAGTCCGTCGAACCACAAATTGGCGCCGGGCAGCACCAGGATCGAGCTGTCGGCGGGGCTCAGATCCGCGATCGCCATATCCGGAACGACCGTCAGTCCGCCGATCGTGCGGATCGGTGCGGTGGTCGGCCCGACGGTGATCAGCCGGATCGTCTCCGGGTCACGTGTCGGCGGACCGGCCAACGCGGCGGTCAGGTACCCGATCTCCCAGTCGGCGAGGGTGTCGTAGACGGCCAGATGCACGGTTGTCGTGGTCATGCGTCCAGTCTCGCCATATGGCAGCGTGCTGTCAATACGACAGTATGCTGTCATATTGAGAGGAGTGCGCGGGCGTTGTCGTGCAGCACCAGGCGCAGCCAGTCGTCGCCGAGGTCGAGCTTCACCACCGCCTCGAGGGCGTGCAGATAGGAATAGGGGATGTTCGGGTAGTCGCTGCCGAAGAGGATGCGATCGCCGGCGTCGACGAGCCGGGAACGGTGGTCCGGTGGGAACGGCATCATCGCCTCGACGAAGTCGGTGAAGGCCATCGTCGTATCGAGATGCACCCGGTCGTATCGGTCGACCAGGTCGAGGAAGTCGGCATACTCGGGCATGCCCATATGCGCGATGATCAGCGGCAGGCGTGGGTGGCGGGCGAGGACCTCGCCGATCGGCCCCGGCCCGGTGAACCGCCCCGGCGCGGGACCCGACCCGCAGTGGATCACCGTCGGGACACCGCTGTCGGACAGCGCCCCCCAGACCGGGTCGAGCAGCGGGTCGCGCGGGTCGTAGTCGCCCACCTGCACATGCGCCTTGAAGATGCGCGCCCCGCCGGCGATCGCCTCCGCGACGTACGCCCCGGCGTCCGGCTCCGGGTAGTAGGTGGCCGTCGACAGGCAATCGGGTGTCTGCGCGGAGAAGCCGGCCGACCACTCGTTGAGCCACCGCGCCATCCCCGCCTTGTGCGGATAGACCATCGACGTGAACGCCAGGACCCCGAAGTTGCGCAGGGTGTCGAGCCGCTCCGGCTCGGTATAGCGATAGGTGATCGGCCACGCCGGGCCGATGTCGTAGGCCGATTCCGGCCCGCCCACCTGATCGAAGAAGGCCCACACCTTCCGCAGCACCGACTCCGGCAGGAAGTGGGTGTGCACGTCGATCAGGCCGGGCAGGCCCAGGTTCTGCCAGATCCGGCGCACCGGCTCGGGGTCGTTCTGCGGCAGGGACGGGCTGGAATCGGTCGCCGGTTGATCGGTGAACGTCCGGTTCGGCATGTCACACATGACGCCGACTCTGCCGGCCGCGGCAACTCGGTGAACCCGAATTCACTCGGAAAGCCCCGTTTCGGAAAGCCCCGACTCGGGCAGCTTCGACGCCGACCGGGCGGTGATCGCCGCGCACAGTCCGGCGGCCACCACGCACAGTCCGGCGGCGATGTAGAAGGCGGTGCTGTAGCTGCCCTGCATGTCCCGAATCCAGCCCGCTCCCGCCGCGGCGACGGCGGCACCGATCTGATGGGAGGCGAAGACCCACCCGAAGACGACGGGGGCGCGCTCGCCGAACTCCTCGCGGCACAGCGCGATCGTCGGCGGCACGGTCGCGACCCAGTCGAGGCCGTAGAAGATGATGAACACCCAGGTCGACGGTTCGGCGTGCGGCGAGAGCAGCGACGGCAGGAGCACCAGCGAGATGCCGCGGCCGATGTAGTAGATCACCAGCAGCACCCGCGGACTGATCCGATCGGTCAACCAGCCGGACAGCACCGTTCCGGCGATATCGAAGATGCCGATGGTCGCCAGCAGGCTCGCCGCGACGGTCGTCGGCATGCCGTGGTCGCCGGCGGCCGGAATGAAGTGGGTGGCGATCAGGCCGTTGGTGGTCATCCCGCAGATCGCGAAGCTGCCCGCCAGCAACCAGAAGGTCCGGTTGCGCATGCCGATGACCAGGCCGTCGAAGGCGGACCGGAAGCCGGCCGCCGGTGGGGCCTGCGGCGCCGGGCCGGTGTGTCCGTAGGGGAGCAGGCCCACGTCCGCGGGGCGGTCCCGGATCACCAGAATCACGGGGATCACCACCGCGAGCGCCGCACCCGCGACGACCATCGTCGCCGTCCGCCAGCCGGAGGACTCCGCGATCATCGCGATCAACGGCAGGAAGATCAGCTGACCGGTCGCGGAGCCGGCGGTCAGGATGCCGGTGACCAGGCCACGCCGTTTGACGAACCAGCGGGTCGAGATCGTGGCGACCAGGCCCATCGAGATCGAGCCGGTGCCGATGCCGACCATGACGCCCCAGGTCAGCAGCAGTTGCCAGCTGGCGGTCATCAGGGTGCTCGCCGCGGTACCCGCCGCGATCAGCAGCAGCGCCATCGCCAGGATGCGGCGTACCCCGTAGCGGTCCATCAGGGCGGCGGCAAAGGGTGCGGTGGTGCCGAAGAGCACCATGTTGATCGCGACGGCCATCCCGATCGTGCCGTGCGACCAGCCGAATTCCTGGTGCAGCGGGTCCATCATCACGCCCGGGACCGAGCGGAAACCCGCGGCTCCCAGCAGGGCGACGAAGGTGGCGACGGCCACCCACCAGGCCCAATGCAGGCCGCGCCCCGCCCGGGCGGGGGACGAATCCGAAGTCTCGGTCAGGCTCACCGGATCAGGTTGGCAGTCGGGTTCGCGGCGAACAATTGGCAGATATGACAATGTTCGTTAAATTCGTGCCATGCGATCGGACGTGGGGGATGCGGGGGATCGGGGTGCGGCTCCGGCCGGCGTGCACCGGGTGGCGGTCCTGCTGCTCCCGACGGTGATCGGCTTCGACGCCACGATCCCGCCGATGATCTTCAGCACCGCCAACGAGAATCTCGACGGCGACCGGTTCTACGAGGTGACCCTCTGCGGGCTGTCCACCGAGGCGGTGCGCGCGTCGACCGGATATGCGCTGGTCCCGGCGGCCGGGCCGGAGGCGCTCGACGACGCGGACACCGTGATCGTGCCGGGGACGCGCTACCGACCGGCGCGCCGCGACGGCATCGTCGAGGACGAGGTCGCCGCCGCCCTGGCACGGGTGCCCGCGCACGCCCGGCTGGTGTCGATCTGTACCGGCGCCTTCGTCCTGGCGGCGGCCGGTCTGCTGAACGGTCGGCGGGCCACCACGCACTGGCAGTACGCCGACGACTTCCGCGAACTCTTTCCCGCGGTGACCCTCGACGAGAACGTGCTGTTCGTCGAGGACGGGCCGGTGTTCACCTCGGCGGGGCTCGCCGCCGGCCTCGACCTGTGCCTGCACCTGATCCGTACCGACCTCGGCTCCCGCGTCGCCAACGACGTCGCCCGGCACTGCGTCGTCGCCCCGTGGCGCGAGGGTGGGCAGGCGCAGTTCATCGCGCGGGAGGAGCCGCACGCGCGCGGGCAGTCCACCGCCGAGGTGCGGCAATGGGCGCTCGAGAACCTGGCCGAACCCCTGTCGGTGCGGCAGCTCGCCGACCGCGCCTGCATGAGCGTGCGCACCTTCAACCGGCGGTTTCGCGAGGAAACCGGCCTGGCCCCCGGCGAATGGGTGCGCTCCCGCCGCCTCGATCACGCCCGCGAACTGCTCGAACATCAACGCCTGCCGATCGACGAGGTCGCCCGTCGCTGCGGCCTCGGCACCGCCGCCAACCTGCGCCACCACATGCGCCGCGGGGTGGGCATGTCACCGACCGGATACCGGCGCACTTACCTGGGGGCGTGAGTCGGACGATCGGGTTCGCTGTTGATCAACCGACATCCAGAGAATGACGTCGAGCAGGCGGAGAGTGGACACGATGTCGGGCACGATCGAGGCTTCCTCGCGAACGTCGCCCAGCCAATTCCAAATGGTGTGATCATCGGCAACCAGGACCTCGCGGAATCGACGCCAACTGTCCGGAGTGTCGACACCTGTCGCCTCGTTGACGAAACTGTCCCATATCGGAATGAGGTGAGGTCTCTTCGCGGCCAGCAGCTTGCTCGTGATGGTGGGGCCAACACCGTCCCGTCCCCGTCGAAGAAGGTTCCACAGTTGGCTGGCAGTCGAGTCGGGAGCCAAGCTGTCAGGATCGACATCGATGATTGTGCGATCGGTCGGGATTTGTTCGAGGAGAAGCGTGATGTGCTGCGCGTCGGGACCAAGTATGCGGATGGCTGCCTGGCCAGGGACGGAGACGCTGAGGGTCGACACCGCCACGAGATCGGCTGGACCGATGCGATTCGGGTCCGTGTTGAGAGCGGCTATGGATTCGAACCGTGATCCCGAGTAACGGGGAGTGTTGTTTGCTCGCAACGAGTAGTACCGGCGTACCAACTCTGCTGCCCGCGCGGTTTTCGTCTCCGTGACCACTGACGGCCATCGCTGCCGCCATTCGTTGTATTCCGGCTGCGTCATTGCCAGACCTTCCTCGGTTCGGGATCGCTGAGGCGTTGCCGCGCGATACAGGCTCCCCGGCGCCGAACGGTGGCCTGTCGATTCAACACTCGACGACCGATGTCGCCGGCACGATTCGCGAATGATCACCGAGTTATGGGCGTTCCGGTGATTCTCGGGACGGCCGGGCGGGTTGTCGTGATACCCGGCGGGAGCAGCCGGCTCACCTGGATCGGCCAGTTCGAGTCCAAGGTTCTCGACCGGCGCAGCTCGGCCCCGGGCGCTCGAATCCGACGATCGGCCTACCGCACCGCACGCACGGTCACCAGGCCGCCGGAGGCGGGGATCATCGTGACGTTGCGGTGCGAGGCGGGCTCGGCCGGAGCGGAGGTCGTCTCGAGTTCGGTGCGCCGCAGAAACTCGCCGACGACGGCGCGCAGTTCGGCCATCGCGAGGTTCGCGCCGAGGCAGCGCCGGTTGCCGCCGCCGAAGGGCATCAGGGTGTTCGGCGCCGGGCGCACCCCGACGAAGCGTTCGGGGTCGAAGGCGAAGGGACGCTCGTACAGATCCGCCCGGTGGTGCAACAAGACCGTCGACATCAGCACGACGCTGCCCGCCTCGACCCGATACGCGCCGAACCGCCACGGCACGGTCACCTGGCGGGCGAAGATCGGAATGACCGGCCGCGACCGCATCGACTCGTTGAGCACCGCCGTCAGATAGACCTCGTCCTGGTCGATCGCGGCCTTCCGCGCCCGGGCGTAGATCTGCGGGTGGCGCACCAACCGTTCGAACGTCCACGCGATGGTATTGGCGGTCGTCTCGTGCCCGGCGAGCAACAGGGTGAGCAGTTCGTCGCGAATCTCGCTGTCCGACAGGGCCACCCCGGCTTCGTCGCGAGCCGACAGCAGGATCGACAGGATGTCGTGGCCCTCGCCGCCGCTGCGGCGCCGCTCATCGACGACCTCCTGGATCGACCGATCGACCGGCCGCAGGATCAGCCGCAGGGGCAGACTCGGCTCGGGGCGCCCCAGATTGACCAACTGCACCAGGTTTGCCGCCGCGCTTCGGGTCGACCAGAACAGCAGCCGCAGCACCGCCTGCCGCAGCCGGTGCTCCGCCGGGCTCGCGGTCGACGGATCGGCCACCCCGAAGATGCCGGACATGATGACGTCCAGGGTGATCGACTGGCCGATGCGCGACATCCGGATCGGGGTTCCGACCGGCAGGGTGTCGATGCGGTGGGCGGTGGCCCGCTCGATCGCCTCGGTGTAGTTGGCGACCGACTTGCCGTGGAACTGCGGCATCAGCAGGGCCCGCTGCCGGCGATGCCGATCACCGATCGCGGTCAGCACCGAGTCCGGTCCGATGATCGGCCGCAGCGGTGAGAACGACGTCGCCGACGGCGCGAGATCCGGTTCGGCCAGCAGCGACTTGATGTGCGCGGGATTGCTGATCACCACGCTCGGCCCCGGCCGACCGGGGAACGGATATGCGACGACATCGCCGAGGCGTTCGACATCGGCCAGGAAGGTATCGGCGCCGCGGGTGAGCACCCGGATGCCGGTGCGAACCGCGTTGCTGCTCGCCCGGGGAACGGGGCGGCCGCGCGCGTCGGTTGCCGGGCCGGCCGCCTCGTCGACGGTCGCCGGAACACCGGGATGGTCCGGGTCGATCAGGTGCCAACGCGGACGGGACTCACGTGTCGGAATCTGCAGTAACGCGTTCATGAATCGAGACTAGGAATCTCTGCGAGCCCGGTCAGGCGATCGGGGGAGGGATTGTTTCCGGGTCGACGGGTGGAAGCCGTCTCCGTCCCCGGGCGGAGGCGAACGGTGATCTCGGACACTACGATCGGACGGTGCTCTCGGCCACGGCTCACCGGATGAACCGTGCGATGGCCGTGTCCGGAATTCACTATCCGATGGCGTTCCCGATCATCGCGGACGTGGCGACCATCGTGTGTCTGCTCGGCATCGTCATCGAGGCGGCCGTCGCGGGTGTCACCGGGATGTCGTGGCTCGTCGTGATCGCCGCGATTGCCTTGGCCCTCGTACCGATGACGATGTTCACGCTGCTCGCCCGCGCACCGCGACTGCACGGTCTGATGTTCTGGCAGATCGCGGCGATCGCCGCGCTGTGGACCCTCCCGGTGCACCTGGTGCTGCCGCCGCTGCTGTTGGTCCTCGCAGGCACGATGCTCGGTGCGGTGCTACCGCCGAAGGCCGCGGTGTGGGAGCTGCTGATCGCCACCGCGGTGATCGTCGTCGGCACCCATCTGGATCGGCTCGCCCCGAACCAGCTGTACGTCACCATGCTGTGGTTCGGCGCCGTCGTCGCGGCGCTGCTGCGGGCCCAGATGCTGATGACCCGGCAGGAACAGCAGGCCCGGATCACCGACGCCGCGCTCGAACGCGCGTCGATCGCCCGGGAGGTCCACGACGTCGTCGCCCATTCGCTGAGCGTCGTGCTGCTCAACGTCACCGGTGCCCGCCGGGCGCTCGACGACGGCGATACCGCCGACGCCTCCGCGGCCCTCGCCGACGCCGAACACGCCGGCCGCGAGGCGATGGCGGATATCCGCCGCACGATAGCGCTGCTGCGCACCGACATCCCCGGTCCCGGAGCGCCGCAGCCGGGTCTGGCCGATGTCGACGACCTGATCGATTCGCTGCGCCGCGCCGGCACGCACATCACCGCCGACCTGCCCGGCGAGGCCGTCCCGATGACCGGGGCGGGCGGATTGGCCGCCTATCGCATCGTCCAGGAGTCGCTGTCGAATGCGATCCGGCACGCCCCCGGCGCGCCCATCGAGATGCGGATCGGTGTGGAGGACCGGTCGACCGCCGGCGGGCGGGTCGGGGACATGGTCCGGATCGAGGTGACCCAGCCGCTTCCGGTCGGGCCGCGCCGGGGTCCGGACAGCCGGGGCGCGGAGGGGCGGGCCGGGGACGGCAGGGCCGGTGACGGCCTGGGAATCGCCGGAATGCGCGCTCGCGCGGAACAACTCGGCGGCACCTTGAGCGCCGGGTTCGACCGCGACCGATGGCGGGTCGAGGCCCGGCTCCCCGTGGCAGTCGCGCGCGGCGACGGGGACCGGCTGGGAGTGCGGCCGTCCGATCGAGCGGGGACCGACCATGGATGAGCGAACGGTTCGGGTGCTGCTGGTCGACGACCAGGAGTTGGTCCGCTCGGGTCTGCGCCGGATCCTGCGGCGCAAGGACGGCTTCGAGATCGTCGGCGAATGCGCGGACGGCGACGAGGTGATCGCGGCGGTCTCGGCGCATCGGCCCGACGTCGTCGTGATGGATCTGCGGATGCGACGGATGGGCGGTATCGACGCGACCCGGCTGCTGTCCGCGACCACCGCCGCGCCACCGGTGCTGGCGCTGACGACCTACGAGGACGACGAACTGCTGTCCGGGGTGCTGCGTGCCGGCGCCTGCGGATACGTCCTGAAGGACTCGCCGGCCGAGGAGTTGATCCGCGCGGTGCGGTTGGTCGCCGCGGGCGAATCGGTGCTCGACCCGGCCGTGACCGCGCGGGTGCTGCGAACCTACCGGTCGGCGCCCGCGCCCGGCGCCGCCCGGTCGGCGGACCTCGACCGACTCACCGGACGCGAACGCGAGGTCCTCGCCCGCATCGGTCGGGGACTGACCAACGACGAGATCGCCCGGGACCTGTCGATCTCGGTCGTCACGGTCAAGAGCCACGTCGGCAGCATCTTCGCCAAGCTCGGGGTCCGCGACCGGGCGGCGGCGGTTGTCTTCGCCTTCGACCACGGGGTGGTCGCGCCCGGCGGCGCGTAACCGTTCCCGAGGCTGCCGACCGGTGCCGGCCGATCCGGGCGTGGCCGATCGCCGGGGCCGTACCATGCTCGGGTGCCCGACAACCCCGATGTGCTCGACCGCGAGGCCGTTCTGCGCGCCCTGCGTCGGCGCCCGGATATCGAGGCGCCGAACCTCTACGCGGTCGACGCCACCGACCGCCTGCTGCTCGACACCGCCGACGACCTCGCGGCCGCCGGCGACGGACTGCGCCGCGGCCCGATCGCGGTCATCGGCGACCGGTACGGCGCCCTGACGCTCGGGGCGGCGGTCGCCTTCCCCGACGCGACGATCGGCACCCACCAGGACCCGATCACCGGGGTACACGCCCTGGCGGCCAATGCCGCAGATCTGGGCTTGACCGACCGCTACCGGCAGGGTGCGGTCGAGGACGTCGCCGACGGCGCCCGGCTGGTGCTGATGCAGTTGCCGCGCGGCCGAGCGGAATTGACCGAACTGGTCACCGCGGCCGCCCACGGGATGCACCCGGACGGTGTCCTGCTCGCCGGCGGCCGGGTCAAACATATGGCGATGATGATGACCGATGTGCTCGCCGGATCGTTCCGGGACGTCACCGCCGGTTTGGCCCGGCAGAAGTCGCGGGTGCTGACCGCCCGCGGACCCGAACCCGACGTCGCGGTCGTCGGACCCCGGATCGGCCGCGTCGCCGAACTGAACCTGGACGTCGTCGCCTACGGTCCGGTCTTCTCCGGCGCGACCGTCGACCACGGCACGGCCGCCCTGCTCGGCCGGCTCGACGCGATGCTCGGACCCGACGTTCACACCGCCGTCGACCTCGGCTGCGGCACCGGAATCCTCGCGGTCGCGCTGGCGGCCCGCGGCCTGTCGGTGATCGCCACCGACCGTTCGGACGCCGCGATCCGATCCGCTGCCGCCACCGCCGGCCGCGCCGGGGTCGCCATCGAGGTGCTGCACGACGACGCGGCCGCATCGATCCCGGACGGCTCGGTCGACCTGGTGGTCTGCAACCCGCCCTTCCACGAGCACACCGCCGTGCACGTCGGCGGCGCGCTGAAACTCTTCGCCGCCGCGGGCCGCATCCTGCGCCCGGGCGGGCAGCTGTGGACGGTGCACAACACCCACCTCGGCTACCTGCGCGCCCTGCGCGACGCCGTCGGCCCCACCGAGTCGATCGCGCATACCGGGCGCTATACGGTGACCCGGTCGGTGCGCGCCGCCCGCGACTGACGCGAAGGATCGGACCGACCCGAACGGTTCCGCGGCGAGGCGCGACACCCATCCCCTCGACTCTCCGCGGTCGGGTGCGACCGGTAGGGTGACTACCACGTCCAGAATGTCCGGATCACTTCTTGGTAACGGTGACTCGATCGGACCGAAGCGGGACGTCGGGGATGTTCGCCGATGGAACTAACCGCGGGCCCGAGCCGTTGACTTGTATGTACGTGAGTGGGCTTCGACGTGAGGTCCGCACAGGAAAGGGAACTACGGTGCGAAGCACATCCAACCCGGTGTTCCGCAACTTGCCCGAGCGTGGCAATGGCGGATACGCGACCTTCGGATCGGCAGCCGCCGGTGGCGCGCAGGCTGTCCAGAATTTCGAGCGCCCGCAGTACTCGCAGGTCGAGCCCACGACGCCCGGCCGCGCGATCACGATCGATGACGTCGTCACCAAGACGGGCATCACGCTCGCCGTGCTGACCGTCACCGCCGTCCTGTCGTATGCGCTCGTCCTCGGCAACCCCGGCCTGATGGTCCCGTTCGTGATCGGCGGCGGCCTGATCGGCCTGGTGCTGGTGCTGGTCGCCACCTTCGGTCGCAAGTCCGACAACCCGGCGATCGTGCTGGCCTACGCGGTGGCCGAGGGTTTCTTCCTCGGTGCCCTGTCGTTCATGTTCGCCAACCTCGTCGTCGGCGGGGCGAACGCCGGCGTGCTGATCTCGCAGGCGGTGCTCGGCACCTTCGGCGTCTTCTTCGGCATGCTGGTCGTCTACCGGACCGGAGCGGTGCGGGTCACCCCGCGCCTGACCCGCATGGTGGTCGGTGCGCTGATCGGTGTGCTGGTGCTGGCCCTGGGCAACCTGGTGGCGAGCTTCTTCATCGACGGTGGTCTGGGACTGCGTGACGGCGGCCCGATCGCGATCATCTTCAGCCTGGTCTGCATCGGCATCGCGGCCTTCAGCTTCCTGCTGGACTTCGACGCCGCCGATCAGCTGATTCGGGCGCAGGCTCCGGAGCGGGCGGCCTGGGGCGTGGCCCTCGGTCTGACCGTCACCCTGGTCTGGCTGTACGTCGAGATCCTGCGACTGCTCAGCTACTTCCAGAACGACTAGTACGGTCGACGCCGCGAGCGTCGGCCCGACCCGAAAGGCGCGTCACCCCACCCGGGTGGCGCGCCTTTCGCGTGCCCGCACGTTTGTGGAGATCCACCCGTGCCCACCGCGGCCAACCCTCCCGGATCGTCGGCCCGACAGGCGGGTGCGCCCCCGGCCGGCTCGGCAGGGGGCGCACCCGTGTGGTGGTCGGTCACCAGGGCAGCGGCACCCAGTTGTTGAAGAACCAGAAGCCCTGACCCTGCGGCTGCGGCTGCTGCTGTTGGGGCTGCTGCGGTTGCTGCTGCCAGGGAGCCTGCCACTGCTGGCTCTGCTGCTGCGGGACCGGCTGCTGATTGCCCCAGGGCTCGGCCGACGCGACACCGGCGCCGATGCCGAGCAGTCCGGCGGTCACCGCGCCGACGGCGGCGACCTTGACCAGTCGGGCTCGACGGGGTGTACGGGTGGCCGGTGCGGCCGGCTCGGTGACATCGGCGGGTGCGGACATGTCGAACTCCTGACTCGAACGGGTGGCGCGGCGGTTGCCGCGGCGTCCCCGAGAGTTGTCGGCGAACCTCGAGCGGGCCTTCGCTCGACCCGGGATACAGCCGGCACCGAGGCCCCGCCGGACTCAGGGTTCCGCGTGGCGCAGAACGGCAACCGAGGCGAGCATCGCCAGCAGCGCGCAGCCGGCGGGCACCGCGCCGAGCAGTACCAGCCGCGGTGTCTCCGCGAACCATTGCCCGACCGCCGACCAGGCTTCCCATCGGGTGATCACCGCCACCGACAGGCCGCTGAGCAACAACACCGTCAACGACAACACGTAGAGGCCGGGTGCCCGCCAGCGTCGGTACAGCGCCCCCAGGAAGAGTCCGAGAGTCGTCGACAACAGCATCACCGCCACCATGCACAGCAGGGTCGCGGCCTCGCTGTCCGGCAGAATCGCCGGACGGAAGAAGGGCGCCCCCAGCCACCACCCGTCGGTTGCCCGTTCGATCAGACTCAGCAGCCACACGATCGCTCCGAAGGCGACCGATATGCCGACGGCCAACAGAGCGGTACCGGCCAGATAGACACTCCTGCCGAAGCCGAGCCCGATTGCCAGGGCGAATCGCTGCGTGGCGGCCATCGCGAGGACCACCCCCGTCGAGACCATCAGCGAGCTGATCGCGCCGTTGTAGGGGGTGTCGTCTATGCCCGCCCACCGCATGGCCCCGGCGATCATCAGGATGATCGCGAAGGCTCCGGCGGTCACCATCCAGGGGACGCCGGCCACCTCCCGAATGTTCACCAGGTGTAGGCGAACAACGCTGACGGTGCGGTTCATCGGGCCACCTCCTCGAGAGTGGGGGATTCGGTGCGGCCGGTCAGTGCCACCATCAGTTGCTGGAGGGTCAGCGGCTCCACGTCGAGACCCGCGGCGACCGCCTCGGCCCGGGTCGAGGCATCGAGTTGGTCAACCGACACCCGCTCGAGCCCGCCGAGTGTTTCGCGCCGCAGCACATCCCGCTGCGGAACGATGCGGCCGACGTCGGACGTGCGTCCGCTGATCAGGTGGCCGCGATCGCGCAGCCGGTCCCGGTCCTCGGAGACCACCGCCCGGCCGTCGTCGATCAGGATCACGTACTCCAGCAGGTCGGCGATCTCCTCGATCAGGTGGGTCGACAACACGATCGTGCGCGGGCGCACCGCGTAGTCGGCGAGCAGCAGATCGTAGAACTGCTGCCGGGCAACGGCATCGAGACCGAGGTAGGGTTCGTCGAAGAGGGTCAGTGGCGCCCGGGAGGCCAGGCCGATCACGATGCCGACCATGGAGGTCATGCCACGGGAGAGCTTCTTGATCCGCCGGTCGATCGGCAGTTCGAAGCCGTCGAGCAAGGTGCGGGCGTAGGCGTCGTCCCAGAGGGGGTAGGCGATCCGCGCCGCGGCGAGAGCGTGCGAAATCCGGAAGCCGTCCGGATAACTCATCGATTCGCGAATGAATGCGATTCGGGAGGTTACGGCGTCATTGTCGTAGGGCTCGGATCCCAATACTGCAACCCGGCCGGAGGTCTGCCGAATATGTCCGGCAACGATTTTCAGCAGGGTCGTCTTGCCGGCGCCGTTGCGACCGAGTAACCCGGTGATCGAATTGCGGGCGATGTCCACATCGACGCCGGTCAGAATGTCCTTGTCACGGTAGTGCTTCGTCAGACCGCGCGTCGCGACGATCGGCCCGGCCAACTCGTGGTGCGGCATCGAATCGACGCTCGATGAATGGGTCATCATCGCGTTCCCTTCTCGATCATGTCGATCAGTTCCCCGTCGGTGATTCCGAGTTTCTCCGCCTCGGCCAGCAATGGCCGCAGGAATTGCTCGCCGAATGCCTTGCGGCGGCGCTTGATCAGCTGTTCGCGGGCGCCGGGGACGACGAACATCCCCATACCGCGTTTCTTGTAGAGCACACCGTCGACCACCAGTTGATTCAGACCCTTGGCGGCGGTGGCCGGGTTGATCCGGTGGAAGACGGCCAACTCGTTCGTCGACGGCGCCTGCGTGTCCTCGGCGAGCGCACCGTCGACGATGGAGTTCTCGATCTCCTCGGCGATCTGCCGAAACAGCGGGCGCCCGTCGTCGGTGTTCACCATCGTCGTCGACGTCCGAGGACCGCTGGTTCATTAGTCATGTAATGAACCATAGCACCGAAGAGGCTTCATCGCGGGGCATGCGGGGGGTAACTAATTGACAATGATTGTCATTTCCGGATAGAACACTGGGCATGTCTGTACCCCATCGCCGCCTCGTGGTCTTCTCCGCTGCCGCCGCCCTGCTGGCGGCGTGCTCGAGTTCCGGACAGCCGACTGTCGATGCCGTCGACGCGTCCACGCCGTCGACGACGGTTCCCGCCGAACCGGTCGAGTCCGCGACCGCCCAACCGCGTCTGGCGATCACCTACGACGGTGGGTTGCTCGTGGTCGACGCGAATACGCTCGAACCCGTCTCGGACATCGCGCTGGACGGCTTCAACCGGGTATCGCCCGCCGGCGACGACCGGCGCGTATTCGTATCGGTCGGCGACGGGTTCCGGTTGCTCGACACCGCGAGTTGGTCGGAGGGCCACGACGACCACTACCACCACTACGTCGGCGATCCGGTGCTCGCGAGCACCACGATCGCCGCCGACAAGCCGGGACACGTGGTGCCCCATCACGGTCGCGTCGCTCTCTTCGACGACGGCACCGGCGCGATTCGGATCCTGCGCACCGACGCGCTCGGTGACGTCGACAACGGCAATCGTGGACGCGAGGTGAACCTGCCCGAGGCGCATCACGGGGTGGCCGTACCGCTCGACGGTGAGGGTCTGTTGGTGACGCTGGGCAACGAGGAGCAGCGCACCGGCATCGCGATCCTGGACGCCGCCGGAACCGAACTGCAGCGCAACGAGCAGTGCCCCGGCGTCCACGGTGAGACCACCGCGGCGGGGGACGCCGTCGTCGTCGGCTGCCAGGACGGCGCGCTGATCTTCCGCGACGGGACGATCACCAAGGTCGACGCGCCGGATCCGTACGGGCGCATCGGCAATCAGGCCGGCTCGGAGGCCTCCCCGATCGTGCTCGGCGACTACAAGACCGACCCCGACGCCGAACTCGAGCGTCCGGAGCGCGTCGCGCTGATCGACACCGCGACCGCTCAGTTGCGGCTGGTCGATCTGGGTACGAGTTACACGTTCAGGTCGCTGGGGCGCGGCCCGGAGGGTGAGGCGCTGGTCCTGGGCACCAACGGCGAACTGATCGTGATCAACCCCGAATCCGGTGCGATCGACCGTCGGATCCCGGTCATCGAAGCGTGGACCGAGCCCGACGACTGGCAGCAGCCGCGCCCGGCGTTGAAGGTCGACGGGTCGGTCGCCTATGTCACCGACCCGGCGAATCAGGCGATTCACGCGGTCGACCTGACCACCGACGAGCTACGCACCGTCGTGCTGGGCGAGACCCCCAACGAGATCAGTACCACCTGACCCCCGACACACCTGAACCCCGACACACCTGAACCCAGACACACCTGACCCCCGACACACCTGACCCCGACAACCGAGAGCCCCCGGACCGCGAACGGTCCGGGGGCTCTCGAGGTTCGCGGCGGCTACCGCCGGCTCAGGACAGCCGCTCGAGCACCATCGCCATGCCCATACCACCGCCGACGCACATCGTCTCGAGGCCGAACTGCTTGTCGCGGGACTGCAGGTTGTTCAGCAGGGTCGCGGTGATGCGCGCGCCGGTCATGCCGAACGGGTGGCCGAGCGCGATCGCGCCGCCGGAGACGTTCAGCTTGTCCGGGTCGATCTTCAGCTCGCGCGCCGACCCGATCACCTGAACGGCGAAGGCCTCGTTGATCTCGACCAGGTCGATATCGTCGATCGTCTTGCCCGCCAGGGCCAGGGCGCGCTTGGACGCCTCGATCGGGCCCAGGCCCATGATCTCCGGCGAGAGCCCCGACACCGCGGTCGACACGATGCGCGCCAGCGGGGTCAGGCCCAACTCGGCGGCCTTGGTATCGCTGGTGATCACCAGGGCGGCGGCGCCGTCGTTGAGCGGGCAGGCGTTGCCGGCGGTGATGGTGCCGTCCGGGCGGAAGACCGGCTTGAGCTGGGAGACCTTCTCGTAGGTGACACCCGGTCGCGGGCCGTCATCGGTCGAGACGACCGAGCCGTCCGGCAGGGTCACCGGGGTGATCTCGCGGGCGAAGAAGCCGTCGGCGATCGCCGCCTCGGCGAGGTTCTGGCTGCGCACCCCCCACTCGTCCTGCTCCTGACGGGTGATGCCGGTGATCTGCGCGACGTTCTCGGCGGTCTGCCCCATCGCGATGTAGGCGTCCGGCAGCAGACCCGACTCGCGCGGGTCGGACCACTGCTTGCCGCCGGCGTAGAACTCGGTGGTGCGGGCCTCGGCGTCGGCGAACAGCGGGTTGTGGGTATCGGGCCAGGAGTCGGAGGTGCCCCGGTCGAACCGGGAGACCGTCTCGACACCGGCGGAGATGAACACGTCCCCCTCGCCGGCCTTGATGGCGTGCATCGCCATCCGCGTGGTCTGCAGCGACGACGAACAGTAACGGGTGATCGTCGCTCCCGGCAGGTGGTCGTAGCCGAGCAGGACGGCGACGTTGCGGGCCATGTTGAAGCCGGATTCCCCGCCGGGCAGTCCGCATCCGAGAAGCAGGTCGTCGATATCGGTCGGATCCAACGCGGGAACCTTGTCCAGCGCGGCCCGCACCATCTGCACGGTCAGGTCGTCCGGCCGCATGGCGACCAGCGAACCCTTGCCGGCTCGGCCGATCGGCGACCGGGCGATGGAGACGATGACGGCTTCGGGCATTCGAGCACTCCTCGCGTGTGACGGGACGTCAGCCGAGCCCGCAGCGTGACGATCGCGAGCGACACCGGTCCGACGTTTCGACTCGAGAGTAGCCCGCCGCATCGGTGGTGCTCCGTGAGCGCTACCGCCCGCTGTGCTGCGCCCTTCCGGGCGCCCGCCGCCGACGGCCGCACCTCGGGGCGCCTACAGGAGGCCGCATGCCGGAGAGGCGCCCGCCGGGACCGCCGCCTCCGCGAGGCGGCGGCGCACCGGAGGTCGGGTCAGGCGAGCTCGGGGACCGCGCTGCGCTGCGGGGCCACAGTGATCCGTGCCGCCGTCTCCCGGTCGCGAGCGAGAGTCTCGATCAACGTCGGGACCAACCGCTCGGCGGCCAGCGCGTAACCGTCGCCGGACGGGTGGAAGCGGTCCGGGGCGAGGTAGCGGTCCGGCTCGGCGTAGAACAGATCGGCCAGTTCGCCCAGATGGATCGCGACGCCGCCCGCCCGGACGGTCGCCTGCGCCTGGGCGCGGGCCAGACTTCGACCCCACTGGCGGATCAGCGCGCGCAGCGGCTGCGGGATGTCCGGCACCACACCGAGATCCGGGCAGGTGCCGACGACGACGGTCGTGCCGCTGGCGCGCAGCCGCGAGACCACCGATCCCAGCCGACCCGCCGCCCGCGATACCGGAGCCTTCTTGGTGACGTCGTTCGCCCCCACCAGGATGATCGCCGCATCCGGCGGGGGACCGACGATGTACATCGCGTCGAGCTGGCCGACCAGGCCCTTGGAGGTGGCGCCCTGGATCGCCTTGGTGGACAACCGGACCCGCATACCGGTGGCCTCGGCGACGCCGCGGGCGACCCGGACCCCCGGGGTCTGGTCGGCGTACCAGCAGCCCTGACCGGCGGCGGTCGAGTCGCCGAAGATCATCAGGTGCAGGTCGTGCGGGCGGTCGCGCAGCCACGGCTGCACCGGCAGACCGGCCTCGTAGATCCCGTCCGCGCGCGGCGGAATCCGGGTATCGCGACCGATGATCTGTCGAGCGGTCGCCGCCTGGGCGAGCAGGCGGTTGTAGGCCGCCGCCGCGCCGGCACCGGAACAGGCCGCCAGGGCGGCTCCGGTCACCGAAACCGCCCGCATATCCGGACGTGTCACCATGCCGATACCTCCCGTCGGCCAGAAGTGGGTAGAAGCCACGATTCTAGCGATTGCGGGGCCGGGTGCGTCGGGGATCGCCCGCGGGCCGGGGTGACGGGCCCAGTATTGCTCTGGGACAATCGGACCATGCGCATCGCGGACAGCGTCGTCGATCTGATCGGCGGGACGCCACTGGTCAAGCTCAATTCGGTGGTTCCCGCAGGGGCCGCCACCGTCGCGGTCAAGGTGGAGTACCTCAATCCCGGCGGTAGCTCCAAGGACCGCATCGCGGTGAAGATGATCGACGCCGCCGAGGCATCGGGGGAGTTGCGGCCCGGTGGCACGATCGTCGAACCCACCTCGGGCAATACCGGCGTCGGACTGGCGCTGGTCGCCCAGCAGCGCGGCTACAACTGCATCTTCGTCTGCCCCGACAAGGTCGGCGAGGACAAGCGCAACGTCCTGCGCGCCTACGGAGCCAAGGTCGTCGTATGTCCCACCGCGGTTCCCCCGGAGCATCCGGACAGCTACTACAACGTCTCCGATCGGCTCGTCCAGGAGATCGAGGGCGCCTGGAAGCCCAACCAGTACGCCAACCCCGCCGGCCCGCAGAGCCACTACGAGTCGACCGGACCGGAGATCTGGAACGACACCGACGGCACGCTGACGCACTTCGTCGCCGGAGTCGGCACCGGCGGCACGATCACCGGCACCGGCCGCTACCTCAAGGATCAGAACCCCGACGTCCAGGTGGTCGGCGTCGACCCGGAGGGGTCGGTCTACTCCGGCGGCACCGGCCGGCCGTATCTGGTCGAGGGTGTCGGCGAGGACTTCTGGCCCGCGGCCTACGACCCGTCGGTGCCCGACCGCATCATGGCGGTCTCCGATGCCGACTCCTTCGAGATGACCCGTCGGCTCGCCCGCGAGGAGGGCCTGCTGGTCGGCGGCTCCTGCGGCATGGTCGTCGTCGCGGCGGTCGAATTGGCCAAGGAGATCGGGCCGGACGGGCTGATCGTCGCGCTGCTCCCGGACGGCGGACGCGGCTACCTCGGCAAGATCTTCAACGACGCCTGGATGGCCTCCTACGGCTTCCTGCGCCACTCGCTCGACGGCGACAAGCCCGCGCCCACGGTCAAGGACGTGCTGCGCGGCAAGTCCAAGGAGCTGCCCGATCTGGTGCACACCCACCCGTCGGAAACCCTGCGCGATGCGATCGAGATCCTGCGCGAATACGGGGTCTCCCAGATGCCCGTCGTGGGCGCCGAGCCGCCGATCACCGCGGGCGAGGTCGCCGGCAGCGTCAGCGAACGCAACCTGCTCAGCGCGGTCTTCGAAGGGCGCGCGACCCTCTCGGATGCGGTGTCGAAGCATATGGAACCCGCCCTCCCGTTGATCGGCGCCGGGGAGGACATCTCGGTGGCGACCAAGGAGTTCGGTGATACCGACGCGTTGATGGTGGTCGAGGACGGCAAGCCGATCGGCGTGATCACCCGACACGACCTGTTGGGCTTCCTGTCGGCCACCCGCTGACCCGCGGCCGACGGAATCGGCTGCACGAAATCGTTGACATCCGGCGGGTCCGCGACGACGAATCGGTCGTCGCGGACCCGCCGTTTTCGTCCGTCGGCGGCTCGCTACGCTGGGCCGATGAGCGAACGACGCAGTCGAACGGACGCGACATCGTGGCAGGGGTTCTCCACGCGCGCCGTACACGCCGGCTACGAGCCGGACCCCGTCACCGGTGCGGTCAACGTGCCGATCTTCGCCAGTTCGACCTTCAAACAGGACGGAGTCGGGGGGCTTCGCGACGGATTCGAGTACGCCCGCACCGGTAACCCGACCCGTCGCCCGTTGGAGGACAACCTGGCGGCCCTCGAGTCCGCGGCCTACGGTCGCGCGTTCTCCTCGGGTATGGCCGCGACCGACTGCCTGCTGCGATCGGTGCTGCGCCCCGGCGATCACCTGGTGATCCCGAACGACGCCTACGGCGGCACCTTCCGGCTGATCGACAAGGTCTTCACCGAATGGGGAATCACCCATTCGGTGGCGCCGGTATCCGATCCGGACGCCGTGCGCGCCGCGATCCGCCCGGAGACCAAGCTGGTGTGGCTCGAGACCCCGACCAACCCGCTGCTGAACATCGGTGATATCGAGGCGTTGGCCGATATCTCCCATCAGGCCGGCGCGAAGCTGGTGGTGGACAACACCTTCGCCTCGCCCTACCTGCAGCAGCCGATCTCCCTCGGCGCCGATGTGGTGCTGCATTCGACCACCAAGTACATCGGCGGCCACTCCGACGTCGTCGGCGGCGCCCTGGTGACCAACGACGAGGAACTCGACACCAAGTTCGCGTTCCTGCAGAACGGCGCCGGCGGCGTGCCGGGCCCCTTCGACGCCTTCCTGACGCTGCGCGGCATCAAGACCCTCGCCCTGCGGATGGACCGGCACAGCGACAACGCCGAGCGGGTTGTCGATTTCCTGACCGGGCACGCGGCGATCTCCCGGGTGCTCTACCCGGGCCTGGCCGACCATCCGGGCCATCTGGTGGCGCAGAAGCAGATGAAGCGCTTCGGCGGCATGGTCTCGGTGCGTCTGGCCGGTGGCCGCGAGGCCGCCGAGGCGCTGTGCTCGCGGACCGAGATCTTCATCCTCGCCGAGTCGCTCGGCGGCGTCGAGTCGCTGATCGAGCATCCGGCCGCGATGACCCACGCCTCGACCGCGGGATCGCTGCTGGAGGTTCCGGACGATCTGGTGCGCCTGTCGGTGGGCATCGAGGACGCCTCCGACCTGGTCGGCGACCTGGAGAATGCGCTGCGCGGTCTGTAGGACCGTTCGACGAAAGACGGCCGGGGCGCCGTGCGGACCGACGGTCCGTACGGCGCCCCGGAGTCGTTTCTCAGGACCCGGCGTGCGCGGTGTTGTTGACGGCGGTGTTCTCGACCGCCCTGTCTTCGGCCGGCTCGGTGAACGTCAGACGCACCGAGATCGGATCGCTCTCCATCGCCCGGAAGGCCGCGCCGAAGACCGGCGCGAGCGCCGGCGTCGGGGCGAAGCCGCGGGCGCGGGCCACCACGTCGTCGTCGGGCAGTAGCTGCGCGGTCGCCTCGACCCATCGGCCGTCCCGCTTGATCCGTACCTTCGGCTGGGCGGCGACGTTCTGCGCCCACCCCGACCGCATCCCGTGCTGGCTGATCACCCAGGCGCCGGTGGTATCGAAGTTGGCGGTCACCGGAACCACCCGGGTCTGCCCGCTCCGGCGGCCGATGGTCTCCAGTTCCGCGGCGAGGGAGGAGGTCAGGCCCAGTCGGGAGAGCGCGGCGACCGTCGGATTCATCACGTACCGACCGGCGGCCCGGTCGAGGTGAAACTTGCGGCGGGCCCGCGTCGTCGGATCCTGCGCGGTGCGGCGGGACCCGCGCAGCGCGTCGAATCCGTTGCGCTGCACGGTCGTCACGGCGGTCCGCCAGAGGGAGCGATCGGCGTCGGAGGGCAGGCCCGCGCCGAGCCGGTGCAGTTGGTCGGTATGCCATTGCAGATCGAGGGCGCCCTCGGCGCTGCGCCGGGTACTGCCGCCCACCCCGGCCGGCAACGGCAGCCGCACCGCATGGGTCGGCAGGGTGTCGAGCTCGCCGGTGAGCAGGGCGCGTGCCGCGTCCGGTACCACCGCGGCGGGCCGACCGATGCCGACCACATCGCAGGCGCCGGAGGCCAGGGCCTCCTCGATACCGGCGCGGGTGCGGAACCCACCGGTCACCGCCAGCGGGATACCGGGCGCCAGATCCCGCACGGTGGCGGCATAGTCGAGGAAATACGCCTCGCGGGCACGGGTGCGGGCCGACTTCTCCGCCTGTCCCATCATCGCCGGCGATTCGTAGCTGCCGCCGCTGATCTCGAGCAGATCGATGCCCTCGTCGGCCAAGAGCGAGATCACCGTGCGCGACTCGTCCTCGGTGAAGCCGCCGCGTTGGAAATCGGCGGAGTTCAACTTCACGCCGACCGCGAAGCCCGGAGCGACAGCGGCGCGGACGGCCCGCACGATCTCGAGCAGGAACGCCGCGCGCGCCTCGATCGACCCACCCCACGCGTCGGTGCGCCGGTTGGCCAGCGGCGAGAGGAATTGGGAGATCAGGTAGCCGTGGGCACCGTGGATCTCGACACCGTCGAATCCGAAACGTTGGGCCAGGCTCGCGGTGGTCGCGAAGCGCTCGATGATCTCGCGAATCTCCGTGTCGGTGAGTTCGCGAGGTGCCGGGATGCCGGGGATCGCGAGGCCGACGGCGGAGGGGGCCACCGTGCGCCCGATCGTCGTGATCGGATTCGCCTGCCGGCCGGGATGATTGATCTGCATCCAGACCGGGGTGCCGCCGGCGCGGGCGTTGTCGGCCCACCGGGTGAACGCCTCGGCGTGCGCGTCGGACTCGAGCACGACATTGCCCGGCTCACCGAGGTAGCGACCGTCGACCATGACGTTTCCGGTGATCACCAGCCCGTAGCCGCCCTCGGCCCACCGGGAGTAGAGCCGGTCGAGACGCTCGTCGGGGCGGGCGAGGTCGTCGCCGAGCCCCTCGCTCAGGGCCGCCTTCATGATCCGATTCGGCAGGGTGAGGCCGGCCGGCAGCGTCAGTGGGGTGGAAGGGGTCACGGGGGTGGAGGGGGTCACGGTCGTATCCGGCATCGCGGGCCTTTCACGGCTGGTGATGGGTGAAGCCTCCGATCGGCTTCTATGTATTCCAGCATAGTCACAGAAGCCGGTGGGCCATCCGGAGTGATCCGGTCATCGGGGACGTGGCCGGCCGCGGACCACGGGCCCGGCGGTCGTGCGACGTCGGCGGCGAAGGCCGGATCGGTTCAGAGCGGAGCGGCGACGAGCCACTCGATCATCTGCGCGAAGGTGGCGTTGGGCATCTCGAACTGAATCAGGTTGTCCCGGTAGGGATCATCCTCGAACAGCACGAGGACCCAATTGCCTTCCGGGGACTCGAATCGGTACATATTCATCCGCGTCCCACGGTCGCTGACGTGGGTATACGGGGTGGGCAGGGCGGTCGGCAGGTTGTTGACGTACTGCTGGACGCCCGATGGATCGGCGTAGGTGAACAGTTCGAAGTCGGCGCCACCGCGCGCGGCGCAGTCGAACTTCGACTGGAACTGCGCGTAGACCGGCCCGTCCGCGGTATCGGTCGCCAGGCAGGCCATATTCAGATACCCGACCGCCAGCGGCGCCGCCGGCAGGATCTCGGAGAACTCCGAGCGGGTCTGGGCCGCGGCCGCCCAGATGGCTTCCTCCGCGGAGGAGCCGCTGCCGGTCGCCGCCGTGGTGGTCGAGGCGATCGTGGAGGCGGCGGTGGTCGCGGGCGCGGCGGAGGCGACGGTTGTTGTCGTGGCGCCGCCGGCGGCCTGGCTGTCCGAGCCGCCGCCGAGCACCAGGAATGCGGTGATGCCCGCGGCGATCAGCAGCACGACCCCGGCGATCGCGGCGCCGATCACCAGGCCCCGGTTCGACTCGGTCGGTGGGGCCGGGGCAGCGGCCGAGGTGCTCGTCGAACCGATCAGCTGCGAGCGCGATCCGGTCCACTCCACCGTCGGCTCCGGCTCGGGGCGCGACCGCGCGGGCGGTGAGCCCGCACGCTCGCTCTCCCGGTAGGGCGGGTTCGATGGATGTGCCGGGCTGCCGGCCGGGTGGCCCGAGGTCGGTGGGCCGCCCGCCGAGGGAGGGCCGGACGGGTAGGGGATCGCGCCGGACGGATACGGAACGGCTCCCGGCGGCGGGGTGGCGCCGCGCTGAGCGTCCGAGTGCGGGCCGGAACGGTACCCGTCGGAAGGCGGGCCCGAGGAGCGGCCGTCGGACGGCGGCCCGGACCGGTACCCGTCGGAAGGCGGGCCCGAAGCGCGGCCGTCGGAGGGTGGGCCCGAAGCGCGGCCGTCGGAGGGTGGGCCCGAGCGGTAGCCGTCGGGCGGGGGGCCGGACGATCGGTAGCCGGTGGACGGCTGTCCGGAGCGGTGGGGCGGGTTCGCGGCGGGCGGCGCGCCCGCGCCGGGGCCGAAGGGGGCGGCGGTCGGACCCGGGACGAAGGGGGCGGCGAAACCGGCCGGGGCCTGCGGCTGGGACCGGGGACCCGACGGGTGCGAGCGCGCCCCGGAAGGATGCCGGCCGACAGACGCGGGGCCGGGAGGTTGGGAGCCCGGAGATTGCGAACGCGGCCCGGATGGCGCGCCCGGTCCCTGCGGCGGAAAGCCGGGCGGCGGATACGGAGGTGCGATCTCGGTCGGTCGCAGCGCGGGCCCGACCGGGCGCAGGGCGGCCCGGGCGGCGGCGGCAAAATCGGCGCAGGACGGGAACCGGTCGGTCGACTCCTTGGCCATCCCGCGCTCGATCACCGCGTCCAGTGCGGGCGACACGTCCCGACGCCGCTGAGCGAGTGCGGGCACCCGACCCGACAGATGCCCGGCGACGATCTCCGCCTGGTTCGGCCCCGGGAACGGCGGCGCCCCGGAGAGCAGCGCGAACAGGGTGGCGGCGAGGGCGTACTGGTCGGTGCGGCCGTCGAGGGTGCGCCCGTACAGCACCTCGGGAGCGGCGAACGGCAGCGAGGAGATGATCGTGCCGGTCTCGGTCAGCCCGGTCTCTTCGGCGACGGCCTTGGCGATCCCGAAGTCGGTCAGCAGGACGCGTTCGGGTCCCTGCGGCGTCGGCGAGAGCATGATGTTCGCCGGTTTGACGTCGCGGTGCAGCACCCCGAGCGAGTGCGCGTGATCGAGCCCGCGGGCGATCTCGGAGACGATGTACACCGCCCGGTCCACCGCGAGCGGGCCCTCGGCGATCACGGTGGCCGCGGCGTCGCTTCCCGAGATGAACTGCATCGAGATCCACGGATGGCCGTCGTCGAAGCCGCGGTCGTACACGGTGACCACGTTCGGGTGCTCCACCCGGGCGGCGTGATCGGCCTCGCGTTCGAACCGGGTGACAAATGTCGGGTCGGCGGTATGCGTCGGGGTGAGCATCTTGAGCGCGACGGCGCGAGGCAGCCGCGGATGGCGGGCCCGGTAGATCCGACCCATGCCGCCTTGACCGATCAAGGTCTCGATCGTGTAGCCGGCGAAGACGTCGCCGGGGCGCAGTCCGTCAGCCACCGTTATTCACCCCCCCACCGCGGTCACCCCATCGCCGTGGGATCGAACAGCAGGCTATCGGACGTAGACGGCGAACCGTACGTGACCCGAAGCCGACCGGGCGGATCGTTCCGGGCCCGGGGAGCGGCGCTCGGGGCGTCACGTCACGACAGGATGCGGGCCACGCGCGCGGCCCGCAGCCAGTCCGGGAACTCGCCGAGCAGCCGGCGGTAGAGTTCGGCGTCGTCGATCCGGTCGATATCGGCGACCGAGAAGAAGCCGACATTGTCGACCACCCGGCCCTCCATCTCGTCGAGTTGGGACAGCAGGCCGAAGTTGTTGTTCCCGATACCGACGAACTGCCAGAACGCCGGCAACTCGGCCGCCCGCTTCAGCAGATCGCGGATCTGGGTGCGCTTGCTGAACCCGCCGTCGGTGAAGAAGAGCACCAGGGTGGGTGTCGACTGCCCGCGCAGTGTGTCCAGCAGGTGCTCCATGATCGGGATCTCGTCGTTGACCGCGCCGATCGCGTTGTAGTCGTACCCCTCGTGCGTCCCGCGCATGTGGACGAAGTCACCCAACCACCGGTCGAGGTATTCGACCTTCACATCCGGTACCCGGAGGAACTTCTTGGCGTAGAAGTAGGCCTCGAGCGAGCCGTCGTCGTCGAGGGCGATCGCGACGGGCACCATCTTCTCGATCACCCGATGCACCACCCCGGTGCGGTATTCGGCGGACATCGAGCCGGTCTTGTCCATCACCAGCACGATCCGGGCGCGTTCGTGCTGCGCCTGCTTGGTCAGCAGGACCTTGTGCACCTGCTCCTTGCGCAGGTTGAGGGTGCGCCGCTTCTCCAGGGAGAGCTTCTCCTCCCCGGCGACCGAACGGACCCCGCCGGCGGGTGCCGGGGACTGCGGTGTGGGGGACGCGGATGTGGGGGACGCGGATGTGGGGGAAGGCGGCGCCGCAGCAGGCGTGGCCGGCGCCGGCGAATCGTCGACGACGACGCCGTGTTCGCGGACCAGATCGGCGAACCCGCCGTCCCATCCGGCCGAGACGTTGCGGATCTTCCAGGCGCCCTGGCGGCGGTAGATCTCGATCAGGACCGCAGAGCGCTCCGAGGTCAGGCCCGCCGACGGCGCGGCGATCGACGTCCCGCCGTCGGCGGTCACCACCGCGAGCCCGGGAATCCCCGCCAACGATCCGGGGACGGCGTCGTCGAGGGTCACCGCCACGGCGAGGCGCTCGATCGCGGCCGGTACCCGCGACGGGTCGATCGCCAATCGATCGGGTGCGGTCAGGCGCACGCCGCCCTCCGGCGAGGTGGGCTGATTGAAGAAGACGAAGTCGGCGTCCGTGCGCACGGTGCCCGCCGCGGTCAATTGGAAGACCATCAGATCGACCGTGCCCTGCCGGGCGCCGGAGACGGCGATGTCGAGCGGTGCACCGGACAGGGACGTGTTGGCCCCGCGGCCGAGGTCGGGCGACATATCCGCACCCTATCGACAGGGTCGGACAGCGGGCATGAGTAGGACCACCCCCATCGCACCGGAATGTTCGCGCCGACCGGGGCGTTGGAGTTCGTGTACCGGAAGTCTCCGTCGCGGACGTCTTCGACCGGTGGGCACAGCAGGGATTGTGTACATCCGGGACCGCGATCGGGATCATGGACCACGGACCGTTTCACGACGGTGGAACAGGGAGGATCACGAATGACCGAGCGCGCGATTCTGGCCGGCGGTTGCTTCTGGGGCATGGAGGAGCTGATCCGCAGGCGGCCCGGGGTACTGGCGACCCGCGTCGGCTACACCGGTGGCGACGTGCCGAACGCGACCTACCGCAACCACGGCACCCACGCCGAGGCGATCGAGATCACTTTCGACCCGGCGACCACCAGCTATCGGGACCTGTTGGAGTTCTTCTTCCAGATCCACGACCCGAGCACCCGCAATCGGCAGGGCAACGACATCGGCCTGTCCTACCGTTCGGCGATCTACTACCTCGACGACGAGCAGCGCCGCGTCGCCCTCGACACGATCGAGGACGTGAACGCCTCCGGGCTGTGGCCGGGACCGGTGGTCACCGAGGTCGAGCCCGCCGGACCGTTCTGGCAGGCCGAGCCGGAGCACCAGAACTACCTGCAGCGCTACCCCAACGGCTACACCTGCCACTACCCGCGGCCGGGGTGGAAGCTGCCGAAGCGCGAAACCGCGCAGTGACGACCGGGCCGGCGAGAACGTGGAGCACACCGTGACCGAGACGGTGCCGTCCACCACAGCGGTGGGCGCGCCGACCCTCGACGACGGCTACGCCCGCGATCTCGACGGCCTGTACGTGCCGTGGCGTCCGTCGCCGGCCCCCGCGCCGGCGGCGGTGCGCCTCAACACCGAGCTGGCCGACGACCTCGGCATCGATCCGCGGTGGTTGGGCTCGCCGGAGGCGCTCGCGGTGTTCTCCGGCTCGGTGATTCCCGACGGGACGCGCCCGATCGCGCAGGCCTACGCCGGACACCAGTTCGGCGGCTTCGTCCCGATGCTCGGCGACGGTCGCGCCGCCCTGCTCGGCGAGGTGATCGACCGCGGCGGCCGGCGCCGCGATATCGCCCTCAAGGGTTCCGGCGCCACCCCCTTTTCCCGCGGCGGCGACGGCAAGGCCGCGCTCGGGCCGGTCCTGCGCGAATACCTGCTGGGCGAGGCGATGCACGCCCTCGGCATCCCGACCACCCGTGCGCTCGCCGCGGTCCGCACCGGTGAGACCGTCTTCCGCGACGCCGGGCCGGTACCCGGCGCGGTCCTGACCCGCGTCGCGTCCTCGCACCTGCGCGTCGGCACGTTCGAGTTCGCCGTCCGGCGCGAGGGCGTGATCGATCGGCTCGCCGACTACGCGATCGCCCGGCACTACCCCGAAGCCGCCGACGCGGCCGACCCCTACCTGGCGCTGCTGCGCGCCGTCGTCGAGGCGCAGGCGCGGCTGATCGCCGACTGGATGGGCGTCGGCTTCATCCACGGGGTGATGAACACCGACAACACCACCATCTCCGGGGAGACGATCGACTACGGCCCGTGCGCCTTCCTCGAGGCCTACGACCCGCGCACCGTCTTCTCCTCGATCGACCACGGCGGCCGCTACGCCTTCGGCAACCAGCCCGCGATCATGCAGTGGAACCTCTCCCGCTTCGCCGAGACCCTGGTCGGCCTGTCCGCACAGCTGCCCGGCCCGAACGGAGAGCCGAAGGGGCCCGACGCGGTCATCGAGGAAATGATCGAGGTGCTCAACGGATTCGCCGGTCGGTACGCCGAACTGCGCAACCGCAACCTCGCCGACAAGCTGGGCCTCGACGATCCGGACCCGACCCTGACCGAAGGCTTCCTGACGCTGCTCGAGACCCGCGGCGCCGATCACACCGGAGCCTTCCGGGCGCTGTCCGCGATCCCCGCCCGGCTGGCCGCGGTGGATTCCGCCGGAGCCGAAGCCCCCGTCACGGGACCGACAACCGATCGGGTCGACGATCCGGCCGACGCCCTGCGGACCATCCTCGGACCCGGCGACACCGCCGCGCTCGACGCCTGGCTCGCCGACTGGACCGCCGCCCTCGGCGATGCCCCCGACCGGCTGCGCGCGCGGACCGCGGCGATGCAGGCGGTCAACCCGATCTACATCCCACGCAACCACCTGGTCGAGGAGGCGTTGACCGCCGCTACCGCGGGCGACACGCAGCCCTTCACCGCCTTGCTCGACGTGCTGGCCGATCCCTGGACCGAACGCCCCGGGCTCGACCGCTACGCCACGGCAGCGCCGGTCGAGGTCACCGCCTGCTACCGCACTTTCTGCGGGACCTGACCGGCCGGCGACGCCCCGGCGTCAGCCCGCGGCGGGAGCGGAGATGTTCACCAGCCAGTTGACGCCGAACTGATCCTTGAAGCTGCCGAACTGGTCACCCCACGGCGCGGCGACCAACGGCTGGCCGATCTCGGCGCCGGCGCTCAGCTTGTCCCAGTAGCCGCGCAGTTCGGCCTCGTTGTCCCCGGAGAGGGAGACCGAGATCGAGTCGCCGACCGTCAGCTCCATCGAACTGGGGGTATCGGCGGCCATCAGCGTGAAGCCGGACGGGGTGATCAGCTGCGAGTGCATCACCTTGTCGCCCTCGCCGGGGAAGGCGTCCCCGGCGCCCATTTCCCCGAAGGTGGAGACGGTCAGTTCCCCGCCGAGCGCGTCGCGGTAGAACTCCATCGCCTTGCGGGCGTCCCCGCGAAAGTTCAGATACGGGTTGAGCGTGGTGGACATGGCCTGGCCTTCCGGATCGAATGGACGGCGTCGTCGGGCGTCGTCGCGGCCATGATGCCACCGGCCCCCGACATCCGACGGTGAATATCCGGAGAACGTCCACGGAAGTTGTGCAACCACAGCCGAATTCGACGGATTGTCCGGTGCCCTCGGGTCGCCGCCCGCGATCGAGCCTCTTGACGAGCGCCGATCGACGACTACCCTACCGATGAGTAATAAGAGCTTACCGGCGAGTAGGTTAGGGAGCGCGCAGATGGTTGCGGAGAGCATCAGGTCAACGCTGGATCGCGTGGTCGAATGGGGTGAGCCCGTCGTCAACCGTATCGACGCGATCAACGCGTTCCCCTACGACCCGCAGACGCCCCTACATCTGCAGCAGGACGGCTGGCAGGTGATCCACCACGGCGTGATGATTCCGAACCTCCCGGATCCCGTGCGCTTCTTCGACATCATCTCGGTGATGGGCACCTCGACCTCGATACCCGCCTTCTCCGTCCCGAGCCTGGTGCGGACCACGCGGCGCGATTCGGTCTGGTTGCTGGTGGGGTCGGCGGCTTCGCGGGACAACTTCGGAGTGCTCAGCAAGCAGGACGACTGCGAGTTCTCGGCCGACGGCGCGACCCTGAGCTACGGCAAGAAGCTCGAGATCCGGCAGAACGGCGACGAGATCGCGATCGAGGCGGCGGTGCCGGGGCTGACCGCCTCGCTCGTTCTGCGGCCCACGCCCGTCATCTCCCACTTCGCACATATCCCCGGTCTCTACGACCACTGGAGTCGGCTCTGCCGTTACGAGGGAACCTTCGACACCGACGCCGGTGAGCGCCTGGCCTGCTCCGGGCTGTGCACCTGGGAGTACGCGCGCGGACGCGACAACGTCCCGCTGCCGATCCTGCTGTTCACCTACCAGATCGTGAACATCTCGGACACCGTTCAGGTCCTGTTCGTCGAACTGCGCGGGCCGCTGGATCTGGTTATGCAACGATCGATCTACATTCGGGAACTGGGTGTCGACGGCACGGTCCTGCTGCGCCGCACCGTCACCCACGAGGTCACCGAAACGCTCGCCCCGCATCGGACCCCCGACGGCGTCGAGATGGTCCTGCCCCGGCGGTTCACCTGGGCGGGCCACGACGAGAACGGCGTCGAGATCGTCGCGATCGACGGCACGTGCAACGACGACTTCGCCTACGGCATGGCCGCCGGATTCGCCGGCAGCTACCGCTACGAGGGGCGGTACCGCGGTGCCGAGGTCACCGGGTGCGGGTATATCGAATGGATCGACCGGAGGTAGCTCGCGGGGCGTCCGGTCGCGATGGGAACATCATCGAGGAGGACGGTGTGGGTCTGTCGGTCGATCGGCGTGCCGCGCTCGCCGCGGCGGTGACCGTGGTGCTCTGGGCGTCGGCGTTCGTGTCCATCCGGGCGGCGGGGGAGTACCTCGAGCCCGGTCCGTTGGCGTTCGGCCGGCTGCTGTGCGCCGCGGTGGTCCTGGTGGCGATCTGGGCCATCCGCCGCGGCGGTCTGCCGGATCGGCGGGCCTGGCCGGGCATCGTGACCGCCGGGGTGCTCTGGTTCGGGGTGTACATGGTCGCCCTCAACTGGGGCGAACAACTGGTCGATGCCGGCACGGCGGCGCTATTGGTCAATATCGGGCCGATCCTGATCGCCCTGCTCGGCGGGTGGATTCTTGGGGAGGGTTTCGCCCCGCGCCTCTTCCTCGGTATCGCAGTCGCCTTCGCGGGGGTCGCGGTCGTCAGCCTGTCGACAGCCGGCGACTCGGGCGCGTCGGTCCGCGGCGTGCTGTTGTGCGTGGTCGCCGCCATCACCTACGCCATCGGTGTCGTCGCCCAGAAGCCGGCGTTGCGATATGCAACTCCGTTGCAGTTCACCACCTTTGCGGTGTTGATCGCCACGGTGCTCACCGCCCCCTTCGCGCCGCAGCTGATCTCCGAGCTCGGGTCGGCGCCGCCGGCGGCCGCGTTGAACGCCGCCTACCTCGGGATATTTCCCACCGCGATCGCCTTCATGACCTGGGCGTACGCGCTGCAACATACCGACGCCGGGAAACTGGGAGCGAGCACCTACGCGGTGCCTGCGTTGGTGGTCGCCATCTCGTGGGTGGTGCTGGGCGAGGTTCCGGGATGGCTGACCCTGATCGGCGGCGCGCTCTGCCTGCTCGGCGTGGCGATCTCGCGCAGCCGACCGTCCGCCGATCGCGTCAGCGGCCGCTGATCAGGTTGGCCACCCGGGCGATCGGCGCGGTTCGGCGGCGGCCGTTGAACTCCAACCGATCGGCCCACCCGTAGGCCCGGTACAGCCCGTGAATGCCGATCCACCGCAAGGGTTCCGGCTCCCAGGTGCGGGCGCGCTGGTCGACCCAGGGCAGGATGGTCAGGTCGCTGCGCTCGCCGAGGATCAGGTCGGTCAGCGTGCGGCCGGCCAGGTTGGTCGCGGTCACCCCGGTGCCGACATAGCCGCCGGCCCAACCGATTCCGGTGGATCGGTCGTAGCCGACGGTCGCCCGCCAGTTACGCGGTACGCCGAGCACCCCGCTCCAGCCGTGTGCGATCGGAACATCGGCGATCGCCGGGAACCAGGACACCAGGGTGGCTCGGAGTGCGGCGATCGTGCCGGCGTCGACGCTGCCGTCGTTGTCGGTACGCGAGCCGTAGCGGTAGGGATTGCCGCGTCCACCGATCGCGATGCGCCCGTCCTGCGTGATCTGGGAGTACGAGTAGACGTGGGAGAGGTCCTCGAGGGTGTCGGCGTGCTGCCAGCCGATCTGTTCGAGCGCGTCCTTCGGCAGCGGCTCGGTGATGATCATCGAGGAGTTCATCGGCACCCAGGTACGGTGCTCCCCGGCCAGGTCGGCGGTGAAGCCCTCGGTCGCCCGCACGATATGCCTGGCCCGCAGCCGGCCGCGGGCGGTGGTCGCCAGCCGCGGCTCGATCGCGGTGACCGCGGTGTCCTCGTGGATGCGCACCCCGAGGCGGCGCACCGTCTCGGCCAGACCCCGCACCAGCCGGGCCGGGTGGATGCGGGCACAGTGCGGTTCGTGGAAGCCGGCGAGGGTGCCGGCGATGTCGATCCGCTCGGCGGTCTCCGTCGCGGTGAGCAGCCTCCCGCCGATCTCGGGCCACCGCGCCGCCATCGCGGCGAGTTCCTCGGCCCGGTCGAGCTGGGCGGGGTTGCGCGCGACGAGCAGGGTGCCGCCCTTGCGGATGTGGGCGTCGATCCCCTCCCGCCCGGCGACCGCGATCACCTCGTCGACGGCGTCGTTCATGGTCAGCTGGAACCGGGAGACCAACTCGCGCGGAAAGAGGCGGGCGTAGGTGTCGAGACCGCCGGTGATCGCGGCCGACAGCCAGCCGCCGTTGCGCCCGGAGGCGCCGAAGCCGGCGAAACGCCGCTCGACCACCCGGATGTCGAGGGTCGGATCGGCCCGCGCGAGGTAGTAGGCCGCCCACAGACCGGTATAGCCGGCTCCGATGATCGCGACATCACATTCGTCATCGCCGTCGAGGCGATCGGTGGGCTCGGGGATTCCGATGTCGTTGTACCAGTGCGAGATCCCGCCGGAGAGCGGCTCCCGTTCGCCTGCGGACGCCACCTGCTCGGACACCTGCACCCCTCGTACGACTCGACCGCTTTGTCCACGTGGAGTCTACTGATGGCACCCGCCGGCGCGCCTGCCGTCGAGGTGTGACGAGCCGGGCATCACAACGAATTCGATGCCGCGCATCCGATTCGTCCGATTATGGCGAGCGTTAACGCAGACGTTGCAATTCGGCAAACGTTCACAACAATCCCGCCCCATCGTTGTTTCTATCAACTGACAGAAACCATCGGGGTCGACAGCGTCGACCTTCGGGAGGACCCATGATCATCTTCGGCGTCTCGGTCACGGTTGCCGTCGTGCTGCTCGTCGGCATCGTCGTGGCCCGCAAGATCGACGGAGACTCACAGAACTATCTGGTGGCCGGGCGCCGATTGGGTCTCCCACTGGTATTCGTGTCTCTGATCGGCGCGGCGGTCGACTCGAACGCGACCGTCGGCAATACCGACCTGACCTCCGACTTCGGCTTCTGGGCGGGTGCCTCACTGGCACTGGGCCTCGCGCTGTGTCTGTTCCTGTCCGGCCTGTTCTTCGCCAAGCCGCTCAACCGGATGCGGCTGTTCACCCTCGCCGACTTCTTCCGGATGCGCTACGGGCGCACCTCGGAGGTGACCGCGTCGTTCATCATGATCTTCGCGTTCACCATCCTGCTCGCGGGCAACCTGGTCGCCTGCGGATATCTGATGGACCGCTTCGCGAATATCCCCTACGCCGCCGGCGTGATCATCAGCGTGTTGCTGGTCGTCGCCTATACGATCGCCGGCGGCCTGTACTCCGACGCGTATACCTCGATGATTCAGGTGGTCATCACCGTCGCCGCGACGATCTCGCTGGTCTGGTGGGTCGCGAGCACCTACGGCATCGTCATCCCGGAGGGTATGGGCCCGTTCGACTTCGAGCAGCTCACCACCACCGAGGGCGGCGCCCCGATCAACTGGGCCACACTGATCTCGCTCGGCATCGGTGACCTGGTCGCCATCGACTTCATGCAGCGCATCTTCGGCGCCAAGTCGCCCGAGGTCGCCCGCCGGGCCTGCTTCAGCGCCGCCGCGTTGACCGCCTCGATCGGCACCTGCTTCGCGCTGGTCGCGCTGACCACCTCGTCGGTCCTCGGCCTCTCGCCGGAGAACGGTCCGGTGCTCTTCCAGTTGCTGGACGACTACGCCCCGCCGATGATCGCCCTGCTGGTGTTGTCCGGCATCATCGCCGCGTCCTTCTCGACCGCCTCCGGCGCGATCCTTGCGACCTCGGCGATCGCGGTGCGCAATATCTTCGGGGTGCGCCGGGTGCCCGGACCGCGCGAGGTGGTCGGCGCCGACCCGCTGCTGCGGTGGACCCGCCTGGCGATGGTTCCGGTGGTCGTCTGTGGCTCGTTCCTGGCGATCCAGGTGCACCAAACCGGCATCCTGTTGACGCTGGCGTTCGACATCATGCTCGCCTGCCTGGCGGCGCCGTTCATCTTCGGTGTCTACTGGCGTCGGCCCGGCCCGAGCGCCTATATCGCCGCCGCCGGAGTCGGTTTGGTGGTGCGCCTGACGTTCCTGGCCCTGACGCCGACGCTCTACGGGGTGGACAACAACATCTTCTACATCCCGAACTCGATCGTCGGCACGGGATTCGACGGCTGGGCCACCCTGGTGGCCGCGGTGATCGCCTTCTCGACCTTCGTGATCGTCGGACTGCTCAAGCCGCGCAACGGCAGCCATCACGACGAGGAGCGCACCGAGCGTCAGCGGCTCGACCTGGAGGATTCGTCCTACTCCGAGGACGAGGCCCCCGCACCGGCCTGATAACGACGCGCCTGGACCCCTGCGGCCTCGACGGTATGTCCGTCGAGGCCGCAGAGGCGTAAGCAGGACGCGGCGATGACGTCGGCATCGCGCTCGGGGGCGACGGTGCCATTGCGGCGCAACTGAATCACGATCTCGGCGGTCTGAATGAGCAGCTCTCCCAGGCGATCCCGGCCGACGGATGCCGCCACCTCCGGGGTGGCCGCACGCACGCCGAGGCGGCCGTAGGCATGCTGCAGCTCGCGTCGCTGATCGTGGAAGCGGGCGAAGGTGGGCGACTGCACATCGGGCAGCAGATAGAAGCTGCCGACATTGTGCGGGGTCAGCATCAGGGTGCGGACATCGACCAGCGCCAACAGGTACAACGCCGCGGCGGGCCCGAGTCGGCCGGTCGCCGCCTCCTCGATCGAGGTGACCTCGTCGAGGCTCGGGCGCACCGAGTTGGTCAGCAACTCGATGAGCATCTCGTCCTTGCCCGAGAAGTGGTAGTAGAGCGACGCCTGGCGGATCCCCACACGCTCGGCGATCGCCCGGGTGCTGGTGCCCGCGAAGCCGCGTTCGGCGAAGAGCTCGGCGGCCGCCTCGAGGATCTCGTCCCGAGGCTCCTGCCCCTCTCCGCCCGGCATGAGCCGTGGGCGTCCGGGGCGCGGTCCGCTGCGCTGGTCACTGGTCATCGCCATCCATGGTCCCACGTCGGGGCGATCGGCACCCGGAGGCCCGTACCGGTCGGCTCCGGTCCGCGGGACGCGGCCCCGCACCGACCGGCTCCCACCCGCACGAAGCGGCCCCGGACCGGTGAGGTCCGGGGCCGCTTCGGCGGTGCGCTATTGCGGTCGAACGGCGGCCAGGACCTGGCCCGGCGCAACCTGATCGCCCAGTTGGACGTAGATCTCGACGACGGTGCCCGCCTCGGAGACCGTCAGCGGGGTCTCCATCTTCATCGCCTCGAGCGCGAGGACCCGATCGCCCGCCGCCAGCGTGTCGCCCGGCGTGGCGCTGACCTGCCAGACGGTCGCGGTGAACGGGGCGGTCAACGCGATCGTCCCCTCGGGAACGGTCACCGTGTCCCCGGCGGGGGCGGGCGGTTCGTGATGCATGTCGAATTCGCCCGATTCACGCCACCGTTCGCGTTCGCGGGCGAACGCCTCCGACTGGGTCTGGCGGAATTGTTCGATCGAGTCGTGGTTCTCCGCGAGGAACCCCTGGTACTCCGATAGCGAGAACTCGCCGTCGACCGTCTCGAATGTTGCACGGCCGGCGTCATTTTCGGCGCGCAGCTCCAGTAGCTCGTCGGCGGACACCGGGTACCACTCGATCCGGTCGAAGAAGCGCAGCGACCACGGATGGTCGACGAACATTCCGCTGCGGCGGAACCGATTCCACACCTGGACGGTGCGGCCGACGAACTGGTAGCCGCCCGGACCCTCCATGCCGTAGACGCACAGGTATGCGCCGCCGATGCCCACGGAGTTCTCCGCGGTCCACGTCCGGGCCGGGTTGTACTTCGTGGTCACCAGGCGATGCCGCGGGTCGAGCGGCGTCGCCACCGGCGCGCCGAGGTAGACGTCACCGAGGCCCAGCACGAAGTAGCTGGCGTCGTAGACGATCCGTCGCACGTCCTCGACATCCTCGAGGCCGTTGACCCGTCGGATGAACTCGATATTCGACGGGGTCCACGGTGCGTCGGCGCGCACGCCGGCCATATACCGCTCGATCGCCAGCTTGGTCGCCGGATCGTCCCAGGACAGCGGCAGCCGCACGATCCGTGAGGGCACCGTCAGGTCCTTGGTCGCCCCGATGCTCGGCTCGAGTTCGGCCAACAAAGCCGCGACGTCCCGCGCGAGCAGGACGTCCGGATCGGTGCGCACCTGCAGCGAGCGGATACCCGGCGTCATCTCGACCACACCGGCCGGGGCGTGCTGTTCGAGCAGGGTCATCAACGCGTGTACCCGCATGCGCAGACCCAGATCGAGCGTCATCGGCCCGTACTCGACCAGGACGTTGTCATCCCCGTCGCGGCGGTAGGTCACCGACGGGTGGTCGTCGTCCGCGTCGAGTCGACCGAGCACACCGTCGTCGCCGTCACCCGGTCCGGTGACCGTCGGCGACGCGCAGCTCGCGGACAGCCCGCGCGCCTGCTTCTCGCCGACCGGTACGAACCGGATGGTGTCACCCGGCCGGACCTGGCCGATCTTCCACATCTCGCCGCTGGCGACCACCGCGGGGCAGACGAATCCGCCGAGGCTCGGCCCGTCCGGCCCCAGAATGATCGGGGTATCGCCGGTGAAGTCGATCGCGCCCACCGCGTAGGCGGTGTCGTGGATATTCGACGGATGCAGGCCGGCCTCGCCGCCGTCCGGCCGCGCCCACTGCGGGTGCGGACCGATCAGGCGCACGCCGGTGCGGGCCGAGTTGTGATGGACCGCGTAGTCGGTGGCGTAGAAGGTCTCGATGTCCTCCCGGGTGAAGAACTCCGGAGCCGCGTGCGGCCCCTCGGTGACACCGATCTGCCAGGCGTTGGTCATCGCCGGACGACGCTCCGCCGGGGTCGGCGTGCCGACCCGACCGAGCCGCGCGTCGGCGTCGGTGATCGCCGGATGTGCCGCATCGGAATCCGGGGACCCCGGGCGCAGCACATCGCCGGCCACCAGGGCGCGACCGGCGTGCCCGCCGAACTTGCCGAGCGTGAACGTCGAGGCGCTACCGAGGTAGAGCGGCACGTCGAAACCGCCGCGTACCGCCAGATAGGACCGCATGCCGGGGCCTTCGAGGACACCGATGCGCAGCGTCGCACCGGCGGGTACCTCGACCGGCTCCCACTGCGGGACCGGTTGCCCGTCGAGGTCGACGGTCACCGGGGCACCCGTTACCGCGACGACCCAACTGCTGGAGAAGGTGAGGGTCGGTCCGGTGGCGGTGATCTCCAGGCCGGGCGCCCCTTCCGGGTTGCCGACCAGCAGATTCGCCTCGCGCAGCGAGATCGGGTCGAACGGGCCGCTCGGCGGGACACCGACGTGCCACAGGCCGACCCGGCCCGGCAGATCCTGCACGGTGGTCATCAGGCCGGGCGCGACGACGTCGATGCGCGGATCGGGATCGGACAACCCCGCCGGCGTCGAGGTCGAATGCCGGGCCGCGACGAAGTCGTCGAGCTCGGTCAGACCGATCAACGATCCGAGGTTGGTCACCACGCCGTCGACCCGGCTGACCTGCAGGCCGGCGCGCAGGGTGTCGAGCGCATCGGCCCGGGTGGGACCGGAGGCGATCACCTTGGCGAGCATCGGGTCGTAGAAGGGGGAGACCTCGGAGCCGGTTTCGACCCAGCCGTCGACGCGCACGCCGGGGATCGGGTCGGCGCCCTGACCGGGGAAGACCGCGTTGGTCACCAGGCCGGGGCTCGGCGCCCCGCCCTTGCCCGGATCCTCGGCGTAGACGCGCGCCTCGACCGCGAAGCCGGACGGCTCGAAGGTGCGGGTGAACACCTCGGGATCGACACCGTCGGCGCCGTCGCGGCCCAGCCGCAGCATCAGCTCGACGAGGTCGACGTCGTACACCTCCTCGGTGACCGGGTGTTCCACCTGCAGGCGGGTGTTGACCTCGAGGAAGTACGCCTCCTGCCGGACCGGGTCGTAGATGAACTCGACCGTTCCGGCGCTGCGGTAGTCGACCTCCGCGGCCAGCTTGACCGCGCTCGCGTGCAGCTGTTCGCGCACGGCCGGCGGCAGATCCGGGGCCGGTGCCTCCTCGATGATCTTCTGGTTGCGTCGCTGCAGGGAGCAGTCGCGGTCGCCGATGACGGCGACCCGACCGGCGCCGTCGCCGAAGACCTGCACCTCGACGTGCCGCGCCGGGCGCACGAGCCGCTCGAGGAACATGCCGCTCGAGTCGAAGCTGGCCCGCGCCACCCGGTCGACCTGTTCGTAGGCGTCCCGCAGCTGATCGGCATCGGCGCAGGCCTGCATACCGATGCCGCCGCCACCGCCGGTCGCCTTGAGCATGACCGGATAGCCGATCCGGTCGGCCTCGGCGACCGCCTCGTCCAGGCTGCCGAGCAGCTGCGATCCGGGGACCAGGGGGACCCCGGCCGACTCGGCCAGCGCCCGGGCGGTGTGCTTCTCGCCGAACGCCTCGATCTGCGCGGTCGACGGTCCGACGAAGCCGATCCCGGCCGCTTCGACCGCCCGCACGAAGGGGACGCTCTCGGAGAGGAATCCGTAGCCGGGGTGGATCAGTGTCGCGCCGGTCTCCTCGGCCGCGGCGAGGATGCGGTCGATGTCGAGATAGGACTCGCGCGGCGCGGCGGGGCCGAGCCGCACCGCGACGTCGGCCTCCCGTACGTGCGGCGCGGCCCGGTCGGCGTCGGAATAGACCGCGACGGTGCGCATCCCGAGCGCCTTCGCCGATCGGATGATCCGGCGGGCGATCTCGCCGCGGTTGGCGATCAGGACGGTCCCGTTGGGGGCGTCGGAAACGGGCTCGGGTGCGGCCCCGTTGACCGTGATGGACTCGGTCACCGGCTCGTCTCCGGGGTGACGACGACCATCCGCAGCGGGGTGCAGTTGAAGGCGTTGCAGGGGTTGTTCATCTGCGGACAGTTGGACACGATCACCAGCACATCGCGCTCGGCCCGCACGGCAACCCGCTTGCCGGGCGCCGACATTCCGTCGACGATGCCGAGCGTGCCGTCGGCCTCGACCGGAACGTTCATGAACCAGTTGAGGTTCGAGACCAGGTCCCGCGTCCCCAGGCCGTGCTTGCCCGCCTCGTGCAGGAAGTTCTCCCGGCAGCCGTGCTGGAACTCGGTGTGATAGCCGTAGCGCAGGGTGTTCGACTCCTTGCTGCAGGCGCCGCCGATGGTGTCCTGCCGGGGGATCTCGTTGACCACCACCGTCATCAGCGGGTTGCCGAGGTTGGACCGCAGCACCGTGCCGGTGTCGACGTAGACGTTGCGCTGCCAGGCGATCGTGTCCGGAACGCTGTAGCGCTCATCGTGATCGGTCGCGTCGTAGATCAGGCAGTCGGCCGACTGGTTGCCGCCGACGTCGATGATCGTCAGCACGTCGCCCGCGGCGACATAGGCCGACCACGACGCCAGCGGAGCGACCGTCTCATCGAGCACGGTCGTGCCCGGGACGGCCGACTGCGACCAGTCGAGCGGGCTGTCGGGTGCGTAGACCGCACCGACGGGGACGGTGGAGGTCACTCCGGTCTTGTTCACCATGACGATCCTCCGGTCAATCCCGCCGCCGCGGCGTAGCCGATGCTGTTGAGGTAGGCCCGTTCGACCTCCGGCGTCGCCGAGAAGCGCTCGTCGGCAGCCGATGTGGGCGCGCCGCGCCAGGTGTGCACGCGCAGTGGCCCGACGACGTAGTCGTCGCGCGGGTCGATCGGATGGGGCACGTTGGCCACCAACACGATCAGCGGCAGTTCCGCGATCAGGGTGACGTGGGTGCCGGCGCCGGCCGAACCGGAGAAGGTGGTCGACCCGTCGGATTCGACACGCACGCCCTGGAAGAAGGACACCGCGGGGGGCAGATCCCGACCGGTGAGGCCGTGCTTGGTGGCCGCCTTGAGCAGCAGTCCACGACCGGAGGGGGTGGGTCCCTCGGGCAGGTGGCCGCCGTACTTGTTGTCGTTGGCGGCGTTCGAGGATGTGCCGCAGAAGGTGTCGTGATGGCTCGAGGTGTCCTCGACGATGCTCGCGAGCACCCGGCCGTCGCCGGAGAGCAGCGGATGCCCGACGCCGAGGTAGCCCTGCCACGGAATCTTCACCGTGTCGGCCACATTGAGCCGTTCCCAGGGGGCGATGGCGTTGTAGAGCAGCACATTCGCGCAGGCGTCACCGGTCGGATCGTCGAAGCGCAGGCGGGTGCCGATCGCGATCCGCAGATGGGTATAGCCGCCCGGGGCAACGGTTTCCGCTGAGGTCAGCTCGGAAGGGTCCACACCGTTCGGTACGAACGGCGATGTCGACGCCGGTCGATAGGGCATGTAGTCCGACTGGATGCCGGCTCTCGAACGCGCATCGGCGCGTGCCCGGAGCACGGTGTCGGTGAGATGTTCTGGGGCAGTCATAACGGTCTTTCGAGAGCGTCAGGCCGTGGGCTGCGGTCCGGTTGACCGGCGTCTCCATCCATACCTGTCAAGCGACAGAAATTGGTGACAACAGGTATAGCACGGCGAGTGGCGGGCGGCGAGTCGAAGCAAATCCGAGGGTATCGGCTCCGTCGGCGTCCGGCACGGTGACGATTCGGAACGCCCGCCCGCGGTCAGCGCGGGTAGGTTTCCACAAACGCCGGCAGGCTCGGGCCGCAGCGCAGGACGGCCTCGCGGAATCCGGCGGGGAGCTCGGCGAAGTAGGCGTCCTCGGCGGCGTCGACGGCGGCTACGGCGGCGATGACCGTGTCGTGGCCGAAATCGGTTGGGGCGACCAGACGGGCGCGTGTATCGGTCGGATGGGGGGTGCGGCTGATCAGCTCCGCGGCCTCGAGCTTGCGCAGTACCTGCGAGGCGAGCTGCGGTTCGATCCCGGCGCGGCGGGCGATGTCGATCTGGCTGCACGGGCCCGAGGTGCTCGCCAGCCAGGCGAGCGTCGACAGCACGATGAATTGGGTATGGGTCAGCCCGAGGGGTGCGAGCGCGGCCGAGGTTCGGCGCTGCCAGATGGCGGTCAGATGCCAGAGCACGAAGCCGGGGCGGTGGATCAGCGGATCCGGCGGGACGGCGGTCGGACGGTCGCCGGTTGAGGGTACGGGGACGTCGGTCATGGCTCTCCCGGGCTCGGCGCGCGGGCGTCGGTCTCGGCCCGGCTGCATTCACGGATAGTCGCAGATGCGTTTGTCGCGCCGTTGATCATATGGCGGATGTCGAGCTAGTCTGGGAAGATAGTCGCATATGCGATAATCAATCAGGCGATCGAATGTCTCGAGGGGGATACGTGATCGACGATGCTCTCCGGTTCGCCGCGCTCGTGATCGTCGGCTTCACCGCCTGCGCCGAGTTCGGGTCCTACGCCTTCGTGCACCCGGTGATCCGGCGACTTCCGCAGCGCGAACATGTGCTGGTCGAGCAGGGGCTGTTGGGCACCTTCGGCCGCGTGATGCCTGCGCTGATGACGGCGTCGATGGTGCTCGCCGTCGTCGTCGCGTCCTCGGGCGCGGCCGCGCCCGGCTGGGGGTGGGCGGCGGCCGGCGCGTTGACGGCGGCGGTGGTCTCGACGCTGGTTGTCAACGTCCCGATCAACCGCGCGACCGGCGGGTGGGATGCGTCCGCGCCGCCGGATGACTGGAAGCGGACCCGCAACCGCTGGGAGCGCTTCCAGGGCGTGCGGTCCTGGTTGCTGCTGATCGGATTTGTCGCCCTGTCCGGAGCTGTGGTGGCGGCCTGATCGGGGACCGGAAGCCGCGCCTGCCGCGGCTTCGGGGCCCGGGTCGTCAGGCTCGGGCGGAGTCGGTGGCCAAGCGCAGACCGAAGCCCAGCAGGATCACCCCGGCGGTGGCGTCGAGAGCGCGGCGCACCGTCCTGCGCACCAGATAGGTGCGCACGGTGGCGACCATGGCGGCCACCGCGGCCGGCCACATCAGGCCGAGCAGCGGCAACATCAGCGCATGCGCCAACCACACCGTCACCGGCGCATCGGGTGCGACGAACTGGGGGAGCAGGGCCAGGAAGAAGGCGAACATCTTCGGATTGGTGATGTTGCACAGGAACCCTTGACGAAAACCGCGCGCCCTCCCGGACCCGGCCGCCGCGACGTCGGGTACCGGTGCTCCACGCCGGGCCGACCGCAGCGATTGCAGGCCCAACCACGCCAGATAGGCAACGCCCAACCATTTCAGGGTCAGGAAGATCGGCTGCGACGAGACGATGATCGCCCCGATGCCGAACGAGGTCGCCGTCGCCTGTACCACGGCGGCGGAACTGACGCCCACGCCGGTCTACAGCCCCGACAGTCGGCCGGAGGCAACGGCATTGCGAATCAGCAACATGGTGTCGGCGCCGGGGGTCGCCACCACCAGCACGAACGCTGCGGTCACCGGCCGAAGATTCGCCTACCGGACCGCGCTGGGCGGCGGCGGCGTGGAGCGGCCCCACCCGGCGTCGCGGGTGAAGTGATCCAGCAGCGGCTGTACCCGGTAGTTGAGCGGACTGGTCAGCACGATCGTGGTGACCGAGTGCGTCACCCCCGGGGTGTCCAGGACCCGTTCGACCACCGACTGCAGGTGGGCGTGGGTATCGGTCGCCACGCGGACCAGCAGATCCTCCCGGCCGGTGGTCGTGTGGATCTCGAGCACCGCGGGGATCGCGGTCAGGGTGTTGATGATCTCCTGCAGCCGCGACTGTTCGAGTTCGACGGCGATGTACGCCTGCACGTCCAGGCCGGCGGCGGCCAGATCGACATCGGGACGGTAGCCGCGCACCAGGCCGGTGTCCTCGAGCTTGCGCAGGCGGGCGGCGATCGTATTGCGCGCCACCCCCAACGCGGACGCGAGTTCGACGACCCCCGTGCGGGCATCCTGCGCCAGGCGTCCGAGCAGCAACGCGTCGAGCTTGTCGATCTTGCGCATTCCACCTCCGATGTGACCGCTGTCACTATTCGACCACATCGTGCAGGTATCCAGGCGGAATGTGAGCGTTCGGCCGTTCCCGTGCCGGCCGGGTACCTCGGAGCGCCTCGCCCGGGGGTGCGGGGCGGGTGTCAGCGCCGGGCGCGCACGATCGCGGCGTGCATGCCGTCGGCGACCGCGTGGGTGAACTCGACGGTGATGTCGGTGAAGCCGACCGCGGCGAGCAGCTCCCGATACTCCGACTCGCTCAGCGCGCCGGCCACGCAGCCGACCAGCGAGCCGCGCGCGGCGCGGTCGTCCGGGCCGAGGTGATCCTCGGCGACGACGTCCGAGATGCCGATGCGGCCGCCGGGGCGCAACAGGCGCGCCAGCTCGGCGGCGACGGCCGGCTTGTCCTCGGAGAGGTTGACCACGCAGTTGGAGATGATCACGTCGACGGCGGCGTCCGGCAGGGGGACGCTCTCGATCATGCCGCGCAGGAACTCCACGTTCTCGACGCCGGCGCGGGCCGCGTTCTCGCGGGCGAGGTCGAGCATCTCGTCCAGCGCGTCCACCCCGTAGACCCGTCCGGTCGGCCCGACCCGCTGCGCCGACAGGATCACGTCCAGCCCGCCGCCCGAGCCGAGATCGAGGACGGTCTCGCCCTCGGCGAGGTCCGCGACGGCGGTGGGGTTGCCGCAGCCGAGGCTCGCGAGTCCGGCGGCATCCGGGGCGACGCCGACCGCGGCGCTCGGATAGAGCGAGGCGCCGAACAGTCCGGTCTCGGCGGGCGCGCAACAGGACGCGCCGGATCGGGCGGTGGCGGCCGCTCGGCTGTAGGCCTCGCGAATGTCGGCGCGCAGGTTCGGTTCGGTCATGGCTGCCCCCGGGGGATGTCGACGAACGGATGAGTATCGATAGGCGTCGATAAATATATCGACAATCATCGATGCTGTCAGCATCGAAAGGTATCGATAAAGTGAACCGATGAGCATCTCCACGGGGACCGACGACGGGATCGCAGGCGCCGAGGGGGAGCGGCTCGCCGGCGAGACCGCCGATCGGTGGGCGTTGTGGTTCGCCTGCCTGTCCGACCCGACCCGGCTGCGGCTGCTGCACTGCGTGGCCCGACATCCCCGGGGCATCGCGGTCGGCGAGGCGGCGCGGGAGGTCGGCGTCGGACAGCCGACGGTGTCGCATCACCTGCGCAAGCTGGTCGAGGTGGGGTTCGTATCGGTCCGCAAGCGCGGGACGAGCTCGGTGGTCCTGATCAATCCGCTCTGCTGCACCGAACTACCGCAGGCGGCGGACGTCGTCATGGGAGCGGCCGGACCGCGGCCCTGCTGTCCGTCCGATATCCCCGCGGACGTACGGGTGCGCGCGATGGCCGACACGGACGGCGAGGCGGTGCGCGCGATCTACGCCGACGGCATCGCGACGGGTGTGGCGACCTTCGAGACCGAGGTGCCCCCGTGGTCGACGCTGCGGGCGCGCTGGTTGGCCGACCATCTGTGGGTGGCCGAGGTCGGCGGCGCGGTGGCGGGCTGGGCCACACTGGCGCCGGTGTCGTCGCGCGACTGCTACCGCGGCGTCGCGGAGAGCTCGCTCTACGTCGCCGCTGCGGCGCGCGGTCGCGGGGTGGGACGGGCCTTGCTGCGCACCCAGGTGATGGCCGCCGATACCGCCGACCTCTGGACGGTGCAGGCGGCGATCCTGCCCGAGAACCGCACCTCGATCGGGCTGTACCACTCGGGCGGATTCCGCACGGTCGGCGTGCGCGAACGCCTCGGTCGGCTGCACGGCCGGTGGCGCGACGTCGTCCTGCTCGAACGCCGCGCCCAGCCGTGACAGCCGCCGATCGTCGTCCTACATGTCCATGCCGCCGTTGACCGACACGACCGAACCGGTGATGAAGCCGGCGTCGTCGTCGGCCAGGAACGACACCGCCCGGGCGATCTCCGAGGCCTCGCCGAGCCGGCCGACCGGGATGCGCGAGAGGATCTTCTCCATCGCCGCCTCCGGGACCGCCTTGACCATGTCGGTCGCGATGTAGCCGGGGGCGACGCAGTTGACGGTGATGCCCTTGTTCGCGGTCTCGCGGGCGAGCGACTGGCTGAAGCCGAAGAGGCCCGCCTTGGAAGCGGCGTAGTTGACCTGGCCGATATTGCCGGTCTGGCCGATCACCGAGCTGATGTTGACGATCCGGCCGAAGCCGCGGTCGATCATGTGCTCGAGCACCGACTTGCTCATGTAGAACGCGCCGGACAGGTTGATCCGCAGCACCGCGTGCCAGTCGTCGACCGACATCCGACGCATCGTCTTGTCGACCGTGACGCCGGCGTTGTTGACCAGGACATCGACCCGCCCGCTGCGATCGAGAACCTCGGCGACCACGCGATCGCAGTCCTCGGGGGAGCCGACATTGCCCTGGGCGATCGATACGGTCAGTCCCTCGGCGTTGAGCTTGGCGGCGAGTTCCTCCGCCGCCGAGGAGCTCGAGGAGTACCCGGCGACCACGTGGTAGCCGCCTCGGGCGAGTTCGGTGGTGATCGCGGCTCCGATCCCTCGCGCTCCACCGGTGACGATCGCTACTCGTTGTTCGGATGTTGTCGGCGCAGTCATGACGGTCCCCTCCGTTGCTCGTGGCATGTCTCGATGCGATCGCGGGCGAGGTGCCGCGGCGCGCAGCCAGAGTGTGGTTGATCACACTCTGCCATTAAGTGTGGCTGTGGTCGCGCCGGAGCGGGGAGTTATCACCGGGCGCTGACCAACCGGCGGGGCCGGCGCCCTCCATTGTGCCGGGAGTGAGGGTGTAGACCGGGCGTTCGCGTTGTGGTACCGGTCACGATCCGATCACCTCGCCGGGCGCCTCGTTTGTCGGCTGCCGCGCGAGGGGCGACGTGATGCGCGACATGCTCAGTCGGACGTGTGCCTGCCATCACAACATGTGCGGCCCGCGCAGTTGTGGGCCAATGAATTGAACCCGCCGTTCCGGCACGGGACTCTGAAGGCATGACGACGCTCAATGACGGTGTGCGCCACCAGCGGGAAGCCGTCCTCGGCGAGCGGTACCGACCCGGATCCGGGCCGGTATTGCTGACCGGAGTACAGGCGATCGCCCGACTGCTGGCCGAACAGCACGAACGGGATCGCCGCGCCGGCACCAGGACCGCGACGTTCGTATCCGGCTACCAGGGCAGCCCCCTCGGTGGTCTCGACCGGATGCTCGCCGACCTTCCCGAACTGCGCACCGACCACGATGTCCACCTCCAACCCGGTATGAACGAGGAGTTGGGTGCCACCGCCGTATGGGGCAGCCAACTCGAGCTGCCCTCCGGGGCGCGCACCCACGACGGCGTGATCGGGGTCTGGTACGGCAAGGGCCCCGGCCTCGACCGCGCCACCGACAGCCTCCGCCACGCCGCGATGTACGGCGCCCACCCCAAGGGCGGCGCGCTGATCCTGGTGGGCGACGACCCGGCCGCCAAGTCCTCGACGATCCCCGCCGCCTCCGAGAAGGCCCTGGCGGCGATGAACATGCCGATCGTGTTCCCGCGCAACGCCGATGAGGTCATCCGCTTCGGCATGTATGCGATCGAACTGTCCCGCCTCTCCGGCTGCTTCGTCGGCATGAAGATCGTCGCGGACGTCGCCGACGGGCTGTGGACCTTCGCCCGCGACCTGTCCGACTTCACCGTCGAGGTGCCGAGCATCACCTGGCAGGGCCGGCCCTGGACCTACCGGCAGCGGATCTGCTCCTCGCCGCCGGACAGCCTGCTCGCCGAGGCGGACCTCTACGGCCCGCGCTGGATGATGGTCGAGGCGTTCAACGCCGCCAACCCCTTCGACACCGTGGAGGTCGATCCGCCGCACGCGACGGTCGGCATCGTGGCGGTCGGCACCGGCTACGACAGCACCCGCCAGGCCCTCACCGACCTCGGCGTCGGCGAGTCGGAACTGCTGGACAACGGGATTCGGGTGCTGCGGGTCGGCATGCCCTTCCCACTGGGCGCCGATACCGTGCGGCGCTTCGCCGAGGGGCTCGACACGATCCTCGTCGTCGAGGACAAGACCCCGTTCGTCGAGCAGCAGCTCAAGGAGATCCTCTACGGCACCCCCGACGCCCCCGCGGTGCTCGGCAAGCGGGATCGGCGCGGACGCGCCCTGGTACCGATCGACGGCGAGTTGACCGCCGCCCGGCTGCGCGGCCCGCTGCGCCGCTACCTCGGCGACCGGATGACCCTCGCGCCGGCCGGCCCCGCGCAGATCGACCTCGGTGTCCTGCCGGTCAAGCGCTCGGCGTACTTCTGCTCGGGCTGCCCGCACAACCGGTCCACCGCGGTGCCGGACGGCTCGCTCGCCGGCGGCGGCATCGGCTGCCACACGATGGTCACGATGTCCCCGCGCACCGACTCGCAGGTCGTCGGCATCACCCAGATGGGTGGTGAGGGCGCCCAGTGGATCGGGCAGGCGCCGTTCACCGACGTCGACCACATCTTCCAGAACATCGGCGACGGAACGTATTTCCACTCCGGCCAGCTCGCGGTGCAGGCCGCCGTCGCCGCCGGGGTCAACATCACCTACAAGATCCTCTACAACTCCGCCGTCGCGATGACCGGCGCCCAGCACGCCGAGGCAGCCCTCTCGGTGCCGCAGTTGACCCACAAACTGCGCGACGAGGGCGTCGGGCGCATCATCGTCTGCTCCGACGAACCGGGCCGCCATCGCCGATCGGCCTACGCCCACGGGGTGACCGTCTGGGATCGCGACCGCCTGGACGAGGCCCAGCGCATCCTGCGCACCGAACCCGGCGTGACCGCACTGATCTACGACCAGCCCTGCGCGGCGGACAAGCGCCGCAAGCGCAAGCGCGGCCAGGTCCCCGAGGCGACCACGAAGGTGGTCATCAACGAGGCGGTCTGCGAGGGCTGCGGCGACTGCGGCGTCAAGAGCAACTGCCTGTCGGTGCAGCCGATCGCCACCGAATTCGGCACCAAGACCCGCATCGACCAGACCTCCTGCAATACCGACTACAGCTGCCTCGACGGCACCTGCCCGGCCTTCGTGACCGTCACCGTCGGCGAGGAGAAGCCGAAGCGGCGCACCGCTCCCCGGGCCCCCGAGGTCGACGAACCGTCGCTGCGGCCGATCGTCGGGCTGCACAACACCTTCCTGGCCGGCATCGGTGGCACCGGCATCGTCACCGTCAATCAGATTCTCGGTATGGCGGCGCTGCGCTCCGGCCTGCACGTCGACGGGCTCGATCAGACCGGTCTGAGCCAGAAGGCTGGTCCGGTCACCTCGCATCTGCGGCTGAGTCCGACCGACACCGGCGCGTCCAACCGGATCGGCCCGAACAGCGCGGACTGCGTGCTCGCCTTCGACATGTTGACCGCGGCCGACAGCCGCTACGTCGATTTCGGGCGACCCGGCCACACGATCACGGTCGCGTCGACGGGGCAGACCCCCACCGGTCCGATGGTCTACGACCGGTCGATCGCCTACCCGGCCACCGACAGTCTGGCCGACCGGTTGCGGGCGCGCTGCGACACGTTGGTCGGCTTCGATGCCCTCGGCGCGGCCGAGGCGCTCTTCGGGGCGACCGCGGCGGCGAACTTCCTACTGGTCGGCGCCGCCTACCAGGCCGGCGGCCTGCCGATCCCGCGTGCGGCGATCCTCGAGGCGATCGCGCTCAACGGCGTTGCGGTGGCGGCCAATACGTCCGCCTTCGAGTGGGGCCGCGTCGCGGTCGCCGATCCGGATGCCTTCCGTGCTGCGGTCGTCGGCGCCGAGGAGCCCGCCGGAGCGGCTCGGACGGTCACCGTCGCGCCGGCCGCCCTGCTCGCCGGCCGCCGGCTGCCGGAGGCGGTCCGAGCGATCGCCGAGCGGCGGGCCGGTGAACTGGTCGGCTACCAGGACGAGCGGGTGGCCGCCGGCTACCTCGCGACCGTGGAGGCGGTCGCCGACGCGGAGGCCCGCAGTGGCACCGGCCGCACCGAATTCTCGGAAGCGGTTGCCCGCCTGCTGTTCACGGTGACCGCCTACAAGGACGAGTACGAGGTCGCCCGGCTGCTCACCGATCCGGCGTTTGCCGCGCACCTCGACCGCGAGGTGCCGCAGGGCGGTGCGCACCGCTTCATGTTGCAGCCGCCGACGCTGGCGAAGTTGGGCCGTCGCAAGAAGATCGCCTTCGGTCCGGCGTCTCACGGCGTGCTGCGAAATCTGGCACACGGCAAGCGGCTTCGCGGGACACGGCTCGACCCCTTCGGCCGCACCCCGATGCGCGCCCTGGAGCGGACCCTGCGCGATCACTACCGTCTGATCGTGCTCGAGGCCGCGCGCGATCTGACCGCGGAGAGCTACGACCGCGCGGTGCGGATCGCGGAGGCGGTCGAGGTGGTCAAGGGCTACGAGGAGGTCAAGCTGCGCAATGTGGACACCTACCTCGGCCGGTTGAACGAACTCGGCATCGATGCCGCCGGGCTGCGAGAGGCGTTGCGCGCCAACCACGTGTCCTGAGGGCATCGGTCGGCGTCCGGTTGGCGAGGGGTCAGCCGGGCGCCGGTCCGGAGCTGCCGCGCACCACCAGTCGGGGGGCGAATCGGCGGACCCCGGGGGAGGCGCCGGCGCGAGTCGCCTCCAACAGATAGCCGACGGCGGCCTCGACGACCGCGGCATCGTCCCAGTCGACGGTGGTCAGGCCGGGGCCGGTCAGATCGCCCGGGGTGACGTTCTCGTAGCCGACGACGGTCAGGTCCCCCGGCACGCTCAGCCCGAGGGTTCGGGCGGCGCGCAGCGCGCCGAAGGCGAACGAGTCGGAGAAACAGAAGATCGCGGTCACGGGATCGTGGCCCGCCCGCGCGGCGCGCAGCGCCTCGGTCAGGTGGCCGGTGGTGGTCGCCGGGTCGGCGGTCGGCGGCGGGGTATGCACCACGGTGATCGCCATCCCGCGCCGGCGGGCCTCGGCGGCGACCAATAGTTCCGCCGGGCGATCGAGGGTGGTGGGTCGGGTCGGTACGGCTACCGCGATCGATCGGTGGCCGAGGGCGCCGAGATGGTCGAGGACGAGGGTGACGCCCGCCGGATTGTCGAAGACCATCGCGCCCGCGGACGGCGCGTGCCCCAGTCGATCGCCCAGGGCGAGCACCGGCAGGGTGCGGGCGGCCTGCTCCCAGATATCGGACATCGGATCGAGCGGCGTGACCAGCAAGCCGTCGGGGCGCTGGGTGAGCAGCTGCCGCAGGATCGCCTCCTCGCGCTCCGGATTGCCGTCCGCGTCCGCGACGACGACATAGCGATCCCGGGCGTTGAGGGCCCGGGAGAGTTCGCCGACCAACGACTGCTGCCACAGATCCCGGGTGGAGCCGCAGAGCACCGCGATGGTGCGGGAGCGGCCTCGGGCCAGCGCGGACGCGATCGGATCGATCTGATAGCCCAGGTCGGCCGCCGCCGCGCGGACCCGATCGACGGTGTCCGCGGAGCCCCGCTCGCCGCGCAGGGCGTAGGACACCGTCGCCGGCGCCAAACCCACGGCGTCGGCGACGTCCTGCAGCGTCGGACGCTTCGGCACCCGGCCAGGATAGTCGAGTTGCGCCGGCGATAGTGAAGCGTTTCACTCTTACATGTGAAGCGCTTCCCTCATCCGGTGACCGGGCAGCCGGTCGAGGCCGCCCCGGTGGTGGATTGCCACCAACATCTGTGGCCGCCGGCGCTGATCGAGGCATTGCGGGCGCGCAGCAGCGCGCCGCGGATGGTCGGCTGGGATCTGTACCTCGACGGTGAGCCCGTCTACCGGGTGCGGCCCGAGGACCACGATCCGGCCGCGCGGGCGGCGATCGACGCCGACGACGACATCGACGATGTGCTGTATTCGCTGTCCTGCCCCCTCGGGATCGAGTCGCTGCCTCCGGAACAGGCCGCCCCGCTGCTCGACGCCTGGCATCACCTCGCCGACGATCTCGCGCCGACCGCGACCGGCCACGGGATCTGGGCCGCGGCCGGCCTGGTCGAACCCGACCCGAAGCATCTCGCCGCCGTGCTCGAGCATCCGCGGGTGCGCGGCCTGCAGATCCCCTCCGGAGCGATCGCCGATCCCGCCGCCCTCGACCATCTCGCCCCGCTGCTCGCCGTGGTCGAGGAGGCCGACCTGCCGGTCCTGGTGCACCCCGGCCCCGCGGCCGGCGCCCGCGACGTTCCGGGCTGGTGGCCCGCTCTCACCGCCTATCCGGCGGGCATGGCGGCGGCCTGGTTCGCCTGGCACGTCGCCGGGCGGGCGCTGCTGCCGGCGCTGCGCATCGCCTTCGTCGCCCTCGCCGGGCTCGCGCCCCTGCACCACGAGCGGCTCGACCAGCGCGGCGGCACGTTCGGCCGGATCGACCCGCACGTCTACTACGAGACCTCCTCCTACGGGCCGCGGGCGATCGACGCGATGGTCCGGGTGGTGGGCGTCGACCCCATCGTGCACGGCTCCGATCGCCCCTATGCCCTGCCCACCGACCCCGGACTCGGCGACGCGTTCTCCCGCGCGTTGTTTGTCACCAACCCCGCTCACCTGCTCCACGGAGGTTCTCGATGACCGAGACGACCCCGGCCGCGTCCGCCGCGGCGGACCTGCCGCCGCTTCCCGGGCGGGTGCTGACCCCGGCCGAACTCAAACGCTGGGTGCGCCGGCTCGCCGATCGGCCCGAGCTGTGGGAGCACCTGGTGCGACACGACACCGGCGGGCGGCATTTCGGGTCGCTCTACCGCGACGGTGACATCGACGTCTGGGTGCTCTGCTGGAATACCGTCGACGACACCGGCTGGCACGATCACGACACCAGCAGCGGCGCGGTGGCCGTCACGCGCGGCGCGGTGCACGAGAGCAGGCCGCGGCTCGGCGGGACCCCGCGCACCCGCACCGTCACCGCCGGTCGCGCCTTCGCCTTCGGCCCGGACCACATCCATCGGATGACCGGGGCGGTCGACGGGTCGGTTTCGCTGCACGCCTACTCCCCGCCGCTGTGGCGGATGGGGCAGTACTCGATCAGTCGCAGCGGATTGATGCGCCGGCTGCCGGTGTCCTACGCCGACGAACTGCGCCCGATCGGCGAATAGGTCGCGCATCGGCCGACCACCTCGGCCGCCGCCCGCAGCTCCGGGCCGAGCACATGGTCCTCCCGGATATCGGGCAACACCTCGGCCGCCGCGTCGTAGAGGGCCCGCGCCGGACCGGCCGCCGGCAGCCGGGTCGGCGCCAACCGCAGCGCCCGCACCGTGGTGACCAGCTCGCAGGCCAACAGATCGCGGGCCGGTTCGATCAGCTCCAACGTCTGCCACGCCGACTGGGTCGAATGGCTGGCGTGCTCCTCCAGACCGAGCGCCACCACGGCGCGGCGATGCGAGGACACCGTTGCGAGCGAGCCGGCGCGGGCCAGCAGGTCGGCGGTCAGGTACTCCACGATCAGCAGTCCCGAACTCGCCGCCGACTCGGCCGCCAGGAACGGGGGCAGTCCGCTGAGCCGGGGATCGAGCAGGGCGGACGTCCGGGCCACCGACAACGTCAGCACCGGCAATGCCGCGGCGCGGGCCGCGTCGAGGGTGCCGGCCAGCCGTTGGGTGAGGAATTGCCCGTGGTGCAGGGCGACCGCGTCGACCATCAACGGGTTCTCCGCCGCCCCGTCGATCTCCGCGGCCAGTGCGGCCTCGGCGGCGGCAAAGGCCTCCTCGGCGGCGCCGTGGGCCTGCGGGATCGTGCGCAGACCGAAGGGATCCTGCAGCCGCGCGGCCGGGCCGGGGGAGCCGATCAATGCGGCCATCCGGTCGGCGACCCCGGCGGCATGCGGATCGTTCTTCGCCGCGTGCACCCGACGGTCGTAGGCCTGGGGCGAGCCGCGCAGCGCCGCGTGCGAGAGCGCTCCGATCACCTCGGCGCAGCGGGCCAGCCGGGCCAGCGCGTCGATCGCGATCGAGCCGACCGCGGCGGTCAGCGCATTGCTGCTGATGAAGGGCAGCGCGTCGCCTGCGCCGATCGCGACCGGCGCGACCCCGCCCGACCGCCACGGCAGTTCCCCGGCGAGGGTCAGCGCCAGCTGGGCGAGCACCGTCAGATCGGCGGTGCCGATACCGCCGTAGGCGTGCAGCCCGGGGATCGCGCCGCGGTCGAGCGCGGCCGCCAGGGCTCGGATCAGGTCGGGGTGGACGCCCGCGCCGCCGCGCAGCAGCTGGTGCAGCCGGATCACCATGGTCGCGCGCGCGATGCCGTCGTCGAGTTGTGGCCCGAACCCGGCCGCGTGGCTGCGCAGCAGTCGGCGCGCGTGGCCGGTCGGGGTGTCGTCCGGGTCGACGGCAACGTGCCGCAGCGCGCCGACCCCGGTGGTCAGGCCGTAGACCGAGCCGGTGGCGCGGGCGGCCTCGAGGTGGCCGCGGGCCCGATCGGCGAGGGCCAGGTGGCCGTCGCCGACCGTGGTGCGCACGACGGTGGGGTCGACGGCGAAGGCGGCGACCAGCCGCGGGCCGAGCTCGGCGTCGGCGACGTGGGCGAACGGCCGATCCTCCGGGATCTCACCGGGGAGTTGCCCGGAGCGGTGGTCGGCCATGGACGGACATCGTAGGCGCGTCGGCGCCGGTCGGCCCGGCAACGAAATGTGGCCCCGCTGCCGTGAGGAAGCGGGGCCACAAAGGGTACTGCGGGACGCGGGGGATCGGGGGGCGGTGCGGACGCCCTCGTGTCGACGCCCGCTCCGATGGGACGGCTACGGGCTGTACGGCTCCGCGCTGACCAGCGTCACCTTCATCGTCTTGCCCGACGGCAGCAGGTACTCGCGCGTATCGCCGACGGCGGCGTTGATCAACGCGGCGCCGAGCGGGGAGTTGGGCGAGTAGACCTCGAGCTTGCCGTCGCTGGCGCCCTGCTCGCGGGTGGCGATCAGGAAGGTCTCGGTGTCGGTCTCGTCACCGTCGTAGTACACCTTGACCACGGATCCGGGCAGCGCGACACCGGACTGGGTGGGCGCCTCGCCGACCTTGGCGTTGTTCAGCAGTTCCTGGAGCTGACGAATGCGGGCTTCCTGCTGGCCCTGCTCCTCGCGCGCGGCATGGTAGCCACCGTTCTCCTTGAGGTCGCCCTCCTCGCGCCGCTCATTGATCTCGGCTGCGATTACCGGCCGATTGGCGATGAGCTGGTCGAGCTCTCCCTTGAGTCTGTCGTGCGACTCGCGGGTCAACCACGTCACCTGCGTCTCGGTCATCTCGGTCTCCTTCGGTCCTTGACGGGCACGATCCCGTCGCATGGCGTTCGGCCGCCCGCACCCGGAGCGCGGTCCGTGTCTCGTGTCCTTCGCCCCGCGGCCATAAACGCACCAAACCCGGTCGGTCCCGACCGGGAAAACTACTGCGAATGCAGCAATACACGGCTCCCGCGTGGAGCCGTGTATCGATAGATCGTACCACGCAGCGGGAATTCCCCAGGTCGACGACTATTCGATACCGTCCCGTGACCGGGGATTCAGCTCGTTTCGGTGAGATAGGCGGGCACCGTATCGCCGCAGCCGTACAGGTCGGCCATTCCGGGCGGTGCCGAGGTCGCGATGCGGGTGGTCAACTCGACGGTCTTGCCCTCGGTCGGGCGAATCAGCACCTCGCGGCGGCCGGTTTCCGACCCGTCGCGCGAGCGCGCGCGCACCACGCAGCTGACCGGCTGGGAGGGGTCGTCGCGGGTCACCAGGATCTGGACGTCGATCGCGTTGTCGTCGACCACCTGGTACGACACGGTCTCGCCGGAGACGGCTTCGTCGGTGAACAGTCGGTAGGCCAGGAATGCCACCGCGACGAGCAGGGCGATCAGGCCGACGCCGAGGATGACCGCCAGTACCCGGCCGGTCGCGCGGGAGGTCGGGTATCGGCCCGCGGGCGGCTGCTGCGGGCCGCCGGCCGATCGGGAAGCGCCCGTGGTCGGGCGCGGATCGGGGACCGGCGAGGTGTCGGCGTCGGAAGGTGAACTCATCGCCCGTCAACCCTATCGACGCCCCCGCGGGCGGTGCGCGCCGGCCCCGGTTCCGCCGGCCGAACGCCCGGGGCCGGCCCGCGAGTGGCGCCCGCGCCCGCAGGTGGAACTATTGACAGCAGGACCCTCGCGCCCCACGGGGCGGACGGGGCGGGGTCGGGTGGACCCCGATGGCCGCGACGAGACGGCGGAGAGGACGACGAGGAGTCGACGTGGGCGGATTTCGGCTGATGGCGGTGCATGCTCACCCGGACGACGAGTCGAGCAAGGGCGCCGCGACGATGGCGCGGTACGCCGCCGAGGGCCACGACGTGCTCGTGGTGACCCTGACCGGTGGTGAGCGCGGGGACATTCTGAATCCGGCGATGGACATCGCGGGGGTGCGCGACAATCTCCCGACGATTCGCCGGGAGGAGATGGCGCAGGCCGCGCACATCCTCGGGGTGCGACAGATGTGGTTGGGCTACGTCGACTCGGGCCTGCCCGAGGGCGATCCGCTGCCGCCGCTGCCGGACGGCTGCTTCGCGAAGGTGCCGCTCGAGGTGTCGACCGAGGCGCTGGTACGGGTGGTGCGGGAGTTCCGGCCCCATGTCATCACCACCTACGACGAGAACGGCGGCTATCCGCACCCGGATCACATCCGCTGCCACGAGGTCTCCGTCGCCGCCTTCGACGCCGCCGGCGACCCGGACCGCTTCCCGGACGCCGGGCCGGTCTGGGAGCCGAAGAAGCTCTACTACGTGCACGGCTTCCTGCGGCAGCGCATGCAGATCCTCAACGACGCCGCGGTGGCCGCGGGTCGGGTCGGTCCCTACGCGGAGTGGCTCGAGAAGTGGCCGGCCGAGCGCGGCCGGCTGCTGGATCGGGTGACCACCCGCGTCGACAGCGCCGACTACTTCGATCGCCGCGATGCCGCCCTGCTGGCACATCGGACGCAGATCGACCCGAACGGGTTGTTCTTCGCGTCGCCCATCGACGACCAGAAGGAGTTCTGGCCGACCGAGGAGTTCGAACTGGCCGCCACCCGCGTGCCGTCCGCGCTTCCGGAGACCGACCTGTTCGCCGGGCTCGACCCGAGCGACGCAACCGACGGGGAGAACTGGTGACCATCGCGTCGACCATGACGCTGGCCGCCACCGAGGCGGCACTGATCCTTGCCCAGAATCCGAACGAGACGGGTCCCGAATTCGGCAAGGCGTCGCCGTTCGGCCTGGTGGTCATCCTCTGTCTGCTCGCGGCCACCGCTCTGCTGATCCGATCGATGAATTCGCGGCTGCGCAAGCTGCCGACGACCTTCGACCGCGACTTCCCGGCCAGCGACCAGGCCGCCGACGAGGGCACCGATCGCGGTGGCGTCGACGATCAGCGCGGGGTCGCCCGCGAGTAGTCGGCGCGATGACGGTCACGCCCATGCGTGACCGTTATGCCCGATTCTTGGTCATTCGTCCGATCGGTGGTCCCACTCCGACACGGGACCCACCGCCCGACGCGTTCCGGGCGGCGTACTCTGATTGGTCGTGTTGAAGGTGGAACGATGTGCGCTTTTCGGCGCCGAACGGGGCGGTTGCCGGTGAAGGTCGGAGGGCTGGCGTACTCGATCTACGAGCGGCGATTGCTCGACAGCCTCGATGGCCTGTCGCATCCCGCCCACGTCGCGGTGATGTGTGACGGCAATCGGCGGTGGGCCAAGGAGAACGGCTTCACCGACGTCAGCGACGGCCATCGGATGGGTGCGGTCAAGGTCGCCGAGCTGGTCTCCTGGTGCGAGGCCGCCGCGGTCGGCACCGTCACGATCTACCTGCTGTCCACCGAGAACCTGCAGCGCGACCCCGACGAGCTGGTCTCGCTGCTCGAGATCATCACCGACGTCGTCGAGGAACTGAGCGGTCCCGAGCAGAACTCGACGGTCAAGATCGTCGGTGCGCTCGATCTGCTGCCCGCCGAATCCGCCCGCCGGCTCACCGAGGCCGCGGAGCGCACGATCGGCCGCAGCGGCGTGCATGTCAACGTCGCGGTGGGCTACGGCGGCCGCCAGGAGATCGTCGACGCGGTCCGCTCCCTGGTCGCCAACAACATCGCCGCCGGCTACAGCGGCTCCGAACTGGTCGAACGGATCACCGGGCCGGCGATCGCCGCCCACCTGTACACCTCGGGTCAGCCCGACCCGGATCTGGTGATCCGCACCTCCGGCGAGCAGCGCCTCTCCGGGTTCCTGCTCTGGCAGAGCGCCTACTCGGAGATCTGGTTCACCGAGGTCTACTGGCCGGAGTTCCGGCGGGTCGACTTCCTGCGGGCCCTGCGCGACTTCGGCGCCCGGCACCGCCGCTTCGGCAAGTAGCCGGCCCACTCCCGACCCCTCCCGCCCCGGCCCGGCGCGGGCGGTCAGAGCTTGCGCAGCCGCAGCCGGTTGATCGAGTGGTCGGAGTCCTTCCGCAGGACCAGCGTCGCGCGCGGGCGGGTCGGCAGGATGTTCTCCACCAGGTTCGGTCGGTTGATCGAATGCCAGATGTCCTCGGCGGCCAGGGTCGCCTGCTCGTCGGTCAACGTCGAGTAGTGATGGAAATGCGAGCGCGGATCGGCGAAGCCGGTCTTGCGCAGCGACAGGAACCGGGTGACGTACCAGGCCTCGATGTCCTCGATCCGCGCGTCGACGTAGATCGAGAAGTCGAACAGGTCCGAGACCATCAGCCGCGGCCCGGACTGCAACACGTTGAGACCCTCGACGATCAGCACGTCCGGCCGCCGCACGGTGTGCACCTCGCCCGGCACGATGTCGTAGGTGACGTGCGAGTAGACCGGCGCGTCGACCTCGCCGACGCCGGACTTGACCTCGGTGACGAAGCGCAGCAGCTTGCGCCGGTCGTAGCTCTCCGGGAAGCCCTTGCGATGCATGATGCCGCGCCGCATCAACTCGTTGGTCGGGTAGAGAAAACCGTCGGTGGTGACCAGATCGACCCGGGTGTGCTGCTCCCACCGGGCCAGCAGCGAACGCAGCACGCGCGCGGTGGTCGACTTGCCGACCGCGACGCTGCCGGCGATACCGATCACGAAGGGCACCTGGCGGGTGGGCACGGTCTCCCCGAGGAAGGTCGCCGTCGCCGCGAAGAGGCGGCGTTTGGCCGCGATCTGCAGGTGGATCAGTCGGGCCAGCGGCAGGTAGACCTCGGCGACCTCGACCAGGTCGATCTGTTCACCGAGGCCGCGCAGCTTGGCCAATTCCTCCTCGGTCAGATCCAGGGGGGTCTGCCGGCGCAGCGTGCGCCAGTGCTCGCGGGTGAATTCGAGATAGGGGCTGGTATCGCGCACGAATCAGCAACTCGTGCAGCAGCGGGATACCGGGCGGCCGCCGGCGCAACGGTCGCTCGCGGACAACGGGCTCCGCGGGTCGCCCGCAGGTGCTTCGGCCATGGCGGCATTGTTCACCCCGGTGCCGGTGCGGGGGCACACGGGGTCGCTCCGCAGAGTCCGATTCGAACCGGACGAAGAGCCGGCCATACAATCGGAAAGGTTGAGTTCCGTACACCCGTCCGTTCGGGTGTGCTTCCCCGCCGTCTACCCCGGGAGTCGCCCGTATGTCCGCTGCCCCGACCGCGCCGAATACCCCGACCGGGCCGAACGCCTCGGCCGCGCCCGGATCGTCGTCGATGGCTGCCTCGCTGTCCCAGTTCGACCCGGAGATCGCGGCGGTGCTCGGCGACGAGCTGGGTCGGCAGCGCTCGACGCTGGAGATGATCGCCTCGGAGAACTTCGTCCCGCGGGCGGTCCTCGAGGCCCAGGGCAGCGTGCTGACCAACAAGTACGCCGAGGGGTACCCGGGCCGGCGCTATTACGGCGGCTGCGAATACGTCGATGTCGCCGAGAACCTCGCGCGCACCCGCGCCAAGGAGCTCTTCGGCGCCGAGTTCGCGAACGTCCAGCCGCACTCGGGTGCGCAGGCGAACGCCGCGGTGCTCGCGGCGGTCCTCGACCCGGGCGACACGATGCTCGGCCTCAACCTCGCCCACGGTGGCCACCTCACCCACGGGATGAAGCTCAACTTCTCCGGCAAGCTCTACAACGTCGCGGCCTACGGCGTCTCCGAGGACGATCACCTCATCCACATGGAGGACGTCCGCAAGGCGGCGCTCGAGGCCCAGCCGAAGGTGATCGTCGCCGGCTGGTCGGCCTACCCGCGCCACCTCGACTTCGCCGCATTCCGGGAGATCGCCGACGAGGTCGGCGCGGTGCTCTGGGTCGACATGGCGCACTTCGCCGGTCTGGTGGCCGCGGGCCTGCACCCCTCGCCCGTGCCGCACGCCGACATCGTCTCCTCGACGGTGCACAAGACCCTCGGTGGCCCGCGCTCCGGCTTCATCCTCGCCCGCAAGGAGTGGGCCAAGAAGCTCAACTCCGCGGTCTTCCCCGGCCAGCAGGGCGGCCCGCTGATGCACGTGATCGCCGCCAAGGCGGTCGCCTTCAAGATGGCCGCGAGCGAGGAGTTCGCCGATCGTCAGCGCCGCACCCTCGAGGGCGCCCGCCTGCTCGCCGAGCGGCTCTCGGCCGCCGACGTCGCCGGCAACGGCGTCTCGGTCCTCACCGGTGGCACCGACGTGCACCTGGTCCTGGTCGACCTGCGCAATTCGCCGCTCGACGGGCAGCAGGGCGAGGATCTGCTGCACCAGGTCGGCATCACCGTCAACCGCAACGCGGTGCCCTTCGATCCGCGGCCGCCGATGACCACCTCCGGTCTGCGCATCGGCACCGGCGCGCTGGCGACCCGCGGCTTCGGCGCCACCGAGTTCGCCGAGGTGGCCGACATCATCGGCACCGCCCTGGCGACCGGTACCGCGACCGACGCGCTGCGCGATCGGGTGACGGCTCTCGCGGCCGACTTCCCGCTCTACGAGGGCCTCGAGGAGTGGCCGCTCGTCGGCTGATCGGACTTTCGGTCGGCCATTTCGGTCGCAATTTCGTCCCGGTGTCCGCTCGGTGTCGTCCGTGTGAACGTCGCGTCCGATAAAGGTTTGATTCGTGCCGTGCCGTGCCGACTGACGATTTCGGCGCTAACGTCGGCTGTACGGGCGCGGGGATGCGGCCCGTACGGGAGGTCTCAACTGTGGTCGTTGTTCACACAGTCGTTAGGAGACCGGTGCCCGGTCTCATGACGGTCGACTCACGTCGATCGACATAGCAGACCTGCCGGTCCGCCGATTGCGCCGCGTGGCACGCGCGGCGATCTAGGAGCCTCACGTGACCGATCTTCGCTCCGCACCGACCGCCATTCGCACCTTCGTTCTGGACACATCGGTATTGCTCTCGGATCCGTGGGCAATTACCCGATTCGCCGAACACGAAGTTGTTCTTCCGCTGGTCGTGGTCAGTGAATTGGAAGGCAAGCGGCACCATCCGGAATTGGGATGGTTTGCGCGGGAGGCATTGCGACTGCTGGACGACCTGCGGGTCAAGTACGGGCGCCTCGATCTGCCGATCCCCATCGGCGAGGTGGGCGGGACGGTACGGGTCGAGCTGAATCACACCGATCAGTCGGTGTTGCCGGCCAGTTTCCGCACCGACAACAACGATTCGCGGATCCTGGCCTGCGCGCTGAACCTGAAGGGCGAGGGCAACGACGTTGTCCTGGTCTCCAAGGACATTCCGCTGCGGGTAAAGGCCGGTGCGGCCGGACTCCCGGCGGACGAGTATCACGCGCAGGACGTGGTGACCTCCGGCTGGTCGGGTATGGCCGAGCTCGAGGTTGCCGCCGCCGATATCGACGCGCTCTACGCGCAGGGTGAGATCGACCTCGAATCGGCCCGCGAACTGCCGTGCAATACCGGCGTCCGGCTGCTCGGTGGAACGTCGAGTGCCCTGGGTCGGGTCAACGCGAGCAAGCGCGTCCAGGTGGTGCGCGGCGAGCGGGAGGCCTTCGGCCTGCACGGCCGGTCGGCGGAACAGCGCATCGCCCTGGACCTGCTGCTCGACGAGAGCGTCGGCATCGTCTCACTCGGCGGCAAGGCCGGTACCGGCAAGTCCGCGCTCGCGCTGACCGCGGGACTCGAGGCGGTCCTGGAGCGGCGCAGGCAGCGCAAGGTGGTCGTCTTCCGCCCGCTGTACGCCGTCGGTGGACAGGATCTCGGCTATCTGCCGGGAACCGAGAACGAGAAGATGGGCCCCTGGGCGCAGGCGGTCTTCGACACCCTGGACGGCCTGGCCAGCCAGGAGGTCATCGAGGAGGTCATCAGCCGCGGCATGCTCGAGGTGCTCCCGCTGACCCACATCCGCGGACGCTCGCTGCACGACTCCTTCGTGATCGTCGACGAGGCCCAGTCGCTCGAGCGCAACGTGCTGCTGACCGTGCTGTCCCGACTGGGCAGCGGATCGCGGGTCGTGCTGACCCACGACGTCGCCCAGCGCGACAACCTGCGGGTCGGCCGGCACGACGGCATCGCGGCGGTGATCGAGAAGCTCAAGGGGCACCCGCTCTTCGCGCACGTCACCCTGACCCGCAGCGAGCGGTCGCCGATCGCCGCTCTCGTCACCGAGATGCTCGAGGAGATCGGTCCCAACTGATCCGTGGCTCACAGTGCGCCGGCCGGCTCCCGCATCCGGGGGGCCGGCCGGCCGCATGTGGGGTACCCGATCCGAGACGAACGAGATCCAGCGGCGGCCAGGGTCCACCGTGCCGGTGATCCGATCGGTCGCCGCGACGAACGGATTGACCTTCGATCCGACTCGAACGTTTAGGGTAGGCCCGGTGCGAATCTCACAGCTGTCACGGCGCTCCGGGGTGACCGTCACCGCGCTCCGCTTCTACGAGTCGATGGGACTGATCCATGCGGAGCGGAGTTTGAACGGCTATCGCGACTACGACGAGAGCGTCGTGGAGCGGCTGTCGTTCATTCACGCAGCCAAACAACTGGAACTCTCGTTGCCCGAGATAGCGGAGTTGCTCGACGTCGTCGAGGTCGAGAGTTGCACCAGGGCTCGGGATACGCTGCGACCGAAGCTCGTTCGGCGGCTTCGGGACGTTGATGATCGGCTGGCGACCCTGCAGCGTCTTCGCGAGCGATTGGTGGAGGCGACCGAGCAGGTGATCGCTTGTCCCGACAGCGGTCGGCAGTGCCGGACGGAATGTGCGCTGGGCGACCTGATGTCAACGTGTGATGCCGTCACCACGCAAGCGTGCCGGTGACTCTCGGACGTGCGGTCGATTGGTGGGATCGACACCAGATCGCTCTCTACCTGATTGCCCTCGTCGCAGGCGCGGCAACCGGATTGGCGCTACCGCAACTGGCCCCGGGGTTCGAGCACTCGATCGAGCCGGTGTTGATGCTGCTGCTGTTCGCCACCTTCCTCGGCGTGCCGCTGATCGAGGTCGGCCGGGCGTTTCGGGACCTTCGTTTCCTCTCGGCGGTGCTGGTGGCCAACTTCGCTGTGATGCCATTGATCGCGTGGGGCCTGTCGCGTCTCGTCGCCGACGATCGTGGCCTGCTCCTCGGCGTACTGTTCGTGCTGCTGACACCGTGTATCGACTACGTGATCGTGTTCACCGGACTGGCGGGAGGAGCGCGGGCCCAACTCCTGGCGGCCGCGCCGCTGCTGATGGCGGTACAGATCGTGCTGTTGCCGGTCTTCCTCTACCTGTTCGTCGGTGGCGACGTGCTCCACGTCATCGATATCGGCCCCTTTGTCGAAGCGTTCGTTCTGCTGATCGTGGTGCCCCTGGCCGCAGCCGCTGCTCTTCAGGCGCTGTCGCGGCGTCATCGATCGGGCAGGAGGGTCGAGGGCGTCATGGCCGGCGCCATGGTGCCATTGATGATGGCTACCCTCGCCATCGTCGTGGCATCACAGATCGCCGCGATCGGATCGGAGGTCGTGAGTCTGCTGCGGGTGGTGCCGATTTACGTCGTCTACGTTGTCATCGCACTGGCAGTCGGGCTACTCGTCGGTCGGGTTGGGCGGCTGGACGTGGCCTCTACCCGGGCCGTCATGTTCTCGACGGCAACCCGCAATTCCTTGGTTGTGTTGCCGCTGGCGCTCGCACTGCCGTCGTCGCTCGCGATCGCCCCGCTTGCCGTGGTCACCCAGACTCTGGTCGAACTCGTCGCCATGGTGGTCCTGGTCCGTGTCGTCCCTCGCATTGCGCGCTAGGCACAGCCGGCCGATATCCGGTTTTCGGATGGGTGGATGGGGCCGAAGGGGGGCGGCCCCATCCACCCGCGCAGAAATGGAATCTGGTGCCGCTGTCGGGCGGGTGATCGATATGTATTGCCGTTCTTCGTCATTGTCGTGAATGGCCGAGATGAGTGGAGCGGCCCTCGGGAACGCTCGGCGAAGCACCGGGGTGCACCGCCGAGATGTCCGACCCGGACGCGACCACACCCGCCGAAGGGGCGAACGGCCGAGCACGTTTCGCGCAACGGACCCCCGAGTCCGTTGCGCCCCGCGTCCGGGGCGGACACCATGGGTGGTGCACGAGGGGCCGGGGGGCGAGCGAACACATCGCGTGCCGTCACTACTCGGCGCCGGGTTTTTGCATCCCCTACGTGGCCGCCTCGTGCATTGATGTCAACCTAATGTCGAAACCTGAGAACATGATTAGACGGCCATAATAATGCCCGGCGTCCCGTTTGTTACTCGCCATTAAGTAGTGCGGTACGAAAACGGCCCCCCGCGCCCGGCGCGTGGCCGGACCCGAGGGGCCGAGATCGAAGCGATCAGCGATCCGTGGTGTTGGCGATCAGCGATCTGTCGTGTTGGCGATCAGCGATCTGTCGTGTTGGCGATCAGCGATCTGTCGTGTTGGCGATCAGCGATCGACGTTGGTCATCGCCAGGACGTCGAGGCGCCGGTCGAGTTCCGCCTCGGACAGCGACTCGCCGACCAGACCGCGGTCGATCACGGTCTGCCGGATCGTGGTGCCCTGCTTGAGCGCCTGCTTGGCGACCGCGGCCGCCTCCTCGTAACCGATCGCGGAGTTCAGCGGGGTCACGATCGACGGCGAGGACTCCGCCAGCCGGCGCAGATGCTCGGTATTCGGGGTCAGCCCGGAGACACACTTGTCGGCGAACAGCTTGGAGACGTTCGTCAGCAGCGTGAACGACTCGAGCAGGTTGCGCGCCATCATCGGGATGTACACGTTCAGCTCGAACGCGCCCGCGGCTCCGCCCCAGGCGACGGCGGCGTCGTTGCCGACGACCTGCGCGGCGACCTGGGTGACCGCCTCGGGCAGCACCGGGTTGACCTTGCCGGGCATGATCGAGCTACCGGGCTGCAGGTCGGGCAGCTGGATCTCGCCCAGACCGGTCAGCGGGCCGGAGCCCATCCACCGGATGTCGTTGGCGATCTTGGTCAGCGAGACCGCGATCGTGCGCAGCGCGCCGGACGCCTCGACCAGGCCGTCACGGGCGGCCTGCGCCTCGAAGCTGTCGACCGCCGGGCGCAGCTGCTCGAGACCGGTGGCCTTGATCAGCTCCTCGACGACCTTCTCGCCGAACCCCTCGGGGGCGTTGAGGCCGGTGCCGACCGCGGTGCCACCGATCGGCAGCTCACCGAGGCGGGGGAGCGTCGCCGCGACCCGCTCCACGCCGGCCTGGATCTGCCGGGCGTAGCCGCCGAACTCCTGGCCGAGGGTCACCGGGACCGCGTCCATCAGGTGGGTGCGGCCGGACTTGACCACCGTGCGCCACTCGTCGGCCTTGGCCGCCAGCGCCGCCTGCAGGTACTCGAGCGCCGGGGCGAGGTGGCGCACCGCGGCCTCGGTCGCGGCGAGGTGGGTCGCGGTCGGGAAGGTGTCGTTCGACGACTGCGACATGTTGACGTCGTCGTTCGGGTGCACGGTGACGCCGTTGCGGGCGGCGATCGAGGCGATGACCTCGTTGGCGTTCATATTGGAGCTGGTACCCGAGCCGGTCTGGAAGACGTCGATCGGGAACTGGTCGTCGTGCAGACCGGCGGCGATCTCCTCGGCCGCGGCGACGATCGCCTTGGACTTGGTCTCGTCCAGCAGGCCCAGCTGGTAGTTCACCCGAGCACAGGCGGCCTTCAGCAGCCCCATCGCGCGGATCTGGGCGCGCTCGAGCGGCCGGAAGGAGATCGGAAAGTTCTCGACGGCCCGTTGGGTCTGGGCGCGCCAGAGCGCGTCGATCGGTACGCGGACCTCACCCATCGTGTCGTGCTCGATACGGAACTGCTGCTCGCTCACGTCTTCCTCTCAGCGGAATGTGTGTATGTGGGGAAAGCGGTGTCCGGCCACGCGGGGACCGGAGCGGATGTCGGCGGACGGCGTTCGGTGACCGCCCGAGGGGGGATCGGATCAGAACGCGACGGGCGCCTCGTCCATATCGGGCAGCGCCGGATTCGAACCGGCGTACTCCTGGATCTTGTCCAGGCGGTGGTAGGCGTCGATCATGCGCACCGTGCCGGACTTCGCGCGCATCACGATCGACTGCGTATAGGCGCCGCCGCCGGTGTACCGCACGCCGCGGACCAGGTCACCGTCGGTGACGCCGGTCGCGGTGAAGAAGATGTTCTCGCCGCCGACCAGGTCGTGGGTGTTCAGGACGCGGTCGAGGTCGTGGCCGGCATCGATCGCCTTCTGCCGCTCCTCGTCGTCCTTCGGCGCCAAGCGGCCCTGCAGCGAACCGCCCATGCAGCGCATCGCGCAGGCGGCGATGATGCCCTCCGGGGTGCCGCCGGTACCGACGAGCATGTCGGTGCCCGAGTCGGGGCGGGCGGCCGCGATCGCACCGGCGACGTCGCCGTCGGAGATCAGGCGGATCCGGGCGCCGGTCTCGCGGACGTCGTGAATCAGCTTCGTATGCCGGGGACGATCCAGGATGACCACGGTGATCTCGGAGGTCGAGGACTTGCGGATCTTCGCCATCCGGCGGATGTTCTCGGCGATCGGGGTGCGGATGTCGACGAAGTCGGCGAACTCCGGGCCCACCGCCAGCTTCTCCATGTAGAACACCGCCGACGGGTCGAACATCGCGCCGCGCTCGGCGACCGCGAGGACGGAGATCGCGTTCGGCATGCCCTTGCTCATCAGGGTGGTGCCGTCGACCGGGTCGACCGCGAAGTCGACGTCCGGGCCGTCCCCGTTGCCGACCTCTTCGCCGTTGTACAACATGGGGGCTTCGTCCTTCTCGCCCTCACCGATCACGACGACGCCGCGCATCGAGACGCTCGACACCAGCTGGCGGATCGCGTCGACCGCCGCGCCGTCACCACCCTCCTTGTCGCCGCGTCCGACCCACTTTCCGGCGGCGAGAGCGCCCGCCTCGGTGACCCGGACCAGCTCGAGAGCAAGGTTGCGGTCTGGTGCTACCAGTCGATTGACGATCGGGGACGTCATGGGCTGCTCTGCCTCCTCGCAGGCGGCGTCGGTCCGCCGCTTCGCTGGGTGAACACTCGGGGAAATCTCGGGCTTTCGAGATCCACTCACAGCGATTCTCTCACTACCTGCGACTGTTGTGTCCCGGTACCGCCCTTCGGTCTCGGCTGCGAAGTGTCGGGGTGCTCACTCCGGCGGCCGATGTCGAATGACATATGTTTGCGGGATGGCCGACAAGAAGCCGAGAATCCTCCAGGGGACGGGCGACATGGTGTGGACGATCGCACCGCTGGTCGTCGCCTGCCTGCTGGTCGCCGGCCTGGTCGGCCAATGCTCCTGGAGCCCCGGAGGACCCACCGAAGGCGCGATCCCGACCTTCGACGCCGCGAGCGCCCTCGAGGTCGACGCCGGGATCTCCGACTATCCGATCCGCATGCCGCAGGTCCCCGAGGACTGGACACCGAACTCCGGCAGCCGCCGCGACATCGGTCCGGCCACCGCCAGCACGGTGGGATTTGTCACCGCCGCCCGGCTGTACCTGCAGCTGACCCAGTCCGACGCGGCCGTCCAGCCGCTCGCGAGCGCCTACGCCAAGGGGTCGGTCGATCGCGCCGGTACCGAAACGATCGGCACCACCGAGTGGACCGTCTTCGACGACGACAGCGACGAGCCGATCTGGGTGACCGACCTCGGCGACGTGCGCATCCTGATCCGTGGTTCGGGTACCCCGTCCGACTACGTCACCCTCGCGACGGCGGTCATCGAGGCCGCTCCGATCGAGCGGTAACGGTCGGCCTCACCACCGCCTGTCCTCCGGGCGGTGCCCGATTCGAGTCACTTCGAGCGAATGGATTCTCGCCGTTCGCCCGATAGGGAAACCTTCCTGCTGATCGATGGCGACCGCGGTCGCCGCCGTCGCACCCTCCCGGCCGCGCCCTGTGCCGCCTGCCGCGGGTGCGTCGACCTCGGACGGCATCGGAAGGATCTTCCCGCTCGTGACCAGCACTGCCTCGGCCGCAACCCTTTCCGATCTCGAACGGCGGGCCGGCCGGGTGCTACCCGCGATCGCCGAGCAGGCCGCGGACCGGGAAGCCCAGCGGCGGATGCCCTTCGAGCAGATCCGGCTGCTGGCGGCCGAGGGCCTGGGCACCTGGCGCATCCCGGGCGAGGTCGGTGGGCCCGGGGCGTCGGCGCGCCGATTCTTCGAGTTTCTCCTGGACCTCGCGGCCGCCGACGCCAATATCGCCCAGGCCCTGCGCTCGCATTTCGCCTTCGTCGAGACGCTGCGCACGCTGCCGGACGGCGAGCGCAAGCAGCACTGGTTCGACCGGGCCCTCGCGGGCGAGTTGTTCGGAATCGCCGGCGGTGAGGTCGGCGGCGCGCACGGCGCGATCGCGACGACCGTGCGCCCCGACGACGCCGGCTGGTCGGTAACCGGCACCAAGTTCTACAGCACCGGAACGCTGTTCGCGGACCTGATCGTGGTGCGGGCGGTCGACGAGCAGGATCGACCGCGGCAGTTCGTCATCCCCGCCGATCGAACCGGCGTCGAACGGATCGACGACTGGGACGGCATCGGGCAACGGTTGACCGCCAGCGGTACGACGCGACTGACCGCCGTGCGGGTGCACGACGACGAGTTCCTCGACCTGCCCGAGCCGGGGGTCGGCCGACCGAAGGTGTCGCCGTTCTTTCAACTGGCGCTCGCGGCGATCGAGGTCGGAATCGGCCGCGCCGCACTGGCCGACGCGATCGCCTGGGCCCGGGAGAAGGCCCGGCCGATCAAGCACGCCGGCGTCGCCCGATCGGTGGACGACCCCTACGTGCGGCAGGCGGTCGGCGAGATGTCCGCGCTGATCTACGCCGCCGAGGCCACCGTGCTCGGCGCGGCGGAGGCGATCGGCCGGGTCGACGACGCGCGCGAGCGCGGCCTCGACGAGCAGGAGCCGCTGGTGGCCGCGAGCCTCGACGTCTCCCGCGCCCACTTCGTCGCTGTCGAAGCGGCATTGAAGGCCTCGACGTTGCTGTTCGACGTCGGCGGCGCGTCGGCGACGCAACGACTGCACAACCTCGACCGGCACTGGCGCAATGCGCGCACCATCGCCAGCCACAATCCGCGCGCCCACAAGCTCAACTCGATCGGCGCCTACCTGCTCGACGACATCGAACCGCCGCTGTCCGGCTTCTTCTGAGCCGGAAGGCACCTCGACCCGTCGCCCGACTGTCTCTCGAAAGGCCGGATATGACCGGGATTTCACCCCTCGCGGGGATTCGCTCCTACTTCTACGTCCCCGCCGGGCGGGAGGATCTGGTGGCCGCCGCGTTCGACAACGACGCCGACGCGGTCGTCTTCGATCTGGAGCATCTGACGCCCGACGAGGACAAGGATCGGGCCCGCAAGCTGCTCGCCGAGGTGTTGGCGACCGCCGCCCCCAAGCCGGTGCTCGTGCGGGTCAACGCCGCCGATACCGGGCTGCACCCGGCGGATCTGGAAGCGGTGGTCGGCCCGGCGCTGACCGCGGTTCGGATCCCGAAGGCCGAACGCGCTCGCGAGGTGCGCACGATCGCGCGGGATCTCGACCGGCTGCGTGCCGAACGGGGCATCGCGCGGGTCATTCCGCTGCAGGTGATGATCGAAACGACCGCCGGCATCGAGGCGGTTCGCGAGCTGGCCGAGGCGACGCATCTCGTCGAATCCATCGGGCTGGGGGAGGGCGACCTGCGAGCCGACCTCGGCACCTCCGACGACGAGGGCCTGTTCTACTCGCGGGCGCGACTGGTGGTCGCCGCCCGCGCGGCCGGCCTGCCCGGCCCGGTCCAGGTGACGTTCACCCCCACCGGTTCCCTCGACGAGTTGCGCGCATCCACCGAACTCGGTCTGCGCCTGGGCTACCGCTCGCGCACGCTGCTCAACCCCGACCACATCGCCACGGTCAACGCGATCTACGGCTGAGCACCCCCGGCCCGACCACCGGTCGGACCGCCCCGAACGCCGCCGCCCGACCGCCGCCGCCCGAACGCCGCCGACCCCGACGAAGGACGATCGACCATGACGCAGGATCGCCCGATCCACCTCTACCTGTACCCGGACGACCCGAGCGCGGCCGTTCCGGCGACGTTGTCGGCGGTGATCGCGCAGGCCCGCACCGCCGAACGGGGCCGCTTCGACGCGGTGCTCGCGGCGCCGGTCGTCGCCGGGCTCTTCGAGCCGTCGACCCTGCTGCCCGCGCTGGCGGTGCGCACCACGCGGATCGGGCTGGTCGCGCCGACCTCGATCGACCACCTCGCGCCCTACAACGTCGCCCGCAGGATCTCGACCCTCGACCACTTCAGCCACGGTCGGGCCGGCTGGTCGATCCCCGCCACCGACGAACTCGAACCGTCGCAGTTGCACGGCGCCCCGCCGGTCCGCTCCGAGGAGGGCCGCTGGGAGCGCGCCGCCGAGTTCCGACGGGTGCTCGAATCGCTGTGGGACAGCTGGGATTCGGAGGCGATCGTCGCGGACAAGGAGTCCGGCCTCTACGTGCGGTCCGAGTTGATCCGCCCGATCGGGCATGTGGGTGAACACTTCCGGGTCGCCGGCCCCTTCAACCTGCCGCGCAGCCCGCAACGACGGCCCCCGCTGCACGTCCGGGTCGCCGGGCGTCCGGCCGGGCACTTCGCGCTCGACCACGCCGACGTCGCACTCGTCCGCGAACCCGCCCAAGCGGCCGAACTGGCCACCCGCGCCGCCCGATTGCCCCGGGCGCCCCGGATCCTGGTCGACCTGCCCGTAGATGCCGCGCGGATCGACCGGCTGGCGGATCACCTCATCCGATGGGTCGACACCGACGGGATCGACGGGTTCACCGTGCGCGCCGGCGGGAGCCTCGAACGTTTCGTCGACACCGTCGTTCCCGACCTGCAACGCGCCGGCCGCTACCGCTCCGACTACGACGGCGTCACCCTGCGCGATCACCTGGCCCTGCCGACCCACCTCGAGAACGTGGGAGTCCCCGCATGACCGCCCCGCAGCCGCAGATGACGATCAACCTCAACCTGCGCGGGGTCGGCTTCCACCGCGCCGGTTGGCGCCACCCCTCCGCCACACCGGAACTGGTCAACAGCGTCGAGTACTACACCGACCTGGTCCGCACCGCCGAACGCGGCAAGTTCGACGCGGTCTTCTTCGCCGACAGCCCGCGACTGTTCAGCGAGCGCGAGCCGCTGGCGATGAGCAACGAGCCGCTGACGCTGCTCGGCGCGCTCGCCGCGCAGACGACGCATATCGGCCTGATCGGAACGGTTTCGGCGACCTACAACGATCCCTACGACATCGCGCTGCGGTTCGCCTCCCTCGACCACCTGTCCGGCGGTCGGGCCGGTATGAATTTCGTGACCTCGTCCGGCGACGAGATGGCCCGCAACTTCGGCTACGACAGCCACCCCGAGTTCTCCGCCCGCTACGAGCGGGCGGCCGAATTCGTGGAGGTGATCCTCAAACTGTGGGAGGGACGCCCGGTACGTCACCACGGCCGGTTCTTCGACGTCGACGGCGTCCTGCCGATCGGACCGGGGCCGCAGGGACATCCGGTGCTCGTGCAGGCCGGCGCCAGCGACCGCGGGCGCGATATGGCCGCCCTGCGCGCCGAGGCGATCTACACCGGGTCGTCGACGATCCCCAACGGCATCGAGTTCTACGAGGACGTCAAGGGGCGGGCGGTGCGCTTCGGACGCCGCCGCGACGACCTGCGCATCCTGCCCGGACTGGTCCCGTACGTCGCCGACACCGAGGCCGCCGCCAAGCGCCTGGAGGCCGAACTCGAGGAGTTGGCGGTCAAGAACATCGACGTGATCGGCCAACTCGGCGCCGAACTCGGTGCCGACCTGACCGTGCACGATCCCGACGGGCCGTTCCCGTTTGAGGTCTTCCCGTCCGAGGACGTCTTCCGACGCGGCCTGAGCCGCCTGGAACGGCTGCGCACCTGGGTGCAGCAGGAGAATCTGACGATTCGGCAGCTCGCGGTCAAGGTCGAGAAGGGGCTCGGAGTGGTGCACTGGACCGCCGCGGGCACCGGCGAGCAGGTGGCCGACGAACTCGAACAGTGGTTCCGGGCCGGCGCCGCCGACGGATTCAACGTGCTGATCCCGTTGCATCCCAACGGCACCGAGGACTTCGTCGAGCAGGTGGTGCCGATCCTGCAGCGGCGCGGCCTCTTCCGCGAGGACTACACGGGAACGACGCTGCGCGCGCACCTCGGATTGGAGATCCCGGGCCGTCCCTTCGACGCGGTGGCCCGCTCGGCCTAGGCCGGTCGATCCGGGCCGGTGCTGTCGGGCCGAGCGGCCGGCTCGATCCGGGCGAGTGGTCGGGTCTGTCCTACCGCGCCATCACTCGTCGCGTTCGGCGAGGGCCTCCTCGATCCGTCGTCGCGCGCCCGCGAGGTGTTCCTCGCAGCGCGCCGCGAGCGCCTCGCCCCGTTCCCACAGGGCCAGTGACGTTTCCAGGTCGAGCCCGCCCAGTTCGAGGCGGCGGACCACCTCGACCAGTTCGTCGCGGGCGGCCTCGTAACCGAGGTCGGCGACCGCGGCGGCGTCCGTGGTGTCGATGTCGGTGCCGGGGTCGGGGGTGCCGGAGGCGGGGGTCATGCCGAACCCTTCCTTTTCGTTCGAGCGCGTGGCGTGCGGCGCGCGGGCGTGTCGATGCCCGCCGAGCCGTCCGCGGGAGCGGTGGCGGGGCCGGCCTCGGCAGCGGGTGGCTCGTCAGCCGGCGGAGCGTCGGCGGGCAGAGCGTCGGCGGGCGGAGGGGCGGCGGGGGGTGTCTGCTCGGCGGTGACCGTCGCGGTGAAGGCCCCGTCCTCGACGCGCACCCGAATCGTCGAACCGGGCGGCGCATCCGATGCGCTGCGCACCACGCCGGCGTGGTGGTCGGTGCGCTGCACGATCGCGTAGCCGCGCCGCAGCGTCGCGGCCGGACCGAGCGTCGACAGTTGCGCCGACAGGTGGCTCACCACCGTCTCCTGCCGATCGACCGTGCGGCGAACATCGTTGCGGGCCAGTCGGATCAGCTGACGAACATCGGCGAGGTCGCGGTCGATCGCCGACGTCGGGTCCGCCAGCACCGGCCGGCGCCGCAGCGATTCGAGCGACTGCTCCTCGCGCACCACCCAATTGCGCAACGCCGAGGCGCTGCGTTCCCGCAGCTCGGCGACCAGCGCCAGCTCCGCCCGCGCATCGGGAACCACCCGCTTGGCGGCGTCGGTGGGCGTCGCCGCCCGCAGATCGGCGACGTAGTCGAGCAGCGGGGTATCCGGTTCGTGGCCGATCGCGCTGACCACCGGTGTCGTACAGGCGACCACCGCTCGGCAGAGCGCCTCGTCGGAGAACGGCAGCAGGTCCTCGACGCTGCCGCCGCCGCGGGCGATGACGATGACGTCGACGTGTGCCATCGCGTCGAGCTGCTCGAGCGCGTCGATGATCGCGTCCGCCGCCGTCGGCCCCTGGACGGGGGTATGCCGACGTTCGAAACGCACCAACGGCCACCGCTGGGCGGCGATCGTCACCACGTCGTGCTCGGCGGCGCCCTCGCGGCCGGTGATCAGTCCGATCGTGCGCGGCAGGAAGGGGAGCGGGCGTTTGAGGCGTCGGTCGAAAAGCCCCTCCGCGGCGAGCAGTTCGCGCAGCCGTTCGATCCGCGCGAGCAGGGCGCCGAGCCCGACCGGCCGGATGTCGACCGCCCGCAACGACAGGGTGCCGCGCGCGGGGTAGTACCCGATCTTGCCGTTGACGATGACGCGCAGGCCCTCGCGCAGTTCGACCTCGCTGCGGCGGACCAGATCACGATCGCAGGTCACCGAGATCGACATATCCGCCACCGGATCGCGCAGCACCAGGAAGGCGGTCCGCGCGTTGCCGCGCACCGATACCTGCGTCAGCTGCCCCTCGACCCACACGGCGCCGAGCCGGTCGATCCACCCGGAGACCTTCATCGCGACGGTGCGCACCGGCCAGGGGTTGTCGAGCGAGCTCGCGGGCGCCCGGCCGTCGCCGGAGTCCTCCGGGCTGCCGGCCGACGGTGCGGGAGCGCCGAAGCCTCCCCGGGCGCCGCCGGGGGAGCGGGTGGGCCCGGCGGCGCCGAAGGTCACCGGGCGCGGGCCGAGGTGATGCGGTTGTCGAGCATCGTCAGGAACGGTGGGCGCCGACCGGTCGTGTTCTCGTAGCTCAGCAGGGCGTCGAGATCGTCGGTCGACAGGCTGCGCAGCCGGGCCCGCAACTGGGCGAGGGTGAGATTGTCGTAGTCGAGGTACTCGACGATCTCCGGTACGCGCCGCTCGGTGACCTCGACGACGACCTCCTCCGGCTCCGGCGGGGTGGTGTACAGCGCGAATCGGCCCTCGGCGCCGGCCGGGGAGGCCTCGTCCGCCTCCGGTTCGATCTCGACCTCGATCGTCTCGACCACCTCGGTCGTGGCCTCCACCGGCCCGGGGCGGTCCGGCGCGGCCTCGACCGCGGCAGGATTGTCCGACGTGGCCGCGACCGGCGCAGGATCCTCCGAGGCGGCCTCCACCGGCGCGGGATCGTCCGCGTCGGGGTCGGCGAGGTCGGGAACGGCCCGGATCGGCTCGGTCGCGGCGGTCGTCTCCTCGTCCTCGTCGAAGGTCGCCCACTCCGGCTGCTCCGACGGCCGCTCGAGCCGCGCGAAGACCTCATCGCCGCGGATCGCGAGCTCCGCGACCACCTGCTGAGCGCGCATCGAGGTCTGCAACGCCTGGCTGGCGGCCGTGATCGGCAGCGCCAATACCGTCTGCGGCAGCTTGCGGACTTCGTCGACCACGACGGCGGCGAGCCCGGCGGCGACGCGTGCGGGCAGCGGGAGGCGGATCATCGCTCTAGCCTGCCCCGAACCCCCGCCGACCCACAAGCCGACGGGCGGCCGGCCCCCGAATGCCCGTATCCTGGTCCATATGAGTACCGCGGTGCCGGTTGAGCTGGGCATAACGGGAAGCGCCGCCTCGGGCGGTCGCCGGCCCGGTGGACATCGAGTTCTCCTCGCCGAACCACGCGGCTACTGCGCCGGTGTCGATCGGGCGGTGGAGACGGTGGAGAAGACCCTGGAGCGCTACGGCGCACCGGTCTACGTGCGCAAGGAGATCGTTCACAACCGCCACGTCGTCGAGACCCTGGCCGACCGGGGCGTGATCTTCGTCGACGAGGCGGACGAGGTGCCCGAGGGGTCGGTGCTGGTCTTCTCCGCGCACGGCGTCTCGCCCGCGGTCCGCGACTCCGCCGCCGAGCGGAACCTGCACGCGATCGACGCGACCTGCCCCCTGGTCACCAAAGTGCACCAGGAAGCCAAGCGGTTCGCACGTGACGATTACGACATTCTGCTGATCGGCCACGAAGGGCACGAGGAGGTCGAGGGCACCGCCGGCGAGGCTCCCGATCACGTCCAGCTGGTCGACGGCCCCGCCGCCGTGGACAGCGTCACGGTGCGTGACGAGTCGAAGGTCATCTGGCTGTCCCAGACGACGCTGAGCGTCGACGAGACGATGGAGACGGTCGCCCGGCTGCGGGATCGTTTCCCGAGCCTGCAGGACCCGCCCAGCGACGACATCTGCTACGCCACGCAGAACCGCCAGGTGGCGGTCAAGGCGATGGCCCCCGAATGCGATCTGGTCATCGTGGTCGGCTCGAAGAACTCGTCGAACTCCGTGCGGCTGGTCGAGGTCGCGCTGGCGGCCGGGGCGGACGCCGCCTACCTGGTCGACTACGCGCGCGATGTCGATCCGGCCTGGCTCGACGGGGTCCGCACGGTCGGCGTCACCTCCGGGGCATCGGTTCCCGAGGTGCTGGTTCGTGGACTGCTCGACTGGCTGGCCGAGCGCGGCTACAGCGATGTGCAGCCGGTGACCACCGCCAACGAGACGCTGGTCTTCGCTCTCCCGCGCGAATTGCGCAGCGCCCGCACCTGATATCTGCACCCGATCCGCGGCGGGGACACCCGATCTGCGGCCGGGGACCCGGCAGGTTCGTCCCGACCGGATCTCGGCGGGGCGGATCCGGCAGGGTGGGCTCGGCCGGTCGTCGGTTGGTGCCCGCCCGCAGGTCTCCGGAGCTTGTCTCGCGTCGGCTCCACCTGGTCGAGAGGCGGGGCCGAGGGTGCGTTAGTACCCGAGCGGGGGCTCGCCCCGATAGCGCACCGAGGGGATCGGATGCTCCGGTACCCGGGGCTCGGACTGGAAGCGGCGGCCCGAGCGGGTGCGTCGAGCCGCGTGCAGGGCGGCATCGTCGAACAACGGCTCCGCCGGCGCACCGTCCGGATCGGACCACGATCCGCGGGAGGTGACGCTGTCCGGGCGATAGCGCACCGGCCCGCGGGGGGCGATCGCGGCGTCGGACCGAGGCGGTACCCGCCGGGCCGGACGTGCGGTCGCGGCGGCGGTGCGATCGTCGTCCAACCGATCCCGGTCGTCCGCGGGAGATGCCGCCGGTTCACGCGCCGACAACGGGTCGACCGATGCCAGCCAACCCGCCGCCTGACCGGACAGGCCGGGGGCCACTGCGGGCGAAGCGGAATGCGCCGAGCCGGTCGTGCCGGTCGCCGGAAGCGAGCGCGATACCGGGGCGTGGCGCCGCCGCGCGGCCGCCGGCGACTCGAACCGCTCGGTCTCCGCGGTCTCCGGGTCGATGGCCGGGACCGCAGGGCGCGCGGCGGCCGCCGCCCGATCGGGACGGGACTTCTGCTCGGCGGCGGGGGTGGCGCGACGATTCGGAGCGTGCGCGGAACGGCGAGGACGATTCCGTACCAGGCGAATTGCGCCAATCGTCATCACGACCGTTGTCGCGAACAGCATCAATGGAAATCGATTCACCAGCGGAATCACATTGAGCGCCATGCTTCGGATCGAAAAGGAAGCGTCCCCAAATGTGATGTACGCTACGGGAACCGCGACAAAGAGGATAATTGGGGGCTGTACGACGGCGGTGAACAGTGCGCGATGTCGCACGGCCAGGGCCGCGACGGTACATCCGAGCACATAGATCACGGCAAATCGGGCGGTGAGTTCTCCACTCCCGACGAAATGGTCGACGACGATTCCGAGAATCGCTCCCAGAACACCGATGGCAACCGCAGCCCAGGCCGGCACGCCGTAGATGGACGGCAACGCCGATTGTTCGTCCACCGCGATGGGTGAACGTGTGCGCGGAGATGGAGACACTGCCTGAGATTAACCCGTCGCGAACATTCCGGCCCACCGGCGCGGCGGGTTGGTGCCGAATCGGAATCGACAACCGGACATTACCGGGAGCAGATTCCCGAGAAGTCCGACAAATCGGCCGAGCGACCGCTGACCGACAACCGACGGACGATCCGGTGGTCGCAGCCGAAGCCTACTGGCTGCCGGTCACATACGACGGCGGGCGTCTCCCGGTAGGGGAGACGCCCGCCGCGCGAGGTGGACGGTCGGCGCGCCCGATCGCCTCTCGGCGGCGTGGCGCGACGCGGCTCCGGCCGAACCGGTATTCCGCGAAGGCGGTGTCAAAGTGAGCCCGGGGGATTCACGGCGCACCGACCTACACCCCTCAACGCGTGTCCCCGCGATTGTGTTCCCGAGTCCGGCAATCGGTTTCTGATCCGGACGGCGTACGCCGTCGCGGGCTGCTCGATCAGGTCGACGCCGATGCGCGGGGCGGCTCCGGCGCCGCGTCCGGGGTCTGTGGGTCGGCCGTGACCAGCGGCTGCACCCGAATCGGCCGCACCTCGGCGATGTCGCTGCCGACCACCTGGGCGTCGCGCAGTCGGCGGGCGATGCCGAAGACCTCCGAGTCCAGGGCGGTCAACGCCGCGTTGTACGAGCCGACCGCGCCCGTCAGCTGCGTCCCCAGGCGGGTCATCCGGCCGGCCACCGCACCGATCCGCTCGTGCAGGTCGCGGCCGAGGTCGCGGATGGTCACCGCGTCCCGTGCGATCGAGTCCTGCCGCCAGGTATGCGCGACCGTCCGCAGGAGGGCGATCAGGCTGGTCGGCGTCGCGAGGATCACCGACCGTTCGAAGGCGTGCTCGAGCAGTCGCGAGTCGTCGGCGAGGGCGGCGTCGAGGATCGGATCGCCCGGCACGAACAACACGACGAACTCGGGCCCGCCGAAGGCGTCCCAGTAGCGCTTCTCCGCGAGCCGATCGACGTGGGTGCGCAGGGCCCGCGCGTGCCGGCGACGGTGCAGTCCCGCTGCCTCGGCGTCGTCGGTGGCGGCCGCGTCGAGGTAGCCGTCGAGCGGGACCTTCGCGTCGACGACCAGATGCCGATCGCCCGGCAGGCGCACGACCATGTCCGGGCGGATGCCGTCCCCGGAGACCTGGGTATCGAAGTCACAGTGCCGGGCGAGGCCGGCCAATTCGACGACCCGTTCCAACTGCAGCTCGCCCCACCGGCCGCGAACGCCGGGGGAGCGCAACGCCCCCGCCAGCCGCCCGGTCTGCGACGACAGCTCGACCGAGACGCGGTGGAAGCCGGCGATCTGTTCCCGCAGACCGGAATAGGCGTCGATGCGGCTGCGCTCGATGCGGCGCACCTCGTCCGACAGGGTGTCGACCGCGGCGCGCAGCGGATCGACCATCTCGGCGATCCGCCGGCCGGTATCGGCGCCGTCGGCCTCCGCGGCGACGCCGCGCCGGGCCGCGACCGCTTCCCGTTCGAGCGCCGCGGTCAACCGGTCGCGCAGCACCTCGCGCCCGGCCGCGGCGCGCCAGGACGCGAGCACCCATCCGGCGGCCACCCCGAGCAGCACGGCGACCAGCAGGACCGGCAGCGAGACTGTCATGCCCGTGACCCTGCCGGCACCCCCCGACAAGATGACCCCGACAAGATGACCCCGACAAGACGAGCCCGACCGGGGCCGGGGTCGGCGGTGTGGCATCCGGAAGGTGTCGGTGGGTCTCGCTACGGTCGAAGGCCATGAGGATCCTGCATACGTCCGACTGGCATATCGGTCGGACCTTCCACGGTGCGGACCTCCTCGCCGATCAGCGCGCCGCGCTCGCCGAACTGGCCACGATCGTCGCGGCGGAGGCCGTCGATGTGGTGATCGTGGCCGGCGATATCTACGACCGCGCGATCCCCAGTGCCGACGCCGTCGCGGTCTGCGACGAGGCATTCCGCGCGCTGCGCCGGGCCGGCGCCCTGATCGTCGTCAGCTCCGGCAACCACGATTCGCCGACCCGGCTCGGTGCGGGCGCCGCGTTCAGCGCCGAGGGGGGTCTGCATCTGCGGACCCGCCCGCAGGACTGCGCGGTTCCGGTCGTGCTGTCCGACGAGCACGGCCCGGTCTGCATCTACCCGCTGCCCTATTTGGAGCCGGAGACCACTCGCGACGTCCTCGGTGTCCCGCAGGCGCGCAGTCACCAGGACATCCTGGCGGCGGCCCTCGGCGCGGTGCGCGCCGATCTCGAGCAGCGCCGCGCCGCCGATCCGCGCACCCGGGCCGTCGCGGCCGTCCACGCCTTTGTGGTCGGCGCGGCAGCCTCCGGCTCCGAACGGTCGATCGCCGTCGGCGGCGTCGAGACGGTATCGGCCGATCTGCTGGCCGACTTCGACTACGTCGCGCTCGGCCACCTGCACTCGACGCAGGAGGTGCGCCCGGGTATCTGGTACTCGGGCTCCCCGCTGGCCTACTCCTTCGGCGAGCGCAGCTCGGACAAGGGGGTCCTGCTGGTCGACCTGGATGCGGACGGTCCGGCGGTCGTGCGCCGCGTCCGGTTGGAATCGCCGCGCGGTTCGACCGTGCTGACCGGGACACTCGACGAGCTGCTCGCCGATCCGGCGCACCGCGCCGCGGAGGAGCGCTACGTCTCCGCGATCCTGACCGATGCGGTGCGGCCGGTCGATCCGATGCGCCGACTCAAGGAGCGCTTCCCGTACGCGGTCCACCTCGAATGGGTCGATCAGCGACCCGAACAGACGCGCTCCTACAAGGAGCGGGTCACCGGACGCTCCGATCTCGACGTGATGGCCGGCTTCCTGGCCGACGTGCGCAGCCCGGCCGATCCGGCGGAGGTGGATCTGCTCGAGCAGGCCCTGCGCGCGGCGACGTCCGAGGGCGACGACACCGCGCTCGACGGCCTCGACCACCTCTGGTCGGCGTGACGGTGCCGACGAGCGTGACGGCGGCCCGATGAGACTGCACTCCCTGACGATCACCGCCTTCGGGCCGTTCGCCGGCACCGTCTCGGTCGACTTCGACCGCCTCGGCAGCGACGGGCTCTTCCTGTTGCACGGGCAGACCGGCGCGGGCAAGACCTCGATCCTCGACGCGATCGCCTTCGCCCTCTACGGCGCCGTGCCGGGGGCACGCAGCGACGCCAAGCGACTGCTGTCCGATCACGCTCCGGCCGGTACCGCGCCGAAGGTGACGCTCGAGGCGACGCTGTCGGGACGGCGGATACGCATCGTGCGCTCGCCCGAGTACGTGCGGCCGAAGCGGCGCGGTACCGGCACGACCAAGGCGAACGCGAGCGCGACGTTGACGTGGCTCGACGGCCGGGGGACCAACCTGACGCGGCACGACGAGATCGGCGACGAGATCAACCGCCTGCTCGGGATGAGCGCCGCGCAGTTCTTCCAGGTGGTGCTGCTCCCACAGGGCGAGTTCGCGAAGTTCCTGCGGGCGAGCACCGACGATCGCAGCGCCCTGCTCGAGCGGCTCTTCGACACCGAACGGTTCCGGTCGATCGAGGAGTGGCTGCAGGACCGGCGCCGCCGCAGCGAGGAGAATCTGCGCGACAAGGCCGCCCACGTCGACCGGATCTCCGAGCGCTTCGCGCAGGCCGCCGGTGTCGACACCTGCGACGACGGCGACCCGGTGGCCTGGGCCCAGACCCTGGTGGTCCAGGAGAAGGCGCGCGCCCGGCAGGCCGGACAGACCGTGGCCCGTATCCGCGGGCAGCGCGAGGCCGCCGCCGCCGACCTCGCCCGGTTGACCGGCATCGAGCGGGCCCGCGAGCGCGGCAGCGATGCTCGCCGGGTGCTGGCCGCATTGGCCGCCGATGCCGAGCGGCATGCCGCCCGGGGCCGCGAATTGGCCGCCGCGGGGCGGGTCGGTCCGATCGCCTCCCTGATCGACGCGGAGGAGAGTGCCGCCGGGCGGCGGCTGTCGTCGCGCGCGGCGGTCGAGCGGGCGCGCGCCGGGCTCGCCGCGCTGCCGGACGGCCCGGCCCTGCTGGACCTGTTGCCCACCGATGGTGGGGCCGACCGGGCGGGCGCCGCCGGTGGAGCGGACCGCGACGGCGAGAGTGACGGTCGGGCGGACGCCGAGACCGATGCCGGCGATCGGGCCCTGCGGGTCCTCGACGAGCACGCCACCGGTTGGGCCACGGTGATCGGCGGACTCGAACGCATGCTGCCGCTGCACGAGCGACGCGACCGTCTCGCGGCTCGGCGCACCGACGTCGTCGAGGAGACCGGGCGCCTCGAACGCGGACGCGACCGGATCGCCGCGAAGCTGGCGGACGTGCCGGACCGGATCGCCGGCCTCGACGCCGACATCGAGCGGACCACCCCGGCCGCCCGTGCGGCCGGACCGCTGCGGGAGCGTCTCGCCGCCGCACGGACCGTCGCGGAGGCCGCCGCGCACCTCGAACGCGAACAGGACCGCCGCCGCGGCGCGGTCGAACGGTTCGAGGTCGCGCGCGCCGCCCACCAGGACGCCCGCGAACTGTGGCTGACGCTGCGCGAGCGACGGCTGGACGGGATGGCCGCCGAACTCGCCGCGGGCCTGGTCGACGGCGCGCCCTGTGCGGTTTGCGGTTCGGTCGAACACCCGCAGCCCGCGGTGCGCGCCGCGGCCGCGGTCGGCAAGGCCGAGGAGGACGACGCGCGCCGGCGCGAGCAGGAGGCCGAGGGACGCGCCGGGGAGGCGCAGCGGCTGGTCGCCGAGATCGACCGCCGGCTCTCCGAACTGTCCGGGCGCAGCAACGGCCGCTCCGCGTCGGACGCCGGCGCCGAGGTCGCCCGACTCGACGGGGAGCTGGGCGAGGCCCTCGACGCCGAACGTCGGCTCGAGGCCGCGCGCAAGCAGCGGATCGGGCTGGACGATCAGCGGCGGCGCTGGGAGGCCGAACTGGCCGAGGGACGCGAACTGCTGTCCGCCGCGCTTACCCGGTGCGAGGCGATCGACGCATCGCTGCTCGATATCGACGAACAGCTGCGCGAAGCGGGCGGCAGCGACGGCAGCGTCGCCGCCCGCATCGAGCGGTATCGGCGCCTGGTGTCGGCCGCCGGAGCCCTGCGCGATGCCCTCGATCGCGAGCGGTCGGCGCGCCGGCGCGCATCCCAGCAGCGGGCGGACCTGGCCGCGGCGCTGCGCGACGCCGGATTCGAGACGGTCGACGCCGCCCGCGCGGCGCGTCGCGATCCCGTGGCGATCGCCCGGATCGCCGAACTGCTCGACGACGCCGAACGCCGCCGCATCGGCGCGATCGAGACGCTGGCCCAGCCCGATGTGGTGGCGGCGGAGGCCGAACTGCCGGTCGACCTCACCACCGCCCGCGAGACCGACGCGCTGCTCGCCGACGCCCTGGAACGGGAGATCTCGAAGCGGGAGACCAGCGAACGGCGACGCGCGGAGATGGAGGACCTGGCCGCCCAACTCTGGTCGGCCTGCGACGTCCTCGCGCCGGTGCGCCGCGAGCACACCCGCATCACCGGGTTGGCCGAGGTGGTCGCCGGGCGCGGCGCGAACGTGCGGCGGATGTCGCTGCGGTCCTACGTCCTGGCGGCCCGCCTCGAGGAGGTCGCCATCGCCGCCACCGAACGATTCCGGTCGATGTCCGCCGGGCGCTACGGCTTCGTTCACACCGACGGTGCCGGGCCCCGCGGGACCCGCGGTGGTCTGGGGCTCGAGATCAGCGACAGCTATACCGGCGTGATCCGGTCCGCGGCCACCCTGTCCGGCGGCGAGTCGTTCTGCGCCTCGCTGGCCCTGGCCCTCGGCCTGTCCGATGTGGTCAGCGCCGAGGCCGGCGGGGTCACCCTGGACACGATGTTCATCGACGAAGGGTTCGGCTCACTCGACTCCGAGGCGCTCGACGCGGTGATGGGCGTCCTCGACGAGTTGCGGGCCGGCGGCCGGGTGGTCGGCGTGGTCAGCCACGTCGACGAGATGCGCTACCGCATCCCGAGCCGACTGCACGTCCTGCGCGAACGGTCCGGCTCGACACTCGAGCAGATCGCCGGCTAGGTCGCCGCGACCGGTTCGCTGTCGCGGCGCCGCCGCGGCTAGCTCTTGGTGTCGCCGCCGGGCGCCGGGGCCGCATCGGCCGGTGCGGTGTCGCCGTCGGTGTCCGCCGGCGGTTCGAGATCGGCCGGGTCGACGGCCGCGCCGACGGTGTCCGGTTCGCCGGTGGCACTGCGCGAGATCTGCTCGTTGATGTAGCGCAGCACGACGGCCGCGATCGCGATCGTCGGCACGGCGAGGAAGGCGCCGATGATGCCGAACGCGGAGCCGCCGGCGGTGACACCGAGCAGGACGACCACCGCGTGCAGATTCATCGAACGGCTCTGCAGCAGCGGCTGCAGCACATTTCCTTCGACCTGCTGCACGATGATGATGATCGCCAGCACGGCCAGCGCCGTGGTGAAACCGTTGGCGACCAGGGCGACGAGGACCGCGAGCGCGCCCGCGACGAAGGCACCGACGATCGGGATGAAGCCGCCGAGGAAGGTCAGGGTGATCAGCACCGGCGCCAACGGGACGCCGAGCAGGATCAGGCCGAGGCCGATGAACACCGCGTCGATCGCGCTGACGATCGCCTGGGTGCGGATGAACCCGCCCAGGGTGTCCCAGGCCCGCTCGAAGACCTCGGCGATATGCCGGCCCGACCGCGCCCCCGACATCGCGCGCACCCAGGGGATGAAGGACGGCCCGTCCTTGAGGAAGAAGAAGACGAGCACCAGCACCAGGGCCAACGTCACGACGGTCGATCCGACGGCGCCGACACCGCTGAACACGCCGCCGGCGATCGCCTGGGCGCGGCTCTGCAACTCTTGGCTGGCCTGCTGGATCGCCGTGTCGATCTGGTCGTCCCGCAGGTTGATCGGCGGACCTTCCAACCAGGTCTGAATCTGCGTGACGCCCTGGGTGGCGCGGGTGACCAGGTCGGGGGCCTGGGCGACGATCGACGGGATGATCGAGGCGATCACGCCGCCGAGGATCAGGAAGAACAGCAGCATCACGGCCAGCGACGCCAGCGCCGGTGGGACGCCGAAGCGGCGCAGCGTGCGCGTCGCCGGCCACAGCACGGTGGTCACGATCGTGGCGAGCACCACCGGCAGCAGGATCACCCAGAATTCGCCGACCAACCAGCCGAGCACCCACGCGCCGGCGGCGATGGCGACCATCGCCACCGACCACTTGGCCAGCCAGAGCAGCCCGCGGCCGATCATCGCGCCGCGGTCGGGTCCGGCGGCCCGGTCGGACGTGCCGCTGTCGGACGTTGCCCGATCGAAGTCGAGGGCGGTCTGCTCGGGCACCACACCGTCGGTCATGTCGCTCTCTTCCGTACCTGCCGTGAATCGGGTCCGCCTACCCGCTCGGGACCGACGGATCGGCCCGGAAGCGCTTCGAGGTGCACTCTAACGTGCCCGGTGTGCACGGCTTTGGAACCGTCCGCCGGATGTCGGGACCGCAGGTCGGCCGGGTGATTCGCCCCGAGACCCCGAGCCCGGTACAGGGGGCGTGTCAGACTCTGCGGGTGACCGACCCATACGCGCAGCGCCCCGGCGATTCGTCCCAGCCGTCCGACCAATCCCCGTCCTTCGATCGGCCCCAGCAGTCCGGGCCGAACCCGTTCGACAAGAGCCCGTCGTTCGAGAAGGGCGCGTCCTACGATCAGCCCGGCTCGTCGTACGGCCAGTCGTCGCCCTCCTACGGCCAGTCGCCCTCGTTCGATCAGGGCAGGCAGTTCGATCAGGGACAGCCCTACCCCGGATCGCAGCCGTACGGCGGATCGCAGCCCTACGAGCAGAATGCCTACGGCGCGCCGCAGCCGTACGCGCCCGCGGACCCCTGGCAGCAGGGTGCGGCCTACCCGGCCGGCGACCCCTCGGCCGCGCCGCCGAAGTCGAACGTCGGTTGGGCGGTCGCCGCGGTGATCTTCTTCTGGCCGCTGGCCTTCTCGGCCTTCACCCATGCGCTCGACGTCTTCCCGGCCTGGTCGCGTGGCGACGTCGCCGGCGCGCAGTACCACTCGCAGCGGGCCCGCACACTCGGTCTGTGGGCGTTGGCGATCTGGGCGGTCATCTTCGTGCTGATGGCGATCGCCTATATCGGGCTGATCGCGGTCGCCGTGGGCGCGGCCTCCTCCACCGGCACCTGGTAGGTCGATGTCCGGCGGCGGTGGGGCCGCGGGGGGTCACCGGTAAACTCCAACCCTCGTGAGCCTCACCCTGGGAATCGTCGGCCTGCCCAACGTCGGCAAATCGACCTTGTTCAACGCGCTGACGCGCAACGATGTGCTGGCGGCCAACTATCCGTTCGCCACGATCGAGCCGAACGAGGGCGTCGTCCCGCTGCCGGATCCGCGCCTGGATCAGCTGGCGGAGATCTTCGGTTCGGAGCGGATCGTTCCGGCGACCGTGACGTTCGTCGACATCGCCGGCATCGTCAAGGGCGCGTCCGACGGAGCCGGTCTGGGCAACAAGTTCCTGGCCAATATCCGGGAGGCCGATGCGATCTGCCAGGTGGTGCGCGTCTTCGCCGACGAGGACGTCGTACACGTCGACGGCCGGATCGATCCGACCTCGGATATCGAGGTGATCGAGACCGAGCTGATCATCGCCGACCTGCAGACCCTGGACAAGGCGCTGCCGCGTCTCGAGAAGGAAGCCCGCAACAACAAGGAGCGGGTACCGATCCTCGAGGCGGTGCGCGCCGCGCACGACATCCTCGACGCCGGCACGACGCTCTACGCCGCTCGCGATCGCATCGACATCTCGGTGCTGCGCGAGCTGACGCTGTTGACCACCAAGCCATTTCTGTACGTCTTCAACGCCGATGAGTCGATTCTCACCGATAACGATCGCGTATCGGAGTTGCGGGCCGCGGTCGCGCCGGCGGACGCGGTCTTCCTCGACGCGAAAATCGAGTCCGAGTTGCTGGAACTCGACGAGGAATCGGCGTCCGAATTGCTCGAATCGATCGGTCAGGCCGAGCCCGGCCTGCACGCTCTCGCGCGGGCCGGCTTCCACACCCTCGGCCTCCAGAGCTTCCTGACCGCGGGCCCGAAAGAGGCTCGGGCCTGGACGATTCGCCACGGCGACACCGCGCCGAAGGCGGCGGGCGTCATCCATTCCGATTTCGAGCGCGGCTTCATCAAGGCGGAGGTCGTCTCCTTTGCCGATTTGGTCGAAGCGGGGTCGATGACCAAGGCGCGCGCCGCCGGAAAAGTCCGGATGGAAGGCAAGGAGTACGTGATGGTCGACGGTGACGTTGTGGAGTTCCGGAGCGCTCCGGTATAGACAACGTCACGGTGAACAACCGATGTCGAAAGGCGACTGTCTGTCGATCTCGACATAATGGTGCCGCCGGCCACGAGCGGGTCCGTCGACTCGCGATCGGATCACGGTGGCCGTGGTGCGACCCCTCAGCGGGGTCGAGAGAGCGTCGAGCCCGGAGGCATCGGCGGCTGGTTCGAGTCGGGGAACAGGTTGTAGGTGCACGGACAGGACGAACCGACGCGGCCGGGCGTCGCAGGTCGCTCCGGATCGCCGGATTCCGGAACGGAGACGGTCGCGCGGGATGGTCGGTTGCGTGCCTTCCTGCCACCGGCATGGCGTTCGGAACGGGTGCGGACAGGAGGGTCGGTGAGCACGTCGTCGGGACGACTCCGCGCCTGGTCGACCGGTCATCACGCCGATGACGGGGCCGATCGGACCGCTGCGGTGACCCTCGACAAGCGGACCGCCGAAGCCTCCTCCGAGGCGGCCTCGACCGATGGTCCGTCCTCCCCGGACGCTCCCGACGCAACGCCGCGCACCGACTCGACCGGAACCAAGCGGCGGGACGATCTCGACGGACTGCGCGGTGTCGCGATCGCGATGGTGGTGATCGGCCACGTCTGGTTCGGCAAGGTCACCGGCGGCGTCGACGCCTTCCTGGTGCTGTCCGGTTTCTTCTTCACCGGCATGGTCGTCCGGCGGATCGGTCGTGGAGGCTCGCCCGTCACGATCATGACCAATACGATGCGCCGGCTGCTGCCCGCGCTGCTGACGGTGCTGGCGGCGATCGCGGTGACCGTCGCCCTGATCCGGCCGCCCACGCAGTGGTCCTCCACCTCGGACCAGATCCTCGCCTCCGCGCTGTACTTCCAGAACTGGTACCTGGCGGAGACCGACGCGAACTATCTGGCGGCCGACGTCTCGGTCAGCCCGATGCAGCACCTGTGGTCGATGTCGATCCAGGGCCAGTTCTTCCTCGCCGCCGCGATCCTGATCTCGGCGGCGATCTGGGTCACCCGACGGTTCGCCGGCGCGCACCGGATCCGGCCGGTCCTGACCGTCGTCTTCGTCGCCGTCATCGTCTGGTCCTTCGTCTACGCCGCGATCGGGGTCGAGGCCGGCGGTACCCGGGCCTACTACGACACCGGCGCGCGTGTCTGGGAGCTGCTGCTCGGCGGCCTGCTCGCGTTGTGGCTGCCCTCGATCAGGCTGCCGATGCTGTTGCGCCGTCTCCTCGCGGTGGTCGGCATCGGCTTCCTGCTGACCTGCGGCTACTTCCTCGACGGCGCCTCGCTCTTCCCCGGCCCGTGGGCACTGTGGCCGGTGCTGGCGACGTGCGCGATGATCCTGGCCGGCGCGGGCGGGGACTACCCGGGGATCTCACGGATGCTCGCGACCCGGCCGATGGTCGAACTCGGCGCGCTGGCCTACTCGCTCTACCTGTGGCACTGGCCGATCCTGATCTTCTGGATGGTGCACTTCGACCTGTCCCGCGTCGGGGTGCAGGTCGGACTGGGCATCATCGGGGCGTCCCTCGTGCTGGCCTATGCGACCAATCGGTGGATCGAGGAGCCGCTGCGGGCCGGGCGGGCGCCCGCACCGATCGGCGAGCCCGGCGCGATGCGCGCGCGGATCGGCCGCGGCGTGGCCGTCGGCCTGACCGTCGTCATGACGATCACCGCCGTCGGATCGGCGACCCTGTGGCAGCTGGTCATGGTGGCCAATCCCACCGAACCGGCCGGCACCCTCGACGCGCGGCAGTATCCGGGGGCGGCGGCTCTCCTGCGCGGAGTCGACGTCCCGGATGTCCCGATGCGACCGACCGTCTACGAGGCGCCGGCCGAGCTGCCGGCCAGCACGAAGGACGGCTGTATCGCCGATTGGGAGACGACCGAGGCGATCACCTGCAGCTACGGCGACCTGTCGTCCGATCGGGTGTTGGCGCTCGCCGGCAGCTCCCACGCCGAGCACTGGTTGACGGCCTTCGATGCGTTGGGCAAGACGCACAATTTCCGCGTCGACGTGTACCTCAAGATGGGCTGCCCGTTGACGGTGGCGACCTCCGAGACCGACGACGTGTTCACCGGCGAATGCCGGGCCTGGTCGGCGGAGGCGATCGAGATGATGGCCGCCGCCCAGCCGGACTGGGTGTTCACCACCGCCACCCGGCCGCGGATTCCGGAGGGCGGCGACGATGTTCCGCCGGACTATATGGACGTCTGGCATCGCCTCGGCGAGCTCGGTCTCAACGTGATCGCGATCCGGGACACCCCGTGGCTGCGCAGCGAGGACGGCATCTGGTACCGCGCCAACGACTGCCTCGCCCAGGGTGGCAGCGCCGAATCGTGCGGGATCCCGCGCGATCGAGCGCTGAGCCCGGTCAACCCGGCGATCGATGCGATCGCCCAGTTCCCGAACGTTCACGGGGTCGATCTGACCGACGGCGTCTGCGGCCCGCTCTACTGTCGGGCGGTCGAGGGCAATGTGCTGGTCTACCACGACGAGCACCACCTGTCGGCCAGCTACGTGCGCACCCTCGCGCCGGAGCTGTGGCGCCAGGTCGGGCCGATCACCGGCTGGGGATAGCCGGGCGAGCCGCAGGACGTCGGGCAGGACCGGGTGAAGCAAAGCTCCAGGTAAGGGAAAGATCGGGGTGCTCACCGATGCGCCGGCAGGCCCGCGAACGGCACAGTGGAGTCATGGCTACCGACAACACCGGCACCGACTACGCCGCCTTCGACCCCTCCACCTCGTCCACCTACTCCGCCCCCGGGATCGACCCCGCCGGCACCCCCGAGTCGCCGCGGCTGACCCGCGCGACCGACGGCCGCATGATCGCCGGCGTCTGCGCCGGACTCGCCCGCCGCTACGGGTGGGACGTCAACCTGGTGCGCGTGCTGTTCGTGCTGTCCTGCCTGCTGCCGGGACCGCAGTTCCTCGCCTACCTGGCGCTCTGGGTGATCATCCCCGCCGACCGCTGACCCGGTCGGATCAGGTGGTCGCCGCGTCCGAGTCCGCAGCCGCCGCGGTGGGCGGCTGCGTTCCGGATGCCGCCTCCGGCAGCTGTGTTCCGGATGCCGCCTCCGGCAGCTGTGTTCCGGATGCCGCCTCCGGCAGCTGTGTTCCGGATGCCGCCTCCGGCAGCTGTGTTCCGGATGCCGCCTCCGGCAGTTGTGCTCCGGATGCCGGCACCGTCCGCAGGTCCTGCAGCCAGACCCGGGCCGTCGAATCCGAGGGAGCGCGCCAGTCGCCGCGCGGCGACAGCGACCCACCGGAGGAGACCTTCGGGCCATTCGGCAGCGCGGAGCGCTTGAACTGGCTGAACCCGAAGAAGCGGGATAGGAAGACCTCCATCCACCGCACGATCGTCGGCAGGTCGTACGCCGGTCGACGATCGTCCGGTATGCCGACCGGCCACTGACCGGCGGTGGCATCCGCCCAGGCGTGCAGGGCGAGGAATGCGATCTTGCTCGGCCGGAAGCCGTGCCGCAGCACGTAGAAGAGCGTGAAATCCTGCAGGTTGTAGGGCCCGATCGTACCCTCGGTCGACTGCGGCGCCTTGCCCTCGATCGTCGGGACCAGCTCCGGGGTGATCTCGGTACCCAGGATCGACTCGAGGATCCGGTCGACCTCCGGCGTGAACTGACCGCTGCTGATCACCCAGCGAATCAGATGTTGAATCAGCGTCTTCGGGACGCCGGTATTCACCGCGTAGTGGGACATGTGATCGCCCACCCCGTAGGTACACCAGCCGAGCGCCAACTCCGACAGATCGCCGGTACCCAGGACGATTCCGTTGTGATGGCCGGCCAATCGGAACAGATAGTCCGTCCGCAGTCCCGCCTGCACGTTCTCGAAGGTCACGTCGTAGACCGGTTCACCGGCGGCATAGGGGTGGCCGATATCGGCGAGCATGCGCTCCGCGGCCGGTCGGATGTCGATCTCCTCGAAGGCAACCCCGAGCGCGTGCGCCAACGCTGTCGCATTCGACTTGGTGTGATCGGTCGTGGCGAAACCCGGCAGGGTGTAGGCGAGGATGTCCGAGCGGGGCCGGCCCAGCCGGTCCATCGCCCGCGCCGCGACGATCAGCGCGTGGGTGGAATCGAGACCGCCGGAGACCCCGATGACCAGCTTGGGATGTCCGATCGACCGCAGCCGCTGTTCGAGCCCGCTGACCTGGATGTTGTACGCCTCGTAGCAGTCCTGCTCCAGGCGCGCGGGGTCGTCCGGGACGAAGGGGAACCGGTCGACCGTGCGGCGCAGTCCGATATCGCCGCCCACCGGATGCAGTTGCAGATCGATCGTGCGGACGTCGGCGTCGGTGATACCGAGGGTGCGGCGGTTGTCGTCGAAGCTGCCCTGGCGCATCCGCTCCTGACGCAAGAGGTCGAGGTCGACGTCGGCGACCGCGCGCGTCGGCTCCTCGGGGAAGCGGTCGCCCTCGGCCAGCAGGGTGCCGCACTCGTAGATCAGCGTCTGCCCGTCCCAGGACAGGTCGGTGGTCGACTCGCCCCGCCCGGCCGCCGCATAGATATAGGCCGCCAGAGAGCGCATCGACGCCGACCGGCACAGCAGCGACCGGTCGGCGGCGCGCCCGACGGTGATCGGGCTGCCGGAGAGGTTCGCCAGGACGGTCGCCCCCGCCAGCGCGGCGGTCGCGCTCGGGGGGACCGGAACCCACATGTCCTCGCAGATCTCGACGTGCAGGACCAGGCCCGGTACGTCGGTCGCGCGGAAGAGCAGGTTCGGGCCCAACGGGACCGTACGGCCGGCGACGTCGATCGTGTCGGCGTCGAGCGCGGCGTCCGCGGCGGCGAAGTACCGCTTGTCGTAGAACTCCCGATAGTTCGGCAGGTACGACTTGGGGGCGACGCCCAGGATGCGGCCGCGATGCAGGACCACCGCGCAGTTGAGCAGGCGGTTGCCGCTGCGCAGGGGAGCGCCGATCACCACGATCGGCTGCAGATCCGCGGTGGCGGCGGCCAGGGTGTCGATCGCGACGTGGACCGCGTCGAGGACCGGATCCTGCAGGACCAGGTCGTCGATGGCGTATCCGGTCAGGGCGAGCTCCGGGAAGACCGCGATCGCGACGCCGTCGGTGTCGCATTCCCGGACCGCGGCGATCGCCGCGTCCGCGTTGGCGGCGGGATCGGCGATCGCGATCGGGAACGTGCAGGCCGCCACGCGGGCGAAGCCGTGCGCATAGGCGGAGAAGAAGTCGCTCACGTCACCTCCCGAGCCGACCATCGGCCCACGCGAGAACAATAGTTCCCGCGATACCGCGCGGGCCGGGGTACTCGGGTCGATCGTCCGGTCGCGTACGGGCGGTCGGCACGCCCGCAGCGGTTCCGGTCGACCACCGGGTGGCCGGTTCGATAACGGAACGTGACCGACACGACCCCGCGCGGGACGATGCTCCGAGTCCGTTCCGCGCGAGTCGCGTCCACCGTCGGGTTCGACCTGCCGGACGAAAACGCCGCAAAGAATGGCGATCTTTCGCCATAAAACGACCGTTTACCCGTTCTTGACGAACCATATGGTCTATCGTTCGATACGTATCGGCTCCCGAGGTGGTGTCGTCGTTGCGGATTTGTTATCTTTCCAAGGCGTCGACCGTCCGGTTTGGTCGATAGCGGTCATTTCGCCGGAAGGCGATGGTTTCGGTTGAGGGAGTCAGCTTCGTATGGGACGTCACAGCGCGCCGGTCGTCATGAGCACCAGTCGCAAGATCACCACGGCGGCCGCTGCTGCCGGAGCGGTCTTCGGTGCCGGTCAGCTCTTCGCGACGGCCACCGCCGCCGCGGACACGACCGGTGGCTTCGGTGCCGTTCCGCCCGAGCTCGAGGCGATGCTCCCCGCCGGCTTCGAACTGCCGCAGATCGCCCTGCCGGAGGTGCAGCTGCCGCAGGTGCAGTTGCCCGAGGGGCCCGCCGCGCCGGTGATCTCCTGGCCCGCCGCGCCGCAGGATGTGATCGGTGGCGCGATCGCGTCGACCTACCAGCCGGTCAAGGGCACGCTGACCTCCGGCTACGGCCCGCGCTGGGGTAGCCATCACGGTGGCGTCGACATCGCCGCGCCGATCGGCACCGAGATTCGCTCCGCCGCCTCCGGCACCGTGATCAACGCCGGCGCGGCGAACGGATACGGCCTCTGGGTGCAGATCCTGCACGACGACGGCACGGTGGCGACCTACGGCCACATCGACTCCTACACCGTCGTGAAGGGGCAGACCGTCGCCGCGGGCGACCGGATCGCCACCGTCGGCAACCGCGGTCAGTCGACCGGTCCGCATCTGCACTTCGAGGTCTGGGACCCGTCCGCCTCCAAGATCGACCCGATCTCCTGGCTGCAGGCCCGCGGCGTCAATCCCGACTGGGCCGTCTCCGCCTGAGTCGTTCCGGATCTCTTCCCGGCGAGCGCTTTTCGCCGTCCTCCCGCCGGCTCGTCAACGCCGGCGATGCATGTGGCTGAAGTTGCCAATGTGACGTATGGTGCGTTGGTTGCCGGCGGAGGAGGATGCATGGTGCGGGAACGACGAATGCTGTCGCGACGGGATTTCTCCCGACTGACCGTGATCGGTGCGTTGGCCGTGCCGTGGGTCGGGCTGAGCGCCGGCCGGGCGGCAGCCGCCGATCGTGGCACCCTGATCGACTACTCCGCCGGGATTCCCCGCCCCGCGGACATCCGCGCCGCCGGTCATCGCGGCGCGATTCGCTACGTCTCAGACCCCCGCCCGAACGCCGCCTGGATGATCGGCAAGCCGATGCGCGCGGTCGAGGCGCAGGCCCTGGTCGACGACGGCCTCGACGTCGTGTCCTGCTACCAGTTCGGCAAGGCCGAGACCGCCGATTGGCGCGGCGGCTACTCCGCCGGGATCGGCCACGCCGCCCGGGGGCTGCAACTTCACCAGGAGGCCGGCGGGCCGCCCGATCGGCCGATCTACGCGGCGATCGACGACGACCCCACCCGCGAAGACTTCGACATGCTGATCGACCCGTACCTGCGCGGCTGGGCCGACGTGATCGGGCCGCGGAACGTCGGGCTGTACGCGAACTCCGGGACGATCGACTGGGCGATCGAGGCCGGTATCGGTCAGTGGTTCTGGCAGCACAACTGGGGGACACCCGCGGGATACGTCCACCCGGCCGCCCACCTGCATCAGGTGCGCATCGACGACAACACCGTCGGCGGGGTGGGTGTCGACATCAACAACGTTCTGGCCGACGACTTCGGCCAGTGGTACCCGTAGGCCGGCGCAAGAGCCGAAACGGCCGCGTCCGTCCGGACGCGGCCGAAAGGGCGACGATCAGGCGACGGTGAAGGCGCCCAGGGTCGGCGGGAAGCTGCAGGTGATTCCGGCCTGCGTGCTGATCGAACCGCGGATGACCGCGACGACATTGCCGGACCCGGTATCCGCGATGGCGGACAGGGTGGTCGGACCGCCGGGGTTGATATTCGCGGAGTTGTCGAGAGTCGCGGTCCCACCGGCGAGCGTGGTCAGGTTGAACCAGCTGACCTGCAGGGGAGCCTGCTGGACCTCGGCGGGGCCCTCGGTGCCCAGCGCGGTGAACACGAAGCCCGCCTGACCGCTGCCGGGGCCGGGAGGCGGCAGCAGCGCCGGACCGGGTACCGCCAGCGCGGAGGCGACCGAGTTCTGGCCGGGGCCGATGCAGCCGTTGCCGACCACCGGGTAGAAGAACTGGCTGATCGCCGGGCCGTCCTGCGGAATGCCGGGCCCGCCGCCGGCGCTGCCGTCGAGGAAGGTGATCACGCGATCGACCGCGGATCGAACCGGCTCCGGCGTCAGCGGATCGCTCAGCAGCGGCCGCAGAGTGTTGTCGACGAACTGTGCCTGGGGCGTGCCCGGCGCAAGGATCGGCTGTGCGGAGGACACCGCGGGAGCGCTCACTCCGAAGACGAGCGCCATACCCGTGACGAGGGCCGCCAGGGACTTGCGCGGTACGAACGGCACAGTCAGCTCTCTTCTTTCTTCCGTACGACTCGGTGTCGGTGAGCCGGGCCCGGGGTGGAAGGACGGGCCCCGCGAGCGGTGCGCATCCACGCACCCGAGGATGCGCACGGACAGTTAACCATGTTCGTGGCGATCCGGCCCCCACCACACGCCCCGAATCCGGGCGGTACCCGACCTTCCATTACGCCCGAACTGCCCGCTCCCGTTCAACCGCCCCGCCGATGCCGTGCCGAGGGCGGCGGAGGCGGGGTCCGCCGGCCGCTACCCTCGACCGGGTGAGCGGATTCGGGCGGATCAGCGGACGGCTGGTCCGGTATGCGGGTCCGATATGTGCCCTCGCGCTGATCGCCCGGCTGGTCATGACCCTCCTGGGACCCAACGCCCGCAACTGGGTCGACCTGCACGTCTACGTCGACGGGGCCGCGCGGCTGCTGTCCGGCGACCTCTATCTCTATACGTACGCCGATCACACCCCGGACTTTCCGCTCCCGTTCACCTATCCGCCGTTCGCCGCGGTGGTCTTCCTGCCGTTGCACCTGCTGCCGTTCGGAGTGGTCGCGGTGGCGTGGCAGGTGGCGACGATCGCGGCGCTGTTCCTGGTCGTCCGGATCACGCTGGACGAATTGCGGGTGACCGACGACCGCGGCCTGTCGACCCGGTTGGCTCTGCTGTGGACCGCGGTCGGGATGTGGACCGAGCCGGTCCGCACCTCCCTCGACTACGGGCAGGTCAATGTCTTTCTGGTCCTCGGGGCGCTCGTCGCGATCCGCAGCGGCCGCTGGTGGGTGACCGGTGGCCTGATCGGGGTGATGGCCGGGATCAAGCTCGTCCCGGCGATCACCGGGATCTACCTGCTGGTGGTCCGTCGGCCGGGTGCGGCGATCGCCTCCGGTGTGGCCTTCCTCGGCACGATCGCGGTGTCCTGGCTGATCGCCCGCGACGAGACGACGCAGTACTTCACCTCGATCTTCGGTGACGCCGATCGGATCGGCCCGGTCGGTTCGGTGGTCAACCAGTCGCTGCGTGGCACCCTGAGTCGATTCGTCGGCAGCGACGTCGGGATGGGCCCGCTCTGGTTGGGCGCGGCCCTGGTGGTCGTGGTCCTGGCGGTCGCGGCCTTCGCCGTTCTCCTGCGATCCGGTATCCCCACCCCGGCGCACGGCGGGAGCGCGCCCGGTCGGGGGGACGCGATCGGCCTGCTGGTGGTCACCCAGCTGGTCGGGCTGCTCCTGTCGCCGATCTCCTGGTCACATCACTGGGTGTGGGTGATCGTGCTCGCACTCTGGCTGGTCCACGGTCCGCAGCGCCATCGTCCGGGCGCGCGGCTGCTGCTCGGCTACTGGGCGGTGGTCGCCGGTATCGGTGTGCCCTGGCTGTTGACCTATCTGCAGCCGTCGATCTGGCAGATCGAGCGACCGCTGTGGCAGGCGATCCTCGGCGCCTGCTTCGCGGTCGGGGCGCTCGCCACCCTGCTGTGGATCGCCCTCGCGGGCCGCCGGAACCGGTCCGCGACCGCCGCGCGGGAGGATGCCGGTCCCGCACCCGGTAAGCTCTCATCGGCCCGTCGGGCGCCGACGTCGAGTCGGCCGCCGGCCGCCACCTGACACGGGCTCACCTGGCCCGGCCGTCCCGCCCATCGGTTCGATGTTCGTCATCGTGCGAGGCGCGGTGGACCGGCAGTCGATCAACCGAACGAACCAGGAGACCGACCCGTGAGTACGCCGACGACCAGCGAGGTCGGGGCCACGTCCTTCCGTAACGTGGCGATCGTCGCGCACGTCGACCACGGCAAGACCACCCTTGTCGACGCGATGCTGCGCCAGTCCGGTGCCTTCGGCGAGCGCGAGGAACTGGTCGAGCGCGTCATGGACTCCGGCGACCTCGAGCGCGAGAAGGGCATCACCATTCTCGCCAAGAACACCGCCGTCCGCCGCCGCAATGCGGACGGCACCACCACCGTGATCAACGTGATCGACACCCCCGGCCACGCCGACTTCGGTGGCGAGGTCGAGCGCGGCCTGTCGATGGTCGACGGTGTCGTGCTGTTGGTCGACGCGTCCGAGGGCCCGCTGCCGCAGACCCGCTTCGTGCTGCGCAAGGCGCTCGCCGCGTCGCTGCCGGTGATCCTGGTGGTCAACAAGACCGACCGGCCCGACGCGCGCATCGCCGAGGTCGTCGAGGAGAGCCAGGACCTGCTGCTCGACCTGGCCTCCGATCTGCCCGACAGCGCCGCCGAGGCCGCCGAGGCCATGCTGGATCTGCCGGTGCTCTACGCCTCCGGTCGGGCCGGCAAGGTCTCGCTCGAACAGCCCGAGAACGGCCAGGAACCGCCCTCCGAGAACCTGGACGCCTTCTTCGACGTCCTGCTCGAGCACGTGCCCGCTCCCAGCGGGGACGTCAACAAGCCGCTGCAGGCCCACGTCACCAACCTCGACGCCTCCGCCTTCCTCGGCCGCCTGGCGCTCGTCCGCATCCACAACGGCGTGCTGACCAAGGGCGCCAACGTCGCCTGGATGCACGGTGACGGCACCAAGCAGGTCAAGATCACCGAACTGCTGCGGACCGTCGGCGTCGACCGCGTCCCGGCCACCGAGGCGGTCGCCGGCGATATCGTCGCCGTCGCGGGCATCCCGGACATCATGATCGGCGACACCCTCGCCGACCCCGACAACCCGGTGGCCCTGCCGCGGATCGTCGTCGACGAGCCCGCGATCTCGGTGACGATCGGCACCAACACCTCGCCGCTCGTCGGCCGGGTACAGGGGCACAAGCTGACCGCGCGCATGGTCAAGTCCCGCCTCGACCAGGAACTGATCGGCAACGTCTCGCTGCGGGTGCTCGACATCGGCCGCCCCGACGCCTGGGAGGTCCAGGGCCGCGGTGAACTCGCGCTGGCGATCCTGGTCGAGCAGATGCGCCGCGAGGGCTTCGAGCTGACCGTCGGCAAGCCGCAGGTGGTCACCCGACAGGTCGACGGCAAGGTCCACGAGCCCTTCGAGGAACTGACCGTCGACTCGCCGGACGAGTACCTCGGTGCGATCACCCAGCTGCTGGCCGCCCGCAAGGGCCGGATGGTGCAGATGGCCAACCACGCCGCCGGCTGGGTGCGGATGGAGTTCATCGTCCCGTCGCGCGGTCTGATCGGCTTCCGCACCGACTTCCTGACCGAGACCCGCGGTACCGGCATCGCCAACGCGGTCTTCCACGGCTACGCGCCGTGGGCCGGCGAGATCCGGGCCCGCCACACCGGATCGCTGGTCTCCGACCGCACCGGTACGGTCACCCCGTTCGCGATGATCCAGCTCGCCGACCGCGGCCAGTTCTTCGTCGAGCCGGGAACCGATACCTACGAGGGCATGGTCGTCGGCATCAACCCGCGGGCCGAGGACCTCGACATCAACGTCACCCGCGAGAAGAAGCTGACCAATATGCGGTCCTCGACCGCCGATGTCATGGAGACGCTGGCCAAGCCGTTGACCCTCGACCTCGAAGGCGCGATGGAGTTCTGCGCCGGCGACGAATGCGTCGAGGTCACCCCGGAGGCGATCCGGGTGCGCAAGGTGCACCTGTCGGCCACCGATCGAGCGCGCGAGCGTTCGCGCAGCAAGCAGCGGGACCAAGCCGTCAAGTGAGACGTGCGGGGGTGCGCATCCGATCGTTCGCCGGTGGAGGGGATCGGCCGCGCCGGACCGCCCGGCTGCTGCCCCTGGCCGCGCTCTGCGCGACCGTACTGCTCGCCGGGTGCACATCGAACCCGCCACCGCCGATCGAGGTCACCCCGACCGACGAGCCGACGACGACCACCACGGTCGATCAGCCCGCCCTGCGCGGCAATACCGTGGTGGTCGCGATCGACGAGGTCGACCAGGGGTTCAACCCGCATCTGCTGTCCGACTGGTCGCCGGTGGCCGGCGCCGTCGCCTCGCTGGTGCTGCCGAGCCCCTTCCGGCCGGTTCTCGACCCGCAGGGGGAGACGATCTGGGAGCCGGACCCGGCGATCGTCGTGTCCGCCGACGTGACCGCGCTCGAACCGTTCACCATCACCTACCAACTGCGCAACGAGGCGCAGTGGTCGGACAGCGCGCCGATCGCCGCCGAGGACTTCCACTATCTCTGGCGCCAGATGATCTCGACCCCCGGCACGGTCGACCCGGCCGGCTACGGATTGATCGACGACGTCGTCGCGTCCGGCGGCGGCAAGACGGTGACCGTCGTCATGCGGCAGCCCTATCCGGCGTGGCGCGAACTGTTCGCCAATCTCCTGCCGTCCCACCTGATCAAGGATTCGCCGGGCGGATTCGTCAGCGGTCTCGCCAACGGCATTCCGGTCTCGGGTGCCCGGTTCAGCGTCGACTCGGTCGACATGGGCCGCGACGAGGTCGTCCTCGAGCGCAATGACCGCTTCTGGGACGAGCCGGCCGTACCCGATCAGATCGTGTTGCGTCGGGCCGGTGACTCCGCCTCGCTGGCGGAGTCGATGCGCAGCGCCGACGCACAGGTCGCGCAGGTGGGGACCAATGCGGTGATCCGAGGGCAGCTCGCGGCGATCCCCGGCGTGATCACCGAGGTGCGGCCGCGCCCGCGCGTCCTCGGTGCCACCATGAACGTGCGGTCCTCGCACGTATCCGATCCCGCCGTGCGCCGCGCCCTGTGGGCGCTGCTGGATCGCGGGCTGCTCGAATCGATCGCCGCCGGCGGCACGCAGGTCGACTACCCGGCGCGAGCCCAGGTGCTGCCGCCGGGCAGTCCCGACTATGCGCCGACCGAGCCGCCGCCGATGCCGGTCGAGCAGGCCCGCGAGATCCTGACCGCGGCGGGTCTGCTCGCGCCCCCGCGACCGCCCGAGCCCAGCCCGGAGCCGGTCCCGGTGACCCCGACGACGCCCGCCGACAGCGCTGCCACCGACACCGCCAACACCGCCACCACCGACGGCGCCACCACCGGCGCCGCGCCCGCGCCCGGACCGGAGGTTCTGACGATCGCCGCGGCCACCAACGACGCCACCGCGACGGCCGTCGCGCGCACGATCGGCGATCAGTGGCGGGCCAACGGGCTGACCGTCGAGGTCGACCAGCTGGACCCGGCCGATATGTACGACGAACGGCTGCGGACCGGCGATCTCGACGTGCTGGTCGGACGCAGTGACGGCACCGACGCCCCCGCGACGATCCTCGCCTCCCGATTCGGCTGCCTGCCGTTGGATTCGGCACCCGAGGACGGCGAGGACAGCGGCCCACCGGAGGTCCTCGAGCCGATCTCGGGGTTGTGTGAGGCGGATGTGACCGCCGTGGTCGCCCGCGCGTTGTCGGCGACCACCGATGTGAACGAGGTGATCGCCGAGGTGGAACCGCGACTGTGGGATCTCGGGGTCTACTACCCGATCGCCCGGGACGCGGCCGTGGTCGCGACGGGCCCGGATGTCACCGGCATCGTGCCGGTCGGCCCGGTCCAGACCGGTGTCTTCGCGTCGGCGGACCGGTGGCTGCGGGTGACCCAGTGAGCGCCGGCCGGATGATCCTGGTGCACGCGCACCCGGACGACGAGTCGATCACCACCGGCGGCACGATCGCCCGCTACGCCGCCGCCGGCGAGGAGGTCACCATCGTGACCGCCACCCTCGGCGAGGAGGGCGAGGTGATCGGCGAACGCTGGGCCGGGCTGGTCGCCGACCGGGCCGATCAGCTGGGCGGCTACCGCATCCACGAACTCGATCTCGCCGTCGCGGCGCTCGGTGCCGATGCGGCGTCGGGCCCCCGCCACGAATTCCTGGGCGGCGCGGGTCGCTGGCGCGACTCGGGGATGGCCGGCTCGGCCGCCGCGGCGCATCCGCGGGCCTTCGCGGCCGCCCCGCTCGCCGACGTCGTCGACAGCCTGGTCGAGGTGATTCGTCGACTGCGTCCGCACGTGCTGGTCACCTACGACCCCTACGGCGGCTACGGCCATCCCGACCACCAGCGGGTGCACCGCGCATCCACCGACGCGGTCGTCGCGGCCGCGGACGCGCGCCACCGTCCGGATCTCGGTCGGACCTGGTCGGTCCCCAAGGTCTACTGGACGGTGACCGGAGCCGGGCAACTCGAACGGGGGATCGCCGCCCTCACCGACGGATCGATCCCGCTCTGCGACGGATGGCGACTCCCGGAGCCGGGCGAATTGCCCAGTGTCCCCGACCGATCGGTCACCACGGCGATCGACGTCGGCCCCTGGTGCGGCGCCAAGGCCGCTGCCATGGCCGCGCACGCCACCCAGATCACCGTCGCCCCGCACGGCCGGGGATATGTGCTGTCCAACCTGATCGCCCAGCCGCTGTTCGACACCGAGATGTTCCTTCGGGTCGACAGTGCGACCGGATTGCCCATCGATCCGCGTAGTGTGACTTCCGACACCGATGGTCGGCTCGAGACGGATCTCTTCGCGGGGATCGTCGCGGCCGCCGGGGGCATCGAGTGAAGGGGCACGACCGTGAACTGGGATCTGCAGAACCTGATCGTGGCATTCGTGGACACGCAGAAGCCGCTGTTCGACATCCAGCGGCAGATGTATCTGGACGGGCTGCACGGGTTCGCGGCGGGGGCGTCCAACCTGTTGACGATGCTGGGTTATCCTCCGGTCCCATGACGTCCCCCGGCTCCTCCGAACCGGCCGCCGAGGCCCCGCCCGTCGAGTACGAGCCGGACGAGCCGCTGACCCGCGGCGCCCTGCTGCTGCGCGCCGGCATCCTGGGCTTCGACGGATTCCTCGTCGCCCTGTTCGCGGTTTTCTTTCTGCCCCAATGGATCGGGTCGGTTCCGTTCCCGATCAGCGGGCTGGTCGCGGGGGCCGCGAATGCCGGTCTGGTCGTCCTCGGCCTGCGGTTGCTGGGCCGGCCCCATGCGACCGCGCCGGTGATCGGATTCGGCATCGGACTGCTGCTGTGCATGCTCGGCGGACCCGGCGGCGACGTCCTGGTGCCCAACGACTGGCGGATGCTGGTGCTGGTCTTCGGCGGCCTGCTGCCGCCGGTTGCGGTCCTGTTGTGGTCCCGGATGCGGGCCGCGTCGGTGACCCTGTCCACCGACGGGCGTCCGACGCCTCGTTGAGTTCGCTGCGGCAAAGGGTTGTCAGCCCCGCCGAGCGCTGCTGTGATGGTTGCCGCCGAGCTAGGTAACCCTTTGTTGGAGGAGCGGGGCGGCAGTCGCGATACTGGGGTGACCGCCGGGTAGCCTCACCGGGCCCGCGGATAACCGAAGGAGAGCGCAGAAGTGCCTTACATCATCGCCGAACCATGCGTCGATGTGATGGACCGAGCGTGTATCGAAGAATGTCCGGTCGACTGCATCTACGAGGGCGGTCGCATGCTGTACATCCAGCCGGACGAATGTGTCGACTGCGGTGCGTGCGAACCGGTCTGCCCGGTTGAGGCGATCTACTACGAGGACGACGTTCCCGACCAGTGGGTGGGCTACGTCGCGGCCAATGTCGACTTCTTCGACGACCTCGGCTCGCCGGGTGGCGCGGCGAAGGTCGGCAAGGTCGACTACGACCCGCCGTTCATCAAGCAGCTCCCCCCGATGGGCGAGGATTGAGCCCCCGGGTTCCACCCCACACCCTGCTGCCGAGTTTCCCCTGGGACAGTTTGGCCGCAGCTCGTGAGCGCGCGCGTTCGCATGCCGGTGGGGTGGTCGACCTGTCGGTCGGCACACCGGTCGACCCGGTCGATCCGGTCATCCGGGAAGCGCTGACCGCCGCGTCCGAGGTGCCCGGCTATCCGACGACGGTCGGCACCGCCGATCTGCGGACGGCGATCCTCGACTCGGTGGCCCGTCGCTACGCGATGACCGATATCGACCCCGACGGGGTCCTGCCGGTGATCGGGACCAAGGAGCTGATCGCCGGCCTGCCCGCGCAGCTCGGCCTGGTACCCGGCAGCATCGTGCAGATCCCGGAGCTGGCGTACCCGACCTACGAGGTCGGGGCGCTGCTCGCCGGCAGCCGGGTGCTGCGTTCGGACACGCTCACCGACGAGACCCCGACGATGCTGTACCTCAACTCGCCGGCCAACCCGAGCGGGCGGATCCTCGACGTGGCGACCCTGCGCGATCTCGTCGCGCGGGCCCGTGACGCCGGGGCGATCGTCGTCTCCGACGAGTGCTACCTCGGGCTGGTCTGGGACGGGGAGGCGCCGTCGATCCTCGACCCGCGCGTCAGCGCCGGCGACCACACCAATCTGCTTGCGGTGCATTCGCTGTCGAAGACGTCCAACCTGGCGTCCTACCGCGCGGGATTCGTCGTGGGCGACCCGGCTCTCGTGCGCGACCTGCTCGAGGTGCGCCGGCACAGCGGCCTGATGGTGCCGTATCCGATTCAGGCGGCCATGGTCGCCGCGCTGTCCGACGACACCCACGAGAAGCAGCAGCGGGCGCGGTACGCCCACCGCCGCGAGGTGCTGGCGGCGGCGGTCCGCGCCGCCGGGCTGCGCATCGACCACTCCGACGGCGGCCTCTACCTGTGGGCGACCCGCGGCGAGAACGGTCGGGTGACCGTCGACCGGCTCGCCGATCTCGGCATCCTGGTCGCGCCCGGCGACTTCTACGGGCCGGCGGGTGTCGACCATGTGCGGATCGCGTTGACCGCGACCGACGAGCGCATCGCCGCCGCGGCGCAGCGGCTCACCGCGGCCTGACCGTAGGGTCCGGATCGACCGGACGCCGCCGCCGGCGCACCCCGGTGATCGGCGGCCGGTTCGTCAGCCCCAGAAGCCGAGCAGGGAACCGCTGATCCGGATGATGAACGCTCCGACGACGACGATGAACACGATGCGTACGAAGCCGCTGCCGAGCCGGACGGCGGTGCGCGCGCCGAGATAGCTGCCGGTCAGGTTGGCGACGGCGAGGACCGCGCCGACCGACCACATCACATGCCCGCCCGGGGCGAAGATCAGCAGGGCGCCGAGGTTGGTGGCCGCATTGGCGATCTTGGCCTGCGCGGACGCCTCCAGGAAGGCGTAGCCGAGCAGCCCGACCAGCGCGAACACCAGGAACGAGCCGGTCCCGGGCCCGAGGGCGCCGTCGTAGAAGCCGATCACCAGCCCGATCGCCATGCCGACCGCGATATGCCGCATCCCGCGGAAACGCAGCCGGGTCGCGTCCCCCAGGCTCGGCTTGAACAGGGTGTACGCGCCGACGACGATCAGCATCACCAGGATGATCGGGTTGAACGCCGACTTCGGGATCACCAGCCCGACCAGCGCCCCACCCGCGGAACCGGCCAGCGCGGCGGCCGCCATCGGAGCCGCGGTCCGCAGATCCGGCTTCACCCGCCGGTAGTAGGTGATCGAACTGGTGATAGTGCCGGCGATGCTGCCGAGCTTGTTGGTGGCCAACAGCTGCGCCGGGGTCGCGGCGGGAAATCCGATCAGCAGCGCCGGCAGCTGGATCAGGCCGCCACCGCCGACCACCGCGTCGACCCAGCCCGCCAGGAATCCGGCGGCGATGACCCAGGCGAGGGTCTGGGGGTCGAACACGTCCATCGGTTGTCCTGATTCTCGGTCGGGGCCCACCGGGAGCGCGGTCCGGGTCGGAGCGCGGCCGCGGGTGGGCGGCCCGACCGAAGGGCCGGTGGGCCAATGGGCACCCTAGCCCTCTTCCGTGCGCCCGCTTCGCCCGATCGCACCGGGCGACCGGGCGGACGGGATGAACCGGGCACGGTGTAGTACCTTGCCGCCAGGGGGTACTGGTCGGTCGCGTTAAAGCGCTGTACGGGAGGCCCACGGGTGACACCACATCTGGTTTCGGTGATCGTGCCGATGTACAACGCCGCCGACACCATCGGCGAGCAGATCGAGGCGCTGGTCGCCCAGGACTATCCGGGGGCCTGGGAGCTGATCCTCGCCGACAACGGTTCGACCGACGGCACGCTCGAGACGATCGCCCGCGATCACCCGGGTCTCGACGCGCAGATCGTGATCGAGGATGCCCGCCGCGGAGCCGCCCACGTTCGCAATGCCGCCGTTCGGCACAGTCGGGGCGACTTCCTGGCCTTCGTCGACGCGGACGATCGCGTCCATCCCGGCTGGCTGACGGAACTGGTCGCGGCCTCCGCCGGGGTCGATCTCGTCGCCGGCGATATCGAAACCGAGTCGCTCAACACCCCGGAGGCCCGCGCCGCCCGGCCGCTGGGTTCGCTGGCCTTCGTCTTCGACGAGCCGGACTTCCTGCCGTCGGCGTCGGGCTGCAATCTCGGCGTCCGGCGGGCCACCTTCGAGGCGATCGACGGGTTCGATCCCACCTTCGTCGTCGGCCAGGACGTCGACTTCTCCTGGCGCGCCCAGTTGGCGGGGTTCACCATTCGGTTCGCCCCGCGATCGGTGGTCGCCTATCGGCTGCGATCGGATCGGGACGGGATCTTCCGGCAGATGCGCGGATACGGTCGCGGGGAGACGAAGGCGTACTACCGCTACCGCAGGTTCGGCGCGCCGCGCATGCCGGCGCGGGCGAAGGTCGCCCTGGCATCCTTCCTGGTCCTGCGCAATCCGTTGGTACCGGCCGCGATCCGCGGTGTCAGCGTCGAACGGTGGTTCGCCGCACTCGGATACGTGGTCGGCCGCGTCGAGGAGGTGCCCCGTGCGCGGTTCAACGCGTCGGTGACCGATCGTGTACCCGGACGTGCAGGTCCATCAGCAGACGATCGCGCGGATCGGTTGTCGAGTGTCCGGTGAGTTCCTCGATCCGTCGCAGCCGATAGCGCAGCGTATTGGGGTGGATATGCAATTCGGCAGCCGCGGACCGGATATCGCCCGGATGGGCGAGGTAGGCGCGTAGCGCTTCGAGCAGCCGCAGACCCGCGGCGTCCCCGGCGAAGACATCCGCCATCCGCGGATCGCGCAATTCCGGACGCTCGGCGAGCAGGTCGACGATCTCGGTGACCAGCACCGCGGTGCGGGCGGCGGCAAAGGTGGACACCCGGGCGACGTCCGGGCCGCCGACGTCGAGCACACGGTCGAGTTCCCGGCGAGCCGGGGCCGCCTGCTCGTAGCCGGCGACCGCGGTGGCGATCGCCGCCCGCGACCGTGCCGCCGCCTCGCCGCGCTGGTGGTCGAGCACCCCGTTCGCCCAGGTCTCGAGCAGTCGGGGCGCGAGCGCCGCCGGGACGAGCACGTAGGCGCGGCCGCCGTAGCCGGTCGTGGTCGCCCGCGGATGCAATGCGCCGGCGCGCAGGGCGAGGGTGTCGATCGTCGGAGCCGGGGTGAAGGCGGCGACCGCGCACGTCCCGGCGGCGGGCAGGTCGAGCGCGGTGGTGAGTTCGGCGACGTCCGGGTCGTCGACGGTCAGGCCGAGCAGGGCCCGCACCTGATCGTCGTAGACGCCGGGGGAGCGCAGCCGCCGATCGATCAACCGGCCGGCGACCGCCGCCGCCCCGACCAGCACGTCGGCGGTATCCGGATCGATCGGACCGCGGCCCTCCTGTACCCAGATCGATCCGAGGAAGCCCGGCCGATGGATCCCGATCGCCCAGCGCGCCGCGATACCGAGGTCCGGACGCGCCTCGACCCGCACCACCGTCGGGCCGGCCCGCAAGCGGTCGAACACCCCCCAGGCCCGCAGTTGGGCCAGATACGCCGCGGGGCCCTCGCGCCCGAGGATCGACAGCCGTCGCAGTTCGTCGGCCTCGTCCGCCCCGGAGGCCGAGTAGGCCAGCACGTGCGAGCGCTCGTCCTCGATCGAGACCAGCCCTCCCGTCGCGGCGGCGGTCGTGCGGGCCAGCGAGAACAGGTCGCGATCGGTCGCATCGGCCCCGGCGCCGCCGTCCGCGGCGCTCGGCGCCTCCAGCAGTCGGCCGATCAGTCGATAGACCCGTTCCCATCGGGCCGATCGGTCGATGCGCACCACGGTGATACCGCGCCGGATCGCGGTCTGCACCACGTCCTCGTCCACCGAGACGTCCTTGACGAACAGGGCGGCCGGGCCATTGGGTGACCGGTCCGCCCGGCGCCGCGCCCCCGAGGTCAGCCAATCGGCGACCACCCCGTGCGGGACGCCGACCAGGACGTACAGGTCGGCGTCGCGGGCGCCGACCGACAGCCCCATCGTCAGATCGTCGGCGTCGACCAGGGCGGTGGTCGACACCCGGACGTCGAGATTCCCCGCGTCGGTCACCTCGGCGACCAGTGGACCGCCGAGCGCGGCCACCAGATCGCGCAGTGATACCGCCATACCGGCATACTAGTCCGATCGGCCAAATAGATCGGCATAGATTCTTCCGATCGGACAAGGTGTCGTGATCCTCGTCGCGGTTTCATGATCGTATGGATGCCGTCACCGTCACTCCCAGCCCCGTCAACGAGCCGGTCCTGAACTATGCGCCGGGCAGCGATGAGCGGGCCCGCACACTGGCCGAGGTCGCTCGCCTCGGCGCCGCCCCGTTGGACATCCCGCACGTGATCGGCGGGCAGCACGTCCACGGCGCGACCGGCGAGAAGTTCGAAGTCGTCGCCCCGCACCGGCACTCGCACGTGCTGGCGACCGCGATCGAGGCCGACCACGCCGACGCGACCGCCGCCGTCGAGGCCGCGATCGCCGCCGCCCCCGCCTGGCGGGCGACCAGCTTCGACGAGCGTGCCGCGATCCTGCTGCGCGCCGCCGACCTGCTGTCCGGCCCGTGGCGCGCCATCCTGGTCGCCGCCACGATGCTCGGCCAGTCCAAGACCCTCTACCAGGCCGAGATCGACGCCGCCGCCGAGCTTGCCGACTTCTGGCGCTTCAACGTCGCCTTCGCCCGCGAGATCCTCACCGAGCAGCCGATCTCCTCGCCCGGCGTATGGAACCGCATGGACCACCGCCCGCTCGACGGATTCGTCTACGCCGTCACCCCCTTCAACTTCACCGCGATCGCCGGCAACCTGCCGACCGCCCCCGCCCTGATGGGCAATACGGTCGTCTGGAAGCCGTCCCCGACCCAGACCCTGACCGCCTACCTGACGATGCAGCTGCTCGAGGAGGCCGGACTGCCGGCCGGCGTGATCAACATGGTCACCGGCTCCGGCACGGCCGTCTCCGATGTCGTGCTCGCCGACCCGCGCCTGGCCGGGCTGCACTTCACCGGATCGACCGCGACCTTCAAGCACTTCTGGCAGCAGATCGGCACCACTATCGACCGCTACCAGAGCTATCCGCGGCTGGTCGGCGAGACCGGCGGCAAGGACTTCGTGCTCGCCCATCCGTCGGCCGACCCGGAGATCCTCTCGGCCGCGCTGATCCGCGGCGCCTTCGAGTACCAGGGCCAGAAGTGCTCGGCCGCCTCGCGCGCCTATCTGCCGGAGTCGCTGTGGGCGACGATTCGCGACGATTTCCTGAAGACGGTCTCCGAACTGTCCTACGGCGACGTGGCCGATCCGACCAACTTCGGTGGCGCGGTGATCGATCGGCGCTCCTACGACAAGAACGTCGCGGCGATCGAGCGCGCGAAGGCCGCCGAGGGCGTCGCCGTGCACGGCGGCGCCTACGACGACTCCGAGGGATTCTTCGTGCACCCGACGGTGCTCGAGGTGCCCGCGGGTGACGAGGCGCTGCGCACCGAGTACTTCGGCCCGATCCTGGCGATCACCACCTTCCCCGACGAGGACTTCGACCGGATGTTCGCCGTGATCGACGGCGAAAGCCCCTATGCGCTCACCGGTTCGATCATCTCGCGCGAACGCGCGGCGATCGACCGTGCGATGACGGGTCTGCGTTCGGCGGCCGGCAACTTCTACATCAACGACAAGCCCACCGGCGCCGTCGTCGGCCAGCAGCCCTTCGGCGGCGGTCGCGCGTCGGGCACCAACGACAAGGCCGGCTCGCCGATGAACCTGCTGCGCTGGGTCTCCCCGCGCACGATCAAGGAAACCTTCGTGCCGGCGCGCACCCACACCTACCCCCACATGGAGGCCTGAGATGACCACCGTCACCGAATCGTTGGCCCGGCCCCTGCGCCCGGCGCTGCTGGCCGCCGCCCGCTCGCCGCGCCTCGAGCAGCTGGTCTCCCGCGCGAAGCCGACCGCCGCCCTGGCCCGCCGCTTCGTCGGGGGTAACGACCGCGTCGCGGTGCTGCCGGTCCTGCGCGAGATCCTCGCCTCCGGCCGCTACGTCACCGTCGACTACCTCGGCGAGGACACCACCGACCCGGCCGCCGCCCGTGCCACGGTCGACGAGTACCTGCTGATGATCGCCGACCTCGCGACGCTCGCGTCCGCGGACACCACCCCCGGCTCGGCTCGGCCGGTCGAGGTATCGGTCAAGCTGACCGCCCTGGGCCTGACGGTCGATCCGGACCTGGCCCGCCGGGGGCTGCGGGAGATCTGCGAGGCGGCGGCGCTCGCCGACGTCTGGGTGACCGTCGACGCGGAGGACGCGACCACTGCGGAGATCACCCGCACGATCGTCTCGGAGTTCTACCCCGAGTTCCCGACGCTGGGCCTCGTCGTCCAGGCCTACCTGCGCGATTCGGGTGCGGTCTGCCGCGAGCGCAGCGGCCGGCGAATCCGGCTGTGCAAGGGTGCCTACCGGGAGGCGGCCGATGTCGCCTACCAGGACGTCGAGGCGGTGAACGCGTCGTACCTGGGCAGCCTGCGGGAGTTGATGGCCGGGACCGGCTACCCGATGGTCGCCTCGCACGACCCGCTGATCATCGAGGCGGCCGACGGCTACGACCGCCCGGCCGATCGCTGGGAGCACCAGATGCTCTTCGGGATCCGCGACGACGAGCAGCGTCGGCTGATCGATTCCGGTTCGGCCGTGCGGGTCTACGTGCCCTACGGCACCGAGTGGTACGGCTACTTCATGCGTCGGCTCGCCGAGCGCCCCGCCAACCTGATGTTCTTCCTGCGGGCCCTCACCGAGCGTCGCTCCCGCTGACCCGCCGGGTGCACAACTGAACGACCCTCACACCTGCACGACCCCCAACGCCCCGGCGGACCCTCCGCCGGGGCGTTGAGGTGTCCGGGGGCGGGCGACGGCGACGCGGCGGTCGGGTGTCGGCGACGCGGCGGAGGGCGACCGGGTATCACCTCGGGCCGGGCTACGGTATCGAAAGAGGTACGCCGCCGGCATCCGATTGATTATTGAGTGATATCCAAGCTGTAGTGTGCTACGGCCGAATGCTCTTCTCGACCGTCCGGTGGAGGGTCGGCGCTCGCGGTGCCAATCATGCTGATGAACAGCCCTTTCGGTACTTCCGTGGGGGTTGGAGTCGGTGCGGGGATCGGTCGCCGACTCCCGCGGTGAGACCCGAGTAGGCCGTCGCGGACGCCCGGAACGGGCCGGTTTCGCGTCGCCGCGCACGGATGTCCGGGCGTTCGGGCGGGGTCGGCGTACCACTTTTGTCCGACGCGTCCGTCTTGCACGGTCCTCCGGCCGCGGATACCTTCATTTCCGTACCGAATGTCGGTTTTCCGGGCTCGGAAGCAGGCGCATGTTCCGCGATATCGCGGAAGCCTCGGGGTCGATATTCGGGGGAGATGATCCGGCAAGATCATCGACACACCAACGGGATTGCAGACCGCATGCGGGGGCTCCATCGTCGGGGTTTCCACCTCGCATGTGCTTACGGTCGGGGGTCGAGCGGCATCCGAGGGCCGCGGCGATACCCCGTCAAGGGGGATGTCATGAATAGCGCCACACTGGATACCGTTCGGGAAGCGGTCGCCGATGCCCTGGGCCTCGACCTCGAGGAGGTCGAGGCGGATTCGACTCTGCTCGACGAGCTGGGAGCGGAATCGATTGACCTGCTGGATATTCTGTACCGCATCGCCCAGTCGACCGGCACGAAGATCACCGTGAAGGACCTCGCTGCCTACATTCAGGGCGACGTTCCGGAGGGCGAATTCGGCGACGAGTCGACCGAGACGATCCTGCCGCGCGGCGTCGCGCAGCTCACCGCGGTGATGCCGCAGCTCACCGACGCCGACCTCGAGCGCATACGCCCCGCAAATGTGATGGCGTTCTTCACCGTTCGCAATCTCGGCGATCTGGTCTCCGCATACGCAGCCGCGGCCTGAGCGGCCGCCGCGCGTCCGAGGTCCATCGGCTTCCGGCCCTTCGGGAGGGTGAGATGCGGTTTCATTTGATCGATCGACTATTCGATATTCGGGTGGGGGAGTCCGCCCGCGGGCGGAAACTGATCACCAACGACCCGAGCGCTGTCGACCTGTCGGTCGTCGGCGGTCGCTATCCGGCCCCGCTGCTGCTCGAATCGCTCTGCCAGCTCGGCACGTGGTTCATCATGGCCTCGACCGAATGCCGCATGCGAGCGGCGCTCCTGCAGGTCGGCTCCGTGGAGTTTCACGGGCACGCGGTACCGGGCGATGTCGTCGAACTCGAGGCCGTCGTCCGGTCGATGACCGACGAGATGGCCGTTCTGTCCGGCACCGCCACGGTGGATTCCGCCGTGATCATGCGGGCCGACGACATCATGTGTGCGCTGCTGCCCGCCGATCGCCTCGATGATCCGGTGGCCTCCGCCCGCATCCTGACCACGTTGACCGCGTCATGAGCGCGGCGAGCGCGAGGGGCCGCCGTGTGGTGGTCACCGGCGTCGGCGCGGTCACCCCGGTGGGGGCCACGGCCGCCGCGACCACCCGGGCGCTGCTCGACGGCACCAGCGGGGTGGGTCCGATCGACCTGTTCGACGCCAAGCACTTTCCGGTGCGTATCGCCGGACAGGTGCGCGGCGAGGTCGGCCGCTCGGAATCATCGGGACTTCCGCTCTCGCGGGCGGGTGGTTTCGGCCTGTCCGCCGCCCGCGAAGCCGCCGAGCAGGCCCATCTCGAGGGCGCCGGTCCGCCGGCCCGGCGAGGTGTCTGTGTCGGTGCCACCGCCGGGCGGCCGTCCCTGGACGAGTTGGCCGAGATTTTCCACCGCCGGGCCACCGACGGACCGGTGCTGCGGCCCGCGCACGACGATGTGCTCACCCGTGATCAGAACACGGCCGCGGTCGCGATCGCGCGGGACCTCGGCTGCGCCGGGCCGGTGCTCGGACTGTCGACCGCATGCACCGCGTCGGGGCACGCGATCGGTGAGGCTTACCACGCGATCGTCGACGACGACGCCGACGTGATGCTCGCCGGTGGGTACGACAGCCTGATCACCTGGCTCGACGTCCTCGGCTTCTCCCTGCTGGGGGCACTGACCACCGAGCATCAGGACGAACCGGAACGCGCCTCGCGGCCCTTCGCCGCCGATCGCTCCGGCTTCGTGCTCGGCGAGGGCGCGGTGATGTTCGTCCTCGAGGAGCGCGATCACGCGATCGATCGGGGCGCACCGATCCTCGCCGAGATCGTCGGCTACGCCTCGACGATGAATGCCTACCGGATGACCGACCCACCCGAGGACGGCGGCGGGGTGACCCTGGCGATGGGCCGGGCGGTCGAACGCGCCGGCGTCAACGGTGTCGAGCGTTCCGCGATCGGCTACATCGCCGCGCACGGCACCTCGACCCCCGGCAACGACATCTGCGAAACCCGGGCGATCAAGGACGTTTTCGGCGACGACGCCGCCGGCCTGGCGATCAGTTCGGTCAAATCGATGACCGGGCACCTCACGGCGGCCGCGGCCGCCCTGGGCATGCTCGGCGCGCTCGCCGTGCTGACCGAGGGGATGGCGCCACCGACGATCAATCTCGACCGACCGGGGCCGGACCTCGACCTGAACTACGTGCCGAACGTCGCACAACCGGTGATCACCGACGCGGTGATGGTCAACGCGTTCGCCTTCGGCGGCACCAATGCCTGCCTGGTGCTTCGGCGGCACGACGGTCCGACCGGCCGGCGAGGGGAGGCGGCATGACGACCACCGACGATCTCGATCGTCCGCCGGTGACGCTCGGCGGACCGACCGGCGACGTCCACGGCGATACCGGCGCCCTCTTTGTCGTCGACCGGATCGTCGATCTGGTGCCGGGCGAACGGGCCGCCGGCGTGCGCCTGGTGCCGATGTCGCTGGACGTCTTCGACAGCCACTTCCCGCGCTTCCCGGTGTTGCCCGGGGTGCTGATCCTCGGCAGTGTCGCCGCGCTGGCGGCCCGCGTGCTCGCGGCCGCCGAGTCGGGGCGGTGGACCCTCGTCGGCGTGGGGCGGGCGCGGTACCGGCACTACGTGCGACCGGGGGACATCGTCGAGATGCAGGTGACGGTGCGATCGCTGCGCGACGGGCGAGCGACCTGCAGCGGGACGGTCGCGGTCGACGGATCGTCGGTCGCCACCTTCGGTTCGCTGACCCTTACGAACGAGGAATCGGCGAACGAGGAATCGGTGGACGGGGGCGCGTCGTGACCGCCCCGGCGATCACCGGGCTCGGCATCGTCAGCGCGCTCGGCGCCACCGCCGAACAGACCCTGGCCGCGTTGATCGACGGCAAGAGCGGGATCGGACCGATCACCGCCCACAACACCGCATCGCTGCGTACCCGCATCGGCGCGCCCGCGGTGGAATTCTCCGCTCGCGAGCACGTCGCCCATCGGCGCCTGCTGCGCAATATGACCTACTCCGACCTGCTCGCGGTGGTCGGCATCAGCAGCGCCACAATCGATTCCGGTCTGACGGCCGCGGATGGATTCGACGGCGACCGGGTCGGGCTGTACATCGGCGGCAACAAGGAGATCTCCGATCCGGCGAAGGTGATCGACGCGGTGCTGCTCGCCCGTCGACCCGACGGCAGCACCGACATGGCGGTGATGGGCGGCGCCGGCGCCGAGGCGTTCTATCCGCTGTTCTACGTCGAGGGTCTGCAGGCGGCGTCGCTCTTCCACGGCTCGGTCGGGCGCGGATTCCGCGGGGAGAACACCTACCTCGCCGGCGGGCCCGAGGCCGGGATCGGTGCGATCGGACGCGCGGCCCGCGCGGTGCGTCGCGGCGACGCGGACGCCGCGGTGGCCGGCGGCTTCGACGACCCCACCTCGTGGTGGGCGATGTCGAAGATCGATGCGACCGAGGTGATGTCGGGGTCCAACGACCTCGGACGGGAGGCGTACCGGCCCTTCGATTCCCACCGCGACGGCTGGGTGCCCGGCGACGGGTGCGCCTTCGTCGCGATCGAGGACCAGGGCCGCGCCCGGGCCCGGGGCGCGCGGGTACACGGCTATCTGACCGGGTACGGGACCGGCTTCACCCTCGATCCCACCGCGCGTGAATCGGCGGTGCAGGGGCTCGCCGCCGCCCTGCGGGGCGCGGCGGGCGACCGGATCGGCGAGGTCGACGCGATCGTCGTCGACGCACGGGCGGACGACGGTGACGTCGTCATCGCCGAGGCCATTCGGGAGGTTTTCGGTGATCGGGCCGCATCGATCATCGGCACCACCCCCGGGCCGGCGGTGGGGCACCTCGGCGCCGCCGCCGGAGCGTTTGCGGTGACCATCGCCGCGAAGGCCGTCGCCGATTCGGTCGTTCCCCCGATCCTGAATCTCGACCGGCCGGACGAACGCTGCGCCGGAATCGACTGGGCCGTCGGTACCGCCCGATCCACCCCGATCCGTACCGCTCTCGCACTCGGACGCGGCGACCTCGGACATCACGTCGCCGTCGCCGTATCGGCGACGGCGGACCGGTCGACCTGACCACTCGACCCGACGACCCACCTCCGACGACCCACCCCGACGATCCCCGCCGACACCGCAACGCCGGCCCGGGTCGACCCCTTCACCACCCTGCGATCACGGCACGAGCCGGCCGGCGGCCGGCACCTCGGGAGGAACAGTGCGTACCAACGGAACCGAAGACCAGCGCGCAGACGGCGCCCGGGCCCGCACCGACCGCAGCAGCGGCTACGCAGCGGCCGGCTGCGAGCGGGTCTCGGTGGTCAGCGTCGGCGCGATCACCTCGCAGGGTCCGACCGCAAAGGACCTGTGGGACGGCGTCGTTCACGGTCGGGTCGCGATCCGCGAGGTCGAACATCTCGACATGTCCGGCTTCCGTACCGCGATCGCCGGTGAGGTGCAGGCGGTACCGCGCCTGTCCGACACGATCGGATACCCCGCCGCCGCATCGGACCGCGCCTACGATTTTGTGCTCTCCGCCGCGGAGGAGGCGATGGGTGCGGTCACCGCCTCCGGGGTGGTCGACGTCCGCGAATCGATCGATCCCACCCGCTGGGGCGTGGTGATCGGGACCTGCAACGCCGGGCTGCTCAGCGCCCGCTCCTGGTACGTCGGACGGCGGGAGGGGCGCGCGGTCGACCCGCGGGTGCTCACCTACGTGACCCCGCAGGCGATCGCCGAGGCCGTCGCCGGGGTCTACGGCCTGCAGGGGCCGGTGCTGTCGCTCAACACCGCCTGCGCCGCCGGCGCCAATGCGCTCGGGCACGCCGCCGACCTCATCCGCTGGGGGCAGGCCGACGCGATCCTCGCCGGCGGCACCGACGCGCTCTCCGATGTGCTCGTCGCCGGCTTCAACGCCCTCGAATCGCTCTCCCCGCGACCGGCCGCGCCCTACTCCCGCAACCGGGAGGGCCTGAGCCTCGGCGAGGGCAGCGGCATGGTGGTGCTGATGCGGTCCGACCTGGCGGCCCGCTTCGCGCTGCCGCATATCGCCGAGATCGCCGCGCTGGGCCTGTCCGCCGACGGCTACCACCCGACCGCGCCGCGGCCGGACGGCTCCGGTGCCTCCCGGGCGATCGGCGCCGCCGTCGATGCCGCCGCGATCGGCACCGCCGAGGTCGGCTACGTCAACGGCCACGGCACCGGGACCCCCAAGAACGACGCCGCCGAAACCCTGGCGATGCGAAGGGCATTCGGCGCCGACGCCGACGACATCGCGGTCAGCAGCACCAAATCGATGATCGGACATCTGCTCGGGGCCGCCGGGGCGGTCGAGGCGATCGTCACCGCCCGGGCGCTGGCCGAACAGGTGGTCCCGCCGACCGCCAACTACGGCGAGGTCGACCCGGTCTGCGATCTCGACTACGTCCCCAACGACAGCCGGCCGATGTCGGCGTCGGTAGCGGTGTCGAACAACTTCGCCTTCGGCGGCGCCAACGCCACCCTCGTGCTGACCGACGGCACGACGACCGCACCCGCCGTCGAGACCGCCGAGCAGGTGGTCATCACCGGGATCGGCGCACTGAGCTCCGCCGGGGAAGGCATCGACGCCGCCCTGGACGCGGTGCTCCACCGTCGCTCGACCACCGTCGCGGTCGGCGACGATCGCATCGGTCGGGTGCCCTTCGATCCCGCCCGGATTCCCGCGAAGGTGCGGCGGCGGATGGACCGGCCCGCGATGCTGTCGCTGGTGACCGCCCGGGCGGCGCTCGACGACGCCGGGATCGACGTACCGGCCGACGGCGGGACGACGATCGACGCCGAACGGATCGGCACGGTCCTCGGCACCGGGATCGGCCCGATGGAGGCGATGGAGGCCTTCGCCGCGCCGCTCTTCGACCGCGGCCCGACCGCCGCGAGCCCGGCGGTCTTCCCGAATACCGTCTACAACGCCGCCACCGGGCAGGTATGCATGAACCTCGGCACCGTCGGCCCGACGACGACGGTGACCACCGGGCACACCGCCGGCGGCGCCGCGATCGTCTACGCCGCGGACCTGCTCGGCCGGGGGCGCGCGGACGCGATGCTCGCGATCGGGGTGGACACCCTCACCGACACCGTGATCGACGCCTACCGGGACCTCGGCCTGACCGGGGCGCGCGGCTACGCCCTCTCGGAGGCGGCGGTATCGCTGGTCCTCGAGCGGTCCGCCGACGCCCGGCGCCGGGGTGCGCCGATCCTCGCCCGGCTGCTCGGCCATGCGATCGCCTCCGACGGGCTGGGTGTCGCCCGCACCGATGTCACCGGAGCCGGTGTCGCCCGCGCGATCCGCTCGGCCCTGGACGCGGCCGGTGTCGCGGCCGACGAGGTCGTCGCGGTGTACTCGGCCGCCTCGGGGGTCGCGGCCGCCGATCGGGGCGAGGCGGCCGCGCTCGCCGATGTCTTCGGCGCCACCCCGCCGCCGATCGTCGATCCGCAGGCCCTGCTCGGGGTGCCGATGGGGGTCGGGCCGGCGGTCTCGGTTGCCGTGGCCGCGGCGTCCTGGCGGCGTTGGGATGCCCTCGGGCCGACGGTGATCCTCGGCGACTCCGGCGGCGGCACCCACCTCGCCCTGGTGATCGCCCCGGCGACCGGCGAGACGGCGGTGTCGGCGTGACCTCCGTGACCGTGGTCGGCGCCGGAGTGGGCGGCCTGACCGCGGCGATCGCCCTCGACCGCGCCGGTGTCGACGTCACCGTGATCGACCCGGCACCACACGCGGATGCGCTGGCGCTCGGGTCCGGAATTCACTTGTGGAGCAACGCCGTACAGGCGCTCGGACGGATCGGACTCGCCGACGACATCGCCGCCCTCGGCAACCCGATCGAGACGCACCGCTACCTGCGCGCCGACCAATCGGCGATGGGCATCTTCGATGTCGGCTCGGCCTCCGCCGCCCACGGCGCCCCTACGGTCGGCCTGTCCCGTCCGGTCCTGCACCGCCGGCTGATCGATGCGCTGGGCGTCGATCGCATCCGTTTCGGCGCCGCCGTCACCGCCGTGGAGCAGGACGATGCCTCCGCCACCGTCACCCTCTCCGACGGGGCGCGGATCTCCGGCGACGCGGTGGTCGGCGCCGACGGGGTCTCCTCGACCGTGCGCGCGGCGGTCACCGGATCGCCCGCGCCGCTGCGGTACTCGGGGCTGACCTCGTGGCGAGGGCTCTGCGGCTACGACCACCCCGCCCTGGACAAGCAGGCGATGCAGATCTACTGGGGTCGCGGCCTGCGCATGGTGATGTACCAGGTCAGTGGCGGCCTGCTCTACTGGCTCGCGCTGGTCAAGGCCCCGCCGCGCGGCACCGACCCGGTCGGTGGGGCCCGCGCGGCCGCCCGCGTCCACTTCGACGGGTGGCCGGAGTTCATGCAGGGTGCGATCGACGCGACCGAGGAGCCGATCGTGCACCGCGCGGACATCCTGCGGATGAGTCCGACCAACCGGTGGGGGAGCGGACGGATCACCCTGGTCGGTGATGCGATCCACGCGATGACCCCGGACGTCGCCCAGGGCGCCTGCCAGGCGATCGAAGACGGTGTGGCGCTGGGGATCGCGGTCGGCGGTGACCGGGATCTGCCCGCGGCGCTGCGCCGCTACGAAAAGGTGCGCCGCTCCCGCGCGGCCGGGCTGATGCGGATGTCGACGATGATCAACCGCCTCGGCGCGCTCGACGGTGCGGCCGGTGTGGGCCTGCGCGACCATCTCTTCCTGCCGGTCGTCTACCGGATGCAGGCGGCCACCAAGGCCAAGGGCTTCCTGACCCCGGCGCTGGGCTCGTGAGCGCGCCCGCCGCGCCGACCACGGCCTGGGTCTTCCCGGGGCAGGGGTCGCAGCGCATCGGAATGGGATACGACCTGGCGCAACAGTTCCCGGACACCGCCGGGGCGGTCTACGCCGAGGCGGACGAGATCCTCGGCTACCGCCTCTCCGACCTGTGCCGCAGCGGTCCCGAGGAGGTCCTCGCCCGCACGGAGTTCACCCAGCCGGCGATCTTCACCACCTCGATCGCGATCCTCGAGGTGCTTCGCCCCCGGCTGCCGCGGCCGGTGCTGGTCGCCGGGCACAGCCTCGGCGAATATGCCGCTCTGGTCGCGGCCGGGGTGCTCGACTGGCGGGTCGCGCTGTGCCTGGTCGCCGAACGCGCCCGGTTGATGGCGGAGGTCAACGAGCGCACCCCCGGCGGGATGGCGGCCGCGATCGGGCTCCCCGAGCATGTCGTGGCACGGCTCTGCGCCGAGGCGGCGGCCGCCGCCGGTGGAACCGTCGAGATCGCCAACCTCAACGACTCCGGCCAGACCGTCGTCTCGGGAACCGACGGCGCCGTCGACGCCTTCGTGGCCGCCGGCGGCGCCCTGATCTGCGGCGGGACGGCGGATTTCGGCGAGGACGCCAAGGTCAAGCGGCTGCGGGTGGGCGCTCCCTTCCACAGCTCGCTGATGGCCGAGATGGCGCGGCAGTTCACACCGATCCTCGACGACGCCCGGTTCGCCGAGCCCACCGTCCCGGTGGTGGTCAACGTCGAGGGTGTCGCCGTCACCGGGGCGGCCGAATTGCGGGCCGCACTGGCGCGGCAGCTGACCGGCGCGGTGCGGTGGGTGGCCACCATGGACACGATCGCCGCCGCCGGGGTGACCACCGTGGTCGAGATGGGCCCCGGGCGGGTGCTCACCGGCTTCTTCAAGCGCGACCATCCGCGGATCGACGGACGCTCCGCGGCCGACCTGCGGCGCGTCAACGGGCTGCTGCGCCTGCTCGCCGTCGACGGGGACGGTCCGGCGTCCCCGGATACCGCCGCGACACCCGTTGACCGGCTGCCGGTTTCGCCGTGACGCATCCACCGAAGGAAGAACCGATGACAGTCGACCCGTTCACCGTGCACATCGCCGGCACCGGCAGCTACCAACCCGGCGACCCGATCGACAACGCCACCATGGAGTCGCTGGTCGGCCCGCTGCCCGACGACATCCTCGAGGGGCTCACGATCGTGCGCCGCTTCTGGATGATCGACCCGCTCACCGGCAGGCACCTGGACTCGAATTCCGGCATGGCCACCAAGGCCGCGCGGGTCGCCCTGGCCGATGCCGAACTCGAGCCGCGGGACGTCGACCTGATCATCGTCGCCACCGGCACACCGGATTTCACGCTGCCCGCGGTGGTCAACCTGGTGCAGGAGGGCCTGGGCATCGAGGAATGCGCGACGATGGAGTTGCGCTCCGGCGGCGCCGGCGTGCCTCAGGCGATGGAGATCGCCCGGGCGGCGATGGCGGCGGGCCGCTACCGCACCGCGATCATCATCGGCTCCGAAGCGATCTCCCCGGCGATGGCTCCGGTCTTCCTGGAGAGGGACCCGGCGAAGATTCGGATGCGGGATCGTATGCCGCTGTTCATGTTCGGCGACGGTGCCGGCGCTATCGTGCTGCGCGCCGATCACCGCCCGGGCGGTCTACACCCCGGCGCGACCGCGGCCGTCGGCGGCCTGCGCAAGCCGGGTATCCACGCGATCGGCGGCGGCACCCACGCGCCGATGCTCGAGCAGCAGCGCGGCAAGAAGCTGGTCGACCTGAAGGTCGATGTGGTCGGCGCCGGGGAATTCACGCCGGTGATGATCGCCAAATCGCTGACCGGCACCCTCGACGCCTCCGGCCTGGACGCCCGCGATATCGACTGGTGCCTGATCCCCGAGGGCAATGCCGGGTGGATGCTCGACTCGATGCGCGAGCGCGGGGTGCTGACGCCGGAATGGGAGGAACTCGACGGCCGCATCGTCGACAACCTCGCGATGACCGGCGCCTGCGGGTGCGCGGCGGTACCGCTGTTCCTCGACCACGGCCGCCGCAACGGCGACTTCAAACCGGGGCAGCGCGGCGTCATCATCGGGGTCGAGGCCACCAAGTGGATCTACGCCGGCATCGCCTGCGACTGGACCGCCGGAGTTCCCGCATGACCGCCTCGACCGCTCCCACTGCCTCGACCGGCCCCACCGGCGCTCCGGCTACCTCAACCGCTCCGGCCGTCTCTTCGTCGTCGAGGTCCGAACACGACGTCGTGGTGATCGGCGCCGGCCTCGCCGGGCTGTCCACAGCGGCCCTGCTCGCCGCCGCGGGCTTCGATGTGGCTCTGCTGGAACGCAACTCGTTCGTCGGCGGCTACGCGCAGTCGTTCGAGCGCGACGGCCTGCGCTTCGACCCGGCGGTGCACTTCACCCTCGACGCCGGACCGGGCGGCTATATCCCGCGCCTGCTCGACCACCTCACCGTCGCCGATCGGGTCGACTTCGTCGCCACCCCCGAGATGTACCGGGCGTACTACCCGGACCGGGTGCTCGACGCACCGGCCGGGCGCGAGGAGTACCTGGCTTCTCTGTGTGCGGCCTTCCCGGCGTCGGCGGCCGGGCTGAGAGAACTGTTCGCCACCCGCGCGGCCGCCTTCGAACAGCTCTCGGCGCTGCCGCAGAAGGTGGGGACCGGTGGGCTCGAGGCCGCGCTTGCCGCGGCGCCGCTGGTCTTCGAGTATCGGATGTCGACGCTCGGCGATGTCGTGAATTCCTTTGTCGACGATCCGGTCTGCGTCGCTGCGTTCGGCAGCTTCTGGCCCTATATCGGGCTGCCGCCCAGCGAGGTGTCGTTCCTGCTGGCCAACCAGATGCTCGAAACCATGCACCGCGGTACCTATTACGCGCGCGGGACCTTCGGCACGCTCGCCGATGCCCTGGGCGAAGCGGTGACCCGGCACGGGGGAGTGATCCACCACGACACCCCGGTCGAGTCGGTGGTCGCGGACGACTCCGGCGTGCTGGTCGGCACCGCCGGCGGGGCGGGCCTGCGCGCGCGGGCTGTCGTCGGCGCGATCGACGCCCGCACGATGCTCGGCGACCTGATCGGCTGGGACCGGTTGCCCCCGGCGCTGCGCAAGCGGGTCGACCGGATGTCGTTGGCGCCGTCGGCGATCGTCACCTTCGGCACGCTCAACGCCGACCCCACCGCGCTCGGCCTCGCCTCGGAGACCCTGGTTTTCGACACGACCGACCACGACGCCACCCGGGCGGCCATCCGCTCGGGTACCCCCGGCGGCACCTGGATCAGCGTGCCGACCCTGGTCGACCCGCCCGCTGCCGGCGAACCGCACCGCGCGACGATCACCAGCCTGGTCCCCGCCGTCGCCGACGGCACCTGGTCGGACCGCAAGGAGGCGGTGTCGGCCGAGATCCTCGCGAGCGTCGAACGGCACCTGCCCGGATTCGAGGCGGCGTTCACACCGGTCGAGATCGCCACTCCCGACACCCTGTATCGGTACAGCGGCAATACCGGCGGGGCGACCTACGGCTGGGCGAACTCGCCGCAGCAGACCGCGAGCAAGCGGCTCCCACATCGACCCGGCCTGCCCGGCGTCTACCTGGCCGGGCACTGGGTAGAGGAGGGGTTCTCGTCGCTGCGGACCCTGACCTCCGGTCGAGCGACCGCCGCGCTGGTCGCCGCCGACCTGGGCAAACCGGAGGCGATTCCCGACTTCGGTGGCCCCTCCTTCCTGCGGTCCGACCGGTAGCAGCGCCGCTACCCCGCGCGCGGGTGCCACGAGGCGCCCTCCCGCGCGTGCCCGGAACGCGCCCCACCACTCCCGAGCGAAGGCGATGGACACGATGAGCATACTCGACGGGCGCGTGGCCCTGGTGACCGGCGGCGCACGCGGTATCGGCAGGGCGATCAGCCTGCGGCTGGCCCGCGACGGGGCCGCCGTCGCGATCAACTACCGATCCAGCGAGACCGCCGCCAAGGAGGTGGTCGGCGAGATCGAGGCGTTCGGCGGCACCGCGATCGCCGTCGCCGCCGACGTCGCCGAGGTCGACGGCGCCGCCGAAGCGGTCGAGCAGACGGTCGGCCGCCTCGGCGCGATCGACATCGCCGTCAACAATGCGGGCATCTCGATCGACAAGCTGCTCTACGACATGACCGCCGACGACTGGATCTCGGTCATGCACACCAACTTCGGCTCGGTCTTCAACATCACCAAGGCGGCGATGCCGCACATGATGGAGAACCGGCGCGGGTCCATCGTGAACATCTCCTCGGTGATGGGGGAGCGCGGCTGGGTGGGGCAGAGCAACTACTCGGCGTCCAAGGGCGCGATCAACGCCTTCACCCGCGCGTCCGCGATCGAACTCGCCCGCTTCGGCGTGCGCGTCAACGCCGTCCTGCCCGGCTTCGTGGCGACCGAGTTGGTGGCCGACCTGGTCGAGCGTAGCGGCAAGTCGTTGCGGCGCCAGTTGCCGATGCGCCGCTTCACCCCGGCCGACGACGTCGCCGCCGCCGTGTCCTACCTCGCGGGCGACGACGCCGCCCACACCACCGGCACCTGCATGACCGTCGACTCCGGCGCCGCCGCCCAGCTCGGCCTCGGCCGGGCGGAGTGGTGAGAAGGTCCGGAATCAGCCTGCTCACCCGTTGATGCCGTGGCTCCGACCGCTATTGACGATCGGCCGTGGGCCACACGACCGGTGTCCTGAGGGCTTCCCGTGGCCGGGACGTGTGTAGATGAGCGATTCGCCAGTAACCGTCCGAGCCGCGCCTGGTTTGTAACCACAAGGCAGGCAGCAGGACCGGCTCCACCGGCCGAACGGTATATCCGGAGGATGCGAACAGCTGCACGAACGAGATTTCCTGGCGAGTGCGATGTGGAAGGACTCCGGCGGATGGTCGCCAATCATTCAGGATATGCGCCCAGTGCGCGCGGTCCTTCCATTTCTCGGGATTGACGGACAGGCTGTCCACGCGTGGGTCGTCGGTCTGCTCAATGATCAGCGCTAGCCACAGGACGGCTGCTCCGAGTGGAGTTCTCGGGTCGGTTGGTGGCGGCTCGCTTTCGTCGATGACCATCGACGGTAGGTCTGGGACAAATTGTTGATATGCCCGCGTCGCGAACTCCGGCGCCTGGTTGCTGCGGTCGAGCGCAAGGAAAAGCTCGGCTCGACTCGTCGGCGGCCGGCGGTTGTGTTCGACAATGGTGTCGACGGCGATCAGCACCGCATCCGGGTCGACATCCAAACATTCGCAGAGAAACTCGTCCGGATGACGAGCCTCGACACCGAAAGGCTCCAACGCGGCCACCGGGAAGTGGCGGAGGTTGGCGGTCACGATGATGGAGGATCCGCCTCGGATGGCTGCCGCGAGCACGTGGCGATCCTTCCGGTCGGTGTGAAGGTCGTCCATCACACCTTGGTAGTCATCAATCGACGCGTGCGGGAGCGCGGCGCGCATCAATTCGACGCGTGCCGCGGCCCGTTCCGCTGGAATCGCCAGCGCGCCCACGAGAGTTCGGCGCAGTTCGTCCAGGACTTCGGGTGACCAGAGTGGGTGGTAGCAGCCTTCGGCCGCGACACGAAGCAATAGGTCGTTGAGGAGCTGAGGCACCAGCACACAGGCGTCGAGAAGTACTCGCGGAACCGATGTCCGGTTCATCGCGTGGGAATGAAGCCTTCGAATACCGGGTCTGCCTCCTGGTTGGCAAGCTCAGCGAGAGCGGTGTCTCTGTGGCGCTCGAGCTCCTCCTGGTAGCGCAGGACGTCGGCGAGCGCGACGCGTCGGTGGCGGCCCGGCTGGGTGTACGGGATCGCCCCGTCCTCGAGCAGTCGCACCGCGGTGGGCCGACTTACACCAAGAAGATCGGCAACCTCGCGAGTCGTCAGCTGGGTGCGCTGGGCGGCGACAACCACAGCGTCGCCCTGCGCCAGGGCGGAAACAGCCTGCACCAGCACCCGACGAACATCCGTGGGTAGCCGAACGTTCCGGTCTCCGCCGGAGATCGTGAGCTCGTGAGCGCTGAGAAGCGTCTCCAGAAGCTCCTCCACCTCCGAGGAGTCCTGCGAAGGAGTCGTCACCACGGATTCGGCCGCTGTACTCATACGGCCAGAGTAAACGAAAAAAACGAAAGCGACCAGATGTCGGGCTGGTCGTTGGGACGGGCCGCGACCTTCGCCGACCGACTATCGTCGCGGTGTGGGAGTTATCGATCGGGCCCAGGAGGACCTCGCGCGCGGTGAACCGCTCGAGGCCGTTCGTCGGCTGTCCGCCCACCTGCAGCGGGAGCCGACCTCGCAGGCGGCACTCGACCTGCTCGCCTATACCTACGCGGCGCTGGGCAGCCCTGTTCAGGCCGGTGCGGCCTGGTTTCTGACCTCCCGCCCCGACGATGATCCGGTCGCTGTCGAGGCGTTTTCCGCGCTGCAGCAGCACTTCGATACGCCCGAGCAGATGGCGCGGGCGTTGCCGATGTACGCGCCGAGCATCGGGTACCCGGTCCAGGCTCGCCGCCGACTCGCGGTCCTCGAGGCTCGGCTGCGGGCGTCCGGCAGCGAGTGGCAGCCGTTCGCCGAGGTGCACTACCCCGATCAGGACGGGGTGGCCGTCGAGGATTTCGAGGACTGGGACGATCCGCCGCGCACCCGGTCGGGGCACCGGGTGATCGCCGCGATCCTGGTGATTGCGATGCTGTCCTCGGCCGCGTTCGCCGTGATCCTGGCCCTCATGTAGCTGCGGCCGTCCTGCGGGTACGGCCGGAGCTCGCCCAGACGCAACAAACTCGGACAGACGCAACAAAGGAGTGTGCCGTGGGACTGCTCGCCCGGGTGACCGACTATCCGGCCGCCGTCACCATCGGTGATCAGATCGCCTCGCACGACGACATCTTCGGCGCCGCCACCTCGGTCGCCGAGCGGGTCGCCGGGATCGAACGGGTCGCCGTGCTCGCCACCCCGGAGCTGCGGACGGTCATCGCGATCGTCGGCGCGCTGATCGCCGGGGTGACGGTGGTGCCGATCCCGCCGGACTCGGGGCCCGCCGAGCTCGACCACCTCCTCGACGACTCCGGCGCCCGCGCCTGGCTCGGCGCCGCGGCGGACGGTTCCGACCTGCCGGTCATCCCGGTGCGCATGCACGCGCGGTCCTGGCATTCGTACGCCGAACCGCCGGTCGACCACATCGCGATGATCCTCTACACCTCCGGGACCACCGGAAAGCCCAAGGGCGTCATGCTCTCCCGCCACGCGATCGCGGCCGGCCTCGACGCGCTGTTCGACGCCTGGCAGTGGACCTCGCGCGATGTGCTCGTCCACGGGCTGCCGCTCTTCCATGTGCACGGGCTGATCCTCGGCATCCTCGGACCGCTGCGCCTCGGCGGCCGGGTGGTGCACACCGTCAAGCCGACTCCGGAGAACTACGCCGCGGCGCGGGGCAGCATCTACTTCGGAGTGCCGACGGTGTGGACGCGCATCGCCGACGCGCCGGAGGCCGCCACGGCGTTGCGCCCGGCCCGGCTGCTGATCTCCGGCAGCGCCCCGCTGCCCGCGCCGCTGTTCGAGCGGCTCACCGAACTGACCGGGCACCAGCCGGTCGAGCGCTACGGGATGAGCGAAACACTGATCACCGTCGCCACCCGCGCGGACGGCCCGCGCATCCCCGGCGCGGTGGGCACGCCGGTTGTAGGGGTGGACACCCGCCTGCGCGACGAGGCCGGCGCCGAGGTCCCGCACGACGGCGAATCGGTCGGCTCCCTGCAGGTCCGCGGCGCGCAACTCTACGACGGCTACCTCAACAACCCCGACGCCACCGCCGCCTCCACCACCGAGGACGGCTGGTTCATCACCGGCGATGTCGCGACCATCGACGCCGATGGGGTGCACCGCATCGTCGGGCGCCAGTCGACCGATCTGATCAAGTCCGGCGGATACCGCATCGGCGCGGGAGAGATCGAAACCGTTCTGCTCGGCCACCCCGCCGTCACGGAGGTCGCCGTCGTCGGCCTTCCCGACGACGACCTCGGGCAGCGCATCGTCGCCTATGTGGTCGGGCAGGCGCCGGAGAAGGAACTGATCGACCACGTCGCCGAGCAACTGTCGACGCACAAGCGCCCCCGCGAGATCCGCTTCGTCGAGTCGCTGCCGCGCAACGCGATGGGCAAGGTGCAGAAGAAGCTGCTCGGCTGAATCTCGCGGAGAGGAACGTCGGAAGCGTTGAGCAACTTCATCTTTGTCGACGTCGAGGCGCGCGGCGCCGGCTCCATCCGCGGAACCATGACGGAGTTCGGCGCGGTGCACGAGAAGAGCCTGCGGACATTTCACGGCGTTCTGTAGGAAGGTGCGCCGGACCCCGACAAACCTGCGGTGCCGATCGTCGGCAGACGGGTGGCGACCGACAGCGAGGTGGTCGCCGCGTTCACGGCGTGGCTCGAGTCGGTCGGCGGCGGGCAGCGCCCGATCTTCGTCTCGGACAATCCAGCCTACGACTGGCAGTGGATTTCCGCGGTGTTCGACACCGCGATGCAGCCCAATCCCTTCGGCCACAGCGGCAGAAGGCTCGGCGACTTCTACGCGGGGCTGATGCCGGCAATTGGGGGGACACCCGGGGTGGAAGCGGCGGTGGGTCACGCCGCATACCCACCACCCGGTCGATGACGCGATGGGCAACGTCGAGGCGTTTCGAAAGCTGAAAGAGATCGCCGAGGAGAAGCGGAACGCGCAGCGATAGCGTGCGGTCCGCTTCCCCCGCCCGGGAGGGTGCGCCTCAGGCGTTTGCGTGCAGGGCGGCGTTCAGTTCGATGCCGGTGCCCGTGCGGCTGACCACCTCGACGGCGCCGGTGACCGAGTTGCGGCGGAACAGCAGGTTCGACTGGCCGCTGAGGGTGGCCGCCTTGGCGGTCGAACCGTCGGGCAGCGTCACCTTGGTGCCGCCGGTGACGTAGAGGCCCGCTTCTACAACGCAGTCGTCGCCGAGGCTGATGCCCACGCCGGAGTTGGCGCCGAGCAGGCTGCTCGAGCCGATCGAAATGATCTCCTTGCCGCCGCCCGACAGGGTGCCCATGATCGAGGCGCCGCCGCCGATATCGGAGCCCGGGCCGACGACGACGCCGGCGGAGATGCGGCCCTCGACCATCGACGAGCCCAGGGTGCCGGCGTTGAAGTTGACGAAGCCCTCGTGCATGACCGTGGTGCCCTCGGCGAGGTGGGCGCCCAGGCGGACGCGGTCGGCGTCGGCGATCCGCACACCGGTCGGCACGACGTAGTCGACCATGCGCGGGAACTTGTCGACCCCGTAGACGGTCACCGGTCCGGACGGGCGCAGCCGGGCGCGGGTGGCTTCGAAGCCGTCGACCGCGCAGGGGCCGTAGTTGGTCCACACCACGTTCGACAGTTTCCCGAACAGTCCGTCGAGGTTAGCCCCGTGCGGCGCGATCAGCCGATGCGAGAGCAGGTGGAGGCGCAGGTAGGCGTCGTAGGCGTCCACCGGAGCATCGTCGAGGGAATCGATTGTGGTCGCCACGGCCACCACCTCGACGTCGCGACGATCGTCCGTGCCGAGGGCCGAGACCAGGCCGCTGGGCAGCGCATCCGCCCCGATCTGCACAGTGCCGGTGGTGCCGGTACTGCCGGACTCGCGCAACTCCGGCTCCGGGAACCAGGTATCAAGGACAGTCCCGGTCGAAGTGATCGTTGCCAGCCCGACGCCGTATGCCGCTCCCAGTGTGCTCACGCCCGTAGAGCCTACCGACCCGCCCGCGCCCACCGGCCCCTCGCCCACCGCCCGGCCTGCCCCAACCGCCCGGTCTCCCAAGCCCGAGCGACTCGCCTACCCGCCGGTCCCGGTGCCGCCGGAGTGACAGTTTCTGCTGTTTCGCCGCAGAAACTGTCACTTTCGTGGACTGGCCGCCTCGCCGGCCACCCCCTGGGCGTCCGACCGGCCACCCCGGCCCTTCGCCCCGCTTCGCACCCGCACCCGCACCCGGCGCCCCGGCTGACCTGCTCGCCCCGGCGCCTCGCCCGGGCCCGGCCGCCCCCGGTGTCCGAGTGACGATTTCTGCGGTTGCGCCGTAGAACCTGTCACTTTCGTGGAGTCGGTCGGTGAGGCTGCTCGGATTATTGTGTGATTGTTTGTAGCGTCGGGCTGGGGTTCGACCGATGGGCGCGTACGGCCGGGCCGCAGAAATGAAGAACCCCCGCGACCAAGCTGTCGCGGGGGGAACTCCATGTATGAACGAGGGACCTTGTCCTCGTATGTACACACGATGGTACAGGGAGTCGGTCCGTTGCCCAAGCACTCGACGATTCTGACGATCGTTGATCATCTGCACGCGTCCCGGCTTTCCACCTACGCGTCCTGCTGTCGGAACGACCCGTACGCCGTCCTCGAGTTGTACCGCTGGAATCTGGAGTTGTCGGCGGCTTTTCAATCGGTGCTTGCGATCACCGAGGTCATCCTGCGCAATGCGATCGACAGGCAACTGCGCATCTGGAATGCGGTGCAGCCGGTGCGAGGTGGGTCGGGTCTGCACAGCGCAGATTGGTTGGTCGACCCGGCGACGCCCCTCAACAGCCTGACGCGAGGAGCCCGTCGCCGAGCCGCCGACAATGCCAGGGAAGCGGAAGCCGCGCGCGCGAACGCGCACCCCCGGAAGGGTGCGCGGATCACCCACGATGATCTGGTCGCCCAGTTGACCTTCGGGGTATGGGCAAAGCTGCTGCCGACGCCGGATGTCGGGGACAGGAACTACACCGCCAGACGGATCCTGTGGGAACAAGCTGTTCGGCATGCTTTTCCGCACGCGCGCAATGATCCGGACGGGTGGATTGTGGCCGATCGTGCGAGGCGGCTGCACACGTTGCGCAACCGTGTCTCACACATGGAGCCGCTTCTCGACGTGCAGGCCATCCCGCGGCAGAGCGATGCGCTGCGACTGCTCGGCGCCATCGACCCGGCGGCCAGGGATTGGTGCGCAGGAATCAGCCGCATCCGCGCTGTCAACAGTCGTCGCCCCACGGTCTCCTGACCCGCCCACCCCGGCGCTCCGGCCCCGGACCCCGCCGTCCAAGTGACAGTTTCTGCGGTTGCGCCGTAGAAACTGTCACTTTCGTGAGGGGGTGGGTTGGGTCGTAGGGTTGGCGGGGTGACTTCCGCCGCGCTCTCGCTGGACCTGCACGCCGACCCCATCGCGCTGACCGCCGCGCTGATCGACATCCCGAGCGTCTCGCACGACGAGGCGCTGTTGGCGGACGTGGTGGAGCGGGCGCTGCGGGAGCAGACGGCGGGGTTCGAGATCGTCCGGACCGGCAATAGCGTGCTCGCGCGCACCAACCGGGGGAAGCCGAGCCGGGTGATGCTCGCGGGCCATCTCGACACCGTGCCGATCGCGGACAACGTGCCCTCGCGGTTCGAGGCCGGTACCGCGGAGGGCGACGTGATCCACGGCTGCGGCGCGGTCGACATGAAATCCGGCGACGCGGTGTTCCTGCACCTCGCGGCGACCCTCGCCGACCCGGCGCACGATCTGACCCTCGTCTTCTACGACTGCGAGGAGGTCGAATCCCGGTTCAACGGGCTCGGCCGCATCGAAACCGAGCTGCCCGACTGGCTGCACGCCGACGTCGCGATCCTGGGGGAGCCGACGGCGGGGATGATCGAGGCCGGCTGCCAGGGCACGCTGCGCGCCCGCTTCACCACCTCCGGAGTCCGCGCCCACTCGGCGCGATCATGGTTGGGCGACAACGCGATCCACCACCTCGCCCCGGTGCTCGACCGGCTGGCCGCCTACCAGCCGCGGCAGTCCGTGATGATCGACGGCTGCGAGTACCGCGAGGGCCTGCAGGCGGTGGGCATCGCCGGCGGCGTCGCGGGCAATGTCGTGCCGGACGAGGCGCGCGTCGACGTCAATTTCCGCTTCGCCCCCGACCGCTCGGTCGAGCAGGCGATCGCCCACGTCCGGGAGATCTTCGACGGGGTTCCGGCACATATGGAGATCACCGACTCCGCAGCGGGCGCCCTGCCCGGTCTCGCCCAGCCGGCCGCGGCCGCGCTGGTCGCCGAGGCCGGCGGTCGCTTCCGCGCCAAGTACGGGTGGACCGACGTCTCGCGGTTCGCGGCGCTGGGCATCCCCGCGGTCAACCTCGGCCCGGGCGACCCGAACCTCGCGCACAAGCGGGACGAGCGGGTGCCGACGGCGCAGATCACCGAGGTCACCGAAACCCTGCGCGGCTTCCTCGCCCGGTCGTTGACCTGACACCATCGGTGGTTAGCCTGACCGGCATGGTGGATAGAGGTAGCGAATACCGCCGGCGCGGCCCGATCTTCGAGCGGGACACCAGCGGGACCACGACGCGATCGACGACCGACCAGCGTCTGCTCGACCGCCGCGGCCCCGGGGATTGGGTGCACAGCGACCCCTGGCGGGTCATGCGGATCCAGAGCGAATTTGTCGAGGGCTTCGGCGCGCTCGCCGAGGTTCCGCCCGCGGTCGCGATCTTCGGGTCGGCCCGCACCCCCGAGGACGACCCGTACTACGAGGCCGCTCGGGAGATCGCCGCGAAGTTCGCGGCCGCCGGATTGGCCGTCATCACCGGCGGCGGGCCGGGCATCATGGAGGCCGCCAATCGCGGAGCCATGGATGCCGACGGCTATTCGATCGGGCTCGGCATCGAATTGCCGTTCGAGCAGAGCATGAACGCGTGGATCGACCTGGGCATCAATTTCCGCTACTTCTTCATTCGCAAGACGATGTTCGTGAAGTATTCGCAGGCTTTCGTCTGCATGCCCGGTGGCTACGGCACCCTGGACGAACTGTTCGAGGCGCTGACCCTCGTCCAGACCAAGAAGATCACCCGGTTCCCGATCGTGTTGTACGGCAAGGATTTTTGGCAGCCGCTGCTGGACTGGATCTCCGGAACCCTGCTGGCCACCGGGAAGGTGTCGGCCAAGGATCTCGACCTGCTGCACCTGACCGACGATGTCGACGAGGTGGTGAGCATCGTCCTGGCCTCCCGGAACTCCTCCGATACGTAGGATGACCCGGACGTTCCGACGAGGGGAGATTTCATGACGAGTTCACCGCTTCGTTCCACGGTGTCCCTCTTCGAGATAATCCGGCATTTGCCCGGTTTTCTTTCCTCGCCCGGCCGATTTGTGCGCGTTCCCAATCTGCTGCGGCAGCCGACCTCGCGCGCGTCGATCGGGCTGCTCTTCGAGCAGACCGCGGCGCGCCGGCCGGACGCGCTCTTCCTGTCCTTCGAGGACGAGCGCTTCACTTATCGGCAGGCGAACGAACGGGTCAACCGGTACGCGCACGCCCTGGCGAACCGGGGCGTGCGCAGCGGCGATGTCGTCGGCATCCTCGGCATGAACGAGCCGGACACCCTCTTCGTCGCGTTGGCCGCCGTCAAGCTCGGGGCGGTCGCCGGCATGCTCAACCATCACCAGCGCGGCGCCGTGCTCGACCACAGCATCGCGCTGCTCGACGCGCGGGTGCTGGTCGCGGGCAACGGCACCGACGAGGCGCTCGAATCGCTCGACGAGGCCCTGCCGGAAGGGGTCATCCTGCATCTCGATCGGTTGCAGGAGTTGGCGGAGCACGCCGCGACCGACAACCCCGCCTCCACCCGTCGGGTGCGCGCCGGGCAGACCGCGTTCTACATCTTCACCTCCGGCACCACCGGGTTGCCCAAGGCGAGCTCGATGAGCCATTTGCGGTGGCTCAAGGGCATGGTCGGCTTCGGCATCTTCGGCCTGCGGATGACCGCGGACGACACCCTGTACTGCTGTCTGCCGCTCTATCACAACAACGCGTTGACGGTGGCGCTGTCGTCGGTGATCGGTTCGGGTGGCTCGCTCGCCCTGTCCCGGGGGTTCTCGGCGAGCCACTTCTGGGACGAGGTCCGCGCCCACCGCGCGACGATCTTCATCTACATCGGCGAGCTGTGCCGCTACCTGCTCAACCGGCCGGCCGCCCCGAACGATCGGGACCACAGCGTGCGGGTCGCGATCGGCAACGGCATGCGCCCGGAGATGTGGGCCGACTTCACCGGCCGCTTCCGGGTCGACCGGGTGGTCGAGTTCTACGGCGCGAGCGAATGCAATATCGCCTTCATCAACATGTTCGACGTCGACCGCTCCGCCGGGTTCTGCCCGTACCGGTTCGCCGTGGTCGCCTACGACGAGGACACCGGCAGGCCGATCCGCGGGGAGGACGGGCATATGCGCCGCGTCCGCACCGGTGAGGTGGGCCTGCTGCTGGCCAAGATCAACCGGTTCGCCCCCTACGACGGCTATACCGACGACGCCGCCAGCGAGAAGAAGGTCTACGTCGACGTCTTCGGCTCGGACGATCGCTGGTTCGACTCCGGTGACCTGGTGCGGCGGCTCGGCATGCGGCACGTCGCCTTCGTCGACCGGCTGGGCGATACCTACCGGTGGAAGGGCGAGAACGTCGCGACCACCGAGGTCGAGGGTGCGATCACCGAGGACCCGCGGGTCTCCGAAGCGGTGGTCGTCGGCGTCCCGGTGCCCGATACCGACGGCAAGGCCGGCATGGCGGTGATCACGCTGCGCGAGGGGGAGCGGTTCGACGGCACCGCCCTGGCGGACGGCGTCTACCAACGCCTGCCCGGCTACGCGCTGCCGTTGTTCCTGCGGGTGGTCGACAGCCTCGACCACACCAGTACCTTCAAGAACAAGAAGGTCGAACTGCGGTCCCAGGGATATCGGACCGATGCGCCGGGTGAGCTCTACGTGCTCGACGGGCGGGAGAAGGGCTACGTGGCGTTCCATCCCGACTATCCGGCGGGCGTGGCCGCAGGCCGGTTCCCGAGCGCGTGACCGACCCCGGGCCCGTCTCGCCGAACCCGACCCTGTGCGGGCGATCGGTGCGCACCGACCGCGCGCTGATCATGGCGATCGTCAATCGCACACCCGATTCCTTCTACGACCGCGGCGCCACCTTCTCCGATCACGCGGCCCTCGCCCGGGTCGACGCCGCCGTCGCCGAGGGGGCGGACCTGATCGATGTCGGCGGGGTCAAGGCCGGGCCGGGCGCCGGGGTGGACGTCCCGGAGGAGCTGCGCCGGGTGGTGCCGTTCATCGCGGAGATCCGCGAGCGGCATCCGGGGGTACTGATCAGTGTCGACACGTGGCGCACCGAGGTCGCCGAGCAGGCCTGCGCGGCGGGCGCCGATCTGATCAACGACACGTGGGCGGGGGCGGACCCGGGACTGGTCGATGTGGCCGCCCGGCGGGGTGTCGGATTGGTCTGTTCGCACACCGGTCCGAACGCTCCGCGGACCCGTCCACATCGCGTGCGGTACGCCGATGTGGTCGAGGAAGTTGTCGCGGAACTGACCGCAGCAGCAGACCGAGCGGTCGCACGGGGTGTGAGAAGCGATGGAATCGTAATCGATCCGACGCACGATTTTGGCAAGAACACGCATCACGGCCTTGCCTTGTTGCGGCGCGTGGACCTTCTTGTAAACACCGGATGGCCTGTCCTGATGGCACTGAGCAACAAGGATTTCATCGGGGAGACTCTGGATGTAGGCATCAACGACCGGATGGAGGGCACCATGGCCGCTACCGCATTGGCCGCAGGTCGGGGGGCACGGATATTCCGTGTGCACGACGTGAGCGCCACTCGACGTGTTCTGGAAATGGTTGCTGCGATCGAGGGCACGGCGCGCCCGGCGCGCACCGTGCGGGGGCTCGCATGACCGCGGCCGATCCGATCGGTTGGGGATCGGTGACCGGGTCCGCGATTCGGCCGCCGGCCGACATGGTGGGAGGCGTGTACACCAAGGAGCGCCCCGACTGGACCATCGAGGAACTGATCGAGGCCAAGCAGGGACGCACCATCTCGGTGGCCCTGCCCGCCCTCGACGAGGAGAAGTCGGTGGCCGGGGTGCTCGACACCATCCGGCCGTTGGTCGGAAGCCTCGTCGACGAGCTGATCGTGCTGGATTCCGGTTCGACCGATGCGACCGCCGAGGTCGCGACCGCGGCCGGGGCAACGGTTGTCTCCCGCGAGGAGGCGATCCCCGGGCTGCCGCCGGTACCCGGCAAGGGTGAGGCGCTGTGGCGGGCCGTCGCCGCGACCAGTGGCGATCTGATCGTCTTCATCGATTCGGACCTGATCGACCCCAGCCCGATGTTCGTCCCGAATCTGCTCGGCCCGCTGTTGACGATCGACGGCATCCATCTGGTCAAGGGGTACTACCGTCGGCCGATGGCCGCCGGTGAGGCTCACACCGGTGGTCGGGTGACCGAGCTGGCCGCGCGGCCGTTGCTGGCCGCGCTGCGTCCGGAGCTCACCTCGGTGATCCAGCCGCTGGGTGGCGAGTACGCCGGCACCCGGGAACTGCTGACCTCGGTGCCCTTCGCGCCGGGGTACGGCGTGGAGATCGGACTGCTGATCGACACCTACGAGCAGTTCGGGATCGATGCGATCGGTCAGGTGAATCTGGGGGTGCGCAAGCACCGCAACCGCCCGCTCAACGAGTTGGGCGCGATGAGCCGCCAGGTCGTCGGCACCCTGCTGTCGCGATGTGGCATCGACGATTCCGGAGCCGGTCTGGTGCAATTCCTGCCGGACGGTGACGGCTTCTCCCCGAAGGTGACCGAGGTCAGCCTCCTCGATCGCCCCGCGCTCGGCCGGGGACCGCACCCGGTCGACTGATTTCGTCCGCCTCCCGGTCGAGCGATCGGGCCGGACGGACCCTCTCCACACGTGCCCATGCCCCCGATGGCACCATCGGGGCATGGGCACGCTGTTCCTCTACGTCGTCGGCATCTCCGTGGTCGGCGGATTGCTGTTCATCGTGGCGTCCGCATTGTTCGGCCGTTCCGAGGAGCTCGAGCCGTTGCCTCAGGGCGTATCGCCCACCGTGTTGCCGGCGGTCGACGTCCGCGGTGACGACGTGCGGGCGCTGCGCTTTCGCCTGCGGGTGCGCGGCTACGACCAGCGCGACGTCGACTGGACCCTGGCTCGCCTGGCCGACCGTATCGACGAACTGAACGCCCGCATCGACGCGATCGAGTCCGACGACTCGCAGCCGCCCGTCGCGGCGTCCGCCCGTCCGACGGGGGAGGTGCGCTCGGTCGGTGCGGTCGAACGGGTGACCCGGCCCGGGGCCGCCGGCGCGCCGACCGCCGTGCGTATGAGCCCCTCCTCCGATGCCGCGGATTCCGCCGATGCGGACCCGGTCGCCACCGGAAAGCCGCAGCCCGGCGACGGGGAACCGCACAGCTGACGACTCGCCCATCGGGGTGGCCGATTCCGTGCCGTGATCGGGATAGGGAAGAATAGCTCTGTACGTAGACGATGCGCAGCAGGTCGGCGCAGATCTGGAGGAGTACGCGATGGCGGCCATGAAGCCTCGGACCGGCGACGGCCCTCTCGAAGCAACAAAGGAGGGGCGGGGGATCGTCATGCGTGTGCCGCTCGAGGGTGGGGGTCGATTGGTGGTCGAGCTGACACCGGACGAAGCGGCTGCTCTCGGTGACGAACTCAAGGGAGTCACCGGCTGACTCGCGTACGGGTTGTGAACGCCCGCACCGTATTTCGACGGTGACGGGGCGTGAAATCCGCGCCGACTCCGCGATCGGATCGGTTCTTTCCCTGCTGACCTGCCCGCATTGTTCGGCGGGCCTGGCGGTCGACGGCGCGGAGATCTGCTGCCCGAACGGGCATCGATTCGATCCGGCGCGTCAGGGGTATCTCAATCTGTCCCGTCGCGCCCTGAACGGCGATTCGGCCGATATGGTTTCGGCCCGGGTCGACTTTCTCGAGACCGATAGTTACGACCCCTTGCGGTCGGCGCTGGTCGACGCGTCGATCTCGTCCGCGTCGTCTCCGGCGGCGATCGTCGATATCGGTGTGGGTACCGGTTACTACCTGTCGGCGCTGCTGGACGCCGCCCCCACCGCCGTCGGCGTGGGGATCGATGCGTCGAAGGCGGCGGCCCGGCGCGCGGCCCGCGCGCATCCCCGAGCCGGGGTGGTCGTCGCCGACGCGTGGCAGCGATTGCCGGTGGCCGACGCCGCCGCATCCCTGGTGACCTCGGTGTTCTCCCCGCGCAATCCCGCGGAGTTTCGCCGGATCATCGCCGACGACGGTCTGCTGGTCGTGGTGATCCCGACCGACCGCCACCTCGCCGAACTGGTCGAGCGGCTCGCGCTGCTGCAGGTCGACCGGGAGAAGACGCGCCGGCTCGCCGACGGCATGGCCGGGTACTTCGATCCGATCGACACGATCCCGGTCGACTACACCGTCGCGCTCGATCACGCCGCGGTGCGCGCTCTGGTTCGCATGGGTCCGTCGGCGCGACACATCACCCCCGACCGGCTGGGCGAGGCGGTCGCCGCCCTGCCCGAGCCGTTCGAGGTGACGGTCTCCACATCGGTCACCCGCTGGCGGCCCCACCCGTAGGGCTCCGGCTCGTGGGGCTCCGGTCCGTGAGGCTGGGGCCGGACCGGTCCCGGCCGGTGCGGCCCCAGCCCGGATCGCGTCAGCTGCGCGCGGCCCGGTAGACCGCGACGGTCTGCTCGGCGATCGACTCCCAGGAGAAGTCCGAACGTGCCCGCTCGCGGCCGGCGATCCCCATCGCCGTGGCCCGCTCCGAGTCGGAGGCGACCGCGTTGACCGCGTCGGCCAGCGCCGCCTCGTAGGCGCGGGTGTCCTTCTCGTCGTAGTGCACCAGCAGCCCGGTGACCCCGTCGACGACCACCTCGGGGATACCGCCCACATCGGAGGCGACCACGGCGGTCTCGCAGGCCATCGCCTCGAGGTTGACGATGCCGAGGGGCTCGTAGATCGACGGACAGACGAAGACGTCGGCGGCGGTCAGAATCCGGCGAATCTGCGGCGTCGGCAGCATCTCCTGGATCCAGTGCACCCCCGGCCGCGCCGCGCTCAATTGCGCGACCGCGGCCGCGGTCTCCTCGGCGATCTCCGGGGTATCCGGAGCGCCGGCGCACAGGATGAGCTGGATGTCCGGATCGAAGCGATGCGCCGCGGCCACCAGATGCTTGACGCCCTTCTGGCGGGTGATGCGTCCGACGAAGGCGACGATCGGCCGGTCGAGGTCCACACCGAGTTCGGCGAGCACCGAACGCTCGTCGGTACCGGAATCCGGGAACCACACGTCGGTGTCGATGCCGTTGCGGACCACGTGAACTCGGCCCGGATCGATGCGGGGGTAGGCATCGAGGACGTCGAGCCGCATCCCGTCGCTGACCGCGATCACCGCGTCGGCGTATTCGACGGCATTGCGCTCCGACCAACTCGACAGCCGGTAGCCGCCGCCGAGCTGCTCGGCCTTCCACGGCCGGCGCGGTTCGAGCGAATGCGCGGTCAGCACATGCGGTATGTCGAACAGCTGTCCGGCGATATGTCCGGCGAGTCCGGTGTACCAGGTATGGCTGTGCGCGACGTCGACATCGGCCGCGCCCGCCGCCATGCGCAATTCCGTCGAGAACGTCACCAATGCCGAGTTTGCCCCGGCGAGAGCAGGATCGGGATCGAAGACGGCCGCGTCGGTGCGCGGCGCGCCCATGCACAGCACGTCGACGTCCACCAGGGAGCGCAGGCGTTTGACCAACTCCGTGACATGGACCCCGGCGCCGCCGTAGATCTCCGGTGGATACTCCTTCGTCATCACAGCGACCCGCATGTGTCGAAACATATCGCCTTCCGGCGGCGAGGGCCGGCGGGGGCCACCGATCGGCGTGGTGAGCAGGGGCGCATATCGGTCGCGGCGGTACAGAAGCGGTGACGATTCCGCCCCGACACTTCGAATTCGGTTGGTATGCGTGGCATCGCGGGACCGGTACCGATAGGTTATTCGGTGTGAGTAGCCAGCCGCACGTACTCGGGATCGTCCTTGCGGGAGGCGAGGGTAAGCGCCTCTACCCCCTGACCGCCGACCGTGCGAAGCCCGCTGTTCCGTTCGGCGGCGCCTACCGGCTGATCGACTTCGTGTTGAGCAACCTGGTCAACGCCGGCATGTTGCGGATCTGCGTTCTGACCCAGTACAAGTCGCATTCCCTCGACCGACATATCTCCCAGAACTGGCGCCTGTCGGGTCTGGCCGGTGAGTACATCACCCCGGTGCCGGCGCAGCAGCGCCTCGGGCCGCGGTGGTACACCGGCAGCGCCGACGCGATCCACCAGTCGCTGAACCTCGTCTACGACGAGGAGCCCGAGTACATCGTGGTCTTCGGTGCCGACCACGTGTACCGCATGGACCCGGGTCAGATGGTGCGCGCGCACATCGAGTCGGGGGCGGGCGCGACCGTCGCCGGCATCCGGGTGCCACGCGCCGAGGCGACCGCCTTCGGCTGCATCGATTCCGACTCGGCCGGCCGGATCACGCGCTTCCTCGAGAAGCCCGCCGATCCGCCGGGGACCCCGGACGACCCGACGATGACCTTCGCGTCGATGGGCAACTACGTCTTCACCACGAAGGCCCTGATCGACATGATCAAGGCGGACGCCCGCGACAGCGACTCCGACCACGACATGGGCGGCAACATCATCCCGGCCTTCGTCGAGCGCGGTGACGCGGCGGTCTACGACTTCGCGGCCAACGATGTGCCGGGCGCCACCGAACGCGACCGCGGGTACTGGCGCGACGTCGGCACGATCGACGCCTACTACGACGCGCACATGGATCTGGTGTCGGTGCACCCGATCTTCAACCTCTACAACCGGCGGTGGCCGATCCGTGCGGCCGACGACGGCAACCAGCCGCCCGCGAAGTTCGTCCAGGGTGGATTGGCGCAGGAGTCGATCGTCGGCGCCGGCTCGATCATCTCCGGGGCGCTGGTGCGCAACTCGGTGGTCGCGTCCAATGTGATCGTCGAGGACGGGGCGACCGTCGAGGGATCGGTGCTGCTGCCCGGAGCGCGGGTCGCCCGCGGTGCGGTCGTGCGGCGCGCGATCCTGGACAAGAACGTCGTCGTCGAGCCCGGCATGACGCTGGGCATCGACCGCGAGCGGGACGCCGAACGGTTCTCGGTGTCGAGCGGCGGCGTCACCGTCGTCGGTAAGAACCTGCGGGTCTGAGCGGCCGCCGGCCTCAGGCCGGCGGTTCGACCGGCGTCCGCGAGCGGTGCCCGCACAGCAGGCCCGCGCCGATCGGCAGCAGCAGCGGGGTCAGTTCCTCGTCCTCGGCGATCGTGCGGGTAGCCGCGCGCAGCGCGACCGTCTCGGCGTCGCGCGCATTCGGGTCGGCCACCCGTGCCGAACGCAGGGCGCCGTGGACGACGATCATCCCGCCGGGTCGCAGCACCCGGATGCCTTCGACGACATATTGCGGAGCATCCAGGATCGGCGCGTCGATGAACACCAGGTCGTAGGCGGCGTCGGTCAACCGGGGGAGCACGTCGAGTCCGCGCCCGTTGATCAACCGGGTCCGCGAGCCCGCGATACCGGCCGACCGGAAGGCCTCGCGCGCGGCGCGCTGATGCTCCGGCTCGATGTCGATGGTGGTCAGCACACCCTCGGGGCTCATCCCGTCGTACAGCCACAGCCCGCTGATCCCCGCGCCGGTGCCGATCTCGACGACCGTCCGGGCGTCGATCAGGCGGGCGAAGACGCTCAGCGCGGCTCCGACCGAGGCCGGAATCGGGGCAGCGCCGAGATCCTCGGCGCGGTCGCGGGCCGCCGCGGTCAGTTCGTCCTCGATAACGGCGTTCTCCACGTAGCCCAGCAGGGTGGTCGGGTCGGTCGCGAAATCCGAGGTCATGACGGGAAGGTTAGTCGCCGGCCGCGGGCCTACGGGGGGAGGCAAGCCCCGCGCCGGGCGTGTCGGTACCTGTGACGAAGTCGTGGAGCCGCATTCTCAGCACCTCCTCAGGAAGCTCATATGAACGACACACCGCGACCGTGAAAAGTGGGCCGCACATCGGGAGGGACCGACATCGCGGTCGCGCTTTCCCTCCGGCGGCGGAAGAAATCCGCAGGCTGCTCGGTTGTATGGATCGAGTTGCTCCCATCGACGTAAAGGATCCGAGACTCGTATGACCTCCGATCAGCGTTACACCGAATCGGGCGCTGCCGCGGATCCGTCGATCGACGAGCAGAACGTCGAACCATCGGGAACCGCGGCCTTCGACGCCACCGGCGACCGCCGTGCCATGCCGTCCTGGGACGAATTGGTCCGCGAACACGGCGACCGCGTCTACCGCCTGGCCTACCGCCTCTCCGGCAACCGCCACGACGCCGAGGACCTGACGCAGGAGACCTTCATCCGCGTCTTCCGTTCGCTGTCGAACTACCAGCCGGGCACCTTCGAGGGCTGGCTGCACCGCATCACCACCAACCTCTTCCTCGACATGGTGCGTCGTCGGGGGCGGATCCGGATGGAGACGCTGCCCGAGGACTACGACCGGCTGCCGTCGGACACCCCGAACCCGGAGCAGATCTACCACGACTCGCGTCTGGACGCCGACCTGCAGAATGCGCTCGACGCGCTTCCCCCGGAGTTCCGCGCCGCCGTCGTGCTCTGCGACATCGAGGGTCTGTCGTACGAGGAGATCGGCGCCACGCTCGGCATCAAGCTCGGCACCGTGCGCAGCCGCATTCACCGCGGCCGCCAGGCTCTGCGCGAGCGTCTCGCCCGCGACGGATCCCCGCTGGCCGCGCGCTGACCCACCCCCGGTGACCTGGCGGTTTATCTGCCGGCGGCCGGCTACGTCAATCGCGTAGTACGGTGGATGAGGGCGGTTGAAAACACCGAATATCCGGCAAATGGGTCGGGCTGATTCGGTGGTGACGGCAACCGCTTCGACGATCGGTCTATCGGCAGGAGGCGAGCGGATGACCCAGGTGCCCGGACGTACCAAGTTCGGTTCCACAGAGCATCTCGCAGCCGAGGCGATCGTGGCCTATGTCGACAACGAGCTTCCCCTGCAGCCCTATCTGCGGGCGGCGGCTCATCTGGCGGCGTGTCCCGAATGTGTCGCCGAGGTGGAGGCCCAGCGCCAGGCGCGCGGTGTGCTGCAGCAGTCGACGACGCCGTCGATGCCCGCCTATCTCTACGGCACCCTGAGCCGGATCCCCGAGACGACTCCGCAGGCGTCGCTCGATCCGGATACCCAGTCCGCGGCGCACCGGCTGAGTGGACTCGCCGGTTTCGTGGGCTTCCGCCTGCGCCGCAGGTAGGACGGTGCCGGTTCGACCCGGTACCGCCGGTGAGCCGTGCGGTCGACCCCGTCAGGGGTGGGTGCGGAGGGCGCCGGGCCCGACGCGATGCCAGAATGGGACGCGGTGAGCAATACGACGACGCCGGCGTCACCCGGCTCCACTGAATCCGACGTACCCGGGGACGCCCTCGACGGTTCGTCCGATGCATCGATCTACTCCGGCGGACGGTCGGAGGGCACGATCGTGCCGCCCGACGACGTTCCCCGTCTCGCGCCGCGGCCGATCCATCGTCCCGAAGTCGATGCCGACACCTCCCGCGTCTTCGGACGCCCCGCCGGGGTGCAGGGCTCTTTCGACGATGTCGACACCGACCGTCGAGCCGACAGCCCGCAGATCGGTCCGGCCGACCCGATCCTTGCGCAGGCCTTCGGCCGACCCGACGGGGTCGAGGACTCGCTGCAACGGCCCGCCGAGGCCGGCGTCGAGCGCCCTGCCCCGTCTGCTCCGGTCGACCCGTGGCGCGATCCGGCGGCGGCGGTATCGCTCGGCTCACCCGCGATCGAGGTACCCGCCGAGGGGCCGCTGCCGCCCGCGCGCGCCCTGGGGGTGCGCGACGTGCTCTTCAGTGGGGCGGTCGCCCCGCGCGCGCTCGCGATCCTGATGGCGCTCGCGCTGCTGCTCGGTGCCCTCGCGGGCATGATCGGCGGCATCTTCGGCAGCTTCGGCCAGTCCCTGACCAGCCAGCGGGTCACCCTGACGCAGGGCGGCACCGAACTGCCCGAGGGCCAGGTCGGACGGGTCGCGGCGGCGGTGCTGCCGTCGGTGGTGTCGATCCAGGTCAGCCTGGGCGAGAACGTCGGCACCGGCTCCGGGGTGATCGTCGACGGCGACGGCTACATCGTCACCAACAATCACGTGATCTCGATGGCCGCCGACAACGACCAGGCCGACCTGGTGGTCACCTTCTTCGACGGCACCAAACATCCGGCCCGCATCGTCGGGCGCGACGTGAAGACCGATCTGGCCGTCCTGCGCACCGACGTCGACAATCTGACCGTCGCCGAGCTCGGGCGCTCCGGGGATGTCCGCGTCGGTGACGACGTGGTCGCGGTGGGCTCGCCGCTCGGACTCGACGCCACCGTCACCCGCGGCATCGTCAGCGCCCTCAACCGGCCGGTTCGGCTCGAAGGGGAGGGCACCGACACCGAGGCGGTCATCGACGCGGTGCAGACCGACGCGGCGATCAACCCCGGCAACTCCGGCGGTCCGCTGGTCGACGCCACCGGTCGGGTGATCGGCATCAACACCGCGATCCGGTCGGCGAGCGGCGGTTCGGTCGGACTGGGGTTCGCGATTCCGATCGATCAGGTCACCGCGGTGACCCGGGCGTTGATTCGCGACGGTCAGTTCAACCACCCGACGATCGGGGCCGACACCCGATCGGTGGTCAACGACGCGATGACCGGCGCGGAGGTCGCGAACGTCCGTGCGGGCGGGCCGGCCCAGGAGGCCGGCATCGTCGAGGGCGACGTGATCGTGCGGGTCGGTGACCGTGAGGTCGCCGACGCCGACGAGTTCGTCGTCGCCGTCCAGAACGAGACGATCGGGGAACCGGTCACGGTCACCCTGGTGCGCGCGGGCCGGCAGGTCGAGGTCACCGTCACCCCCGTCTCGGACTGACGGGGCCGGCGCAGCGGCCGCCGGACATGCCCGCCGATCGCCGATCGCATACCCCGCCGATCGCCGATCGCATACCCCGCCGATCGCCGATCGCACACCGCGGATCGGAATCGCACACTTCGGACGAGGCCGCCCCAGCGCGGGCCGAACCCCCGGGGGCGTCGTACCCTGGGGTCGTGCTTCCCAACGTCGGCTGGGCCGAGATGCTCGTCCTGCTGGTCGCGGCGCTGGTCATCCTCGGACCGGAGCGGCTGCCGGGCGCGATCTCGTGGTCGTTCAAGGCCCTGCGCCAGGCGCGTGACTACGTCACCGGGGCGACCACCCAATTGCGCGACGAACTCGGCCCCGAATTCGAGGACCTGCGGGAGCCGCTGTCCGAGCTCAACAAGCTGCGCAAGATGAACCCGCGCTCGGTGATCACCAAGCACGTACTCGACGGCGACGACTTCCTGTTCACCGGCGAATCGAAGTCCACGAACGGGGCTCGATCGAACGGTGCGGGCACCTCGTCCGCCGGCGCGGCGGCCGGGTCCACCCCGTCCTCGGACGGCGTTGTACTCGGCAAGAACGAAACCCCGCCGGTCGACCCGGACGCCACCTGATCCACCACCGGCTGAATCATCCGGGCGCCACCCGAATCACCCCGCCGCCACCCGAATCACCCCGCCGCCACCCGAGGGGCCCGACGCTGCCCGCGGATACGGGCGCGCCGGGCGGAGGTGCTCTGCCGGACGCTCAGCCCTGCCGGGTGGTGGCGATCCCCAACGACATACCCGCGAGGCCGCGGCTGCGCACCGACAGGGCATCGGCGACCCCGCGCATCGCCACCGCGGCGGGCAGGTCCGGCCGGCCCAACACCACCGGCACGCCCGCGTCGCCGGCCTCCACGAGGGCCGGGTCCATCGGCACCTGGCCGAGCAGCGGCACCGAGGCACCGACGGCCCGGCTCAGGCGCTCCGCGACCGCCGCGCCGCCACCGCTGCCGAAGACCTCCATGCGACTGCCGTCCGGCAGCTCGAGCCACGACATGTTCTCGACGACGCCGACGATCCGCTGCCGGGTCTGCAGGGCGATCGCACCGGCCCGTTCGGCCACCTCGGCAGCAGCGTCCTGCGGGGTGGTGACCACCAGGATCTCCGAGCTCGGCAGCAGCTGCGCGATCGAGATCGCGACGTCGCCGGTACCGGGCGGCAGGTCGAGCAGCAGCACGTCCAGATCGCCCCAGAACACGTCGGCCAGGAACTGCTGCAGCGCCCGGTGCAGCATCGGCCCGCGCCAGACGACGGGGGTATTGCCCTTGGTGAACTGGGCGATCGAGATGACCTTCACGCCGTGCGAGATCGGCGGCATGATCATGCGGTCGACCTGGGTCGGCGGCGCCGAGGTGCCCAGCATGCGGGGGATCGAGTGGCCGTAGATGTCGGCGTCGACCACGCCGACCGACAGGCCGCGGTCGGCCATCGCAGCGGCCAGGTTGACCGTGACGCTCGACTTGCCCACCCCACCCTTGCCGGAGGCGACCGCGTAGACCCGCGTCAACGACCCGGGCTGGGCGAAGGGGATCACCGGTTCGGCGGAGTCGCCCCGCAGATGCTTGCGCAGTTCGGCGCGCTGCTCGTCGTTCATGACGTCCATGTCGACGTGCACCTGCGAGATCCCCGGCACGTCGGCGACCGCGGTGCGCACCCGGTCGGCGATCGTCTCGCGCATCGGGCATGCCGAGGTGGTCAGGTAGACCCCGACGGTGGTGACGCCGTCGGCGTCGATATCGACGTTGCGCACCATCCCGAGCTCGGTGATCGGTTTGCCGATCTCGGGGTCGTTCACCCGGGACAGGGCAGCGCGAACAGCGGAGTCGGTGGCAGTGACCATATTTCGATGGTAGAGCCTCACCGATCGGCGCCGAGGACGGCCACCGCCGGGGTGGTACCGCAGACGGGGCGCGGCGTGCGCCTTCGGCGGGAACCGCGACCGGCGGCGGCGGTGCTCAGTGGATCTTCGGCAGGTCCTCCGCGCGCGGCGCGACACCGGTCGCATAGGCGGCCGACCAGGCGGACACATTGGTCGCATAGGCCCGCGAGTTGTTGTACCGCATGATCGCGCGGGTGGCCTGAGCCGGATCGCGCATATCGAGGCCGCCGTCGCACAGGTAGGCCGCGGTGGTGGCGGCCGCGTCGAAGAGGTTCTGCGGATCGGCCTTGCCGTCGCCGGTGCCGTCGGTCGCGTACTTCTTCCACGTCTGCGGGATGAACTGCATCGGGCCGACGGCGCGGTCGTATTCGGTGTCGCCGTCGTACTCGCCGCCGTCGGTATCGCGGATCACCTTGCTGCCGGGCAGCGAGCCGTCGAGGCGCAGACCGTAGATCGGGTCGAGCAGATTGCCGTCGCTGTCGACCTTGCCGTCGTTGGCGTGGCTCGACTCGACGCGGCCGATCCCGGCCAGCAGCTCCCAGGTCATATTGCAGCCGGGGAGGCGCTCGGCGGTGATCCGCTCGGCGCGCACATAGGTCGCCAGATTGATCGTCGGGATGCCGAGCGGGCTGGACTTCAGCGAGGTCGGCAGATCCGGCAGGTTGCGCAGCGTCGGACCGCCCGCGGCGCCCGGCACGGTCTGCGCGACGACCGGGACCGGTGCGGCCGCCGGGACGGGCGCGACCGCCGCGGCCGCGAAGTAGCCGTCGCCGCCGGCCGTCGCGGGCGCCTGCGGAGCGGTAGAGGTGGTCGATGCGGCGGCCGGTGTGCCGGTGATGTCGGTCGACTCGGCGGTGTCGATCGGCGCGGTGTCCGGCTGGGCGTTCAGATCGGTCGAGTGCGCCGACAGCAGCGCGGTGCTGCCCGCGCCGGTGGTGGCGCCGGCGATGCCGATCAGGCCTGTCGGGATCAGGCTCGCGAGCGTCAGCGTCGAGTGCCGGCGGATCGCGGCCAGCGGGCGACGCCGATGGCGACCGCGCGGATCGTCGGCAGCGGTCGCATCCGAATCGGCGGTATCGGGGGCAAGCAGGGCGGCCGGGGCCTGCGGGCCGGCCGGGGCGTCGATCGCGGCGACCAGCGCGGCGGGAATACCACCGGTAGCCGGGTCCGCGGCCGCCGGCGTGGCCGTCTCGGTCGACAGGCTGCGCAGCGTCGAGGCGATCGCGCGATCGGTCGCGTCGGTCACCATCGGGATCGGCACGATCGGAGCGATCGGCGAGGGCAGCGCCGGCACCGTCGCCGGGGAGCCGGCCGTGGCGGCGACCGTCGGTGCGATCGTCGGAGCGGTCGCCGAGCCCTTCCGGGCGGCGGTCGGTATCGCGGTCGTCCCGGTCCGCTCCGCCCGGCGCCGCAGATAGGTGCGCTCGAGCTGATCCGACCACGGATCGGTCGCCGTCCGGGTACTGCCGGCCAACGCGTTGAGGCTGTTGCGGCGACGCAGCGCGGCGGGGGCCGAGATGGCGGCCGGCTGCGCGGGAGCGGGCAGGCTCGTCGCGGCGGCGCGATGTGCGGTCCCCTCGGCGATCGAGCGGCCCTCGGCAATCGATCGGCGCAGCGCGGCGTCGGCGCGCAGGGTGCGGCGCAACTCGGTCGGCGCGATGTCCGATGCGCTCGTCAAGGTGGTGCGGTCGGGGTCGATCTCCCGGGCGGCGTAAATCCGCTCGCGCAGCTCATCGACCGAGCTGGATTTTCGACCGCTTTTTCTGTGTCGCCCCACCCTCGATACCCCTCCGTCGTCCCGAACGTTCTCGTGGATCCGACAAGAGGCTACCCGATTCGTTGCCGGGCCGTTACAAGGCCGTTATCCGCCGAGGTGGGCGGGGTCGACGGGTGGGATCGGGATACCGGCGACCTGCAGGACCATGTGGTCGACGCAGGGGCCGAGCGGCAGGAACGACAACCGGGCGCGGTCCGGCTCCGGCAGAGCGTCCAACGGGGTCTCGTTCGGTCGGCATTGCGGCAGCGGCGCGGGTTCGGCCGGTGCGGCGGGAGCGGGAGCCGGCGCGGGAACCGCCGGTGCGGCGGGCGCGGGCGGTGCGGCGGGCGCCGGGATCGGTGTGATCCCCGGCGCGGGCGCCGTGGCGTCCACCGGAGCGGCCGGTTGGGCCGGATCGGCGGTCGGAGCCACCGGTGCGGGTGTCTGGTCGGTCGGCGCCTGCGGTACCCCGGCGAGCCCCTCCAGGGCCCCACGGATGTCGTTGAACTGACTCTCGAGACCCATATCGCGGGCGCTCTGCGCGAGCGCGTCGATCGGATGGTGCTCGGGTGCGCCCGGCACGGGTGTCGACGACGACGGCGCCGCCTCATCGGTTGTCCCCGGTGCCGTCGGTTCGGTGGTCGCCGCCAGCGCGGCCAGGGTCACCGGATCGAGCGTCACCGCTCCCGGCGCCGCGCCGGAGTCGGGTCCCGGGGCGGCGGGGATCGGCTGCGCCATCGCGGTCGACAGTTGGCCGGGCGTCGGGGTGGCGCCCTGCGAATACGCCGCCGCCCAGGTCAGCACCTGAGCGGCGTAGGCGCCGGAGTTGTTGTAGCGCAGGATCGCGGACATCCGTTGCCCGGCGTTGCGCATATCGAACGCGCCGGCGCAGAGGTACTTGCCCGCGCCGAGGGCGGCGTCGAAGACGTTGTTGGGATCGGCCCGGCCGTCCCCGTTGCCGTCCGCCGCGTACGCCTTCCAGGTCCCGGGCAGGAATTGCATCGGGCCGACCGCGCGATCGAAGTGCGGATCGCCGTCGATCGCGCCGCCGTCGGTATCGCCGATCACCGCGTTGCCCGCCAGGGTCCCGTTGAGTCGCGGCCCGAGGATGGCGGTCATGGTGGTGCCGTTGACGTCGGTGCGTCCACCACCGGCGTGCCCGGATTCGATGCGTCCGATTCCGGCCAGCAGGTACCAGGGCAGATGGCAGCCCGGCTGGTCGATCGCCAGCCGCGCCTCCGCCGCGCGATAGGCCTCGAGGACCAGCTGCGGGATGCCGGCGGCGCCGGCGATGATCTGTACCGCCGGGCCGAGGGTATTCGGCAGGACCGGTAGCGCGGCCGGTGTACCCGGCACGGCCGCGGCCGCCGCGCGGTCGGCCGCGGCCAGCGCCGATGTGCGCAGCGCCGGCCCGCGCAGGGGTTCCGGAACGGAGATCCCCGGGACCGATACTCCCGCGACGGCGGGGGCGGCTTCGACCTGAAGCTCCCGCTCGTGCGCGGTCGCCAGTACGGCCGTCGCGGGGACCGTGGAAGCGGCGGACAACCATCCGATCGCACCGACCACGACTGCGGATGCAGCCATAAACCCAAGCCGCATAACGTCCTTCCGTCAGCCCCCGGAGAAGCCCGACTTTCGAGAACAAGTTACCGAGCGGTCGGGTGCGGAGGCTGTGGAGAATGTAAGGATCGTCTGAGGGTGTGCTGGGTACGTTTCAGGGGCCGGACCAGCGTCGATCGCCCGGTTCAGTCGTCGGGAGCCGAGTCGGGCCGCGGCCGTCGTCGACCGGACTCGCGGGGTTCGTCCTCGTCCTCGTCGAGGGCGGAGACGATCAGATTGCGAATGTCCTCGAGCTCGCGACGCATGTAGTCGCGGGTCGCGACCTCACCGAGGGCGATCCGCAGCGACGCCAGTTCGCGGGCGAGGAATTCGGTATCCGCCTTGGTCTGTTCCGCCCGCCGCCGGTCCTCCTCCAGCGATACCCGGTCCCGATCGTCCTGACGGTTCTGCGCCAGCAGGATCAGCGGTGCCGCGTACGCCGCCTGGGTGGAGAACGCCAGATTGAGCAGGATGAACGGATAGGGGTCCCAGCGCAGGCTCACCGCGAAGACGTTCAGCAGGATCCAGACGATCACGATGATCGTCTGGATCGCCAGATACCGCCCGGTGCCCAGGAAACGGGCGATCGCCTCGCTGGAACTGCCGATCTTCTCGACATCGAAGCGCATGCGCATCCGACTGCCGCGCGGTGTATCCAGACGGTCGCCGCGACCCGGCCCCATCATCCGATCGCCTCCGCGACCGGGCCCGCCGCCGGGTCCGTTGCACAACACGCGCCGCAGAGCATCGTCGAGGACGATACGTCCTCGACCACGCTGTACCGACCGTGTTGTGTCACGGCCTTGATCGTGGACCTATACATAGCCGACCTCGGGATCCCGGTCGCGCCACCCGTCGGGCAGCAGATGGTCGAGAACGTCGTCGACGGTCACCGCACCCAGCAGGTGGTTCTGGCTGTCGACCACCGGTCCGCAGACCAGGTTGTACATCGCGAAGTAGCGGGTGACCAGGCCGAGCGGCTCGTCGGGGGACAGCGGGGTGATCGTCGTATCGACGATGCCGCCCACCAGGTTCGCGGGCGGTTCGCGCAGCAGCGCCTGGAGATGGACACAGCCGATATAGCGGCCGGTCGGCGTCGCCGTCGGCGGGCGCACCACGAAGACCATGCTCGCCAGCGCCGGGGTCAGGTCGCCGTTGCGGGCCCGGGCGAGCGCCTCGGCGACCGTCGTCGAGGCGGTCAACACCACCGGCTCCGGCGTCATCAGACCGCCGGCGGTATCGGGGGAGTGCTCGAGCAGTCGCCGCACCGGTGCGGACTCGACCGGGTCCATCAACGTCAGCAGGGCCTCGGCCTCCGCGTCCGGCAACTCGCCGAGCAGGTCGGCCGCGTCGTCCGGGTCCATCGCCTCGAGGATGTCGGCCGCGCGGTCGACATCCATATGCATCAGCACGTCGACCCGGTCGTCCTCGTGCATCTCCTGGATGACGTCGGCGAGGCGCTGATCGTCGAGCGCGAAGGCGATCTCCAGGCGCCGCTCCGGGGGCAACTCGTGCAACGCCAGGGCGACGTCCGGTGGGCGCATGTCCTCGAACTGTTCGAGGAAGACGTTGACCCCGGCCGCGGTGCGCCGATCGGGGTCCGCCGAGGCCAGGCCCAGCACGTGTTGCCATTCGACGATGGTGACCGCGGCGCGCCGGGTCAGCCGGGAGCGCACCCCGTTGGGGCGCAGCGCGACCTTGGAGACCACCCAGTCGCGGGTGCGGGTCCGTTCGAGAGCCAGGTCGACCACCACGCACTCGACGTCCGCCAGCTGCGGAAGGTCGGGGTCGTCGGTGCGCACCCGCGAATCGATGACCTGGGCGAGCGCGAGCACCTCGCCGGACCGCTGCGCGAAACGCCGGAGGCTGACGTTGCCGGTCGTCAGGGTGATCGCCGACGGTTCGATCGAGGTCACCCGCAGCATCGGCACGAAGATGCGCCGCCGGGTCGCCAGCTCGACGACCAGGCCGAGGACCCGCGACTGCGAGTGCCCCGATCGCGAGGTGATCACGACATCGCGTATGCGTCCGATCGATTCCCCGTCCGGTCCGAGCACCACCAGACCGGCCAGCCTGGCTGCGAAGACCCTGCCTACTGCTGCCATGATCGCTCCCGAGTGGGTGTGCCGGGTCGGATGACGAACGACCGGGGCGGCCCGGGCGGCGTCGCCGGCGCCGCGAACCGATCGACGAGGCGAGGTTCGATGAGCGAGCGACCGTACCGATCCCGAAGGTCCGTGCTGGCGGTCCCCGGCAGCAATCCGCGGATGCTCGAGAAGGCGTCGACATTGCCCGCCGACGCCGTATTTCTCGATCTCGAGGACGCGGTCGCACCCGCCGCGAAGGAGCAGGCGCGGCGGGCGGTGGGGGAGGCGCTGACCCGGTACACCTGGCGGGCGCCCACGCGGACGGTACGGGTCAACGACTGGACCACGGCTTGGACGGTACGTGATGTGGTGGAGGTGGTCGAGACCGCGGGCGCGTCGATCGACGCGATCGTGTTGCCAAAGGTCACCGATGCCGGACATGTCCGGGCTCTCGACCTGATTCTGACCCAACTCGAGCGAGAACTCGACCTTCCGGTCGGTCGTATCGAGATCGAACCGCAGATCGAGGACGCCCGCGGATTGACCGCGATCGACGCGATCGCCGCGGCCTCCGACCGGGTGACGACGCTGGTCTTCGGGCCCGGCGACTTCATGGCGTCCCTGGGCATGCGGACGCTGGTGGTCGGCGACCAGCCGCCGGGGTACGAACCGGGCGACGCCTACCACCACGTGCTGGCGACGATCCTGGTCGCGGCGCGGGCGCGGAATCTGCAGGCGATCGACGGGCCCTATACCCGGGTGCGCGACGCCGAGGGCTTCCGGCGATCCGCGGCACGCACCGCCGCGCTCGGCTACGACGGCAAATGGGTGCTGCACCCCGACCAGATCGACGCGGCCAACGAGATCTTCGGCCCCGATCCGGAGGAGTTCCGGCGCGCGGTCGCCCTGCTCGAGGCGTACCGCTTCCACACCTCCGGCGCCGGCGGGGCGCGCGGAGCGATCGTCTTCGGCGACGAGATGGTCGACGAGGCCGGCGCCAAGATCGCCGAACGGGTCGTCGCCCGCGGCCGCGCCGCCGGCCTGGACGCCACACCCGCCGCCGACCACACCCTCTGACCGCCGCGACCCGCACCGTCCGGTGAGTTCCGGGCGGTCACCCCCGCCCGGCCGGAAGCCGGCCGGGCGCGGCGAGAATCGTCGCCGGGGTACGGGCACAATGGGGGTTATGACCAATCCCATGGCACGGCCCGCCCAACAACCGGGCAACCTGCCTACCCCACCGTCGGGCTGGCCGGTGGGTTCCTACGGAACCTACGCCGAGGCGCAGCGCGCCGTCGATCACCTGTCGGATCAACACTTCTCGGTCGAGGACCTGACGATCGTCGGCGTCGACCTCATGCAGGTCGAGCGCGTGATCGGCCGGCTGACCTGGCCGAAGGTCATCGGTGGCGGCGTCGCCTCCGGTGCCTGGCTCGGCGCGTTCATCGGTGCCTTCATCGGCATCTTCACCAACCAGATCCTCGCCGCGATCATGTTCTGTGTGCTCGGCGGCATCGTCTTCGGCGTGATCACCGCCGCGATCCCCTACGCGATGACCCGCGGCCAGCGCGACTTCGCCTCGACGATGCAGCTGGTCGCCGGTCGCTACGACGTGCTGTGCGAACCGAAGTCTGCGGAGCGCGCCCGGGATCTGCTCGCCCGGTTGGCGATCTGAGCGCCTCGGTGACCAACGCGTGAGCGCGGACATCGTCGACCGGGTCCGAGCCCATCTGACCGAGACCTTCGACGTCGGCGCCCCGGCCAGTGCCTCGGTGACCTTCCTGGGCGTCGAACCGATCGAGATCGCGCGCTTCCCCGCGGATTCCGACGCGATCGTGCGCTACGCGACCATCGGCTGCTCCCGCCACCCCATGGGCGACCCCACCGAGATGGTGGTCGACCCGGTGGCCGGGCCCCGCGCCGAGGTGATCCTGGCGGTGCGCGGCGGACTCGCCTCGGGCGGCGGCGTCGTGCGCACCCTGGCGACATTCGCGGCCGCTCCCGCCGTCGAGGGTGTCGTCCTGCGCCCCGACCTGCTGCTCGACGCGGGTGAACCGCTCTGGGACGGTGCGCCGTTCACAGCGGTGGTGCTGCGGGCCGAGGCCGCCCGGGATCTGCCGCTCGACCCGCCCGCGGAGCCGGTGCGCTTCCTGCGGGCGGTGCCGATCACCGCGACCGAGGCGGCCTGGCTGCGGCTGCGCGGAGTAGACGCGCTCGTCGAGGCCTGGACCGAGGCGGGTATCGATCTGACCGATCCGACCCGCGCCGGCGTCGAACTCTGATCGCCGCCTACAACCAGTGGTTGCGGCGGAAGGTGACGAAGAGCAGCAGGCAGGCCGAGAACATGATGCTCAGCAGGGTGAAATAGCCGTAGTGCCAGCTCAGTTCGGGCATGTTCTCGAAGTTCATCCCGTAGATACCGGCCATCATGGTCGGGACCGCGGCGATCGCCACCCAGGCGGAGATCTTCCGCATGTCCTCGTTCTGGGCCATTGCGACGCGACCCATGGCCGCGCTGATCATCGAGTTGAGGGTCTCGTCGAGTTCGGCGATCCGGTCGGTCACCGTGGCCTGATGGTCCGCGACATCCCGGAAGTACCGGCGCACCGCCTTCGGGACCAGATCCGGGGTGGCGAGCAGCCGACGCAGCGGACCGTCGAGCGGGGCGACCGCGCGGCGGAACTCGATCAACTCCCGCTTGAGCATGTGTGACTGGTCGATCGGGATGATCCGGCCGCGCGGCCCGAAGACCTTCTCCTCGATCTCCGCGACGTCCTCGGCCATCGCCTCGACCACCGTCAGATAGCGGTCGACCGCCATATCGGCGATCGCGTGCATCACGGTGGTCGGTCCCTGGGCGAGCCGCTCGGCGGTCGCCTCGAGCGACTTGCGCAGCGACCCGAGTCCGGAATGCTCCCCGTGCCGCACGGTCACCACGAAGTCCGGCGCGCACAGCACCATCAGCTCGCCGGTCTGCACGATCTCGCTGACCGCGTCGACCGCGTCGTGCTCGATGTAGTTGATCGTGCGCAGGACGAGGAAGAGCAGGTCGTCGTAGCGCTCGAGCTTGGGCCGCTGATGCGCCTGCACGACGTCCTCGACCACCAACTCGTGCAGACCGAAGGTCTCCGCGACATCCATCATCTGACGGGCGTCCGGCTCGAGCAGCCCGAGCCAGACGAATCCCTCGCCGCGTCGGCGCACCTCCGCCAGCGCCGCCCGGTAGGTGAAGGTGCCGGGCAGGCGCAAACCCTCGATGTAGACCGCGCAGTCGATGACCGCCCGCGCCGCGGGTACCGGGATCGCCTCCAGGGGAGACCGGTGCTCGGCGGGGGGCTTGCGGTTCAGTCGGCCAAATCCGTTCATCGACGACCTCCTCCGCGGAACCGGTTCACCCGGGACCGACTCCAGTGTCGGGTCCCGGGATTGATACGACTATCGCCTGACAGACTGTGAACGTGCTGATCGACCTGCATTCGCATTCAACCGCATCGGATGGAACCGACACACCCGGTCGGGTGGTGGCGTTGGCCGCAGCCGACGGTATCGATGTGATTGCGCTGACCGATCACGACACGGTGGCCGGGTGGGACGATGCCACCGCGGCGGCGGAGCGCCTCCCCGACATCGCCCTGGTGCGGGGGATGGAGATGTCCTGCGTCGGCGACGGGCAGGATGGCCGACCGGTCTCCCTGCACCTGCTCGCCTACCTCTTCGACCCCGACCAGCCCGACCTGGCGGCCGAACGCGACCGGGTCGGCTCCGATCGACCGCGCCGCCTGCGCCGCATGGCCGAGCTGATGCGCGACGACGGCCTGCCGGTCGACCCCGACGACCTGCCCACCGACAACGATTCGATCGGCCGACCACATCTCGCGGGTCTACTCGTCCGCGCCGGCGTCGTCGACTCCCTGGACGAGGCCTTCCGCCGCTACCTGCGCTCCGACGGGCCGTACCACGTGGCCAAGGCCGAAACCCCGCTCGACGAGGCGGTCGCGTTGGTCCGACGGGCCGGTGGGGTCTCGGTGCTCGCCCACGGCCGGGCGGCGCGCCGGGGACGGCTGCTGGCCACCGAGCACATCGAACGGCTCGCCGCCGCCGGCGCGCTCGACGGAGTGGAGGTCGACCACCCGGACCACGACGCGTCCGATGCCGCCGAACTGCGCGACCTCGCCGAACGCTACGACCTGGTGGTCACCGGATCGTCGGACTATCACGGCGCGAACAAGACCACCCCGCTCGGCGCCCGGACCACCGCCCCCGAGCAGTACCGGCGGCTGGTCGAGCGCGCGCACGGTGTCGCGGTGATCGGAGGTCGGGGATGACGGTGCTCAGGTCGATCAGCGGCGTGCTCGCCGGCGGTCTGGTGGTCCTGGCGATCGGGGTGATCGTCGTATCCCGGATCGAATCGGTCGGCGCCGGGCCCGGGGCGACCTCGCTGGTCGTGCACGTCGTCGCGGCGATCGGTGCGGTGGTCCTGCAGGTACTGGCCGACGCCCGGCGCACCTCGCGCGCGGCCGCCGCCCTCGCCAGCCTGATGATCGTCGCCCTCGTCTTCGCCGTCCTGTGGAGTCAGTGGTGGACGGACTCCACGCCCGCCGGCCTCTTCGGGAATTGACCGCTGCGAGGGTGGTCGTGGAGTCGGGGTGGACGGACTCCACGCCCGCGGGCCTGTTCGGGAATTGACCGCCCATCCGTCCGCCCATCCACCCACCCGGCCGGTCGGTCAGGGCCGGTTGACGGGTTCCGGAGGGGGCGCCGAACCCTCCGTCTAGACTGTGACGAATTCATCAGCGGTAGACGTACCGGCGCGACCACGCGGCCGCCCGACGTACCGCCCCCGCCGGCAACCTATGGGAGTTTGCGATGACTGGTGCCACCGAAACCGGTTCGGCCGTCGACATCTCGGTCGCGGACGACCGACCGATCACCGACGAGGACATCTTCGAGGGCCACCTCGGCGGCAAGCTCGAGATCGACCTGCGTGCCCCGTTGACCACCAAGCGCGATCTGTCGATCGCCTATACCCCCGGCGTGGCCAAGGTGTCGCTCGCCATCGCCGAGGACCCCTCGCTGGCGGATACCTATACCTGGGCGAGCCGCCTGGTGGCCGTGGTCAGCGACGGCACCGCGGTGCTCGGACTCGGCGACATCGGCCCGCGCGCCTCGCTGCCGGTCATGGAGGGCAAGGCGGCCCTCTTCCGGTCGTTCGCCGGCCTCAACTCGATCCCGATCGTGCTGGACACCACCGACGTCGACGAGATCGTCGAGACCCTCATCCGCCTGCGCCCGACCTTCGGCGCGGTCAACCTCGAGGACATCTCCGCTCCGCGCTGCTTCGAGATCGAGCGCCGCGTGATCGAAGCCCTCGACTGTCCGGTGATGCACGACGACCAGCACGGCACCGCGATCGTGGTGCTCGCCGCGCTCGAGGGCGCCGCCAAGGTGCTCGACCGGCCGATGGCCCCGCTGCGCGTGGTGATCAGCGGTGCCGGAGCGGCGGGCGTCGCCTGCACCGAGATCCTGCTCGCCGCCGGCATCCCGGACATCGTGGTGCTCGACTCGCGCGGCATCGTCGAATCCGGCCGCGGCGACCTCAACGACATCAAGAAGTCGGTGGCCGGCCGCACCAACCCGCGCGGACTGACCGGCGGCATCGCCGAAGCCCTCGCCGAGGCGGACGTGTTCATCGGCCTGTCGGCCGGCACCGTCGACGAGGAACTGATCGCGACGATGCGCCCCAACTCGATCGTCTTCGCGATGTCGAACCCGACCCCGGAGATCCACCCGGACATCGCGCGTCGCCACGCGGCGATCGTCGCCACCGGGCGCAGCGACTTCCCCAACCAGATCAACAACGTGCTCGCCTTCCCCGGCGTCTTCCGCGGCGCGCTCGACGCCGGCGCACGACGGATCACCGAGGCGATGAAGCTCGCCGCGGCCCGCGCGATCGTCGAGGTGGTCGGCGACGACCTGTCCGCCGAGATGATCGTGCCGAGCCCGCTCGATCCGCGGGTGGCGACCGCCGTCGCCGCCGCCGTGGCCCGCGTCGCCCGCGAGGACCAGGCCGGCGTCTGACCCTCCCGAGACGTACGGAACCGCCCGACACCCGGATCACCCGGGCCGTCGGGCGGTTCTGTCCGTGGGACGGCATGCGTCGGGTGTTGTTCGCGCCGGCAAATATCGTGGTGTGGGACGCCGATTCGGCAGGCGGCGTAATAGATTGATCGGCGTACACCGTTGTTTCGTGCCCGTGATCGCAGCCCGGGGGTCGGCGCACGCGTCTCTCGGCCGTCATACATAAGGACCACGATGACCACTCCCGAATCGTCGACCCCCGAACCCACGGTCGGATCGTCGGCGACACCTCCCGACGCGCCGATCGTCGCCCTCGCCAAGGGAATGCGCCGTCTCGGCATCATCGGCGCGGTCCTCGGCATCGCGCTCGGTATCGCCGCGCTGGTGTGGCCCGGCGCCACGCTGGTGGCGATCGCCTACCTGCTCGGCTTCGGCGTGATCGTCGGCGGCGTGCACCGGCTCGCCGCGGCGATCGCGTTCGGCGTCCTGCCCACCGGAATGCGTTGGCTGCTGGGCATTCTCGGCGCCCTGATGGTGGTCGCCGGCTTTGTCGCCCTGCTCAACCCGGTGGGGACGCTGTTCTTCCTCGCGATCTGGATCGGCGCGGCCTGGCTGGTCGGCGGCATCTTCGACATCGCCGCGGGCATCTCCGGCGCAACCACCGGTCCGCGCTGGTGGGCGATCGTGTCCGGCCTGCTCGGCATCGTCGCCGCGATCGTCGTCTGGACGATGCCGGCCGCCGCGCTCGGCACCTTCGTGATCGTCGGCGCGATCGCGCTGATCATCGTCAGCGTCTCGACGCTGTTCGTGCTGCCGAAGGTGCCCGACCAGTCCTGACCGGGCGGATCCGGTTCGGGCGAGAGGTGAACGTTGCCCGATCCACGGACGCGGGACCGATCGGTGGTCCGCGTCCGCGGCGCGGCGGTCTATCGTGGTGCGGTGTCGCGAAGGGTAGGACGTCGAACGGGTGACCGGCGCCGGTTGCTGCGGATCGTGGCGACGGCCGCGATCGGCCTGACCCTCACCGCCTGCGCCCGCATCCCCGAGCCCGGGTCCACCTCCCCGCGGGGCGAATCGCGGCAGGTGGTGATCGGGGTCGGCGCCGACGAGGCCTCCGCCGTGGTCGCCCGCCTCTACGCCGGCATCCTGTCCGCCCGCGGGACCGATGTGCGGCTCGACGTCGATCCGCGACAACGGCAGCGATCGCTGGCCGACCTCGACGCCGGGGCCCTGACCCTCGTCCCCGAATCGATGGGCGACCTGGTCGATCACCTCGAACCGCTGTGGCGGCTCGACGTCCCGGACGCCGACGCGGAGGCGACCTTCGTCGAACTCAGTCGCGCCCTGCCGATCGGGCTGTCGGTGGGGGACTTCGCCGAATCGGCCACCCTGCCGGCCGCGAGCGTGCCGGCCGACCTGCCCGCGTCGGCCGACCCCGCTGTGCCGGGACTCGAGACCGTTGCGGCGCCGCCGAGCGCCACCGGCGCACCCGAGACACCGCCGATCGAGCCGGCACCGACCGAGCCGGCACCGATCGAGACCACTCCGATCGACACCACACCGATCGACGCGCCGGCGGTCGAAACCACACCGATCGAGCCGGCCCCGGAACGCCCCAACAACGTCATCCCGGTGTTCCGCTCCGGCGAACTCGATTCCGATCAGATCCTCGCGCTCAACGTGATCGCCGGTGAGCTGACCACCGCCGATGTCGAGGCGATGCTCGACCAGATCGACTCCGGCCGTTCGATCGGCGAGGTCACCGGTACCTGGATGGCCGAGCGCTCCTGAGCGGACGGCGGCCGGCAACACGAAGCGGGGCCGAACCCTCGAAAGGACTCGGCCCCGCGTTCGGGTCGACGGTCGATCAGGGCAGGACGCGCTTGGCGGCCACCGCCACCACACGCTGGTAGGCCGGTCCGAGGATGCGGACCACCAGATCGAGGGCGATCGCGTCGGCGCCGACCAACACCCGCGGCCGGTTCTTCCGGACACCGTCGAGGATGATCGTCGCCGCCTGCTCCGGGGTCAGCCGGGCGAGCCGCTTGTCGAACAGCTGCGCGACGCTCTGCTGCTCGTGATCACCGGAAACCGTGGCATTGCGGGCGATCGCGGTCTTGATCCCGCCCGGGTGGACGCAGGTCACCCGCACCGGACGCTGCTCGATCAGCATCTCCTGACGCAGCGACTCGGTGAACCCGCGCACCGCGAACTTCGCCGCGTTGTAGGCGGACTGACCGGGCATCGACAGCAGCCCGAAGAGCGACGAGATGTTGATGACGTGCCCGTCACCGGAGGCGATCAGGTGCGGCAGGAAAGCCTTGGTTCCGTGTACGACACCCCAGAAATCGACGTCCATCACCCGGTCGAAGTCCTTGAACTCCGTGGTCTCCACCTCGCCGTGGTGGGCGATACCCGCGTTGTTGTAGATCTGGTGGATCACCCCGAAGTGATCGGCGACCGTCGCGGCGTATTCGAGCACCGCCTCGCGTTCGGAGACGTCCAATGGCTGCGCATGCGCCTCGCCGCCGGCGGCCTCGACCAGCCGGACCGTCTCGGCCAGGCCGGTGGTATCGACGTCGCTGAGCGCCAACCGGGCGCCCCGCTCGGTCAGGCCGAGCGCCAGGGCGCGGCCGATACCCGAACCGGCGCCGGTGACGACAGCCACCTTGCCGGCAAACGCTTCGCGATCCGAGGTCATCGGGCTACCTCCACAGTGGTCGTGGTGTCGACGTGTTCAGCATGGGCGGGCGCAGCGACGTCCGCACGATCGGGGGGTGTCGCCGACGCGGCGTCCAGCGCGGTTTCGCCGCCGGCCCCGATGCTCGGCGCGGTTTCGCCGTTGCTCCCGGCGCTCGGTGCCGAGCCGATCGCGTCGACCCGCGGAGACCCGGCGCCGCCGATCGCGTAGGCCTCCGGGTCGAAGGTGCGAGTGATCTTGCGGAACTCGAAGGTGAAGTCCGGCCACAGCGTGGTGACGTTGCCGTGCTTGTCCTTGTACCAGCTCGAGCAGCCGCCGTTGACCCAGATGGTCTTCTTCATGCGCTCCTGGATACCGGCGTTGTACTCGTCCTGGGCTTCGGCGGTGACCTCGACACGGCGCAGGCCGTACCGGCGGGCGGTGACCATCGCGTCCGTCAGGTAGTTGAGCTGTGACTCGATCATGTAGACCATCGAGGTGTGGCCGAGCCCGGTATTCGGGCCGATCATCAGGAACAGGTTCGGGAAGCCGTGCGTCGTCATGCCCTTGTAGCCCTGCATGCCGTGTTCGTCGAAGACGTCCGCCAGCGATCGGCCGCCGGATCCGATGATCGAGCCGAAGACGGGGGAGTCGGTGACGTGGAAGCCGGTGGCGACGATGATCGCGTCGACCTCCCGCACGGTGCCGTCGGTGGTCACGATCGCGTTCGGGCGGACCTCGGCGATGCCGTCGGTCACCAGATCGACGTTCGAGCGACCCAGCGTCGGGTACCAGGCGTTGGAGATCAGGATCCGCTTGCAGCCGAGCCGGTAGTTCGGGGTGACCGCCTTGCGCAGCTTCGGGTCGGCGACCTGAGCGCGGATGAAGGCCTTGGAGATCACCTCGAGGGCCCGCAGCGCCCCCGGCTGCCGGGTCATGCCGATCGCCTGGGTCTCCCGACTGAGGTAGACGCCGAGGCGGGCGAGGCGGGTCGCGCCGGGGATGTAGCGGTAGGCCAGCTTCTCGGCGCGGGTATACGGCCGGTCGACGCGCGGCGCGATCCAGGGTGCGGTGCGCTGGTAGACGTCGAGGCGCTCGGCCAGCGGGGCGACCTTCGGGCCGATCTGGATCGCGGAGGCGCCGGTACCGATCAGCGCGACGCGCTTGCCGTCGAGCGGAACGTCGTGGTTCCAGCGGGCCGAATGGAAGATCTCGCCCTCGAACGACTCGATGCCCGCGATATCCGGCAGGTTCGGTTCGCAGAGCGGACCGACCGCGCCGACGAGGAATCGGCAGACGTAGAGACCGCGGTTGGTGTGGACGTGCCAGCGCTTGCTGTCCTCGTCCCAGACCGCCCGTTCGACGGAGGTCTCGCCGACGAAGTAGTCCTGCAGCTTGTGCTCGCGCGCGACCTTCTGCAGGTAGCTCTCGATCTCCGGCTGGGTGGAGAACGACCGCGACCACCGCTTGTTCGGCGCGAACGAGAACGAGTAGAGCTGCGAGGGCACATCGCAGGCGGCACCGGGGTAGGAGTTGTCGCGCCACGTCCCACCGACGTCGCGTCCGCGATCGAGGATGACCAGATCGCGGATTCCCTTCTTCAGGAACCTGATCGCCGCGCCCATACCGGAGAAGCCGGCGCCGATGATCACGACCTCGACCGTGCGGACCGCCGTGGGCTGCTCGGCGGCGGTGGTGTCTGTAACTGGGGGAACCATGTACGTAGGATAGGACCGCTATTGAGTCCTGGTCAATAGTCTATTGAGAACTGTTCAATAGCGTGGTAGTACTCGAACGGTGCCCGTGGTGAAACGATCGACCCCACCCGGTCCGGCGTCGGCCGGATCGACCCGTGCCGGGCCCAAACGTGCGCGTCTCGATCCCGAGGAACGCCGGGAACAGCTGGTCAGGTTGGGTGCGCAGCTCTTCGCCGAGCGGCGCTATACCGAGGTACCGGTCGACGAGATCGCCGACCGGGCGGGGATCTCGCGCGGTCTGCTGTTCCACTACTTCCCGACCAAGCGGGATTTCCACGTCGCGGTGGTCGAGTGGCTCGGTCGGCAGATGCTCGAGCGCACCACCCCGCGCGAATGGCACGACGATCCGATCCGGCTGCTGGCGACGGTCCTCGAGGCCTATCTCGACTACGTCGAGGGAAACCGGGATACGTATCTGGCGCTGGTGCGCGGCGGCCTGGGCGGGGACGACCGGTTGCGGGAGATCATCGATCGCACCCGCACCGCGCAGGCCGAGGTGGCGCTCGACGTGCTCGGGGGGATCGGGGTCGAGATCGGTCCGACGGTCCGACTCGCCGTCCGCGGCTGGATCGCCTTCGTCGAGGAGATCACCGTGACCTGGCTGCGCGATCCGGCGGTCGAGCGGGCGGACGTGCTGGCGCTCGCCATGCGGGCCCTGCCGGCGACGATCTTCTCCGACGGCGCCCTCGACAGCCTGCGCGCCCGGGTGGACCAACACCCCCGAACCTGAAAAAACCACCGCGGTGGGGCGCACTCGGCGCCCCACCGCGGTGGTTTTGTTCACAGCTCGTCGGCTCAGCCGAACGCGGTGTCGATGATCTCCTGCTGCTCGACCGCATGGACCTTGCTCGAACCCGACGACGGCGCGGACATCGGCCGCCGCGAGACGCGCCGGATACCGGCGAGCTTCTCGGGCAGCTTCTCCGGCAGCGCCAGGCCCAGGAACGGCCAGGCACCCTGGTTGGCCGGCTCCTCCTGAACCCACAGGAACTCCGTGGCGTTCGGGTACTCGCCGAGGGTCTCCGCCAGGCGGTACTCCGGGATCGGGTACAGCTGCTCGACGCGCACGATGGCGACGTCCTCGCGGTTGTCCTTCTTCTTGCGCGCGGCCAGCTCGTAGTAGAGCTTGCCGGACACCAGCAGCACGCGCCGCACCTTGCTGCGGTCACCGTCGCCGTTGACGAAGGTCGGCTCGTCGAGGACCGACCGGAACTTGTTGTCCGTGAAGTCCTTGATCGGGCTGACCGCCTGCTTGTTGCGCAGCATCGACTTCGGGGTGAAGACGATCAGCGGGCGACGGATGCCGTCGCGGGCGTGCCGCCGCAGCAGGTGGAAGTAGTTCGCCGGGGTCGAGGGGACCGCGACGGTCATCGAGCCCTCGGCGCACAGCTGCAGGAATCGCTCGATGCGGCCCGAGGTGTGGTCCGGGCCCTGGCCCTCGTGGCCGTGCGGCAGCAGCAGCACGACATCGGAGAGCTGGCCCCACTTGGCCTCACCCGAGGAGATGAACTCGTCGATGATCGACTGGGCGCCGTTGACGAAGTCGCCGAACTGGGCCTCCCAGAGCACCAACGCGTTCTCCGCGCCGAGCGAGTAGCCGTACTCGAAGCCCAGGCCCGCGTACTCGGTCAGCGCCGAGTCGTAGACCTCGAAGCGGCCGCCCGACTGCTCGGCGATCCGCTGCAACGGCACATACTCCCCACCGGTGACCCGGTCGATCAGCACCGAGTGGCGCTGGGTGAAGGTGCCGCGGCGGGAGTCCTGACCCGACAGGCGGACATTGCGGCCCTCGTCGATCAGGGTGCCGAAGGCGAGCAACTCGGCGAACGCCCAGTCGACGCCACCCTCGTAGGCCATCTCGCGGCGACGATCGAGCACCGGCTGGACGCGGGAGTGGACGTTGAAGCCCTCCGGCACCTCGACGAAGGCATCGCCGATGCGCTGCAGGACGGCCTTGTCGACCGCGGTCGACAGCTTGACCGGCAGCTTCTGGTCGCCCTCGACCGATTCGCTGGGTTCCGGGGTGTACTTCTCGAGCTCGCGGACCTCGTTGAAGACCCGTTCGAGCTGGCCCTGGTAGTCGCGCAGCGCGTCGTCGGCTTCCTTGAGCGAGATGTCACCGCGGCCGATCAGCGACTCAGTGTAGCTCTTGCGGACACCGCGCTTGGTGTCGATGACGTCGTACATCTTCGGCTGGGTCATCGAGGGGTCGTCGCCCTCGTTGTGACCGCGCCGGCGGTAGCAGATCATGTCGATCACGACGTCGTTGTGGAACCGCTGACGGAAGTCGACCGCCAGGCGGGCCACCCAATCGCAGGCCTCCGGGTCATCGCCGTTGACGTGGAAGATCGGCGCGCCGATCATCTTCGCCACGTCGGTGGCGTACTGGCTCGACCGCGACGCCTCCGGCGAGGTGGTGAAGCCGACCTGGTTGTTGACCACGATGTGCACGGTGCCGCCGGTGGCGTAGCCGTCGAGCTGCGCGAGGTTGAGCGTCTCGGCCACGACGCCCTGGCCGGCGAAGGCCGCGTCGCCGTGCAGCATCAACGCCATCACCGGGAAGGGCTCCTCCGGCGTCGCCCGCAGCTCCTGCTTGGCGCGCACCAGGCCCTCGAGCACCGGGTCGACCGCCTCGAGGTGCGACGGGTTGGCCGTCAGCGACACCTTGATGTCGTTGTCGCCGAACATCTGGATGTAGGTGCCGTCCGCGCCGAGGTGGTACTTCACGTCACCGGAGCCGTGCGTACCGGCCGGGTTCATGTTGCCCTCGAACTCGGTGAAGATCTTCGAGTACGGCTTGCCGACGATATTGGCCAGCACGTTGAGCCGGCCGCGGTGCGGCATGCCGATGACGACCTCGGACAGGCCGTATTCGGCGGTCTGGTCGATCACCGCGTCCATCGTCGGGATGACCGACTCGGCGCCCTCGAGCGAGAACCGCTTCTGGCCGACGTACTTCGTCTGCAGGAAGGTCTCGAACGCCTCGGCGGCGTTGAGCCGGCTGAGGATGTACTTCTGCTTGGCGACCGACGGCTTGACGTGCTTGATCTCCACCCGTTCCCGAATCCACTTGATCTGCTCGGGTTCGAGGATGTGGGTGTACTCCACGCCGATGTGGCGGCAGTACGAATCGCGCAGCAGGCCGAGCACGTCGCGCAGCTTCATCTGCTCCTGGCCGTTGAAGCCGCCGACGTGGAATTCGCGGTCGAGGTCCCAGAGGGTCAGTTCGTGGGTGGTGATGTCCAGGTCGGGGTGCGACTTGAACTTGTCCTGGACCAGCTTGAGCGGGTCGACGTCGGCCATCAGGTGGCCGCGCTGACGGTAGGACTCGATCAGCTCGAGGATCCGGGTCGACTTGTCGACGCCGCTGAGCGCGACGTCCCGACGCCACCGGACCGGCTCGTAGGGGATCGACAGCTCGTGGAAGATCTCGTCGTAGAAGTCGTCCGAGAGCAGCAGCTGGTGGATCGTCTTGAGGAATTCGCCGGACTCGGCGCCCTGGATGATCCGGTGGTCGTAGGTCGAGGTGAGCGTCATCAGTTTGCCGACGCCGATATCGGCGATGCGCTGATCGCTGGCGCCCTGGAACTCCGCCGGGTACTCCATCGCACCGGCGCCGATGATCGCGCCCTGGCCGGGCATCAGGCGGGGCACGGAGTGCACGGTGCCGATACCGCCCGGGTTGGTCAGCGAGATCGTGACGCCCTGGAAGTCGGCGGCGGTCAGCTTGCCGTCGCGGGCGCGGCGCACCACGTCCTCGTAGGCGGCGTGGAAGCCGGAGAACGACAGGTCCTCGGTGCCCTTGATCGCCGCGACCACCAGGGAGCGGTTGCCGTCCTTGCCGGGCAGGTCGATCGCCAGGCCGAGGTTGATGTGCGCCGGGGTCACCGAGTTGGGCTTGCCGTCGACCACCGCGTAGTGGCGGTTGATGTTCGGGAACTTCTTCGCCGCCTGCACGATCGCGTAGCCGAGCAGGTGGGTGAAGGAGACCTTGCCGCCGCGGGTGCGGGCGAGGTGATTGTTGATGACGATGCGGTTGTCGATCATCGCCTTGACCGGGATCGCCCGCACGCTGGTGGCGGTGGGGATCTCGAGCGAGGCGTTCATATTCTTCGCCACGGTGGCGGCGGCACCGCGCAGCGGCTTGTTGACGTCGACGGCGGGCTCACCGCGATCGGCGGCGGCCTTCGGCGCGGCGGCATTCGACGCCGGACCGGCCGGCACGGTCGGTGGCTTCGGGCGCGGCGGGGGAGAAGTCTTCTTCGCGACCGGTGCGGGCGCGGGCGCCGGGGTGGCCGCCTTCGGCGCGGAGCCGTTGGTCGGGGCCGCGGCGGGGCGGCTCGGCGCGGTGGTCACGGGGGCTGAAGCGGGGCGGGATGCGGTCGGCGCCGACGAGGACACAGCCGAGGTCTGTGCGGCCTTGGCCGGTGCGGCCGCCGCGGTGTCACCGTTGGACGACGGGGTGTAGCCGGCGAGGAACTCGTGCCAGCTTTCATCCACGGACGACGGGTCCTGCCGGAATCGTTGGTACATCTCGTCCACGAGCCACTGGTTCTGTCCGAACTGGTTCGGGGAGCTGTTGCTCACGGCGGTAGTGCCTACTTTCCGTCATCGATCTCTCACAGGCCTGTTTTGCCTGAGGTCAAGGCTAAACCCATAGGCTCGAGCGGCGCCACGAATCGCCAGTGCGCGCCGCGCCCCGACAATCTTCGCAAACGAGACCGACCCGCAATCATCTGGAACCCCGACCGCTCGTCGGTTATTCCGGCGGGTCGCTCGAAGCGGTCGCGCGGCCGCGGGTCGTCACGCCCGGTCGGACGTCCCGGTGGGCAACTGCGGGGTCGCCCCGGCGGGCAATCCCGGGGCGCTCCCGTCGGCCAATTGCACGATCCTCCAGGCGGCCGGCGGCGGTCCGAAGGCCTCCCGGGCGTTGCGCACCACGCCGCGCCCGATCGTCCGGTTGCCGGCGCCGCCGATCACCGCGCCGATACCCGCCGGCAGCAGCTTGCCGAGGATCAGCGTGCTGCGTTTGGCCAGGAAACGCTTGACGAACTTGGCCAGCAGGGACTTGTTCATGCCGGCGACCGCGCTGCCGGGGATCCGCTTGGACATCAGGTCGCGTACGCCGCGTACGCCGACCGTTCGTTCGATCACCTCCATTCCGCTCTCGCCGAGGGCGACGGCGAGTACGAGGCTGCGGCGGCGTTGCCGATCCTCGAGGGGGATTTCGTGGACCGCCGCAACCGACAGGGCCAGCAGGGCGGAGGCTTCCAGGAAGAAGGCGGTCTCTCCGCCGATCGCGGCCAGCGCCGCGAAGGTGCCGACGCCGGGGATCGCCGCGGTCGCGCCGGCGGCGCTGCCACTTCCGGTCACCGCGAGCAGATAGCGCTTCTCGAGGCGTTCGATGATCTGCGCGGGGGACTCGTCCGGGTGCTGCTGCCGCATCCTGCGGACGTAGGCCTGTACCGCCGGCGCCTGCAGACGGGATGCGTTGTCGAGAACCGAGGTGATGCCGTCCTCGATACCGCCCTGCATCTTCATATGCGCCCCCGCTCTCCGGTGCGCCGGCCGGTCGACAATCGTCGCCGGGGCGCACCCGTCGTCTGTCGTACCGCCGCCGGTTGTAGGCGCCCGTGCGGCGTACGTACCTGCCATCGTATGGATCGAACCGGAGCGGCGGATGTCGATTGCGTATCGCCCGGGTGATCGGCGCGGTAGCACCCGGATGGGCGGTCATCCCGGCGCCGAGATCGCTCCCTCGCGCAGCGCCTCGGCACGCTCGCGCGCTCGCAGGGTCACCATGCCGAGCACGAAGGTGGTGGCCGGATCGACCTCCGGTGCGAGCGACTCGGCCAACTCCGCGGTGACCACGGCGTCCTGGTATTCGCCCAACCCGTCCTGCAGCCCGGTCAACCGCGACAACCGTCGGCGGACCCGGCCCCGCCGGCCGCCGGCGACCTCGTTGGCGTAGCGGGCGCGTTTGACCGTCTTGCGGGCCCGGTGGATCAGCTCCGGTTCGCCGCGCGCGATCGCCCGCCGGGTACGCCGGTGGGCCCGATCGGCCGCGCGGTCACCGGCCGCGGACAGCTCGCTCGCCCGCACCAGCGCCCGGGTGGGGGGATCGCCGGCCCACCGATCGAGGGCCTCGGCGAGATCGTGGTGGCGCGCCGAGTCGAAGGTCGCCTCGAGCGCGCCGCGGGCGGCGTCCTCGCGGCGGGCGAGAGCGGCGTCGATCGCCTCCGCCGCCGCCGAGCGGGCCTGCGGCGGCAGCGGCAGGCCGTCGACGAGGGCGGCGATGATCGGCCGCTGGACCTGGACGTCGCGCACCGCCCCCCAGACGCCCGCGTACCAGGACAGTTCGTCGTCGAGTCGACCGACGTCGTCGGGGGTCAGCTCGAGGAACTGCGCGTAGACCCGCAGCACCGCGCGCAGGCGGCGGATCGCGACGCGGGTGCCGTGCACGACGTCGTCGCCGGCGAGCAGGGCCGCGCGGCCGTCGAGGATCGTGCGGGCCTGCACGGTGACGTAGCGGCCCAGCGAGGTGGTCCCGTCCGGGCGGTCGTCGAGGCGGCTCTTCGATCGGGAAACCATCGCCCGATTGTCCGCTTTTACTCGTCGGCTCGGGGGCGGTTTGGGAAAGCGCACCGACACGGCGTACTCTTGTAGGTCGGTGCTCGTATGCGCCGGTTTTGGCGTGTCTGTTCCCGGTGACGGGATCGACGCCATCCGGCGATGGGCACCACCGTATCGGAAACGAAGACAAGCAACCAGGCGTGCGGGCCGGGATCGCGGAGGACATGGCTAAGAAGGACGGCGCAATCGAGGTCGAGGGCCGGGTGGTCGAACCCCTGCCGAATGCGATGTTTCGCATCGAGCTGGAGAACGGACACAAGGTGCTCGCCCACATCAGCGGCAAGATGCGGCAGCACTACATCCGCATCCTTCCCGAGGACCGCGTCCTGGTCGAACTGTCCCCGTACGACCTCTCGCGTGGACGCATCGTCTACCGGTACAAGTAATCGCCCACCGAGTCCCCGGGTGGTCATCGACGCGTCGGTGACCGGCCGAGGGCTGTCGTTCGTTTGCCCATCCGGGTGAACAATCAGCAGGAGATCGAACAGACGTGAAGGTCAAGCCGAGCGTCAAGCCGATCTGCGAGAAGTGCAAGGTGATCCGCCGTAACGGGCGGGTCATGGTGATCTGCGAGAACCTGCGCCACAAGCAGCGTCAGGGCTGACCGAATCACCACTGCTCGAAGATCTTCTTGGCGGGTATAGCCCCTCCGCAAGGAACAATTGCAGACCTCTCGACACCAGCCACCCACACGGGGTGGCCCACCGCCGGCACGGAGGCCGGTGCCCCAACGGGGGACGGTGCGGGAGTAGACCTCCGCGACAACGTTAGGAATACCCAGCCACATGGCACGTGTTGCCGGCGTTGATCTGCCCCGCGAAAAGCGGATGGAGATCGCGCTCACCTATATCTACGGCATCGGCCGTACCCGGTCGAAGGAGATCCTCTCGGCCACCGGCATCAGTCCGGATCTGCGCAGTCGCGATCTGACCGACGATGACACCGCCAAGTTGCGCGAGTACATCGAGGCGACGCTCAAGGTCGAGGGTGACCTGCGTCGCGAGGTTCAGGCCGACATTCGTCGCAAGATCGAAATCGGCTGCTACCAGGGTCTGCGCCATCGGCGTGGCCTTCCGGTTCGCGGCCAGCGGACCAAGACCAATGCGCGCACCCGCAAGGGTCCGAAGCGCACCGTCGCCGGCAAGAAGAAGTAGGTAGTCCATGCCCCCGAAAGCACGCACCGCCGGGCCGAAGCGGACCCAGAAGACTCGGCGCCGCGACAAGAAGAACGTTCCGCACGGCAACGCCCACATCAAGAGCACGTTCAACAACACGATCGTGTCGATCACCGACCCGAACGGCAACGTGATCTCCTGGGCGTCGTCCGGCCACGTCGGATTCAAGGGATCGCGCAAGTCGACCCCGTTCGCCGCGCAGCTCGCCGCCGAGAATGCCGCCCGCAAGGCGCAGGAACACGGCGTCAAGAAGGTCGACGTCTTCGTCAAGGGCCCGGGTTCGGGTCGCGAGACGGCGATCCGATCGCTGCAGGCCGCCGGCCTCGAGGTCGGCACGATCTCCGACGTCACCCCGCAGCCGCACAACGGTTGCCGTCCGCCCAAGCGGCGACGCGTCTAAGCGGGAAAGGAAAAAGGTAGAACATCATGGCCCGTTACACCGGACCCATCACCCGCAAGTCGCGTCGTCTGCGCGTCGACCTCGTCGGAGGCGACCAGGCGTTCGAGCGTCGCCCCTATCCGCCCGGCCAGCACGGCCGTGCGCGGATCAAGGAGAGCGAGTACCTGCTGCAGCTGCAGGAGAAGCAGAAGGCGCGCTTCTCCTACGGCGTTCTGGAGAAGCAGTTCCGTCGCTACTACGACGAGGCCAACCGCCTCAAGGGCAAGACCGGCGACAACCTGCTCAAGCTGCTCGAGCTGCGGCTCGACAACGTCGTCTACCGCTCCGGTATCGCCCGCACGCGTCGTCAGGCGCGCCAGCTGGTGACCCACGGTCACTTCCTGGTCAACGGCAAGCCGGTCGACGTCCCCAGCTACCGCGTCTCGCAGTACGACATCATCGATGTTCGGGACAAGTCGGCCGCGACCCTGCCGTTCCAGGTCGCTCGCGAGACCTACGGCGATCGCCCGGTCCCGGGCTGGCTGCAGGTCGTCCCCGGTCGGCTGCGGATCCTGGTCCACCAGGAGCCCGAGCGTGCGCAGATCGAGGTGCCGCTGCAGGAACAGCTCATCGTCGAGTACTACTCGAAGTAACACCGGTACCCGGATCCGCCGAGGACATCTCCGCCGCGGATCCGGGTTTCCGTTCCATCGTGGCGTCATATGGCGGACGCCGGATATAGGAGTCACACAACTCATGCTCATCTCTCAGCGCCCGGTGCTGACCGAGGAAGTACTCGCCGAGAACCGCTCGAAGTTCGTCATCGAACCCCTCGAGCCGGGCTTCGGCTACACCCTCGGCAACTCGCTGCGCCGGACTCTGCTCTCGTCGATTCCCGGCACCGCGGTCACCAGCATCCGGATCGACGGCGTGCTGCACGAGTTCACCACCGTCCCCGGGGTCAAGGAGGATGTCACCGACATCATCCTGAACCTCAAGGGCCTCGTGGTGTCCTCCGAGGACGACGAGCCGGTGACGATGTACGTGCGCAAGCAGGGTCCGGGCGAGGTCACCGCGGGTGACATCGTTCCGCCCGCGGGTGTCACGGTCAACAACCCCGACCTGCACATCGCGACCCTCAACGACAAGGGCAAGCTCGAGATCGAGCTCGTCGTCGAGCGGGGCCGCGGCTATGTGCCCGCCGTGCAGAACAAGGCGGCCGGGGCCGAGATCGGACGCATCCCGGTCGACTCGATCTACTCGCCGGTCCTCAAGGTGACGTACAAGGTCGAGGCGACCCGCGTCGAGCAGCGCACCGACTTCGACCGGTTGGTGCTCGACGTCGAGACCAAGAACTCGATCAGCCCGCGCGACGCCCTGGCGTCCGCCGGCAAGACCCTGGTCGAGTTGTTCGGTCTGGCCCGTGAGCTCAACGTCGAGGCCGAGGGCATCGAGATCGGACCCTCGCCCGCCGAGGCCGATCACATCGCCTCGTTCGGGCTGCCGATCGAGGACCTCGACCTGACGGTGCGTTCGTACAACTGCCTCAAGCGCGAGGGCGTCCACACCGTGGGTGAGCTGGTGGCTCGTACCGAGTCCGATCTGCTCGACATCCGCAACTTCGGACAGAAGTCGATCGACGAGGTCAAGGTCAAGCTGCATTCGCTGGGTCTGTCGCTCAAGGACAGCCCGACGACCTTCGACCCGTCGAGCGTGCCCGGCTACGACGTCAACACCGGTACCTGGAACGACGCCGAGTCGACCACCGCCGGTGATCACGCCGAGCCGGACTTCGCCGAGACCGAACAGCTCTAGTTCAGGAGAACATTCCAATGCCCAAGCCCACCAAGGGTGCCCGCCTCGGGGGTTCGGCCTCGCACCAGAAGGCGATCCTGGCCAACCTGGCCACGTCGCTGTTCGAGCACGGCCGCATCACCACGACCGAGGCCAAGGCCAAGCGCCTGCGCCCGTACGCCGAAAAGCTGATCACCCACGCCAAGGCCGGCACGCTGGCCCACCGGCGTGAGGTGCTCAAGGTCATCCGCGACAAGGACGTCGTCCACAAGTTGTTCGCGGAGATCGGCCCGCACTTCGCCGAGCGCGCGGGTGGCTACACCCGCGTCGTCAAGACGATGCCGCGCCGGGGGGACAACGCCCCGCTCGCGATCATCGAGCTCGTGCAGGAGCAGACCGTCACCTCCGAGGCCAACCGCGCTCGTCGGGTCCAGGCCTCGCAGGCCGCCCCCGCCGCGCCGGCCGACGAGACCGTGGTCGAGGAGACCCCGGCCGCCGAGGCCGTCGACGAGGTCGTCGAGGCTCCCGCCGCCGAGGAGACCGCCGCCGAGACGGTCGCCGCGACCGAGGATGCCGCTGCGGATGATTCCGCCGAGGCGCCCGCGGCCGATACCGAGGACAAGAAGTAGTCGGACATCCTCGGGTGAACATCACCGACGTCGGCGAACCCGCCGATCCCACCGGGATCGGCGGGTTCGCTCGTTCTCGCACCGAGGGGTTCGCGCGCTACCGCCTCGACATCGCCTACGACGGCACCGACTTCAAGGGGTGGGCCCGGCAGCCGGGGCTGCGCACCGTCTGCGGCGAGCTCGAACGGGCGCTGTCGCTGATCCTGCGGCAGCCGATCACCCTGACCGTCGCCGGCCGCACCGACTCCGGGGTGCACGCCGACGGGCAGGTCGCGCATATGGACCTCGCGGACGGGGCGATCCCCGAGCCGACGCGCCTGGTCGGCCGGCTCGCGCGGATGCTGCCGCCCGATGTGCGCGTGCGTGCCATCGCGCCGGTATCGCCGGACTTCGACGCCCGCTTCTCGGCGCTGCGGCGGCATTACCGGTACCGGCTGACCACCGCCGCGCACGGCGCCGACCCACTGCGTGCCCGCGAGGTCGTCGGCTGGTCGCATCCGATCGATCGCGACGCGCTCGATCGCGCCTCCGCACGGCTGATCGGGCTGCACGATTTCGCCGCCTTCTGCCGACGCCGCGAGGGCGCGACCACCGTGCGCGACCTCCAGGACTTCGCCTGGGAGTCCGATGGCGACCTGCTGACCGCACGGGTGGTCGCCGACGCCTTCTGCTGGTCGATGGTGCGCTCGTTGGTCGGTGCGGTGCTGACCGTCGCCGGCGGACGGCGCCCGGTCGAGTGGATCGACGGGCTGCTGGCCGCCCGCGAGCGCGAGGGTGCGATCCCGGTCGCCCCGGCGAGAGGCCTGTCCCTGGTCGGTGTCGACTATCCGGACGCCGACCGGCTGGTCGAACGCAACCGCGTGACCCGCGATGTGCGCTCCGCGCCGACGGGCTCGGGCTGCTTCTGAGCGCGGCGGCGTGCGGGATGCGGTCACCTAGGCTGAGGGGATGACCGCCCATCTGGCGATGATCGTCGGCAGCGTGCGCCGGGGCCGCAAGGCGCCGTCGCCGGCACGCTGGGTATACGAGCGCATCTCCGCCGATCCCCGTTTCACCGTCGAGGTTCTCGATCTGGTCGACTGGGCTCTGCCCGCCGACCTGTCCGGCGGTGCGACCACCGACGCCTTCGCTGATCGGATCGCCGCCGCGGACGGCTTCGTGATCGTGACCCCCGAGTACAACCACGGCTATCCGGCCGCGCTCAAGAATGCGATCGATACCGTCAAACGCCCCTGGTACGCCAAGCCGGTCGGATTCGTCTCCTATGGCGGCTGGGGTGGTGGCATCCGCGCCGTCGAACAACTGCGCCAGGTGGTCGCCGAGGTGCACATGGTCGACGTGCGGCAATCGGTCGCTATCCGCGACCTCGGCGCCCGGTCGGGTGCCGGCGCGCCGGAGGCCGGCGGCGGGGCGCCCGGCCATCCCGACGAGGCGGCCGAGAGCGACCACCTCGACGCGATGCTCGACCAACTCGACTGGTGGGCGACGGTGCTGTCCGCGGCGCGGCGGGATCTGCCCTATCCGGGGAGCCGGCGCCGTCGGTGACCACCCCGGCGGGACCGCGCCGTGAATCCGGCCGTTCCGCGTACACGGGAACCTACGGTTCGGTATTCGTAGGAATGAGCGGTCCGATACGCGGCGAACGCGCGGCTTCGGGCCCGCGCACCGAGGATTCTTCGTACCAGGTTCTGGTCGGCGAGGTCGACAGTCGGCATCCGGGCGGGTGTGTATCGGGTCGCTCGGCGGAAAAATCATCCCTGAGTACGCGTACGACCGGTTGTGACGCTAATCTGTGGGCTTGTGGTACGAGGGAGGTTCGCCGGTCGGCAGCCTCGCCACGATGCAGGAGCGGGGGCCGGCAGCTCGTCGGCGTGGTGGAGGGCGGCCGGCTGGGTCGCGGCGGGGATCCCGGGGGTCCTCGTCATAGTGTTGTCGATCGCCAGCGTGGCGATCGACCCTTCGACGACCCTGCATGTCCTGCGGTTGCTCACCTCCGCGATCGCGGTGGTGGTCACCCTGCGCGTCGCCCTCGTCACCCGCCTGCTGCCACTGCACATCATGGCCGCGGGCACAGGCTTCTGGCTGATCGGTGATATCGCCGAGATCCTCGCCCAGATCGCGGCGAGCCCGCCGGTCGCGGCGGTACAGATCGCGCAATATGCGCACCTGATCGCACGGATCGTGTTGACCGTCTCCGCGCTCGCGGCGATGGGTTCGCTGCTCGGCGCCGCCACGCTGCGCCGCTCCACCGATACCCTGCTGTCCCTGCTGGTGGCGGCCTTCGCGGTGGTCACCCTGTCCCAGGTGACCGATGCCGGGCGGTACGCCTTCGCGATCACCGCGGTCGACGCCACCTATCTGACCCTCGCCGGGCTGGCGCTCTGTGGGGCCGGCGGACCCCAGCGCACGCCCTACCGCATTCTGCTGCTCGCGTCGCTGGTCCTGACGACCACCGACGTGATCGACATCTACGGCGACTACTTCTCCGCCTCCGTTCCGGACGGCGTCCTGCAGTTCGGTTGGGCCCTGCAATCGGTGATCCGCACGATCGGCGTCCTGATGATCTACCGCGGCTTCGGCCGGGGGATCACCACGATCGACGCGACGTTCCGCGAATCGCGCCCGATGCTGCTGGCCGTCTTGTCGGTGGTGGGCGCCGCGTCCGCGCTCGAACCGATCCGGCACTGGAGTGTCGCGAGCATCCTGCTGGGATTGGCGATCTGCGCGGTTGTCGCGGCCCGCGAGTGGATGATCACCGCCGAGCAGCGCAGCCTGGCCCGCTCGGAGGCGCGGGCGGCCGCGGAGTTGCTGCGGCAGGCCGAGTACGACGACCTCACCGGGCTCTATCGCCGCGACAGCATCCTGCGCCGGCTCGAGGCCGCGATGGCCGCGGGGCGGGTGTCCAATACCCCGGTCGCGGTGTTGTCGGTCGACCTCGACCACTTCAAGGAGATCAACGACACCTTCGGCCACGACACCGGCGACCGTGTGTTGCGGGGCCTGGCCGAACATCTGCGGCTGGCCGCCCGGACCGCGCAGATCGGTCGGTGGGGCGGTGACGAGTTCGTCGTCGTACAGGCCCCGGCGGGCACCGCCGGAGACCTCGAGCGACTGATGCGGGCGGTGGAGCAGGCGGTCGACACCGAGATCGACGTCGCCCCGGGGGCGGCGATCCGGCCGTCCGGCTCGGTGGGGCTCGCCGTCGTCGAGGACTGGGACGATCCCGCCAACGCCGCCGACGTCTTCGGGCCCGGCCAGCTGATCGCCCGCGCCGACCACCGCGCCGGGGAGGCCAAGCGCGGGGCGTTGCGCCGCCGGGCCAGCTCCGACGACCGCACCGCCGACCCGACCGATATGAGCTCCGCGCTGCGCGCGCTCGACGAGGAACGGCTCACCGTCTGGTACCAGCCGATCGTCGATCTGCGCACCGACCGGGTGGTGGGCGCCGAGGCGTTGATCCGCCTGATCGAACCGGACGGCACCGTGCGCTCGGCGGGCGAGTTCCTGCCGATGCTCGTCGCCGCCGGCCACGGCGACCACATCACCGATCTGGTGGTCCGCCAGTCCTTCGAGGACTTCGCCGGCGGCCCGGCCGCCGATATGGGTTGGGTGCTGTCGATCAACCTGTCCGAACGCGATCTCGCCGGCAGCCGGGCATTGGCGCTGATCCGTCGCGAGATGGAGCGCACCGGCCTGCCGGGCAACCGGTTGATCGTCGAGATCGACGAGCACATCGCCCCCGACGACCCGGTCGGCGCGGCGGTCGACGGACTGCGCGAGCTCGGGGTGGCGCTGGCCCTCGACGACTTCGGTGCCCGGTCGTCGTCGTTCGGGCAGATCTCCCACCTGCGGCCGACCTACCTCAAGCTCGACGCCGCGCTCGCCCCGCAGGCCCCCGGTGCGGTGGGCCGCACCGAATGGAGCACACCCGGTGTCGAACTGGCCGACGCCTTCACCCGGCTCGCCCACCAACTCGACATCCGCGTCGTCGCCGAGGGCATCGAGACCGCCGAACAACTCGAACTGATCCGGGGCATCTCCTGCGACCTCGGGCAGGGCTTCCACTGGTCCGGCGCCGTTCCGCTCGATCAGCTGATCGGGCTGGCCGCGGGCATCGATCAGGAGGCGACCGAGACGCAGCCGATCACCCGGCGCGGATCGCGCGGCCGGATCGCGCAGGCACCGGCGGAGTTCCCCGCCCGCTGATCCCCGTCGGTCGATTCATCGCGGTTGGTCCCCGTCGATTCTTCGCGGCTCGGCCCGAGGGTGTCAGCCCCGCCGCGCGCCGAGGCCCCCGGTGATCTCGGCCTCCGCCGCGATGGTGACCAGGGTCAGGCGCACCGCCCGCGGCCCCGCGGTCAGCACGACGCGATCGTCGCCGGGCGCCGGCTGGACGATCGTCACGTCGGGGTCCTCGACCGGCCAGAACGCCGCGTCGTCGGCGACGTGGATCAGGGTGCCGGCGGCCTCCGGCGGGTCGGCGTAGGGCCCGTCGAGCAACACCGCGTCGAATCGGGTCAGACCGCCCTCCGGCCGGGTCTGCGCCGCTTCCACGGTCAGCTGATCGTCCGGGACCGCGCGCGCGAGCGGCTGCCACGCGCTCGGGCGGTCGGTGATCACCAGCAGCCGGCCGCCGATAGCGATCGCGCGCAGGGCCAGTTGCAGCGCGACGAACAGCTCGCCCGCGACGTAGGTGCGGGCCACACCGCGCCCGAAGAGCCGGGCGGTCACCCCCGCGCCGGCCGCGTCCGAACCGACCAGCTGACCGCCGGCTCCCGCGGGGACGACGATCCGCCCGAGTTCGGCGACCGGTAGCTCGCCGAACGGGGCGAACCGATCGTGATCGGTGGCGGTCGCCGGCAGATGCGAGAGGATCGCGACGCCGCGCGGTACCGGCAGCGACCGGGCCGGATGCGTCGCGCCGTCCGGCTGCCGCCCGCGCGCGAGGTAGCCCGCCGCGACCAGCACCCGGTCGCGGTCGCGATGCGGGCGGAGCCGAATCGTCGTGGTGATCGAGTCCTCGGGCAGCCCCCAGACCGCGTTGAGCGTGCTCGAGTCGATCGTCGCGGAGGCCAGGGCCCGGCCGCGGGCCTCGTCGGGAACCTCCGGATCGGCGTCGGTGGTGACGATCTGGCGCGATACCGAGTCGAGTTCGGCGGCGGTCAGCACGCGGGCGCGCAGCCCGTCGCCCGACAGCGCGGTCACCATCCGCGCCGCGGTCACCGACAGCGCCCGCGCCGCCCCACCGCCGCGCCCGCCGCGCCGGTCGACCGCGCGCCGGTTGCGCGGAACACTCATCGTCAGGACCACCCAGGTCGACCGTTCGGCCGCGATCGGCAGATCGCCGATCAGCCGACGGTAGACCTCGCCCGCGGTACCCGACGACATACTCCGCCGGCCGTGGCAGATCACGTCGATCCCGTCGAGCTCGACGTCGACCCCGGTGAGGCTGCGCGCCAGCGTCGCCAACGGGATCGCCCGATCCGGCTCGCAGCGACCGGTGGCCACCGTGGTGAACCCGCCGGAACGCGGCAGGATCTCGACGACCGCTGTCAGCAGATCGCGATGCCTGTGCAGCCCGATCACCCCGCCGTCCGGGGTGGTCCAGGCGAAGGTGTCCACCTGCGGCTGCGCGCCCGTTCGACGCAGGCGGCCGCCGATCCGTTCGAGCAGGCTGCGCCCGCGGACCGGGCTCGCGGTGGCGGCGGCGACGACCGCACCGCCGACCGCGGCCCAGACCGGCGCCGCCCCGGTGAACGGAATTCCCACCGCCACAGCGGATCCGAGGAGCACCGCGGTAACGGTCGGTCCGGTGCGCAGCGGGCCCGGACGAGGGGTGGTCGCGGCGGTGTCGTCGGGGTCGGTCACGATCTGCCTCCGGGTTGGCTGCTCGGTCGACGGTAGGGTGTGCGCTGGCACGCGGCCGGTGGGGAGCCGCGATCGGAATCGGCCGCGGTCGATTCCTGCCGGGGATCGATCGACGGGGGAGGCACGACGTGGCGGCAACGCCGACAACGCGATGGCAGGTGGGGGGCCACCGCTTTCTGGTTCGCCGACTCGAGCACGCGATCGTGCGGCGCGACCCCCGGATGATCCACGACCCGATGCGCTCGCAATCGCGGGCGCTGATGGTCGGCGCGGTCCTGGCGGTGATCGGCCTGGCGGTCGCGGGCGCGCTGGCATTGTTCCGCCCCCGGGACACGGTGGGGGACGCGGCGATTCTGGTGGGCCGCGATTCCGCCGCGCTCTACGTCGTCGAGGACGGGGTGGTCCACCCGACCACCAATCTGGCCTCCGCGCGGCTGGTGGTCGGCAGCCCCGACGAGCCGACGCGGGTATCGGACTCCCAACTGGGGGAGTATCCGGTCGGGCCGCTGGTCGGCATCGTCGGAGCGCCGTCCGCGCTGCCCGCCGACACCGCGGACCCCCGGCCGGTCTGGGCGGTCTGCGATACGTTGCGCGACGGCCATCCCGAGCCGGTGTCCACGGCGGTGCTGGTCACCGGCGCCGCGGCCCCGGATGCGGTCCGGCCCCTCGGCGATCGGCAGGCGCTGTTGTGGAGCAACGCCGGGCGCACCTTTCTGGTGCACGGCGGTGTCCGCTCCGCGGTCGACATCAACGATCGCGCCGTGGTGCGGGCGCTCGGCCTCGATCCCGCCGCGGTCACTCCGGTCTCGACGTCGGTGCTCGACGCGGTGCGCGAGGTCCCCGCGATCTATCCGCCGGTGATCCCGCGGGTCGGCGAGCCACCGACCCAACCGTTCGGGGATCGGCCGATCGGATCGGTGGTCACCGTCGAACGCAACGACGGCGCCGAGTACTACCTCGTGCTCGACGACGGTGTCCAGCAGATCCCGGCCACCGTCGCGGACCTGATCCGCTACGCCGACGCCCGCACCGGCGCCACGATCGATGTGGTCGCCCCCGGCGAGTTGTCCGATGTCCCGACCACCGCGCGGCCGGTCTCGATCGACATGTTTCCGACCGAGCCGCTCGACGTGATCGCCCGCGGCGTCCACACCGTGCAATGCCTGACGTGGACGTCGAGCACGCCGACCGAGGCGGCCGACGGTGGCGAACTGCGGGCCGATGTGGCGGTCGCGGTCGGGTCGACACTGCCGCTGCCCGCCGACGCGCGGATGACCGAGTTGGCCGGCGCGGACGGTCCGGGACCGCTGATCGATGCGGTGCACATCGACCGGCCGGTGGGCTACTTCGCGGTCGCCACGGGTGCCGGGACGAGCGAGGTCCGCCGGGACGGCGCCTTCGTGGTCGCGAATACCGGTGTGCGTTACGGGGTTCCGGATGTCGAGGCGCAGGAGGCGTTGGGTGTGGGGCTCGCGACCGCCGGGCCCTGGCCGATCCTGCGGCTGCTGCCGGAGGGGCCGGTGCTCGCCCGCGACCGGGCGCGGGTCCTTCACGACGGTGACCTGCCCGACGAGGCGGTGCGGTCCCTCGGCGAACGGTAGCGGCGGCGCACCGCTCGGCGCGGGCGCGCGCCGGTGGCCGACCGGCCGGGCCGGATCGCGGCGACCAGTAGCGGGGTCAGCAACGCCAGCACCGCCGCGATGATCAGCGCCGCGGTCGCCGCTCGCCGGTCGGGCGGCGCCGGGGCGGGAGTCTCGGCGAGCAGCGTCTCGATCGGGCGATCCGGCACCGCCGGCGGGGGCACGTCGAAGGTGACGGCGGCGAGGGGATCGACCGTGCCGCGGCCGACCATCGGATTCCACCCACCCGCGGGCGCCCGGGCGGTCTCGACGATGCGCCGGATCACCTCGGCGGCGGGCATCTCGGGATAGCGCGAACGCACCAGCGCCGCGGTCGCCGCGACCAGCGGCGCGGCGAAGCTGGTGCCCGCGTACGGGACCGCGTCGCCGCGGCTGTCGCGGTACCCGTCGGTCAGGTCGTCGCCTCGCGGATTCAACGACACCACCGACGTGCCCGGTGCGGCGACGTCGACCCACGGGCCGCCCAGGGAGAAGCTCGACGGGGCGCCGGACGGGTCGGTCGAGCCGACCGTCAACACCCAGTCGTCGAAGTAGGCGGGCGAGGCGAATGTCGCGACCCGCGGCCACGGATCGGCGTCGGGATGGGCGGGATCGGGGCCGGGGTTCTGCTGGGCGCAGTCCGAGGTGCTGCCGACGTTGCCGGCCGCGGCGACGATGACCACGTCGCGTTCGACGGCCGCGTACTGCAGCGCGGCGGCCAACGATCCGTCGCCGAGGCCGGTCCCCGCCGGGGCGCACGCCACCTCGGAGATGTTGATGACGGTGGCGCCGAGGTCGGCGGCGTGCCGGACCGCCGAGGCCATCGTGCGCACATTGCCGTAGCCGGAGGAGGTCGCGCCGGTCTCGTCCCGCTCGGGGGAGCCGACCGCGGAGAAGGCGCTGCTCGACTGGCGGATCGACAGGATGGTCGCGTCCGGCGCGCCGCCGGAGAATCCGGAACCGGGCACCGGGGTCGCGGCGATCAGCCCGGCGACCAGGGTGCCGTGCCCGTCGCAGTCCTCGAGGCCGTCCCCGCCGGCGACGTAGTCGCCCGCCGCCTCGAGATTCGGCAACCGGGGATGCGGGGAGATGCCGGTGTCGATGACCGCGATGCGTTGGCCGGCGCCGCGGGTGAACGGCCACACCGCGCCGAAGTCGAGCAGGCGCAACTGTTCCGGCGGTTCGGCCGGGTCGCCGATCGGCGTCGTATCGGTGCACAGGGTGCGCTGCTCGGTGGCATCGGGCGGCGACGGCGTGCCGGCGGCGGGCACGGCCGCGGGGTCGGCGATCGGCGGTTGGGCGCCGGCCGGAACGACTCCCGGGCCGAGGCCGATGCCGAGCAGGATCGCCGCGACCATCGCGGCCGCCGGCAGCCGGCGGGTCGCGCGCGGACCGTTCACAGGTTGCGGACGAGGGCGAACAGGCCCGCGACCCAGAACAGCAGCGGCACGACCGCCGCGGTGGCCGCCAACTCCAGGTATTCGACCGCCCGCCGGGCGGTGGGCGGGAAGGTGCGCACCGCCGCGATCGTCCCGAGCACCAGGCAGATCGCGATACCGGCCAGGGCGATCAGCAGCGCCACCCACCAGAGCCCGGGGCGACCGATCGCGACGCCGAGGACCGCGGCGACCGGGATCGCCGCACCGGCGACGATCATCGCGGTCACCTGCCGACTGCCCACGTAGCTGCGGGCCCGCAACATCAGCATGAGCGCGACCACCGCGGCCAGCAGCAGACCGGGCAGATGCGGCTGGCCCAGCCGCTCGACCAGGCCTGCGGCGATCGGCCCATCGCCGACCGCACCGGCGGCGACCTCCGAGGTCGGTGTCGCGAAGGGCAGGGCGACGATCGTGCCGAGAACGGCGACCGCCACCGCGGCCGCGCTGCCCGCGACGTGGCCGGAGAGGTACTCGTCGGCGCGATTCGCCCGGGCCAGCACCGCATCGACGTCCTCATCGATCGGCTCGTCGTCGACCGGTTCGGTCGCGTCGGCCGGCGCGGTGCGGGGGATGACCGGCACCGCGAGCCCGGCGGCGAAGATCGACAGCCTCGGCCCGAGGATCAGCAGGATCAACCCGACGGCCACCACGATCGCCGCGCTGATCCGCGCGGTGGTGATGTCCGCGGTCACCACGGCCAACCACAGCGTCATCAGGCCGCTGAACAGGATGATCGCCGTCGCGGTGGCGTAGCCGACCGACAGGGCGCGGCGGCCGATCGCGGCGACGGCGCAGACCGCCGCGCAACCGGCCAGGCCCGCGGCGGCGGGGTCGTTCGGCGGCAGGATCCGCGCCGCGCCGACAAAGGCCGGGGCGAGCGCGCAGGCGGCGACAACCGCGCCGGTCCGCGGATCGCCGAGCAGTCGGTCGATCGCGATGCCGCCGCCGAGCAGCATCGCCGCGAGCACCAGTCCGACGATCGCGGCCACCATCGTCGAGGTCGGTGCCGTCAGGATCGCCGCGCCGAGGGCCACCGAGGCGATCGGAGTGAGCAGATAGCCCAGCCGGCGGGCGTCGGTCGCCTCCCATCGGCGGGGACCGACCACCTCGGCGTAGGCGTTGGCGATGTCGTCGAACAGCGGTGGCGGGTGCGGGGAGTCGCTGTCGGTCAACAGCAGCAGGTCGCCGTCGCGGATACCGGAATCGCCGAGCGAACGGCCGGGCGGCAGGGCCGCGGCGCCGACCGGGGTCAGCGACCAGGATCGGGTTCGGCCGGCGGTGGTGACCCCGTCGTCGCCGGTGCGGTCGGTGACCAGGGTGACGATGCCGGGGATCAGCCGACCGATCGGGACCGCCGCCGGCAGGGCGATATCGATCTCGACCGAGCGCGCCGCGATGGTCACCCGGCACATCTCGGGGACGAGCAGTCCCTCGTCGGTATCGGTCGGAATCGGCCCCGACGCCTGCGTCGTCGTCATCTGATCCCCCCGGACCTGTTCTCGCGCACGCTGTGTTCCCGGTGCGCTGCCCTCGTCTCGCGCACCGCCGTATCCCGGCGCCCCGCGCATCCCCTCGCCACCGGGACTGTACGACACTCCAGGTCGGTATCGTCGCCCACCGCAGACCATTCGGACAAACCCAAACTAGAGGTCGGTTTGGTTCGCGACGTGCGGTAGCGCCGCGGGCCTGTGGATAGTCGGCTTTCCGTGGGGCGGTTTCCCGGGTTACCGTCGGCGCGCGCGGTGGGGAGGCCGTGCTGGAGTCGACCCCCGAGGGTGTCGGCGTGGCGTCGGGGGAGGTGTCGAGTGGTCGGTCGCGGTGCCAGTCGGGGTGCGGGGGCGGTACCCGGGTCGGGGACGACCAAGGTCGTCGTGCGGCCGCCGGCGCGCATCGAGCCGCCCCGCATGCCCGGCGGGGAGCTGCCCCTGGAGGCGCCGCCCGAGGTCCCTCGGGTGATTCCGGGCAATACCTTCATGAAGCTGATGCCGGTCGTGATGATCGTCGCGATGGTCGGCATCGTCGCGATGATGATCACCTCGGGGATGGCGACCAACCCGATGATGCTGCTGTTCCCCGCGATGATGTTGTTCTCGGTGGTCGCCATGATCGGTTCCGGAGGAGGGCGCGGTCAGGGGCAGCGCACCGCCGAGGCCGACGAGAATCGCAAGGACTACCTGCGCTATCTCGGCCGGATGCGCCGGGAGGTCGCACAGACCGAGCGCCTGCAGCGCAGCGCCCTCGAATGGACCCATCCGGATCCGAACGGGCTGTGGACGCTGCTCGGCAGCGACCGGATGTGGGAGCGCCGACGCGGCGACGCCGATTTCTGTCATGTGCGCATCGGCAGCGGCAGCCAGCGGCTCGCCACCCGGCTCGTCCCCCCGGAGATCGGCCCGGTCGAGGACCTCGAGCCGGTTGCGGCGGTCTCGCTGCGCCGCTTCGTGCGCGGCCACTCGATCGCCCGCGAGCTGCCGATCGCGGTGGCGGTGCGCGGCTTCCCGGTGATCTCGGTATCGGGTGACAAGGACCGGGCCCGCTCGCTGGCCTGCTCGATCATTATGCAGCTGTGCACCTTTCACGGCCCGGACGTGCTGCGGGTGGTCGTGGTGCGCAGCTTCGACGTCGCCGCCGACTGGGACTGGGTCAAGTGGTTGCCACACGCCGCGGACCCGACGCGCTCCGACGGCGCCGGCCAGGCGCGGTTGATTTTCGACAGCTTCGGCGCGGCGGCGGCGGGCTTGTCCGACCTGCTGGCCGGACGCGGGCGCTTCGTACGGTCCGGTGGCCCGACCGAGCACCCGCAGATCGTGATCGTCGTCGACGGGGCCCGGATCGGCGCGGAGCCGATCGGCCGGGCCGCCGAGGGTATCGACTCGGTGACCTTCCTCGACCTCGCCGGCGCCTTCGAAGCCTCCGCCGCCGAGGCGGGCCTGCGGCTGCGCACCACCGACGACGCGATCGGCGCGGTCGGCGCTGCGGGGACCGAGTGGTTCGGATCGGTCGACCGCCTCGACCCGGGAACCCCGCTGGTCTGGGCCTGCGCGATCGCGCCCTATCGGCTGCCGGCCGCGGGCGCCGCGGCCGAGGAGACCGAACTCGGTGATCCCGGCGCCTGGCACCGGTTGATCGGCCTGCCCGATCCCGCGCGGTTCGATACCGAGCGCATGTGGGCACCGCGGCAGGCGCGTGACCGGCTGCGGGTGGCGATCGGCGTCGGGACGGACGCCCGGCCCGTGGAACTCGATCTCAAGGAATCCGCCGAGGGCGGCATGGGCCCGCACGGGCTGTGCGTCGGCGCGACCGGTTCCGGCAAGTCGGAATTCCTGCGCACCCTGGTGCTCGGTCTAATTGCTACCCACCCGCCGGATCAGCTCAACCTGGTGCTGGTCGACTTCAAGGGCGGTGCGACCTTCCTCGGCCTCGAGCCGGTCGCCCATGTCGCCGCGGTCATCACCAACCTGGCGGACGAGTCGGCGCTGGTCGATCGCATGCGCGACGCGTTGTCCGGTGAGATGAACCGGCGTCAGGAGGTCCTGCGGGCGGCGGGCAACTTCGCCAACGTGTCCGACTACCAGCGCGCCCGCGCCGCCGGCGCCGACCTGCCGCCGCTGCCGGCGCTGTTCATCGTGGTCGACGAGTTCTCCGAATTGTTGTCCCAGCATCCGGATTTCGCGGAGCTCTTCGTCGCCATCGGTCGGCTCGGTCGCTCGCTGCATATCCACCTGCTGTTGGCCAGCCAGCGTTTGGACGAGGGGCGGATGCGCGGCCTCGAATCGCACCTGTCCTATCGCATCGGTTTGAAGACGTTCTCCGCGAACGAATCCCGATCGGTCCTCGGCGTTCCCGATGCCTATCACCTGCCCGCCCAGCCGGGCGCCGCCTATCTGAAGACCGACGCCGACGAATTGGTCCGCTTCACCGCGGCGTTCGTCTCCGGTCCCTACCGCTCGTCGACATACACCCCGAGCAGCCCGGCCGGCGCCCCGACGGCGGTCGAGCAGGTTTCGGTCTTCCGCGACGGCGTGGTCCCGATCGACCCGGGCGCGCGGGCCGATGCGCACCGACGGCGCGGCAGCCGACCGCCGGGTGCACCCGATCGACCGTCGGCGGAGGCCGGCACGGTGCTGCAGACGGTGGTCTCCCGCATCGTCGGACACGGCCGCCCGGCCCACCGGGTCTGGCTGCCGGTGCTCGACGATCCGCCGAGCCTCGACTCGCTGCTGCCGATCCGCGCCGGCGACACCGCCTCGTTGCGGGTGCCGATCGGCGTGATCGACCGCCCCTTCGATCAGCGGCGCGATCAGCTGACGGTCGACCTGTCCGGCGCCCGGGGGCACGTGGTGATCGTCGGCGGTCCGCAGTCGGGCAAGTCGACGGCGGTGCGCAGCCTGATCCTGGCCCTGTCGGCCGGTCACTCCGCCCGCCAGGTGCAGTTCTACTGCCTCGACTTCGGTGGCGGCTCGCTCGCCGGCGTCGCCGGGCTGCCGCACGTCGGCTCGGTCGCCGGCCGCACCGACGCCGACCGGGTGCGCCGCACCGTCGCCGAGGTGGTCGCGATCGTGCACCGGCGCGAACGCGAATTTCGTTCCCGGGGCATCGAATCGGCCGCCGACCATCGCGCCCGGCGGGCTGCCGGGGAGATCGACGACGATCCGTTCGGCGACGTCTTTCTGGTGATCGACGGCTGGGCCACCGTGCGCAGCGACTTCGAGCCGCTCGAGGAGGACATCCGGGTGATCGCCGCGAGCGGTCTGTCCTACGGGGTACACGTGGTGCTCGCCGCGACCCGGTGGGCGGAGATCCGACCGGCGATGAAGGATCTGCTCGGCACCCGGATCGAACTGCGGCTCGGCGATCCGGCCGACTCGGAGTACGGCCGGGCCAAGGCCTCCCGGGTACCCACCGAACGTCCCGGCCGCGGCATGACCGCCGACGGTTCGCATCTGCTGATCGCCGCGCCGCGGCTCGACGGGGTCGACAGCATGGCGAATATCGGAGCGGCGATGGGCGCCGCCGTCGAGCGGATCACCCGCGCCCATCGCGGCCCGGCCGCCCCGCGGGTGCGGATGTTGCCGGACGTCTTCGACCGCGATGAGTGGGTCGCGTCGTTGGGGCTCGATCTGTCGTCGCGCGACCAGCGCCGCCGCATCCCGATCGGCATCGACGAGAGCGAACTGGCCCCGGTGGTCCTCGATTTCGCCGAGACCCCGCATATGGTCGCCTTCGGCGATGCCCGCAGCGGCAAGACCGGATTGCTGCGCGGCGTCGCGCGCGGGCTGATGCAGGCGCACTCCTCGGACGAGGTGCGGCTGCTGGTGGTCGACTATCGGCGCAGCCTGCTCGGGGAGGTGCCGCCGGCCTATCTGGCCGGATACGCCTCGACCGGTCCGGCGCTGACCTCGCTGATCGGCGAACTCGCCACCCTGATGCGCAAGCGGCTGCCCGGACCCGACACCACGCCGGCGCAGCTGCGGGACCGCTCCTGGTGGAGCGGACCGGAGGTGTACATCCTGGTCGACGACTACGACCTGGTCGCCTCGCCGAGCGGAAATCCGTTGGCGCCGTTGATCGAGGTGTTGCCCCAGGCCCGCGACGTCGGCGTCCACATGGTGGTCGTGCGTCGATCGGGTGGCGCGGGACGCGCCCTCTTCGAACCGGTCCTCTCGCGCATCCGCGATCTCGAACCGCTGACGCTGATCCTCAGCGGCAACCGCGACGAGGGCGCCCTGGTCGGCTCGGTCCGGCCGAGCCCGCAACCCCCCGGCCGCGGCACGTTGGTCTCGCGCGACGGCATTCGACTCGTCCAACTCGCATGGTCGCCCCCGACCGCCTGAGCGGCGGCCCGCGCATCGCCGCTGTCCATCCGACCGGCGCGACGCTTCGGGTGGTCGGCAGCCGCCCCTTCGCCGGGCCGGTCACGCTCGAACGGGTGGGTGCCGAGTTGCGGGCGCACGCCGGACCCGGCCCGGGCGAGCCGATCGGCGGGGTCGACGTCGAGCGGGTGATCGACCGGCCGTCGCTGGCGATCGGCGGGGTCGACGTCGACATCGTCGAGGTGCTGCGGGAGGTCTTCGAGGCGGGCCTCGGCGCGGCCGGCGCCGAGATGCCGCCCGACATCCTGGCGATCGTTCGTCCACCCCAGTGGGGCGCGCCGCGGACCCGGCGGCTCGAGCGGGCGGGGCGCGAGATCGCGGACGACGTCGTGCTCTTCGACGCGGCGTCCCTGGCCGCCGAGGTCGCGGACGCCACGATGGCGCACGGTCCGGCGGTGTCGTCGCGGCCGCCGGCGGACCGGACGATCGTGGTCGCCTGTGCGCGGGATCGCTGGGTGGTCACCGCCGTGCGGGCCGCGGCCGACGGCTACCGCTCGATCGCCGACCGCGTCGTGCGGCTCACGTCGCCCGATCCGCCGACGGCGACGCAGCCGAGCGATCGCCGGCTGCTCCCGACACAGCCGGCCGCCACCGACGTCGACGCCCTGGTCGAGGTGATCGACGAGTTGCTCGGCCCCGACGTCGACCCGATCGATTGTGTGCGCCGCGTGGTCCTGCACGCGGCCGACGATGCCGCGGTGCCGGTCGACCGGATCGCCCGGGCGATCGTCGTGCCGCGGGAGCGTCCGTGGGCCGAACCGCTGCTGACGCAGGTGGTTGCGGTCGACGCCCTCGTCGAAACCGCCTACGACCGGATCGCCCGCTCGGTGGTGTCCACAGCGCCGCCCGCGCGGCAGCCCGCGCGCCCACCGGCATCCTGGTTGGACGACAACCGCCGCCGTCCGAGCGGAGGCGGCGGGCGACGGTGGTGGCCCGCGGTGGCGGCGGTCGCGGTGCTGTTCGTGGTCGCCGGGGTCGTCGGTTGGTCCGGGCGCGGATCGGGTTCCGTGCCGGTGGAGTCGACCACTCCGATCGCGGCGGAGATGGCGGCGGCCGGCAGCGGCGCTCCCGGGCCCACGCCGCTCGCGCCTCCCGGGGTGTCGGCCGCCACGACGACCGCCGCCACCGCCACGACCACCGCCACGACCACCGCCGCGACCACGCCGGCCGAGGCGGGGCCCCGGACGATCGAACTGGGTCGGGTGGCGGTCGAGATTCCGGACGGGTGGCGGGTCGACGAGTCCTCGGACCGGATCGCCTTGTTGCCGCAGAACCCCGATGTCGCGCAACGCATCCTGGTGCAGGCGGTCTCGGTCCTGCCCGATACCGATATCGCGTTGCTCGAGCGCCGATTGCGCGAGCAGGCGTCCGGTCCCGACCCCGGTGTGCCTGCCGCAGCCTTCGCGGACTTCGTCGCGGCCGACCACGACGAGCTTGCCTACCTCGAACGGCCGATCGATGGCTCGGTGGTCCGCTGGCGTGCGCTGCTGCGGTCCGAACTGCAGATCAGCATCGGCTGCCAGTACCTACCGTCCGGGTCGGATCTCGGCGTCGACGGTCCGCCCGCCGACCTCGCTCGCGCCTGCGATCGGGTAGTGGCATCCATGACGGTGCGGGATCCATGAGCGAACCGCTCGCCGCCGGACGCGGATCCGACCGGCGTGGCGGCCGATTCGGATCTTCGTGACGATTCGAGGGAACCGACGGTGCCCGCGGGGAGTCGAATACGGCGTAAGGGGGGAGTGGTCTCGCCGATCCGGTCGTCTCGACGTTCGGTGGGCTCCGCCCTCGACCACCGACGAGTCCATCGAGGAACTCGAGGAAGAGAGGGTTGTAGATGTCACTGAATGCGGAAACTCAGGCCATTCTGGCCTCCGCCGGTCGTATCGACGGGATCAGCGGAGAGATCAAGGCGGTCGTCGCCCGGCTGCGCAACGAGGTCGCCGAGTCGGCGTCCTACTGGCAGGGCCGCGGCGCCGCCGGCTTCGGCAACACCATGGCCAACTGGGACGGGGCGGCGAACCGGCTCAACACCGTGCTCGACGAGATCAGCCAGCGGCTGCGCGCCAGCGGGCATACCTACGACCAGACCGAGTCGGACAACGCTCGGCTGGCCGCGGTGGACGTCCCGCCGCTCAACGTCAACATCTGATCAACGTCAACATCTGACCACCGCACCCGGAAACCGGAAGAGGACCGACCACCATGAGCGACAGGATTCAATACGACTTCGGCCGGATCGCGGCCCTGTCCGCCTCCGTCAACAGCGGAATCGGCCAGCTCGACAACCTGCTCGGCGAGCTCGGCTCGGCGATCGCACCCATGCAGGCGACCTGGCAGGGTGACGGCGCAGCCTCCTACGAGGGCACCCAGCAGCGGTGGAACTCGGCGTTCAACGAGCTCAAGGGGGTCGGCACGCAGATCTCGGCCGCCGCCGCCCGCGCGAACGACAATATGCAGGAGACCGAGCTGATCAACCGCAACCGGTTCGCCGGTTCCTGACCGTCGGTTCCTGACCGTCGGTTCCTGACCGCTGCCCGCACCCGGGGCCGATCCACGTACCGGCCCCGGGTGCGATGCGCGGCGCGCCGCCCCCCGCCGGGATCCCGCCGATCGCGGCGTTTTGGGAGGTTGGGCGGGGTGGTGGTAACGTTGTCGGCTGGTATTCACCTGCTCGTCGCGGGCATCGATGGGGACAACCCATCGCAGGTCGGCGGCGGACGCTTCCTCGGGTCTCAACCGGCCGCCGAGGGAACGCGGTGACCTGCCTCGGCCGGCAGCCACCTGGAGACCGAAGGAAGTTCTGTGTCCACATACACCCCCAAGGCGGGTGACGTCACTCACGGCTGGTACGTGATCGATGCCACCGACGTCGTACTCGGGCGTTTGTCGGTGCAGGCCGCGAACCTGCTTCGCGGTAAGCACAAGCCGACGTTTGCCCCCAACGTCGACGGCGGAGATTACGTCGTCGTCATCAACGCGGACAAGGTGTCGATCAGCGGCACCAAGCGCGACAACAAGCTCATCTACCGGCACTCCGGTTTCCCGGGTGGCCTGCATTCCCGCACGGTTGGCCAGGTCATGGACACCCGCCCGGAGAAGGTCGTCGAGAAGGCGATCCTCGGCATGCTGCCGAAGAACAAGCTCGGTCGCGCCATCGGCGGAAAGCTGAAGGTCTACGCGGGCCCGACGCATCCGCACACCGCGCAGCAGCCGGTTCCGTTCGAGATCAAGCAGGTGGCACAGTGACCGCTCCCGAGGACAACTTCGCCAACGAGGAGATCGTCGCCGACGAGATCGTCGAGGACGCCCCCGTCGAGGCCGTCGAAATCGTCGAGGCCGAGTACGAGCCCGCCGCCGAGGAAGCCCCGGTTGTCGCGGCCTTCGTCGACCGCCCGGTGCAGACCGTCGGCCGCCGCAAGGAGGCGGTCGTGCGCGTCCGCCTGGTGCCCGGCACCGGCAAGTTCCAGCTCAACGGCCGCACCCTCGAGGATTACTTCCCGAACAAGGTGCACCAGCAGTTGATCAAGGCTCCGCTGGTGACCGTCGATCGCGTCGAGTCCTTCGACGTGTTCGGTCGCCTCAGCGGCGGTGGCCCCTCCGGCCAGGCCGGTGCTCTGCGCCTGGCGATCGCCCGTGCGCTCGTGGAACTGACCGCCGAGGATCGCCCCGCGCTCAAGCGCGCCGGCTTCCTCACGCGTGACCCGCGTGCGACCGAGCGCAAGAAGTACGGCCTGAAGAAGGCTCGCAAGGCTCCGCAGTACTCGAAGCGCTGACCGAGCGGCGCGCCGCGTCGGGAGCGATCACCCGCTAGGGTCGATCGTCATGATCGACTCGAAGCGCTGCGGTGGGGTGACCCGGTCCGCGGCGCGAGTACGTTCACGACACACAAAGCAGGCGTTCGCACTTGTCGAACGCCTGCTTTTGTCGTGAACGGGTACGACTACCGCAACGAAGCAGTAGCCATGAAGCAGCAACACACGGCAGTGTGCGAACGGGAGCGTGTGCCGATGGGGCGGTTGTTCGGAACGGACGGAGTACGGGGTCGGGCCAACGTCGACATCACCGTCGACCTGGCGCTTCGGTTGGGAGCGGCCGCGGCAACGGCCCTCGTCGACCCACCGGAAATCGAATCGACCTCGCCGGATCGGTCGGGCATTCCCCGGCCGATCGCGGTGGTCGGTCGCGACCCACGCGCCTCCGGGGAGATGCTCGTGGCCGCGGTGGCCGCCGGCATCGCCTCGCGCGGCGTCGACGTCATCGACGTCGGTGTGCTGCCGACCCCGGCGATCGCCTATCTGACCGCCTCCTACGGTGCGGCGCTCGGCGTGGTGATCTCCGCCTCCCACAACCCGATGCCCGACAACGGCATCAAGATCTTCGCCGCGGGCGGGCGCAAGCTCGAAGACGCGGTCGAGGACCGTATCGAAGCCGCGCTCGACCATTCCGGGCCCGGCGCCGGGCCGACGGGTGCCGCGGTCGGCCGGGTATCGGCCGACGGCAGCGCCGCTGAGCACTACCTCACGCACCTCGGTCACCGCGCCGCCGCCGGGACCGGCGCCGCCGGATTGACCGTCGTTGTCGACTGTGCGAACGGTGCGGCCTCCACGGTCGCCGCCCGCGCCTACCGGGCGACCGGCGCGACCGTGGTCACGATCAACGATCAGCCGACCGGCTACAACATCAACGATCGCTGCGGCTCCACCAACCTCGAGATCCTGCAGAAGGCCGTCGTCGACAACGGCGCCGACCTCGGCCTGGCACACGACGGTGACGCCGATCGGGTGCTCGCCGTCGATGCCGGCGGCACGATCGTCGACGGCGACGCGATCATGGCGATCCTCGCGATCGCGATGGACGAGGCCGGACGCCTGCGCGATCGGACCCTGGTCGCGACGGTGATGAGCAATCTCGGACTGCACCTGGCGATGCGCGCGGCCGGCATCACGGTGGTCACCACCGGGGTCGGCGACCGCTACGTCGTCGAGGCGCTGCGCGCCGGTTCCTATTCGATCGGCGGCGAACAGTCCGGACATATCGTGTTGCCGGAGCACGGGACGACCGGCGACGGAATCCTGACCGGTCTGATGCTGGTCGATCGGATGGCGACGACCGGACGCGACCTCGCCGATCTCGCGGCGGTGATGACCGTCCTGCCGCAGCGGCTGATCAATGTGCCCGTCTCCGACAAGGCCGCCGTCTCCCGACACCCGCTGGTGACCGAGGCGGTCGCTCTGGCCGAGGCGGAGCTGGGCGACGAGGGACGCATCCTGTTGCGCCCCAGTGGTACCGAGAACCTGGTGCGGGTGATGGTCGAGGCCCGCAGTGTCGAGCTGGCCGACCGCATCGCCGATGAGCTGGCCGAGGTGGTCGCGGGGGTCTGACCGACCCGGCCCATCCGGCGCCGCCGCGGCGACGCCGGATGGGATGTATCAGCGGTCGACGATCTTGCGGAGCTTCTCGATCAGCGCGACCCGCCCCGCACTGTCCCCGGCGATCGGGGTGACATCGATCGTGGTGACGCCCGACTCGGCCAGCGCGGCGACACGGTCGGCGATATGGCCCTCCGGGCCGATCAGCGAGATCTTCTCGACCAGCTCGTCCGGAACGGCCGCCGCCGCCTCCTCCTTCTTCCCGTCCAGGTACAGATCCTGGATGATCTTGGCTTCGTCGGCGAAGCCGTAGCGGACGGCAAGATCGTTGTAGAAGTTCTTGCCGCGCGCACCCATTCCGCCGACGTAGAGGGCGACAAACGGCTTGACGGCCTGGACCAGATGCTCGACGTCGTCACCGATCGCCAGCGGCGTCCCGGCGTGGATGTCCAGAGTGCCCAGGGCCGGATCGCGCTTCTCGAAGCCCGCCCGCAAGGAGTCGCCCCAGACCGAGTCCGCCTTCTCCGGCAGGTAGAGGATCGGCTGCCAGCCCTCGGCGATCTCGGCGGTCAGCTGCACGTTCTTCGGACCGATCGCCGCGATGGTGATCGGAATCCGCTCGCGCACAGGGTGGTTGATCAGCTTCAGTGGCTTGCCCAGGCCGGTGCCGCGCTCGGCGGGCAACGGGATCTGGTAGTACTTGCCGTCGTATTCGAGCCGCTCGCGCCGCCAGACCTTGCGGCAGATGTCGACCAGTTCGCGGGTGCGGCCGATCGGGGCGTCGTAGGGCACGCCGTGGAAGCCCTCGATCACCTGGGGACCCGAGGCGCCGAGACCCAACTCGAAACGTCCGTCGGAGACGAAGTCGAGGCCCGCGGCAGTCATCGCGGTAAGCGACGGGGTGCGGGTGTAGATCTGGAAGATCCCGGACATCAGGTGCACGGTCGAGGTCTTGGCGGCCAGGAAGCCGAGCTGGCTGACCGCGTCGTACGAGTAGGCCTCCGCGACCGCCAGGACGTCGAGTCCGGCCCGTTCGAGGTCCGCCACCTCCTCTGCGGTCTCACTGAACCCGCCCGAGTAGGTGATCTGCATTCCGATGCGCATGGGTGGCGATTCCTCACGTCTTCGTTGACTGCCCGGTACGGGCTTATCGGCCCAACTTACCCGTGACAGTCGGTTCGGGGAATGGCGCCGAGCGGTTTCGGAAGTCCTGTGCCGGTCGGCCCGGGAACCCCGACCGGCCGGGATGCGTCCAAGTGGCCATGGGGGCGACGACGGGGGAGACCGGGGCCGGCGAGCCGGGTGCGGCCGACGGGGCAGCGGGCGATCGGTCGACGTCCGACGGGACCGGGTTGGTCACGATCGACCTCGCGGAGTGGGAGAGTCGCGCGCAGCGGGTGCGGCTGTCGGCGGAGCGGCTGGTCGCCGTGGCCCGTGCCTCCGGCGCGGTCGAGGGTCCGGCCGACGTCGACGCGGCGACCGGCGAGTACGCCCGCGAGCTCGCCCGCCTCTCCGGGGCCCGGCAGAGCCTGATCGGAACGGCGGAGTCCTGGGCGACGGCGTCGCTGGCCACGGCGCAGCGTTGGGGTGCCGCGATCGAGGACTACCGGCGCGCGGACATGTTCCCGGCGGACCGCGGCCCGGGTCCGCTCACCCCGATCCTGGTCGATCTGCCGGCACTCACCGACGCTGGCGGGGATGGGCGCCTCGCCGCGGTGCGGGAGCTCGACGCGTCGGGGGAGCGCAGCGATGGACGGTGATCATCGCCTGCCGCCGGCCGGACTGGATCGACTGACGGAACTCGCCGCTCGCGTCGATCGCATCGGTGGATCGGCGAGCGCGTCGATGTCGATCGCCGACCGCTATCGAATGGTCACCTCGATCGATCCCGAAGGCTTGATCGAACAGGCGAAAATGCTTGCCGCCGTCGGTGATGCGGTGGCGTCGGAATGTGTGGAGGGGCGGGCGGTCGCCGCCGACGCCGACGTCCTGTGGAACGGGGCGGCAGCGGACGCGGCCCGGCGGCAGTGGCTCGAGCACCTGCGGGACGGGTGGGCGCGGACCGACTCCTTCGACGCGGCGGCCGGCGCGGTGGATCGCTGTGGTCGGGACATCGCCGAACGGCTCGCCGATCTGCGGGCGCGGGCGGATCGAGCCGACGCGGCCGTTCCCGGTGCGGACGACCCCGCCGCGATCGATGAGGTTCTTGCCGTCGCCGACGGCGCCGCGGCCCTGTCGCCGCGGGTACGCGAACTGCTCGGGGTCGTCGACTCGGTGGATCCCGCGCAGGCCGCGCCGACCGCTCGCCACTGGCTGGAGACCGCCTTCGTCCCCGCCGTGGTCGAGGCGATCGACGCGGTGTTCGGCTGGTGCGAGGCCACCTCCGCCGAGATCCGGCACCTGCTCGCCGCCGCAGGAGCTGCCCTGGAAGCGGCAGGCGGCTCGCCGGGGACCGGCTTCGCGGACCCGCCGGGCGCCCGACCGGGGGATGGTGGACCGGCGGATACCGACGTTGGGGTCGGCGACGCCGGTGCACAGGTCGCGGAGGCGCGGCCGTCCGATCGCGCGTCCTTCGATTCCGCGCCGTCCACCGATGGTGCCGCGTCCACCGATGGCGCCGCGGCTACCTCGCCGGCCGGTTCGGCGCCGGGACTGTCGGACCGGTCGTCCGCGGCGGGTGGGGCGACCGACTCCGGCGTTTCCCGCGCCGGTGACTCCGACCTCGACGACCCCGCGTCGAGTGAGGCGGATACCGGCGCGGCCGACCGCACCGATATCGCCGCGCTGGTCGGTGCGGGCATCGAATTGGGTGTCGCGGTGGTCGAATGTGCCACCGCCGTAGTCGATGCCGGGGCCGCTATCGCTCGGGCGGTGACCGACGCGATCGAGGCTACCGGCGATGATCCCGCCGCGTCGGAAATGTCCGGCGCACAGGGCTTTGCGAACGATCGCAGCCTGACGGACGGTTCGGGTGTGACCGACGGTCGGGGTCCGGGCACCGTCGGCCTGGCGGATGATGCCGCGACAACACCTGCGGCGCAGTCCGGTTCGGGAGCCTATGGCGCGCCGGCCGATCGGCCGAGCGCTGCCGTACCCGGACCCGATTCGGCTGGTGGTGGCTCGCCGGCGTCCGAGATTCCCATCGCCGCAGGAACTCCCGACCCGACCGCCGTACCCGACCCGTCGGCCGGACCCGACCCGTCTGCCGGACCCGACGCGGCGAGCCACCCCGACGACTCCTGTGCCACCACGGGCACCCCGGCCGGGTCGCCCACCGCAGAGGCCCCGACTGGCGCCGGGGCGAGCGATACCACCGCGCCGGCCCCGGTCGGCGCACCGCCGGTCACCGGACGCACGCCATCCGAGGCCCCGGCGCCGATCACTCCCGTACCGATTACCCCTGCGCCGATCACCCCTGAGCCCGCATCGCCCACCGCCGCGACGCCCGAGGCGGAACCGGCCGCGCCGGCGCCTCCCGCGCCCGGGCCTCCCGCGCCGGCCCCGGAGCCCGCCGCGCCCGAGTCCGCGGCTCCGATGCCCGAGGCTGCGCCGGTGCCCGAGGCCGTGCCGGGACCCGAGCCCGCGCTGGGGTCCGAACGCGGCGAACTCGCCCGGGCGGGACCGCTACCGGCGCCCGCCCGCTGAACCGGCTTCCGAACCGGCCACGTCCCACATCCCGACCCGTCGGTCGGATGCGGCAGCCGGTCGGTGCAGGAGCCCGCCCCATCGACGATCAGCGGCGGACGCTATCGGCGATCAGCGACGGACGCACGGACGATCAGCGGCGGACGCTCTCGACGACCGGCGACGGACGCCATGGACGATCAGCGACGGATCAACTGCTGCATCAACGACTTCGGCGGTTCCGGGGTGCCATTCGGATCGACGGCAACCGTATCGGGCAGGACCTCCTGCGCCGCCGGATCGCCGAGTGCGGCAAACGCCGAGTACGTCGAGTTGTCCCCGAGATGGTGGAGCAGGAACCCGGTCAACAGGGCGCGAACGACGCGCTGCGTCCCGTGCTGCGGGCCGCTGTAGCCCAGCAGGCTCAGCAGATTGCGCCCCTCGGCCAACCCCTCGTTGGACGCCTTGTCCACCGACCGCACGACCGACTTTCCACCCCACCCCGCGGCGAGCAGCCGTCCGATCGATGTGGTGTTCACCGCATCGCCCGGGGTGACCGTCGCGAGCAACGGGGCGGAGATATCGGCGGCCACCGACACCGCCGGCGGTGCGGAGGGTTGTGGGAACAGCGCCGCGACCGCGCGCAGGTCCGGACGGCCGGCGGCGGCCAGCACCGCGGCCGACCCGCCCATCCCGTGGCCGGCGACGCCGAGGCGATCGGGATGGACGCTGATCTCGCCGGGGCCGAGCCGCACCGTCGAGCACACCTCGAGGGCGGTGCCGAGATCGGCCGCCATGTCCAGGTGGGACGGCACCGGACCGCGCTGGGTGCGTGGGGCGGCCGCGACGATGCCCCACGACGCGAGGTGGCGCAGGGTGCCCGCATATCGGTCCGGGTCGATCAACCAGCCGTGCGCGAAGGCGACCGCGGGCAGCCCGGTTCCTTCCTCGGGGGTGAACACCATGCCGGGAACGCCGGCGACCGACAGCTCACCGCACAGCACGCGATGCGGGCCGCGCATGGTCAGTGCGGTGAACAGCTTCTTGGTGTTGGCCACCCCCGGAACTTAGCGCACCGCCCCGGCGACCGGGTGGCCGATCAGCGATCGAAACCGGACGTTTGGGTGCGGGCTCGACGACATCGGCGGGGCAGGGAAGTACGCTGATCGTCCATGTGTGGAATCGTCGGCTACGTCGGACACCGTCCCGCGTTGGCTGTGATCGTCGAGGCCCTGCGTCGGATGGAATACCGCGGCTACGACTCCGCCGGGGTGGCGATCCTCGACGGCGCCGGTGATCTCAACGTCGAGCGCAAGGCCGGCCGGCTGGCCAACCTGGAGACCGCGCTCGCCGAGGACGGCACCGACACCTTCGTCGGCCGGGCCGGTATCGGCCACACCCGCTGGGCCACCCACGGGCGGCCGACCGACCGCAACGCCCACCCGCATACCGACGCGACCGGGCGGATCGCGGTGGTGCACAACGGCATCATCGAGAACTTCGCCCCGCTGCGCGCGGAGCTCGAGGCCGACGGCGTCGAATTCCACTCCGATACCGACACCGAGGTGGCCGTCCACCTGGTGTCCCGCGCCTACGCCGCCGGCCCGACCGCCGGACGCTTCGTCGACAGCGTCCTGCAGGTGCTGCGCCGGCTCGAGGGCGCCTTCACGCTGGTCTTCGTGCACGCCGACCATCCGGACACCATCGTCGCGGCCCGCCGCTCGACCCCGCTGGTGATCGGCGTCGGTGACGGGGAGAACTTCATCGCCTCCGATGTGGCGGCGTTCATCGAGTTCACCCGCGATGCGGTCGAGATCGGCCAGGATTCCGTGGTCATCCTGTCCTCGGGCGGCTACCGCATCACCAACTTCTACGGTGAGCCGGAGACCGGCCACCCGTTCCGCATCGACTGGGACCTCGCCGCCGCCGAGAAGGGCGGCCACGAGTACTTCATGCTCAAGGAGATCGAGGAGCAGCCGGCCGCGATCGCCGACACCCTGATGGGCCACTTCGACGGTGGCCGGATCATCCTGGACGAGCAGCGCCTGTCCGATCAGGAACTGCGCGAGGTCGACAAGGTCTTCGTCGTCGCCTGTGGCAGCGCCTATCACTCCGGTCTGGTCGCGAAGTACGCGATCGAGCACTGGACGCGGCTGCCCGTCGAGGTCGAACTCGCCAGCGAATTCCGTTACCGCGACCCGGTTCTCGATCGTTCGACCCTGGTGGTGGCGATCTCGCAGTCCGGCGAGACCGCCGACACCCTCGAGGCCGTGCGGCACGCGCGCACCCAGAAGGCGCGGGTGCTGGCGGTCTGCAATACCAACGGCGCGCAGATCCCCCGCGAGTCCGATGCGGTCCTCTACACCCGGGCCGGTCCGGAGATCGGCGTGGCGTCGACCAAGGCCTTCCTCGCCCAGATCACCGCGAATTACCTGGTGGGACTGGCGATCGCGCAGGCCCGCGGCACCAAGTACCCCGACGAGGTCGCCGCCGAGTACACCCATCTGGAGGAGATTCCGGATCTGGTGAGCAAGGTGCTGGGGAACATGGAGCCGGTCCGCGAGATCGCCCGGGCCCTGGCCCACGAGTCGACCATCCTGTTCCTGGGTCGGCACGTCGGCTATCCGGTGGCGCTCGAGGGTGCGCTCAAGCTCAAGGAGCTTGCGTACATGCACGCCGAGGGCTTTGCCGCCGGCGAGCTCAAGCACGGGTCGATCGCCCTGCTGGAGGACGATCTGCCGGTGCTGGTGATCATGCCGTCGCCGCACGGCCGACCGGACCTGCACGCCAAGCTGCTGAGCAATATTCGCGAGGTGCAGGCCCGCGGTGCGCGCACGATCGTCATCGCCGAGGAGGGCGACGAGACGGTGCGCCCCTTCGCCTATCACCTGATCGAGCTGCCGGCGGTGCCGACGCTGCTGCAACCTCTGCTCGCGACGGTGCCGCTGCAGGTCTTCGCCGCCGAGGTCGCCCGCACCCGCGGATACGACGTCGACAAGCCGCGCAACCTCGCCAAGTCGGTGACGGTGGAGTAGTCGTACCGCGATGCTCCGGTATTACGCCGCCGACGACATCCGCGCCGCCGAGCGGCCGGTGATCGCCGCTGCTCCGCCCGATGCGCTGATGCGTCGGGCGGCGCACGGGCTCGCGCTGGTGGTCGCTCGCGAATTGCGGGAGCGCACCGGTGGGATCGCCGGTCGGCGCGTGACCCTGCTGGTCGGCAGCGGTGACAACGGCGGCGACGCGCTGTGGGCCGGAACGGAATTGGCCCGGCGCGGGGTTGCCGTGCGGGCCGTGTTGCTCGACTCGCGCCGATTCCACCGCGCCGCGGCCGCGGCGCTGAGGCGAGCGGGTGGCCGCATCACCGGCGACCTCGGACCACAGGAGGGGCCCGCCGCCCCCGATCTGGTGGTCGACGGCATCGTCGGGCTCTCCGGCCGCGGCCCGCTGCGCCCGGCGGCCGCGGAACTGGTCGATCGGGTGCGTGCGCCGATCGTCGCGGTTGATCTGCCGTCCGGTGTCGACGCCGACACCGGTGTGGTCGACGGCCCGGCGGTCACCGCCGCGGTCACGGTGACCTTCGGCGCGCTGCGCAACGCCCATGCGCTTAATCCGCAGCGGTGCGGACGAATCGAACTGGTACCGATCGGGATCGATCCCTCGCCGCCGGCCCTGAGCGCCTACCGGGACGCCGATATCGGCCGGCTGTGGCCGGTACCCGGGCCGCACGACGACAAGTACACCCAGGGCGTGGTCGGAATCGTGGCCGGCAGTGCGCATTTCCCCGGCGCGGCGGTGCTGTCGACCGTCGCGGCGGTCGCGGCGACCTCGGGGATGGTCCGCTACGTCGGAAGCGCGGCCGACCGGGTCCTCGACCGGCGCCCGGAGGTGGTCGCCACCGCCGACCTCGCCGATGCCGGCCGGGTTCAGGCCTGGGTGGTCGGGCCCGGCGCGGGGACCGACGACGCCGCTCGCGCCCGTTTGGCGCAGATCCTGGCGCGGCCCGAGCCGGTGCTGGTCGACGCGGACGGTCTGACCCTCCTGGCGGACGCTCCGGAGTTGCTGCAGGGGCGGACCGGCATCACGGTGTTGACGCCGCACGACCGGGAATTCGAACGGGTGGTCGGGCGACCCCCCGGCGCCGATCGGGTGAGCTCGGTCGTCGAGGCCGCCGCCGATCTCGGGGTTCACCTGCTGCTCAAGGGCAATGTCACGATCATCGCCGATCCCGGGGGAACCGTGGTGGTCAACGACGCCGGCTCCGCGTGGCCGGCCACCGCCGGTTCCGGCGACGTGCTGTCGGGTGTGTCCGGTGCACTGCTGGCGGCCGGACTCGAGCCCCTCGACGCGCTCGGCTGCGCCACCCGCGCCCACTCGGTGGCCGCGGTCGAGGCCGCCCGGGCGCCCGGACCCGCCGGCGCGCCCGTTCGAGCCGGTGCAATCGCCGAATCGTTGCCGACGGCGATCGCCCTCTTGCGCGCGGCTGTCTAACTCCGCCGCCGCCGCGACCAGCGACAACACCGATCTGTGACCGGTCGGGCTGCCCTTCGTTGCCCCGGGCGGGCACAATGGTCGGCCATGAGCATCTCGCACCCTGCGGTGTCCGCCGGGCCCGGCGGAGTCGACGACGCCGCCGATCGGGCCTCGGCGCCGGTGGGGGAGACCACCACGCCCGCTGCGCCGCTGGCGACGATCGACCTGTCCGCCATCGCCCACAATGTGCGATTGCTGCGCCGCTACGCCGGGGACACCCCGCTGATGGCGGTGGTCAAGGCCGACGCCTACAACCACGGTGCGGTACCGGTCGCGCGGACGGCGCTGACCGCCGGCGCCCGAGAACTGGGCGTCACGACGATCGACGAGGCGCTCGAACTGCGGGCCGCCGGTATCGACGCGCCGATCCTGACCTGGCTGCACGCCCCGGGCACGGACTTCGCCGCCGCGATCGCGGCGGACATCGAGATCGCGGTGTCGTCGCGCGAGCAACTGGCCGCCGTGGTCGCCGCGGCCGGAGCCCTCGGACGCACCGCGACGGTCGCGGTCAAGATCGACAGTGGTCTGAGCCGCAACGGCGTACCGGTCGACGAATGGGCCCCCGTGGCCGACGCCCTCGCTGCCGCGGTCGGGGCCGCAGCGGTGACGTTCCGATCGATCTTCACCCACCTCGCCCACGCCGACGACCCGCATCATCCCGTGATCGACAGCCAGCGGCAGCGTTTCGACGATGCGATCGCCGTCTTCACCGAGCGCGGCGTCGCGCCGGCCGTGCGCCATATCTCCAATACCGCCGCGACGATGACGCGGCCGGACCTGAGGTACGACCTCGTCCGCCCGGGTATCGCGATCTACGGGCTGTCCCCGCTGCCGCCCGGTATCCCGGCGAGCCCGATCGACGGGCCGACCGATCTGCGACCGGCGATGACCCTCTCCGCGCCGGTCTCCCTGGTCAAGGAGATCGCCGCCGGAGAGGGCGTCTCCTATGGGCACATGTGGACCGCACCGACGCGCACCCGCGTCGCGCTGATTCCGCTGGGCTACGCCGACGGGGTCGTGCGCGCCCTCGGCGGCCGGCTCGAGGTCGCGATCAACGGTCGCCGCTACCCGGGAATCGGCCGGATCTGCATGGACCAGTTCGTCGTCCACCTCGGGCCGACCGATACGGAGGTGCGCGCGGGCGACACGGCGGTGCTCTTCGGCGCCGGCATCGACGGCGGGCCGACCGCCGCCGAATGGGCCGGTCTGCTCGACACGATCCACTACGAGGTGATCACCGGGGTCCGCGGCCGCGTCGAGCGTCGGTACCGGGAGGATGCCGGGCTGTGAGTCGACTCGCTCCGCCGGCTTTTGTCGGCGGCCTGGGTAGCGCTGCCGCGGTCGCCGCGGCCGCGGGCCTCAGTACGGCCCGCAAGTCGCTCAACCGGGGTCGGGAACTGCGCAAGATCGATCGCAACCAGACCGAGAATTTCGATCTGATCGGTGCGGATCGGTCGTCGGTGGTCACCGCCGACGACGGGGTCCATCTGGCGGTCCGCGAGGTCGGGCCGTCCGACGCGCCGGTCACCGTCGTCTTCGTGCACGGCTACTGCCTGCGCATGCAGTCCTGGCATTTCCAGCGCCGGGCACTGGAACGGCGCTGGGGCTCCACGGTGCGGATGGTCTTCTACGACCAGCGCGGCCACGGCGCCTCCGGCCGACCCAGCGGGCACAGTTGCACGATCGACCAACTGGGCGCCGACCTCGCCGGCGTCCTGCGGGCGGTGGTACCGAAGGGACCGATCGTGCTGGTCGGTCATTCGATGGGCGGGATGACCGTCCTGGCCTACGCTCGGCGCGATCCCGAGACCTTCCTCGAACGGGTGGTCGGCGTCGGGCTGGTCGCCACCGCCGCCAAGGGGCTCGCCGAGGAGGGCCTGGGCCGCAACCTGGAGAACCCCGCCACCAATCTGGTGCGCGGATTGGTGCGCAATGTGCCGGGGGTGACCAGGATCGGCCGCGGATTGCTGCGGTCGGCGGTCGCCCCGATCCTGCTGGAGGCATCCTTCGGAACCGATCAGGGCGCGCGATTGGATCGATTTGTCGCCGAGATGATCAGCGATACCTCCATGGTCACGATGGTCGATTTTCTGCCGTCCCTGGAATTGCACGACGAATCCGACGCCCTGCCGACCGTCGCGACCAAGGAGGCGCTGGTGGTCAGTCCCGGAGCGGACTGGGTGATCCCACCCTCGGCGTCGCAGTTCCTGGTCGACAATCTGCCCAAGGCGGAGCTGCTGTCGATCCCGCGGGCGGGGCATATGGTGCAACTGGAGAACCCGGCCGAGGTCAGCGACGCGATCGATCGGCTGGTCGTGCGGTCGGTGCAGGCGATGCCGGATGCCGGCCGCCGCCGGCGATGGTGGTGGACGGTCGGATGACCGGCGACGGAACCGAACCCGGCACCCGGGCGGCAGACCATCCCGAGCGGCTCGAGACCACCGCCGATACCGAGGAATACGGTCGCCGGCTCGCCGCGACCCTGCGGACGGGCGACGTGGTGGTCCTCGACGGCCCGGTCGGCGCCGGCAAGACCGCGATGACCCGCGGCATCGCCGACGGCCTCGGGGTGCAGGGGCGGGTGAGTTCGCCGACCTTCGTCATCGCGCGCACCCACCGTCCCGGCGAACGGCCCGACGGGCGCCCGTCGATCGGCCTGGTGCACGTCGACGCGTACCGTCTCGGCACCGCCGGTGGCGACGTCTTCGACGAATTGGCCGCCCTCGACCTGGAATCCGAACTCGACAGCAGCGTGCTGGTGATCGAATGGGGGGCTCGGCTGGTCACCGGGGTCACCGACCGGTACCTGCTGGTGCGCCTGCGTCGCGATATCGAATCGGAGACCCGGTTCGTCAGCCGTGAATGGGTACTCACCGGGCCGTCCGGTGTGGGCGGCAGTGCCGACGCGGGTGTCGACGGCAGGTAGTGTTTTCCGTGTGTTTGTCCTGGCTATCGATACCTCCACCCCGGCGGTAACCGTCGGGGTCGTCGAGCTGACGGCCGTGGTGGAACGCACCGTCGCCGCCAGGGTGACCGTCGACGCCCGCCGCCACGCCGAGTTGGTCAGCCCACAGATCTCGTCATGCCTCGCCGCGGCCGACCTGACCCCCGCGGACATCGACGCGGTGGTTGTCGGCGTCGGCCCCGGCCCGTTCACCGGGCTGCGCGTCGGGATGGCCACCGGCGCCGCGTTCGCCGATGCCCTGTCGATCCCGGCGTACCCGGTCTGCAGCCTCGATGCGATCGCCGTCGAGCTGGGCCATTGTGACGCGCTGGTCGTCACCGATGCCCGTCGCCGCGAGGTCTACTGGGCGCGCTACAGCGGCGGCCGACGCATCGAGGGGCCCGCGGTCGGCGCCCCCCGGTCGGTCGATCCCGGACCCGCCGAGGTGGTCGCGGGCAGCGCCTCGCACGTCGATCTGTTCGATCTGCCGGTCGAACCCCTCGAGAGCCCCGCCCCGCTCGGCCTGGTGCGCGCCGCCCGCGCCGAACTGCTCGCCGGTACACCGCCGCAGCCGTTGGTGCCGCTCTACCTGCGCCGCCCGGACGCGAAGCCGGTGGTGACGTCGTCGTGACGGCGGTGATCGAACCGATGACCGCCGCCGACGCGGCCGCCTGCGGGCGGATCGAGGCGATCCTGTTCGACGGCGACGGGCCGTGGACCGAGGCGGCCTTCCGCTCCGAGCTCGCCGCACCGCATTGCCACTACTTCGTCGCCCGTTCGCCGGAGGGCGCCGTGATCGGTTACGCCGGCATCGCGCTGCTCGACGGCGGTGGTCGGGACGCCGAGGTGCACACCATCGCTGTCGACACCTCCTGGCAGGGGCGGGGATTGGGGCGTCGCCTGCTCGACCGACTGGTGGCCCTCGCCGATGCGCACGGGGGGCCGGTCCACCTCGAGGTGCGCACGGACAACCAGCCGGCCCTGGAGTTGTACCGGCGCTTCGGATTCGAGATCGTCGGCACCCGCAAGCGGTACTACCACTCGGGCGCCGACGCCTACACGATGACGCGACCCGCCCGCGCCGCGGCCGTTTCCGGAGAGGAGCGGTCGTGATCGTTCTGGGTATCGAAAGTTCCTGTGACGAAACCGGAGTGGGCATCATCCGGTATCACGAGAGCGGCCCGCTCGCGGGTACCTGCGAACTGCTGGCCGACGAGGTCGCCTCCAGCGTCGAGCAGCACGCCCGCTTCGGTGGGGTCGTGCCGGAGATCGCCTCGCGCGCCCACCTCGAGGCGATCGTGCCGACGATGCGGCGGGCCCTGCAGAAGGCCGGGATCGACAAGCCGGACGCGATCGCCGTGACGATCGGCCCCGGCCTGGCCGGCGCCCTGATGGTCGGGGTATCGGCGGCCAAGGCCTACTCGGTGGCCTGGGGGGTCCCGCTGTTCGCGGTCAACCATCTGGGCGGCCATATCGCGGTCGACACCCTCGAACACGGCCCGATGCGCCCCTGTGTCGCTCTGCTGGTGTCCGGTGGCCACACTCACCTGTTGAAGGTCGACGACCTCGCCGCGCCGATCGTCGAGCTCGGCAGCACGATCGACGACGCCGCCGGCGAGGCCTTCGACAAGGTCGCCCGGCTGCTCGGACTCGGCTATCCCGGTGGGCCGCATATCGACCGGATCGCCCGCGACGGCGACCCGAATGCGATCGCCTTTCCCCGGGCGCTGACCCGCCCGGGTGATTCGGCCCTGGACTTCTCGTTCTCCGGTCTGAAGACCGCGGTCGCCCGACACGTCGAGGCGGCGCAGAGATCCGGTGCCGCGGTTGATGTTCCGAACGTCGCCGCCTCCTTCCAGGAGGCGGTCGCCGACGTGCTGACCGCCAAGATGATCGAGGCGGTGCGCCGGACCGGTGTCGACACGGTGGTGATGGGCGGCGGTGCCACCGCGAACTCCCGGCTGCGTGAGCTCGCCGAACAGCGGTGCGCCGCCGAAGGGGTACAGCTGCGGGTCCCCGTGCCCCGGTTGTGCACCGACAACGGCGTGATGATCGCGACCTTCGGTGCGCATCTGATCGCCGCGGGCGCCGCACCGTCCGATCCGACGGTCTCCGCCGATCCGGGGCTGCCGGTGTCGATCAGCCGCCTGGGCTGACCCGATTCGCCCGGGACGGATTCGTCCGGGCCGGGGCGGTCGGGCGCGATCCGTCGGATCGGGGGTCAGCCCGTGGTCGCCGGGTCGTCGACGGTGGCCGCCGCGCTTTCCGCGGCCCGGGTGGTCTCCCGCTGCGCCGTTGCCTCCCGCTGCGCGGTGGTCTCCGTCTCTGCGGTGGTCTCCGATCCGGGGCGCGGGACCGCGGTTCCGGTCGGGATCGCGCTCTGCAGGGTCGGGGTGACCAGCCCCCCGCGCGGGCTGGTCGTCGTCGGTGGGACCTCGGTGGTCGGCGCCGTCGTCGTCGGCGGCGGCTCCTCGGTGGTGGTCGTCCGGGTCCGATCGCGGTCCGGGCGGGTGCGGTCCGCGGCGCTCGGCGGGATCAGGGCGGGGACGCTCGGCACGGTCACCGACGGGGTTGTCGTCTCGACGGTGGTCTCCGGCGGCGGAATCACCTCGGGCTCCGCGTCCGGGGCGGCGATCACCTCGACGTGCTCGTCGACCGGTTGCGCGCTCGGCAGGGGGATCGCCGGCAGGTCCGGACCGGGGTGCAGGCTGCGGGTGGTGCGCGACGTGGTGGACCGGTCGGAGGTATCCGCCGCCGGCTGGGCGACCGTCGAGCCGACCGGGACCTCCGAGGACGCGGTCAGTGTCGATTCGACCGCCGTGGTCGACCACACCCGGGTGCTGACCGCCGAGGCGGCGTCCGGGGTGATACCCGTCGTCTCGCGCGGTCCGTAGGTCAACGCGAGCGTCGCGATCGCGATCGCGCCGGCGAGCACGCCGGCGCCGCGCAAGGACAGCCGAGGACCGACCCGTTCGCCCGGGGAGACGACGGCGAAGCTGGTGGCCTCCTCGCTGGGTTGGGCCAACAGGGCCGCCCCGCGGGCGAGGACCGTATCCGGCTCGTGCGGTACCACGACCGGAAGTCCGAACGATTCGCCGAGAACGCGGGCGAGGACGGGGATATGGGCGCCACCGCCGATCAGTACGAACGCGTCGGGCAGGGTCGGCGACTGCTCGACCGCGGCGTCGATCGAGGCGATCCCCGCGAGCAGGGCCGGGGCGATCGCGGACTCGAAATCGGCCCGGGTGATCGACAGCGGCTGCTCGCCGATGCGGTGCACCAGCGTCGAGTCGGCGAACGACAACTGCTCCTTGGCGGTGCGCACGCGCGCGCCGAGCAGGTCGCGGTCGACATCGGGATCGATGGTCCGTCGACTGCGAATCAGTCCGTCGAGCAGATCGTCGAAGACCGCACCGGACATCTCGGTGGTGTGGTCGTAGGCCAGCAGGATCGGTTCGGCGGAATCGACCCCGGCCGCATCGACGACGCTGGTAGCGGTACCGGTATCGCCCACGTCCACCAGGGCGACCCGGCGGTGGCCCGCGAGTTCACCGGAGGCGCCCAGGCAGGCGGTCGCGGCGGTCGCCTCGGGTACGAGGGTGATCCGCCGATCGCTGACCGCCCGGACCGACATCGCCTGCGAGCGGCTGCGGTAGGTCACCGCGATCTGCTCGGGTTGCCCGTCGACCAGTCCGGCCAGCAGATCGGCGCAGGCGATGACCAGATCGCCGACCTCGCGGCGGCGATCGACCGCCACCATGCGGACGTCGACATCGTCACCGCGGGATCGGTCGCGGGTGAGTATGGCGCCGCAGACGACATCGGCTCCCAACGAGATCCCGAAAGTCGTCGACACGTCTCGCCCTTCCCCAAAAGTACGAAAACCACACCAAAGCGGCCGTTATTGGAATGTTACCAAGCTTTGCCGCGGGAAGTGAGGCGGGGGTCACCCCGGGAGTGTCATGGTCGGCACGGGTGGGTCGGTCGGCGAATCCGGTGGCCGCGACCAGGCGGAATAGAGATTGCGGACGAGATACTTGAGTGCCGGCACTCGCGTGTATAGAGTGCCAAGTGGCGATACCTCGTGCTCGGCACCCGCGACGACGGGCCCGGGGCTGCGCCGTGAATCGTACGTCCCATATAACAGTGGCCCGAACGGCTCCGCCGGGGCCGCGGACACGTGAAAAAAGTGGAGGACACATCGTGGCGAGCGTGAACATCAAGCCGCTCGAGGACAAGATCCTCGTCCAGGCCAACGCAGCCGAGACGACGACCGCCTCCGGCCTCGTCATCCCCGACACGGCCAAGGAGAAGCCCCAGGAGGGCACCGTTGTCGCCGTCGGCCCCGGCCGGTGGGACGAGGACGGCGACAAGCGGATCCCGCTGGATGTCAGCGAGGGCGACGTCGTGATCTACAGCAAGTACGGCGGCACCGAGATCAAGTACGGCGGCGAGGAGTACCTGATCCTGTCGGCCCGCGACGTGCTGGCCGTCGTTTCCAAGTAATTCGTCTCCAGGTAGTTCGAAACCCCATCCGCCCCGGCGTTCCAACCAGGACTCCGGGGCGGATTGCATCCGGGGGCTTCCCGGCGATCGGATACGCGGACTCGGGTCACGAACCCGAGGCGCGGCGAGCCGCCGCAGCACGCCCCCGACAAGGAGGCTGAGGAGAGTATGGCCAAGGAAATCAAGCACGACGAGGCCGCGCGGCGGTCGCTCGAGGCCGGGGTGGACAAGCTGGCCGACGCGGTCAAGGTCACCCTGGGCCCGCGCGGCCGGCATGTCGTGCTGGCCAAGTCGTTCGGTGGCCCCGTGGTCACCAACGACGGTGTGTCGATCGCCCGCGAGATCGAGCTCGAGGATCCCTACGAGAACCTCGGCGCGCAGCTGGTCAAGAGCGTGGCGACCAAGACCAACGACGTTGCCGGTGACGGCACGACCACCGCGACGGTGCTCGCCGCCGCGCTGGTCAAGGGTGGTCTGCGCAATGTCGCCTCCGGTGCCAACCCGATCGCGATCGGTGCGGGCATCGCCAAGGCGACCGACTGGGTGGTCGAGGAGCTGCACAAGGTCGCCACCGACGTGTCCGGCGAGAAGGCGATCGCTCAGGTCGCCACCGTGTCCTCGCGCGACCCGGAGATCGGTGGGATCGTCGCCGAGGCGCTGACCAAGGTCGGCAACGACGGCGTCGTCACGATCGAGGAGTCCTCGGGCCTGTCGATCGAGCTGTCGGTCACCGAGGGCGTCCAGTTCGACAAGGGCTACCTGTCGCCCTACTTCGTCACCGATCTCGATCGGCAGGAGGCGGTTCTCGACGACGCCTACATCCTGCTCGACCGCGACAAGATCAGCTCGCTGCCGGATTTCCTTCCGCTGCTCGAGAAGATCGCGGAGAGCGGCAAGCCGGTTCTGATCGTGGCCGAGGACGTCGACGGCGAGGCGTTGTCCACCCTGGTGGTCAACTCGATTCGCAAGACCCTCAAGGCCGTTGCGGTCAAGGCGCCGTACTTCGGCGACCGCCGCAAGGCGTTCCTGGAGGATCTCGCGGTCGTCACCGGCGCCACGGTGATCAGCCCGGATCTGGGTCTGTCGCTGCGTGAGGCGGGGCTCGAGGTGCTCGGTTCGTCGCGTCGTGTGGTGGTCACCCGCGACGAGACCACGATCATCGACGGCGCCGGCAGCAAGGAGGACGTCGATGCGCGTGCCGCTCAGCTGCGGCACGAGATCGAGGCCACCGACTCCGACTGGGATCGCGAGAAGCTCGAGGAGCGGCTGGCGAAGCTGTCGGGCGGCGTCGCGGTCATCAAGGTCGGCGCGGCCACCGAGACCGAGCTCAAGGAGCGCAAGTTCCGGGTCGAGGACGCGGTCAACTCCGCCAAGGCGGCGGTGGCCGAGGGCATCGTGGCCGGTGGCGGTTCGACGCTGGTGCACGTCGCCGAGGGTCTGAAGGACGGTCTGGGCCTCAGCGGTGACGAGGCGGCCGGTGTGCGGGTCGTGCGCGAGGCGCTGCGTGCCCCGCTGTACTGGATCGGGGAGAACTCCGGTCTCGACGGCGCGGTCGTGGTGTCGAAGGTCGCGGAGCTGAAGCCGGGCTTCGGTTTCGACGCCGCGAACCTCACCTACGGCAACCTGATCGAGGCGGGCATCATCGACCCGGTCAAGGTCACCCGTTCCGCCGTGGTCAACGCCGCGTCGGTGGCGCGGATGGTGCTGACCACCGAGGCCGCGGTCGTCGACAAGCCGGCCGAGGACGAGGGTCACGATCACGGACACGGGCACGCCCACTGAGTGATCACCCACCGGGTGATCGCTCCACCGGGTGATCGCCCGGGGCGCATGACGAGGGGTCGTGCGGTTCGCTTCTCGAAGCGACCGCACGACCCCTTGGTCGTGTGCGTGCCGACCGCGGATGTCGAGGACGTATCCGGGTCCGGCAGGTGTCCGTCAGGACGCGATACGGCGGCGTCCGCGGCGGCGGTTGTAGACCTCGCGCTCGGCTTCGGACATGCCGCCCCAGATGCCGTAGGGCTCGCAAACGGTCAGTGCGTGATTGCGGCACTGGGCGATCACCGGGCAACGGTGGCACATCTCGCGGGCGCGCATCTCCCGCTGGGCGCGAGCACGGCCGCGCTCCCCGTCCGGATGGAAGAACATCGAAGAATCGACTCCCCGGCACAGTCCGTGTCGCTGCCAATCCCACATATCGGCGTTGGGTCCCGGGAGGTGGTTCGGCTGTGACATGTCGTACTCCTCGTGCACTTCGTGTCTGTTGTTCACAGCATCGCCCGGAGACTGACGCACAGCCGTTGCCCCATCGCAAATAATCGGCTAACGCATGTCAACGAATACTCGGCACCTTTGGCGAACCGGGTCGATCACTGGGGCAACGGTAGGGCGGACCCGGAAAACCCGTCAATACTGCGTCGAGGTGGCGACCGACATAGCGCCGCACGAAGATTTGATCTGTGTGTCACTTTCGGTGCACTCGCGTCGACCTGCGGTTCGGTGCCGGCCGGCGGGCTTGCGGGTGGGTACGCGGCGACACGACGAGCTCCCCCGGGGGAGCTGTAGATTCGTTGAAACGTTCACTACGACAGTGCATTTGAGGTGATCTCTACTGTCGGTCAGCAGTGGGTAAAGGGTCTCCACAGTGTGACTCGAGTCTCCGAAAAGTGCGCGCGCTGCGGACAATTCCGCGGTGCGGGTTCGGTACGTCGACGGCCGTCGAGGGGGCTGCGGAGCCATATTCACGTGCTGGTGAAATATATCCGAAACATTGGCGTACGCAACTGTTAACCGGTCGAATTCCGCGAGAAGGGCTATTCCGTGAGCATATGCTCAATCCGCACGTCAGGGGGGTGGTGGGAGCCCGAATCGTTATGCGCGATGGGTAGGTTCGAGCCTGCCGAATCGGGTAGGTCGGAACTCTTCGGGCGGCAGTTGACGCCACCGTCACATAGGGATGCGGTCGCGGTCGCCGCGGCTTTCGGTTGTGCCCGGACGGTCGAAGGACCCGTGCCGACGGTGGCCTCGATGCGCGCCGACCCGATCACGATCGACCGGCTGTGGCTCGCCGCGATCGGATCGGCGGCCCGCGGGCACTACGCGTCGGCCCGCCGCGACCTCGCCCTCGCCGAGCGGATCGCCGGCGGGCGGGCCCGCGATGCCGCCCACGGGGTGCGCCTCGCGCGGGTATTCGTGGCGGCGGCATCCATCGCCCGCCAACTCGGCGATCACCGCGCCGGGGCGCGCTACGACGGGCGCGCGGCTGTCCTCGTTGCGGCCGCACGGTCGGGAACCGAGGGGTCGGGGACCCCGGCCGGGATCGGCGTCGCCGAGGCCCTGTGGATCGATGCGATCGCCGGCGCCGCTGCCGACGCGCTCGGCGACGGCGGGATCGCCCGCGCCGCCGGGATCGCCCGCCGACTCGACGCGCTGACCCCCGCCCCCGCGCGTGATCGCACCGAGGCCGCCAACGATGTCTGGGATACAGCGGCGGGTGCGCCCCCGGCGGACGGCTGGGAGGTGACCGCCTCGGCGCTCTGTGCGTCCGAGGTGCCCGCCCGCGGGCCCTCCGGTCGCGAACTCGTCCGGGCGGGTTGGGTACGGGCCGAGATCGCGATGACCGCCGGCGACGGCGGGGCGGCGGTCGCGGCGGCGACCGGGGCGCTCGACCGGGCGTCGATCGGTGGATCCTGTCGCCATCGGATCAAGTCGGCGCTCGTGCTGGCGGCCGCGCGGGTCGTGGCCGGTGAACCGGACGGCGCGCGTCCACTCGTCGAAGCCGTGCGCGCCGCCGCGGACGACCACGGCCACCTTCCACTGCTCTGGGCGGCGGGCATGTTGGCACCGGCGGTGGGGCTCGACGCTCCGGAGGGCCCGGCGGTCACCGCGGAACTCGGGCGCCGCGGGGGGCTTCCGACCGTGCTCGGCGCCCGCTCGTTCGCCCGGTGAGACCGGCCTCACCCGGGCGGCCGCAGCCGGCGGACGACACGCCATCGGGTTCGTCATCGGTGCAGGTCGCATCCCCTTCGGTCGGGATGGGACAAACGTCGATCGGCAGTGGACGTTCGAGTCGATATGCTGGCGAGGTTCCACTGGTGTGGAAGCACGTTCGGAGATGAACGCTGTCCGAGGGAGAAATCGGGATCCTCGCAACCAATGAATCTGTCCGGTGACGACCTCGACGCCCAGGTCGCAGCGGCGGCGGACGGCGATCGAGCGGCTCTCGGCCGCGTACTCGAATCGATCCGTCCCTTGGTCGTGCGGTACTGCCGCGCTCGTTTCGGCGTCGGTGACCGCGGTCAGATGTCGGCGGACGACGTCGCCCAGGAAGTCTGCCTCGCGGTTATGACCGCATTGCCGCGTTACCAGGATCGCGGCAAGCCCTTCATGGCGTTCGTCTACGGAATCGCCTCTCACAAAGTTGCCGACGCACATCGTGCCGCAGCGCGTAACAAATCAGACGCCGTCGCCGAAGTACCAGATGTGATTGCCCTCGATGAGGGTCCGGAAAAGCGGGCCATCGACTCGGAGGCCACACGGCAGATGGCTACTTTGCTGAGTTCGCTGAACGAGAAGCACCGCGAGATCGTGGTGCTCCGCGTGATAGTCGGGCTCTCCGCAGAGGAGACAGCCGCGATTATTGGAAGCACGGCCGGCGCGGTACGCGTCGCCCAACACCGAGCGATGGCAAAGCTGAAGAACGAAGTGAAGAAGAGAGGTGAACTCGATGGGTAGGGGCGATGGGCGGTCGACTGATCCCTTTGCCGATTCCGGCGAGCCCGTAGAGGTCGCCAGGGTCCACCACGACGATGCCTTTCTGGACGCGATAGCCGGAGACGGCCGGGTCGCCACCGAGTCGAACGAGGAGTACCAACTCGCTCTCCTGTTCGCCCAGTGGCGCACGGAGGTCGACCGGGAACCCATGCCCGCCGGGCCGACGATCGACGAGGTCCTCGCCGCGATCGCCGCTCAGGAGGAGAAGCCGCAGCCCCGGCGCGAGTCGACCGTGCTGCGCTTCCTGCGACCGGTCGGTCGGGTGGCCGCGGCCTTCCTGATCGTCGGCGGTGCGGCGACGGTGGTCTTCTCCTACAACGCGCAACCCGGCGATCCGCTCTGGTCGATCAAGTCGGTCGTCTTCTCGAGCGAAGCCAGCGCGACGATGGCGAAGGTCGACACGTCGTCGGCGCTCGATGCCGCCGCCAGCTCGATCCAGGCGCGCGACACCACCTCGGCGGCGACGAACCTCTCCGAGGCCGTCGAACGCATCGAGGCGATCAACAACGAGGGTGACAAGAACGCCTTCGAGGAACGCCTCACCACGCTGCAGGCCGAGCTCGACGCGCTGCTGCAGGCACAGCTCGCGCAGGAGCAGCAGGCGGCCACGACCGCCCCGCCGACCACGACGCCGTCGGTAGCCGCTCCGACCACCACGCAGGCCCCGGTGACGACGACACCCGCCCCGGTGTCGCAGCCCTCGGTCGGATGGCCGACGCTGCCGACCATCCCGACGTTGCCGTCCCCGGAAGATCTGACGCTGCCGACGATTCCGTCGATCCCGCTGCCGACGATCCCGACCGAGGTTCCGACCGACATCCTGCCGACGGTGCCGGCGCCGGAACCCACCGGCGGCCCGTCACTGCCGACGCTCGAACCCGCCCCGCCGGTGACGACGACAACACTTCCGGAGAACTGACCGGACGCGTACACGGCAACACGAAGATCACACGAACGAGGCACCCCGGTCATCGGCAGGGTGCCTCGTCGTATACCCGGTACGCGGGCGGGTGCTTCTATGCGGAACGTCCGGGGCTCGTGACGCCCAGCGCGGGTGTGGATCGAGACGGCGGCCGTCGGTGCCCGGGCCACCGTGGATCTCGAGACCGGGGCGGATCGATCCGCAATGCCTCAGTGATCGTGGCGCAGCGCGTTGTCGCCGAGGGTCGCGTCGGCGAAGCCGCGGCAGTAATCCCACGTGACGTAGGCATCGGGCTGCGGATCGTAGGCCGGTTCGTGTGGGCGCACCGTGCCGTCGACCAGCAGTTGCAGCAGGTTGGCCCGCAGCATGTCCCAGTCGTGATAGTGATCCTGATTGCAGTCGTCGCAGCAGACGACCAGGCCGCGGAAACCGCGCGGAGCGAGCAGACCTTCGTATACCGCGAGATCGGCGAGATCCTCCTCGACCGCCAGCCGCTCCCGCGAATCGAGCGGCCGTCCCGGCTCGATCGCGTCGAGCGCAGCAGAGGGATCCGCCGGATCCCCGGCAAACGGGTCCGGCGGCAATCCCGGTGGAAGGTGATCGCGCACGAGGTCCACGGTACGCAAAACGGGTCGGGTAGCGCCAGCCGGGTCGGCGGCCCGGTCGGGATTCCGCGGCCCCCAACGCCGATGACGAGCGGGTATTCGACCAGGTAACCGGCCGTGTAACCGAAGAGTTACCGGCACACCGGCGGCAGTGGATCGGTCTCCGGTCGAACCGGATACGATTAACGGGAACACGAGTCCGTCGTTCATTGTTGTGCGCATTGCTCGTAGTGATCATCCGGCGGGAATCGATGACCGATCCGCCGGGACGCGATCGTGTCGAGCACGTGTCAATCCATGCGCGCCGCATCGTTGTCGAGATTTCGGTGCGGTATCAATCAGGAGGTCGACAACCGGATGAGTACGTCTATCGCTCCGCGTACGACGACCGAGACGGCCGTGCGAACCGGGGGAGATGATCCCGGCAAGGTCGCGATGCTCGGGCTGACCTTCGACGATGTTCTGTTGATCCCCGATCAGTCGGATCTGCTGCCCAGTTCGGTCGACACCTCCAGCCGCATCACCCGCGAGATCAGCCTGCGGGTTCCACTGGTCAGCTCCGCGATGGATACCGTCACCGAGGCGCGGATGGCGATCGCCATGGCCCGCGCCGGTGGCATGGGCGTGCTGCACCGCAATCTCTCGGTCCAGGACCAGGCGGGCCAGGTCGAGACCGTCAAGCGCTCCGAGGCGGGCATGGTGACCGATCCGGTCACCTGCAAGCCGACCGACACCCTCGCCGAGGTCGACGCGCTCTGTGCGCGATTCCGTATCTCCGGTCTGCCGGTCACCGACGAGTCGGGCGCGCTGGTGGGCATCATCACCAACCGCGATATGCGCTTCGAGGTCGACCACAACCGGCCGGTGTCGGAGGTGATGACCACCGCTCCGCTGATCACCGCGCGCGAGGGGGTCACCGCCGAGGCGGCCCTGCGCCTGCTGCGCAAGAACAAGATCGAGAAGCTCCCGATCGTCGACGGGCACGGCAACCTCACCGGCCTGATCACCGTCAAGGACTTCGTCAAGACCGAACAGCATCCGCTCGCCACCAAGGACCGGGACGGCCGACTGCTGGTCGGCGCGGCGGTCGGGGTCGGCGCGGACGCGTGGACGCGCGCGATGACGCTGGTCGACGCCGGTGTGGACGTGCTGATCGTCGACACCGCCCATGGACACAATTCGCAGGTCCTCGACATGGTCAGCAAGATCAAGGCCGAGACCTCCGGTGTCCAGGTCGTCGGCGGCAATGTCGCGACCCGCGCCGGTGCCGCCGCCCTGGTCGAGGCCGGGGCGGACGCGGTCAAGGTCGGCGTCGGACCGGGCTCGATCTGCACCACCCGCGTGGTCGCCGGCGTCGGCGCCCCGCAGATCACCGCGATCCTCGAGGCCGACGCCGTCTGCCGCCCGGCGGGAGTGCCGGTTATCGCCGACGGCGGCATGCAGTTCTCCGGTGACATCGCCAAGGCGATCGCCGCCGGCGCGTCGACCGCGATGCTCGGTTCGCTGCTCGCCGGCACGGTCGAGTCGCCCGGTGAGGTGATTCTGGTCAACGGCAAGCAGTTCAAGAGCTACCGCGGCATGGGCTCGCTGGGAGCGATGCAGGGCCGCGCCGGCGCCCGCTCGTACTCGAAGGACCGCTACTTCCAGGACGACGTGCTCGCCGAGGACAAGCTGGTTCCCGAGGGCATCGAGGGACGCGTCCCCGTGCGCGGGCCGCTGTCCCAGGTCATCCACCAGTTGACCGGCGGATTGCGCGCCGCCATGGGCTATACCGGCTCGGCGACGATCGAGGATCTGCAGAAGGCTCGCTTCGTTCAGATCACCGCGGCGGGCCTCAAGGAGAGTCATCCGCACGACATCACCATGACCGTCGAAGCGCCGAATTACACCGCACGGTAGCGTTCAGGTGCTCCCGGGGGAGGGCCGGGGGTAAAGCCGATGGATCTGTCGCGGGGCCGTGGTGCGCGCGACGAGGGGAAGGGTTGCCGTGCGCGATCTCGTCGAAATTGGGATGGGTCGCAGTGCCCGCCGGACGTACGAGCTGGATGATGTCGATATTGCCGCGTCCCGCCGGACGCGATCGTCGAAGGACGTATCGGTGTCCTGGCAGCTCGACGCCTATCGGTTCGATATCCCGATCGTCGCGCATCCGACCGACGCACTCGTCTCGCCGAGCTTCGCGCTCGCGCTGGGCAAGCGCGGCGGCCTCGGCGTGCTCAACGGCGAGGGCCTCTGGGCCCGGCACGCCGACGTACCGGCGAAGCTCGAGTACCTGACCCACCTGGCGGAGACCGCCGAGGACCCCAACGACGCGTTGCGGTACCTGCAGCAGCTGCACTCCGAGCCGCTCGACCCGGACCTGCTCGGTGCCGCGGTGGCCGAGATCAGCAGCTCCGGGGTCACCACCGCGGTGCGGGTCAGCCCGCAGAACGCCCGGGTGCTCACCCCGATCCTGCAGACCGCGGGGATCGACCTGTTGGTCATCCAGGGCACGATCATCTCCGCCGAGCATGTCGGCCGGGGCGGTGAGCCGCTCAACCTGAAGACCTTCATCGCCGATCTCGACATCCCCGTGGTCGCCGGCGGCGTCAGCGACCACCGCACCGCGCTGCACCTGATGCGCACCGGCGCGGCCGGCGTCATCGTCGGGTACGGCTCCACCCCGGGGGCGACGACCACCGGTGAGGTGCTCGGTATCGCGGTGCCGATGGCGACGGCGATCGCGGACGCGGCGGCGGCGCGGCGCGACTACCTCGACGAGACCGGCGGCCGCTACGTGCACGTGCTGGCCGACGGCGGGATCGAGACCTCCGGTCAGCTCGCCAAGGCGATCGCCTGTGGTGCGGACGCTGCCGTGCTCGGTGCGCCGCTGGCCGTCGCGGACGTCGCCCCCGGGCGCGGCTGGTACTGGCCGTCGGCGGCCGCCCATCCGTCGATGCCGCGCGGCACGCTGCTCCCGGTCGGGGAGCCGAATCCGCCGAGCCTGGACGCCGTGCTGACCGGCCCCTCCGGGGATGCCTTCGGCACGCTGAATCTGGTTGGTGGCCTGCGCCGTTCGATGGCCAAGGCCGGCTACTCCGACCTGAAGGAATTTCAGCGCGTCGGGCTGAACGTCCAGGGCTGACCGCCCTGGTCGACGCTGTCGACCATTTTGGTGTGACTCGCGGAAACGCGTATATGCTTTTGTGAGTCACATCATTGGGAGGCGAACCCATGGCCGAATCGACACAGCCCGTCGATCCAACCGAACAGCCTGCGGACCACGATTTCGACGTCCTGATCATCGGATCGGGATTCGGCGGGAGCGTATCGGCGCTGCGGCTGGTGGAAAAGGGATACCGCGTCGGTGTCCTCGAAGCCGGACGGCGCTTCGCCGACGCCGACTTCGCACGCACCAGCTGGGATCTGCGCAAGTTCCTGTGGGCCCCCGCCCTCGGGTGTTTCGGGATCCAGCGCATCTACCTCATGCGTGAGTGCATGGTGCTGGCCGGTGCCGGGGTTGGCGGCGGCAGTCTCAACTACGCCAACACGCTCTACGTGCCGCCTGCGCCGTTCTTCCGGGACCGGCAGTGGGCGGACATCACCGACTGGCAGGAGGAGTTGGCGCCGCACTACGAGCAGGCCCAGCGCATGCTCGGTGTCGTCCGATACGGCAAGACCACCCCGGCCGACCGCGTGCTGCGCTCGGTCGCGGAGGACATGGGCGTCGCCGATACGTTTGTCTCCACCCCGGTCGGGGTGTTCTTCGGCGCACCGGGCGAGACGGTCCCCGACCCCTACTTCGGCGGGGCGGGCCCGGAGCGCACCGGCTGCATCGAATGCGGTGAGTGCATGACCGGATGTCGGCACGGTGCCAAGAACACCCTGGTCAAGAACTACCTCGGATTGGCGGAGGCCGCCGGCGCCACCGTGCTGCCGATGACGACGGTCACCGATTTGCTCCCGCAGGCCGACGGCTCCTGGCAGGTGCGCACCAAGCGTTCCGGGTCGGTGCGACGCGGTCGCCGGACGTACACCGCCGGCCGGGTCATCCTGGCCGCCGGCACCTGGGGGACCCAGTCGCTGCTGCACCACGCCCGTGACACCGGAGCGCTGCCGCGGCTGTCCGATCAGGTCGGCGTGCTGACCCGCACCAACTCGGAGGCGATCCTCGGGGCGGCCCGCACCCGGGTCGACCCGGATGTCGATTTCACCGAGGGGGTGGCGATCACCTCCTCGTTCCACCCGACGCCGAATACCCACATCGAACCGGTGCGCTACGGGCACGGGTCCAATGCGATGGGCCTGCTGCAGACGCTGATGACCGACGGCGGCGGCAGCCGACCGCGGTGGGCCAAGTTCCTCGGCCAGGCGGTCCGCAACCCCGTGCACACCGCGTCGATGTTGCAGGTCCGCCGGTGGAGCGAGCGCACGATCATCACCCTGGTGATGCAGCACCTCGACAACTCGATCACCACCTTCACCAAGCGGGGCCCGCTCGGCCGACGGCTGAGCAGCCGGCAGGGCCACGGGGAGCCGAACCCGACCTGGATCCCCGAGGGCAACGAGGCGACCCGTCGGATCGCGGAGAAGATCGACGGCGTCGCCGGCGGCAGCTGGCCGGAGATCTTCAACATCCCGCTGACCGCGCACTTCCTCGGCGGTGCCGTCATCGCCGAGACCCCCGACAAGGGGGTGATCGATCCGTACCACCGCGTGCACGGTTACCCGACGCTGTACGTGGTCGACGGCGCGGCCGTCTCGGCGAACCTCGGCGTCAACCCCTCGCTGACCATCGCGGCCCAGGCCGAGCGGGCGGCGTCGATGTGGCCGAACAAGGGGCAATCCGATCAGCGCCCGCAGCAGGGTGAGGCCTATCGGCGGGTCGACCCGGTCGCCCCCGAGGCGCCGGTGGTGCCCGCGGGTGCCGCCGGCGGGCTGCGGCTGCCGATCGTCGGGGTGACCTCGGGGCGGGTGATCGCCGCCGATCCGCCTCCGCTGCGCGACCTCGATCACTCCCGATCGGCGTCCTGACCGACCCCGTCGGCGCCCCGATACCCCGGCGATACGCCCGGACGTCTCGTCGGGGCCGGGGCGCCACTAGACTGCCCGTCGTGACCGATAATGCCGCGAGCGTGCCCGCCCCTGCCGAGGACGGGCCGCAGCCCGCGGTGCTGGTGGTCGATTTCGGTGCGCAGTACGCGCAGCTGATCGCCCGCCGAGTCCGCGAGGAGCGCGTCTACTCGGAGGTTGTCCCGCATACGATCACCGCCGCGGAGGTCGCCGCGCGCGCCCCGATCGGGTTGGTCCTCTCGGGTGGGCCGTCGAGCGTCTACGAGCCCGGTGCCCCGAGCATCGATCCGGCGATCTTCGACCTGGGTATCCCGATCTTCGGGATCTGCTACGGCTTCCAGGCGATGGCCTCGGTGCTCGGTGGAGCGGTGACGCATACCGGCACCCGCGAATACGGTCGCACCGGCCTCGAGGTCGAGGCGGGCTCGCTGCATGCGGGTCTGCCGCAGCGGCACGAGGTCTGGATGAGCCACGGCGACGCGGTGACCGAGGCGCCCCCCGGATTCGTGGTGACGGCGTCCACGCCGGGTGCCCCGGTGGCGGCCTTCGAAAACCGGGAGCGGCGGATGGCGGGGGTGCAGTATCACCCGGAGGTCATCCACAGCCCGCACGGCCGCACGGTCCTCGAGCGGTTCCTGCGCGATATCGCCGGCATCAGCCCGACCTGGACCGCGGCGAGCATCGCCGAGACGTTGGTCGAGCGGGTGCGCGAGCAGATCGGCGACGGCCGCGCGATCTGCGGCCTGTCCGGCGGCGTCGACTCCGCGGTCGCCGCGGCCCTGGTGCAGCGGGCGATCGGGGACCGGTTGACCTGTGTCTTCGTCGACCATGGTCTGCTGCGCGCCGGCGAGCGCGAGCAGGTCCAGCAGGACTTCGTCGCGGCGACCGGCGCCCGGCTGGTCACCGTCGATGCCGTCGACACCTTCCTGGGTCACCTCGAGGACATCACCGATCCCGAGGAGAAGCGCAAGATCATCGGCCGCGAATTCATCCGCAGCTTCGAGGGTGCGGTCGCGGATCTGATCAGCGAGTCCGGCGGCGACGGTATCGACTTCCTCGTCCAGGGCACGCTGTACCCGGACGTCGTCGAATCCGGTGGCGGCTCCGGTACCGCGAACATCAAGAGCCATCACAACGTCGGGGGACTGCCCGACGACCTGCAGTTCGAACTGGTCGAGCCGCTGCGCACCCTGTTCAAGGACGAGGTCCGCGCGGTGGGGCGCGAGCTGGGCCTGCCCGAGGTGATCGTCGCCCGCCAGCCCTTCCCCGGTCCCGGCCTGGCGATCCGCATCGTCGGCGCGGTCAGCGAGCAGCGGTTGACGACGCTGCGGGCCGCCGACGCGATCGCCCGTGCCGAACTGACCTCCGCCGGGTTGGACGGCGCGATCTGGCAGTGCCCGGTGGTGCTGCTGGCCGATGTGCGCAGCGTCGGTGTGCAGGGCGACGGACGCACCTACGGGCATCCGATCGTGTTGCGCCCGGTCTCCAGCGAGGACGCGATGACGGCCGACTGGACCCGGGTGCCCTACGACGTGCTCGAACGGATCTCCACGCGGATCACCAACGAGGTGCCGGACGTCAACCGGGTGGTTCTCGACGTCACCAGCAAGCCGCCGGGCACCATCGAGTGGGAGTGACGGCGCTGCCCCCGTCGCGCGGCGGCAGGGGAGCGCTCAGCTGCCGTCGGGCGTGATCCGGGCGAAGCCGTCGGCGAGGGACGCCGCCAACTGCAGGTAGGCATTGGTGGTGCGGCGCCCGAGCAGCGACATCTCGATCGGACCCCCCTCGGCCAGATGCGCATCGTAGGGCAGGTTGGCGACGCCGCGCACCCCCCGGGACAGGAAGACCTGTTCGAGGCGTTCCGGATCGAGGGCGCCGGGACCCGGACGCAGCGAGTTGATCGCGACCATCGAGTGCGACACGAGATCCTTGTAGCCGTGCTCGTTGAGCCAGGTCACGGTGGCTACGGCGCTGCGCGCACCGTCGCGGGCCGTCGAGGAGATGATCACCAATGCGTCGGCCTGGTTGAGGATGCCGTGCATCGCCGAATGGGAGATACCGGTACCGCAGTCGGTCAGCACGATGTTGTAGTGCACCTCGAGGATGCGCAGCGTGTCGAGATAGTCGCTCTCGCTGAAGGCTTCGGCCGTTGTCGGGTCGACCTCGCTGGCGAGTACCTCCAGGCGTGAGTCGCCCTGCGAGGTATAGCGCCGCACATCGCTGTAGGTGCGCACCTTCGGATCGGCCAGCAGATCGCGGACGGTGTATTCGTGTTCGCGGTGGACGCGGTCGGCGAGGGTGCCGAGGTCGGGGTTGGCGTCGATCGCGATCACCCGATCGCCGCGCACCGACGCGAAGGTCGATCCGACCGTATTGGCGACGGTGGTCTTGCCCACCCCACCCTTGATCGAGACGAAGGCGATCTTGTGGCGGCCCCGCATCGGCTGATTGATCCGGGTGACCAGCTGGTCGTGTTCGAGTTCCGCCTGCGAGGGGCCCAGGTTGATCGAGCCCGCGGACGCGGTGTAGACGAGCTTGCGCAGGCCGTGTCGGGCGGGACGTTTCGTCGGGCGCAGCAGGGTCAATTCGTCGACCGCGGACTCCGGCGCGGGCGCGGCGAAGGGTGCCGCGTCCCGGGTGACCCGCTGCGGAGGTGGCAGCGGCGCGACCGGCTCGGCGGGGGCCCGATCGTCGACGTCGCCGCGGGCGGACGGGATCTGCTCGACGGGTGCGACGGTCATCATCTCGGTCTCGGCCGCGGGCAGGTCCGCCGCGAAGAACATCGGGGGACGAGCGCCGTCCACGTCGGGCGCACCGGAGTGTCGCTCCACCTCGGTCGGCGCGGCGGGATGCTCCGCGCCGGCGCGCGCGGGATGGCTGTCCGCATCTGCGGGGACCGGGCGCCGGTCGCCCTCGGACGGCACGGGACGGCGATCGGAACCGGGGAGTGCGATCGACGCGCCGTGCTGGTCGGCGAGCGGGCGACCCGTGCCGGTTGGCGACGGACCGTGGCCGTTCGGCCGGGGCGCGGGGGGAGCCTGGAGCGGGGTGACCGGTACCTGTGCCCACCCGGACGGCGCCGGCGGCCCCGACGGAACGGCCTCGTTCGGCACGGTGGGGGCGGTGGCGACCGCTCGCTCGACGTCCTCCTTGGTGCGGATGAGCGTCGGCTGGGCCGTGGTGGGGACGGTGATCGAGTGGGAGGGGGTCCATTCACCGGCCGAGCGATCGGTGGTGTCCTGTGGGCCCTGTTGGGTATCGGTCACGGACGTCCATCTCCCCTTCCGGCGACGGTCGAACCGTCGCATCCCACCGATGCTCCGACCGTCGGGAACGGTGGCGTCGGCACGACGGGTGTGACACCGCCTGCCGAAGGTCCGACCTGCCGGATTCTACCGTGGGAACAGCGGAAACCGGGTACTCGGCATCATTGTGTTATCTGCAGAGTACCCGGTTCCGGATATCGAGCTACCGAACGCGCTTTCGGTCCGGTTTCATCAACAGGAACGCTCCGCCCGCGGTTGCGGCTATGACGATCAGCCAGCCCAGCGGTAGATCGAACAGTCCGGCCACCGTCTCCGGGCCCAGCAACCCGGCCAGGGCGATCGTGATCGTCAGCAGACCGGCGATCATCAGCGGTGCCGAGCGTCGGCGCACCTGCGGTTCGGAGTCGCCGAGGGTCGTCTGCGTATCAGCCATTGCGCACCACCTGAACGTCGGCGAATCGAGCGGACATGTCGAGCGTCAACACCGGATCGTCGGCATTGCCGGCAGCCGGGATATCGCAGAGCGCCTCGGCCATCTTGGCATCGCAGGTGACGTCCACCCGCATATCGGCCGGGACGGTGACCGTCGTCTCGCCGAAGTGCGTGGTGATGTCGATGGTGCGGTCGGCGTCGAGGTCGATATTCGACAGGTCGAGGGTGAACTCGCCGAATCCGTTGGCGTAGCTGGAGCTCAGGTCGTCGACCGACTGGGGACGCATCACGGCGGTCTGCCCACTGACCACGGTTTCCGCGTCGAGATCGAAGATATCCCCGGGGACCAGCGAGGCGGTGATCATCACCGCGGACAGCGGGGCGGCGAAGAAGAGCAGCCCGTAGCCGCGGCGGCGCAGGCCACCGAAGAGCAATCCCAGGCCGATCACCAGCAGCGCGACCGCCGACAGGTGCGCGAGGGTGACCCAGGACCCGCCGGTCGCGAGTCCGACGCCGGCGGTGGCCGCGGTGATCACGATCGCCGCGCCGAGCACCTTCGAGGTGTAGTGCGAGCGTCGCCGACCGGCCGCGACCGGCTCGGCCGGTGCGTTCGGGTCGGGCAGATCCCAGGCGAAGGGGGCGACGCCGAGCGGATCCCACGACGGCGGGCGGCCGGGGGTGAACGGCGCGGTGTTCGGGCGGCCGGCGGCCGGGTACGTGGCGGCCGCGGCGCCGCGCTGTTCGGCGGTGGTCGCGGTGGCCTTGTGCAGCGACGGGCCCGGGGTGGTCGCGGTGTCCTTCGACAGGGACGGTCCGCCGGTAGCCGCAGGTCCGGCGGTGGTCGCAGGTCCGGCGGTGGGTGCCGGGCGGCCGGGAGCCGGGGCGCCGGGTGCGGCGGCGGGCGGGGCCGGGCGGGTCGGCTCGGGCTCGTAGTGATCCGGCAGCACCGTATAGGCGTTCCAGGTCGACCCGGTATCCCAGAGCGAGTCGGTCCGACCGAATACCGGACCCGACGCCACGCCGGGTGCGGGGTTCGAGCCGGCGGGGAGCGGATACTCGACCGGCGGATTCGGGGTCCGCTTGTACAGCAGCCACCAGGCGGCGCCCATCGCGATCAGCGACAGCGGGCCGGCGCCGATCAGTCCGACACCGATCGGGGTGCCACCGATCAGGCTGAGCAGGGTCGCTCCGGCGACCAGGACGGCCGCGGTCTGCGAATCGCCGGATCGGCCGCGGCCGAGCAGCATGTCCGCCATCGAGACACCGCTGCCGGCGCGCGGCAGGGTCAACCAGGCGAACAGATAGAGGAACAGGCCGGAGCCACCGAAGATGGTGGTGACGACGAAGGCGATGCGCACCAGGGTGGGGTCGACGTTGTAGCGATGGCCGAAGGCCGCGGCGACACCCGCGATCGGACCTCGATCGGGGAGCCGATGCGGTCGGGTACGCCACAGCTGGGCAAGCTGCTGACTGGGGCTGGGATTGGTCACCACACCATCGTGCAAGAGCGGGGGTGCTCCGCACATCGGGTGAATCCCTGAATCCGTCCCCCGAGAGCCCCGGGGGTGTGGGGATCGGATCCGGGTTGTCCCCGATGCCCGAGACGCCGGTGCGTGCCACCATGGAGGGGTGAGTTCTCCCCGACCCGAGCAGTCCGTTTCGGCGGCCCGGGGCGGTCCGATGCTGCGGGCCGCCCGGTCGGGCGCGGCCGAATCCGGTGTCGGCGGCTCGGTCGTCCCGCTGCGGCGCCGCTCGGCCGGCCGCATCGTCGGCGGGGTCGCCGGCGGCCTGGCCGATCACCTCGGTATCGATGTCTTTCCCATCCGGGTCGCCTTTGCGGTGCTGGCGGTCCTCGGTGGATCCGGTATCGTCGCCTACGGGCTGTTGTGGATGTTCACCAGCGTCGGTGACGACGTGCGCCAGCCGTCCGCCGACGAGCGGCGGCGCGCCTACGGCCTGATCGCGATGGCCCTCGCCGGTGCGGCCGCCCTCGGATTGTTGGCGGGCAGCAGCGCGGGCTGGTTGATGATCCCGCTGGTCGCGGTGGGATGTGGCGCGGCGCTGGTCTGGCGGGAATTCGACTTCGGCGGTCAGCGCCCGACGGTGCCGCAGACCCGCCGCGCCCGTCTGTTGACCGCCGCGCGTGTGGTGACCGGCGTGGCGATGGTGCTGCTCGGGGTGCTGGTCGTCGTCGCCTTCCAGGTCGATCTCGGGGCGCTGCGCTCGTCGATGTTCGCCGCGGTCGCCACCCTGATGGGCGTCGGTCTGTTGACCGTGCCGTTGTGGATGCGTCTGGTGGGCACCCTGTCCGACGAGCGGGCCGCCAGGATCCGCAACGAGGAACGCGAGGAGATCGCCTCCCACCTGCACGATTCGGTCCTGCAGACCCTGGCGTTGATCCAGAAGCAGGCCGATCGGCCCGGCGAGGTCGCCCGGTTGGCCCGCAGCCAGGAGCGCGAACTGCGACGCTGGCTGTTCGGTGACGACGGACCCGATCACGCCACCCTGTCCGGGGCGATGCAGACGATCGCCGGCGAGGTCGAGGACACCTACGCGGTGACGGTCGACCCGGTGATCGTCGGCGAGGTTCCGCTCGACGACGGCCGGCTCGACAAGCGGGTGATCACCGCCCTGCTCGGTGCCACCCGCGAGTCGCTGGTCAACGCGGCCAAGCACTCGGGCTGCTCGGCGATCGACCTGTTCGTCGAGGCCGGGGACGAGCAGGTCAGCGTCTTCGTGCGCGACCGGGGGCGCGGCTTCGATGTCGACGCGGTCTCCGAGGATCGGCGCGGGGTGGCGGTATCGATCCGGCGGCGCATCGAGCGGCGCGGCGGCTCGGTCGACATCTGGTCGGAGCAGGGACGGGGTACCGAGATCGGCATCCACGTACCGCTCGGCCCGGTCACCGGGGCGAACGGTGACGATGCCTCCGAGGACGGCGGCGAGGACGCCGACCCGTCGGCGAGCGCCGGTGACCGGGCCGACGGCAACGCCGCCCGGGACGATGGCAGCCGGGACGACAACAACAGGGACGACAACGACAAGAAGGACGGTGTGGTGGACGCACGAGTGTCCGATCCGCAGGTGAGTCGATGAGCGGCGTGCGCGCGGCCGGCGGCTTCGGGACCCGGACGGAGTCCACCGAGCAACGGCGATTTCGCGTCTTCCTCGTCGACGATCACCGGGTCTTCCGTTCCGGGGTGCGCGCCGAGCTGTCCGATATGGCCGATATCGAGGTCGTGGGTGATGCCGGCACGGTCGCCGAGGCGATCCACGGCATCGAGGCGACCATGCCGGACGTGGTCCTGCTCGACGTACACATGCCGGACGGCGGTGGCGTCGCGGTGCTGCGCGAGATCGTGCAGGGGCCGGTCTGCCTGGCGTTGAGCGTCTCCGACGCCGCCGAGGACGTCATCGCGGTCATCCGCGCCGGCGCCCGCGGCTATGTCACCAAGACCGTGTCCGGAACGGAACTGGCGGACGCGATCCGGCGGGTCGCCGGGGGAGACGCGGTCTTCAGCCCGCGGCTTGCGGGCTTCGTGCTCGACTCCTTCACCGGTCGGTCGGCCGTCCCGGAACCGCAGCTCGACCCCGAGCTCGACTCGTTGACACCCCGCGAGCTCGAGGTGCTGCGGCTGCTCGCGCGCGGCTATACCTACCGGGAGATCGCCGAGCGGCTGGTCATCTCGATCAAGACCGTCGAGACCCACGCGTCGAATGTGCTGCGCAAGACGCAGCAGTCGAACCGGAATGCGCTCACCCGCTGGGCGCACCGCCGCCGTCTCGACTGATCCGATACGACGCCGAGCCGTACCGCTGATCCCCCCCGCCGACCGCACCGGCGGCGGGGGCTGACCGTCAGAGCAGGATCAGCAGGACGACGATCAGGATCAGGATGGCCAGCGCGGCGATCGCCATCGACAGGTAGGGCTGCGTCAGCAGGGTGGGCTTGCGCTTCGCCGGCTCGAACGGCGGTGGCGCGTAGCTGGTTCGGGGAAGCCGACGGGTATCGGCGGGACCGGTGGCGAAAGGGGCGGTGCCGGACGGACGTTGGCCGGACCGTTCGGTCGACCCGGAGGTGCTGCCGCGTCGCGCCCAGTAGGGCACCGCGCCGTCGGCCGCCCGCAGGGGGCTGTTGAGCGAGGCGCGGGTGCGCCCATCGGACTGCAGCGCGATCAATTCGTCGCGGGCCTGCCCCATGGTGGGTCGGCGCTTGGGGTCCGGTTCGAGCATGCGCAACAGGATCGCGGTCATCGCGCCGCTGCGCCGCGGCGGCTGAATCTCGCCGAGCGCCACCCGATGCAGCAATTCGCGGGTATCGGCCGCGGTACCGAACGGCGGCTGCCCCTCGGTGGCGGTGTACAGCGTCGCCCCGAGGGAGAACACGTCGCTCGCCTCGTCCGGGTCGGCGCCGCGGGCGACCTCGGGGGCGAAATAGGCCGGGGTACCGGTGATCACATCGGAATCGTCGTCGTCCTTCTCGCCGGTGGCCCGCGAGATGCCGAAGTCGCTGATCTTGACCATGCCGAGTGCGGCGCCGCGGTCGGCGATCAGGATGTTGCCCGGCTTGATATCCCGATGCACGATGCCGGCGGTATGCGCCTCGGCGAGAGCGTCGGCCACCCGCGCGCCGATCTGGATCACTTCGCTGGGCGGGATGCGGCCGACGGATCCGAGCGCCTTCGCCAAACTGCGCGAGGGCAGATACTCCATGACCAGCCAGGGTTCGCCGCCGTCGAGGGCGACGTCGTGCATCGCGATCGCGTGCGGGTTGTCCAGGCGTGCGGCCATGCGGCCCTCACGCGTTGCGCGACGGCGGATCTCGCGCGCCTGCGCCTCGTCCATATTGACGGTCGTGGTCACCTGTTTGACGGCTACCTTGCGATGCAGGAGCGTGTCGTTGGCCAGCCAGACCGAGCCCATCCCACCTCCGCCGAGCTTGGAGTCCAGGCGATATCGGCCGGCGAGGAGGTAGTCCGGGCCAACGATTCGCCCACCGTGGTGCTGTTCGGTCACCCTGGTGAGCGTAGCGGTCGCCGGGCCCGCGCGTGTGTGGTGCCGTCGGCGATCGACCCTCCTGTCCGCGGGTGCGCACGATCCCCGCATCAACCGGTTGACCGTCGCGACGGTAGCCGTGTTCAATGGACGTATTCGAAAGTGTGTTCGAATCCCTTGCGGGGATTCCGGCGGCGCGTTCGAGCGGCCGATGGGGGGACGAAGGGTGGTACACATGCTGCACGAACCGGCTCCGGCGGCCGATGCGCGAGTGGCTTCCCTGCGCCGTCGGCTGGTCGCGATGTCGTCGCCCGATCGCCCCGGTGGGGCGTCCGCGGACGGTCGGCTGCGATCGCGCGCGCACGGTTCGCTTCCCGCTCCCGCCGGGATGGAGTCGATCTTCCCGCGGGGGGTGGTCGATCGCGGGTCGGTGCTCTCGATCGCCGGCGCGGGATCGGTACTGCTCGGGGTGCTCGCCGCCGCGACCGCCGCCGATGCGCACGTCGCGATCGTGGGTATGCCCGCGTTGAGCATGCTGCGCCTGGTCGAATTGGGCGGGGTGGTCGATCGGATCGCGGTGATCCCCGATCCCGGCCCCGACCCGGTGCGGATCGCCGCGGTCCTGCTCGACGGGATCGACGTGGTGGTTCTGCATCTGGGTGGGATGGCGGTACCGCCGACGCGGGCGCGGGCGGTCACCGCCCGGGTGCGGGCCAAGGACGCGCTTCTCGTGGTGGTCGACGGGAGTTGGCCGGGGACCGATCTGCGCCTCGAGTCGCGGGTTGTCGGCTACCGGGGGGTTGCTTCCGGGCACGGGCGGCTGCGATCGATCGAGATCGCCGTGGCGGTCGACGACCGGTCGCATCGGCGGACCGAGTCGCGGCTGTCGGTGGAATCGCTTGCCGGAGAGGAACGCTGGCGGGACTGTTCGCCCGGAGCGTCGGGTGACGGGCAGTCGGCGCGGGCCCTGGCCGAGGGGGTGTCCTGATGGGCGATCGGCGGACCGGGCGGGTGCTGGCGGTGCTGTGTCCGGACTGGCCGGCGACCGCGGCGGCCGCCGCGGAGGGATTGCCGGAGGACGCCGAGGTCGCGGTGCTGGCGGCCGGGCGGGTGATCGCCTGCTCCTATACCGCTCGGCGCAACGGGGTGCGGCGCGGCCTGCGCCGTCGGGAAGCCCAGTCCCGTTCTCCCGAGGTGCACGTCTTCCGGGACGATCCGGGCCGCGACGCGCGCCTGTTCGAGCCACTCGCCGCGGCGATGGAGGAGGTCACCGCCGGGGTCGAGGTCCTGCGGCCGGGGTTGATGGTGTTCGACTCGCGGGGCATGCGGCGCCGATTCGGCGGTGAGCAGGAAGCCGCCGAGCGGTTGGTCGACATCGCCGCCGCTGTCGGGGTCGAGATACGGGTCGGGGCCGCCGACGCGTTGACCACCGCAGTGATCGCCGCCCGGCATACGACATTCGTTCCGCCGGGGGACGGCGCCCGCTTCCTCGCCGAACTGCCGATCGAGGAGTTGTCCGGCGAGCCCAGCCTCGAGGACGACACCCGCGCCGATCTGATCGATCTGCTCCGCCGGCTGGGGCTGCGGCGGATCGGGGACTTCGCCGCCCTGTCCCCGGCCGACGTCGCCTCCCGCTTCGGTCGCGATGCGATCACCGCGCACCGGGCGTCCCGCGCCGAACCCGAACGGGGGGTATCCCATCGGGACGTTCCCACCGATATCGCCGTGGAGAAGCGGTGCGATCCACCGGTCGGCCGGGTGGATGCGGCGGCCTTCGTCGGCCGCGGGCTCGCCGAGGAGGTCCATCAACGCCTCGCCGCGTCCGGGCTGGCGTGTACCCGACTGCTGGTGCACGTCGAGAGCAGCCGCGGCGATGTGCTGTCGCGGACCTGGCGATGCGGTGAGCCGCTGACCGCCCGCGCGACCGCGGATCGCATTCGCTGGCAGATCGACGGCTGGATGACCGGGCGAGCCGGTATCGCCGGCGGGCGTCAGGGGGCGCCCGGCCGTGCGGGACGGTCGGGGCGGCGGGCGGTTCGGGCGGCCGACGAGGAGCCGGTGGACGATCCCGGCGACGAGATCGACGACGCGGACGAGGGGGTGGTGCTGCTGCGCCTCGAACCGCTGGAGGTGGTCGATGCCGGATTTCTGCAGAGCGGGCTGTGGGGGGAGACCGGCCGGGCCGGCGAGCGGGCCCAACGGGCGCTGACCCGGGTGCAGGGACTGCTCGGCGGCGACGCGGTTCGGGTGGCGACGGTCGCCGGCGGATACGGGCCGGGGGAGCGCATCACCGAGATCCCCTTCGGCGACGAGCGGGTGCCGCACGCCGATCCCGCCGCCCCGTGGCCGGGTCTGCTGCCGCAGCCGACGCCGGCGATCCTGTACCGGGAGCACCCGGATATCGACGTCCTCGACCGGATCGGGGCCCCGGTGCTGCTGACCGAACGCGACGAGCTGTCCGCGGTACCCGAGCAGGTGCGCCGGCGCGATCGGCGGTGGCGGCTGCGGGCCTGGGCGGGTCCCTGGCCGGTACATCGCCGATGGTGGGCGACCCCCGGCCGGCCCGACGCCGACATCGACGGGCCGCGCGCCCGGATCCAGGTGGTGCTCGACGACAACCGCGCGCTGTTGCTGCTCTACACCGACGCCGGGTGGCGGGTCGAGGGGCGCTACGAATGATCGACCAGTTGCTCCGAGTCGTGCCACAGCGTCTGCGCGAGCTGCTCGTCGTAGGACACCTTCGACGAAGCCACCTTCGACAGCTTCCCCTCCTTGGCCTGGAAGTATCCGCCGGTCCCGTCCGCGTAGCGCGGGTCGACGGCCAGGTCCGCCAGCGCCGCCCCGGAGAACGTGGCGGTCGAGGTGGTCACGCCGATGAGCTTCATCAGCCGATTCGGCAGCGAGGTGCTCATCACCCACCGCACCGCCGCGGGCATATCGCGCACGAGGCCGGTCCCGGTCACCGATCCCGGGTCGTAGGCGATCGATGCGATCGAGCTGCCCTCCCGCTCCAGGCGACGGGCGAGTTCGTAGGCGTACATGACGGTGCAGAGCTTCGAGGTCGCGTACCGCTTGCCCACCGACAGCGGCTTGGCGCCGTTCTTGCCGTCGTTGGCCAGGGCCACGGCATTCGGTGCGACCGCGGCCCCGATCAACCGGCCGTCCATGCTGTCCGCGTCGTGCGTGCCGCTGGCGGTGAAGATCACCCGACCGTCGGCGGCCATCGCGGGCAGCAGGAGCTCGACGAGCAGGAAGTGTCCGAGGCAGTTGGTCGCGAAGGTCATCTCGTAGCCCTCCGGACTGTAGGACTCCGGCCCGTCGAATCGGCCGCCTGCATTGCAGATCAGCGCGTCGAGCGGCGCGATCTCCCCGCGCTCGATCATCGCCCGGCAGGTCTGCGCGGCCTCGCGCACCGAGGCCATCGACGAGGTGTCGAGGGCGACCATGGCCACCTCGACCCCGTTGCGGGCCCGCAATTCCTCGGCGACCTCACGCATCCGGTCCGGGCTGCGTCCGGCCAGGACGAGGTTGACCCCGCGACCGGCGAGCTGCCGGGAGCATTCGAGTCCGATACCGGAATGACCGCCGGTGATGAATACGGTTGCCACAACCGCCTCCTGATGTCGATCCATGTTGTGGAGCACTTCGCCCCACCGATGCCTCCACGGTGCTGCCGCGCGGCGGGTGCAACAAGAGAGCCTCGAGACTGGGACCGGCGGTCCCGGGCAGAGTCCGCGCGCGCCCGAGGACAGATCCCGCTCCGACGAGGACAGTGGGGACATGGATCGTGCCGAATTGGCAACTGTGCTGCGGGCCGCGCGGGCGCGCATCGCGCCGGAGGAGGTCGGCCTGACCGTCGGGCAGCACCGGCGGGTGGCCGGCCTGCGCCGCGAGGAGGTCGCCCAGCTCGCGGGCCTGAGCGTCGACTATGTCGTGCGCCTCGAGCAGGGCCGGGCGCCCCAACCGTCCGTCCAGGTGCTCACGGCGTTGACCCGGGCCCTGCGCCTCGACCGCGACGGCCGCGACCTGGTCTTCCGGCTTGCGGGCAGCGCGCCCCCGCTGCCCGGCCTGATCGAGATGACCATTCGGCCCAGCGTGCTGCGCCTCCTGCAGCGCTTCGCCGACCTGCCCGCGCTGATCCTGTCTGCGAAGGGAGATGTGCTGGCGCAGAACGAGTTGGCGGCGGCGCTGCTCGGCGACCTCACCGCGCTTCCCGAGCGGCAGCGCAACATCATCCGGCTGCAATTCCTCGGGTCCGACGCGGTTCGCCCGGTGCTGTCCTCGGACGATCTCGTCGTGGCGGAGGAGCAGGCGGTCGGGTCGCTGCGGGCCGCGCTCTCGCGCTATCCGGACGACGCCGAATTGCGGGCGCTCGTCGACGAGGTGATCGCCGGCAGCGAGCGCTTCCGACAGTTGTGGCAGTCCGGGACGTCGACCGTGGCGCGCACGATGACCAAGACGGTCGAGCACCCCGATGTCGGCCGGCTGACCCTGGATTGCGACACCCTGCTGCTGCCGGACACCGACCAGATGATGGTCGTCTACTCCGCGGCCGCCGGTACCCGCGAGGCGTCGGCGCTCGAGGTCCTGCGGGTGACCGGCACCGAGCGGATGACCGCGCACTGACCGCCCACCGGCCCCTCCGCGCGCCGGCCCCTCCGCGCGCCGGCCGCTCCGCCTACCGGCCGCTCCGAGCCGCGGCCGCAACCGCAGCCGCAACGGCGTCGGCCGCCGCCCGCGCAATGCGGGCGACGGCCGATCGAACGATTCCGGGTCAGACGTTGACCGGTCGGTCGCTGTCGAGTGCCAGGTCGCGGGCGTCCAACTCCAACCGCAACTTCTCGCCCTCGACGTCGACATTCGGCAGGATCCGGTCGAGCCATGCCGGCAACCACCAGGCCCGGTCGCCGAGCATCGACATGACCGCGGGGATCACCATCATGCGAATGATGAACGCGTCGAAGAAGACCGCCGCGGCCAGCGCGAAGCCCATCATCTTGCCCACGGTGTCCGGCGAGAGCATGAACGCCGCGAAGACCGAGATCATGATGATCGCCGCCGAGGTGACCACCCGGGCGCCGTGCTGGAAGCCGGTCACGATCGCGTCCTTCGCCGAGGCGCCGTGTACGTACTCCTCGCGCATCCGGGTGACCAGGAAGACCTGGTAGTCCATCGCGAGGCCGAAGACCATGCCCACCAGGAAGATCGGCAGGAACGAGATGATCGGCAGCGGGTACTGGATCAGCCCGCCCCAGCCCTCCTGGAAGATCGCCACGGTCACGCCGAAGGTGGCGCAGACCGAGAACAGGAAGCCCAGGGTCGCGGTCAGCGGCACCAGGATCGAGCGGAAGACCAGCATCAGGATCAGGAAGGCCAGCCCGACGACGACGATCAAATAGGGGATCAGCGCGGAGTCGAGCTTGCTGGACATGTCCGACAGGATCGCCGTCTCACCCGCCACCCCGAGTTCGACGCCGAACTGCGAGGAGCTGGTGTCCGCGTGCGCGCGGATCGCCTCCATCAGGTCGTGGGTTTCGGTCGAACTCGGCGCCGTCTGCGGGGTCACCCGGATCAGCGCGGATGTCGCGCCCTCCTGCGAGGGCATCGCACCGGTGCCGTTGCCGGTCCACATCAGCTGCCCGGGGTCGGCGACGTTGTTCAGCCCCTGGATGAAGCTGATCGCATCGTCGGCGGCGGGCGCGATGTCCTGCCCGTCTTGGCCCGAGAGCACCACGAACAGCGGTCCGTTGACACCCTCGCCGAAACCGGTCCGCATCAATTCCAGGGCCGGGCGCTGCGCGTCCGGGGTGAACGACATCCCCAGTTCCATGCGCGTCATCGGGACCGCGGCCACCGCGAGCACCGCCAGGCCGGCCAACGCGACCGGCAGCGGGCGGCGCACCGCGAACTTCGCCCACCGGTGCCCATTGGATTCCTTCGAGTCCGGCTCGTCGCCGTGTCGGATGCCGGGGATCCGGCCGGCGAAGGCGAACCGTCCGAAGATGCCGAGCACCGCGGGGATCAGGGTGGTCGCACAGAGCACCGACACGATCACCGCGATCGCGGCACCGATGCCCATCTGGCTGATGAAGGGCACCCCGACGATCGTCAGCGCCGTCAGCGCGATCACGACGGTCAATCCGGCGAATACCACCGACGATCCCGCCGTGCCGACCGCTCGACCGGCGGCGTCCGCGCGGCTGCGCGAGGTGTTCAGCTCGTTGCGGTACCGGGAGACGATGAACAGCGAATAGTCGATCGCAACGGCGATGCCGATCATCGAGGCGATCATGCTGACCATCTCGTTGACGTCGACGATCGCTGCGCCGAGGGTCAGCAGGTTCAGCGAGATCGCCACGCCGACAAGGGCGGTGATGATCGGAATGAACGACGCGACCAGGGCGCCGAAGGCGATGATCATCACGACGAAGGCCACCGCGAAGCCGATCGCCTCGGACGCCGATCCCTCGACGCCGCTGGTCATCAACGATCCGGTGCCTTCGACCTGCAGCCCGTTGACCGAGGAGTCGGCGATGATCTGCTTGAACTCGTCGACCGATTCGGTCGACTGGTCGGCCATCGGGATGCTCTGGGTGACCTGGATCAGGCCCACTCGCCCGTCGTCGCCGAGTACCGAGGCCGCCTGCTCCGGCGCCTGCTCGGCCACGGTCACCGGATTGGCAAGCGCGTCCCCGTTCGCGAGGTCGGGCAGCGTGCGCAGGCGCTCGATCAGCGCGTCGATATCCGCGTCGTGCGCGGCGAGCCCATCGTCGGCGTGGATCAGCACCGATGTCGAGGCCTGTTCCTGCTGTTGACTGATCGCCGGGAAGTCCTCGGCCATCAGGTCGGTCGCCCGCTGGGAGTCGGTTCCCGGCAGGCTGAAGTTGTTGGACGTCTGCGGGTCGGTCGCGGCGACGGTGCCCAGAATCGCCGCGAAGGCGAGGATCCACACCCCCACAACGAGGTATTTCCTGCGGTAGGCGAAGCTGCCCAACCGGTACAGATATGTGGCCATGCGGGGTGGTCCCTCTCCGATGAATCGCGTCGATCGCGGGCTGGTCGTCGGCGCTGGTTGATGGGCGGCGCTGGTTGAGGGCGGCGCGGGTCGATGTGAACCGGGCTGGTGACGCGGGTGGTGCGAGGTGTCCGGGTCAGTGGAGCGTCTCGGTGGCCGGCTGCTCTACCGAACGTTCGACCGTGGCCGGCAGGGTTCCGAAGCCGTTGCGCAGCAGGGCGAAACCTTCCGTCAGGTAGCGCCGGCGACTCACCGCGTCGTCGCCGGCGGTCGTCAGGGCGGAGTTGATCGTCACCACGGCGACGTGCGCGATCAGGGTGACGGTCATGGCATCGGTCCCGGTGGGCAGGCGTTCGGCGATCGCCTGTTGTACCGGATGGCCCTCGCGATCCTTCGACAGCCGCAATGCCGTCAGCTGTGGATAGGTCGAGCTGAGGGAAACGATGGCGCGCAGATCGTCGGCATCCTCGGGAAACCGTTCGAGCATCGTCGAGGTGGCCCGTTCGATCGCGTCCCAGACGTTCTCATCGGCCGGTCGCTCCCGCAATGCCGTCGTCCAGCGCTCCTCGATGCGACCGAGGTGGAACAGGATCGCGTCCTCTTTGCGGCCGAAATAGTTGTGGAACGTCCGGGTGGATACGTTGGCGGCACCCGCGATCGTCTCGGCGGTGGCCCGATCGAGGCCCACCTCCCGGGCGATGCGCAGCGCGGCGGCGCCGAGAGCGCAACGGGTGGCCGCTTTCTTGCGATCGCGCAGTCCGCGCAGTCCTTCCACCCGGCTCAGCATTCAGAATCTTGCCGACCTCTGCAACTTTTCAGTCGGCTGCACGTTCATTGCGTTGCTCACCGGTCGGCTGAACTATGAGATTCATCGCACATCGGGCCCGTATCCGGGGGCGAGATGGTCCGAAATGTCACGTTTGCTGCGTCTTGCCCGGTGGTGCCTCTAAGCTTTGCGTGCATGCACCTCGCTGACCGCACCCTCGGACTCGGCGGTCTGCGAATCGCTTACCGGGACAGCGATCCGACCGCCGGTATCGACGTGCCCGTCACCGTCCTCGTCCACGGATTGAGCGCCGATTCGCGCTCCTGGGAGCCGACGATCGATCGACTGGTCGCACAAGGGCAGCGGGTGATCGCCCCGGATATGCGGGGCCACGGCCAGACCGCCCGCGCGCAGCGCTATCTCCTGGACGACTTCGTCGCCGACCTGAACGCGGTCACCGATGCCGTCGTTCCCGATCGGCCGGTCGACATGATCGGCCACTCGTTCGGCGGTCTCGTCGCGGCCCTCTGTGCCGCGTCACCCGATCGGCAACGTGTGCGGCGATTGGTCCTCGAAGACATCCCGCTGCCCCCGCGCTGGGATGGGCCCACCGAACTACCCACCCTGAAGCGGCGGGAGTCCCTGCTGCACGGATTGTTCTTCCTGCTGCGTAACCCCCGCGGAGCGTGGAACTTCGATCGCAGTCAGATCTCCGCGGTGCGCGGGGCGATCCAGGCGCGCAATCCGCAGTGGTGGTCGGCGGTCTCGCAGTTGCCGGTGCCGGTCCTGGTGGTCGACGGTGGGGCCAAAGGGATGATGGACCGCGCCCGCCTCGACGACCTGCGCTCGACGATCCCCGACGTGCGGGTGGTCACCATCCCGGTGGGGCATGTGGTGCACCGGGCGGACCCGGAGGGGTTCGCCGCCGCCCTGCGGTCCTTCCTGAACTGACACCCCGTCCGGACCCCCTGACTCAACCGCCGGAACCGGCCCCCTGAACCGGCCCTTGAACTGGCCCTTGAACCGGCCCGCCCGCTGAGCCGGGTCGGTCTACCAGTGGGTGCCGGGCAGCAGGCGGCCCAGGCGACGCACCGGCTTCGGCATCGCCCACGGCGTCGCCACCCGCAGGAGCGCGTCGACCGGTGTCGATCGGTTCGGGGTTGATCGGGGCGGTTCCGATTGGGTCGGGGTTGAGGGATCATCCGCCGCTCCGGTGGACGTCGCACTCGACGCCGGCTCCCCGATCGGGCTCGCAGGGACCGAGGTGTCGGGCCGCGCTCCCCGGGCGGCGGCCGAATCCGGGTAGAGCCGATTGAACCGACTCAGCAGCCGGGTCTTGAGGCCCGGCGCGAATACCGACCCCCACTCACCCAGCGTGCCGAGTGGATCGTCGATGCGCTGCGGCCGTTCGATCAGGCCGCGCACCACCATCGCCGCCGCCCATTCCGGGGTGGCGACCGGCCCGGCGTTCAGGTTCCCGGTCGGCGCGATCATCGGGGTGGCCACCAGCGGCATGTGCACGGTGGTGAACGTGATCCCGTCGTGCAGGGTCTCGGCCGCGACGACATCGGTGAAGCCGTCGAGTGCCGCCTTGCTCGCGACGTACCCGGAGAATCGCGGGGTGCTGCCCTGGACCGAGGCGGTCGAGACGTTGACGATGTGGCCGAATCCGCGTGCGCGCATATGCGGCAGGAGGGCGAGCACGATGCGCACCGCCCCGAAGTAGTTGACCGCCATGGTGCGTTCGAAGTCGTGCATGCGATCGGTCGAGCGGTGGATCGACCGCCGGATCGAGCGGCCGGCGTTGTTGACCACCATGTCGACGTGGCCGTTGTCGGCCAGCACCCGAGCGATCGTCTCGCGAACCTGGTCGTCATCGGTGATGTCGCAGACGTAGCCACGTGCGCGGCCACCCGCAGCGACGATCTCCGCGACCACCTCGTCGAGTTCGGCCCGTCGGCGGGCGATCACCAGCGCGACCGCCCCCTTCGCGGCGACCGACAACGCGGTGGAGCGGCCGATCCCCGAGGAGGCGCCGGTGATGAGAATGTGTCGATCGGCGAGGGCCGTCGGGCCGGAATCGCGGTGCGGGCGAACGTGGTCGAGGTGGTCGCGCCAGTAGCGCCATAGGACGGCGGCGTAACTGCTCGGTTCCGGGACGATCGGACCGGCGTCGCCGAGCGCCGCACGGGTGTGCTCGTTGACGAAGCGGGTGGGGATCGCCAGATTGTCGACCACCGCCGGCGGGATCCGCAGTGTCGACAGGGCCGCGTCGCGCAGCGAACGAATGGCGCCGATCGAGGGGCGCAGCACCGGATCGACCAGCGCCGCAGGCAGTGTCGCCACCGCTCGCGGAGCTCCCGCCGCATCGGCGAAGGCGTTGTAGATCTCCCGCATCGACTGCGGGCGCGGGGCGACCAGATGGAAGGTGTGGTTGTCCGGGTCGTCGGCCGTGCGCCCGATCAGCTCGACGATCGCGGCCGAGACGTAGTCGACCGGAACGATATTCGTCGCACCGATGTCCGGCGTGAGCATGGGGACCGCCGCCGGCAGGTGCCCGAGCAGTGCGAACAGTCCGAACAGGTAGTAGGGGCCGTCGACCTTGTCGATCTCCCCGGTGGTCGAGTCGCCGACGATCACCGCCGGTCGATAGACCCGCCATCGCAGCCCCTCGGCGGACCGCACGAGTCGCTCCGCCTGATACTTCGTGCGGTGATACGGCGTCGGGAAGCCCTGTCCGACATCGAAACTGGTCTCGTCGAAGTCGCCCGCCCAGTCGCCGGCCACCGCGATCGAGGAGATGTGATGCAAGGTCGCGCCCAGGGCGATCGACAGCTCGACGATCGCCCGGGTCCCCTCGACATTGGTGGCGGCCTGCTCGTCGCCGACCGTCAGGTCGTAGATGGCGCCCAGATGTACGACGTGGTCGGCCGGTGGGATCGCCCCGTCGGCGATTCCCAGGCCCGGCGCGGTCAGGTCGCCCGGTAGGGCGTGTACCCGGTCGGCCGCGTCGAGGGCGTCGACCAATGCGGCGAAGCGATCGAGCGAACCCGGTCGGACCAGGGCGTACACCTTCGCGGACGGATCGGCGTCCAGGAGGCGGGCCAGCACATGTCGACCCAGGAACCCGGTCGCTCCGGTGAACAGATAGGTGGTCACGGCATCTCCTGTCGTGCGGCCGGATCGGAGTCGATCATCCTCGGGACGACGGTCCGGAACAGGGGAGTTCCGGTTCTGACTCATCGGTAAGAACGAACCTTACTTTGCGGTAAGAAATGGCTGTGCGCAAGGGGCCGCGGCCTCCGGTCACCCGTCGTGCCCGATGCCCCAACGGCGGTGCAGGGCGGCGATCGGCGGCGGCGCCCACCAGTTCGCGGGGCCCAGCAGTCGGGTCAGGGCGGGCACGAGCAGCATGCGGATGATCGTCGCGTCCACGATCAACGCGACGATCAGCCCGACGCCCACCATGCGCATCGAGACCAGGCCGGATCCGGCAAACGCTCCGGTGACCACGATCAGGATCAGGGCGGCGGCGGTGATGATGCGCCCGGTCCGCCGCGCGCCGTCCACGATCGCCTCCGCGGTGTCCGCGCCGCGACCGCGGGACTCGACGATGCGGGAGACCAGGAAGACCTCGTAGTCGGTCGAGAGGCCGAAGACGATCGCGACGATCACCACGACGAAGGTCGCTTCCAGCGGCTGCGGGGTGATCCCGAGCAGGCCCGCCCCGTAGCCCTCCTGAAAGACGAGGGTCAGCACCCCGAAGGTCGCGCCCAGGCTCAGCGCCGACATCAGTACCGCCTTGAGCGCCAACAGGACCGAACCGAAGGCGACCAGCAACAGCGCCAGCGTGGCGCCGACCATGATCGCCGCCATCGCCGGTAGCGCGGCCACGATCGCGGCGTTGTTGTCGATCGCCAGGGCGGCCGCTCCGCCGATCAGGATCCGGTTGCCCTCCGGTACCTCGATCGTCCGCAGGTCGCGCACCACCCGCTCGCGATCTGCTCCGACGTCGTAGTCCACGGCGATCACCGCGGCGGATGTCCCCGGCTCGGTGGACGCTTCCGGCCCGCCGGATTCCGGTCGGTCGAGGGTCACCGCCTGCTCGAACCGGACGTCCGCGACCCCGGTGGTCGCCCGCGCGGCGAGCACCGCCGAGTTGATCGTCGGCCCCTCCGGCACCCCGTCGGGCCCGATGATCACGATCTGCGCGGTATCGGTCGAGCTGCCGAAGTCGCGTTGGATCGTCTCGAACGCCATCCGGGTCGGGGAGTCCGCGGGCAGCGCGTCGGCCGAGATGCCGCCCAGTCGGATACCCGCGCTCGGCGCCGCCAGTGCCAGCAGCACCAGCGCGATGATCGCCGCGACCGGGATCGGCCGCCGGATCACACGGCCGACGACGGCGGTCCAGAACCGCGCCGAACGCTCATCGGCCCGGTCGGCGGCGCCGGCCGACCAGGTCAGCGCATCGATCCGCGGACCGAGGGCGAGCAGCAGGAGCGGCACCAGGGTCAGCGACAGCGCGGCCGCCCCGATCACCGCGCAGATCGCACCGAGGCCCAATGAGCGGATGACCGGTTGCGGGAAGACCAGCAGGCCGAGGAACGCGGCGACCAGCAGGATCGCCGAGAACCCGATCGTGCGGCCGGCCGTGCGCATCGTTCGCCGGACCGCGGCGGTCACCACGGTGTCCCGGCCGTCCGAGCGCCTGCGGCGTCGGCGCAGCTCCTCCCGAAACCTGCTGACCAGGAACAGTCCGTAGTCGATCGACAGGCCGAGGCCGAGCAGTGCGGCGAGGTTGATCGCGAAGGCGCTCACCTCGACGACGGTGGTCAACGCCCGCAACAGGACCAGGGCGACCACCACCGCGAGCGCGCCGGTGACCACGGGGACGGCGGCCGCGACCACGCCGCCGAAGACGATGACCAGCAGGATGGCCGTCAGCGGGATCGCGATCAGTTCGGCGCGGATCAGATCGGACTGCAGCTGGCTGCCGAAGGCGACGTCGAGGGCGATATCGCCGGCGAAGCCGGGGTCCAGACCCGGCGGCGTCAGATCGGCGAACAGGCGCTCGGCGTCGGCGATGCTCGCGACGGGAACCTCGGGGAAGGCGACGGTCACCAATCCGGTGCGCCCGTCCGCGGATACCAGTCGACCGCGGATCGGATCCGGGCTCGTCCAGTACGACATCACCCGCGCGTCCGGGTGGGTCGCGCCGAACTCGTCGAGCGTCGCGGTGATCGGCGCGGTCCAGGCGTCGAGCGACCCGCCCTCCGGCGCGGTGAATACCGCGATCACGTCGGGAGACCCCGCGGCGGCCGCGGCATAGGGGAGCGCCCGGGCGGATGCGCTGTCCGGGGCGTAGTAGCCGCCGCCCCCGAGCCGTTCGAACAAGCCGAGCGCCCAGATCCCGGCCAACAGAACCCCTACCACGATCGCGACCGGCGCGAGCCGGCGGCGAACGGAGCCGGCGGCGAGGTCGGCGCGCGCGCCATCGTCGTGACGCGTCGGTGCGACAGCACTGCGCTGCATGGTTGTTCCCCCGAGTACGTGTGACCGCTGCCGCCCCGACACGCCCGTGGGGCGTCGGGACGGCGGCGGATACCGGCTCACCGTATCGCCGCGTCGTCGGTCTTGCGCGATCCGCGCGGCCGGCGTTGAATGAAGAAGTTCGAACGCATGTTCGAATAGAACCATGCGGGGCCGACACGGGGAGCGAGGGACCATGGGTTGGGACAGCGGACCACCGCGGTGGAGCGAGTTCGAACGCATGCTGTCCGGCCGGACCGGTGACGCCGGAGACGATCGGGCGGCGGCGGGTCCGCCGGCCCCCGCGCGGGGGCGTGCCGCCCGGCGCGGTGCGGGCGGCGGGCCGATCGAGTACGCCGAGTTGCATGCCCACTCGTCGTTCAGCTTTCTCGACGGCGCCTCCCTGCCGGAGGAGTTGGCCGAGCAGGCGGCGGCCCTGGGGTTGACCGCCGTCGCCCTGACCGACCACGACGGCTTCTACGGGGTGGTCCGCTTCGCGGAGGCGGCCCGGCAGTGCGGTATCAAGACCATCTTCGGTGCCGAGTTGTCGCTCGGCGCGCCGGACGACGAACCGATCGAACGCACCGGGGTGCCGGATCCGGCCGGTGAACACCTGCTGGTGCTCGCCCGCGGTCCCGAGGGGTATCGCCGGCTGTCGCGGCAGATCTCGATCGCGCATATGCGCGGGGGAGCGAAGGGGCGACCCCGATACGACCTCGACGAGTTGTCGGCGGCGGCCGGTGGGCACTGGCAGATCCTCACCGGCTGCCGCAAGGGTCGGGTACGCCGCGCCCTGCGGTCCTTCGGTCCCAGCGGCGCCGAACTGGCGCTGCGGGAGTTGGTCGCCCTCTTCGGGGCCGAACGGGTCACCGTCGAACTCACCCGATTCGGCGACCCCCGCGACGACGAGGACAACGACGCGCTGAACCGCATCGCCGATCGTCTGCACCTGGACGTCGTCGCCACGACCGCGGCCCATATGGCCGGTCCGGATCGGCGGGAGTTGGCGATGGCGATGGCCGCCGTGCGCTCCGGGGGCAGCCTCGACGACGTCGAGGGGTGGCTGCCCGCGGCCGGCGGTGCGTATCTGCGGTCGGGTGCGGAGATGTCGCGATTGTTCGTCGACTATCCGGATGCGGTCGCGGGGGCGGCGCGGCTCGGTGCGCAGTGTGCGTTCGACCTGCACCTGATCGCCCCCGATCTGCCGCCGTTCGACGTGCCGGCCGGCTACGACGAGAACGGGTGGCTGCGCGATCTGGCGATGCGCGGTGCGGCCGACAGATACGGCACCCCCGAGCAGCGGCCGGAGGCGTACGCGCAGATCGAGCACGAATTGGAGGTGATCGCCCAGCTGAACTTCCCCGGGTACTTCCTGGTGGTGCACGACATCGTCTCGTTCTGCCGCACCAACAACATCCTCTGCCAGGGCCGGGGATCGGCGGCAAATTCCGCGGTCTGCTACGCGATCGGCATCACCAACGTCGATCCGGTCGGCAGCGGTCTGCTCTTCGAACGGTTCCTGTCTCCGGAGCGCGACGGGCCTCCCGATATCGACGTCGACATCGAGTCCGATCGGCGGGAGGAGGCGATCCAGCACGTCTACCGCACGTACGGGCGCGACCACGCCGCCCAGGTCGCGAACGTGATCACCTACCGCGGAAAGTCCGCGGTGCGCGATATCGCCAAGGCCCTCGGCTTCTCGCCGGGCCAGCAGGACGCCTGGTCCAAGCAGGTGACCCGCTGGTCGGATGTCGGCGAGACCGACGCCGACGAGACCGGCATCCCGCGGCCGGTCCTCGACCTCGCCGCGCAGATCGAGGGCCACCCCCGACATATGGGCATCCACTCCGGCGGCATGGTGATCTGCGACCGGCCCATCGCGGACGTCTGCCCCGTCGAGTGGGCCCGCATGGCCGACCGCAGCGTCCTGCAGTGGGACAAGGACGACTGCGCCGCGGTCGGGCTGGTGAAGTTCGATCTGCTCGGCCTCGGCATGCTCTCGGCGCTGCACTACATGATCGACCTGGTCGCCCGGCATATCGGCGTTGACGTCGACCTGGCGAGGCTCGACCTCGCCGAAGCGGGTGTCTACGAGATGTTGCAGCGCGCCGACTCGGTCGGGGTCTTCCAGGTCGAGTCCCGCGCGCAGATGGCCACGCTGCCCCGGCTCAAACCGGAGAACTTCTACGACCTGGTCGTCGAGGTCGCCCTGATCCGCCCCGGCCCGATTCAGGGTGGATCGGTGCACCCGTACATCCGGCGTCGCAACGGGATCGAGAAGGTGACCTTCGAGCACCCGGCCCTCGAGCGGGCGCTCGGGCGCACCCTCGGAGTGCCGCTGTTCCAGGAACAGTTGATGCAGATCGCGGTCGACGTCGCGGGGTTCACCCCGGCCGAGGCGGACAGTCTGCGGCGAGCCATGGGGTCCAAGCGCAGCCTCGAGCGGATGGAATTGCTCCGCAAACGGTTCCGTGACGGTGTTCGCGAGATGCACGGCATCGGCGAGGAACTGGCGGACAGCATCTTCGAGAAGCTGCGAGCCTTCGCCAACTTCGGCTTCCCGGAGTCGCATTCGCAGAGCTTCGCGTCGCTGGTGTTCTACTCGGCGTGGTTCAAGCTGCACTATCCCGCCGCCTTCTGCGCCGGACTGCTGCAGGCCCAGCCGATGGGGTTCTACTCGCCGCAGTCGCTGGTCGCCGATGCGCGGCGACACGGGGTGGTGGTGCACGGGCCGGATGTCAACGCCTCCCGAGCTCTGGCCGACCTGGAAGGGGCCGGCCTCGAGGTGCGGCTGGGGCTCGCCGCGATCCGGCATATCGGCACGGAGGTCGCCGAGCAGATCGTCGCCGAACGCGAGCGCGCCGGTCCCTACGTCTCGTTCGCCGACGTCGCTCGTCGTGTCGAACTGACCGTCGTGCAGGCGGAGGCGTTGGCGACCGCCGGCGCGCTGGGTGGATTCGGTATCGACCGTCGCGAGGCGCTCTGGGCGGCCGGCGCGGTCGCCGCCGACCGGCCCGAGACGCTGCCGGGCACGATCGCCCCGGCGCCCGCACCGTCGTTGCCGGGGATGAGCGCCTGGGAGATCGCCGCCGCGGATGTCTGGGCCACCGGGGTATCCCCGGACAGCTACCCCACCCAATTCCTGCGGGACTACCTCGTCGGGATGGGGGTGGTGTCGGCCGCCGAACTGCGCGAGATCCCCGACGGTCGTCGCGTGCTGGTCGCGGGCGCGGTCACCCATCGGCAGCGGCCGGCGACGGCGGCCGGGGTGACGTTCGTGAGCCTCGAGGACGAGTCCGGGATCATCAACGTCGTCTGTTCGCGCGGGGTGTGGAAGCGGTATCGCCGCGTCGCGCAGGCGGCGCCGGCGTGGATCGTGCGGGGTACCGTCCGCAACGCGGAGTCGGTTGTGTCGGTGGAAGCGGACAGAATCGAATCGCTCGACCTCCGGGTGGCCGGCCGATCACGGGACTTTCGGTGACGTGTCCGACCGGGCGACCCGGGACATACAAAAACCCCGGCCGTGTGATCGGCCGCGCCGAGGCGCGACTACAGGGACGGTTCCGGGGTGTTCGCCAACCAACGTTACGCGAGGACACCACGTATGGGCAACCACCACCGCGGCCGGACCGAGACGCCCGCGTCGGCGCAGTGGCGATTTCACGAGCGGCACTTCTCCGCGGCGCGCTTGGGTACCTACGTGAGCGTCTGCGCGGGGGACCGGGACGCCGCCGCGGAGCTCTACCGGTGGAACGGGGAGCTGTCCGGGGAGCTGTGGATCGGGATCGGTCACCTCGAGGTGGCCCTGCGCAATGCGCTCGACCGGCAGTTGACGCAGCGCAACACCGACCTCGGTGGTCAACGACATTGGATCTACGACGAGCGCGGCGAACTCGGCCGCCGTCAGGACCGGCACAGTCGCCCGTACGTCGACGTGGCGATGGCGATGTCCCGCGTCCGGAAGAACCGCAAGACCGTCGAGCCCAATCAGGTGATCTCCGAGATCCCCTTCGGCTTCTGGCACCAATTGGTCTCGAAACGTCAGATGTTCCTGTGGCCGGACCTCGCCGGCGCCTTCCCGCATATGCCGGGACGGCGGCAGGACGTGATCGCGGAGCGGATCGGTCGGCTGCGGATGCTGCGCAACCGCATCGGCCACCACCACCGGATCTGGGCGCTCGACATCGCCGGGCTGCACACCGACATGCTCGACCTCGCCCACTTCATCGATCCCGAACTGGGGGATTGGATCCGGTCGACCACCGCGGTGGCGGTCCTGCTGGACAACCGCCCCGGCCCGGCCGCGGCGGGCGACTACGCCGGCCGACCCGACTCGGTATAGGTCACCCCGCCGGAGGTCACCGCCGCCGCGATCCGGCGCGCGGTGAAGTCGGTGCACCGACTCGCGATCTGTTCGCGGGTGCAGAACTCCGCCGTCCGGATCTCGCGGGTCTGCGCCACCACCCGATCGGTCAGCGCCGGGTCGTGGTGCCCGCCGTCGAAGACCAGGCACAGCGCGTCGTCCCACCCGCGCCAACTGGGCATCCAGTCGGTCAGCAGCAGATCGCCCGCGGAGATGTCGAGGCCGAGTTCCTCGGCGACCTCGCGTTGGGCGGCCAGCCGGGGCGATTCGCCGACCTCGACAACCCCGCCCGGCAGGTCCCAGTCCGACTTGTACGTCAGCTGGCACAGCAGCACCCGATCGGCGGTGTCGCGGATCAACAGCTGCCCGATCGCGCGCTTGCGGGGCAGGAAGGAGTTGAGCAGGGTGCGGAAGCTGTCGGGCTCGGACAGCGGCGGGTCGCTGGTCAGCCGGGACAGCACCACGTACTCGCCGATGTGATCGTGATCGGCGTCCGGCGGCAGCCGCAGCACGCCCTCGCGATGCAGTCCCGCGCGGATCGCGATGTGCATCGAGGCGGTATCGCGCGGATCGAGCCGCAGTTCGACCCGCCCGAGGCCCAGTCCGCCCTGGCCGGTGGCGGTCAGCGCGTAGTCGACCAGTACGCGAGCCGCCCGGGTGGCGTACCCGCGTCGGCGGTGGTCGGGGTGCAGCTCCCAGTCCAGGGCGCCGACGTGTTCGTCGACCAACCGCACCGAGCACCGCCCGACGTCCGCGTCGTCGACCTGGATGACGAACCGGCGCTCCTCGTCGGCGTCCGCATCCTCCGGCCGCAACGTCACCACACCGTCGGTCAGCGTCGGGTGGGGCGTCCGATGTCCGCTCTCACCGGGCGGACGGTGTCCGGATTCACTCACGTCGATTCCCATCGTGACGACGGCGGCCAACTACCCGCCGGACGGCACCACCGGAGCGGTCGTCGTGCGGGCCCTCGTAAGTGTCCCAAAGCCTCCCGAGTTCGCGGGGGCTCGGGCGGTGAACCGCATGTCACCGGCGCTCGCCCGCGTGTCGGCAATGTCCGTTCGGCGTGTCGCGATGACGTTGTGACCAATGATCTTCCTGTGACTTTTGCAGGGTATAAATCCCCCATGCGAATGGGACGAAGGGGAAGCCGGCCCACCCGGGCACGGTGGATGCCGGTGATGGCGCTCGCTGCGAGCGCCCTGTTGTTGGCGGGTTGTGGGTCGACATCGACGAGTGACGGCGCCTTCGACCTCGGATGGTCGTCGGAGGCTCCGGCGGAGTTCCGTACCGAGGCGGCCCCCGCGGTCGCCCAACCCGGAACCGACGGGTCCGATACTGCGCAGAGCACGGGCTCCGAGGTGGTCACCGGCAGCCTGAGCCTGCAGTCGAGCGATCCGATCGAGACCGCGAGTCGAGCGGTCGAGATCGTCGACGAGGCGGACGGTCGCGTCGATCAACGCACCGATATCCCCGACGTCGGCGGCACCGCGCCCTCCAGTTCGCTGACCCTGCGCATCCCCGCCGACGACTTCGACTCGATCGTCGAGGACCTGTCCGCGCTCGGAACCGTCGGCCAGCTCACCGTCGATCGCACCAACGTCACCGCCGAGGTCGCGGACGTCAATGCCCGCGTCGCCGCCCTGCGCGCTTCGATCGACCGGCTCAACCGGTTGATGGCCGAGGCGACCAATACCGCCGAGGTGATCGAAGCCGAGGCCGGACTGACCCAGCGTCAGCAGGACCTCGATGCGCTCCTCGCCCGCCAGCGCGCGCTATCCGATCAGGTCGACCTGGCCACCCTGAACCTGTGGATCTCGACCGAGACCGTCGAGGTCCCGGGCGACGGCTTCGTCGACTGGTTGCGTCAGGGCTGGAAGGCGCTGCTCGCCTCCCTCGGCGGTCTGATCGTCTTCCTCGGTGCCGCGATCCCGTGGCTGGTCCTGCTCGGCATCGTTGCCCTGGTGGTGTGGTTCCTGATCGGCTTGCGCCGGGCCGGTCGCCGCCGCCGTGCCGCCCGCCGCGAACGCAAGGCGCAGCGCAAGGCCCTCAAGCAGCAGAAGAAGGCCGCCGCGGCCGCGCCGGCCGAACCCGCTGCCGAGCCGGTCGTCACCCAAGCCGCGACGCCGACGCCCGACGCGCCGAGCCCCGCTGCCGCGGTCGAACCCGCCGCACCCACGACATCGGGTGCAGCCGAACCCGCGTCGACCGAGGCGTCGTCGCGCGGATCGGCCGCTACGACGGCCGCGGTTGCCGGCGCCGCCGGAATCGCCGGCGCGGTGGTGGCCGGTGGCCGTCACCACGCCGAACCCGACCCGGTGGCCACCGCCGCCGAACCGGCCGGTATCGCGGCCGAGCCGACGCCGTCGGAGTTCGGTTCCGAGCCGGTCACCGCCGACGCCACGGATGCCGAAGCGGTCACGACGCCCGAGCCCGCAGTGGCCCCGAGCGTCCCGGACGAGGCGCCGACCGGTGAGGTGCCGGCAACCGAGGCGCCGACCACGCCGGTGCCCGCCGTTCCCGAGCCCGTCGTCGAGGCGGCCGATACAACACCGGAGGTCGATACGACACCGGAGTCGACGCCCGGCGACAAGGCACCGGAGACCCCCGACGCGACAGACCCCGGCACCTCTGACACCGACACGGCCGGCGCCGGAATCGCTGACACCGACACGGCCGGCACCGACACGGCCGGCACCGGTATCGCTGACACCGACACGGCTGGGGCGGGTAGGACGGAATCCGCGACGGCCGCCGGCGACTCCGCCGCGGAGTCGACCGCAGCCGAGGTCCCGCCGGTCGAGTCGTTCGAGGATGAGGACGAGGACGAGGACGACGAATTCGTCGAGATCGGCGAGGCCGGTTCGTCCGCTCGGCCGTACCCGCCCGCCGAGGGGCCCGACCACCACTGACCCGGATTGACACTGACCCGGATCGCCCCAGACCCGGATCACCACTGAGCCGGATTACCCCAGACCCGGATCGCCCCCGTCGTCAGTTGTCGGCGACGGGGGCAGCCGGGCCGGTGGTGTTCGGATCGTCGGCGCTCGGGTTCGCGCCGTTCGAATCGGCCGTGCCCGGGTCGATGAAGTCGTACTGGCGCCACGCCTCGTAGACCACGACGGCCGCCGCATTGGACAGGTTCAGCGACCGCCGGCCGGGCAGCATCGGGATCCGCACCCGTTCGGTGATCGCCGGATCGGACAGCACCTCGGGCGGCAGGCCGGTGGGCTCGGGCCCGAACAGCAGGACATCGCCCGGCCGATACGCGATATCGGTATGCCGCACGGTGCCGCCGACAGTGAACGCGAAGACCCGCACCGGCCCGATATCGGCTAGCGCCTGCGGCAGCGACGGGTGCACCGTCACCGAGGTCAGGTCGTGGTAGTCGAGTCCGGCCCGCCGCAGCTTCGGTTCCGATAGATCGAATCCGAGCGGTTCGACCAGGTGCAGCGTCGCGCCGGTCACCGCGGCCAGCCGAATCGCATTGCCGGTATTCGGAGGGATACGCGGCGAGAAGAACATCACTCGGAACACCCGAACCAGCCTGCCGGCCCCGCGGAGCGGTTCGGCGACGGGCCCTGATCCGCGGGACCCGCCACCGCGCGACCGCGGCCACCCACCCCGCCGTCGGCCGGGCTCGCCGCAACGGCCCGCGGCGGCCGCGTGCCGCCGCAGGCGCGTTCACCGAGTCGTGAGATTCTGGTTCGGTGAGCGCAACGGTGATGGACGGGCGGCTGGTCCGCAGAGAGTTGTTCGCAGACCTCACCCAGCGGGTGGCCGCCCTGCGGGAGCGAGGCATCGTGCCCGGCCTCGGGACGGTCCTCGTCGGCGACGACCCCGGTTCGGCCGCCTACGTGCGCGGCAAGCACGCCGACTGCGCCAAGGTCGGCATCGCGTCGATCCGGCGCGACCTGCCGGCCGACATTTCGATGGCCGAACTCGAAGCGGTCATCGACGAGTTGAACGCCGACTCCGCCTGCACCGGCTACATCGTGCAGTTGCCGCTGCCCGGCCACCTCGACGCCGGCGCGATCCTCGAACGTATCGACCCGGCCAAGGACGCCGACGGATTGCATCCGCTCAACCTCGGCCGTCTCGTCCTGGGCACCCCGGCACCGCTGCCCTGCACCCCGCGCGCGGTCCTGCACCTGCTGCGCCGCTTCGACGTGCCGATCGCCGGCGCCCGCGCGGTCGTCGTCGGCCGCGGTGTGACGATCGGCCGCACGATGGGCCTGCTGCTGACCCGCCGCTCGGAGAACGCGACGGTCACCCTCTGCCATACCGGTACCCGCGACCTGGCCGCCGAGGTGCGCGGCGCCGACATCGTGATCGCCGCCGCCGGTGCCGCCGGCCTGATCACCCCGGACATGGTCGCCCCCGGCGCCGCGGTGGTCGACGTCGGCGTCTCGCGGACCGACGACGGGTTGCGCGGCGACGTCGACCCCGCGGTGGCGGAGGTCGCCGGCTATCTGTCGCCGAATCCGGGTGGGGTCGGTCCGCTGACGCGCGCGTTCCTGCTGATCAATGTGGTCGAGGCTGCGGAGGCCGCCGCCGGGGTGACCGCGGTCGGAGCGGGCCTGTCGTGACCGTCCAGCGGATCACCCGCCCGTATCTGCAGCAGGCGATCCGTCGGAACCTGCCGTTGATCGTGGTCGGGGGAGTGATCCTGGTCGCCGTGGTGCTGGTGATCTCCGGACGGTGGCGTCGCGGCGCGGTTGTCCTCGGCGGCGCCGCACTGCTGACGTCCGCGCTGCGCCTGACCACCCCGGTCGAGCGGATCGGCGTCCTCGCCGTCCGCAGCCGGGTATTCGACACCGTCTCGCTCGCGATGGTCGGTTCGGTCATCGTGTGGATCGCCCTGTCGATCGACCCGCTCGGCACCGACTGACCCACCGGTCGGCCCCGCGGTGCGGGAGCGGTCGCCCACTCGGCACCGACCGAACCCCCGGTCGGCCCCACGGAGCGGGAGCCGACCGACCGGGTTCAGTCCTCGGAGACCCTCGACCGATTCCGCTGCGCGGCTGCGGTGGTCAAGGTGCGCCGCAGCAGGGCGGCGATGTCCTCGGTCTCGGTGAGAAAACCGTCGTGGCCGTAGATCGACGAGATCGTCTCCAGGCCCTCGCACAGCGGGAGCAACTCGGCGATCTCGCGCTGCTGACGCAGCGGATACAGCCGATCGGAATCGACCCCGGCGACCACCGTCGGCACCCTGGTCGCCGCCAGCGCCGCCGCAACCCCGCCGCGTCCGCGCCCGACGTCGTGACGGTTCATCGCCTCGGTCAGCACGACATAGCTGCCGGCATCGAAACGGCCGACCAGCTTCCCCGCCTGATACTCGAGGTAGCTCTGGATCGCGTACCGGCCACCCTCGCGCGGGTCCTCGCCCTCCTGGGGGCTATTGGCGAAGCGCGCGTCGAGCTCACCCTCGGTGCGATAGGTCAGATGCGCGATGCGTCGCGCGATGCCCAAACCGGCCTCCGGCGTGCGGCCGGTGCCGTGGTAGTCCCCGCCGAGCCACTCCGGGTCGGCGGTGATCGCGGCGATCTGGGTGGACTGGGTGCCGATCTGATCGGCGGTCGCGCGGGCGCCGACCGCCAGCACCAGGGCGGATCCCACCTCGTCCGGGTACCCGACGATCCATTCGAGCGTGCGCATGCCGCCCATCGATCCACCGACGACGGCGGCCAGGCGCTCGATGCCGAGGCTGCGCAGCGCGATCCGTTCGGCGGAGACCTGATCGCGGATCGAGATCCAGGGGAAACGTGATCCCCAGGGCGATCCATCGGGGTGCAGCGACGACGGTCCGACGCTGCCGCGGCAGCCGCCGAGCACGTTCATCGCCACCACATGCCACCGATCGGTGTCGATCGCGGCGCCGGGGCCGACCGACCCCTCCCACCAGCCGGGCGACGGATGGTCCGGACCGGCCGGGCCGATGACGTGCGAGTCGCCGGTCAGCGCGTGCTCGACGAGCACGACGTTGTCACCCTCCGGCGAGAGCGCACCCCACCGCTGCACCACCAGGTGGGCACCGGGGATCGTCGCACCGCTCTCGAGCGTGAGCGTGCCGACGTCGACGACCTCGATCCGGCCGTCGTACCGGACCGGCTCCACATCGCCGGTCGCGGCGGAGGGCGCACCGACCGGTACGCCCCGGGTGGTCGCGGCGCGCGACCTGCCCGCACCCGTGGGGTGCGAGCAGGTCGGCTCACCGTCGATCACGGTCAATTCGAGGCCGCCTCGAACCCACGATCGAGATCCGCGATGATGTCCTCGATCGATTCGATGCCCACGGCCAACCGCACCAGACCCGGGGTCACTCCGGAGGAGGCCTGCTCCTCGGGGGTCAGCTGCGAGTGGGTGGTCGACGCGGGGTGGATCACCAGCGACCGCACGTCACCGATATTGGCGACGTGGCTGTGCAGGGTCAGCCCGTTGACGAACTTCTTGCCGGCTTCCAGCCCGCCCGCGAGCTCGAACGCCAGCACCGCTCCCGCACCCTTCGGGGCGAGCTCCTGGCCGCGCTTGTACCAGGGCGACGAGGTCAGGCCCGCGTAGTTGACCGAGGTGACCTCCGGCCGCGCTTCGAGGTACTCGGCGACCCGCTGCGCATTGGAGACGTGCCGCTCGACGCGCAGGCTCAACGTCTCGATGCCCTGGGCGATCAGGAAGGCGTTGAACGGGGAGATGGCCGCGCCGATATCGCGCAGCAGCTGCACGCGCGCCTTGAGCGCATAGGCCGGCGGGCCGAGCTCGGCGTACACCAGTCCGTGGTAGCTCGGATCCGGCTCGGTGAACCCGGCGTGCCGTCCGCCGGTCCAGTCGAAGGTGCCGCCGTCGACCAGGACGCCGGCGATTGTGGTGCCGTGCCCGCCGAGGTACTTCGTCGCCGAGTGCACGACGATGTCGGCGCCGTGCCTCAACGGCTGGATCAGGTACGGCGTCGCCACGGTGTTGTCGATGATCAGCGGCAGGCCGTTGGCGTGCGCGACCTCGGAGACGCCGGGGATGTCGAAGATGTCGTTCTTCGGGTTCGAGATCGACTCGCCGTAGAAGGCGCGGGTATTCGGCCGGATGGCGGCCCGCCACTGGTCGAGATCGTCCGGGTCGTCGACGAAGCTGACCTCGATGCCGAGTTTCGGCAGCGTGTAGTGGAACAGGTTGTAGGTGCCGCCGTACAGATGCGGGCTCGACACGATGTGGTCGCCGGCCTGGGCCAGGTTGAGGATCGCGATGGTCTCGGCGGCCTGCCCGGAGGACAGCAGCAGCGCGGCGACGCCACCTTCGAGGGCGGCGATCCGCTCCTCGACGACGCCCTGCGTCGGGTTGATGATGCGGGTGTAGATATTGCCCGGCGCGGCGAGCGAGAACAGATCCGCGGCGTGATCGGTGTTGTCGAAGACGAAGGACGTCGTCTGGTAGATCGGCAACGCGCGGGCGTTGGTCGCCGCATCGGGCTGCTGCCCGGCGTGGATCTGGCGGGTTTCGAAGCCCCAGGACGCGGTCGGATCCTCGGCGGCGGGAGCGGGGGTGTCGAGCTGGTCGGTCATCGCAGTCTTTCTGACTCTGGCGGCAGGATGTGTCTGATGGTCACCGGCATCCGGCGGACCGGCGATCCGCGACGGGCGGGTGGTCCCGGCCGGTCGGCGCGATCGTCGTTCGCTGGTTGAACACGGTGCGGCCCCGCCGGCGGCGAGCTACAGAGCTCGGCCTTCGGCACGGGGCGATTCGCTCACTGGCGACAACAACACATGTCGGTTCCTCCGATCGAACACATCGATGTGTTCGTGTCCCGGGGTCCGACTTCTGCGGACCCGCGCTTGCCCCCGCTCGGGTTCGAGCGGGTAACCAGGTCATCACCCGGGGCACCCCACCGCGGTAGGAGGGTTGCCGACCAGCCAGCCGGGGCTTGTCGCTGATACTCATGACCCATCGTCGATATTAGCGAGCCGGTCACCCGCCGGTACACATCCGGTCGATCCGGCGGCGGGTCGCATCCGTCCGATTCTCCGGATTCCGATCCCCGGAGGGGGCGGGTCGACCGTCAGGTGCCCAACCAGAGGCCGACCAGGTAGGTGACCGTCAGCGCCAGGGCACCACCGACGACCAGGCGTGTCACGCTGCGCACCCGCGGCGCTCCGGCGATCGTCGCCGACAGCCAGCCGGTCCCGACCAGCGCCAACAGCACCGCGACGAAGGTGATCGGGACGCGCAGCTGGGCCGACGACAGCACGATCGCGGCGAACGGCAGCAGACCACCGACGGTGAACGACGCCGCCGATGCGGCGGCCGCGGCCCACGGATTGGCCAGGTCGGTCCGATCGAGGTGGAGTTCGGCGTCGAGGTGGGCATCGAGGGCGTCGTGCGCGGTCAGTTCCTCGGCGACGCGGGCCGCCGTCTCATCGGACAACCCCCGCTGCCGGTACAGGTCGGCCAGTTCCGCGAGCTCCACCTCGGGTTCCGCCGACAGCTCCGACTTTTCCTTGGCGATCAGGCTGGTCTCGGTATCGCGCTGGCTCGAGACCGAGACGTATTCGCCGAGCGCCATCGACACCGCCCCACCGATCAGGCCGGCGGCGCCGGCGGACATCAGCAGTCCGCTGTCGCTGGTGGCGCCGGCGACACCGACCACCAGGGCGGCGGTCGAGACGATCCCGTCGTTCGCGCCGAGGACCGCGGCGCGCAGGCGGTTCAGACGATCTCCCAGCGGCCGGTCGTGCGGCTCATCGGGATGCGGGTGTACTTCGGTCATCGACCTATTCGAGCAGGACCGCCACCGGTACCGGGCACGCAGGTTCACCTACCTCGGGGGCGCCCCTAGAATCGTCAGCCATGGTGACGTCCGTGCCTTCCGCCGCGACCCGGGTGCTGTCCGGGATCCAACCGACCGCCGACTCGTTCCATCTCGGCAATTACCTCGGCGCGCTGAAGCAATGGGTCGACATGCAGGACGAGCACGAGGCGTTCTACTTCATTCCGAATATGCACGCGATCACCGCCGGCCACGACCCGAAGGAATTGCTGCGCCGCACCCGCGGGTCGGTCGCACAGCTGCTGGCTATCGGTATCGACCCGCAGCGCGCGACGATCTTCGTGCAGAGCCAGGTCCCCGAACATGCCGAGCTGACCTGGATCCTGTCGTGCCTGACCGGGTACGGCGAGGCCGCCCGGATGACGCAGTTCAAGGACAAGTCCCAGAAGCAGGGCGCCGACTCCAGCAGCGTCGGACTGTTCACCTATCCGATCCTGCAGGCCGCGGATATCCTGCTCTACCAGGCGAATTACGTGCCCGTCGGCGAGGATCAGCGCCAGCATCTCGAGCTGACCCGCACTCTCGCAGAGCGTTTCAACACCCGTTTCGGGTCGACCTTCGTCATCCCCGAGGCGCTGATCGTCGGCGGCGTCGCGAAGATCTACGACCTGCAGAATCCGACCGCGAAGATGAGCAAGTCCGCGGCCACGCCGGCCGGTCTGATCTCGCTGCTCGATCCACCGGCGGTGTCGGCGAAGAAGATTCGCTCCGCGGTGACCGATACCGGGCGCGAGATCCGCTTCGATCCGGACAACAAGCCCGGCGTGAGCAACCTGCTGACCATTCAGTCCGCCCTGACCGGCCGGCCCGTCGAGGACCTGGTCGCCGGCTATGCCGGCTCCGGCTACGGCGACCTCAAGAAGGACACCGCGGCGGCGCTCGAGGAATTTGTGACACCGATTCAGCAACGGTACGAGCAGTTCGTCGCCGATCCGGCGGAGCTGGACCGTATTCTCGACGCCGGGGCCGAACGTGCACGGAAGGTCGCGTCGGAGACATTGCTCCGCGCGTACGACGGGGTGGGATTTCTCCGACCGAAGGGATAACACCGATGCCCGACTTTCCCGCGCTCCTGCAGAGTCTGCGCGAGCGATGGCGATGGTTCGATCACATCCTGCGGGCGGCCAATACCTACAACTCCCAGAAGGGCGACTACTACGCCGCCGGGATCACGTACTTCAGCATCCTGTCGCTGTTCCCGATCCTGATGCTGTCGTTCGCGATCGCGGGCTTTGTGCTCGCCTCGCGGCCGGATCTGCTCGACGACATCAGTTCGGCGATCACCAACGCGGTGCCGGGCAGCCTGGGGGAGACGGTCAACAGCCTGGTCGAGGCGGCGATCGACTCCCGCAACACCGTCGGCATTCTCGGTCTGCTCGGTGCGCTCTATACCGGGCTCGGCTGGATGTCGAACATCCGCGAGGCGCTCAGCGCCATGTGGTCGAGCCGGTCCGATGCGCCGAATTTCGTGATGACCAAGATCGTCGACCTCGGTGCGCTGGTCGCCCTCGGCGCGGCGGTTCTGCTGTCGCTGGGACTGTCCGCCCTCAGCAGTGGATCGGTGATCCGCGGTCTCCTGGGGTTGGTCGGGCTCGAGAATCTGCCCGGTATCGAGTACGCCATTCGCGGCACCGCCCTTGCGCTGTCGCTGCTCGCGACATGGGCGCTGTTCACCGTGATCATCGCGCGGCTGCCCCGCGAAACGGTGAAACTGCGCAGCGCGGCCCGCGCAGGTCTGCTGGCGGCGCTGATCTTCGAGGTGTTCAAGCAGGTCGCCGCCTTCTACCTCGAGAGTGTCACCAGCGGGCCCGCGGGCGTGGTGTTCGGTCCGATCATCGGTCTGATGGTCTTCGTCAACGTCACCTGCCGGTTGTTGCTGTTCTGCACCGCCTGGGCGGCGACGGCGAAGGAGAACGTCAGGGTCGCGCCGATCGAACCGCCGCCGCCGGCCACGTTGATCCCGCGTGCACCCGCCGAGCGGCGGTCGGGTCCGGTCCTGGCGTTCGCAGCCGGCGCGGTGTCGGCGGTCGGCCTCTCGCACCTCTTGCGACGCTGACCGTTCGATCCATGGCACCACCCGGTCCGGCGCCCGGGCTCGCCGGGGCCGTCAGCGGCGGCGGGCGGCGCGGATGCCCGCAGCGATCAGCATGATGATCGCGCCGAGCGCGATCGCCGCCACCGCCACCATCGACGACTCGGCCGCGTCGCCCGAGGCGGCCGCGTCGGTGGCGGTTCCGGGTGCGGTGGTCCCGGTCGAGCCGTCGGAGTCGGTCACCTCGGTCGGCCGCAGCGGCGGCGCTTCGGTTGTGGTGGCCGTCGATGTGGCAGCCGCGGTGGGATTCTCGGCCAGGTCGGCGACCGTGGCGATCGTGCCGACCGCATCGGCCGGGTCGCCCGCGAAACCCCAGTCCAACAGCGCCGCGGCCTGTTGCCACGGCGCCAGGCCGCCGACCTCGGCGGCCATCACCGTGACCACGAGGGTGCGGCCGTCGCGTTCGGCGGCGCCGACGAAGGTATGCCTGGCGTCGTCGGTGAAGCCGGTCTTGCCGCCGAGGGCGCCGGGGTAGTTGTGCAGCAACTGGTTGTCGTTGCCGAGCGTGAAGCCGGGCCGGTCGACGTCACCGGGGACGGCCCCGTCGGCGGGGTACCCGGGGAACTCGGCCTGCGGGGTCGAAATCAGTTCGCGGAAGGTGGGATTGGTCAGCCCGTAGGTCAGGATGAGCGCCATATCGTAGGCGGACGTGCTCATCCCCGGCCCGTCCAGACCGGACGGTCGAGCCACGCGGGTATCGCGAGCTCCGAAATCCCGTGCGACAGAGGTCATCATTTCGGCAGCGCGGTCCTCCCCGCCGAGCTGCGCCGCGATCGCGTGCGCCGCGTCGTTCCCGGACGCCATCAGCAGACCTTGGAGCAGTTGGTAGTTCGTATAGGTGCCGCCCGCACCGATGCCGGCCGCGCTGCCCTCGACGACGGCGTCGGCCGCCGTCGCGGTGATCACCCGGGCCGGGTCGAGCCGCTGGAGTGCGACCGCTGCCAGCAGGGTTTTGATCGTCGACGCCGGCCGGTAGCGCCCGTGCGGGTCCTTCGCGGCGAGCACGACGCCGTCGGTGACGTCCGCCAGCACCCACGCGGAGGCGGTCAGACCGTCCGGGAGAGCGGCGGCGCCGTCCGGCACGATGACGCCGCATTCGTCGAGCCGCCCGCCGCCGACGGGCTCGTCGGGGACGGGAACGGGATCGGGTGTCGAGCGTCCCGGCCGCGGGACCTCGGAGGTGTCGACCGGGGGCGGGGGAGTCGACCGGTGCGGGCACGCCGACGTATCCGGGGTGGTGACGGGGGTGGTAACCGTGTCGTCGCCGGTCGGCTGCGCCGCGGCGGGGGCGCCGGCGGCGACGATCAACACGACACCGATCAGCGCCGCGAGCGGGCGCAACCATCTCGATGCGGCCACCGGGTGCGCCCGGCCCGATCCTGTGGACAACCCCTGCGCACCCCGTCTCGCACGCCCGTCACCCGGCCGCGGAAATGCGTCGAGCCGCCGCGAAATGCGGCGGCTCGACACTACTCTCGATCCCGACGAATCCCGCCGTGGTCGGCGGGGTGTCGCAGGGCTCAGCGGCTGAACAGCAGGGCGCGCTTGACCTCCTGGATCGCCTTGGTGACCTCGATCCCGCGCGGGCAGGCGTCGGTGCAGTTGAAGGTGGTGCGGCAGCGCCACACGCCCTCGGCATCGTTGAGGATCTCCATGCGCTCCGCGGCGCCCTCGTCGCGGCTGTCGAAGATGAACCGGTGCGCGTTGACGATCGCCGCCGGGCCGAAGTAGCTTCCGTCGTTCCAGAACACCGGGCACGAGGTCGTGCAGCACGCGCACAGGATGCACTTGGTGGTGTCATCGAAACGGTGCCGGTCGGCCTGCGACTGGATCCGCTCGCGGGTCGGCTCGTTACCGGTGGTGATCAGGTACGGCTTGACCGCTCGGAAGGCGTCGAAGAACGGCTCCATGTCGACGACGAGATCCTTCTCGACCGGAAGTCCGCGGATCGGTTCGACGGTGATGGTCAGCGACTTGCTGCTGTCCTTGGGCAGCAGGTCGCGCATCAGCACCTTGCAGGCCAGCCGGTTGACACCGTTGATCCGCATCGCATCCGACCCGCACACCCCGTGGGCGCAGGAGCGCCGGAAGGTGAACGTGCCATCGAGGTAGTTCTTGACGTACATGAGCAGGTTGAGCAGCCGGTCGGTCGGCAGCGTCGGGACCTGGAAGGAATCCCAGTGCGCGCCCAGATCGTCCTCCGGGTTGAAGCGGGCGATCTTCAGGGTGACCATCACCGCGCTCTCGGGGATGGGCGGCAGCGTGGGAGCTTCGATTGCCGGTGCGCTCATCAGTACTTCCGTTCCATCGGCTCGTACCGGGTCTGGACCACGGGCTTATAGTCCAGCCGAATATCGGACAGCAGCTCGCTGCCCTGCTTGTAGGCCATCGTGTGCCGCATGTAGTTGACGTCGTCCCGGTTCGGGTAGTCCTCGCGGGCATGGCCGCCGCGCGATTCCTTGCGGTTGAGCGCGCCGACCACGGTCACCTCGGCCAGCTCGAGCAGGAAGCCCAGTTCGATGGCCTCGAGCAGGTCGCTGTTGTAGCGCTTTCCCTTGTCCTGAACGGTGATCCGGCTGTACCGCTCCTTGAGTACATGGACATCGGCCAGCGCCTGCTTGAGGGTCTCCTCGGTGCGGAACACCGACGCATTGTTGTCCATGGTCTGCTGCAGTTCGGTGCGGATGTCCGCGACCCGCTCGTGGCCGTGATCCGAGAGCACCAGGGCCAGCCAGTCGACGACCATCTGCTCGGGCTTGTCCGGCAGCGGCACCAGCGGCGCGGTCTTGGCGTACTCCGCGGCGGCGATCCCGGCGCGGCGACCGAAGACGTTGATGTCGAGCAGCGAGTTGGTGCCCAGACGGTTCGAGCCGTGCACCGACACGCAGGCACACTCGCCCGCGGCGTACAGGCCCTTGACGATCTGGTCGTTGTCGAGCAGGACCTCGCCGTTGATCCGGGTCGGGATGCCGCCCATCACGTAGTGGCAGGTCGGGTACACCGGCACCAGTTCGGTGACCGGGTCGACGCCGAGGTAGGTTCGCGAGAACTCGGTGATGTCCGGGAGCTTCTCCTCGAGAACGTCCGCGCCGAGGTGGGTCACGTCGATGTAGACGTAGTCCTTGTTCGGGCCGGCGCCGCGACCCTCGAGTACCTCGAGGACCATCGAGCGGGCCACGATGTCGCGGGGCGCGAGGTCCTTGATCGTCGGGGCGTAGCGCTCCATGAACCGCTCGCCCTCGGCGTTGCGCAGGATGCCGCCCTCGCCGCGCACCGCCTCGGAGATCAGGATGCCGAGGCCGGCCAGACCCGTCGGATGGAACTGGTGGAATTCCATGTCCTCGAGCGGCAGGCCCTTGCGGAAGACGATGCCCATGCCGTCACCGGTCAGGGTGTGCGCATTGGACGTCGTCTTGTACATGCGGCCCGAGCCGCCGGTGGCGAAGACGATCGACTTGGCATGGAAGATGTGGATCTCGCCGGTCGCCAGCTCGTAGGCGATCACCGCGTTGGCGTACGGGCCGTCCTCGGTCTCGACGATCGAGATGTCGAGGGCGTAGAACTCGTTGAAGAACTCGACATCGTGCTTGACGCAGTTCTGGTACAGCGTCTGCAAGATCATGTGACCGGTGCGGTCGGCCGCGTAGCAGGCTCGCCGGACCGGTGCCTTGCCGTGATCGCGAGTATGTCCGCCGAAGCGGCGCTGGTCGATCTTGCCCTCGGGCGTCCGGTTGAACGGCAGCCCCATCTTCTCGAGGTCGAGAACGGCGTCGATGGCCTCCTTGGCCATGATCTCGACCGCGTCCTGGTCGGCGAGGTAGTCGCCGCCCTTGACGGTGTCGAAGGTGTGCCACTCCCAGTTGTCTTCCTCGACGTTCGCGAGCGCCGCGCACATACCGCCCTGGGCCGCACCGGTGTGGCTGCGGGTGGGGTACACCTTGGTCAACACGGCCGTGCGGGCGCGAGGAGCTGCCTCGATCGCGGCGCGCATGCCGGCGCCACCGGCGCCGACGATCACGACGTCGTAACGATGTTCTTCCATGGAGGTCCTCGTTCCCGTCAGGAGGCCGTGATGTTCGGATCGAACGTGAAGATCACGTACGTGCCGGTGACGACGATCAGAATTATCGAGATCGCCAACAGAGTGTTGAGCCAGAACCGCGTCGAGTCCTTGCGGGCGTAGTCCGCGATGACCGTGCGCAGGCCGTTGCCGCCGTGCACCATCGCCAGCCAGAGCATCGCAAGATCCCAGATCTGCCAGAAGGGGCTCGCCCAGCGGCCCGCGACGAAGGCGAAGTTGATCCGGTGCACACCCGAGTCGAGCATCAGCATGATGAACAGGTGGCCGAGGACCAGAACGATCAGCGCCAGCCCGGACAGTCGCATGAACAGCCACGAGTAGAGCTCGAAGTTGCCGCCGCCGGCGCGCCGGGGCGCGCGCGGGTTGTCGAGGCCGGCCGGACGGTCGTAGGAGGTCGCCAGGACCTTCGCTTCGGAACTCATGTCAGTGCCCCACAAGCATGTTGTAGAAGATGCGGCCGGCGCCGGCGATGAACAGCACCAACCAGATGACCAGGACCGTCCACAGCATCTGACGCTGATAGCGCGGGCCCTGCGACCAGAAGTCGACCAGCATGATCCGTACGCCGTTGAGGGCGTGGAAGAGGACCGCGCCGACCAGGCCGATCTCGAAGAGGCCGATCAGCGGCGTCTTGTACGTGTCGATCACCTGGTCGTAGACGTTCGGATCGACACGTACCAGTGCGGTGTCGAGAACGTGTACGAAAAGGAAGAAGAAGATCATGACACCGGTCACGCGGTGCGCGACCCACGACCACATGCCGGGGTCGCCGCGATACAGCGACCGTGTCACCCCCCGTCCGGAGCTGGTGAGGGTACTGCTCATCGTGACTGCCTCCAGCATCGTTGATGGACGTGACGAGTGAACGGGCATCTGGAGTGCACATCGTTCAGCTCGAGCGCGTAACGCGAACCGGTCACGCAACTGTAATCCCTTGCCCCGGTCCGGAACCAATCAACTCCGTCGTACGTTTCGCACCAATTTGTGACAATTAGGTTTGCCTACCCGAATGAGAGGGAAAGGCTTCGGGCCGACGACATCGCTTGTCGGACGCGCCGGCCCGTCCGATGTCAGGATGGTGGCTATGACGGACATCGATTGGAACACCTTGCGGCAGACGGCATCCGAGGTGATGACACGGGCCTACGCGCCATATTCGGGATATCCGGTCGGTGCGGCCGCCCTAGTGGATTCGGGGCGGATTGTCTCCGGATGCAATGTGGAGAATGTCTCATACGGTTTGGCGCTTTGTGCCGAGTGCACGCTGGTCGGAAACCTGATCGCCACCGGGGGCGGCCGATTGCTGGCGCTGCTGTGCTGCGATGCGCGCGGCGAGACGATTCTCCCGTGCGGTCGCTGTCGGCAGGTGCTCTACGAACACGGCGGCGGCGAGATGCTGATCGACACCCCCGCCGGACCGATGACATTGGCCGCGCTGCTGCCGCTGGCCTTCGGCCCCGACGATCTCGACGCGGTCGTCCGGCCGGGCGCGCCGACCGGGGAGTAGGCGGGGTTGCGGTAGGTCGGTTTGTAGTGGGTGGAGGAGTTGGGCGGAGACTGATCGCGGGGCGGGTCGGGGAGCGGCCCGTGGGACGGGACGGGGGACGGGCGCGATGGTCGACGCCGTAATCGACGCGATAGCGGTCATCACCACCAAACGCGACGGCGGGACGCTGTCGGATCGACAGATCGACTGGATGGTCGACGGCTTCACCCGCGGAACGGTGTCCGACGAGCAGATGTCGGCCCTGGCGATGGCGATCCTGCTGCGGGGGATGGGGGCCGGGGAGATCGCGGCCTGGACCGAGGCGATGGTGCACTCGGGCCGCCGGGCGAGCTATCCGGGGTTGACGCGGCCGACGGTCGACAAGCATTCGACCGGGGGTGTCGGCGACAAGATCACGTTGGTCCTGACCCCGCTGGTCGCCGCCTGCGGTGCGGCGGTCCCACAACTGTCCGGACGGGGTCTGGGACATACCGGCGGCACGCTCGACAAGTTGGAAGCGATCCCCGGCTGGCGAGCCGATCTGACCGGCAACCGGATTCGGGAGAACCTGCTCGATCCGCGGGTGAGCGCGGTCATCTGTGCCGCGGGCGCCGACCTCGCCCCCGCCGACCGCAAGCTCTACGCCCTGCGGGATGTCACCGGAACGGTCGAATCGATCCCGATGATCGCCGCCTCGATCATGAGCAAGAAGATCGCCGAGGGCACCGCGGCGCTGGTGCTCGACGTCAAGGTCGGGTCCGGCGCCTTCCTGCCCGGCCTGGACTCGGCGCGCGAACTGGCCGCCACGATGATCGACCTCGGCCGAGCGGCGGGGGTGCGCACCAGCGCGCTGCTGACCGATATGGACCAGCCCCTCGGTCGCGCGGTCGGCAATGCCCTCGAGGTCGCCGAGGCGGTCGAGGTCCTCGCGGGCGGCGGCCCCACCGATGTGGTCGAACTGACGCTGGCGCTGGCCGACGAGATGCTGCTCGCGGCCGGCCTCGACCACGTCGACCCGCGCGACGTCCTGCGCGACGGGCGGGCGATGGACCGCTGGCGCGCGGTGATCGCCTCCGCCGACGGCGACCCGGATGCGCCGCTGCCGACGGCGCGTCACACGGAGGAGGTGCTCGCGCCCGAGGACGGCGTGCTGACCGCACTCGACGCCAAGCTGGTCGGCCTCGCCGCGGGGCGACTCGGCGCGGGTCGGGCGGCGCAGGGCGACCCGGTCTCGGCGGGTGCGGGGGTGGTCTGTCATATCGCACCGGGAGCCGCCGTGCGGCGCGGCCAACCGGTGGCGACGCTGTACGCCGACGACGCCGATCGGCTCCCGGCCGGACGGGTCACCTTCGCCGAGGCGATGCGCATCGGACCGCCCGGGCACGCGGCTCGCGTCGCCGGGCCGTTGATCATCGAGCGGATGGCCGCGGACGGCCCCTCGGCGTGAGCTCCGTCTCGGCCGCGGCGGGTCGCGTCGACGAATCCCGATGCCACTCATCGTCGCTGCGCGCGGATCGCTAGGGTCGCGTCATGAGTGCACATGTCTCGACGTCGACCGCGCCGACCTCGGGTGCCGGGTCGTCGATGAGTATCGACCGGTTGCGGGCCGCGCCGAAGGCGCTGCTGCACGATCACCTCGACGGCGGCCTGCGACCGACCACCATCATCGAACTGGCCGACGCCGCCGGTTACGACGCGCTGCCGTCGGACGATCCCACCGAGTTGGGCACCTGGTTTCGCACCGCGGCGGACAGCGGATCGCTGGAGCGCTACCTCGAGACCTTCGCCCACACGGTCGCGGTGATGCAGACCCCGGAGGCGCTCGAGCGGGTCGCCCGCGAATGCGTCCTCGACCTCGCCGAGGACGGTGTGGTCTACGCGGAGGTGCGCTATGCCCCCGAACTGCACATCGAGTCGGGCCTGTCGCTCGACCGGGTGGTCGAACACGTGCTCGCCGGGTTCCGGGCCGGGGTGGAGGAGGCCCGCGACCGGGGCCGCACGATCCGGGTCGGCTGCCTGCTGACCGCGATGCGCCATGCCGCCCGCTCCCGCGAGATCGCCGAACTTGCCGTCCGGCACCGCGATCTCGGAGTGGTCGGTTTCGACATCGCCGGCGCCGAGTCCGGTAACCCGCCCACCCGCCATCTCGACGCCTTCGAGCTGATGCGGTCGGAGCATGCGCGCTTCACGATCCACGCGGGCGAGGCCTTCGGCCTGCCGTCGATCCATGAGGCGCTCGCGTACTGCGGTGCCGATCGTCTCGGCCACGGTGTGCGCATCGTCGACGACATCACCCTCCGCGAGGACGGCGGCGCGGTGCTCGGACGGATCGCGACCAATGTGCGCGATCGCCGCATTCCGCTCGAACTGTGTCCGAGCTCGAACGTGCAGACCGGCGCGGTGGCCCGACTCTCCGAGCACCCCTTCGATCTGCTTGCGCGCCTGCGCTTCCGGGTGACGGTCAATACCGACAACCGGCTGATGAGCGATACCGACATGACCCGCGAGATGAGCCGTTTGGTCGAGACCTTCGGCTACGGCTGGGCGGATCTGCAGCGCTTCACCATCAATGCGCTCAAGTCGGCGTTCATCCCGTTCGACGAACGGCTCGATCTGATCGAGACGATGGTCAAGCCGCACTACGACCCGCTGATCGCCGAACAGGCCGTCGCGAGCGGCCACTGAGGACCGCGGCGTTCGGCGGGGGCCCAACCCCCGCCGAACGCTTCGATCTCCGGAAGTCCTAGCGGCTCACCGAGACACAGCGTCCGGAGGGCAGGTCGGCGCGATTCGCCGATAGCCAGGCCGCCATCGCGGTCAACATCGCCGTAGCGTCCTCGAATTCGCCGGAGGCCGGTAGCGCGGCCATCGTCACCGCGGCCCGTCCGGTGGGGGTGGTGACGATGCCGAGCTGGCGAACGAGATAGTTGCCGTACGCATCCGGGCCCCAGCCGCCCTTGGCGGCCGCGCCGTCGGCTGCCAGGCCCCAGCGGTGTTCCTCGGTGAGTTGGCGCATCTCGGCGATCACCCGGGCGCCCCCGGCCAGGCAGGGGAACCGGGCGGTGAACTCGACCTGGTCGACCAGCGACCACGTCAGGCCGCCGAACGAGTCGTCCCCCTGCTGGGCGTACTGCTCCGCCATCGGGGTGGTGTCGCCGGTCTCGGTCAGTAGGGCTTGAATCGTGGCGACCGAGGACATCGTGCCGGCGAGACCGTCCCACAGTCGGCGGGCGGCGTCGTTGTCCGACACGGTGATCGCCGCGGTGATGTCCGCATCGATCCCACCGTCGGTCGCCCGGACGGCGGCCACGGCGATCGGCACCTTCATCGTCGACCAGGCGTCGCCGGTCGACCAATCGCCGTAGGAGAGCACCCGACCGCCGCCGACCGGCGCGATCGCGATACCGACCGAGCCGTCGAAGGTCTCCTCCAGGCGGGCGAAACTCTCCCCGAGAACGGCGCTGTTGGTGAACGCGTTGATCCCGGACGTCGCGCTGTGCGCCGAAGCCACCGCGCCGTGCGCCGAAGCCACCGCGCTCTGCGCGGGAACCGCTTCACTCTGCGCGTCGGGAACCGCCAGACCCGCCGGCGCGATCGGGTTCGCGGCCCCCGCCCGTCCCGCCGAATCCCCGGCCGCGGAGACCGCCTCGATCGACATCGCCGCGGGTGCGGCCTCGTCGACCGGCAGGTCCAACCGTCCCGCAGCGATCAGGAGAAGAATCGAAACAATGGTCGCAGCCAATAGTCGGAGTGGTCGGATCGGCATGCGCCATCCCCGGAATACACCCATCGACGAGGCTCCTCGAGTCCGTAAATGTGACACGGATCGCCCATGAGGGTTGACTCGGTGACCGAATTCCAACCGATCGCCGGGATCCGAAGCGGATATGCATACCGTGCCATATCAATGGCACGGCGGCGACTCGGGGAATGCGTGTTGTCCGGTTCGAGACCGACCCTTTACCTAATCAACTCCGAAGGTCTCGCAGCGGCTGAGTGTGGTGATCAGCCCCGCCGCAAACGTCCCTCGAACTGGTGCTCGAGATCACGCCAGGCCTCCGCCTCCATGACGAACGGCGGGCGGTGTGGTGCTGCCGCGGCCGCGTCGCCGTCGAGCAGGTAGTTGATGTACCGCCCGAGGGGAACATTGGGGGCGAGCGCTTCCTCGACCGACTCGTCGCCGGCGTATTCGGCTGCATCGCTGAACAACTCGACGTTCAGGTCGAGCTGATCGAGGTCGACATCGTCCGGTCCGGCGCGCAGATCGTCCGCCGTGCCCGGCAGGACGTAGACATTGTCGTCGGCGACCTCGACCTCGAGCGAACCGTCGGTGGCCGCGGTCTGTACCGCGAGATAGGTGCTCAGGCCGGTGAGGTCGTGGTCGTGGTCGTCGGCCAGATAGCGGGCGAGGCCCCGCTCGTTTCCGAAGACCAGGATCGTGCCCTGTCGGCCGAGGAAGATCGGCGATTCGTCGACGTAGCAGCGCAGGGTGACGAAGGTGTTGTCGCCGGTGATGATCCTGATGGGATCGATTCCGACGGCCTCCCAGAAGGATTCGGTCTCATCGTCGAGATCGGTGTCGGTCTCGATCTCGTCGTCGTCCTCGGGCTCGTCGTCCTCGACAACGTCGGGGGCGTCCAATTCGGCCTGCGCCACCACCACGAGCTTGGCGTCGACATCCGGGGTGGAGACGACCGAATCGATCGCGTCGAGCACCGCGTCCCATCCGCTGCCGACGGCGGCGCCGATCTTCCGCCACAGGGTCGCGCCCTCGCGGCCGTAGAACGGGTCGAGCCCGTCGAATACCGCTGTGACACTGGGGTTGGAGGTGAAGAACTCCTCCACCGGCTCGAGGTCGCAGACCTCGCCGATCGTGCGGGCCATCTCCATCGCCTCGCGCAACCGGTCGATGCTCGCTTCGGTGGCGTCGGCCGCCACCAGCTCGAGTACGCCGACCAGGTCGTAGCGGTTCTCATCGGCGGGTTCCAGCTCGGACGCCGACAGCTCGCGCACGGTCGACCACTGCGGATGGTCGGACAGATCGTTATCGGCCCCGCCACGCACGAAGGCGGTCAGGTCGGCGACCGATTCGAAGCCGAACAGAGCGTCGTCCGCGCCGAGGAAGGCCTGCCACTCGTCGTCGTCCTCACGCCACAGAGGTGCCCACAGGGTCACCAGATTGCCGTCGGTCAATCCCAGCTCGATCGGCACGATATCCGCTGTCACGCGGGTGAGCCTATCCCGGGAAGCCGGCAGTCCGTCACGACCGCCGCAGGTCGTGGTCGAGGCCGTCGAGCACCGTCTCGCGGGAGGCCCGGGCGCGCTGTTCCGCGTCCGCCGCGGCGGCGACGATCGCGGCGCCGAGCCGGTCCGCGGACAGCCCGAGCAGCGACGGTGGCAGGCGTAGATCGACGATTCGGCCGCTGCCGTCGACCGTCGCGGCCGCCAGACCATCGGCCGACCGACCGGTATGGGAGGTGGTCGACAATTCGCGGGCCGCACGTTCGAGCGCTTCGAGTCGTTCCTTCGCTCGCACCACGGGGTCCTTTCGGTTCGGATCGGTCACAGGTCGCGCATCCAGGAACGATCCGACGGCGGTGTCGGGCGATCGGGGCGGTCCACGGGCGGGTGAATCCGGTCGACCACATCGGGCGTCATGCCGTAGTCGAGCAACTCCGACCGGCGGCGATCGACGGCATCGGCGTGTGCGGATTCGTAGAGGGAAAGGATCGCCGCCGCCAGTGATGCTCCGCCGTAGCGCAATTCGTCGCGATCGATGTGGACGGCGAGCAGGGTACCGGCGTCGTCGACCCGCACCCGCAAACTGCCGGAGCGGTTGCCGGCCACCGCGGAACTCATGTTGTCGGCCTGTAGAAGCCGTGGAAGGCCATGCCGCTGTTGGTGGTCCGGATGTCGCTGACCGACACCGGGTCACCCGCCTCGATCATCTGGCCGTTGCCGATCACCATCGCGACGTGTCCGTCCCAGACGGCGAGGTCGCCGGGTTGCAGGCCGTCCGCGGATACCGCGGTGCCGACGCTCTGCTCCTGGGCGAGGCGGGGGATGTCGATACCGGCTTCGCCGTAGGCCCACTGCGTCAGGCCGCTGCAGTCCAGGCCGCTGCCGGGCGTGGTTCCGCCCCATTGATAGGGGACGCCCTGTTGGGTCAGGGCGCTGCGCACCGCTTGGGCGGCCGCCTCGTTCGGTGCGGTGGCGGTGCTGCCGTCGGGCAGGGTGACGGTGACGGACCCGGGCCCCATCTCGGCCGAACCGGATGTCGATCCCGCCGAACCGGTGTCGACCGGCGACCCGGCGCCCGCTGTATCGACCCCCGGCAGCACCCCCGCGCCGGCGCCCCCGGCCGGCGACCCGACGCCGCCGCCGAGGGCCTCGGTGATCCCGGAGAACATTCGGGTACCGGTCGAGACGAGTTGTTCGGCCGCCTGCATCCCACCGGCCAACTGGGCGACCGGGTCCCCGCCGCCACCGGGTCGAGGTGGGGTCGGCGGCGGCTCGGTCAGCTGCACGACCTGCGCGGTCAACGTCGACAGCTCGGCCCGCAACTCGCCGACGATGGTGGTCGCCCGGCCGAGATGCTCGATCGCGAGGGTGATCAGGGCCGCCGGGCCCGCCGGAGTGGCCAGGGCGGGGGCCATCGCGGCCGCCGCCGACACGAACGAGGTGATCACCTCCGCGATTCGGGCGGCCGCCCGCCGCATCGCCTCGAGTCCCTGCCGGAGCACGGCGTCGAGTTGTTCGCCGTGTTCGGCCAGCATCGCCGCGGATCGCACCGCATCGGCGGCGGCGCTCGCCGCGGCATCGGCGGCTCCGCCGATCCACCCGGATCCGGAGCCGCCCCCGGCGGTGCCCGCGGCGGCCAGGACCTGACCGCCCGCCGACATCACCGCGGAGACCGCCGGGCCGAGCGTCGCGGGTGCCTCGGTCAGCGCGCGATCGACCATCGAGGCCGCCGTGCGCAACCCGTCACATCCGGCGGTCAGCAGGCGATCGTTCTGCTCGCCCTCCGGCAGCAGGCCGGTCCCACATTCCTCGAGCAGGTCGATCATCGGCCGGGTCAACGCGTCGATCACGGCAGCCCCGCCCCACGGATCGCGGAGTCGGCCGCGGTATCGGCGGCGGCGTATCCGGCGGCGGACGCGTCGACCTGCTCCGCGAAGGCCGTGTGCACCGCCCCCAACTCGGCGATCGCGGCGGAGAAGCGGGCTGCGGCGGCGGTGAAGCCGGCCGCGAAGTCCGCGCCGATCGGCCCGAATGCCGCCGCGACCACGGCCGCGTCGACCGTCGCCGCCCCGGCGCTCGCCACCAACTGCGCCGCCGCCGAGCGGTGCGCGCCGGCGACGGCCGCCAGCTCCGCCCCCGCTGCGGTGATCCCGGTGGTCATATCGATCGCCCCCTCCGCGTCCGGAACGCGGTCGCCGCGTCCGGACCTCCGCGATCGGTCGCCGCCGGCGGCGACCGATCTCTACCCGTCGTCGTTATAGGACGGGCGGTACGCACGCGCGGTTCCGTGCCGCGCCGATAATCCGCGAGCGGGTTAGTGTTTCCGACCATGCAGGTCGATGTGCTCGATCATCCGCTCGCCGCCGTGGCGTTGACCACACTGCGCGACGCGGACACCTCCAATGCGTCGTTCCGGCGGGTGCTGTCGCGATTGACCACCTATCTGCTCTACGAGGCATTGCGTACCGCGCCGATCGACGAGATCGTCGTGCACACCCCGGTCGGCGTCGCTCGCGGTGCGCGGTTGACGCGGCCGCCGCTGTTGGTGCCGGTGCTGCGGGCCGGCCTGGGCATGGTCGAGCAGGCCTCGGTGGTGCTGCCGGAGTCGCGGGTCGGGTTCATCGGCGTCGCGCGCGACGAGCAGACCCATCAGCCGGTTCCCTACCTGGCGTCGTTGCCCGACGAGTTGGCGGATCAGCCGGTCTTCCTGCTCGACCCGATGCTCGCCACCGGCGGATCGCTGTTGCACGCGCTGGAACTGTTGGTCAGTCGCGGCGCGGACAATATGACCGCCGTCTGCGTGGTCGCCGCCCCCGAGGGGGTGGCGGCGCTGGAGGAATCCGGCTATCCGGTGCGATTGGTGACCGCCGCGATCGACGAGCGGCTCAACGAGGACGCCTTCATCGTGCCCGGCCTCGGGGACGCGGGCGATCGGCAGTTCGGACCGCGCTGATACCGGCTGTCGGGTCGCTGCCGTCGAACCCGGCAGTCGAACCGGGCAGTTGAACCGGCGGTCGAACTCAGCCGTCGACCGGCAGAACGAATCCGGCGGTGGGCGGATCGATACGGGTCTTCTCGTCCGGAGCGCCGCGCAGGACCGAGTCGACGTAGGAGCGGACCACCTCCGGCATCGGCACGTCCCGGCCCGCCCGTTCGCTGAGGTACCACCGGTGTTCGAGGATCTGGTGGAAGATCTCCGCGGCCTGCAGTTTTCCGACCAGCTCGGGCGGGATCGCGGCCACGATCGGCTCGAAACGCTGGTCGAGCCACCGCACCGCTGCGATGTTCTCCGGTAGCTGCTTTCCGGTGCGCGAACGCATCTCCACCGCGAAGCGGTGGATGTCGTCGAGCATCCGACGCGCCTGGTTCTGCCCGGCGTGCAGCGCGGTCAACGCGAACAGGCGATCCTCGTGATAGCCGCTCTCGACCACCTTGGGGGACAGTCGCAGTCGCCGGGCGGAATCGTCGGCGGTCTGTACCTCGACCTCGTCGACGTCGAATCCGAGCTCGTGCAGGCGCTGGATGCGCTGTTCGACCCGCCACATGTCGTTGCTGTCGAACTCCTCGGAGCCGGTGACCTCGTTCCACAGCGTCCGATACCGGTCGGCGAGACCGCCGGCGATCTTCCACGGGTCGATCCCGGGGACCAGCTTGCCGCCCGCCTGCAGATCGAGCAGGCCGCCGGCCAGGTTCTCGAGGGCGATCTGCAGATCGGTCTCGCGTTGCCCCTTCGTCAGCGTCGGGTGCACCTCGCTGGTCTCGGTGTCGATCACGTACGCCTCCAGGGCGCCGGCGTCGCGGCGGAAGAGGGTATTCGACAGCGAACAGTCACCCCAGTAGAAGCCGGCCAGATGCAGCCGGACCAGCAATCCCACGAGCGCGTCGAGGACGCGGTCGCCGATATACGGGATGGTCAGGCCGTGCCCGGACAGCAGGCTGCGGTAGGGCAGCGAGTAGTCGAGATGGCGGGTGATGATCAGCCCTTCGCGGCTCTCCGACCGCTCGGTGACCGCCGCGACCACCTCGACCGTCGGCAGCGACTGCTCCACCAGCCACCGCAGCAATCGGTACTCGCGCTCGGCGAGTTTGTCCGGAAGTTCCTTCACCACATAGGAGGTGCGCCGGCCGCGGCCGCCGTTGTCGAGTTCGACGATCTTGACCACGTGTCGGTGCAGACCGAGGACGCGGCGTTGGTGCGGCAGTTCCCACTGTTCGAGCGGGATCGCGAACGGCAGCGTGGTGATGCACGGATGATCCGCGGGATTCGAGATCTGCAGCTTCACCGCGACGGTCCGATCCGTCGCACCTCTTCCGGAATAACGGCAGTGGTGATCACATCGGCGATGGTAGGCCCGCGACGGCGCGATGTGGTGGGAATCCGCCCGGACGTGCCCGCCACCTGCGGCGCAGTTCCGGCGAGGTCCTGCCTACCGCGCCGCCCCGGTGGAAACCCGCGGTATTCAACGGACCCGGCGGTACGAACGTATGCGGCGACGTCGGAGCCCCGACGGCCTATCCTGTGCGCATGGCCGACCTTCCGGAACCGGCGCAGCCGGACCACCTGCGGTTGCGGGTCAGCGACAGCGAGCGTCAGCGGGTCGCCGATCTGCTGAGCGTCGCGGTCGGCGACGGCCGGCTCAGCGTGCTCGAGTACGACGATCGGCTCAAGGACGTGTGGGCGGCCACCACCCGTTCGGATCTGGTGCCGCTGGTCCAGGATCTGGTGCCGACGCACGTCTGGCAGCAGAATCCCACGCCGGGCGCCGACCGGCCGGTCGCGGCGGCCACCGCGCTCGGGGCCAAGCGCAGCATCGCGATCATGAGCGGCTTCCGCCTGCACGGTAGCTGGAGCGTACCGGCGACCGTGCACGCCCTGGCGATCATGGGCGGCGGCGAAATCGACCTGCGCGAAGCGGTTTTCACCACGACAGAGGTGACGATCTCCGCCGTCGCGATCATGGGTGGCGTCCAGGTGATCGTGCCCCCGGAGGTCTCGGTCACCACGACCGGTATGGGCGTGATGGGCGGCTTCTCCCGCACCGATCACATCGCCGCCGACCCCGGCGCCCCGCACATCCGGGTCAGCGGCTTCGCGCTGATGGGCGGCGTCGAGGTCAAGGTCGCCGAGCTGGGCGCCGACCCCGACGACGACTGACCGCCGGACCGTTCCGCACCGGCCGGTCCGCCCTACAGCGTGGTGGCGACCTGCCGCCAGATCGCCAGGCGACGGGCGGCCTCGGCGCGCGCGGGCCCCGGGTCGTCGCCGACCACGGGAACGACCGCTTCGAGGTACGCCTTGAGGATCGGTTCGGTCCCCGACGGGCGCACCACCATCCGGATGCCGTCGCCGATCAGCTCGATCGCGTTGGTGCGCAAGGGTGGTGACGTCTCGGCCAGTGCCGGGTCGGCGTAGTCGCGCACCCGCACCGGTTCGTTCGCGATCGTGGTGGGCGGGTCGGCTCGCAACCGGTCGAGTACCGCGGCCGCCTGCGCCGGATCGTCGACCGGCCGGGTGACCCGGTCGACGGCGTGCACACCGTACCGGCGGGTGAGGTCGTCCAACAGATCGTCGACAGTCCTTCCGGTGGAACGCAAATCGGCGACCAGGTCGGCCACCATCACCGCGGCGGAGATGCCGTCCTTGTCGCGGACGGCCTCCGGATCCACGCAGTAGCCGATCGCCTCCTCGTAGGCGTAGAGCAGATTGTCGGCGGCGCGGGTGAGCCACTTGAACCCGGTCAGCGTGCGCACGCAGCGCACGTCCTTGGCGTCGGCGATGCGCCCCAACATCGTCGACGAGACGATCGTCGTGGCGACCACGGCGTCGACGGGAGCGTCGGCGAGCAGACGCGCCCCCAACAGAACCCCGACGTCGTCGCCGGACAGCATCCGCCAACCGTCGCGCCCGAGAATGCCCACCGCACACCGGTCGGCGTCGGGATCGAGTGCGATCGCCACGTCGGCGTCGACACGTTCGGCGAGGGCGAGCAGGCGGGCGGTGGTCGCCGGGTTCTCCGGATTGGGCGAGTCGACGGTGCGGAAGTCCGGGTCGGGGTCGAATTGTTCGGCGACCACGGCGATGTCGTCGAATCCGGCCGCCCGCAGGGCACGCAGGGCGATATCGCCGCCCACGCCGTGGGTCGGGGTCAGCGCGATGCGCAGCACCCGAGCGTCACCGCGCGGCAGCGACGCGACCCGGCGTATATAGGCGTCGATCACGCCGCGGTCGCCGCCGATCACCTGCCGACGCGGCAGGTCGCGCACCGAGGCAACCGCGGCGATGCGCCGCTCGATGTCGGCGTCGACCGGCGCGACGATCTGCGATCCGGAGTCGAGGTAGACCTTGTAGCCGTTGTCCCCGGCCGGATTGTGCGATGCGGTGATCACCACCCCGGCGATCGCTCCCAGACGGCGAACCGCGAAGGCCACCAGCGGAGTTGGCAGCGGTCCGGGCAGGGCCACCACGTCGAACCCCGCGCCCGCCAGGATCTCGGCGCAGGCGCGGGCGAAACGGCGGGAGCCGTGCCGGGCGTCGTGCCCGACCACGACGATCCCACCCGAATGGTGTTCGCGCAGATAGTCGGCCAGCCCGGCGGTCGCCGCGCAGACCACCGCCTCGTTCATGCCGTTGGGCCCGGCCCGCAGCGGCCCGCGCAGCCCGGCGGTGCCGAAGGTCAACCGGCCGCGGAAGCGCTCGGCCAATTCCTCGGGGTCCTGCTTGCGCAGATCGGTCAACTCCGCGCGGGTGGCCGGATCCGGATCGTCGGCGATCCAGGCGTCGACGACGGCCGGGTCGACGAGTTCGGATTCGGGGCCGGTCACAATCGGGAGATCAGCGTGGCGAGCAGCGAGCCCACCCGATCGGCCGCGGCGGCGCCGGCGGCCACCACGGCGCTGTGATCGATCGGGCCGTCGGTGACCCCGGCGGCGGCGTTGGTCACCATCGACACCGCGAACACCTCGAGCCCGAGGGCGCGGGCGGCGATCGTCTCGTGCACCGTCGACATCCCGACCAGATCGGCACCCAGGGTGCGCAGCATGCGGATCTCGGCGGGGGTCTCGAAGTGCGGCCCGGGCAGGCCCGCGTAGACCCCCTCGGTGAGGGTCGGATCGATCTGCCGGGCCAACTCCCGCAGCCGGGGGGAGTAGGCATCGACCAGGTCGACGAACTGCGGTCCGATCAACGGCGAGCGGGCGGTCAGATTGAGGTGGTCGCTGATCGCGACCGCCTGGCCGACCGTCATCTCGGGCAGCAGCCCACCGGCGGCGTTGGTCAACAGGACGTGGCGCACGCCTGCCGCGGCGACGGTCCGGATCGGATGTACGACGGTCGAGAGGTGGTGCCCCTCGTAGGGGTGGCTGCGGCCCATCAACACCAGGACGCGGTAGTCGCCGAGGCGGGTCGAGCGGATCTGTCCGGCGTGGCCGGAGACGCTCGGTCCGGCGAAGCCGGGCAGATCGGAGGTGGCCAGGGTGGCGATCGGGGTGCCGAACGCATCGGCGGCGTCTCCCCACCCGGTGCCCAGGACGACCGCCACATCATGGGCCTCGACCCCGGTGATGTCGGCGAGAACCGCGGCGGCTCGCTGCGCCGCCGCGGTCGGATCCTGCTCCGGCGTCGATTCGTCGACGGTGCCGGGCGTCGAAGCTGTCATGGCATCGCAGCATAGTGCCGTCGGGGTGGGCGGGGGACCGACGTCGCGGCACCTGTCGGCACCCCCGCTACGATCCGGCCATGCCCTCCCTCGAACGCAACGATCAGGTCTTCGTCCTGCATCTCGACGACAGCAATCCCGAGAATCGCTTCTCGCCGACCTGGCTCGACGAGGTCGGCGTCCTGCTCGACGAGGTGGAAGCCTCGACCGGTCCGGCCGGACTGGTCACCGTGGGGGGACCGAAGTTCTACTCGAACGGTCTCGATGTCGAACATCTGATGGCGCCGGGCACCGATATCGGCGCCTACCTCGACCGGGTGCACGCGCTCTATGCGCGCATCCTGGTGCTGCCGATGCCGACGGTCGCCGCGATCACCGGACACGCTTTCGGCGCCGGAGCGATGCTTGCGGTCATCCACGACGGTCGACTGATGCGCGCCGACCGCGGCTACTTCTGTCTGCCGGAGGTCGCCCTGGGGATGGCGTTCACCACCGGCATGAATGCCCTGCTGCTGGAACGGTTGCCGCGCACGGTGGCGATCGAGGCGATGACCACCGCCCGCCGCTTCGGTGGCAACGAGGCGGCCGAGCGGGGCATCGTCGAGGCCGCCGCACCGCTGGACGACCTGCTGCCCGCCGCGATCGAGCGGGCGGCGGGCAATGCCGGCAACCGGGGAGAGGTCCTCGGCCGGATCAAGCGCGACATCCACCGCCCGGTACTCGACGCGTTGGCCGTGGCGGCGCCCGCCACACTCTCCGGAACCTGACCGCGATGGCCGCCGGTGCGGATGCGAATCGGGTGATCGAGCGGGCGGTCGAGCGGGTGCTGCCCGAGGCGATTTCGCTCTCGCATACCTTGCACGCGAACCCGGAGACCGCGTTCGAGGAGTACGCCTCCGCCGCGCTGGTCGCGGACCTGCTCGCCGGACACGGTTTCGAGGTGACCCGCGGGATCGTCGGCGTCCCGACCGCTTTCGACGCCCGGATCGGCGACGGTGGCCCGACGATCGCGTTCTGCGCCGAGTACGACGCCCTGCCCGGTATCGGTCACGCCTGCGGGCACAACGTGATCGCCGCGACCTCGGCGGCGGCCGGTATCGCGCTGGCGGCCGTCGCGGCCGACCTGGACGTCACCGTTCGGGTGATCGGTACCCCGGCCGAGGAGAGCGGCGGCGGCAAGGTCGTTCTGCTCGAGCGGGGGGTCTTCGACGGTGTCGGGATGGCCGCGATGGTGCACCCGGCGCCGCGCGATGTCGTCGACGCCCGCTCGCTGGCCCTCGACGACATCGTGATCCGGCTCGGCGGCCTCGAGGCGCACGCCTCGGCCGCGCCCTATCTGGGCCGCAACGCGGCGGATGCGGCCACCCTGGGGCAGGTGGCGGTCGGTCTGCTGCGCCAACATCTGCTCCCGGACCAGCAGGTACACGGCATCGTCACCAACGGGGGCGTGGCCCCGAACATCATCCCCGCGTCCAGCGAACTGGCCTACTACCTGCGGGCCGGCGACCGGGAGAGCCTCGCGCAGCTGTGGTCCCGGATCGACGACTGCTATGCGGGCGCCGCCCGGGCCACCGGATGTACCCACGAGATCCACCGGGTCTGCCCGACGTATCACGAACTGACCGCCGACCCCTGGCTGGTCGAGAGCTACCGGACCGCGATCCTGGCGCGGGGCCGCTCGCCGCTGCCGCCGGACCGCGAACGGGTCGACACCTTCGGCAGCACCGATATGGGGAATATCACCAATGTGCTGCCGGGCATCCACCCGCTGATCGGGATCGACGCCGGCGGCGCCGTGCTGCACCAGCCGGCCTTCGCGGATGCCGTGGTGGGACCGTCGGCAAACGCCGCGATCGAGGACGGTGCGATCGCTCTGGCCGTCGTCGCGGCCGCGGCGGCGGCCGATCCCCGGCAGCGCGAGAAGCTGTTGCGCCCGGCGAGTCCCCGACCGGGTGACGGGTCGCGATAGCGGGGCGAGGATAATGGTCCGAATGCCCGGTGGCGCGTGTGCATGCCGCCGGTGCGCAGGGATCCCTCGGAAACTGGCAAGCAGGAGGCTCGATGAGTGCCGCCGACCGGTGGTTGGCCGACCACGGTGACGAACTGGTGCAGTGGCGTCGACACCTGCACATGCATCCGGAGTTGGCGCGCAACGAGGTCGCGACCGCGGCATTTGTCGTCGAGACGTTGAAGGCGGCCGGGCTCGATCCGCAGCCGTTGCCCGACAGCACCGGGGTGATCTGCGATCTCGGGCCGGACACTCCGCGCATCGCGCTGCGCGCCGATATGGACGCGCTGCCCCTGCAGGAGTTCACCGGGGCGTCGTACTCCTCGACCGTCGACGGGGTCGCCCACGCCTGCGGCCACGACGCGCATACCGCGATCCTGCTGGGAGCCGGCCACGCCCTCGCGCAGATGGACACCCTGCCGCACGGGGTGCGGCTGATCTTCCAACCGGCCGAGGAGGCGATGCCGGGCGGTTCGCTCGACGTGATCGCCCGCGGCGCCCTCGACGGGGTGCACAGCATCTTCGCGATGCACTGCGATCCGCATCTCGAGGTCGGCCACGTCGGGCTGCGCACCGGTGCGATCACCTCGGCCGCCGACTGGATCGAGGTGCGACTGCGCTCCTCCGGTGGCCACACCTCGCGGCCGCATCTGACCGCCGACCTGGTCTACGCGCTCGGCGTGGTCATCACCGGCCTGCCGGGACTGCTCAGCCGCCGGGTCGATCCGCGAACCGGCACCGTGATGGTGTGGGGCGCCGTGCACGCCGGCCAGGCGTCGAACGCGATTCCGCGCACCGGTGTGCTTACCGGAACGGTCCGCACCGGTGATCGGCAGACCTGGGTGGAACTCGAACCCCTGGTCCGCGAGCTGATCGCGCAGTTGCTGGCCCCGACCGGTGTCGAGGCCGATATCGACTACCGTCGCGGGGTGCCGCCGGTGATCAACGATGCCGCGGCGACCCGCCGATTCGAGAACGCCGTGATCGCGCAGGGCCCGACCGTGCTGGCCGATACCCCACAGTCGGGTGGCGGCGAGGACTTCTCCTGGTACCTCGAACACGTGCCCGGTGCGATGGGCCGGCTCGGGGTGTGGACGGGCAGCGGGCCCCAGTTGGACCTGCACCAGTCGAGTTTCGATATCGACGAGCGGGCACTCGCGGTCGGTGTGCGATCGCTGGTCAATCTGGCCGTGGGCGGCCCGCTCGAGGACTGAGCGGGCCGGCGGACCGCCGGGTCAGGGTTGGGTACCGGGCCCGACGTTGCGGCTGTTGCGGCCGAGCAGGTCCTGGACGTATTCGTGCGGGGCGCCGGCGATCTCGGCCGCCTCCGCCATCACGCCGAGATAGCGAGCCGAGGGCAGGCCGCCCTCGTAGGCGTCGAGGACGTACAGCCAGGCGAGTTCGGAGCCGCCCGCCTCCTTCGCCACCCGCAGCCGAATCTTGCGATGGATGCCGAGTTCCGAGCCCTCCCAGCTGTCGAGGCTGCGCTCGTCGTCCTCGGAGACGTCGTAGAGCACGACGAAGACGCGGCTGCCGGGCTCCTCGACGACGGTCGCGAGAGCACCCTCCCAGCCGATGTCGCCGCCCCCGAACGTCAGTCGCCAGCCCTCGAGCCAGCCGGTCCCGGCCAGCGGCGAGTGCGGGCAACGCTCCATCATCTGCTCCGGATGCATGTTCGATCCGTAGGCGGCGTAGATCGGCACGGCGGACAGCCTAGCCGCTCGCACGGGGTCGGCGCCGGGCCGAAGCCAATTTCGGTCATCGCCGGGGGCATCGGCCGGCTAGGCTTGGTGCGCGCACCGCACCCGGGCGACACCATCGAGGCCCGGGCGGCGATGCCGACATACCGGGTACGCGCCACAGCCCCGGCGCCGCGGGCGACACCCTTCGCCCCCGCCGGCGGGTACCCGGTCGGCTCACGAAGCGATCGAAGGAACGGGAGAACATGACGCGGATTGCAATCGTCGGCGGCGGGCCTGCGGGCTACGAGGCGGCCCATGTCGCCGCGCAGAACGGCGCCGAGGTCACCCTGATCGACTCCGACGGTCTCGGTGGTGCCTGCGTGCTGTGGGACTGCGTGCCGTCGAAGACGTTCATCGCCTCCACCGGTGTGCGCACCGATCTGCGCCGCGCCTACGACCTCGGTATCGACCTCGACCCCAGCAAGGCGTCGGTCTCGCTGCCACAGGTGCACCAGCGCGTGCGCGACCTCGCCGCCGCCCAGTCCGCCGATATCCGCGGCCGCCTCGAGGACGCCGGGGTCTCCGTGCTGGCCGGTCGCGCCGAACTGACCGGGGCGCGCACCACCACCGGCGGGCACACCCTGAAGGCGACGCTCAACGCCGGCCAGGTCCGCGAGATCGAGGCCGATGTCGTGCTGATCGCGTCCGGTGCGAGCCCGCGCGTGCTGCCGACCGCGCAGCCGGACGGCGAGCGCATCCTGACCTGGCGCCAGCTCTACGACCTCGACGAATTGCCCGAGCACCTCGTCGTTGTCGGTTCCGGTGTCACCGGTGCGGAGTTCGTCTCCGCCTATACCGAGCTCGGCGTCAAGGTGACCGTGGTGTCCAGCCGTGACCGGGTGCTGCCCGGCGAGGATGCCGACGCTGCCCTCGTCCTCGAGGACGCGCTCGCCGAGCGCGGCGTCACCCTGGTCAAGCACGCCCGCGCCGAGTCGGTCACCCGCACCGACAGCGGCGTCGAGGTCATCCTGGCCGACGGCCGCGTCGTCGAGGGCAGCCACGCGTTGATGACGGTCGGTTCGGTGCCCAATACCAGCGGTCTCGGCTTGGAGAACGTCGGTATCGAGACCGATCCGGGTGGCTATCTGCGCGTCGACCGGGTCTCGCGCACGCCGGTGCCGGGAATCTACGCGGCGGGCGACTGCACCGGCCTGCTGCCGCTGGCTTCCGTCGCCGCCATGCAGGGTCGTATCGCGATGTATCACGCTCTCGGGCAGGCGGTCTCGCCGATCAAGCTCAAGACCGTGTCCTCGGCGATCTTCACCCGCCCCGAGATCGCGACCGTCGGCATCAGCCAGGCGGCGATCGACGCGGGCCACGTGCCCGCGCGTACAGTGACGCTGCCGCTCAACACCAACGCCCGTTCGAAGATGATGGGCCTGCGCCGCGGTTTCGTGAAGATCTTCTGCCGCCCGCAGACCGGTGTGGTGATCGGCGGGGTCATCGTCGCCCCGAACGCGTCCGAGTTGATCCTGCCGATCGGCATGGCGGTGACCAAGTACCTGACCGTCGACGACCTGGCCGGCACCTTTTCGGTCTACCCCTCGCTGTCCGGGTCGATCACCGAGGCCGCCCGCATGCTGATGCAGCACGACGACCTGGACTGACCCGTCGATCAGGCCCAGTCGAAGGTGCGCTCGACCGCCTTGCCCCACTCGGCGTACATCGCGTCGCGGGTCTGTGCGTCCAGCTCCGGTTCCCAGGTCCTGTCCCGTGACCAGTTGCGGCGCACATCCTCCTGGGTCCACAGCCCGACCGCGATGCCCGCGGCATAGGCGGCGCCGAGCGCGGTGGTCTCCGGAACGGTCGGCCGGATGACCGGTACGCCGAGGATGTCGGCCTGGAACTGCATCAACAGGCTGTTGGCGACCATCCCGCCGTCGACCTTGAGGGTGTGCAATTCGACGCCGGAGTCGGCCTCCATCGCCTCGACGATCTCGCGGGTCTGAAAGGCGGTGGCCTCCAGGGCTGCCCGCGCGAGGTGACGCTTGTCGGCGAAGCGGGTCAGTCCGGCGATCACTCCACGCGCATCCGGCCGCCAGTGCGGGGCGAACAGACCGGAGAACGCGGGCACGATGTAGACCCCGCCGTTGTCGGGGACCGATGCGGCCAATTCCTCGATTTGGGAAGCGGATTCGATGATCCCGAGGTTGTCGCGCAACCACTGCACCAACGACCCGGTCACCGCGACCGAGCCCTCCAACGCGTAGACCGGGGCCTCGTCGCCGATGCGATAGCAGACCGTCGACAACAGCCCGTGGGTACTGCGCATCACCGAGGTGCCGGTATTGAGGAGCAGGAAATTGCCGGTGCCGTAGGTGTTCTTCGCCTCGCCCACCTCCAGGCACGCCTGCCCGAAGGTGGCGGCCTGCTGATCGCCCAGGATGCCGGCGATCCGCACCCCGGCGAGCGGCCCGCCGGCCGCGCCCACCCCGTGCACCTCGGCGCTGGAGGCGATCTCGGGCAGCAGCGCCTCCGGCACCCCGAAGTCCGCGCAGACGTCCGCGCGCCAGGCCAGGGTGTCGAGATCCATCAGCATGGTGCGCGACGCATTGGTGACGTCGGTGCGGTGCACGCCGCCCTCGACGCCGCCGGTGAGATTCCACAGCACCCAGCTGTCGATCGTGCCGAAGGCCAGCTCGCCGGCCTCGGCGCGGGCGCGGGCGCCGTCGACGTTCTCGAGCAGCCAGGCGATCTTGGGTCCGGCGAAGTACGTCGACAACGGCAGGCCGGTGATCTCGCGGTAGCGATCCGGGCCGATCTCGCCGCCGAGACGGACGCACAGGTCGGCGGTGCGGGTGTCCTGCCAGACGATCGCGTTGTGAATCGGTTCACCGGTCAGGACATCCCAGATCACCGTGGTCTCGCGCTGATTGGTGATGCCGATCGCGGCGAGGTCGGCGCCGGTCAGGTCGGCCTCCGCGAGCGCTTCTTCCACCACGATCAGGACGTTGTCCCTGATCTCGATCGGATCGTGCTCGACCCAGCCCGCGCGGGGGAAGATCTGCCGGTGCTCGCGCCGGCCGGTGGCGATCGGCCGGCCCGCCGTGTCGAAGATGATGCATCGGGTCGACGTCGTGCCCTGGTCGATCGCGGCCACGTACCGTCCGGCCGTATCCTCGCCGGCTGCCGTCATACCGTGTCCACCTCTCGGGAAACGTGTCGCCGGTCACGCCCGACGAATCTGCAGACCGATGGAACCACATCGGGCCGCCCACGGCGGTAGCCTCACCCGTATCCGTGCCTGTCGCACAAGGTTGGAGCCGATGAGTTCTGTGAGAACGGACGTGAGCGGGGAATCCGGCGTGAGCGGACCGACGGCAATACTGTCGGGGGCCGCGATCCTCGGCCCCGAGTACCGCCGCGAGGCCTGGGAACGGTTGGGCTCCGAATACTACGACCTGGTCGTCATCGGCGGCGGCGTCGTCGGGGCGGGGGCGGCGCTCGACGCGGCCACCCGTGGCCTCAAGGTCGCCCTCGTCGAGGCACGCGACCTGGCTTCCGGCACCTCGAGCCGGTCGTCGAAGATGTTCCACGGCGGGCTGCGTTACCTCGAGCAGCTCGAATTCGGCCTGGTCCGCGAGGCGTTGCACGAACGCGAACTGTCGATGTCGACGCTGGCCCCGCACCTGGTCAAGCCATTGCGGTTCCTGTTCCCACTGACCCACCGCGTCTGGGAGCGGCCCTACATCGCGGCCGGGATCTTCCTCTACGACCGTCTCGGTGGGGCCAAGTCGGTGCCCGCCCAGAAGCAGAAGACCAAGTCGGCGGCGCTGCGCATGGCGCCCGGCCTGCGCCGCGACTCGCTGATCGGCGGCATCCAGTACTACGACACCGTCGTCGACGACGCCCGTCACACGATGACCGTCGCGCGCACCGCCGCCCACTACGGCGCCGTCGTGCGCACCTCGACGCAGGTCGTCGGGTTCATCCGCGAGGCCGACCGGGTGTCCGGAGTACGGGTGCGCGACAGTGAATCCGCCGAGGTCACCGAGATCCGGGCCCACGCGGTCATCAACGCGACCGGGGTGTGGACCGACGAGATCCAGGCGTTGTCCCGCCAGCGTGGACGCTTCCGGGTGCGGGCGTCCAAGGGTGTACACATCGTGGTGCCGCGCGACCGCATCGTCAGCGAGGCCGCGATCATCCTGCGTACCGAGAAGTCGGTGCTGTTCATCATCCCGTGGGGTACCCACTGGATCATCGGCACCACCGATACCGACTGGAACCTCGACCTCGCCCATCCGGCGGCGACCCGCGCCGATATCGACTACATCCTCGAGCACGTCAACACCGTGCTGGCCACGCCGCTCGAGCACGAGGACATCGACGGCGTCTACGCCGGCCTGCGTCCGCTGCTGGCGGGGGAGAGCGATCAGACCTCGAAGCTCTCGCGCGAGCACGCCGTGGCGCGGGTGGCTCCCGGCCTGATCGCGATCGCGGGCGGCAAGTACACCACCTACCGGGTGATGGCCAAGGACGCCGTCGACGCCGCCGCCGAGCAGGACATCCCCGGGCGGGTGGCCGATTCGGTGACCGAGCGCGTCCCGCTGATGGGTGCCGACGGCTACTTCGCCCTGGTCAACCAGACCACCGCCTACGGCGAGCAGCACGGGCTGCACCCCTACCGGGTGACCCACCTGCTCGACCGGTACGGCTCGCTGATCGACGAGGTCCTCGCGCTGGCCGAGGGACGGCCCGAGCTGCTCGAACCGATCACCGATGCGCCGTCGTATCTGCAGGTGGAGGCGGTGTATGCCGCCGCGGCGGAGGGAGCGTTGCACCTCGAGGACATCCTCGCCCGGCGCACCCGCATCTCGATCGAGTACCCGCACCGCGGCGTGGCCTGCGCCGAGCAGGTCGCCCGCCTGGTCGCCCCGATCCTCGGGTGGGACGAGGAAGCGATCGACCGCGAGGTATCGACCTATACCGCTCGGGTCGAAGCGGAGATCCTGTCCCAGGCGCGACCGGACGATGCCTCGGCCGACGCGCTGCGCGCCGCCGCCCCCGAGGCGCGGCAGGAGATCCTGGAACCGGTACCCAACTCCCGCTGACCCCGCACCACTGGTTGGTCATTCGCCGCCCACCGGGCCGCCACCGCAGCGCCCGATCATCGGCAAGGGTGCCGAACGGGACCGGCATCGGGGTGGGGGTGGATCCGGAGGCACTTCGCCGTTGGTCTGCGTGGCTCGATGACCCGGGCATCCACATCGGGGCGCTGCGGTCGATCGCGGTTCCGCCCGACGGCAGCAGCGGTTTTCCCGGCACCGACCCGGGCGCTGCGCTCGACGGTGCCCTTGATGCCACGCGCGGAGCCCTTCACATATTCTCCGAGCGACCGGCGGAAATGTCGACTGCCGCAAAGGGCACAGCCGAGGACTATGTCGTCACCGACGACGAATTCGCTCGCCGCCTGGCTGGGATGGACGGTCTGCGGTGAGCGGCGCCGTTCACTACGCAGAGTCCATAATCGGCCGGGCCATGAGCGATGTAAGTCTCGAGACCGGAACCTATACGGCCGGCAGGGCCGCCGGCTACTCCCTGGAAGCAGGTGCTCAGGCGGTCGACAAGTGGAATGCAGCCGATGCTCCGAGGAATGGATCCAAGGGGTCTCGGGTGGCCGGTGGCAATTGGGTCAACAGCTACATCAACTGTCTGCCTCGGTGTCGGTGGATCGAATTCGACGCGCCGATCTTCTCCGATGACCATGCGAGGGCGTCGAATTCCGCCGCTCCGCAGACGCCGGGGCATGTCGCTGCCCTCGGGCGGACGATCAGTCCTGAACCGCCTTCGCTACGGTGACGAACCGGGTCAAGGCGAGGCTGTCCGCGGGTTCCCCGTCCTGTAGCAGGCGAAGCGCCCGCATGACCGCCCGGACGAGAGTCCATGCCCGGGAACGGTCCTCGTCCAAACCGGCGGAATCGGTCAGAACGAAGAGCCGGTGCCGAATCACCTCGCGGGCGTGGTGGCCCATTCGATCCCACCGACTCCACAACATGGGAGCGACGTCGTAGTGCGGATCACCCCGCAGCGGGGACGGCCCGATGGCGAGCCACGGTGACCGTTGAGCGGTCAAGACCTTGCCGTAGTGCAGATTGCCGTGCAGGGTCACCTCGCCGTCCGGCGCGTCGACCAGGGTGGGAAGTTGAGCGATCGCCTGTTCCACCAGTCGCCGGGGGATCGGGGCGTTGCGCGGCAGCGCTTGCAGGTCCGCCGTCCACCGCGGTGCCAGATGAGACAGCGCGTCCAACTGCGGCAACGCCGGACGATGCAGCCGCGAATACAAGCCGGCGATCACCGCGCAGGCCTGATCGTCGGGAACCGTCGTCAGGTCGCCGCCGGTCAGTCGCTCCACCACCAGCGCCCGCCGACGGGGATCGGCTCGCAACAACCGAACGGCGCCGTCACCGTTCCACTGCCGCAACACCAGGTGCTCGCCGGCATTGTGTTGTTCGGGCGGCGCGATCTTCAGGACAGCGGGCCGTCCATCGGCTCGAACGGGCACCACCAGCGAGCGGTGGCCGTCGATCGGGTCCCCGTCGACCCGAAGGTGCCATTCGGAGATCAGGTCGTCGGCGGTGGCGGTGTTCACGAGCGTCGCACGCGCAGTGCGGCTTCGATCTCCGCATGCGGCAACGCGTACGAGGTGTGCCCATCGCGTCCGACCATGTCGTCCGCCGCGACAAGGACATTGGCCACCGCTTCCTCCGCCGCCTGCACCACCGCCCGGTAGATCGGGTCGATGTCCCCCCAGGGCAGGAAGTCGAGTCGGTCCAGGGGCGATTCTCGCCGTCCGCCCATATCGGAGCGCAGCGCCCCGGCATTGGCCGTCGAGAACCCCAGGAAGATGTCGCCGGAGAAGTGGCTGCCGGACGTCCCGGTACGGGCCAGGCCCAGCGGGATTCGTCGAGCCAGGGCGGCGCACTGCTGTGGCAGCAAGGGAGCGTCGGTCGCGGCGACGCCGATCACCGAACCCGCGCCGGGGGCCACAGCGGTGCGGCCGTCGTCCGCCTCGAGCCACGGCTCGGTCGCGATCGGACAGGGCACGGCGGTCCGTCGACCGAAGGGGAACCCGCCGAGCACCAATTCCTCGCGGGCGCCGAAGTTCGCCTGGAGGTAGACCCCGACGGTGTATCGGGCCCCGCGAATCTCGACCGTCCGCGACGAGGTGCCCACCCCGCCCTTGAACTCGTAGCAGTTCATTCCGGTGCCGCCGCCGACACTGCCTTCGGCGACCGGGCCGGGGGCGGCGGCGTCGAGTGCCTGCTCCGCGACATCCGGGGTGACGTGTCCGCCGTTGATGTCGTTGAGGTAGCCGTCCCAGGTTTCGCCGACAACCGGCAGCATCCAGCGGTTGGCCGCCGGCGGGACGGTGCGCTGCATCCAGCGATCGGCGCCGGTATGGCAGGCGCCGACCGCATGCGAATTGGTCAGCAGAATCGGCGTCTGGAATTGTCCCGATTCGTCGATCCAGGTGCGCCCGGTCAGCTCGCCGTTGCCGTTGAGCGAGAACGTACCCGCCGCGCACGGCACCGAAACGGCTTCCCGGCCGCGCGGCAGGATCGCGGTCACGCCGGTGCGGACCGGTCCGCTACCCACGGTCAGCGGGCCGTCGCCGGAGATCAGGGTGACGTGTCCGACCTCGACGCCGGGGACGTCGGTGATCGCATTGAGGGCGCCGGTCGTGCCCTCGAACTCCAGGCCGAGACCTCTGGCGCGAACCGGACGGGCCGGAGGGTTCACTCGTCGGGATCGATGATCGTGGCCGTCGAGTTCTCCCGGTCCAGTCGGGCCTGCCGAACGGCGTCGCGCAATTCGAACCCGTCGGTGACCAACTCGCCGATCTCCTTGGCCACGCCCGCGACCGCGCCGGTGATGATGGTGGCGATGGTGCCGACCCGCTTGGCCGTCGACTCGACCATTTCCTGGGCGACGTCCTTGTAGCTCTCGATGCGATCGACCATGAAAACCAGGATAGCCCGATCACCCGGGTGGGGAAGCGGGACGGATGTGCCCGACGTCAGGACGCCGCCGACAGTCGTTCCGGCCGGTGGTCGGTCCACCGCTCGGCCACCACGGAGCGCAGCGCGCGCAGCACCACCCGGATATTCGGATCGCGCTGCCGACCCTCGCGGATCGTCGCACTGAGAGTGCGGGTACCGAACGTCAGATCGGGCACCACGAACTGCCGGTGGTGCGCAGCGACCGTACCGAGCGGCACGATCGCCGCGGCGACCTGCGTGGCGGCGACGTCGCACAGATGCTGGGCGCCGAAGACCCGGTAGCCGATATCGGGGGTGAATCCGGCTCGCTCGGCCACCAACATCAGCGCGCGCGCCAGACCGGAGTCCTCGGGTCCGGTGACCCACGGGTGATCGCCGAGGGCGGCCGGTCCGCGGGCCTGAATCATCGCGTGCAGCCTCGGCGGTGCCATCAGGACAAGCGACTCGACCAACAACTCCTCGGCGACCAATCCGGGGCGCGATTCCTCGGCGTCGAAGTGATAGCTGCAGGTGACGGCCAGATCGACGTCACCCTGCCGCAGCAGGCGCAGCGCCGTCTCCACCCCTCCGGGCAGGACGGTCGACTGGTGCACCTTGACCGTCAGGTCGGGCTCGGTGCGATTGAGCAGTTCGATCATCGGGGCGACCAACATCGGAATGCCCATGTTGAAGGAGGTGATCGTGACCGTTCCGGTTGTGCTGTCCCGGGTTTCGGCGACAGCGGTCAACGCGTCGTCGAGGGCGCCGAGGACCTTCTTGGAATGCTCGACCAGGACCTTGCCGCTGGCGGTCAGTCCCAGCGTGCGGCCGGTGCGGCGGAACAGGACGGCGCCGACCTCCGTTTCGAGGACACGAAGCTGTTGGGATACAGCGGAACTGGTGATTCCCCGCCGGTTGGCCACCGCTGCCACCGTGCCGAGTTCGGCGAGGTCGCCCAGTAGCAGCATGCGTCGCAGGTCGACCATCACGCACCCGGCCGATGGCGTGCAATCGGTTGCGGCGCAACCGTGATGACGGACGTGGACATGATGGTGACCTCGATCGGGTAGCGACGGTGATCCGGTGCGGTCGACGCCCGAATGTCGGACGTCGGTGGACTACTGGGAATTCGGGAGTGTTGGAATGCGCGGAACGCGGGTGGGACGGATCAGCAACACCGGCGGGCGCCGGCGTCATGCCTGCGCGCTGTGTGGATCGAGGGGCCCATGGCCGATGAATCTACCCGCCGTCGTCGACGGGCGCCGTCCCGACGGGGAGCGGTTGTGCCTGGTCACCGGCGAATCGGCAGGTGCCCCGGGGGGCGAGCGACACCAACCGTCGGGACACCGATCCATTCATCTCGGCGACGAACTCCCTTGATGACCAGCGCAAGCCGACGTCGGGCGCCCGGTCGCCGCACCCGGGCCGGAGGCGACCCGAATCGTCCGGATCGACCGGAACGATTCGGTGACGGTAAAGGAATCACCCTGACTGCAACAAGGGGTCTTTACTCACCCCAATCGGTGGAGACCAGGGACGCCGACGACCGGCACGTCACGACTCGCGGGAGTCCTGACGTGCCGGTCGGGGAAGAGGGATACTCGGTGTTCGCGAGACGCCGCGTTTGCGACGCGGCGGCTCGGGATGCCGGGTTCAGGAGGCTGCAGCCACCGGCACCACCTCGACCACCAGATCGACGTCGTCCTTCGTCCAGGAATTGGGCAGGGACAGCTTGGCGATCTTGGTCCACGTCGAGAGCAGCTGCTTGTGCAGCGGACCGGTGTTGTACGGCAGGCCGTATCGCTCGCAGATCTCGCGGACCTCCGGCGCCATCTCCGGGTAGCGGCTCGCCGGCAGGTCGGGGAACAGGTGGTGCTCGATCTGGTGCGAGAGGTTGCCGCTCATGATGTGGAACAACGGGCTGCCGTCGATGTTCGCCGAGCCGAGCATCTGTCGCAGGTACCAGCGTCCCCGAGTCTCGTTCTCGCACTCCTCCTTGGTGAAGGTCTGGGTGCCGCTGGGGAAGTGGCCGCAGAAGATGATCGAGTACGTCCAGAGGTTGCGCACCAGATTGGCCGCCGCGTTGCCGGCCAGCGTCGACAGGAACAGCGGTCCGGTCAGCGCCGGGAAGATGATGTAGTCCTTGAGGACCTGCTTGCGGGCCTTGCGCCACATCCCGCCCACCAGTCCGCGCACATCGTGCCAGCGCCGCTTGCCGGCCACCACGTTCTCGATCTCCAGATCGTGGAGCATCACGCCCCACTCGAAGAGCACCATCAGAGCGGTCGCGTAGGCGACATTGCCCAGATAGTAGGGGTGCCAGTTCTGGTCGCGATCCATCCGCAGGATGCCGTAGCCGATGTCGCGATCCTCGCCGAGGATATTGGTGAACGTGTGGTGCAGGTAGTTGTGGCTGTGCCGCCACTGGTCGGCCGGGCACACGGTGTCCCATTCGAAATCGCGAGAGTTGTACCCGGCCTCCCGCATCCAGTCGTACTGACCGTGCATCACGTTGTGGCCGATTTCCATGTTGTCCAGGATCTTCGAGGCCGACAGCGCCCCGACGGCGGCGATCCAGACCGGTGGCAGGAAGCCCAGGTACATCAAGGCTCGACCGGAGATCTCCAGGCCGCGCTGAATCCGCACGATCCGGTACAGGTATTCGCGGTCCTTGTCGCCCAGATCGGCCACGATGCGGGCGCGCAGCGCGTCGAGGTCGCGGCCCAGCGCCTCGACCTGCTCCTCCGTGAGTATCAGTCGTGGGATGTCCGTGTCGTCGGTGGCGGCAGGCTTTTCCAGGGTGTTGATGCTCATGTCATACCTCGATGTCGGTAGTGGAGGGCCGGCTCAGACGTCGATGTCGACGTCGCCGACCGGCGCGTTGATGCAGAGCTGAATAGTGGTGTCGGACTCGGTGTCGACCGCGCCGGTCCGCAGATTGCGAACGGCTCCCGACCGTTTGATGCTGTTGCAGGAGAAGCAGATCCCCATCCGGCAGCCGGATTCCGGTGTCAGGCCGGATGCTTCGGCCTGTTCGAGCAGGCTGCGGCCGTCGTTGTCGACGGATGTGCCCGAGCGCAGGAAGGTGACAGTGCCGCCGGTCGCATCGCCCGGATCGGCGGCGAAGGTCGGCGCGAGGAAGGCCTCGCGGTGCAGCGGCTGCGTCCACCCGGCCGCTCGGTGATGGTCCTCGACCGCGTCCATCAGTGCCGCCGGTCCGCAGACGAAGAACTGCGCGTCGTCGATCCCGTCGATGGCGTCGAGATGTGCGGCGGCGAAGTGTCCGCCGCCGGGGGTGCGGGTGTAGATCAGGCGCAGGTCGAGCTGCGGATGCCGGCTCGCCAACGCCCGAAGCTCGTCGTACCCGCTGACATCCCGGGAGCTGCGCGCATAGTGCAGGAAGGTGATCGGGCCGGTATGACCGGACGCCAGTGCGGTGCGCAACATTGAGAGAACAGGTGTAATCCCACTGCCACCGCTGATCAGGACCAGCGACGTCGGGAGCCGGTCCGGCAGGACAAATTCGCCGCTCGCCGCGGAGAGCGATACGACCGTACCGACGCGGGCATGTGCGTGCAGGTGCTCGGAGACCAGTCCGCCGGGCTGGGCGGTGACGATAAGCTCGATCGGCTCGCGGGGGCTGCCCGCGGCGTTCGCCGGGGAGAAGCAGCGGGTCTGACGGACGCCGTCGATGACCACTCCCAACTGGATAAACTGGCCGGCCACATGGCCCTTCCAGGTGCCGGACGGGACGAGAACCAGGCGTACCCGCCGCGGGATCGAGCGGTCGACCTCGACGACCCGGGCCCGCGACTCGCCGCGTACCAACATCGGGTCGAGCAGTTCGAGGTAGCGATCGAGCGGGTGCGGCGTCAGTGCCGCCGTGAGCAGGGGGCGGGCGAGTGTCGTGACTCGGAAGCCCATGGTGACTCCATCCCGTTGTAGTGAACGAGTGTGCACTGAAAGTGTGCCACAGGAGTCGAAGTATCCGTCAAGGGCGAGTTACAGTGATTCGGGCCACGATCGTCCCGACGGGTGAGCCATTCCCGTCGGAAGGCGTCCTACACTCGGTCTGTGACCAGAACGCGGACGCCCTCGGCAGCGCGCGGTGGCGGCGCTGAACAGGGCGAATCCCGCCAGGACCGCAAACTGCGCACCCGGCAGGCGTTGGTGGATACGACGATGGCCCTCGCCGCGGAGCGGGGATTTGCCGCGGTCAGTCTGCGGGAGGTCGCGAGAGGTGCGGGCATCGTGCCCACCGCCTTCTATCGGCACTTCGAGTCGATGGAAGACCTCGGCGCGACCGTTGTCGGTGATGTGATCGCCGTGCTGCGCGCCGCCCTGCGGAGCGAGGGGAATCGTGCGGTGGACGCCCGGTCGGTGGTTGAGGTGGTGCCGGATCTGCTCGTTCGGGTCCGCAGCGACGAGGCGCCGTTCCGCTTCCTCGTTCGTGAGATACACGGCGGGGTTCCGGAGATCCGCGATGCCATCGATCGCGAATTGCGGGTGATGGAAAAGGAACTGGCGATCGACCTGTCACGCCTGCCGCAGTCGGCGAACTGGAGCGCCCGGGAGCTCGAGACCGCTGCGGAGTTGGTGGTCGCGATCGTCATGGCCGCGTTGGGGCAACTGCTCGACGGCGATCGCGACGACTCCGAGGTGGTCCAGCGGGCCGAGCGGCAATTGAGCATGCTGTTGGTCGCGGAACGCTGACGGCGGCTCCTCAGCGGACCGGGGTACCCGCCCGGCCGACCGGTGCGCGCAGGCGCATGCCACGTGGACTTGCCACGAACCCGGCCGCGGTCAGGATCTCGGCGGGCGGGGACCCGAAAACCGATTCGCCGTCCGCTCGTTCGATCAGCAGGCCGGGTGCCCTCCCACCGTGGACCGCCGCGACCAACGCCTCGGCGGCAGCGGCCATGCGGGCGGGGTCGGTCGTGAAGGTCAGCATCGACTTTCCGCCCCGCTCCACGAACAGGACCGGTTCGCCGCCGACCAGTACCACCAGTGCGCCCGCCTTGCGCCCGGGGCGGTGGCCTTCCCGTTCCGGCCACGGCAGCGCCGCACCGTACGGGTTGGCCGGGTCGGTCGCCGCCAGGACCAGGGCGGTGCCCTCGGTCTCCGCCTCGGCGCGCAGCCGATCGACGGTATCGGCGGTGGCGAATTGTGCGCCGCCGAGACCGTCGACGAAGTAGCCCCGCCGGGCGCGGCCGTTGTCCTCGAAACCGGTCAACACGGTGTACATCGCCGAGAACCCGCCCGGCACCGCTTCGGCGGCCACGGCGCCGCGGGTCACCACACCGTGCCGGTCGAGCAGCGTGTCGGCGAGCGTATGGGCGCGCACCGTCGGATCGGTATCCGGCACCGGGGTCAACGTCCACCGGCCCGCTACTCGCGGATCGGCCGACCGGCCGGCCGCGAGCAGGGGGCGGCGCATCGCCGACCGGGTGGGCCGGCGCACCCGGGCCGAGGGAGCGGCCCGTCGACTCGAACCACCCAAGCCGGCGCGCAGGGGTGCGAGCGTGTCATTGGTGACCAAGCCCGCCCACACCAGATCCCACAGCGCGCGCGTCGTTTCGGTTGTATCGGCCGGACGCCCGGTACGCGTGGAGAGCTCCTCGATCAGCTGACCGAAGAAGTAGGCGCCGCCCGAGGCGAGGACCTCCAGGATGGTCCGCTGGATCTCATCCGGGGCGACGTCCGGTCGCAGGGGAACGGTGACGTCGGCCAGGTCGGCTGGATGCAGGCTGACCCACCCGTCGCCGCCACTGATCGCGCCGCTGCCCACCCAGACGACCTCCCCGCCGGCGGTCAACTCGTCGAGCATCGTCGGGCGGTAGTCGCGCACCCGGGCGGGCAGCACCATCGTCTCCCACGCCGACGCCGGGATCGGCGCGCCCGCAAGCTGTTCGATGACGGTCAACACCCCGTCCACCCCGGTCAGCTCGCCGATACCGTCGGCGCCGATGTGCTGGCGCCGCGGGAGGAAACGCCCGAGGGCGGCGGGGGAGACCGGCTCGACATCCTTGCGGGCGGCCGCCAGCGACCGGCGCCGCAGCATGCGCAGCACCTCGACGTCACACCATTCCGATCCCGCGCCGCCGGGAGTGAATTCCCCTTCGACCACACGGTTGTCGGCTGCCAACCGACCGAGCACCTCGCGCACCACCGCCGGACCGACGGCGAACCGATCGGCGACCTCGGCGGTGGTGAACGGGCCGCGGGTGCGCGCGAACCGGGACAGCAGATCGCCGACCGGATCGGCGACCTCCTCGGTGAACGCGGTGGGAATGCCGGGCGGCAACGGGATGCCGAGCCCGTCGCGCAGACGCGCGGCATCCTCGATCGCCGCGAACCAGGTGGTCTCGCCGTGTCGGACCGGGATGACCCGGCGGGCGGCGATCAGTTGGTCGATCAGGGCGGTCGCGTCGACATCCGCGGTGCGCGCGGCGATCTCGGCCTCGTCGAGCGGGCCGAGGATGCGCAGCAGGTCGGCGACCGCCTCGACCGTGCTCACCCGCCGATCCGGTGCGAGACGCTGCAATTGGGCGGTGGTGGTCGCGATGACGTCCGCGTCGAGCAACTCCCGCAGTTCGACCCGGCCGAGCAGCTGGGCGAGCAAGGTCGAGTCCAGGGACAGGGCTGCCGCGCGGCGCTCGGCGAGCGGGCTGTCGCCCTCGTAGAGGAATTCGCCGACGTAGGCGAACAGCAGCGATGCCGCGAACGGGGACGGCGTCGCGGTCTCGACCTCGACCACCCGGATGCGGCGATCGGACAGCTGCCGGTGCAGGTCGGTCAGACCGGGCAGGTCGTAGACGTCCTGGAGACATTCGCGGGCCGTCTCGAGCAGGATCGGGAACTCCGGGTAGCGCCGGGCGACGTCGAGCAGCTGGGCGGAACGCCGGCGCTGCTGCCAGAGCGGGGCGCGCCGCCCGGGGTCGCGGCGCGGCAGCAGCAAGGCGCGGGCCGCGCATTCCCGGAACCGGGACGCGAACAGCGCCGATCCACCGATCCGCTCGGTGACCACATCGGCGATCTCCTCCGGATCGAAGACGAACAGGTCGACGCCGGGCGGTTCGTCGGAGGTGTCCGGCAACCGCACGATGATGCCGTCGTCGGAGGCGGTCGGCTGGGCGTCCACCCCGTAGAGCGCTTCGAGCCGCGCGCCGATCGCGAGGGCCCACGGCGCGTGGACGGCGCGGCCGTAGGGTGAGAGCAGCACCAGCCGCCAGTCGCCGAGCTCGTCGCGGAACCGTTCCAGGACCAGGGTGCGGTCGGTCGGCACCTTGCCGGTGGCGGCGCGCTGCTCCTCGAGCAGGGCGACCAGATTGTCGACCGCCCAGGCGTCGAGCCCGTCGCGCCGCGCGCGTTCCCGCAGGACTTCCGAATCGGTACCGGCGCGCACGTACTCGCCGATCGCCCGACCCAACTCGGCGGGCCGGCCGGGGCCGTCGCCGTGCCAGAACGGCAGCCGGCCCGGGAGGCCGTAGGCCGGGGAGACCAGCACCCTGTCGTGGGTGATCTCCTCGATCCGCCAGCTGGTCGCCCCCAGGGCGAAGACGTCGCCGGTGCGCGACTCGTAGACCATCTCCTCGTCGAGTTCGCCGATGCGCGAGGGCTTGTCGCCCACCATCCACACGGTGAACAGCCCGCGGTCGGGGATCGCGCCGCCGGAGGTGACCGCCAACCGCTGGGCGCCGGGGCGGCCGGTCAGCGTGCCGGCGTCCCGATCCCACACCACCCGGGGGCGCAGCTCGGCGAAGTCGCTCGACGGGTAGCGGCCGGAGAGCAGGTCGAGCGTCGCCAGATAGGCGGACTCGGGCAGGTCGGAATAGCTGCCCGTGGAGCGGACCGTCTCGAACCACTCTCCGACATCGATCGGTTCGAGCGCGCAGGCGGCCACGGTGTGCTGCGCCAACACATCGAGCGGGTTCGCCGGGATGCGCAACTGCTCGATCGCGCCGCTCGCCATCCGCTCGACGGTGACCGCGCAGTGCAGCACGTCGGTGCGGTGTTTGGGGAACAGCACCCCCTCGGACACCTCGCCGACGCTGTGCCCGGCCCGGCCGATCCGTTGCAGCCCACCGGCGACCGACGGCGGCGCCTCGACCTGGATCACCAGATCGACCGCCCCCATGTCGATACCGAGCTCGAGGCTGCTGGTCGCGACCACACACCGCAGCCGACCGGCTTTGAGGTCATCCTCGATGCCGGCGCGCTGCTCCTTGCTGACGCTGCCGTGATGGGCGCGCGCCAACAATGGCGGTGCCCCGTGGGACGCCGCCGAGGGCAGCCCGATCAGCGACGGCGGGCCGTGGTCGACCAGAACCGGCTCGCCCACCCGCGCGGCGTGGATCTCGTTGAGCCGGGCGGTCAACCGCTCCGCCAGACCGCGCGAATTCGCGAATACGATCGTCGAGGAATGCGCCTCGATCAAGTCGACGACCTGCTCCTCGACGTGCGGCCAGATCGAACCGGGCCGCGGCGCCGAGGGACCGTCCGGGTCGTCGGTATCCGAATCGCCGAGCGCGGTCATATCGGCGACCGGCACGCGCACGCTCAGATCGAAGCGCTTCTCGGACGGCGGTTTGACGATCCGCACCGGCGCCGATCCGGCCAGGAAGCGGGCGACCTCCTCGGGTGGACGGACCGTCGCCGACAGCCCGATCCGTTGGACCGGCTTGTCGACCAACCGATCGAGCCGAGCGAGGCTGAGCGCGAGATGCGATCCGCGCTTGCTCCCGGCGATCGCGTGGATCTCGTCGACGATCACCGTGTCGACCGAACGCAGCGTCTCGCGGGCCGAGGAGGTCAGCATCAGGAAGAGCGACTCGGGCGTGGTGATCAGGATCGACGGCGGCCGGCGGATCAGGGCACGGCGGTCGGCGGACGGGGTGTCGCCGGAGCGCACCCCCACCGATACCTCGGCCGGGGTGAGCCCCTCGGCGGCCGAGGTGCGGGCGATGCCGGCCAGCGGCGCCCGCAGGTTGCGCTCGACGTCCACCGCCAGCGCCTTGAGCGGCGAGATGTAGAGCACCCGGGTGCCCGGCTGCGCCTCCGGTGGGTCGGTGGGTGCGGGACGCCCGGAGGCCCGCTCGGCGGCGGGGAAGAGCAGCCGGTCGATCGCCCAGAGGAACGCCGAGAGGGTCTTGCCGGAGCCGGTCGGAGCCACCACCAGCGTGTGATGCCCCGAGGAGATCGCGTCCCAGGAGCCCACCTGGGCGGCGGTGGGCCCGGCGAACGACCCCGTGAACCAGCGGCGCGTCGGACCGGAGAACCGGCCGAGTACCGCCGCCGCGTCGTTCGCGGGAGTCGTGTCGCTCATCCGATCATTCTGCCCGCGACCACCGACAGGTTCCGGTCCGGACGTCGGACGCATACATATCGGACCGAGCGGACTGCCCGGCCCGTCGGTACGGTACCGACATATGTCGCTCGCTCGAGCTCGACGTCCCGCCGCGGTCATCCGCGTCCTCGCCCTCGCGGGCATCGTTGTCGCAGGCGGGGTCGCGGGTGCGCCCGGGATCGCCGCCGCCCAGCCGGATATCGCCCAGCCCGGTATCGCCCGGCCCGGTTCGGGCGCCGTGGTTGTCGGGCCCGGTACCGGCTACGTCACCCTCGGTCCGCCGGGGGTGGGGACGACCTGTTCGTTCGGTGCGGTGGGCATGGACGATGCCGGTCGGCTGATCGGAGTGACCGCCGGACACTGCATCGCCCGCCCCGGCCTGGCCGTCGTGCCGGCCGCCGCCCCGTGGGTGGCGCCGATCGGGGTGACCGGCCCCCGCAGCGGAGCGGACTTCGGGGTCATCGAACTCGATCCGACCCGGGTGGCCCCGACCGCATCCCTCGGCGGGGTGACCGTCACCGCACTCGGAACCGCGGCGCCCGGCGACCCGGTCTGCAAGATCGGGCAGGGCACCGCGACCACCTGCGGCATCGTTCGGGAGGTGCGCTCCAACGGCGATCCGGTCTCCGATGCGCTGGCACTCTGGGGTGATTCCGGTGGCCCGTTGGTGCGCGGGACCGACCTGCTGGGCATCGTCAGCAGACCGGCCAGCGCACCGGGCGGCCCCACGATCTACACGGCGGTCCTGCCGAACCTCGCCGACCTCGCTCCCGGCGACCCCGGCCACGGCTTCGTGCCGGTGTCCTGAGCCTCGATTCGGCTGCCGGCTCCTCGCCGCCCGACAGCCTGTGGGCGGAGGTACACGTCCGCCGGGGACCTACACGTCGCCGCCGTCGAGCTTCGCCTGACCGCGGCCCCGCAGGAACTTGAAGCCGGGGATACCGACCACCGCTCGGCGCAGGTCCTCGGTGACCAGCAGCAATTCGTGCAGTTCGGGGGCGACCGTCTCCATCGTCGCCAGGATCGGCAGGAGGGCCTCGGCGCTGCGCTCGAGATCGGGCAACCGATCGAGCATGCCCATCAGGGCCCGCACCTCCTCGTCGGAGAGGGAGTCGGCGACCGTCTCGGCGTGGGGGAGCAGCTTCTGGGCGATCGGCTCGATCTCGGCGATCAGGGCGGCGGCCGAGTCGACGACACTGTTGGTCCGCTCGACGATCACGTCGGCCCGGCTCGCGATCACGTCGACCCGGGCGGTGACCCGGGCGGCCGCCTCCATGATCTCCGTCGTGGCCAGGAGGATCTGCTGGACACCGCCGACGAGTTGCTCGACCGTCGACAACAGGGCTGCGAGCCGATTCGGTGCGGCCACCAGAAATGTTGCGGTGCGGACCGACCAGTCCAGAGTTCCGCGTACGGCGGATACCACCGACCCGCCGGGAATGGGAACGTGCACGATCGCTGTGCTCACCTTCACATCTCTACCAGGACAATCGATATCATTCCGGTCGATCGTCCAAGAATATGTCGACGTTGCCGAATAGACACCATTGTGCAAGTTCGCTCCCCGGCGAAGCGGTGCGAGTAATTGCTAGCCTTCGCAGGTGGACGGTCTCGACGATATCGATCGCCTGTTGGTCGACGAACTGATTCGGGACGGCCGCGCGACGCTCGCGGTACTCGCGGAGAAGGCCGGTCTGTCCGTTTCCGCGGTTCAGGCCAGGGTGCGCCGCCTCGAGTCGAGGGGTGTGATCAGGGGGTATACCGCTCGGGTCGACTACGAAGCCCTCGGCCGGATGATGTCTGCATTTGTGGCGATAACGCCCTTCGATCCCGCAGCCGACGACGACGCCCCCGCGCGGCTGGCGCATATTCCGGAGATTTACTCCTGCCATTCCGTCGCGGGGGAGGACAGCTATCTGCTGCTGGTGCGAGTCGCGTCGCCGCGCGATCTCGAGCGGCTCCTCCAGGAAATCCGGGTCACCGCGAATGTCGCCACCCGCAGCACGATCATCCTGCAGACGTTCTACGACCGGGACCGCTAACCGGAAACGACGAAACGGGGGCGCCGCGATCGCGGCGCCCCCGTTCGTGCGTGAAATCGATCAGAGGATCTCGGTGAGCACCGCGCCCTGGGTGACCGCCGAACCGGGCTCCACCGACAGGCCGGTGACCGTACCCGACTTGTGCGCGTTGACCGGGTTCTCCATCTTCATCGCCTCGAGCACCGCGATCAGATCGCCCTCGGCGACCTCCTGGCCCTCGGTCACCGCGACCTTGACCACGGTGCCCTGCATCGGGGCGGTCACCGCATCGCCGGAAGCGGCCTTGGAGCCCGCGCCACCGCGGGTACGCGGCTTCGGCTTGCGACGGATCGCTCCGGACGCGGCCGGGGCGGCGGCGAGATCACCGGGCACCGACACCTCGACCCGGCGGCCGCCGACCTCGACGACGACGGTGCGCCGCGGCTGCTGCTCGTCCTCGTCGTCGACGACACCGGGAGCGGTGAACGGCTCGACGGTGTTGTCCCACTCGGTCTCGATCCAGCGGGTGTGCACGTCGAAGCCGGTGCCGTCACCGATGAATGCCGGATCGTCGAGCACCCTGCGGTGGAACGGGATCACCGTCGCGAGGCCCTCGACCACCATCTCGTCGAGTGCGCGACGCGACCGCGCCAGCGCCTCCTCGCGGGTGGCGCCGGTGACGATCAGCTTGGCGAGCATCGAGTCGAACTGTCCGCCGATGACCGAGCCGCTCTCGACGCCGGAGTCGACGCGGACGCCGGGGCCTTCCGGGGCCTTGAACACGGTGACCGGGCCGGGGGCCGGCAGGAAGCCGCGGCCGGCGTCCTCACCGTTGATGCGGAACTCGAAGGAGTGGCCGCGCGGGGCCGGATCCTCGGAGATCTCGAGCTTGTCGCCGTTGGCGATGCGGAACTGCTGGAGCACCAGGTCGATACCCGAGGTCTCCTCGGTGACCGGATGCTCCACCTGCAGGCGGGTGTTGACCTCGAGGAACGAGACCAGGCCGTCCTGGCCCACCAGGTACTCGACGGTCCCGGCGCCGTAGTAGCCGGCCTCCTGACAGATCGCCTTGGCGCTCGAGTGGATGCGCTCGCGCTGCTCGTCGGTCAGGAACGGGGCCGGAGCCTCCTCGACCAGCTTCTGGAAGCGGCGCTGCAGCGAGCAGTCGCGGGTGCCGGCGACGATGACGTTGCCGTGCTGATCGGCGATCACCTGGGCCTCGACGTGGCGCGGCTTGTCCAGGTAACGCTCGACGAAGCACTCACCACGACCGAAGGCGGCGACCGCCTCGCGGGTGGCGGACTCGAACAGCTCCGGGATCTCCTCGCGGGTGCGGGCGACCTTCATACCGCGACCGCCGCCGCCGAAGGCCGCCTTGATGGCGATCGGCAGGCCGTGCTCGTCGACGAAGTCCAGGATCTCCCGGGCGTCCTTGACCGGGTCGGCCGTGCCGGGCACCGAGGGAGCCTTGGCGCGGGCGGCGATGTGGCGGGCGGTCACCTTGTCGCCGAGGTCGCGAATCGACTGCGGCGACGGGCCGATCCAGATCAGGCCGGCGTCGATGACCGCCTGCGCGAACTCCGCGTTCTCCGACAGGAAGCCGTAGCCCGGGTGGATCGCGTCGGCGCCGGACTTGCGGGCCGCGTCCAGGATCTTGTCGATCACCAGGTAGGACTCGGCGGAGGTCTGACCACCGAGCGCGAAGGCCTCGTCGGCGAGGCGAACGAAGGGCGCGTCGGCGTCGGGTTCGGCGTACACCGCCACCGATCCGTACCCGGCATCCCGGGCGGCGCGTATCACCCGCACCGCGATTTCGCCTCGATTGGCGACGAGCACCTTCGAGATGCGGGCGGCGGCATGTGTTGCCACGGATCCTCCTGACATGCGATGCGTATCTGCTGGTCGCACACGACGAAGGGTGCTCCGTGCGTGCGAGTCTCCTTTCGGAGTCTAGGCATCGCTGTGCGGCGACATGCAGATACCCGGTGGGTATCGGCGATCTCACAGTGCCGGTGGCACCGGTCGTTCGGCGCGACGACGCCTCCGGGTCAGCTGGTCAACCGCACCTTGATGCGAGCGAGCATCGCCGACATTCCACGCATACGCAGCGGGCTGACCACCTCGTCGAGGCCCAGCCGGTCGATGAACGCGTCCGGTACGGCCAGGATCTCCGCGCGCGAGATGCCGTCGAGACCCTGCTGAAGGATCGCCGCGAAGCCGCGGGTGGTCGGTGCCTCCGGCGGCGCGCTGAAGTGCAACCGCACGTGCTCCGGATCGGCCGCGTCGACCGAAAGGAACAGCGGCGATTGGCATTCCGGGACCGGTTCCATCGCCGACTGCTCGAGTTCCGCCGGCAGCGGTGCGAGCTCGCGGCCGAACTCGATCAGCATCGTGGTGCGGTCGCGCGGACCGACCGCCTCGAAGTCGTCGACGATCTCGGCCAGGGCCGCCGGCAGCGCGGTCTCCGGCGGCCGGCCGTCGGCCGAATCGCTCACAGGGAGCCGGGTTCCTCGCCCTTGACGATCGGGGCCCGCACCGCATTGCCCCACTCGGTCCACGAGCCGTCGTAGTTGCGCACGTTCTCGAAGCCCAGCAGATGCGTCAACACGAACCAGGTATGCGAGGAGCGCTCGCCGATACGGCAATACGCGGTCACCGGGGCGTTGGGATCGAGATCGCCGTAGATCACGTCGAGCTCGGCGCGCTTGCGGAAGCGCGCGTCCGGGGCGGCCGCCTTGGCCCACGGGATCGAGATCGCGGTCGGGATGTGGCCACCGCGCAGGGCGCCCTCCTGGGGGTACTCCGGCATGTGGGTCCGCTCGCCGGTGTACTCCGGGACCGAACGCACGTCGACCAGCGCGGTCTTGCCGAGCTCGTCGATCACCCGCTCCTTGAAGGCGCGGATGACCGAGTCGTCTCGCTCGACGACCGGATAATCGGTCGGGCCGGGCTCCGGGTAGTCGAAGTCGGTCTCCCGGTTCTCCGCCATCCAGGCATCCCGTCCACCGTCGAGCAGGCGCACGTCCGGGTGGCCGAAGAGGGTGAACACCCACAGGGCGTAGGCGGCCCACCAGTTGTTCTTGTCGCCGTAGATGACCACGGTGTCGGTGCGGGCGATGCCCTTGCGGTTCATCAGATCGGCGAAGGACTCACCGTCGATGTAGTCGCGGTCGACCGGGTCGTTCAGGTCGAGATGCCAGTCGATCTTCACCGCACCGGGGATATGTCCGACGTCGTAGAGCAACACATCCTCGTCGGATTCGACCACGCGCAACCCGGGGGTGCCGAGATGCGCCGAGAGCCATTCGGTGGACACCAGTCGTTCGGGATGCGCAAACTCTGCAAATGCAGGGTTGGAATCAATCTCGACGGGCAACGTCTGCTCCTGTCCGGTTGGGCCTGCACGATGACGAAATGACCGATAGGACACGAGATGTTGTGGAATCGGTCCGTTATCCACCAGGGAAAAGTACTGGGTGTAAGCTCTCGAGCGGTGTAGCAACCGGTGACAAGTTGGTCACCGTTGGCCACCATGTTGTCACGGGTATGCGATCACCGTAGGCGGTGGTAGCTGCGCCGGGTCCCGTGCCCGGTCACCGGGCCGGGTGCTCCGGCGCTTCGTCGGGGGGAGCATCGGCGTACGCGCGCCCGGTGACCCCGGCCGACCGCGACCCGGGCCCGCCGTGCTCAGTCCCCGGTCGGGTTGGCCGCCCACAGCGCGGCGATGTCGACGCCGACGGCCGCGAGCAGACGCCGAACCAGCGGCAGCCCGATGCCGATGACCGATGACGGATCGCCGTCGATCCCGTCGATGAACCAGCCGCTGCGGCCGTCGAGAGTGAACGAGCCCGCGACCGCCAGCGGCTCCCCGGACGCGATATAGGCGTCGAGCTCGCGCGCGGTCGGGGACCCGAAATGCACCACGGTCGAAGAGTGGTCGACCGCCTCCGCGGTCACCGCTGCGTCCACGACGACCACCACCGCGTGACCGGTGAGCAGTCGGCCGGAGTTGCCGGACATCGACCGCCACTGGGCGTGCGCGGCCGCCGCGTCCACGGGCTTGCTGACCAGGGCGCCGCCGATCGCCAGCATCGAGTCGCACCCGATCACCACCGCCGTCGACGGCAGGTCGGGGTCCGAGCCGATCGCCTCGGCGATGCTCAGCGCCTTGGCCCGCGCGAGTGCCTCGACGACCGTCGCGTCGTCGGCGTCCGCCGGCAGCGCCGCGGCGACGGCGTCCTCGTCGACTCCGGATACCCGGACGATCGGCTCGACGCCCGCCGCTCGCAGCACCGCCAACCGCGCCGGCGATGCCGACGCGAGGATCAGGCGCACGGAACGCTTCCGTGCGGGATCACCACGAGCGGCGCAGGCTCTCCGCGGCCGGGGAGACCAACCGGCTCGGGCGATGCTGATCGGTCGGCAGACCCCAGGCGCTGCGCACCGCGGAGGTCGTCGACTCGGGAGCCGACCGCAGACCGGAGAACAGCACCACCAGGGTGGCGATGTCCTCGTCGGTCGGGTTCCCGGAGACCACACGCAGGAACGGCGGCTCCGGCTTGGTCGCGTCGTCGGCGCTCATGATCCCTTCCGAATTCTCGGCGTTCGCGGAGCTCACAGCGTTGTCGGTGTTCGCGGAGCTCACAGGGGAATGTTCCCGTGCTTCTTCGGCGGCACATCGACAGCCTTGCGTTCCAGCAACGACAGCGCGGCCACGATCTGCCCGCGGGTATGGCTCGGCGGTACCACCGCGTCGACGTAGCCGCGCTCCGCCGCCACGTACGGGTTCACCAGGGTGTCCTCGTACTCGTTCTGCAGCTCGACGCGCAGGGCGTCGATGTCCTCGCCGTCCTTGGCCGCCGTCTTGAGCCGATCCCGGTAGACGAAGCCCACCGCGCCGGAGGCGCCCATGACCGCGATCTGCGCGGTCGGCCAGGCGAGGTTCAGATCGGCGCCCATGTGCTTGGAACCCATGACGTCGTAGGCGCCGCCGTAGGCCTTGCGGGTGATCACGGTGATCTTGCCGACCGTGGCCTCGCCGTAGGCGTAGAGCAGCTTGGCGCCGCGCCGGATGATGCCGTTGTACTCCTGGCCGGTACCGGGCAGGAAGCCCGGCACGTCGACCAGCGTCAGCACCGGGACGTTGAACGCGTCGCAGGTGCGCACGAAGCGCGCGGCCTTCTCGGAGGCGTCGATGTCCAGGCAGCCGGCGAAGTGCATCGGCTGATTGGCCACGATGCCGACGCTGCGCCCGTCGATGCGGCCGAAGCCGACGATGATGTTGCGGGCGCGGTTCTCCTGGACCTCGAGGAATTCGTCGTCGTCGAGCAGGCGGCGGATCACCTCGTGCATGTCGTACGGGGTATTCGGCGAGTCCGGGATGATCGAGTCGAGCTCGAGATCCTCCGGCGTCAACGACTCCTCGATCGACCCGACGATCGGATCCGACGGCTCGAGACGCGGCGGCGCGGTCCGGTTGTTGCTCGGCAGGTAGGACAGCAGATCGCGGACGTAGTCGAGCGCATCCTGCTCACCGGAGGCGACGTAGTGCGCCACGCCGGATTTCTCCATGTGGGTCTGCGCGCCGCCGAGGTCCTCCATCGTGACCTCTTCGCCGGTGACCGTTTTGATGACGTCCGGGCCGGTGACGAACATCTGGCTGGTGCCGTCGACCATCACGACGAAGTCGGTTAGCGCGGGGGAGTAGACGTGTCCGCCGGCCGCGGGGCCCATGATCAGCGAGATCTGCGGGACGACGCCGGATGCGCGCACATTGCGGTGGAAGATCTCGCCGTACAGGCCGAGCGAGACGACGCCCTCCTGAATACGGGCGCCGGCGCCCTCGTTGATGCCGATCAGCGGCTTGCCGGTGCGCACCGCCAGGTCCATGACCTTGACGATCTTCTCGCCGTAGACCTCGCCGAGGGAGCCGCCGAAGACGGTGGCGTCCTGGGAGAAGACGCAGACCTCGCGGCCGTCGATCGTGCCGTAGCCGGTGACGACACCGTCGCCGGTCGGACGCTTGTCGGCGAGGCCGAAGTTCTTCGAGCGGTGCCGGGCGAGCGCGTCGAGCTCGACGAACGATCCCTCGTCGAGCAGGGCGAGAACCCGCTCACGCGCGGTGAGCTTGCCCTTGGCATGAACGCGGTCCGCGGCCTCCGGGCCGGACGGCTGCGCGGCATCGGCAAGCCGGTTGCGCAGGTCGGCGATCTTGCCCGCGGTGGTGTGAATGTCTGGTGCCGCGGCGTCGGCAGCCGAGGAATCCTGCACGCTGGTCATGCCGTCACTGTATAGGCCGGCCATATGCTGGCCGGCATGGATGGAGCAACAACCGCCCGAACGCCGTTGCAGATCACACGGTTGCGGGAGGGTTTGACCGCCGGTTCGGCGGCGCGCTGGTCGCGGGTGGACGTCGTCGAGGAGACCGGATCGACCAACGCCGATCTGCTGGCCGGCGCGGCCGACCTGCCCGATCGGACGGTGCTGCTCGCGGAGTATCAGGTCCGCGGCCGCGGCCGTCACAACCGGTCCTTCGTCGCCCCGCCGCGCAGTCAGGTCGCCGTCTCGACGCTGATCGATCTCGGCGGGATCGATCCGGCCGGTTTGGGGTGGTTGCCGCTGCTCACCGGGGTGGTGGTGACCGATACGGTGCGTGCGCTCGGCGTCGACGCCCGCCTGAAATGGCCCAACGACGTGCTGGTCGAGGGCCGCAAGATCGCCGGCATCCTGGTCGAGGTCGCGCCCGGCGGTCGTGCCGTGATCGGCGTCGGCCTCAATGTGCACCTGTCCGAGGAGGAATTGCCCGTCCCCACCGCGACATCGCTCGACCTGGTCGGCGCCGGAATCGATCGGGCCGGTCTCGATCGTGCAGGCGTCGATGGCACCGCTGTCGATCGCACCGAGGTGGCCATCGACTATCTGCGCCGGCTCGCCGATCGGATCGACGCCTGGCGCGACGACGCGCGGGCGGGCGCCGATGTGGCCGCCGACTATCGGCTGCGCTGCTCCACGATCGGCCTGCGGGTGCGCGTCGAACTGCCCGGCGACGAGGAACTGATCGGGACCGCCCGCGACGTCGACCGATACGGGCGGCTGCTCGTCGTCGACGATCGTGGCGTCGATACCGCGGTCTCGGCCGGCGACGTCACCCACGTCCGACCGGTCTGAGCCGCGGCGAATCGGTCCTGTGGGCGCGGCGAATCCGGACCGTCGTGGCATCATCGATGACGATGCGCCGGTGGCGGATCTCGTGCTCCGGCTATCGGAAGGGAAGCGACCATGGCGTTCCCCGATGACGGCCTGGCCCCGGACGAGGAACTGCTCGTCCATCGCCACCCGCATTGGAAGACGCTGGTCGGACCGACCGCCTATCTGCTGATCGTCACCTTCGTCTGCTCCTTCCTGTACGGACTGGTCCAGGCCCGTCTGAGCGGCTCCACCGGAGGCGCCTTCGGGTGGGTGGTGTTGGCGATCTGGCTGGGCCTGCTCGGCTGGCTGGCGGTATGGCCGGTGATCAGCTGGCGGTTCACCCACTTCGTGGTCACCGACCGACGGGTGATGTTCCGGCACGGTGTGTTCACCACGCAGGGCATCGACATCCCGCTCGGGCGCATCAGCAACGTGCAGTTCTTCCACGATTTCATCGACCGCCTCCTGGGCACCGGGAAGCTGACGATCACCTCGGCCGCCCAGGATCCGCTCGAATTCGACAACATTCCGAACGTCGAGCGCGTCCACAATCTGCTGTACCTGCAGGTGTTCGACGCCATGCAACTCGAGGACGACGCCCTGGAGGACGTCGAGTCCAAGGACAAGTAGTTACGAATCGAGTTGTCAATCGGTCCGACTGCCGGCGGACCGCCGTACTCTCTCACTGTGAGCGCGGTATTGCTGGCCGAAGACGACGAGGCGATCGCGGCTCCGCTTGCGCGGGCGTTGGGCCGAGAGGGCTATCGGGTCACCGTCGCGGCAAACGGACCGGACGCGGTGGACGCGGCGTTGACCGGCGACTACAACCTACTGATTCTCGATCTCGGGCTGCCCGGCATGGACGGCCTGGAGGTCTGCCGACTGGTGCGGCGTGACGCCTCCGATGTGGCCGTGTTGATCCTGACCGCCCGCACCGACGAGGTCGACTTCGTGGTCGGACTCGACGCCGGCGCCGACGACTACGTCGGTAAACCCTTCCGGTTGGCCGAGTTGATGGCCCGCGTCCGCGCGCTGCTGCGCCGCCGCGGCGGCCTGGACGACTCGGCGATCGAGATCGCCAACGTGCGGCTCGAGCCCGCCGCCCGCCGGGTGCTGATCGACGGCAGCGAGGTGATCCTGGCCAACAAGGAATACGAGCTGCTGAAGTTCCTGATGGATCGCGCCGGACAGGTGGTCGCGCGCGAGGACATCATGCGTGCGGTCTGGGGTGACGTCGAACTGCGCGGCTCGAAGACCCTCGATATGCACATGTCCTGGTTGCGCCGAAAGATCGGCGACGAGGGCTCGGTCGCCGAGCGGCGTATCGCGACCGTCCGTGGGGTCGGCTTCCGCTTCAACGCCGGCTGACCCGGGTGCGTCGCCGGATTCTGTGGTCGCTGCTCGCGGTGGTGCTCTGCACCGCGGTGATGCTGGGCGTGCCGTTGGCCTATACCGCCTGGATGTGGGTGGAGAACATCACCCGCGACGATATGCGTCGGCGCCTCGATCAGATCGCGACCGAGGTGATCGCCCAGGAGGGGCCGCAGGGCTTCGTCATCGGGGACCTGGACCTGTCCGCGATCCGTCTCGCGGTGCCCCCCGACGCCCGCCTGCTGGTCGAGTACCCGGTCGCGGGGGAGCAGATGCGCACCGCCGAGGTCGGCCCCGACTCGGTGCCGTCACCGCTGATCGAAGAGATTCAGATGGGGCGATCGGGCACGCTGGTGTTGGCGATGCCGACCGACCGCCTCGACGCGAGCCGACTGCAGGTGGTGGTGGCCGTGTCGGCGACGGTCGCGGCGTCGGCGGCGGTGGCGACCCTGGTGGCCGGCATCACCTCGCGGCGCCTGGCCGAGCCGATGCGCCGGCTCGCCGGGCGCGCCGAGCGACTCAGCGACGGCGACTTCCGCGTCGACTCCACCGAATACGACATCGCCGAACTCGACCGGATCTCGCGCACCCTCAATCGCGCGGCCGCCGAGGTGGTCGACCGACTCCAACGCGAGCATGCCCTGGTCGCCGACGTCTCCCATCAACTGCGCAGCCGCCTGACCGCGATCCGACTGCGCCTCGACGAGCTGGTCGACTACCCGGATCCGGCGGTGGTCGACGAGGCGAACGAGGCGATATCCCAGGTCGACCGGCTGTCGTCCGCGATCGACGAGCTGCTGCACGCATCGCGGTCCGACGGGGCCGCCCACGCGATCGAGATCCCGCTGGTCGGCGAACTCGAGGCGATCCTGGTCGACTGGCGCGACCAGTTCCGCCGGGCCGGTCGCGAGCTGACCCTGGAGGCGGAGGAGGAGATCTCCGCGCGGGTCACCGGGTCGCGGCTGCGGGAGTCGATCGGAGTGCTCGTCCACAACGCGCTCGTCCATGGCGGCGGGAACTGTGTGGTCTCGCTGCGGTCGATCTCGTCGCAGGTCCTCGGCCGTCCCGAGCGGACCGCGTGCATCGAGGTCGCCGATCAGGGGCCGGGGATCGCCGAGGAGTTGGCCCCGCACATCTTCGACCGGGGGGTGTCCGGTGCGGGGTCGACCGGTGTCGGTCTGGCCCTGGCGCGCGCCCTGATCGAGGCGGACGGCGGCCGCATCAAGTTGCGGCGCTTCCAGCCGCCGATCTTCGCGGTCTTCCTGCCGATCGAGTCGGGCCGGGACCGTGCGGACGACACCGGGGTGCGGGCGGCGATCGACGCCGAACCCCGCTGACGGGGTCGAAGCGCGCCGGCGGCCGGTGAATCAGGGGCGGCCCGCGGTCGGCTCGGGTGTCTCCGTGCCGGCGAGAGCCGGGGCGGTCTCCCGGAGATCCTCGGGGAATGCGAATCGCCGCAGCGCCCAGAACCGGAAGGCCATCTGCGCCAGGTTGCCGATGATGTAGTTGAGAACGAAGTCCATCAACACCAGGGCGGTGCGGCTGTCGAGCTCGGCGCGGACGTTCAGCAGGTTGTTGGCCACCCACATCGGCGTCGCCGCGATCAGCACACCGATACCGCTGATTCCGAAGAACAGCAGTGCCTCGTGGTGCATGCGGCGGCCGCCGCGGTTTTTGAACGACCAGCCCCGATTGAGCAGGTAGCTGAGGATGGTCGCCATGACGCCCGAGATGATCTTGGCGATCGTCGGCTTCTGCTCCATGACCGTGAGGGCCAACGAGTAGAAGATGACCAGATCGAATACCATCGTGGTCGCTCCGACGATTGCAAATTTGAGCAATTCGGAGTGCCTGATGACGATCTCACGCAACGGTCGAGGCAGGGCCTCGACGACGGTCTGGACAAGTGGCACGGCTTACCAGACTACTCGAGCTGTCGTCCGAGTCGACTTTCGGCACGCTGCAGCGGGCCGCGCCCGGCAGGACATGACACGATACCCAGCGTGACCGCACCCTCGCAGCGCTCCGTCCACCACCGGGCCCTCCCGGTGGTGGCCATGGTCGGCGGCGGCCAATTGGCCCGGATGACCCATCAGGCCGCGGTGGCCCTCGGACAGACCCTCCGTGTCCTCGCCGCCGACGCGGGTGACCCGGCGGCCCTGGTCAGCCCGAACGTCGTCCTCGGTTCCCACGACGATCTCGACGCGCTGCGGCGCGTCGCCGAGGGCGCCACCGCGCTGACCTTCGACCACGAACACGTACCGACCGAGTACCTGCGGACGCTGGTCACCGAGGGAGTGGCGGTCCACCCGCCGCCGGAGGCGCTGATCTTCGCGCAGGACAAGGCGGCGATGCGCCGCCGGCTCGCCGAACTCGGCTACCCGGTGCCGCCGTTCGCCGTGGTCGCGACGGTCGACGAGGTGCGGCAGTTCGTCGCCGAGCACGGTCCGGCGGTGCTCAAGACCACCCGCGGCGGATACGACGGCCGCGGCGTCTGGTTCATCGAGCCGCCCACCGACGACGATGTCGACTTCGACGCCCGGGTCTCGGAGATCCTCGCGAGCGGTGTCGACATCCTGATCGAGCAGCGCGTGCCGATGGTGCGCGAGCTGTCGGCGATGGTGGCGCGCTCGCCCTACGGCCAGGGTGCGGCGTGGCCGGTGGTCGAGACGGTGCAGCGCAACGGCCAGTGCGCGGTGGTCCTCGCGCCCGCCCCCGGGCTGTCCGAGGAACGGTCGCGGGCCGCCCAGGAGATGGCGTTGGGCCTGGCGCAGATCCTCGGCACGGTCGGGGTGATGGCGGTCGAGATGTTCGAGACCGTCGACGGGCTGGTGATCAACGAACTGGCGATGCGCCCGCACAACTCGGGGCATTGGTCGATGAACGGCTGCGTCACCTCCCAGTTCGAGCAGCACGTCCGGGCGGTCGTCGACTATCCGCTCGGCGCGACGACCGCGACCGCGCCGGTGACCGTCATGGCCAATGTGCTCGGCGCGCCCGAGACGCCGACGATGTCGATGGACGAGCGGGTCCACCACCTGATGGCGCGCTTCCCGGATGCGCACGTGCATCTCTACGGCAAGGGCGAACGCAAGGACCGCAAGATCGGCCACGTGAACATCGTCGGACCGGCGACCTCGAGCCCGAACGACCCGGCCTCGGTCGCGGCGATCCGCGAGAAGGCCGAACTCGCGGCGCACTGGTTGTCCCACGGCGAATGGACCGACGGATGGAAGCCGGAATGACCACCCCCGAAGCAGCACAACCCGCCCCGCCCGTCGGCATCATCATGGGCAGCGATTCCGACTGGCCGACGATGGAACCGGCCGCCGAGGCGCTGGCCGAGTTCGGTCTGCGCTTCGAGGTCGGCGTCGTCTCGGCGCACCGCACCCCCGACCGGATGCTCGACTACGCCCGCACCGCGGCCGACCGCGGGGTGCGGGTGATCATCGCCGGAGCCGGGGGAGCCGCCCACCTGCCGGGCATGGTCGCCGCCGCCACCCCGCTGCCGGTGATCGGCGTGCCGGTGCCGCTGAAGTATCTCGACGGGATGGACTCGCTGCTGTCGATCGTCCAGATGCCGGCCGGGGTGCCGGTGGCGACGGTGTCGATCGGCGGCGGCCGCAACGCCGGACTGCTCGCCGTGCGCATCCTCGGCGCCTCGGACGCCGGCTTGCGCACCCGCATGGTGCGTTTCCAGGAGGACCTGGAGCGGCTGGTCGAGCAGAAGGACGATGCGCTGCGCCGGAAACTGCTCGGCTAGCGGAACGGTGGGTGCGATGAAGGCGCGGGTCGGGCGGCTGCGGACCGCCGCGCGCGGCAAGACATCGGTCGTGGTGGTGACCGCGGTGGCCCTGCTCTGGGGGCGGATCTGCGGCGGCCGGGGGTCCTGGAACCCGGAGTACCGGCTCTACGTCTGCGCCGGGATGCGCGCCGGCTTCGCCCGCGGCGGCACCTGCGTCGGCGGGGTCTTCCTCACCGGCACGGCCGAACCGCGCGATCGGTTGCTGAGGCACGAGGCCGTACACGCGGATCAGTGGGCACGCCACGGCGTGACCTTCCCGTTCCGGTACCTGCGCGAGGAGATGCGCAACCCCGGCGTGAAGAACCGCTTCGAGGTGGCCGCCGGTCTCGAGGACGGCGGCTACGTCAAGCGCGGCGGAACGGTCCCCGAACCCGCCCCGAAGCGCCGACCGAAGAGCCGGCCGGCGACCGATCCGAATGCGAACGGCCACCGACCGGCAGCGGACTAGTTTTCGGCCCTAGTTGCCGTCGAAGGTGGCCGAGCGTCGACCCAGGAAGGCCGACAGCGCCTCGGTGTGATCGGCGGTGTGATGGGACAGCGCCTGCAGGGCCGCGGACAGCTCGAGCAGGGTGTCCAGGTCGACCCGCTGCCCCTCGCGCAGCAGCCGCTTGGTCATCCGCAGCGCGTTCGGCGGATTGACCGCCACCCGGTCGGCCAACTCCCGCGCGGCGGTCAGCAGGTTCTCCGGTTCGACGACCCGCGAGACCATGCCCCATTCCAGGGCGGTCGCGGCGTCGACCCGATCACCGGTGAAGGACATCTCCGCGGCCCGGGCCGCGCCGATCGCCCGCGGCAGCAGCCACGCGCCGCCGTCGCCGGGGATGATGCCGAGCTTGACGAACGACTCCGCGAAGAAGGCGGTCGACGAGGCGATCCGCATATCGCACATCATCGCCAGATCGCAGCCCGCGCCGACCGCCGGACCGTTGACCGCGGCGATGATCGGCACCTCACAGTGGTAGATCGCCTTCGGGATGCGCTGGATGCCGGTGCGGTACCCCTCGCGCAGCTTGTGCGGCGCGCCGCCGAACATGCCGGCCCGATCGGCCATGTCCTTGACGTTGCCGCCGGCGGAGAAGGCGCTGCCCGCGCCGGTCAGGATCACGACGCGGGTGTCGATATCGGCGTTGGCTTCCGCGGCCAGATCGACCAGCCGCGCGATGACGTCGGCATCCGAGATCGGGTTGCGCTGGTCGGGGAGGTTGAGCGTCCAGGTGACGACGTTGCCGTCCTTGCTGCTGATAACCGCATCGGATGGGGAAACAGCATCGGCCGCCATCGGGGCTCCTTCACATCGGGTGGGGTCGGCCGGCGGGGTGCCACCGGCCGCCTCACCCTACAAAGCCGAGCCCACCGGTTGGGGTGAACGGACGGGTTGGGTGCCCGTCCGGACGGGCTCGGTCAGGCCTGCGGCCCCTTGGCCCGGGCGGCGTCGACCGACTGCAGGGCCTCGCGCAGTTCGGCGAGCCAGTCCTCTTCGTGCTGACCGACCAGGCGCACGCACCACGCCAGCGCGTCGGAGCGGGAACGGGCGACCCCGGCGTCGACCAGGGTGTCCAGGACGCGGCGCTGCGGCTGGCGCAGTCGCGTCATCACCGGAGCGGAGACGTGCGTCCACAGCTCGCCGTACTCGCCGACCCGCACACCCCACGACACCTTGCGCTCGAACCGTGCCTGCGCCTCCCGGGCGATCGCCATGCGCGCCTCGCGGGTGTCCTCCCGGAAGCCGCGGGACCGCCCGGCGCGCTTCTCGTCCAGCTCTGCCTCGCTCTCCTCGCGCCCCTCGGCGCGTTCGACGTCGCCGGGGGAGAGCACCACGACGATCTCCTCCCGATCGACGGTGACCTCCGGCTCGCCGGCGCCGGACCACTCGGCGGGCAGCCGACCTCCGAACCATCCCTGAACCTTCTCGTTTGTAATCATGATTACAACGTTACACCGCAGGTCGGGGTATGTCCGCTGCATTGGATCGCGATCAGGTCCGGGATGATTCGGCCCTTGCTTCTATTGCGTTTCTTGAAATAGGATGTTTCGCATTGTGAGAAACGTAGCTTCGGGAGAAAGCCAACTGATCGAGCGCGCTCTCCGGAGCATTGCCGATCTGCTTCCCGAGTCGTGGTCGGTGCGGGAGCGCCCGGCGGATGCGGGTGGCGGTTCGACGGAACTGATCGACCTGGTCACTCCGGACGGCGAGGTCCGCATCACGTTCGACGTCGAAGCGGTGCGATCGGGTTCCGTCCCGACCGGGTATCTGATGAGCGCATTGCGCGAATCGGTGCGACAAGCCCCCCGTCCGCTGTTGTTCGTAACGGACTATCTCGGGCCGACACTGCGGCGTGCGTTGATCGACGCCCGCGTCAGCTTCGCCGACGGGACCGGGTGGGTTCACCTCGCGGCCGAGGATCCCCTCGTCCTGATCACCGGCGAGGGAGCCTCGCGGTCACCGCGCTCCGGGCGTTCCGCCGCGATCGTGCGCATGAACGGAGTCGCCGTGGGGCGGATCATCCGTCAGTTGGCGGTCGCGACTCCACCCATCGGCGTCCGCGCCCTTGCCGACCGTGCCGCGGTGTCTCCGGGGTCGGTCTCCAAGTTGCTGGCAACCCTGGCCGCCGAGGGCATCGTCGATCGTGACGAACGCGGCGGGGTGGCGGTGGTACGTCGCCGGGAACTCGTGCAGCGGTGGACGCGTGACTACGCCTTTGCCCGGACCAACGTCGACGTCGGGTACTACATCGCCCCACGCGGACTCGACAGGACCCTGGCTCGCCTGCAGGCGGCGTCGCTGCCTGCCGTCCTGACCGGATCGGCCGCGGCACGCCGCCTTCTTCCCGATGGTGTGGTGTCCGTCGTCCCACTTCGTTTGCTGGCGCTCTACACCGATCAGCCGCGGGCCATGGCGGCCGAGCTCGGCTTGATCGACGCGGACCCGGCGACCGCCAACGTCGTCCTGGCCGTTCCCGCCGACCGGGAGATCCTTGCCGCGGCGGATGGTGGCCCGACGCCGGCGCCGGCGGCGATCGTCCTCGCCGACCTGCTGACCCTGCCCAACCGATCCGATGCGGAGGCAGAGCAACTCATCGATGTTCTTGCGCGTGACGACGAGGGGTGGGGGGACCGGCCATGAACGACACGACACCCGAGTACATCGCCGCCCGGCGTGACCGCTGAGGCCATCAAGATCGGTGAGCGCCTCGCGCAGGTCGACAGGCAGCCGGACAGGCTCAAGGAGAAGGATGCGCTCGACGCCTTTCGGCTGCTCCAGGCCATCGAGACCGCCGATCTCGTCCGCGGTTTCGAGGTCCATCGGCAAGACGAGCATGCCGCCCCGGTGACGATCGAGGCCATCGAGGTCTATCGAGCCCACGCTTCCACGCCCGACGGACGCATCGCTAGACTGGCCGCCGATGCCGCCCGAGGCGACATGTCGGTCGCTCCGGCCTGCGCCGCCCTGGTCACCGATCTGCTTGCGGCCCTGCTTCTGTCGCGGCCGACAGAGGCGCCGGCCGGGTAGGGTTCGGCGAATGCCCGCCTTCCTCACCTTTGTCCTGTTGGGCTGGCGGCGCGGATCGGCCTACCCGGCGGCGACGGCCGCCGGGGCGTTCACCAATACGGTGTTCGGGTTCATCAAGGCGGCGATCACGATGGGCGCCGTCGCCGCGGCCGGGGGGACGCTGGCGGGATACGACGCCCTCGACGCCGCCACCTACGCCTGGCTGACCCAGGCGCTGATCGCGCCGGTCTACGTCTTCGTCTGGTCGGACTTCGCCGAGCGCATCCGCACCGGCGACGTCGCCGTCGACCTGGCGCGGCCGGTCGACCCCCAACTCCACTTCCTGGGGATGGACCTGGGGCGGGCGGCCTTCGCGTTGGTACCGCGCGGCGCCCCTCCGCTGCTGGTGGGCGCGGTGGTGACCGGTCTGGCGTTGCCCGCCGAGGTGTTGCCGTATCTGCTCGGCATCGTCAGCCTGGTTCTCGCTGTCGTGGTCTCGTTCGCGGCGCGGTGGTTGCTCAACCTCGCGGCGGTGTGGATGACCGAGATTCGCGGCCCGCTGACCCTGTACATGGTCGCGAGCAACATCTTGTGCGGACTGGTGGTGCCGGTCCACTGGTTCCCCGACTGGTTGGCGATGCTCGCCCGGGCGACCCCGTTCCCGTCGATGCTGCAGGCGCCGGTCGATGTCATCACCGGCCGGGTGACCGGCCTCGACGCCGTCGCGGTGCTCGGCGTGCAGGCGGGCTGGGCGGTGACGCTGCTGGTCGCCGGGCGACTGGTATGGAGACGGGTGGTCAACCGATTGGTGGTGCAGGGTGGCTGATTCCGCGCTCGCGCCCTATGTCGCCGTCCTGCGTTCACGCGTGCGCTCCCAGACGGTGTACCGCCGCTCCTTCGCCCTGGAGGTGGTCGGTTCCGTCGGTGTCGGCATCATCGACCTCGCCGAGCTCTACGTGCTGTTCACCGCGGTCGACTCGCTCGGTGGACTGCGACTGCCCGCCGCGCTGCTGGTATTCGCGATGGCCGCCTTCGCCTTCGGGGTGGCGGACATGGTGATCGGTCACGTCGATCGGACACCTATGTACATCCGCACCGGCGTCCTCGACGCGTTGTTGCTGCGACCGATGCCGGTGCTCGCCCAACTGGCGACCAGCGACCTGCAACTGCGCCGCCTCGGCAGGATCGGCGTGGCGACGATCGCCCTGGCGGTCGCCGTCCATCTGACCGATCTGTCGCCCGACCCGGCGACGATCGCCATGGTGGCGGTCACCCTGATCAGCGGGTCGGTGATCTTCGGGGCGCTCTTCGTCTGCGCGGCGGCGCTGCAGTTCTGGTTGGTCGATGCCGCCGAGGTGGTCAACTCGTTCACCTACGGGGCGAACTACGTCTCCTCGTACTCCGGTGCGCTGCTGACCCTTCCGATGCGCGCCTTCGTCACCTTCGTCATTCCGGCGATGTTCGTCGCCTATCTGCCGACCCTGGCCCTGCTCGGCCTGCCGGGACCGGCGGGTACCCCCGCCTGGTTGGGCTATCTGTCACCGATCGCCGCCGTCGCGGCCTGCTGTATGGCCGGGCTGCTCTGGCGTCTGGGCCTTCGCCACTACACGGGAACCGGATCATGACCGCCATCATCGACACGCGAAACCTCACCCGCACCTTCACCATTCGCGGCGCCGGGCTGCGCCGGGCCCGACGCACCGTCGAGGCGGTGGTCGACCTGTCGGTGACCGTCACCGCCGGCAGCGCGGTCGGCTACATCGGGGCTAACGTTGCCGGCAAGTCGACCACCATCAAGATGCTCTGCGGAATCCTCAGCCCGACATCGGGATCGGTGCGCACCTGCGGCTTGGAGCCGCACCGGCGGCGCCGGGATCTCGCCCGCCGCATCGGCGTGGTCTTCGGGCAGCGCAGCCAACTCTGGTGGGACCTGCCGCTGATCGAATCGTTCGAGGCGCTCGCCGCGATCCACCGGCTCGCCCCCGCGGCCGCCGATCGGCGGCGCACCGAGTTGATCGACCGGCTCGACCTCGGCGACTTCCTCGACACCCCGGTCCGGCAACTGAGCCTCGGGCAGCGGATGCGCGGGGAGGTGGCCGCGGCCCTGCTGCACCGGCCGGAGCTGGTGATCCTCGACGAGCCGACGATCGGCCTCGACGTGCTCAGCAAGGAGCACCTGCGCCGCTTCCTGATCGAGCAGCGCCGCGAGCACGGCACCACGCTGCTGCTGACCACCCACGACATGGACGACGTCGACCGCCTCACCGACCGGGTTCTCGTGGTCGATCACGGCCGGCTGATCTTCGACGGCACCCTGCCCGGTCTGGTCGCCGAGGTCGGCGCGCAGCGCACCCTCGTCGTCGACCTGTCGGGCCCGACGCCGCCGCTGCGGGACGTCCCGAGAACGACTTTCCTCGGATCCGAGTTCGATGGCGCCCGGCAGAGCCTGGGGTTCTCCCCGGAACGCGTCTCGGCCGCCGAGGTGATCGGCGCGGTCGAACGGCGGGCGCCGATCCGGGATCTGAGCATCGTCGAACCGGATATCGAGGACGTCGTGCGGCGGATCTACCGATCCGGTGGGGTGCCGACCGTCCACTCGGGGCCCGTCGAACCGGAGGCGGGCGGCGACCCGGGGACGGGCGCCGACCGGGGGACTACAGGGTCCGGGTGACCTTCTCCTGCTCGGCGCGATGCTCCTGCCGGGCCGGATCGCCGTTGCGCACCTGCACCAGCGACGCCCCGGCCAGCAGCGGCGCCACGAAGCCGGCGATCAGCGCGTCCGCGTCCGACCAGTCGAGGCTCGACAACACCCGATCGCCGGCGCCGATACCCGCCTTCTCCGCCGCGGCCCGGGCGAGGTCGACGATGTCGCCGTCCACCTCGGCGACCGGTCGGCCCGCGCCGGGGGAGGAGGCGAAGCGGTCGCCCTGGAGACGCACCGATCCACCGAAGTCACCGATCCCGACCGGCAGCCCCGGTACCGCCAGGGCGAACGGGTCGAGCGGTACCGCGATCACCTCGTCGGCGTCCGCCCCGGCCGCCGCCTCGGCGGTGGTGAACGCGACATCGACCGGGTCGACGTCGTCGATGTCCCCCAGCGCGGCGACCTCGCCGCCGGCCCACCAGGTGCCGAGCAGGATCACCGCGGTCTGCCAGTGCACCGGCAGGGCGACCGCGACCCGGAAGCCGGGCAGCAGGCCGAACTCGTCGCGCAGCAGATTGGCGGTCTTGGCCGCCCAGTTCGCCAACGTCACCGTCGACAGTTCGGTGCGCTCACCGGTCGCATCGTCGTAGTAGGTCAGCCGGGGCTGCGGGCGCCGATCGGCGGGGACGGCGTCGAGGATCACGTCGGTCAGTGTCTGCTGCACGGGTGTCGATTCTTCCCGGCCCGGTCGCGCCGCCGACGGTCGGGGATCACCCGACTAATTGACGCAGGGCGGCCCGTCGGTGGATGCCACGACCGTGGTGCCGGTCATCTCGGGGACCGAGGAGGTCGCCGAGACGTCCGACGACGCCGAGGAGTCCGACGGAGCCGCGGAGTCGGTCGAGGGCGTACCGATCCCCGGGCCGCTGTAATCGCCGGCCAGCACGACCTGCACCGTGCCGGAGGGCAGCGAGTTGTCCTCCTCGACGGTGACCCCGCCCAGCGCGTCGGCGAGCTCGTTGGCCGCGTCGCGGTCGTCGGAGTTCGCGCGGACCGTAGTCTCCGAGACCGGCGAACCGTCGTTGTTGCCGACGGTGCCGGCGCCGTAGCCCATCCCGGTCAGGGTCTGCGAGACCGTCGCGGCCAGCCCTTCGACACCGCTGTCGTTGGCGACGTCGACCGTCAGCGCGGCGCGCCCGGCGGTCTCCGGCGTCGTGGTCGGATCCTCCCGGTTGACCAGATTCTCGAAGAAGACGCGAACGTCGCCCTGGTTGACGTCGACCACCGATTCGCCGGAGGCGGTGCGCCCGTCCAGATCGACCACCGGAATGGTCTCGAAGTGGACGCTGCCCGCGGCCAGGTTTTGCAGGCGGCTCGCGAAGTCGAGAACGTTCCACTGCGCATCGAGCACCACCGACCGCTCGATCGCCTGCGAGATGCGGCCGACCGCCGCCGGGTCGGTCAGCGTGCGGGAACTGATCGCCGCCCCCGCCAGCGACGCCATGAAGGCCTGCTGCCGCACGATGCGGTCGAGGTCGCCGCGGGGCAGACCGTGGCGCTGCCGCACGAAGCTCAGGGCCTGCGAGCCGTTGAGCCGCTGCGGGCCGGCGGGGAAGTTGGCACCGGAGTACGGGTCGTCGACCGGGTTGTTCAGGCAGACGTCGACGCCGCCGACCGCATCGGTCAGCAGGACGAAGCCGAGCAGGCCGATCTCCGCGTAGCGGTCGACCGAGACGCCGGTCAGGGTTTCGACGGCGTTGAACAGTGCTTCGCGCCCGGCCTCGGTCGCCTGCTGCTCGGCGGCGGTGCCGTCGGTCCCGGCTTCGACGAGCTTGCTCCGGGTCTCCTCGCGCACCGTTCCGTAGATCGAGTTGATCTTGGCCTTGCCGTGTCCGGCGAAGGCAACGTACGAGTCGCGGGGGATCGACACCGCGGTCGCCGACGAACCGTCGGCCGGGATGCGCACCAGAATGATCGTGTCGGTGTTGTTGGAGCCCTCGTCGTCGCCGGCGAAGAGCATCGCCCGTTCCTGGTCGGAGAGCGGGTTGCCGTGGGCGTCGGTGCGGCTGTCGATACCGACGAGCAGGATGTCGATCGCACCGTCGTCGGTGGTGCCCAAGCCCAACCCGGCCGCGGTCGCCAGGTCGGATTGCACACTGTCGACCGTGCTCCAGGCGATGCCGGTCGCGACCATGATCGACACCGCGATCAGGGCGAGGACCACCCGTCCCCGGTGATGTCGTCGACCGGATCCCGCCGGCTTCGTCGGGGTCGGCGTCGCGACGGGTGCGGACCTGCCATCGGGCTCCGGGGGAGGCTGGCCCGCGTTGTGCCGCGGCTGACGATCCTGCACGGCACCACGGTAGCGGCCGGTCGGCCTGTCGTCCGGGAGGCAGGACGGGTGTCAAGATTCCCGATCGTGTCAGACTTCCGGGGTGTCCGAGATTCGTGTGACCGGCGCCGGAGGGCAGGTCGGCCGGTGTCTGGTCCGATTCGGTTCGGGCGGTGGGGTCGTGGGATACGACTCCACCGAGTGGGACATCACGGACCCGACGGCGGCGGCGGACCTGGTGCGCCCCGGTGTGACGATCATCAACTGTGCCGCGTATACGGCGGTCGACGCCGCCGAGACCGATGAGGACACCGCGCGGCGGGTCAACGAGCTCGGCCCCGACGTCCTGGCGCGGGCCTGCGCGGCGGCCGGAGCGCGGCTGATCCACCTGTCGACCGACTACGTCTTCGATGGTGCTTCCGGTGTCGTCGGCGCCGACGGTGTCGCCGGCGCGGCGGCCGTCCCCTACGAACCGGACGACCCGCCGGCGCCGCGTACCGCCTACGGGCGCACGAAGTGGGCCGGTGAGCGGGCGGTCCTCGCGTCGGGGGCGCGGGCGACCATCGTGCGCACCGCCGGCCTGTACACCGGCATCGGCACCGACTTCGTCGCCACGATGCTGCGCCTCGAACGGGAACGCGAGACCGTCGACGTGGTCACCGATCAGGTCACCTCGACGACGTACGCCCCCGACCTGGCCGCCGCGCTGCTCGATCTCGCGGCCCGCGACGTCGACGCCCCGATCCTGCATATGACCAACCCGGGGCCCGTGACCTGGTTCGACTTCGCCCGCGAGATCTTCGCCGGGGTGGGCGCCGACCCCGACCGGGTGCGGCCGACCACCGCCGCGCGCTTCGCCCGCCCGGCGCCCCGACCGGCCTACTCGGTGTTGTCGGATCGGTCCCGTGCGGAGGCCGGGCTGCCGCCGTTACGACCGAGACCGGAAGCACTGGCCGCGGCGCTCGAGGCGGCGTCGGCCGCACGCCGCGGACCCGGCGCCGCGGTCGGAGCGGACGCCGGCACGGCCGGTCGCGGAAAACCGACGGCGGGTACCGACTAGCGTATGCCGAGTGGGTGCGCCGCTGACCGTAGTTACCGTCACGTATTCGCCGGGTGAGCACCTGGCGGAGTTCCTCGACTCCCTGGCCGCGGCTACCTCGCGAGAGGTCGAGGTCGTCCTCGCCGACAACGGGTCGACCGACGGCGCGCCGGAGGGCGCGGCCGAGCGGTATCCGAACGTGCGACTGCTGCGCACCGGGGCGAACCTGGGCTATGGCGGTGGCGCCAATCGGGGGGTCGCCGAGATCGATCACGACGACGCCGAGTTCGTCATCGTCGCCAACCCGGATGTCCGCTGGACCCCCGGCAGCATCGACGAACTGCTGGCCGCCGCCGAACGGTGGCCCCGGGCCGGGTCGCTCGGCCCCCTGATCCGCGACCCCGACGGCACCCGCTACCCCTCCGCGCGGGCCGTCCCCGACCTGGCCACCGGCATCGGACACGCGCTGCTCGGCAACATCCGCCCGTCCAATCGATGGACCGAGCGCTACCGCCGGGACGCCGAGGTTCCCGGTGAGGAGCCGGTGGGCTGGCTGTCCGGCTCGTGCCTGCTGCTTCGGCGGGACGCCTTCGACGCGGTCGGCGGCTTCGACGAGCGCTACTTCATGTACATGGAGGACGTCGACCTCGGCGATCGGCTCGGCCGGGCCGGTTGGCTGAACGTCTACGTGCCGGCGGCGGTGATCGTCCACGACAAGGGGCACGCCGCCGGGCGCCACCCCGAGACGATGCTGCCCGCCCACCATCGCAGCGCCTACCGCTTCCAGGCCGATCGGCACCCGCAGTGGTGGCAGGCCCCGTTGCGGGGTGCCCTGTGGGCCGGATTGGCGGTTCGTTCCCGCCTGGCCGTGGCCGCGGCCCGCAGGTCGCGGGGCGATTAACAATCCCTCGGTCGTGATTCGGACGAACGTTCGAGTCGATCGATGTGGTTCGAACATGCAGAATCGACGGTGTCGACGTTTCGGTCGGCACACGTACTGTGGGGGGAATCCGGTGAGCCCGCGAGAGTTTGCCGGGTCGACAGCCGTGAGAGCGCCATACGGTGTTCCGGCGAAAGGGGTGCGCATATCGTGACCGAAGCTACGCATCAAGCCGTTGGGGAATCGGTCATACCGCCCATCGGGAGTAGGGCGCCCGACGCGGTTGTCCTGGTGGGCGGCAAGGGGACTCGGCTGCGGCCGCTCACCCTGTCGGCGCCGAAGCCGATGCTTCCGACCGCGGGCCTGCCATTTCTGACCCATCTGCTCGCGCGAATTCGCGCTGCCGGAATTACGCACGTGATTCTGAGCACCTCGTTCAAAGCCGAGATTTTCGAGAAGCACTTCGGTGACGGCTCGGAGCTCGGACTGGAACTGGAATATGTCACCGAAACCGAGCCGCTCGGGACCGGTGGCGGAATTCGCAATGTCCTGCCCAAGCTGCGTTCCGACGAGGTCGTGATCTTCAACGGTGACGTGCTGAGCGGCACCGACGTCGGTGCGGTTCTCGATACCCACCGCACCAATTCCGCCGATGTCACCCTGCACCTGGTGCGGGTCGGCGACCCGCGCGCCTTCGGCTGCGTGCCGACCGACGCCGACGGCCGGGTCACCGCCTTCCTGGAGAAGACGCAGGACCCGCCGACCGATCAGATCAACGCGGGGTGCTACGTCTTCAGCCGATCGGTGATCGAGAAGATCCCGAGCGATCGGCCGGTCTCCGTCGAGCGCGAGGTCTTCCCGGCTCTGCTCGCCGACGATCGTCGGCTGTTCGGCTTCGTCGACCACGCCTACTGGCGCGATATGGGCACACCCGAGGACTTCGTGCGCGGCTCGGCCGACCTGGTGCGCGGAATCGCGCCGTCGCCGGCCCTGGAGGGCCCGCGCAGCGAGTCGTTGGTGCGCCCGGGAGCGAGCGTCGCCGACGGTGCCTTCCTGGTCGGCGGCACGGTCGTGGGCCGCGGCGCCGAGATCGCCGGTGGGGCACGCCTGGACGGTGCGGTGATCTTCGACGGCGCGGTCGTCGAGGCCGGCGCGGTGATCGAGCGGTCGATCATCGGCTTCGGTGCCCGGATCGGACCGCGGGCACTGATCCGCGACGCGGTGATCGGCGACGGCGCGCAGATCGGTGCCCGCTGCGAACTGCTGCGCGGCGCGCGGGTGTGGCCCGGAGTCGAGCTTCCCGACGGTGGCTTGCGCTTCTCGACCGACGTCTGAGAGCAGCCCACCGAGGGTCACCGATCGACCGACTCCGGGATACGCAGCGAGCGCACGAGCTCCCGGTACAGCGGGCTGTCGTCGAGCAATCGCTGATGCGTACCGGCGGCGACGGCGCGGCCGGCGTCCATCACGATGATCTGGTCGGCGTCGACGACGGTCGAGAGCCGGTGGGCGATGGTGATCGCCGCGCGGTGCGCGGTGTGCTGCCGGATCACCCGGTGGACGGCCCGCTCCGAGATGCCGTCGACCTGCGCGGTCACCTCGTCCAGCAGCAACACATCGGGCCGGCGCAGCAACGCCCGGGCCAAACCGATGCGCTGCCGTTGGCCGCCCGAGATGCCGGTGTCGTCCAACGTGCTGTCCAGCCCCGCCGGCAGTCCGAACAGGAAGTCGTCGAGGCGCAGATCGTGCAGCACGGCCCGCATCTGTGACTCGGTCGCCTCGGGAGCGGAGAACGCCAGGTTCTCCCGGAGCGTGCCCGGAATCAGCGGGGTCTCCTGTTCCACATAGGCGAGGCGGCGACGCACACCCGAGGGGCCGAGCGTGGTCGACGCGGTCCCTCCGAGCAGGATCGTGCCCTCGGCCGGTTCGAGGAACTGCAGGATCAGCGACAACACCGTCGTCTTTCCCGCGCCGGAGGGTCCGACGATCGCGGTATGCCCCCGCGCGGGAACGGTCAGCGACAGCCCGTCGACCACGATCGGCCCGTCCGGCGTGTAGCGGGCCGACACGCCCCGGAACTGGACGGCCGGCTCACGATCGTCGCGATCCTCGGATGCCGGGGCGGCGTCGGGCGTGATCGCCTCCACCGGCAGGGCGCGGATATCGCGGACCCGGCCGGCGGCGGCGATTCCGGCCTGCAGGGTGGTCAGATGCTGGGCCAATTCGGTGACCGGCCCCAGCAGCCCGAACGCGTAGAGCAGGAAGGCGATCAGGGTCGACACCGTGATCGCACCCTCGGCGACGCGCCAGGCGCCGAAGCCGAGGATCACGATGATCGCCGCCTGCATACCGGCCAGCCCGATACTCCAGGCCAGTGCCTCGCGGCGGACGGCCGCGATGCTGTGATCGCGCGCCTCGACGGCGTGCTCGATCACCCGGTCGATCCGGCGCTCCTCGGCGCCGGCGACCTTCACGGTCTTGATCGCCCGCAGCGTGCCGTCCAACTCGGTGCCGAGCCGGCCCAGCGAGGCCTGCGCCCACTCCTGCAGCCGGCCGATCGCGGGAACGAGCACCGCGAAGATGGCCCCGATGATGACCACCGCGGTCACGGCGGCCACGGTCAACGGGGTGTCGAGCACGAACATCAAGGTCAGGGTGCCCGCCAACATGATGAAGCCGTTGACCAGGCCGACGAGGCTCGACGACGCCGCTTCGCGCAGCAGCACCGTGTCGCTGGTGACCCTGGTCAGCAGGTCTCCTCGCGGCCGCTGCAGCAGCGGCAACACCCGCGCGCGGATCATCCGACCGATCATCTCCGCGCGGGCGTCGAAGACGATGGCCTCGGCGAACGTCCCGAGCAGTACCCACTGCCACCAGCTGACCGCGGTCCCGGCGATCAGCAGGCCCACCAGCAGCAGGATCGGCCACAGGATCGATCCGCCCACCGCGAGCTCGTCGAGGATCCACTTCGTCGCGAGTGGATTGGCCAATTCCGTCGCCGACACCACCAGTCCCAGCACGAGGGCCAGCGCCAACGCGCCCCTGTGTGGGCGCGCGAACGACCACAGGATCCGCCATCGAGACCAAGAATTCGAACCGGTCATTTCCTAATGGGACACCACTGTCCTATTTTTGGTCAACGGGATTTACTGGGGACGTGGAGGTCGGCCGATGACGGAGAGCGCGACGCGGGAACGGACCCGCCGCGCGGTCCTGGCGGCCGCCATCGACATCCTGCGTGAGGATCCCGCGGCGTCGATGGCGCAGGTGGCCGCCGGTGCGGGTGTGGCCCGTAGCACCCTGCACCGCTACTACCCGGATCGGCCCGCGTTGATCGCCGGTATCGAGGACTTCGTCGCCGGCGTCTACGAGAGCGCGCTGGACGCGGCGCGGGTCGACGAGGGGAGCGCCGCCGACGCGCTGCGCCGCGCGGTCGGGGAATTGATCGAGCAGATGCAGATCCTGGCGTGGTGGCTGGACGTCGACGATGACGGGAACGATGCGCGACTCGAGGCCGTCGTCGCGCGCGGTCACCGCGACGGCTCCGTCGACCCGGCCATGGATGTCGCCTGGATCGAGGCGATGCTCTGGTCGGGCCTGTGGTCGGCGCACTATCTCGTCCGATCGGGCACGTATCGGATGCCGGAGGCCCGGGACCTGTGCATCCGCACCTTCGCGAAGGTCATCACGCCGTAGGAGAGACGTTCCCGGGCGCTGCCGCCGAGCCGTCCGGGCCGCCGTATGGCGGTATGTCCGGGGAGGGGGACAACTCACAGTCCGTCCGGTCGACGCCGATCGGTTCTGCGGCAATCATGGGCGAGATGGACGCCATCGTGATCGGAGCAGGGATAGCCGGGGTCTCCCTGGCCTACGAGTTGTCGGCCGACCGCGAGGTCGTGTTGCTGGAGGCGGAGTCCTCCCCGGCCACGCATACCACCGGCCGTTCCGCCGCGACCTGGATCGGCAGCTACGGTCCGCCGATCGTCCGCCGGTTCGCGGCCGAGAGCCTGCCGCTGCTGCTCGACCCGCCGTTCGAGACCGACGGTCCGGTCGCCACGCCGATGTCCTGCCTGTGGATCGGCATCAACGGCCGCGACGACGACGTCCGACGGCTCGCGCAGGACACCGGGTCGACCCTGGTGGACGGCGCCGAGGCCGAACGGCTCTGCCCGGTCCTGCGACCGGGCGCCGTGGCGGTTGCCGCCTGGGACGAGACCGCCAAGGATCTCGACGTGATGGGCCTGCACCAGGGCTATCTGCGGGCCTTCCGCGCGCGCGGCGGCACCCTGGTCACCTCGGCCCGGGTGGTCGAGGCGGCGCGCGACGGCGCCGACTGGGTGGTGACCACCACGGCCGGGGACGTCTTCCGCGCCCCGCTGGTGGTCAACGCCGCCGGCGCCTGGGGTGACATCGTCGGCGCCGTCTTCGGCGCGGAGCGGCTGCGCCTCGAGCCCCGGCGTCGGACGATCTTCCAATCGCCGACCCGCGCGGATCTGACGGGCGTGCCGTTCACCGCGGGCATCGACGACGGCTTCTACTTCAAGGCGGAGGGCGACACGGTCCTCTGCTCGCCGCAGGACGCCACCCTGCAGGAACCGGGCAGTCCGCGCCCGGACGAATTGGAGATCGCCCGGGCGATGGAGGCGGTCAACGAGGTCACGACGCTCGGGCTGCGCAGCGTGCGCACCTCCTGGGCCGGGCTGCGTACCTTCGCCCCCGACGGGAACCCGGTCGTCCGCTGGGACGAGAAGGCGGAGGGCTACTTCTGGTTCGTCGGACAGGCGGGGTACGGGATCCAGATGGCGCCGGCCCTCGCCCGCCACGGCGCCGAGTTGATTCGCGCCGCCTGACCGACGCTGCCCGACCGCCGACGCCGCCCGACCGACTCGCGCCGTCGGAGTTTGCCCTACCCGAGCAGGCCCGCCACGACCGCCCGCTTGTCGACCTTCCCGACGGCGGTGATCGGCAGGGTCGACACGTGTCGCACCTCGTCCGGGATCATGAACGTCGCCACGCCCCGGTCGAGTAGGAAGGCCCGCACGTCGGCGAGGTCGAGATCGGCGCGGTCGGAAATGACGGCCGCGCAGATGCGTTCACCGAGGGTGGGGTCGGGCAATCCGACCACCGCCACCCGACGAATCCGCGGATGCGCCAGCAGCAGGTCCTCGACATCATCGGCCGCCACGTTCTCGCCGGCCCGCACGATCGTGTCCTTGATCCGGCCGGTCACCGCGATTCGCCCCGACGGCAACCGTCGCACCTTGTCACCGGAGCGGTAGAAGCCGTCCGGGGTGAACGACCGTCGGTTGTGGTCCTCGGCCCGGTAGTAGCCGCGCAGGGTGTACGGCCCGCGGGTCAGCAGTTCACCCTCGTCCACCTCGGTGCCGTCGGCGTCGACCACCCGGATCTCGTCCAGCGTGCTCATCGGGGTCACCTGCGCGCCCACCACCGTCTCGGGGTCGTCGTCGAGTTCGGTGGTGCAGATCAGCCCCTCGGCCATCCCGAAGACCTGCTGCAGTCGGCACGGCCAGGCGTCGAGGATCGCCCGCGCGTCCGCCTCCGCCAGCCGCGCACCACCCACCTGCATCAGCCGCATCGACGACAGATCCGCCGGCTCCCATTCGGTGGCGGCCGTCCACACCTGCGCCAGGGCCGGGACGAGCGCCACGACGGTCACGCCGTATTGCTCGATCAGGTCGAGGGCATTGTCCGGTGCCGGGTCGTCGGTCAGCACGACGTGCGCGCCCAGGCGCAAGGCGCCGAGGAATCCGGGGCAGGCGAGTGGGAAGTTGTGTGCGGCCGGGAGAACCACCAGGTAGGTATCGGCGGCCGAGAGTCCGGTCACCTCGGTCGCCCGTTCGATGTTGTACCGGTAGTCGTTGTGGGTGCGCGGGATCAGCTTCGGCAGACCCGTCGTGCCGCCGGAGACCAGGAAGACGGCGGGGGTGTCCGGATCCGCGCGGTGACCGTCCTCGGGGCCGGAAGCGGCGCCCGAGTCGGTCTCGGCATCGATCGTCAGGTCCGGGGGAGGCGCAAACGCGCCCGGATCGCCCTCGACCCACACAAAGCGGACCGAGGGCACCCGGCCGAGCAGGTCGGCGGCCAGCTCCCGATAGTCGAACCCCGCCGCCCGGTCGTGACAGATATATCCCACCGCGCCGGCCACCTCGGCGAGATGCGCGATCTCGGTGATGCGGTGGGCGGGAAGTGTCAGTACCGGCACCGCGCCCGCCCGCAGCAGACCCAACAGGTTGACCACGAGGGCCACCGAGTTGACGCATTGCAGGACGACCCGGTCGCCGGGTTGCAGTCCTGCGGATCGAAACCCGGCGGCGCGGCGCCGGGCGGCGGCCTCCAACTCGGCGAACGTCAGCCGCTGGGCGCCGTCCGTCACCGCCGGAGCAGCTCCGGGACTGCCGACCACCGACCAGAGCGGTTGGTTCGCCCAGATGTCAAGAGCGCGATAGGAGTCGGCGGAACGCGGCGGATGCGGAAGGAATCCGTCGATCACATCGTCGGGGCTCGTGGACGCGTACACCATGCCAGCAGATTAGCTTAGGATAAGCTACGTAATCGCCGTTGAGGATCGAAAAGGTTCGAAACGGTATCCGCGTGGGTGCGACTGGCCCCGCGAATGCCAGAGGGGAAACGGTGATGACGACGATCATCGACGGCCCGAGCGTCCGTCATGCCTTGCGTGCCAATCGGATCGCATCCGCGTGGGCGGCATCGGGCATATGTGACGACTACGTGGTGTACGAGCGTGACCAGCACTGGTCGTTCGCCGGTGGGCGACGGATCTCGATCGTGCTGACGGCCGCGGAGGTGATCGTCGACAACGGCCGCGAACGTCGATCGACGTCCTGGACCGGTAGCCCGGCGCGGCAGCTGGAGTCGGTGATCGCCACCCGTGTCCCATCCTCCGCCCGACTCGTCGGTTGGGTGGGATTCGACTTCTGCGCAGCAGAATTCGGACTATTGGGACACATTCCGCGCAGTCAGGTGCTCGCGCATCTGATCGTTCCCGAGTTCGAGGCCGTCGTCACGCCGACGGGGGTGACCATCGACGGCGCCGACGCGCGGACCGAAGCGATCCTGCGTGCGATCGCGGAGACCGCCGATGTGCCGGTCCCGTCGGACGACACCTGTGTCGGTGTCGATCTCGATCGGGGCGCAGGGCGGTATCGGGACGTCGTGAGCCGGGCGGTCGACGAGATTCGGGCGGGCCGCTACCGCAAGGTGGTGCTCGCCCGGCAGGTGGAGATCCCCGTCGATGTCGACATCCCGGCGACCTATCGCCGCGGGCGGGCCGCGAACACCCCGGCCCGGTCCTTCCTGTTGCGTCTCGACGGTCTGGAAGCCGCCGGATTCAGCCCCGAATTGGTCGCCGCGGTCCGAGCCGATCGCACGGTGGTCGCCGAGCCGCTGGCCGGCACCCGGGCGTTCGGGGTCTCGGAGGATCTCGACCGTCGCGCACGTGCCGAGTTGGAGACCGACATGAAGGAGATCGCCGAACACGCGTTGTCCGTGCAGACCGCCTTCGACGAGGTGGCGGCGGTCGCGGCGCAGGGCACCACCGCCGTGACCGATTTCATGCGGGTCCGCGAACGCGGCAGCGTGCAGCATCTCGGGTCGACGGTCACCGGCACGCTGAGCGAACGGCTCGGACCATGGGATGCGCTGGCGGCGTTGTTCCCGTCGATCACCGCGTCCGGCACGCCGAAACGCGCTGCCGTCGACGCGATCTACCGATACGAGGGACGCCCCCGCGGGCTCTACTCGGGGGCGGTCGTCACCGTGACCCCGGCGGGCGACTTCGAAGCGACGTTGGCTCTGCGCACCGTCTTTCGCCAGAACGGGCGGTGTTGGCTCCAGGCCGGGGCCGGCATCGTCGAGCAGTCGGAGCCGGAGCGCGAATTCCGCGAGACCTGCGAGAAGCTCGGAAGTGTCGCGCCCTATCTGGTGCCGCACCGGCCGCCGGCGGAGCGCACCGCATGACCGGTATTCCGGCGGGTTCGGTAGCGGCGCCCACCCCGTGGCAGCGTCATATGTGGCTGTCCCAGCGGGTGCGCGCCGGCCGCGTCGACCTGAACGCCGGTGCGGCCGTGTATCTGTCGGGTCCGCTGGATGTCGATGCCCTCGATCGGGCGATCCGCCGGGTCGCCGACCGGCATCCGCTGCTGCGCTCGCATTTTCCGGCCGACGCCACCGGGATGCCGCGTCGCGTCGTGGCCGCGACATCCGATGGTCCCCAACGCACCTCCCTGGTCGACGAGCCATCGATCGGCCCGGATGATCCGCGGGTGCGGCTGCGGGTGCGGCGCCTGTTTCATCACGTCTTCGATCCGACCGGGCAGGCGCCGCTGCGCTCGGAGCTGATCGACCTCGGCGGCGGTCGGTACGTGCTGGCGGTCGTCGCTCACCATCTCGCCTGCGACGAACCGGGTATCGGCTGGTGGTTCGAGCAGGTTGCGGCAGGCTATCGGGCGGATACCGGATCGGCCGATGCGGACGCCGTCGACGTCACGACGGTGCCTGCGGTCCCGTCCCCGTCGGCCCCGTCCGGAGGTGCACCGCGCCTGCCCGCGTCCGAGCTGGTCTTTCCCGAGTTGGTCTTCCCCGGGGAGGACCCCACCCGCCGAATGGTGGGGCGCTCCGCCGCCGTCGACATCCCTCTGTCCCGTGACGCGGTGGACGGACTCGATCGTGCCTGCGCGCGGACGGATGTCACGCCCGCCGCAGCCGTCGCCGCGGCCGCGATCATCACGGTCGGTCGACTCTGCGGGACCGAGGACCTCGCGGTGGCGACATCGTTGTCGGGGACCGGCGCCACCCCGCCGGGGGCCGCAGTTGCGACGGCACACTGCGTGATCGATCGCCACGCCCGCGTGGACGACGCCGTGCGCGCGGTCGGCCGTGCACTGTCGGCGCCGCCCGCCGCCCCGGTCGATCCCGAATCGGGACTCGGAACACGGCGAGCACCAACGGATGTCGACGTCCGGCTGCGCGCGGTGCACCACCGGACGATCGATCCGAGCTTCGCGGACGATGTCCGGGTGCGGGTGCTCACCACCGACACCGGACACACCGCCCACCCGCTGACCGTCGACATCGGCCCCGACCTGCGGCTGCTGCACGATCCCTCGGTGGTCTCCGGCCCGGTGGCCGCGGCTGCGGCCGAGGCGACGGCACTCCTGCTCGAGGCCTTTGTCGACGGTTCCGATCGAGCCGTGATCGACGTGCCGACCGCCGGCGCCGCCACGCGCGATCGGATGCTCGCCCGCTCCCACGGCCGCCCGACCCCGATCCCGTCCACCACCGTCCTCGAGGCGGTCGCCCGCCGGCTGCACGACGATCCGACGGCGGAGGCGGTCATCGACGCCTCGCGCACCGCCGACCGCGCGGGGCTCGATCACGACAGCCGGGTCCTGGCGCGACGGCTGCACCGCGCGGGTGTCCGAGCGGGCGCGGTCGTGGCGACCCTGCTCGATCCCTCGGTCGAGATGGTCGCGGCCGCCCTGGCGATCCTGCGGATCGGCGCGGTGTACCTCCCGATCGATCGGCGCGCGGACCCGGCGGTGGTGGCTCGGCTGTTCGAGCGGGCCCGCCCGGATGCCGTGGTGGTCGAGGAGCGGGATGACGTCCCCGCATCCGTGGCCGTGCCCGTGGTGGCGATCGGCGAGCAGGCGGTGAACGACGCTCCGCCGAGCTCGGCCGTCGACGCCGTGATCCACCCCGGCCGGACCGCCTACCTGGTGCCGGCCCGCGCCGACGCGGCGGACCCACCGCTGGTGGCGATCTCCCACGGCGCGCTCGCCGAATATGTCGGCTGGCTCGGGCGACTGGTCGACCTGCAACCGGACGAATCCGTGCTCCAGGTCGCCCCGGCGGGATTCGACGTCGGTATCGCCGAGATCTTCGGCTGCCTGACCGGCGGCTTCCGGTTGGTGATCCCGCAGGTCGACCGCGCACAGGACATGGGCTACCTCACCGACCTGATCGGCCGCCACCGTGTCGCCACGATGCACGTGGTGCCGTCCCAGCTGGTCAACCTGCTCGCGCAGCGCGGCATCGAGCGATGGACGTCGTTGCGCTGCATTCCGGTCGGCGGCGAACCGCTCCCGGCGCGCCTGGCCAACCGGTTCACCGCCGGCTTCGACGCGACCCTCCACAACTTCTACGGCGTCACCGAGATGACCCTGGCCGCCGGACATCACGAGGTGACGGCCGCATCCGGACACGGTTTCGTCCCGATCGGCGGTCCCAAGGACAACACCCGGATTCTGGTCCTCGACGACCGTCTCCGACCGGTATCCGAGGGCATCATCGGCGATATCTACGTCGGCGGCAGCCAGTTGGCCACCGGCTACCACCGGCAATCGGCCGCTACCGCCGCCCGATTCATCGCCGACCCCTTCCGGGCGGGAAGTCGACTGTTCCGAACGGGTGACCGCGGACGCTGGACCGACCAGGGCCTGGACTACTGCGGTCGCGACGACCACCTGGTCGTGGCGGGGCGGCCGGTACCGCGTCGCGAGGTCGAACGCGTGGTGGCCGATACGCTCGACGCCCGCACGGCGGTGGTGGATCTGGTCGGCCCGCGCGACATGCTGGTCGCCTGGGTGGTCGACCCGAGCGAGGACGTGGCGGACGCGACCGTTCGCGAACGCCTGGCGACCGTGCTGCCCGATCACATGGTTCCCGCCGTCGTCGTTGCGCTCGAACGGATTCCGTTGACCGCGACCGGCACCATCGACCGCGCCGGCCTGCCGATCCCCGAGGCGCCGATCCCCGCACCCGGCCGATCGGCACGCACGCCGACGGAACGGCGCATCTGCCGGATCGTCGCCGAGGTCGCCGGCCGCACCGTGCACCTGGACGACTCGGTGTCCGGGCTCGGTTGGGGGCCGGTGACGGTCACCGAACTCGCCAGCCGGCTGTCCGCGGAGTTCGGGACCACCGTCGGTACCGACGATGTGCTGCGGTGGTCCACCCCGGCCGCGATGGCCGCCGCGATCGACACGGCAACGCTGGCCGCGGCGGTCGATCCGGTGACCACCGGCCCGATCCCGCGCCGCTCGACCGACGACGATCCGCCGCACACGCGCGCTTCCTCACGTTCGGCCGCGCCGCGGACGGGGGACCCGACCCTGGTGGTCGTCGGGGCGGGCCCGAAGGGGATCGCGGTGGCGGTCAAGGCGGCCGTCCTGCGCGACGCGGGCCTGCCCGCGCCGCGGGTGATCATCGTCGAACGACGCGTCATCGGGGCCAATTGGACGGCCGCCGGCGGCTGGACCGACGGCTCCCAGCGCCTGGGTACCAGCCCGGAGAAGGACCTGGGATTCCCCTACCGCTCCGCGGAGTTCCGCGGCTTCAACCGGGCCGTCGATCAAGCGGCGCAGCGCTTCTCGTGGGCCTCCTATCTGGTCGCCGCCGGCACCTTCGGCGAGTGGGTCGACCGCGGCCGCCCGGCTCCGCGGCACCGGGAGTGGGCGCGCTATCTGCAATGGGCCGCCGACCAGGCCGGCGTCGAGGTGGTGACCGGTGAGGTCACCGGACTGTCGATCGAGGACGGCCGGTGGCGCGTCGACCTCGGCGCGCACGGCGACGCGCTGACCGCCGACGCGGTGATGGTGACCGGTCCGGGCAGCGCGGTCAGCGACTGGGAATCGCTCGGACCTCGGGTGGTGGGCCCGGCGTCGTTCTGGCGCAGCGTCGTTGCGCGGGCGGTGCCCTCCGCCGCCCGAACGGCGGTGATCGGTGCCGGGGAGACCGCCGGAGCGATCCTGCACGAGATGTCGCGGCAGGAGGTGGCGAGCATCAGCGTCGTCGCCCCACGCGCGAGCCTGTTCACCCGAGGCGAGGGCTACTTCGAGAACCGGGTCTTCACCGACAGTGTGCGGTGGGAATCGTTGAGCATCACCCAGCGTCGCGAGGTCATCGACCGCGCGGACCGCGGTGTGCTGTCGACCCGGGTGATGGACGAGATCCGGCTGGACGGCCGGATCGCGCACCTCGAGGGCCGCGTGCGGTCCGCCCGCTCCGCCGCCGACGGCATTCGCCTGGGCATCGACACCTCGGCCGGTCCGATCGAACGGGACTTCGACTGGGTGATCGACGCGCGCGGTACCCGCGACCTGTGGATGTTGGACCTGCTGGACGCCGGGGCGCGCGACCGTCTCGAACGGGCGATCGGGGGACCGGCAAGCCTGGATCGGCTGCAGCTGTCGGTCGGCCGGGACCTGGCTGTCGAGGGCCTCTTCCCGCAGCTGTTCACCCCGTCGCTCGCGGCGTTGCGTCAGGGACCGGGCTTCCCGAATCTCAGCTGCCTCGGCCTGCTGGCCGACCGGATCTGCGCCGGAATCGTCCGCGCGCCACAGGAAATCACCCACGATCAGAACACCGAGGACGACGCGGCCGACCCGCGCCCATCGGCGGAACGGAGACAGGGATGGACGCTGGTATGAACGGCACCACCACGGCGACGGTGCGCACCCGCGAGGACCTGCGCCGGCTGGTCGCCGACGAACTGGACCTGTCGCCCGAGCAGATCGCCAACGACGACGATCTGCTCGGCCGGGGCATGCATTCGCTGGCGATGATGAAGTTCGCCGGACGGCTGCGCAAGGCCGGGCATCGCATCAACTACTCGAAGCTGGCGTTGACCCCGACGATCGACGAATGGGCGCAGCTGCTCGACCTCGGTTCGGAGACCGCCGAACCGGCCGGGGTCGCTCCCGCTGCCGCCGAGGACGCCGGCGACGACGGTGCCGAATTCGCGCTCGCCACCATGCAGCACGCCTACTGGATCGGTCGCGACGCCGGCCAGGCCCTCGGCGGGGTGGCGGCACATCTGTACGTCGAGTTCGACGGTGCCGGTATCGATCCGGAGCGCCTGCGCGACGCGGTGCGCCGGCTGACCGAGCGGCACGAGATGCTGCGGGTGCGCATCGGGGACAACGGCACCCAGAGCATCGGCGATACGGCGTACCCGAACACCTTCACCCTGATCGACCTGCGCCGGGGCGCCGACCCGGAGACCGCGCTGGCCGATCTCCGGGATCGCAAGAGCCACCAGCGGATGGACATCGAGAACGGGCAGGTCCTCGACGTGACCGTGACCCTGCTGCCCGACGGACGGCATCGTCTGCACGTCGACGTCGACATGATCGCCGCCGACGCCCAGAGCTACCGGCGCCTGCTCGCAGACCTGGCCGACGCCTACGTCACCGAGGCGGACCTGCCGGAGATCGGCTACAGCTACCGGCGCTACCTGGCCGACCGGGCCGTCTCCCTCGACGCCGCCGCGGCCGACGAGGACCGGCTCTGGTGGGCCGAACGATTGGACACCCTGCCGGAGATCCCCGCGCTGCCGACCGTCCCCGAACACGAGCGCACCGATCCGAATCGCAGTGTGCGGCTGCATCACCTGCTGACCCCGGAGCGGAAGCGGCGGCTCGAGAGCGCCGCGACCGCCGCCTCGACCACCCCGGCCGCCGTGGTCGCATCGCTGTTCGCCGAGGCGATCGCCGTCCGCTCCGCGTCGCAGCGGTTCCTGCTCAACGTGCCGTTGTTCAACCGGGAACCGCTGCACTCCAACGTGGACGACCTGGTCGGCGACTTCACCAACTCGGTCCTGGTCGACGTCGATCTCACCGCACGCCGATCGATCCGCGATCGCGCCCAGGCCGTCCAACGCGCGATCCACACCGCCTCGGCGCACAGCGCCCGGGAAGGTCTCGACGTGCTGCGCGATCTCGGTCGTCATCTCGGCCGCCCGGTGACGCCGTCGGTGGTCTTCACCTCGGGGCTGAACCTGGGGGAGCTGTTCTCCGAGCGGGTGACCGAGGTCTTCGGCCGGCCGGCCTGGGTGATCTCGCAGGGACCGCAGGTCGACCTCGACGCTCAGGTCGCCGAGGTCGACGGCGGCATCCTGGTCAATTGGGATATCCGCCGCGACGCCTTCCCCGCCGGGGTTGTCGAGGCGATGTTCGGAGACTTCGTGCGGCTGATCGACGGCGCGCTCGCCGATGACGCCGACTGGGATCGCCTTCCCGCGGAAGCGGACATCCCTCGGCCGGCCCTGAACGCGACGGACGCTGCACCGGCACCGCGCACGCTGCACGACAGCTTCTTCGAACGGGCCGACCGGCATCCTGATGCGCCGGCCGTCCTCGGTGTCGAGACGGTGAGCTTCGGCGAACTGTCCCGAGCCGCCCGCTCGGTCTCGGCCGCTCTGCGGGCCGTCGGAGTGCAGGACGGCGATGCGGTGGCGGTGTCACTTTCTCGGGGGAGCGGGCAGATCACCGCCGTGCTCGGTGTCCTCGCGGCCGGCGCCCACTACGTACCGATAGGCGTGCACCAACCGGCGGTCCGCCGGGACACGATCCTGCGAGCCGCGGGCGCCCGGGTGCTGATCGGTGAATCGGAATCCGATGCCCCCGAAGGGGTGAGGGTGCTGCCCATCGCGGAAGCGATCACCGCCGAGCCGCTCGGCGCGCCGGTCCCCGTCGCCCCGGAAGCGGTTGCCTACGTGCTGTTCACCTCCGGATCGACCGGTGAACCCAAGGGCGTGGAGGTATCCCATCGGGCGGCCGCCGCGACCATCGACGCCATCGCCGACCGGTTCGACCTGACCGACCGGGACCGCACCATCGGCCTGTCCGCCCTGGAGTTCGATCTGTCGGTCTTCGACATCTTCGCTCCGCTGGCCCTCGGCGGCGCCGTGGTCACCGTCGCCGATCAGATCGCGCGCGATGCGCGGGCGTGGTCGGAACTGATCGCCGCCACCGGGGTGACGGTGGTCAACGCCGCCCCCGGATTGATCGGCATGCTGGCCCATTCGGCGACACCGGAGGAGCTCGGCGCGGTGCGACTGGTCCTCACCGGCGGCGACCGGGTAGACGCCGACCTGGCGCGCCGACTGCGCGCCGCCGTTCCCGGCCTGCGCTTCGTCGGCCTGGGCGGCGCCACCGAGACGGCGATCCACTCGACCGTCCACGAGGTGACCGACGCGACCGATGCCGCGCTCACCCAGGTTCCTTATGGTCGACCGCTGGCCGGCGTCGCACTGCGCGTGGTGAACGAACGCGGTGAGGACTGCCCCGACCTGGTGGCCGGCGAGATCTGGATCGGTGGAGCCGGGGTGGCGGACGGCTACCGCGGCGACCCCGACCGCACCGCCGACCGCTTCGTGATTCGGGACGGGATTCGCTGGTATCGCACCGGCGATCTGGGTCGGGTGCTGCCGGGCGAGATTGTCGACTTCATCGGCCGACGGGATCATCAGGTCAAGATCCGCGGCTACCGGGTCGAACTCGGCGAGGTCGAAGCGGCGTTGCAGGCCGACGACGCCGTCGAAGCCGCGGTCGCCGCGGTGATCGGTACGGGCTCACCACGGCTGCTGGCCGCCGTGGCGGGCGACGGTGTCGACGCCGAGCGGCTGCTCAAGAGTGTGCGGGATCGACTGCCCGACTACATGGTTCCCGAGTCGGTCGAGGTTCTCGACCGGATGCCGATCACCCGCAACGGCAAGCTCGACCGGGCCGAGGTCACCCGGCTCCTCGAAGCCGGTGCGGGCACGGAGTCCGCCTTCGAGCCGCCCGCCGATGCCGTCGAAGCCGCCCTCGCCTACCTGGTGGCGCAGCTGCTCGAGGTCGACCGCGTCGGTGTCGAATCCGACTTCTTCCAGATCGGTGGCAACTCGATCACCGCCACCCTGGTCATCGCCAAGGTGCGCGGCCTGCTGCTGGTGCGCAACGTCGGCTTCGCCGACCTCTTCGATACCCGCACCGTGCGCAGCTTCGCGACCCTCCTGGGTGAGCGCACGGACCCGGTTCGGTTGACCCGGGTGGCGAGAATGTTCCTCGAGGTCGCCGGCATCGAGGAACCTCTCGATCGCTGACCATCGGCAGGACAGCCGGCGGCTTCAGTATGCATTCCGTAGGGTTAGGGCCTACGGAATGCATACTGAAGGGTGTGGGAGTGTACGGAACCCCGCTTCCTGCGGCGTTGGCGCAGGTTCCCCTCCGGACGCTGCGTGCGCGGGACGCGGCCTCCGTGTACGCCCACCCGCGCGCCGAGTTGGCCCGGCTGGCCGACCGAGGAGTTCTGCATCGGGTGGCCACCGGTTACTACGTCGTTGTGCCGCAGGATCGGGTCGGGCGACGATGGCTTCCGGGCCTGGAGGCTGCCGCGGCCGGAATCGCGTCGGCAATCTATGGGCCGGACGACGCCGTTCTGATGGGAATCAGCGCTGCTCGACTGCACGGAGCCATACCGCGTGCCCTGGCAACCGCCGTTGTGGCCGTGCCCGGACAACATCGCCCGATCGCGCTGTCGGACCGGCGGGCCATAGTCAGGTTCGTGCAGCGCGATACGAATCTTCTCGACGTCGAACGGGTGGAGACACCGCTCGGCCCGGTTCTGGTGACCACACCCGAGTAGACCGTCCTGGACTTGGCGCGCAGACCGCTGTTGGGTGATGCCGAAGCGGATGTCCCCGCGGCGATCGCGACGCTGTACCGGCGGAGCGATCTCGACCGGATGGAGCAGTTGGCGCAGCCCCAACGACTGGTGTCGGCATTGAGGCGCGCCGAGCTGTGGGCCGGGGACGAGCGTGGGCTCAGCCCTGCTTGACCTGAAGCTTGCCGCGAATCAGCTTGTGCTGAGCGGCCTGTGCGACCGGTCGCACGGTGATCAGATCGAGGTCGACGTGCCAGGGCAGTTCGACGGAGTCGACGATCAGGCGAGCGATGTCGGCCGCGACGAGCGGGTGATCGACGTCGGCGTAGACGGCGTCGGCCTTGCTCTGGTCGCCACCGAAGCGGCCCAGCGAGAATTCCTCGGTGTGCACCATGCCCGGCGCGATCTCGACGACACGGATCGGCTCACCGGCCAGCTCGAGCCGCAGCACCTGCACCAGCATCGATTCGGCGGCCTTGGCGGCGTTGTAGCCGGCGCCACCCTCGTACGGTGTGCGGGCCGCGGTCGAAGTGACGGTGACGATATCCGCTCCGCCGGTCGAGTCCCGGTCGGCGACCGACTGCCGCAGCAGCGGGAGCAGGGCCGAGACGACGCGCTTCGTTCCGAGGACGTTGACCTCGAACATGCTGCGCCACGACTCGATCGATCCGGCCTCTACCGAGTCGACACCGATCGCGCCGCCGGCGTTGTTGATCAGCGTATGCACCGGCCCGGTCGCGGCCAGGTGGTCGCGCAGCTCGGCGACCGCCGCATCGTCGGTGATGTCGGCCACGAAGGTGTCCGCGCCGGTCCGCTCGGCAAGTTCCTTCAGGCGATCCGCTCGGCGCGCCACCGCGAGGACGTCCCACCCGCGATCCCGAAGAAGCTCCACCGTGGCCGCCCCGATTCCGGAGCTGGCGCCGGTCACCACCGCGCGTTGTGGCATGTCGTCTCACCTTCCCGTCGCTTCGATCGGTACCAGCATGCCTCACCGATACCCCGACTGATCATCGTGCCATCGGGGTCACGTCGAGCGAGTCTTCCGGGGCGAGGCGTAGACCTCGGTTTCCGGGCCCGTGCGACGAGTATTTCGGTGGGAGCAGTCGAGTACATCGACAACCGTGGTGACGCGCCGGCACCGAGCCCGCCGTGCGCCTACACGTCCGTCTCTCGACGGACATACTGGTCACCATGGGGAGTCCGTCTTGGGGCGCCGAGAATCTGATTCGCCAACCACCGGATCTCGGCTGGATAGACAGTCGGCTCTGCCGAGTTGATTCGCCGGTCGTTGGTTCGCTGCTACCGGACGGTTTCAGCTCCTTTACCCGCGTTCTACACCCGGCCGAGTGGAGGTCCCCCGGCACTTCGGAGGCAATCGACGGACGGTCGGTTTCCTGGGGGGACGTTGCGCGGACGTCTGGAGCAGTAGCCCACGCCGATATGCAGTGGCGCGCCATTAGCAACGGGCCGATTGACCGCAGAATCTGGACCGCCGGCCCACATCATGTCGGTACGGTGCCCGGCGCCGTTGTGTGCTCTGTTGCAGACATTCTCGTCCGTCATACTGAGACCCCCGGCGACTGTATGTATGCATTCTGGGAAGGTAATACTGCGCTTGATTCGATAAGAGATACGGTGCCCACCGTGGCCATCGGTGGGTACCGTTATTACCTTCTCGGCGGGGGCATCAATAAGGCGCCCGTCAGATTCCGCGGACTTCGTGCGAACTACTGGTGGCCCGCGGACAAAGCGTGGATGGTGTCGTCCCACTTCGATTTCGACTCGACGTACGTGGGTTCTTCCAAGTGCTGTTCAGATGAACTGATCGTCTCCTCAGACCTGGAGTGCTGGGCTGTCGACCGACTCGCGAAGATCGGTAGCGACGCGGATACGCTCAACCGACCCGTGGCGGAGTAGCAGCAAAGATCCACCCAGGGCAACACTGCCCGGCTGTCGTTCGCGCCGTACTGTCTGTCCCGCTCGCCCATGCCGTGGCGAATTGCTCGGGCCGAGGTCTATGTCCTACTTGGTGACGACCCGGCGCGGAGCGGGGTACGAGTAGGTGGCGAAGTTTCGCTACCACAGACGCATGATCGATGAATCACTGCGACCATGGCCCACCCGTGCCGGGCTCCTCCCGTCGGCCGCGCGCGGACACCGTTTGTCCGTGCGGCGCCGGACCCCCGCGGCGAAGTCGCCACTCGACGGCGAGCCGGCCCGGACCCCGCCGCCGGTTGCCCTTATCACGCGCGGTAGCGGGGACACCATCGATCACCGGCACCGAGGACCGCCCGGATCAGCTTGCGCTGAGCGGCGGTACTGGAATTCCTCACCCGGATCGGGCGACCAGGTATACCCCAACGGCCCGTTGTCGGACCGGATCGTCGATGTCGCCTTGTGCTGCCCCGTGAACCGGTGAAACGTCGGGTCTACCGGGATCTAACTACATCTTTGGATGTATCGGCCCGTGTACTTGGGTATCAGATTATTGCGGTCGGTGCGGAAAAGGAGTGCTATGGATTTCATAGCGACGTCAGCCCACCAGCGGAACGGAGTACGTTATGACAAAACTTCTCCATATCAATTCCTCACCTCGACCGCAGAGTCAGTCCGCAGCACTGGCTCAGGAATTTCTGGACGCATATTCGGAAGCCAGTGGCGGAACTGTATCCGTAACTCGCCTGGACTTGTTCCTCGCCGGCCTGCCGAAATTCGATGCGCCCGGAGCGGAGGCCAAATATGCCGCATTCTCCGGAGATGATCCCGTTGACGAGGCGGCCGCGGCATGGGCGGCCGCGCGGGTAGAATTCGAGAGGTTCGCTGCAGCCGACGAATACCTGTTCAATATTCCGATGTGGAATGCGGGTGTTCCGTACATCCTGAAGCAGTGGATCGATATCGTCACCCAACCCGGTTGGGCATTCGGGTTCGACCCGGTCGCCGGGTACAACGGTCTTCTCGAAGGCAAGCGGGCGGTCGTCATATATACCGCCGGCGTCTACAGCGTGGGCTGCCCCCCGGCATTCGGCTCGGATTTCCATTCCACCTTCTTCAAGGACTGGCTCGAATTCGTGGGTATCACCGAGGTTGAGGAACTGCGCTATCAAGCCAACGTCATCTCGCAGAACTCGGCGGAGGAGTTCGAGTTGGCGGCCAAGGAGGCACAGAGGCTCGGACGGAGCCTCCGATGACGGTGGCGCCCGGTGTGGACGAGGGCGTCACGCTGGGGAAACGGACCTTTGTCCGGATCGCACCCGAAGGGATTGCCCCGCCGTGGGAGGCCCTCGCCGCGTCTGCCCCCACACTCGGCAGCCAGATCGAGTTCGCTTTCGAACGCATCCTCAGTCGCCCCGACCTGGACGTGCGCACCCGCGAGCTCGTCACCATTTCGACTTTGGCAGCGCTCGGTGGAACCGAGGATCAGCTCTACTTCCACGTCCAGGCCGCCATGAATGTTGGGGTCACGGCAGCGGAAGTTGCGGAAACCTTCGCACACGTGTGCGTATACGTCGGAATCCCGCGCGCCATGAATGCCATGAAGGTGGCGCTCAAGGCGTTCGAGTCGGCCGATGCGGTGACCATGGAGGAACCACCGCGGAGTGTAGCCACACGATTTGCCGCGGCTCTCGAGGCTGGGCGGATGGACGAGATAGCGCGCCTGGCGCCTGGGCGGGATGCCCCCTTGGCAGGCCGAACAGCGCAGCTGGAAGCGGTCGCTGGACAACGAATCAATAGCCTATCCATGAGCGAGGACAACTCCAGCGCATACGTGGATATTTCAACCAGATCCGGATCCGATATCGTCGTGCGGATCGAAATATCGTCCGGAACTGTTGTGCGAATCGACGTTTACAACAATGGCTCGTAGTTTCCTGGAGATCGCTTCGGGTTACGGCTACGGGCACCAAAACAAAGGGCAGAATCTTATGCGTGCACTAGTTTCCAACGGGACCGGGAGCTCCGACGTACTGACAGTCGCCGAGCTGCCGATCCCCGAGCCTGGAGTCGGAGAGGTTCGCATCCGAGTCGCAGCGGCCCCGGTCAACCCGGTTGACATCGCCTCGCGCTCGGGAGCATTGGGTACCGGAGGGCCGTTCAGCGGCACGTTCCGGCTGGGCTGGGATGTCGCCGGACGGGTTGACGCGGTCGGCGCGGCTGTCGAGGGCTATGCGGTGGGTGATCCCGTGATCGGGCTGTCCTTCTGGTTCGACGCATACAACGGCATGCAGGCCGAGTACGCCGTCCTACCGGTCTCCGCGATCGCGCCTGCACCCCGCGGCCTCTCGCTGATCCAGGCGTCGACGCTTCCGCTGAATGCCTCGACCGCCCTGCAGGCGGTGGAGCTCATGGGACTGGAGCCCGGACGAACTATCGGGATCATTGGAGCTGCCGGAGCGGTCGGCGGCTACGCGGCGCAACTGGCCCGGTCGAAAGGGCTGAAGGTCATCGGAATCGGCTCCGAGGCCGATCGAGAGTTCATCGGCGGGCTCGGAGCGACATTCATCGATCGCGAGGGTGATGTGGTCGCGGCGGTCCGCGACGAAACGGGTTCGCTGCTGGACGGCGTCCTGGATACGGCGATCATCGGCCCGGCGGCACTGGATCTCGTCCGCGACGGCGGCACCCTGGTCACGCTGGTCGGTGCGGCGGCCCCGGACCCGGTTCGCGACATCGATGTCCGCGCCATCGCAGTGGAGGTCGACGCCGATCGGCTCGGTCGGCTCGCGGAGCTGGCCGGACGAGGCGAGCTGACCACCCGCGTGTCGACGACGTTTCCGTTGACCGCGGCGCATTGCGCCCACGACTACAGCCAGAAGCGCGGTCTTCGCGGTAGGACCGTGCTCGTTCCATAGGGGATAGCCGCGCGCTATCCGGGAGAGGTGGCAATCATGGAGATCTCGGCAGTCAGCATCGACTCGCTACTGGGTCCGTCATCGGAGCGATTCTTCGGATCCGGGTATCGACGCGTCGAGTATGTGAAAGGGCCCGCCAGGGTTCTCCAACGATCAATTCTCAGCGACGTGTCGTGTTCTGTGAAGATTGTTCCTCCCACCAATTGGTCCACCAAGAAGGTGGGCGCGCAAGTACCGCACCTCAGCACTCTCGACGGAATCATCGTTGGTGCGATATTCACGGAGTGCTTGGTGCGGAATATGTTCGATATTTCTCCGGCCGACCTCGCTTCCTGTCGGATCGCTGGGATGAGCATCAAGGCGCCCAGGCGTCCCGTAGAGGACGATCTGGGCAACGTGCAGGTCCATACCAGGGTTACCGAGTGGCGGACCACGTCGGAGGATTCGGCGGAATTGGTGACCGAGACATCGGTGGGCGGGATGATGGTCTCCACTCGGGTGGAAATTCCATCCATTTCGGTCGAGCAGGCGCGAGGTCTGGTCGAACCACGACATGATGGTCTGTACGGCGAGCTGTTCCGTCGCCGCTTGATAGATATCGGGAACGTCGAGTTGGCGGGAACGTCGGCCCACGCGGCAGCGCATGTCCACGAGGACCGAGAGTCCTTCGCCATGGTGGAGTCGCTGGATTCCAGAAGGGCCGACAAGCTCACGCTTGTTGATGCATTCGTGATCGGCCTGCAGCTCGGCCAGGCCATTCTGTATTCAATGGATGATATTCGACGCGAGGAGTCGAATACTCTGTGGATGCGAAGCGTCGAATTGCAGAGTTCGCGGGAGATGGAGGATGTCGATGAGGACATCGCTGCCCACGCGTCGATCGTAAATCCGCGGATCATTCGAAAGGGACAGCAAGTGTGGCGGGCGGGGACGATTTCGGCTTCGGTTGGAGGCATATCGTTCCGTTGCGCCGTCGCCCACCAGCTTCCCGTGAGTCAGGGGGTAAATCAATGAACGCGCCAAGAATCGGTATCACCGGAACCTATTCGTCGGGAAAGACTCTGACAGCCTTTGCTCTGTCGAATTTCACGGGTATCCCGCGCACCCAGGCCATGACGATGCGGGAGATTCTCCCGTTCGCCGCTCCGGGCAAGACGCTCGAGGAGTGCACGGCAGCGGAACTGCTCCAGATGATTGTGGAGCGGCACTGCGATCGGGTGGTGCACGAGTATCGACTCCGCTCCGGATTCATTTCCGACGGGTGTTCCCTTCAGGAGTGGATCTACGGCTCCATACGTGTGTACGTGGGCATCAATCCGAACCAGTCCGCCGCTCTGGGGCCCGGTAAATCGGTGCCGGCGACCCCCGAACTGGAGTTCTTCGACGACGTGATGAACCAGGTGGGTAAGGTGCTTCTCAGGCACGTGAAGAAGAGCTTCGACGTGTTTGTTCACCTTCGCAACGAGCTGCCGCTGGCGGAGGACGGTCACCGGCCGGTGAACGACAATTTTCGACGGATGTCGGACGAGAAGCTGCTCCGAACTCTCGACGAACTGAGCATTCCGTACCATGTCGTCTCGGGGAGCATCGAGGAACGCCTGGAGGCGATTGCCACCGTATTCGACCTGCCTCGAGTAATGACGGTGGAAGAAGCGGTCGTTCGTGCGAAGCAGCAGTACGCATCGCTGGATACCCGGGACGAGACGAGTCGGGCGGTGTCCGTCGATGCGGCGTGACACCGGGCGTGCTGCGGTCCTGACGGGACTCGGCGGATACGTACCCGAAACGGTGGTCTCCAATAGGGAGATATCCAGCCTGCTCGACACTTCGGACGAATGGATATTCTCGCGCACCGGAATTCGAGAACGTCGCGTCGCGGATGCGGATACTTCGACGGGCGATCTGGCGGTCCGGGCCGGAGCGAGGGCGCTCGAAGCGGCCGGGGGCGGCGGCGTGGATCTGATCGTTCTCGCTACCACGACGCCCGACTATCCCTGTCCGGCGACGGCGCCGTGGGTGGCGGATGCTCTGGGTCTCGGCCCGATTCCGGCGTACGACGTGGCCGCGGTCTGCTCCGGTTTCGTCTATGCGCTGGGAATTGCATCTGCGCATATTATGAGTGGCCAGTTCGAGCGGGTCCTCGTGATCGGAGCGGACAAGTTCTCGTCGATCCTCGATCCGAGTGATCGCACCACTATGCCGATATTCGGCGATGGTGCCGGTGCGGCTGTTCTGGAGGCCGGGTCCATCGGGTCGCCGGGGGCTCTGCTGGCTGTCGATCTCGGCAGCGACGGCGGAAATCGTCGACTGATCAGCGTGCCTTCGGGCGGGTCGAGGCGCTCGCCTGCCACGTCGTCCAGGTACTTCACAATGGACGGGAAGGCGACCTACAAGCAGGCGATCGCGCATATGACCGGATCGAGCAGGCAGGTGATCGCGAGGGCGGGCTGGACTGTCGAGGATGTCGATTGGGTAGTTGGGCATCAGGCGAATATTCGCATCCTTCAGGGTGTTGCCGACGAGATGTCGATATCTCGCGACAAGCTGGTGAGCAATATTGATGTGGTCGGAAATACCTCGGCCGCTTCGATTCCGCTCGCTATGTGCCACGGTGCTGTGGACGCGTTCGGTTCCGGTGATCTACTGGTACTGACGGCATTCGGAGGCGGCTTGACATGGGGGTCGATCGCGCTTACCTGGCCGAAAATGGCGGCGTCGTATCTCAGCCACACGAACAGAGAGGTCGCGTAACATGACCGAGAAAGTCGAAGTTGCAGCCTACGTCTCGACAGCGGTGGTCGAGGTTCTGGAGTCGGATGGTCCGGCCGGTCCATTGAATCCCGATACGCCCCTGGAGACGTTCGGCGTGGATTCGCTGATGCTGGTCGATCTGGCGGTCCTGTTGGAGCGCAAGTACCTGATTCAGATCGAGGATGATGAATTCGATGGTTCCGAAACCATCAATCAGATCGCCGAATCCCTCGTACCGAGGATTGCCGCATGAACACGAGCGCCGGCGTCGGGGGCGACCATTCGGTACTGATCGTCGGTTCGGGGCCGGTCGGCCTGACGATTGCCTGTGATCTTCGTCGTCAGGGCGTATCCGTTCGGGTCGTGGAGCGGAACGCGGAAGCCGGCTATACGGACCCGCATTCACGAGCGATTCTGATCATCCCGAGGTCCCTCGAGGTCCTTGGACGTATCGGTGTCGTCTCGGAACTGATAAAGCTCGGGAACCGGGTCCCGATCATCGAATACTATTCGGACGGAAAGCGCCTCGGAACTGCCCGGTTCAATCGAATGTCGGACTCCGCCTTTCCGTTCGTGCTCTCCATCCCGCAGCGCTTGACCGAAGCGGTATTGCGGAGACGGTTCGAGGAACTGGGAGGAACGGTCGAGTACAACACCGAGGTTGTCGAGGTCGAACCGGGTCCGGGCGGTTTCAGCCCGTTGGTCACCCTCCGAAGCGGCGATGGAGCCGTCACGAGATTCGCTCCGGGCTGGCTGGTCGGAGCCGACGGGGCCGGGAGCAAGGTTCGCAGCGCCATTGGGGAGAAGTTGCTCGGCGACGCTACCGACGTGACCTATCTGATCGCCGACGCGCGCATCGACGGCATGGACGCGCAGCGTGCGCGATACTGCTACTCGAAGGACGGGGTGTTGACGATAATCCCGATGCCCGAGGGGTACTTTCGCGTGGCTGCCAACATTCCACATCTGAATGGAGCGTCGGATGATGCCGACTGGCAGAACGTCCTGCAGGGGTGTGTCGACCGGAGGATGGGGCCTGGCCTGGTCGTCGGCGATCTGAGGTACGTGCGGGCCGTCCGCCCGTCCTGTGGCCGGGTCGGTCGCATGCAGTTCGGTCGGTGCTTTCTGGCCGGCGACGCGGCGCACGTGGTTTCCCCTGCCGGAGGGCAGGGCCTGAATCTCGGTTTTCAGGATGCGATCAACCTCGGATGGCGTTTGGCCGGCGTTATCTCCGGTGTGCTCCCCGAATCGAAGCTCGAAGAATACGGACCCGAACGGACGCAGGCAGCCCGCCGAACATCGATGGTGGCGGCGACGATCATCAGGTTCGCGCAGACACGGGGCACGGTCCGTCGCATGGCTCGGGATGTCGGATTCCTGGTGGCGGACAAGGTTGGTCTTGTGCAGCGTTTTCTCGTACCGTCGCTCTCACAAACCGATGTTCGGTATCCGATGCCACACAGCTCACATCGGCTGGTCGGTCGACGACTGCCGGACCCGAGCATGGCCGGCGGCACGGGTGGCTGCACCGCGACCGACTCCTATTCGGTCGCAGTCTGGAATTTCGACAGGGCGGCCGAGAAGTACTCCGGCGACGTGTCCGGTCGATTCCGCGATGCGATCCCCGAGGGCGCGCCCGTTGTCGAGATTCCGTCCACTCGGGGGACGCGCCGCGCCGTGAACGGGTGGTTTCACCAGGGCGCACCGGTAGCGGCTCTCGTCCGCCCCGACGGGCATGTCGAGAGAGTCGCTCGGCTGAGCCGCCGGGGATGAGGCCGATTTCCCACTGGGGCCAACTGCGAGAGGAGCTTTCCGGGATGGATGAATCGTATCCGGGCGGCCGAGGCCTGTCCGGTCTCGCCGTCCTGGCACCGGGGCAGGGCGCGCAACGTCCCGGCATGCTGCTTCCTTGGTTGACCACTGATGTTCGGCAACTGCTGGACGTGTGGTCACAACAGTGCGATGTCGATCTGCTCGGCCTGGGGACGACCGCGAGTGCGGCTGATCTTGTCGATACCGCGGTCGCCCAACCGCTGCTGGTGGCAACGGCGCTGATTGCCTACCGGCGATTGGCGCAGAGGGTGTCCGTTCCGGCATGGGCCCCGGTGGCCGGGCATTCGGTCGGAGAGCTGGTCGCCATGGCGATCGCGGACGTGATCACCGAGCAGGAAGCGGTTGTGCTCGCCGCGGCGCGCGGGCGAGCAATGGCGGCCGCGTGTGGACTGGATCGAACCGGTATGAGTGCCGTCATGGGCCCGGACGTGCCGACGATCCTTGCCGTGGCGACTGATCTCGGTCTGACGCCTGCCAACGTCAACAGCTCCCGACAACTGGTCCTGGCCGGTGATCAGGAGCGGCTTCGGCGGCTCGCCGATCGTCTTCCGGCCGACGTCAAGGTGGTGCCGCTCAAGGTGGCCGGAGCCTTTCACACGGCGTACATGCGCCCTGCGCAGCAGATGTTTGCTCGGGTTGCGGACCGTGTCGACCCCGGGGATCCGAGCCGGCCATTGTTGTCGAATGCGGACGGTCGGACGATCGAAACCGGTACGGAGGCGATGGTGCGACTGGTGGCCCAGATCACCGAGCCGGTTCGCTGGGATCTGTGCATGGCAGGTCTCGGTGATCTGGGTGTCTCGCTGGCGGTGGAGCTTCCGCCGGCCGGCGTACTTTCGGGGATGCTTCGGCACGGCCTGCCGCACGTCGCCAGACGGCCCCTTATCTCGCCGGAGGCCCTGACCGAGGTCGAGACGGGTAACGCGACCGAACCGGCCGGGCAGCACCGGGCTGCCGCTCCACCGGAGATGAAGGTCCAACACGGGGTGGGGAATTCAACGGCGTCCACCCATGTTGCATGATTATCAAATAATCCCGATCAGGTGTTGAGGAGGCTCGTGTGACAACCGGCAGGCTGGATCTTTCCACCCCTTTCGGGCGGGTGGCGACCGGACTTCTTGCGTCCGAGGAAATCGCATGGTTGACGACCATTACCAAGGGAGGCCGTCCGGAGCCCAACCCGATCTGGTTTCTGTGGACAAAAGACGAGCGTATTCTGCTCTTCAGTAAGCCGGGGAGTGCTCGGATCGGCAACATTCGAAGGACCCCCGAGGTGTCGTTCAACTTGCAGACCGCGCATTCTCAGCATGTCGTGGTGGCTGCCGGCACCGGCGAACTGCCGGACCGTGCGGATAGTGACTCCACGGCAGAATTCGACATCAAGTACCGAGATCGCTTCGGATTGATCGGAATGGATTCCGTCCAGTTTCATTCCGAGTTCTCGATACCGATCGTGGTGGTGCCCGGCAACGTGCGCGGTTGGTAGATCGGTCGGTATGTCCGTATTCCCGGTGCGCTCGGGACTTCGTCGGAGGTGCACGCGGTGGGCGTGCTGCGATCTCGACGGATTCCCGGGGTGACTTGTGAGATCCAGCACAAGCTGGTTCCGGGGCTGGGATAGAAGTGGATGTGGATCCACACTGGATTCGTGTGAAACCATTCCCTGGAGCCCAGTCGAGGGTTGGATACTGGAGGCGCCGTGGACCTTGCTATTCAGGGGCCCTATATGCAGGCTCTTACCGAGCAGATAGTTCAAGATTACATCGCCGAGCTCAGAAAGGTCAAGCCATTCGATCTGTGTACGGAGGACGAGGTGGCGGCCTGGCGGTTGGCGGCGCTGAGGGTGCTGTACACGGTGTCCAAGGAGTTGTCCGACAACGTCGTACTGACAGATACCGAACTCGACGCCCTACTGGGGGGGTCGCGTGACGAGGACGATGACGCCGTGGGCCTTCCGGCTCCAAGCGTATTGTTCGCCATAGCGGTTGGACATTTGTCTGGCCTCTCCGAGGTCGGCTCCAGGTCCTCCGATTCCTTTGCCAAAGTGACGGTTCTCCTGGCTCGGAACTTGATGTCGATGATGGGTTCCCGCCATGTCCTGTGTGTGCATTCGCTGATTTCGAGAATTGAATCCGAAAAGAGTTCGGAGCGATTCAGACTGTCTCGTGATCTTCACGATGAACTGTCCTCGCAGTTGGCAATCGTGCACAGTGACCTGGAGGCGGCGGATCTGTACTCGACGGTCGACCCGGCGAAGGTGCACAGCAAGGTGCTCGACGCTCGAACCAACCTGCAGGTGGCGCTGGGGGATATGCGGCGCATCCTGGCCGGCCTTAGGCGGGTGGAGGTCGGGGAACCGATATCCGGCGAATTGACGATGTTCGTCTCGTTGTTGGGTGGTCCGGCACTCGAGGTCCGGGTCGAAGGTGACGAGCAGCGCCTACCGGAACACATACGGAGAGAACTCGTCGTCATGGCGTGTGAGTCACTGAGAAACGCCATCACGCACGGGCACCCGCTTCGCCTACGCGCATCGGCCCAAGTCTGGGGACAGGGTGCCTCCGTGGTCATCGAGGACGACGGAGTCGGATTCGACATAGACGCGGAGTCCGATTTTCCGAGTGGCTTCGGCATCATGTCAATACGTGAACGAGCAGGTGAGCTCGGAGGAACCGTGGTTTTCTCCCGGACGTGTGAAGGCTGGACCAGGGTGCAGATCGATGTTCCTTTGCCGGAAGCCGCATGACCAGCGGGCCGACGGACGTCATGGACATCGTGCTGGCCGACGATCACTCGCTGTTTCGCGACGGGGTGCGGCGCATTCTGCTCGATTCCGGGTCACCTTTCCGGGTCGTCGGCGAGTCCTCCTCGAGCTCCGGCGCCGTTCGGTTGGCCGGCGAGCTACGTCCGCACCTGTTGCTGCTGGATGTACAGATCGACGCCGGCGATGTGGTTGCGACGGTCGCCGGCATCCGGCGGGCCAGTCCCGATACGGCTGTCGTCATGCTCTCCATGCACGATTCGCCCGACCTTCTGAGGCGACTCCTACCCTTGGGTATTCGCGGATATCTACTGAAGAGCACGGGTTGGCGCGAGCTTATCGCTGCGTTGGAAACGATTCGGCACGATCCCGAAAGGATGGTGCTCTCGATTTCGGCGTCCTCCGCGTTGGGCCGCGGTGATGAGCACCGGCCCGAACTGTCGAGGCGGGAATTGGAGGTCATCGAGTTGGCCGCGCTGGCGCTGAGCAATCGGCAGATCGGTAAGCGGCTGAACATCACGGAGAGCACCGTAAAAAGGCATCTCCACAGCTCGTTTGCAAAGCTGCAGGCCAACTCTCGGATCGATGCAGTGAACAGGGCGGCAGCGTTGGGACTGATCGTCCGTCACGGAATGTGATCTACTGTCGGGCCACCGCTACGAGCGGGAAATGATGTGCGCCAGCTCCCGCAGATCGGCGGCGCCCAGGATGTCGTGCGGCGAGACCGCATAGCCCTGACGCCGCAGCCGGGTGACCACGTCCATGATCGCGAGGCTGTCGAGGCCCTGGTCGGCGGGGGAGTCGTCGATGCCCAGGCCGGTCAGGTCGGTCAACAGCTTGTGGACCGGGCCCAACGCCTCATCGGCCGATTCCGGTCGCGCCAACGCGGCGGCCACCAGGGTGCGGGCGGCCGCGGTGTCGAGCTTGTCATTGTCGGTCAACGGGATCTGATCGACGTGCACCACCGTGGTCGGCACCATGAACGCCGGCAGGTCGCGGGCCAGATCGGCGCGCAGGCCGGGGGTATCCCGCTCCGACACCACCAGCGCGGCGAGGCGGTCGCGGCCTCTGCTGCGGTCGACGATCACCTCGGCATTGCGCACGCCCGCCAGCCGGCGCAGCGCCACCGCCACCTCGGCGGGCTCCACCCGGAAGCCGTTGATCTTGGTTTGGTTGTCGATACGACCCAGATAGGCGAGATTGCCGTCGCTGCGGATCGAGACGAGATCACCCGTGCGATAACGACGTTCACCGCCGGGCGCCGCGACGAACGTCGACGCGGTCAGTCCGGGCCGCCCGAGATAGCCGATGGTGACCTGCGGCCCGGACAGATACAGCTCACCGAAGCCGCCCGCCGGGACCGGCCGCAGCCCGGTGTCGAGCGCGGCGGCGGTCATCCCGTCCACCGGGCGGCCGATCACCGGTTCGGCCGACTGCGAGATCTCCGCGGTCACCGCGTCGACGGTCGTCTCGGTCGGCCCGTAGAAGTTGACCACTCGGGTATCGGCCAACCCGCGCAGCCGCTCCCAGGTATCCCGGTGGATCGCCTCGCCGCCGAGGCCCAGGATCGACAGGCCACAGTGTTCGGCGCCCGGCTGCCCGGTGACCAGACCGGCGTCCGCCAACCGCAGGAACAGCGACGGCGAGGTCTCCATGAAGTCGACCCGGCACCGCTCGACAAACGCCAACAACTCCTGCGCATCGGTGCGAATCTCGTCGGGCACCATGGCGATCGCATGCCCTCCCAGAAGCCCGATCGTCGGCTGCCAGGCGGCGTCGAAACCGGTGGACCAGTTGTGACCCACCCGCAGCGGCCGGCCCAGCCGCGCCACCGTCGGCCCGTGCACCCGGTGATCGTGGTGGCGCCACAGGCTGAGCAGCCCGCGATGGGTCGCGACCACACCCTTCGGAACGCCGGTGGTGCCGGAGGTGAAGATCGCGTACAGCGGTGCGTCCGGATGAATCTCGGGGAACACGATGCCCGGATCGACGACGACGTCCGGTAGGCCGCCGTCGAGATCAGGGATCAGGACCCCGGCCGCATCGCTGCGACCGACAGCGTTGCCGAGCAGATGGCGCGCCCCGGATACCCCGAGGATCGTGTCCACCCGACCGGCGGGCGTCCCCGGATCGAGGTGCACGCAGAGCGCGCCGATGCGGGCCAGCGCAAACGGGGCGTACAGCACACGGCGGTCGCGACCGAGGGCCACCGCGACCGCGTCACCGGGCCGGACGCCGATCGACCACAGTCCGCCCGCCAACCGGTCGACCGCCGCCCGGAACTGCGCGAACGTCTGCTCGCCGTGCCGGTCGATCACCGCGGTCGCGGACCCGTCGACCTCGCCGAGCACCGCCGTGACCGTCCGATCGATGGCGCCGATCACCAATGAAACCGTCAGCGCGGGAGCCTCATCGGGCAGCAACGGATCGATATCCGCGAATCGGTCGGCGTCGACCAGGCGTTCGAGCACGGTGGTGAACCGGTGCGCCAACTGGTCGGGATCGAAGCGGCCCACCAGATCCGGCCGCACCTCGGCGCGGGCGATCACCCGATCGCCGAGCGTCAACACCGCCATCGCGATCGGAAAATGGCTGGGGGAGTCCACCCGACCGGCCGCCACCGCGCCGCCGCCCGGCAGATCGACGCGCGTCCCGGGGTCGACGATCGGCATGTTCTCGTACACCAGCAGCGTGTCGAACAGTGCCGGGGCCGATGCGGCACCGGGGGCTGCCGCGCCGGCGATGCGGTTGATGCCGATCCGGCCGAACGGTTGCAGGCGGGCGAAGCGGCGCTGCAGATCCGCGCCGACCTGGGCCGGCGAGCGGTCATCGACCGCCACCCGCACCGGAACGGTGCTGATCAGCGCGCCCACCATCGCCTCGACACCGGGGATGTCACCCTCGCGGCCCGAGGAGGTCTGCCCGAAGACGACGTCCCGCCGGGACAGCAGGGCGCCGACCACCCGCGCCCACGCGAGCTGCAACACCGTGTTGACCGTCAGATCGTGTGCCCGCGCCCAGGCGCGCACGCGAGCGCCGGCCGCCTCGCCGAGTTGATGCTCGCCGACGATCGGGAAGTCGGCGTCCACGGCGGGCCCGGCGATCATCGGCATCGGTGCCAGATCCACCAGCTCGGCGGTCCACGCCGCCAGGGCGGTCGCCTCGTCGTCCGCCGCCAAGCGGGCCGCGTGCTCGCGCACCGCCGGCGCCTCCGGCAGTTCGACGGTCGAATCTGCCAGCAGTGCCAGCATTTCCGCGAACAGGATGGGAATCGACCAGCCGTCGACCACCACGTGATGGATGTACACGCCCAGCCGGTACCGGTCGTCGGCCGTGCGGATCGCCACGATGCGGGTCAACGGTCCATGGTCGAGGTCGACGCCGCGCCGCAGATGCTCCTGGTAGACCGCGTCGGCGGCGGCCTGCGGATCGGGGGCCGACCGGACGTCGACCTCCTCCCAGCCGGGCTCCGGTTGCGACCCGATGATCAGCACCGGATGCGGCAGACCGTCGGCGACGACGCGACCGGCCAGATGGGGATGTCGACGGATCAACGCCGCGGCGCACTCGCGCACCCGCTCGACGGGAACACCGCTGGTATCCAGCGAAAACGCGGTGATGTACGGGTCGACTCCCGAACCTCCGGCGCTGACGAGGTACATACCGCGCTGGACGGGGGTGAGGGCAACGATGTCGGCGATCGGGGCAGCCATCCGCAGTCCGCTCTCCAGTGGGGGCCATCACGGCAGGACGGGAGCAAAGCTTAGCCTATGCTATTTCTCAGTGCTGCGGTCCACGAGGGCCGACGGACGGAAGGAATCGCGGTGTCTGAGTCGAGCATCCTGAATCTGTCGAGACTGCTGTCGAATGCCCCCGAACGGACAGAGCCCGCCACCCGAGGACCGCGAATCTCGCCGGCGCAGCAAGATATCTTGCGGATCGTTCGCTCCGCGCCCGAATCGATTCAGCTGCACGTTGCGGCGTGGTGGATCGATTCCGATGTCGATCTGAACCGATTGAGTGACGCGATCCGCACCGTGGTGGAGTCCGCGCCGATCCTGCGCACCGTCTACCGAGTCGATCGTTCGGCGCCGCGCGCCGCGGTCCGGCCGACCCCCGAGCACCCGCTGCAATTACTCGACCCGGCGGACGACGGCCCGCTCGATGCCGACGACATTCTCGCCGCCGAGGGACGGCAGTCGATCGACCTGGCCTCCCAACCGGCGATTCGGGTGCGCGTCCACCGCGGCGCCGATCGTGGGCTGCTGACGGTGGCCGTCCATCCGGCGGCGGCCGACGAACGGTCCTTCGCCCGCATCATCGAGGGGATCGGAAGCGCCTACGCGGGGGCAGCGACGCTCCCGGCGGGCGACGACGGGGCCCTCGACGATGGAGCCGGTGACGACCGGGCGAGCGACAACCGGACCGCAGACCGGGGGACGGCCGATTTCTGGGCCGACGAACTGTCCGGCCTGTCGGCCGAAACGGTGGCCGACCGCACCCCGCGCCGCCCCAGCGGGCCGGTGGTGGACCGCCGGGTCGCCGAACTGACCTCCGCGATCCCGGTGGACGCCGAGCAGGATGTGCGGGTGGCCGCCCTGGTGGCCGGCGCTGCTTTCGACGAGTGGGGGTTGGCGGACCAGGTCATCGGGTTGGTCGACGTCGCGGATGTCGATGCGATCGGACCGGTGGATCACCTGGTGCCGCTGCGTATTCGGATCGACGGTGGGCAGACCCCCCGAGAGCTGATCTCCACGGTCGCGGCCACCGTCGCGCGAGCGCGGGAGCATCGGGCCTCGGCTCGACGAGCCCTGCGATCCGGACCGATCCCGATACCCGTGCACATCGCGCTGTCGGTCCATACCGACCCACCGCCGGTCCTGCGACTCGGCGCCGACCTCGCCGAACCCGTTGCCTACCGCACCTCGCCGGCCCCCGGGGCCGATGTCTCGATCGTGGTGCGCCCCAACGGGCGGACCCGGACCGTCGAGGTAACCTTCCCCGGCGCCCTCGCCGGCCGACACGACGCGCGCGGCTTCGCCGAGCGTCTGGTCGATCTGGCCCGCATCTGGGCCGCGGGCCCCGAACGTCCCCTCGCGCACCTTCCGCGGGCCGGTGAACCCCATTCGACGTTGCTGGGCGAGCCGCTGGATCGCGCGGAGCCCCTGGGATTCCCGTTCTGGGGTGCGCCGCTGCGGCCGCTGCGGCCCGCCCTGCGCACCACCGGTGGCGAGCTCACTTTCGAGGCGCTGGCCGACCGCGCGGAGCGGCTCGCCGATGACCTGGTGCTGGCCGGAGTGGTGCCGGGCGATGTGGTGGCCGTGGCCACCTCCGACCCGGTGATCCGGATCGTCACCCTGATCGCGGTGCTCCGCGTCGGGGCCGGATGTGCTCTGCTGGAGCGCGATACCTTGCGCGCCGGACGTTCGGGCATCGATGCGGCGCTCGCCGCCTCCCGGGCGAGCGTCGTGGTCGATGCAGGGGCCGATGGGGCGATCGAGACCCGGGCGGTCACCGGTGCGGTCTCCTCGACCGATCCCTCCGCTCCCGCTGGGGACGCCTCGCCCACCGCCTTGATCTTCCTGGCCCCCAGTCGCACCCGAGTGGTCGGCCTCGATCGCCGGCACCTCGAGGATCGGGTGCGGGCATTGATCCCGGAGGCGCCGGTCTCCCCGCGCGAACAGGTCGCCACCGAGACGTCCGCGGGCGTCGAACCGGAGCGGTCGGCGGTCGAAACCGTGGTGATCGCTCCCGAGATCGGATCGGCCGAAAGCTGCGCGATGGCGCTGGCGGTGCTCGTCGCCGACGGGACGCTCGTGCTGCCCGAGCCCGACGAACGAGCCGATCCCGTCCGCCTCGGGGAAGTGGTGACCCGCTCGGGCGCCGGCCACCTGGTCGCGGCTCCCACCACGATCGCCGACATGATGGCGCACCGTGCCCTGCCCGGTGACCTGGTTCGACTGACCCTGGTCGCCGAACCCGTCCGCTCGGGGCTGCTCGGCGGTGTGCGGACCGCGCTGCCGCGCACTCGGATCGCGACCGCCTACAGCGTCGCCGATGCCGGGGGAGCGGGCCTGATCGGTGTCCTGGTCGATCCCGGAGGCGACGCGAGCATCGAGCCCGCCGTGGCCGTCCGGCGCGCCGGGATCCTCGGTACCCCGGTGCCGGGCATGGGAGTTCGCATCCTCGACGATCGCGGCCGTGCCGTTCCTATCGGTGTCGTGGGTGAGATCCACCTGATCCGGGACTGCGCGACGGTGCCGACCGGAGATCGCGGACTGTGGTCGAGCGACGGCGAGGTCGTCGGGGTCGGTCGCGCCGCGGTCGACGTGGTGGCGGACGGGCGCCCGGTGCGTGTCGACGCGCTCGAAAGCCTGCTCGGGGCGATCGACGGAGTGCTCGCCGCCGCGGTCGTGCTGCGGCCGGTCGGGCAGAGCACGCAGGTCGGTGCCCTGCTGTTGCCGCAGCCCGGCGCCGACGTCGCCCGCATTCTCGGGCAGGCCCGTGCGGAGTTGATCGAGACCGTCGCCGGCCCATCGATCGAGTACACGCTCGAGACCGTTGCGACACTTCCCGTCACGGGTACGGGCGCACTCGATCGGATCGCACTGGCGGCCGGTGGATCGCAATCGCTGCGCGCCGCCACCGGTTCGGGTGGTGCGGCCGCGACATCGACCGAACAACTGGTCGCCGAGGCGTTCGCCGCTGCGCTCGATCCACCGCTCGAGGAGCCGGTCGGCCGGACCGACGGTTTCTTCGCCATCGGCGGAGACAGCCTGGCGGCGCTTCGGCTGATCGCCCGCCTGAA
>NZ_BCRN01000005.1 GCF_001552615.1 Millisia brevis NBRC 105863
CCCGGCCGTTCCCGGCCCAGCCGGTCCCGGCCCGGCCCGCACCCGCGCGGCCGACCGCGCAGCCGGTGGCCGCCGGCGCGGCGGCGCCCACGCACCTGGATTACCCCACCGAGATCGCGCCCCCGACGGATCCCTTCCGCGCCGCGGACGCCCCGCCGACGGTGCTGCTCAACATCCCGCTTCCGGACGGCCTGGTCGATCCGTGGAATCCGCTCGACGCCACCAGCGAGTTCACCGGCAGCTTCCCGGCGATCGCGCTGCCGGCCGAGCCCGCCGAGGACGAGCAGCAGTTCCGCCCGCGCCGCTGACAACGACCGGGACCCGGACCATCCCGGCGGTCGCGCGCCCGTCGACCGGCGGCCCGACCGTCCCGCAGCCGCGGTCCCGCAATCCTCGTGGCCCCGACGGTCCCGGCTAGGACTCGGATGCCGGGGTGAGGCCGGAGACGATCAGCGCCGCGTGCAGCGTGGCCAGGTCCTGCGGTTTGGTCACGCTGAGCCCGGTGAGTTCACCGATCCGCTTGAGTCGGTTGTCGAGGCTGTTCGCATGCAGGTGGAGCTGCCGCGCCGAGCGCTGCCGGTGCAGGTCGTTCTGGATATGCACGCGGAGCGTATGCACCAGCTCGGGGTGCGGCCGGAGCGGTTCGAGGACTTCGACGAGGTGGTCGCGCCCCGGTCCGGGCTGCATGAGTTGGAATGCGAGCGCGAGGTCGCGAAAGCGGTAGAGGCCCGGCGGCCGCTCGAGTCGCTGCGCCACGTCGATCAGCTCATGAGCCTGGGCGACCGCCCGCGGCAGATCCTCCGTCCGCGCTTCGACGAATGCGGCGACTATGTCGACTCTCGCCTCCGCTGTCATTCGGTCGATGATCACCCGTAGCCATTCGAAGGATCGGGTGCCCGGGATCAGGACGATGCCGCCGTACAGACCCACCAGGCTCATCACGTCGGTGTCCTCGATCTCGTCGAGGACCAACTGAACCCTGCGCTGGGTTCGGCGCAGCACGTAGTCCCGCTCGGGCCCCTCGGCCGATGGCACGTCCTGGCTGCTGATCGCGAGGGCCAGCAGCGTGTAGGACTCGGCCACGTAAATACCGCTCAAACGCGCGGTCGACGACACGGGATGGCCGCCGACCAGCGCGGTAACGGCAGCCTGTTCCGCGATCCGCTGCGATCGTTGCGCGGTCCGGTACTCCTCCACATAGGCGGCACCGATGGTCTCCGTGACCGCACTGAGCAGGTCGATCAGCGTATCGATTATCCCGGCGAGGTCGGACGCACCATGCTCGCCGCTCATGTCGATGAGGACCCTGCTGGCGATTCGAAAACCCTCGAATACCCCTCCGATCACCGACAGAACGGGTACTCCCTCGCGGGCCCAATGATCTGCCGAACGTCGCAACTCCGCGTAGGCCTCGTCGGCCTCACCATCGGCCACGAGGGTGGCAACCGCAGCCTTCATCGACGCTTCCACGATCCGCTGACTGTCGCGTTCGAGCCGACCCGCCCGCGCATAGTCGTTGGACCGCAGGACTGCTTCGACATGCTCGAACAGGGCGGCCGACAGCGGCCCCGCGTCCCGGAAGAACGGGAGGATCTGCTCGCCGGTCCAGGAATCCTCGACGGGGTCCCGGTCGACCTCCGGATTCTCCTCCATGCAAACACCTTTCGCGCTGAGGCGCCAAACCCAACCGACCGGCACGATACTGCGACTTGCGGTTACAGGATATCAAGTCATCTCGGCCGTATAACAGGCGGATAATGTAGGCAGTGCCCAATTTGGGCTTCTCCACATCCGTCCGGACCGACCGTGCAGGTCGAATGTCGATCCGAGCACCGATCCGAATCGGGTGACACAGATTACCGAACGAGTTCCTATTCGAACGTCGAACACCGCTGCCCGGCACGGTGTTTGTGAAATCGACCGATTGATCACACCTCGGCGGAAATGCTTATGCGACGCCCAGATCGAGGCAATCAATTCTCGGTCGGAATACTTCAGTAATGCCACCTGATCACACACGGATCACGGGACCGAATTACGCGAATTGCGGCCGAATAGTAGCCCATTCCCTCGTCACGCCACCGTGAATGTCGTCGGTCGACGTCACGCACGCCTGTCACGGAACCACCGCGTCTCATGTCGTCGAGTGCCGTTGCGCGCATGGGATCCCTGAGCCACCAACCGCCGACGCCCACCTCGACCGGGGCCCGGTCCTGCCGGTGCCGATCGCGCGCCGGGCACCAGACTCCGCCACCCGGGCAATCGAAACGATCCCACAATCAGTGGCACAGCCGAACCGCTCATCGGCACGCAGACCCGTTTCCAGTTCCATCCGGTCCCGGCGCACCGCCATCCCGGATCCTCCGCCGGCACCACCACACGATCCCTGGTGATACCGAGGAAGACCGTGTCACCACAGGGCGGCGTCATCAGCAGGTCCTCGCCGGCTCGGGACGAAACGGCGAGAACATTCATCGCCCCCTCCCTCGACGTACCGGGACAACACCGCATCGAGCCATAGCGGGTGTTCGCAGCCGCGATATCGCGCGCGCAGGCCGGCGAACACGGCTGCCCGATTTCCCACGCTTTTCACGGCGCCGACACCGCCGGGGCCGGACCGGTGATGTTCGCATTCGACCGGACCGGAGGTGCCGATGGAATCGACCAGCATCTCGTGGTCGCCGTTCGGCCTGCCCCCGCTCGCACGTGCTCGGCCCCGACCATGTCCACCCCTGCGATATGCCATAACGTGCGGCCACGAACGCCGTCGCCGCCGAAACCGTTGCCCGGCAGGGTGTGCCATCATCGCCGAACTGCGCCGACCACGTTCCATCGCCCGCCGTGCCACCGAATGCCACCGCCACGTTCGCGTCGTCCACCGAACCTGCCGAGCTCCGGAGCGCCTACGCTCACCGCTCCTCCCCACCCGGAATCGCTGCCGCATCGAAACGGGATCAGCTCTTCCGCAGGCACCATGAGACCATGCCGCGAACCGGTTCCAGGTGTACCGGACTGCACTCTGGTATGACTCACTGCTGCCCCGACAGCCCTGCTGTGACCGGTCACTCGAATCCGCAGCGGAGAACATCCGGAATGGAATCCGGTTCCATAAGGACGCGACGGCATATGCCTGGAATGCGACTTCGCGCCCGGTCTTCCGACAACGTCGGCAGCCCCTCCGTCACGGGCGCCGCGGGGTAGATTGCCGGTGTGGACACCAGCGACGACTGCCTCTTCTGCCGGTTCACGACCGGCGATCTCGCCCCCGACGTGGTTGCCGAATCCGAACTCAGCCTGGCATTTCGCGATATCAACCCGCAGGCGCCGACACACGTCCTGGTGATTCCCCGGCGGCACGTACCGAATGCGGTCGCACTCGCGCGGGCCGACGCCGGGGAAATCGCCGACCTGTTCGATCTCGCCGGGAAGGTCGCCGACGCCGAAGGGCTCGGCGGCCATTACCGCACGGTCTTCAACACCGGTTCCGGAGCCCAGCAAACGGTATTCCATGCCCACCTGCACGTCCTGGGTGGACGCGAATTCACCTGGCCACCGGGCTGACCGGAAAACCCCGCCGAACCACCCGGCAGCGTTACCCCGCCGGGGGAACGATCAGATCCACTCCCCGAGCGGGAACGGCGGCAGCGCCCGCACGCCGGCCATCGCCAGGTTGCACAACGGGTCGGTCAGGAACGCCAGCGGCGTCGTGCCCCCGCTGGTGCACACGAAGTTGCCCAGCTTGTCGTAGTTGGAGCAGACCCCGCGGTAGCACCACGACAGCTCATCCTCGGACGGCTGCACCGGGCACGCTCCCGCGTCGAGGTCGCGGCACGGCCGCTCGTCGACCACCGGTGTCGGCGCCACCGGCTGAGCGCCCGCGGACATCGGCGCGACCAGCAGTCCGGCGCCGGCGATGCCCAGAGCCAGGGCACAGCGTGCGATCGCGGTACGTAGAGCCATCGGTTCCCCCCGAAGGTAGAGATCGGTCGGGCGCCCCCCACTGCGCGGCACCCGGTTGAATCGAACCCTACCGGTCGTCAGGGTATGACCGCGCCGATGTGGTTGGTTCCGGCCGCATCCGGGCGGTCGGACCGGCGGTCGGGCTCCGCCGCATAGGCGGCCAGAAAGGTCTCGACGCCGGCGTCGACCGCCGCCCGCAGCCGCTGCTCGTCGACATCGCTGCTCCCCAGCCCGGTCAACTCGCCCAACTCGGCGCCGATCAGCGCGATGAACTGGCGCGCGGCCACCTGCGGGTTCACCACTCGCAGGAAGCCGGCGTTGCCGAGCATCGCCAGCCGGCCGGCGAGCGTATCGGTGATCGGGCCGCCGCTGCGCTCCCACACCCAGGCGAACAGGCCGGGGTCGCGGCCCACCTCGGCGGAGATCAGTCGGCTCAGGTGCCGATTGCAGTCGCTGCGCTGGCATTCCGTCAGCTCCCAGCCGAGGGCGTAGAGCCCGTCCCGCCACCGATCCGGCGCGAGGTCGAGGCGCCGAATCGCCACGTGGGAGCCGGCATTCAGCCGTTCGGCGGAGTCGGCCACCGACTCGCGGAAGAGCTGTTCCTTGCTGCCGAAGTGGCTGTACACCGTCGGCTTCGAAACCCCGGCGGCGGCGGCGATCGCGTCGATACTGGCCCGCTCGTAGCCGTCGCGGCCGAAGACCGGAGCGGCCGCGGCCAGGATCTGTTCCCGCTTGCTCGCACGTCCTGCCACCGGGCAACTCTACCCCGAGTGGACCGCGAGCCTTATCGAGCCGAACCCTTGCCTTTACTTTACGGTGTAGTTTAGTTTCTTGCCCATGTCAGTAAGCAATGCGGCCGCTCCGAACGACCGCCTCACCCGACGTCATCTGGTTGTCATTGCCGCCCTGGGGATCTCGGCCTTTCTGGCCGTCCTCGACGGCACCCTGGTCACCGTCGCCCTCGACTCGCTCACCACCACTTTCGCCACCACCTTCGACGTCGTCGTCTGGGTGACGGTGGGATACCTGCTCGCCGCGGCGGCCGTGCTGCCCACGCTGACCTGGCTGACCGCCCGCTTCGGGCCGCGACGGGTCTTCCTCGGCGGGCTCGTCCTGTTCATCCTCACCTCCGCGGTGGTCGGATTCGCGCCGTCGATCGGCTGGCTGATCGCCCTGCGCGTCCTGCAGGGCGCGGCCGGCGGCCTGCTCGAACCGGCGTCGATCACCCTGACCGCCTCGGTGGCGCCGCGGTCGCGGATCGGCACCGTGATGGGGCTGTTCTCGCTGATCATCAACATCGCCCCGGTGGTCGGACCGGTGCTCGGCGCCTATCTGGTCACCGCGGCGGACTGGCCGTGGCTGTTCTGGGCGAAGATCCCCCTGGGCCTGATCGCGCTGATCCTGGTGTACCGCTTCCTGCCGGAGGACGAGGCGAACGAGCCCGGCTCGCCGGCCGCGGGCCGCCCCGACACCGGCGCGGTACCCGACGTCCTCGGGATCGTCGCCCTGTCCACCGGCGTCCTGGCGGTGCTGTTCGCGGTCAACCGGGTGGGCAGCTTCCCGCCGGCGGCGATCGTGGCCCTCGCGGCCGGCGGCGTGCTGGTCCTGGCCGGCTATACCCGCCGCACGCTGCGCAGCAGCGATCCGAAGGTGGCGCCGCCCTTCGATGTTCGACTGCTGCGCTACCGCGCGTACACCACGAGCCTGGCGATCATGAGCGTCACCGGCGTCACCATGTACGGCCTGCTCACCCAGCTTCCGCTGCTCGCCGAGCGGGGGTATGGCCTGACCGGGACCGCGACCGGCGCGCTGGTCACCGCCTTCGGGATCGGCCTGCTGATCGTGATGCCGATCGCCAGCCGCGTCAGCGACACCATCGGTCCGCGGCCCCTGGTCACCACCGGGGCGGTCGGGTTGACCGCGGTCATGGCGGCGCTCACGGTGCTGATCTCCGGCCAAGCGGCGCCGCTGCCGGTGGTCGTGGTGGCGCTCATCGCGGCCGGGATGAGCCTCGGGGCGATCGCCTCACCGACCTTCGGCAACGTCTACCGCACCCTGCCGGTCGAGGCGGCGGCGCAGGGCACCACCGGGCTGTTCATCTGCGTGCAGTTGGCGGCCTCGGTGGGGGTCCTCGCCGTCGGCTTCCTCGACGACGGCGGCTCGGCGGTCCTCTTCGGCATCCTTGCGGTCCTGGCGGCGATCGCCGCGGGGCTGTCCCGCCTGCTGCCCGGTCGACCGGAACGATCCGGCCGACCGGAGCAGGGGGAGACCACCGCCGGTTGAGCAGCGCCGGTTCAGCAGCCGCCGGGTCAGTAGCGCCGGATCTGTCCCGGAGTCCACCAGCCCCAACGGGTTTCCTCGGAGGTCACCGGTACCGCCGGGGTCGCGGGGTAGTAGGGCACATAGCGCTCGAGCGAACCCCAGTCCCGACCCCAGTCGTTGCGCAGATAGGTCGGCACGGTGACCGCCTCGCTGAGCATCTCGGCCCACCCCAGCGGACCGCCGTTGTCATTGGACTGCCAGGTATCGGTCGAGGACACCGCCAACGGGCGGTCCGGCAGGATCCGGTATTCGGGAACCTCGGCGATGCCGTACCGATGGTCGAAGGGCCGCTGGCAGGGGAACTGCAGGCCGACCGCCCAGTCGAGCAGGATCGGCTGATCGCTGCCGAGATAGTCCTGCAGGCTCTCGACGTACGGCACCCGCGGCGGGGTGAACGCCAGCCACTGGTCGCCGGTGAGGTTCGGATCGTTGGCGACGATCCGCACGACGTCGGCATCCGGGGCGATATCGGCGATCGGGACGCGCAGGTTCCGCCAGCTCGGCGCCGGGCCGATATCACGCGGCAGATAGTCGCCCTGCACGGTGACATCGCCGTTGGGCTCGCGCTTGCCGTATTCGAGCATCAACGACTGCCCGTAGGTCGACGCCCCGGTGTCGTCGATCGACCAGATCCGCCCGGCGGCGGTGATGACGATCAGCGGTCGATCGTCACTGCGCGGCGGCAGGGAATACCAACTCGAGGTCGCCTTGGCGGGCTCCTGCACCCCGCTCTGGTAGGAGCCGATCACCGGGGTACGGGCCGGATCGAGACCGAACGGCAGGCGGGCGGTGCTGCCGTTGATGCCGACCGCGCCGGTGCCTCCGGAGGTGCCGGCAGACTGTCCCTCGGCGATCGTCGGACCGACACTCTGCTGTTCGGTATTGCCCATCCCCGGGTCGACCGCGATGGCGTCGGCGGCCAGATCGGTCGCGATGCCGTTGGGCGAGAAGTTGACCGGGCCGGCGCCACCCAGGGGGCCGGTCGTCGGATCCGGCGGGTTGGCCGGGTCGAGGATCGGTACCAGGGCGCCCGAGTTCGGGTCCGGTTCGACCAGCACGTCGTAGGCCAGCCCGCACGGCCGGCCGAGCACGGCATCGATATTGCCGCGGGCGATCGAATAGGCCGGGTACTGCGATACCGCGCCCTTGAGCAGCGAGAGCACCATGAAGGCGACCAGGCCGACCACCACCACCGCGAGCGGGACGCCGGCGAGGCGCTCGAGCACCCGCAGCGGCCCGCGCAGCTTCCGCGGTTTCGGCGGCGCCGCGACGTCGTCGCGCAGGTACTGCCAGGTACCGATCGCCGCGACGAGCAGGAAGATCCCCAGCAGCAACGTGGTGGCACCGAAACCGTTGTAGGACACCGGCTTGTCGAACCACGGCACCCCGTACGCCGAGACGTACCAGTAACCGTTGATGCCCGAGAAGGCCAACGCCACCAGCAGGATCAATCCGGCCGCGAAGTAGGTGCGGTTGCGCCGCGCCCGCATCACCGCCGGCGACACCAGCACCGCCGCCAGCGCCCCGAGCGCACCCGCGATTCCGGCGTAGGCGCCGAAGTGGTGGGTCCACTTGGTGGGGTTGAACATCATGAAGAACATCGTTCCGAGCACGATCGCGACCAGCCGCCACGACGGTCCGCGGGCGATACCGCGAATCGCGGGCTTGCGCACCAGGGTCAGGATCGTGACCAGCAGGCACAGCACCATCATCAGGAAGGCGAACCGGCGGGTCAGCGAACCGTCGACCGTCTCGACGAACAGGTAGTAGTAGCGCAGGAAGTCCTCGTACCACCCCTCCGCGGGGCCGACGAGGTTGCGGATGCGGGTCGCCTCGGAGACCGCGGCCCAGGTCTGGTCCCGGAACACCGCGACCAGCACGATCGATCCCGCGGCCGCGATCGGCGCGAGGATCGGCACCAGTCCGAGGTCCCTGGACCGCCGCAGGACCAGTCGGGTGATCGGACGGATCGCCGCCAACAGCGCCGCGACGCACATCAACCCGGTCGGCGCGGCCGCCAGGGTGAAGGCGCCGACCAAACAGGCGATCGCAATCGGTAGCAGACGTCCGGTCGCGATACCGCGCTCGATCGAGCACCAGGTCAACAGGGCGCCGAGCGCGACGATCGGCTCCGGCCGCAGGCCGTTGTTGTAGGCCAACCAGAACGCCAGGAAGATGAAGCCGCCGGTCCACAGCGCCGGGGTGGACCGGCGCACCGCACCGCCGAGGCGCGGGATGACCTCGCGGCTGATCACCATCCAGCAGAGCACCGCCGCGATCAGCGCGGGCAGGCGCATCCACGGGCTTGCGGTCGACACCTTCGCCATCAGGGCCAGCACGTCGTAGTACCAGCCGAACGGAGCCTCGGGCACGCCGTACCAGCGGTAGTAGTTCGCCAGATAGCCGGAGTGCTCGGCGGCGCGGGCCATCGTCAGGATGTAGCCGTCGTCGGAGGTATTCGCGCCGACAAAATGCCAGAGTCCGAGGACACCGATCACGGCGGCGTCGACACCGGAGAACTTCCACCAGTTGGCGGGCACGATCCGACGGTGCGAACGGCCGTCGGTCACATCGAGGGACGCCAGGGCGAACAGCGAGATGATCGTCGCCAGAACGGCGATCACCATCGCGAGCATCTTCAGCAGCGTCGGGGTGGTCGAGAATCGCGAGTCGACCGTCATGCTCAGCGAGATACCCGAGGTGGTCGGCAGGTCCGAGAAGATCCCGACCACCTGCGGTCGCTCGTCGCGTTCGACCTGCTCGCCACGCACCGGCTGCCCGGTCTCGTCGGTCAGGCCGACGTACTCGACGCTGGTCAGCGTCGAGGTCGAATTGATCTCGATCGTGCTGCAGCCGCCGGTTTCGACCTGCTCGCGCGGCGCGCTCGCCAGCACGACATTGCGCACGACGACGTCGACATTGGTGCCGACCCGCACGAACATCGCGTTGACCGCGGCGTCGGTACCCTGCGCCGGCGCGGTCGCCAACAGCAGGCCGCCCTCGGGCGGCAGCTGGGCGACGGCGGTGCAGTCGATCGTCGCGGTCAGCGAGATCGGTGTCTGGGTGACCAGCGGGGCATCGATATTGCCCGGCACGCCGGCCGCCTGCGGCCATTCGACCACCGCGACGGTTTGGGTCACCGGCAGCAGCGGTGTGGCGATCGCGAAGAGCAGACCGATCAGGCCGCTGACCGCGGCCAGCAGCCGACGGGTCGCGAGGGGGAAGCGGTCACGCCGGGACGGCTCCCGCAGCGGCGGAACCGCGGACCCGTGGGTGCGGCGGGTATCAGTCGGAGAGTCGGGCATCGTTTTCCGTCGGGGGTATCAGCGCCTGATCACGACCGCGAACGGCCCGACCAGTTCGGTGGCGAAATTGTTGTTGTCGAACAGCGAAGCCGGGAACGTCACGGTATAGCGACGCACATTCGGATCATTGGGGTACACATCCTCGGCCAACCGCAGGGTGTACCCATCGGGCGAGGTCCGGAAGACGAACACATCCGGTGCCCGCCACGGTGATTCGTCCATCGCCGCGAGCAGCTCGTCCGGTCCGGTCAGCTTCGACCAGGCGGCGATCTGCGCGGCCCGCTCCTCGAACCGCGCCATCGGATTGGCGTAGTGCGAGGTCAACGACTGGTAGCCGAAGTAGGGGTACAGGCTCAGGAATCCGTAATCGGCAGTCAGCACGACGGTCTCGTCGCGCGGCCGCTGGAGGTTCTCGGTGATCACCCGGTCGATCTCCGGATAGAAGGCCACCGAACTGGGCGGGCGCATATCGGCGCGCACCCCGTTGCCGTCGGTGTCGGTATAGGCGGTGTCGATATCGCCGCTCAACGTCGCGGGCACCGATTGGGTCAACCCGGCCCCGGCGATGCCGCCCAGTACCAACAGCATCGCCAGGGTGCGGGCCGACTCGTTGGTCGCCAGGTGGATCGCCCGGACGCCGTCGACGAATCCGAAGACGCCGGCGGTGGCGAGCAGGGCGATCACCACCGGCTCGAGGCGGAAGCCCAGCAGAGTCGTGCCGATCACGGTCGCGGCCATCGACAGCAGTACCCATAGGTAGACCGCGACGATGCCCACGCCGAGCGCGGCCGCCCGCCGCGACGAGCGTGCCAACAGCACCAACCAGCCGGTGCCGAGCAGGCACAGCAGCCCGAGCAGGCTCGCGGAGAGCATCGGCAACGGCAACGTCGCGCCACCGCCGGGCAGATAGTGCATCGCGCTGCCGCCGCCGGGCAGGCCGCCGCCGCGCACCACCTGCCACAGATAGGGCAGCCACCACGGCAGCGCGATCACCACGGCGATGATCCCGATGGGGATCAGCCGCAGAAACGGCCAGAAGATCGCGTCGGCCGGGGCGGAGCGCCGATAGTTGCCGAACGCGGCCGCCGAGGCCATCAGCACCAGGGTCAGCACCAGCCAGAACAGGTAGAGCGTGTAGGTGGCGGCCACCATCCCCAGGAACAATCCGGTGCCGACGATCGCGGCCCACCCCTCGCCGGGCGAGCGGGCCAGCGCCCCCCAGGCCAGCAGCAGCACCGGTGGGATCAGGACCACCAGGATCGCCGCATAGGGTTCCGGGGCGGCGTGGGCGAGCGTCACCACCGCCACGGTCGTCGCCGCGAGGATCGCGACATCGGTGTTGATCAGGTGGGTCCACAGCACCAGCGCGAGCACCGCGCATACCGCCAGCGCCGCAATGGAATACGGGGCGAAGAAGGCCCACCCGTCGATGCCGGTCAGCGCGGCCAGTCGCCCGCCGACCCAGAACCAGCCGGCCGGATAGAAGGGCGGGATGTCGATGTAGTTCATATCGCGCAGCGCCGCGGAATCGACGAAGCGCGAGAGGTACTGGGTGCGGAACTCCTGGTCGACCGAGAGCCCACCGAGGTAGAGCGAGGTGGCGCCCAGCGGCATCGCGAGGGTGATCGTCACCAGCGTGGACAGGCCCACCCAGGACAGCGGGCGCGCCAGCATCGGCCACCGTGTCGTCGCCGGTCGGCGGGCCCACAGGATGGCGACCACCAGCATCGCGAGCGCCACGAACTGGCCGACGGTGGTCAGCGCACGCAACTGGTTCGACGACGGATAGGCCGGCCACTGCACCTGGCGGATGGCGACGATCAACACCACCGCGACCACCGCGGCGATCACCGCCGCCGGTACGGCCTCGGCGACGGCGCGCCCGAGCTTGCGCCATTGCCGGGACCGGTCGGCCGCCCGGGGCGCGTCCGCACCGCTCGGATCGGCCGGGCTCTCCGCGTCGGTCCCGGTCACCGGCACGGTCACCCGGACACTCCGATCACGGTCACCCGGTCAGATGGGCAGGCGTCGGAAGATCGGCCGCGGGATATGCCGCAGCACCATCATCACGAACCGGAAGGGCGGCGGAGCCCAGACCAGATCCTTGCCCTTGGCGGCGGAGACGACCACCAGTTCGGCGACGTCCTCCTTGTCCACCGTCAGCGGGGCTTCCTTGACGCCGGCCGACATGCGGGTGCGCACCTGGCCGGGGCGCACGACCAGCACGCGGGGGCCGTATTCGCGCAGGGCCTCGCCGAGACCCAGGTAGAAGCCGTCGAGGCCGGCCTTGGTGGAGCCGTAGACGAAGTTGCTGCGACGGACCCGCTCGCCGGCGACGGTCGACATCGCGATGATCTGGCCGAAGCCCTGGGCGCGCATCCGCTCGCCGATCAGCACGCCCACCGAGACGGCGGCGGTGTAGTTGATCTGTGCGATCGCGACCGCCTTGACCTGATCCTGCCAGAGTTGCTCCGCGTCGCCGAGCAGGCCGAAGGCCACGATCGCGACGTCGACGTCACCGCCGGCCCACGCCTTGGCGATCACCTCGGGGTGCGAGGCGGTCTGAGCGGCGTCGAAGTCGATCAGTTCGACCGAGCGGGCGCCGGCCTCGGTCATCTCGGTGACCGCGGCGTCGCGCAGCGGGTCGTTCGGCAGCGCGGCGAGGATGACCCGCGCGGGTGCGTCCGCCAGATACCGCTTGATGATCGCCAGACCGATTTCGGACGTCCCACCCAGCAGCAGGATCGTGCGGGGGCTCCCCACTGCATCGATCATCGTGTCGTCCGCCGCTCTGCCTCGATCACACCAGCTCCAGTCGTCGTGCCATGTCGGAAACGAATACCCCGTCCGGGTCGACCGAGCGGCGCAGCTTGATCCACTCGTCGATCCGCGGGTACATCGCGTGGAAGGTCTGCGCATCGGTGCGCGAGTCCTTCGCGGTATAGAGCCGGCCACCGAATTCGAGAACGCGGCGGTCGAGATCGCGCAGGAACGGCCCGAGCCCCGGCTTGATCTGGAAGTCGACACAGATATTCCAGCCCGGGATCGGGTAACTCAACGGCGCCTGGTTGCCCTCACCGAAGAGCTTGAAGACATTGAGGAACGAGTAATGCCCCGAGCTCTGGATATCGCCGATGATTCGCTTGAATTCTTCGACGGCGTTCATCGGAACCACGAATTGGTACTGCAGAAAGCCGACGGAACCGTATGCGCGATTCCAGTCCCCGAGCATGTCGAGCGGGTGATAGAACTGCGTGAGGTTCTGCGGCTTCCCGCGATAGGACGCCGATTTCCGGTACCACAGTTCGGTCATCGCCCCGAAGATCAGCTTGTTGCCCAGACCGTTCGGGAAGACATCGGGCACCGTCTTGATCAGCTGCGGGGCGTCGAAGCGCAGCGGATCCTTGCGCAGCTTCGGCGGCAACTGATCGAGGGTGGCGAGGCTGCCGCGGGAGATCGCGGCGCGGCCGAGCTTCGGCGGGCCGGAGATCGCGTCGAACCAGGCGGACGAGTAGTCGTACTTGCTCTCGCTGCCGTCGCTGTGGAACTCGATCGTCTCGTCGAGACTCTTGGTGACGTCGCCGTCGGCGATGAAGTAGGCCGTCTCGGTCGGCGTCATCTTGATCGTCGCGCGCAGGATGATGCCGGTCAGACCGTTGCCGCCGACGGTTGCCCAGAACAGCTTCGCGGTGCGGCCGGTGGGGGTGAGTTTGCGCACCTGCCCGTCGGCGGTCAACAGGTGGATCAGCTGCACGTGGTTGCCGAAGCTGCCGGCGCTGTGGTGGTTCTTGCCGTGGATATCGCAGCCGATCGCACCGCCGATCGTCACCTGGCGGGTGCCCGGCAGGACCGGAACCCACAGGCCGAAGGGCAGCGCGGCCCGCATCAACTGGTCGAGGCTGACACCACCGTCGACGTCGACCAGGTGGGTATCGGCGTCGATCGTGTGAATGGTGTTCAGCGCGGTCATGTCGACCACGACGCCGCCGGCGTTCTGCGCATTGTCGCCGTAGGAGCGGCCCAGACCGCGCGCGATGATGCCGCGCCGCAGGTGGGCGGGCTTGTCGGCGTTCCGGTCGGCGACCGCGGTGACCGCGTCCACGATGCGCTGCGGATCCGGGGTGCTCAGGACGTGAGCGGGGGTCGGCGACGTGCGGCCCCAGCCGGAGAGGGTGCGAAGTTCGGTGGCCGCCAGCGGCCCGGGCGCGATAGACATCTCGTAGAGCGTACCGCTGCGCATGCGGCCGCCCACCGCCCCCGGGCACCCATCCGATGTGTGCTCCTTCACGGAGTAATCGACGAATAACCGACGAATTCCCCAATCCTCGGCAAGCAACTGCTGTTACGGATGGTGTTTGGTATGGAGGGGCTGGTACGGTCCTTCCAGGTTTGCCAACCATGCGCGCCCCGTAGCCACCACCACCCTTCGGGGGACACGCCTCCGCCACCACCACTGAGCAGGGCGTTGTTCGGTCCGGCAGCACGACGATCGCCTCTCGGCGATCGAGCCGGTAGGGCCGCATGAGATACAGCTGACGAAAGGTCCGATCCATGCGACGAGCGACCCGGACGCGGTCCCGTGCCTCCTGGCTCAAACGGGCGGTTATCGCCACTTCTCTGGCGTTGATCGCACCGCTGTGCACGGCGGTTGTCGGCACGGTGCCCACCGCTTCGGCCGCCTTCAACCCGGACGGCTTCGACTTCTGGGTCGACACCGAGATGGGACCGATCAAGTCGCGCATCTTCCGCGCGGCCGACGGCAACACCGACCGCGTCGTGTACGCGCTCGACGGCATGCGCGCCCGCGACGACCTCAACGGCTGGGAGATCGAGACCGAGGTCTCCCGCGCGTTGACCGCCGCGAATATCAACGTGGTGATGCCGGTCGGCGGACAGTCGAGCTTCTACCTCGACTGGGCCACCCGCAGCACCTTCCTGGGCCTCGACTCGCTCGGCGGCTCCTCGACCGGCTCCGCCGCGATCGGCTCGGCGGCCATCGGCTCCGCGGTCGCGCCGACCGACGTGGCGGGCAAGCGCAACCGCTACGTCTGGGAGACCACGCTGACCCAGACGCTGCCCGCCGCGCTGCAGAGCCAGCTCGGCTTCAGCCGCACCAACAACGGCGTCTTCGGCCTGTCGATGGGCGGCTCGGCCGCGTTGACGCTGGCCGCGTACTACCCGCAGCAGTTCAGCTTCGCCGGTTCCTTCTCCGGCTTCCTGAACATCTCGGCGCCCGGTATGCGCGAGGCGCTGCGCGCGGCGATGATCTCCGCCGGCGGTTTCAACATCGACGCGATGGCGACGCCGTGGAGCCCGCAGTGGCTGCGCATCGACCCGTTCGTCTTCGCGCCGCAGCTGCAGGCCAACGGCACCCGCCTCTGGGTGGCCGCCGGCAGCGCGCTGCCCGGCCCGGGCGACATCAGCGGCCCGGCCGAGGTCGTCCAGGGCATGCCGCTCGAGGCGTTGTCGCTGGCCGGCACCCGCGCGTTCGAGCTGCGGATGCGCTCGATCGGCGCGAACAACATCACCTACAGCTACCCGGCTACCGGTATCCACAACTGGAAGAACTGGGAGAACGAGGTCTACCAGATGATCCCCGACCTCTCGGCCCATATCGGCTGACGCTCGGACCGTCCGTGCACGCGGCCCGGTTGCTGCTCCCGCTTCGGTGGGACGCAACCGGGCCGTTGTGTATGCGCAGGCCGTCTGGGTATACGGGCACTCGCCGGCGCGGCCGAGCCGGTCGAGCGTCGCTCAGTTGCGCCCGCGGTAGCGGCGGCTGATCTCCCCGGCGACCACCAGGTCCTCCCAGGCCATCCCGACCCCGGAGAAGACGAGCGGACGCCCCGGCGTCGGGCGAACGGCGCCGGTGACCAGGTCGGCGAGGTTGGCGGGCGGGACACCGTCGGGGTCCTCGCCGGACCACCAGGCGGCCGGCCGGGCCAACAGCAGATTGCCCGCCTCGCGCAGCGCGGAGGCCCGCCCCTCCACCACGATGTCGGCGCGCCGGATCAGCTCCGGTGGCAGCTCGCGCTTGTCCGGGCCGTGCACACCGACCCCGCAGACGACGGCGTCGTCGCGTACGACGTCCGGGAACAGCGGCATCGGCGAACCGGTGACGCAGACGATCAGGTCGGCGGCGGCCAGGTCGCTCGTCGGGTCGGCAGCGAGCCGCGTCGGGGTATCGGCGGTGTCGGCGAGCACCCGCTCGACCGCTTCCGGACGCCGGCCGGCGACGGCGATGTCCGTCGGCCGCAGCACGGCGTCGAGGCAGCGGATGTGGCGGATCGCCTGCGGTCCGGTGCCGAAAACCACCACCCGATCGGCCCGCGCCCGCTCCGGAGCGACGGCCTGCCGTGCGGCGATCAGGTGGCGGGCGGCGAGGACCGTGGTGGCCGGAGTGCGCACCAATGTCAGTTCGCCGGCGTCGAGGATCGCCACCGGGGCCAGATGCTCGGCCTCGAAGAGGACGTAGGAACCCTGCACGGCGGGAAATCCCTCGGCGGGGTTGTCCGGCGAGAGGGTCAATACCTTGACCCCGGCGATATCGCCGCCGTGGCTGGGCATCATCAGAAAGTCCCGGCCGCCGCCGGCCGCGGAGAACAGCCGGGGGCTGTCGTCCTCCGGATCGACCGCACCGGTGCGCAGCGCGTCGGCCAGCACGTCCACGGCGCCCGCGGCGTCGAGGGTCGCGGCGACGGCGGCCGCGTCGAGCACCACCGGAGCGGTCACGGCCGCACCCCCCACTGGTCGCGGGTGCTGTTGATATGGCTGTACATCAGTCGCTCGGCGGCCTCGGCGTCGCGGCTGCGGATCGTGTCGATGATCTCGAAGTGTTCGAGCCCGAGCGGGATCAGGTCGCCGCGGTCGCGCATCTCCGCCAGGCCGAACAGCCGCGTATGCGAACGCAACTCCGCGACCAGGGCGCTGAGCCTGCGGTTCTTCGCGTAGGAGATCAGCTGCAGGTGGAATGCCTGGTCGGCACGGGTGAAGCCGACGATATCGCCCTCACGGGCACTGCGGACGATCTCCTCTGCGGCGGTGCGCAATCCGGCGAAGTCCTCCTCGGGGATCAGCGGTGTCACCTCGCGCACGGTCGGCGGTTCGAGCAGCAGGCGCAGCCGGGTGATCTCGTCGAGATCCTGCTCGCTGACCTCGGTGACCCGAAATCCCTTGTTGGGCACGATCTCCACGAGGTTCTCGCGCACCAGATCGAGCATCGCCTCGCGGACCGGGGTGGCCGAGGCGCCGAACCGGGCTCCCAACGTGGGGGCGGAATAGACCACGCCGGGCGTCATTTCACCGGCGATGATCGCCGCTCGCAGGGCCTGACCGACGCGATCGCGGATCGAAATCTTGGTCACCGGTGCGAAGTTGTCGAGTCCCATACTCCCTGCCGTTCCGATTCGCCCCGCCGCCCGCAGCACCGGCGGTTCTTCACCTGTCCGGCTACCGTACGCCGCGACATCGGCCACGGCCCGAAGCCGGGTAGTCGGCGCCTATCGTTCGGGCCGACGGCCGGTCGCGATCAGGGTGTCGCAGTTGACCTCGGTCATATCGGCATCGGCCAGGTCCTGCAGGAACCCGCGTCGTACCTCGGCGATCGCCTCGGGCGACAATCCGTCCAGAGCACCGCGCAGGCCGCTGCCCAGGACCATCGACCAACCGAACGTGTCCGTACGGGGAATTCGTAGCCGCAGGACCGTCGCCCGGGTGTCCACCGCTCCCACCGATTCGAGCCACGCCGTGATCTTCTCGACGGTGTCGATCCGGGTGATCGGGTGGGGATCGTCGACGGGGTCGCGCGGCCCCGGTGGGGTGGGCTCTCCTGTGACCCGTGCGACCCGGGCGAAGTAGGCACCGGCGAAGTCGTAGAGGGCGTCGTCGTGCCATACCGCGAGGGACAACCGCCCGCCGGGTAGCAGCAGGTCGATCAGATTCCTTACGGCCGCGTCCATCTCGGGAAGGAAGAAGACTCCGTAGCCACACGTCAGGACATCGAAATGGCCGATGTCGTCCGCCCGGAGGTCGGTGACGTCGGCCACCCGGAATTCCACATTGTGCAGTTCCGCCGCCGAAGCCTTCGCGTGCGCCCGCGCCAGCAGGTCGCCGGCGAAGTCGACCGCGGTGACGCTCCCGGCCGGGCCGACCAGCCGGGCGGCCGCCAGGGCGCTCGCCCCCGTCCCGGAGCACACGTCCAGTACCCGTTGACCGGGCAGGATCCCGGCGCGCGCGGCCATCGCCTCGCCGGTGGGTCCCCAGACGAGGGGAGTCACCGCGTCGAAGTCGGCGTGGGTGGAGTTGAAGATGTGGGCGAGAGGTGGAGGGTCCACAGGTCCACCACCCCGCCCGGTCGTGTCGTTCATGGCGCCTTCCTTCCGACCAGGACGGTGCTGAATCCGCATTGCCAGACCGTGTCGGCAACCGCAAAACCGTTGTCACACATCAACCGCCGATGGTCATCGACCATCAGATCATTGTCCCCCGGATGGGGCGGTACCAGTCGCTTCCGGTCACGGAGCAGTTCGGCGAACTCCGGTACACGGTTCGCTGCCGCCCACCAGTGTTCCCAGTCCTCGGCGGCGGGCGGGGTATCCCGTCGGTGCGCCGATCGGGCGCCGACCAGGCGAGCCACCTCGCGCAGGTACGCACTCGGGTGCAGGTGGTCGGCGTTGACCATCACTCCTCCCGACGACAACACCGCGGCGCAGGTCCGGTAGATATCGGCCAGCGCCGATGGTGTCGGATAGTGCAGCGCGGTGCTCGACACGACGGCGCTGACCGCAGTCGACCGCAGGTGCTGCGTCCAGTCCGTCGTGGCCATGTCGGCGCGAACGAACCCGATACCGGGATGGGCCGCCCGCCCCAGCGCGATCAAGAACGGGTCGATGTCCACTGCGATCACCTCGCAGCGGGGGAAGCGGGCGGCCACGCGAGCAGCCAACGAACCGGGGCCGCTGCCCAGATCGACGATCACCCCGGGCCGGGGATTCACCGCCTCCACCGCATCGCAGATCACCTCGAACCGTTCGTCGCGGCCCTGCGCGTAGTGCCGCTGCTGGCCTTCCCACCGGCCGAACCACTCCCGCGCCTGCTCGGGGTTCATCCCGGGCGCATGCACGGGGCTCATCGGACCTCGGTCATCGGGGACCGCCGATCGGAACGTCCGCGGGCACCGCCCGGGGCGAACGCCGTCCACAGCAGCAGCGCACCCGCACACCCGACCGCGGCTGCGGCGGCGCACATCAGAAAGGACGATCGAACCCCGCCCGCGGTCTCGACCACCCGGCCGGTCACCGCGGCTCCCAACGCGGCGACACTCATGTTCACGCAGGTGAACCAGGTATAGGCCTCGGTGAGCATGCTCGCGGGCACCGCCGCCGCCACCATCTCGGCCAGCATGGCGGTCGCCGGGGCGATCACCGCGCCCGTCAGCAGCAAGACCACACCGAAGCTCGTCGTCCCGTCGACAACCGTCCACAGCGCATAGCCAACGGCCAGCCCGGCGAGCACGACCGTGGCGCGACCCGCGGGCACCCGCACGTCGACACCCACGCTCAGGGGAAGGGCGCCGTAGGTCAGGCCGCCGAACGCACTGCCGATACTCCAGACGGCGATCAGCAGACCGGTCGCCGCGGCCGGATTCCCCACCGCGTATATGTCGGCGAACGCGGCGATCGCCACCGGCGACGCACCGAACGAGAAGGCGACCGCCGCGGTGACGATCAGCATCATCGGAAAACCGCGGACCCGCAGCGGCCCGACGCCGACCGTCCGCTGCCCCGATCCGTTGCCGGTCAACCCGGCCAGGGCCCGCCCGCGGGCAACCACAACGGTGCCGATCGCCGTTGTCGCGGTGGCTAATACGATGGCGCTCGCCGTACCCGATAGCGACGGGTCGACCGCCCGCAGCGACGTCGCGGCGAGCACGAATCCCGAGACCAGCAGCGGTCCGACCACGAAGACCAACTCGAAGACGGTCGACTCGGCTGCCATCGCCGTCGTTCGACATCCCTCGTATCCGGTTCCGTCGCGGGTCAGGTGGGTCCATCCCGATCGAATCGCGGGTGACATCGGCGGAAAGAACAGGCCGGTGAACACCGCCGCCACCAGCAGCACCGTCGTGGAAAGATCGGCCAGAACGGTGATCAACAGCAGGATCTGGCTACCGGAGTACAGCAGCGCCAGGATCGGCAGGACCGTTCGGACCGCGAAGCGATCGACCAGTCGACCGGCCACCGGGGCCGCGAATGCCGTCGCCAACGAGATCGCCCCCGCGACGATTCCCGCCTCGGCATAGCTGCCGGTCACCGCCCGCACCAGCAACAGCCAGGCGACGATCGTCACCCCGTGGCCGATGCGGGCCACCGTTCCACCGACCAGAAGCAGAGGTGCGCCGGGGATTTCCCAGAGTCGCAGGTACCGGTTCACCTCGCCATCCTCGATGCGCCGGCGACGTCGATCGGCCGGCCCTCGATCGTCACCGTGCGCGCCACCGTTCTGATCGCCGATTCGACGGCGCGAGCGCTGAATCCGCGGAAGCGGTAGCGGCCACCCACGTGCTCGTAGTAGGCATCGGCATCGCTGATGACCTGACCGATCTCCGGCCGGTCCTGACCGTACAGCTCCGCGGGCGCCCAGTCGGTTCCCAACGCGGGAGTCATCCGGGTGACCACGCAGGGGCGGGTATGCGGTGCCGGGATCAGCAGCAGGCCCCCGAGTTCACGTTGATCCCGCAGCTGCGGCTCCGGCTCCGGTAGGACGCCGCGATCGCCGATGGCGAGGCCGAAAGCGGTATGCATCAGGTCGTGACCATGAATGTCGCGCCACAGGAAAGGGATTTCGGCGCCGCCCACGCGGGCACCGACCTCGAGAAAGGTGCAGGTGTACCGGCCGGCGTGCTCGGTGAGGAAGGTCTCCAGATGGAAGACCGTCGGCCTGTCCCCGGCCAGTCCCCGCATGATCGCGCGGGTGTGGTCGTGCACCGCTTGCAGGATCCGCGGATGCGCGACGTCGACCGACCCCACCCAGCCGCCCTGCCGGAAGCCCAGGGGCGTGCCGAGGTATCGACCGGCCCGCCAGATCGGTAGCTCGCGGTCGGCGTAGACCCCGTCGACGTGCAGCAATGCCCCCTCGGCCCGACACTGCACCATATGCGGGCCGAGGCGTTCGATACGTCGATCGAGGTCGACGGTGTCGAGATCCCCGGGTTCCACCATGATCACCCCGGCGCTGGAGCTGCCGAGCCTCGGTTTGACCACCACCGGCCACCCGTATTGCGCACCGAAGCCACGCAGATCCGCGATCGATTCGGCGGCAGCGTGATTCGGCACCGACTCGCCGGCGGCTGCGGCCGCCCGACTCATGACGAGTTTGTCGCGGAAGACCAGCAGGTCGTCGGGGTGGTCGCCGGGAAGTCCGCGGTCGACCCGGATGCGGGCCGCGACCAGCAGGTCGTCCTCCTTCAGGGCCACCACGGTGTCGATCGGGCCATTGCGCCCTTCGAGGCGATCGATCGCGCCGCCGACCTCGGTACGGTCGTCGGTCGCCGCCACCACCTCCACCCCCGGGGCGCCGGGCGGCACCCCGGCGAGGGCGCCGTCCGCCGGTTCGTCGGGGTCCGTCGGTTCGTCGACACGGTAGAAACCCTCCCCGTCGAGATACAGCACCGTGGCCAGGTCCCGGTCGAGTACGTCGCGCACCGGGTGGTTCAGGCCGATCATCATCGGTTCGGTGACGTCGGAAATCGTCACCGCGATCGGTTGTCCGGGCTGCACGATCGTGTAGTGGTTGTGGTAGCTCGCCAGTGTTCGGACCTCGTCGAGTTTGGGATAGGCACGCAGGATTCCGGCCTTCGGGGACGTCATGAACACCATCGCCGCATGGCTCCGCTGCACCCGCGGCTCGGTAGAACGCTCGACGAACTCCGCCGGTCGTACGAAAGCTACCGGTGTCCAAACGGTCTGGGACTCACCCACGGCCAGATCGGCGAAGTACGCGGTATCGGCACCACAGAGCCGGGCACCGATCTCGACCAGGGCCGGCCCATCGGGGGTCAGCATGATCTCGAGGTGCGCCGGCCCGAAGCGAATGCCCAGCGCGTCCAGGACCGCGACGGCATACTCGGTCAGTCGCTCGGAGACCGGATCGTCCACGGCGACCGAACCGGCCGCCACGACCCGATCGGACACGCCATTGGCCGATATCTTGGTGTACTTCCACATGTCGGTGACCCGGTGGTTACCGCCGCTGCTGACCGTGTTGACCACGAACTCGGCGCCGATCAGGAACTCCTGCACCACAACGCCTTCGTTGCGGATACCGAAGATGTTGTCGGTACCGGACACCTGCTCGACGGCCGCTCGGGTCTGCTCCGGGCTCTCGCAGAAGTGCACGCCGTCGTTGGCGGCGCTGCGGGTCGGTTTGACCACCACGCGGCCGCCCCGTCGTTCGTGCCAGAGCCGCGCCTGCTCCGGGTCGGCGGCACGTACCTGATCGGCGGTGTGCAAGCCGCATTCCCGCAGCCGGGCGATCATGCCGAACTTGTCGCGTCGCACGGAGCTCAGCGCGGTTCCGTTGCCCGGCAGGTCGAGTCGTTCCGCCAGGGCATCGGCCAGTTCCACGCCGGTCTCGCCGCCGGTGATCACCGCGACCGGCTGGTGTTCGGCCACCGCCGCGACCGTGGTTTCGAATCCCGGTCCGTCGAACATCGATCCGTGGTGCACGATCGGTGGGGCGAATCCCGGCTCGTCGAATCCGCCGTACACCGGCGGCACCTCGGGGGTGCTCTGTACCCGGATCACGGGATGTCCGGCATCGAGGAAGGCCCGCGCGAGCCGCATCGTGGGGGCGTACAGGTCGACCATCACGACCGGCTTCATCGCGCATCCGCCAGTTCGCGCATGACCTCGATCAAGCGTCCGATCTCGTCGAGCGACGTATAGGCGTGCATGCTGGCGCGTACCGACGCCGTCCGCTCCCCGTCGCTGCCCTGACAGTGACCGTCCGCACGGACCATCACCCCGCGGCTGTCCAGGATGAAGCCGAGATCGTTCGAGGACAGGTGTCGGTGCCGGAATGTCACGATGCCCACGCGGCGTTGCACTTTCGAGTCGAGGGTGAGGCTGGACTGGCAGCCGAGCACCTCGTAGGCGTCCATCGACTGCAGCGCATCGGTCAGCAGCGCGCCGAGCGCGGTGGTCCACGTGTGGATCCGCTCGATTCCGACGGTCTCGAGCCAGTCCAGGGCCGCGACCAAGCTCACGACGCCGCTGGTGTTGGGGGTACCGGACCAGCCGGCCGGAGTGAACGGCCGGCCCCGACGGTTGCGGGACCAGATCGCGCCGATCCCCGGAAGCGCCATCGCCTTGTGCCCGGCGAGCACGACGAAGTCGACGTCGAGAGCGCCCACATCCACCGGCAGATGCCCGACGCTCTGCGCCGCGTCGAGACAGATCACCACATCCGGTCCGACCGCCTCCCGGATCCGGTGGATGTTCATATCGTTGCCGTAGACGTGATGGACATGGGTGACCGCCACGAACGTCGTGCGGTCGCTCAGCACATCCTTCAAGCGCTCGATATCGTAGTCGCCGGTGCGGGCGCTCTCGTACGGAATCGCGTCCACCGTGATGCGAACCCCGTTCGCCGCCAACCGGTCCCGTGCCTCCAACCAGGGCAACAGGTTGGCCTGGTGGTCGGCGAAGGGAACCAGGATGTGGTCGCCATCGCGGACGTGATCGACCAACCAATCGAGCGCCAACCGGCGCAGACCGCCGCTGGCCCCCTCGACGAAGGTCACGGTGGATTCATCGGCGCCGCGCTCACCGGCGAGGCGGGGATCATCGGGGCAGCGCGGATCACCGAGGAATCGGGCGACGCGGGTGCGAGCTCGATCGATGATGGCGGTGGTCTCGTTCGCCCAGGAGTAGGTACCGCGCCCGGCGTTCGCGTTGATCGTGTTCAGATAGGTGTGCACCGCATCGAAGACCGCCGCCGGTTTCTGGGCCGTCGCCGAGCTGTCCAGGTAGGCCCAATCGGGTTGGGCGGTGAGAATGGGGAACTGCGCGCGCACGTCGTTGTGCCAGGAGTGCAGGCGCTCGAGGTTCTCCCAGAGGTCCGACGCCGAGATCCATGCGGGTCATCGGGCACCTCCGGCCGGCCGGACCAGCGGCGCACCGGCATCGCGCCAGGCGATGACGCCCCCGTCGAGGCTGCGCACGTCGCGGTGGCCCATGGCGGTCATCAGCGCGCCGTAGCGCCGCGACTGTTCTCCGACCGGGCAGACCAGCAGGACCGGCCAGTCGACCGATACCGGTAGGCCACCTCCGAGCAGTTCGCCGAAGACCTCGTCGACGATATTGATCGAGCCTTCGATATGTGCTGCGGCAAAGGCGAACCCGCCGCGCAGGTCGATGACCATCGGCGCGCTCTCGGCAATCCACTCGCGCGCGCTGCCGACGTTCACCGTGGCGGCGGCGGCAAGCGCGGCATCGTCGAGGGAGCGGACATCGTGCTGCCGCGCGGGCATCTTGAGCAGTTCGGGTCGACGCGTTCGTACGTAGCTCATATAGCTTTCGACCCGATCGCAGACGATGAATACGGCGCTTTCGCGGCGCCCCGATCCGGCGAGCTGACCGTCGACCTTGGCCAGATGGCGCACCGCGCCGAAGTAGGCGGCGCCCCCGGTGGGTCCGGCCAGCATGCCGCAGCGTCGAACCAGATCGAGCATTCCGTCGATCGCCTCGTCGGAGCCGACCGCCTCGATCGTGTCGTAGGTTTCCGGCCGGAACAGGCCCACCTCGTGGACCTCGTCGATATTGCGGATGCCGGGGATGAAATCGGACTTGGCGGCCACCAACCCCAGCACGCGCACCCGGTCGTCGACCGCGCGCAGGGCGGTGGCGACCCCGGTGGATGATCCCGCCGTGCCCACACAGGCGATGAAATGGTCCGGTACCCCACCGAGGTCGGCGATGATCTCGGGACCGGTTCCATCGATGTGGGACTGCACATTTCGGTCGTTGAAGTATTGGTCGGTGTGGAAGTACACGCTGCCCGGTTCGGATACCGCGCGGTGGATCCGGGTCAACGGATCGTCGGTATCGGTGATGTCCAGACACTCCGCTTGGCCGGGCAGCTCCTCGATATCCGCACCGATCAGCAGGAGCAGTTCCTTGATCTCGGGCACCTTCATGCGGTTGGTGACCGAGCGGAAGGTCACCTCGTGCATGCCCGCGATCACCGCCAAGGCCTTGGCGGTATTTCCGCTGGACAGCTCGATCATCGTGCGATTCGACGCGGCGGCGCCGTCGAGCCCCGGTTGCGCCATCGCCCAGGCCGCTCGGTCCTTCACCGATCCGAACGGATTGAGCATCTCGAGCTTGGCGTAGAGATCGATGTTCTTCAATCCGGTGATCCGTGGATCGATCCGCACCAGCGGCGTATTGCCGATGACGTCGGTGATCGTGTCGTACTTCACCTCAGCGCTCCTCGTGGTCGTCGTAGCGGGAATCGATATCGCCGGCCGGCCGCGATACCGTCGGCCAGTACTGCTCGTCGAGCGTCCATGCCCAACCGTCCGACCGTCGATACATCGCCACCTTGGCGGCGATCGGTTGTGCCAGTGCGTGATCGGCACTGAAGTCCATGAAGTAGCCGGCGGTGTTGGGGAAGGCGAGCAGATCGCCCGGCGTCGGCATCACCCGAAAGTCGATGCGGCGACGACTGATCAGGTCCGATTCGAGACACAGATTGCCGATCAGGTAGCCACTGCCGGGTCCCGGCGAATACTCTCCCCTCGGTGCACCCGAGCGCTCGCCCGGCGCCGCGACCACCACCGGGTCGAGCTGAACACCGTGCTCCTCGAGACTGACATCGCGAGCGTTCATGTCCAGCCGGATCAGGGTCTCCCCGCCGGCGGTCGCACGGACCTCGAGAACCCTCGCGAGGGCGAAGCCACATTGGTCGAGCAGCGCTCGACCGGGCTCGATGTACAGGTCGTACATGCTCTCGAGGATCATCGTCCCCAGCGGCCGCCGGGTCGCCGCCGCCGGGCTGTCCAGCAGGTCGGCGAGGTAGCTCGGACCGGCGACGGGACGATATGCCGGGTAGAGACCGAGGGTGCCGCGCAACCGCCCGCCGTCGTTGCGCAGTCCGTAACCGGCGCCCTGCCAGGTGATGTGATCGCGCCGACCCAGCAACGCGGCACCGAGAGCGGTGGTGAAGTTCTCCCATTCCTGCGCGTGGGCAAGGTAGTTGACACCGAATCCGCCGCCGATATCGATGACCGTCGGCGAGAATCCGCGGCGGGCGAACTCGCCGAGCACCCCCAGGCTGCCCTCGATCGCACGCGTCTTCTCCGCCGCGCCGACGGTATCGAGATGGAAGGCGACGCCGTGCAACTCCAGCGTGCCGCGGTGCTTGTCGAGAACGGCGACGATCGGATCGATATCGGCAGGGGTACAACCGAATCGGGACCGCTTGCTCAGCACGGTGGTACCGAGGGCGGGAAACTCACCGAAGCGTACGAGGACCCGCACCGGGGGGAGGTCGGCGGCGGAAACGGTGCGGGCCAACGTCTCGAGCTCGTCGACACCGTCGACGTTGATCGTGATGCCCACGGTCGCCCCGAGCCACAGCATCTCCGGGGTTTTCGGCCCGGTCGCCATGATGCGGTCGGGGCGAAAGCCGCATCCGAGGACGTGCTGGAGTTCGGCCAGCGAGGCCACATCGATCCGGGCGTTGGTGGCGGCGAGTTCTCGTACCAACGCGCTCGACCGGTTGGCCTTGTGGGCGTAGTAGACCTGCCCGGTGATGTGTCGGTCCGCGAGCACCCGCTGAAAACCGGCAAGATTCTCGCGTATCCGTTGGGGCACGATGATGTTCAGCGGTGATCCGAGCGCGGATACCAGGTCGTGCAGCAACGACCTCTCGGCCAGCAGCACCGTCGAGTCGTCGGACAGCGCTGCGGTCAGGTGCAGGGGGGCGGTAGCGGTGGTCACGTGGGAAGCTCCCTATCGGACGAGGGGACGAGGGACGGCTCGGTCGGACGGTCGATTCGGACGATGCGGCCGGCATGCACCACCACCACTCGGTGGACGTGGCGACGGACCAGGTCCAGATCGTGCGAGACCATCAGGTAGGCCAGGGCGTGCCGCTCGCGGAGGCGATCGAGCAGCAGCATGATCTCCGCACGCAGCGGTGCGTCGAGCGCCGAGACCGGTTCGTCGAGGACCAGCAGGTCCGGCCCCGCGGCGAGCGCCCGCGCGATAGCCACGCGCTGTTGCTGCCCGCCGGACAACTCGCGGGGTCGACGGGTGCGCAGGTCGGCGCTCAGGCCGACCTCCGCGAGCAGGGTGTCGATGTGCTCGGCGGTCACCGGCAGTCGGTGGATGCGCCGGGGCTCGGCCACCAATTCGGCGACCGACATGCGCGGGTTCAGCGAATCGCCCGGGTCCTGGAAGACCGCTCCGACCCGGCGGCGCACCCCGCCCGCTCGGCGCCGGTCGCCCGCGCCGACCGGTTGCCCGAACAGGTCGATCGATCCGACGCGTGGTGTGCGGAAGGACAGGACCTGGTTGAGGATGGTGGTCTTCCCGCTGCCCGACTCGCCGATCAGGGCGACCGCCTCTCCGGCGCGCAGATCGAGGTCGATATCAGCGCACCCGACCGTGCCGGGGCGGCGTCGCCCGATCGCGGATCGAGGTCTCGGATAGGTGACGGTCAACCCCCGAATCGCCAGCACCGGTGGAGCATCCGGGGGCAGTGGCTTCGGAGCTGCCCCATCGCCGGTTGGTTCGCGTGCTGATCCGGCGGCGATGCGGGGACGAGGGCGGATGCGGGGGCGGGCGATACCGTTCTCGATCACCAGCGCGCGGTCGCATAGTCGGTCGATGACCTTCTCGTCGTGGGAGATCAGCAGCATCGCCATCCGATGCTCGGTGACCAACTCGGCGAACAGGTCGAGGATGCGGGCACCCACCGTTACGTCGAGGGCGCTGGTCGGTTCGTCGGCGATCAGCACCTCGGGTTCATTGGCGATCGCGATGGCGATAGCGATGCGTTGGCGCATTCCGCCGGAGAACTCGTGGGGGTAGGCGCGATACCGACGGCCGGCGTCGGGGATGCCGACCGCCTCCATCAGCGACACCGCCGTGGTGCGAGCAGCTTTCCCCGAGGCGGGCCGATGAATGGTGATCGCCTCGGCGATCTGATCGCCGACGGTCATCGTGGGGGTCAACGAGGCCAGCGGGTCCTGACCGACCCAGCCGATGCGGCGCCCGCGAATCTCGCACCAGGCGCGCTCGTCCAGGCCGACCAGTTCCCGTTCGCCCAGTTCCCGGTTGCCCAGTTTCCCGTTGCCCAGGCGGATCGAGCCGGCGATCGTCGCGGCCGTCGGCAGCAGGCCCAGCACAGCCGAGGCGGTCATCGACTTACCGGAACCGGATGGCCCGACCACCCCCAATACTCGCCCGGGCCGCAGCTCGAACGACACGTTCCGCACAATCGGGCGACCCGCGATGGTCACCGTCAGATCGTCGACGGTCAGCGTGGCGGCCGATTCGGTGCTCATCGGCCGACGTCCGATCCGCCGCCGTCGGTCGGCTCCTCCAGGCGCAGCCGCAGCCCCTCACCGAGCAGTCCGACGGCCATCACCATCGCGACCAGGCTCCCCGCCGGGGCCAGGAAGATCCACGGAAAGGTGGTGGCCGAGGCGCTGCCGGCGGCCAGCAGGGTACCCAAGGACACGTCGGGGGCTTGGACGCCGAAGCCGAAGTAGCTGAGACCGGCCTCGGCGATCACCGCGGTCCCGACGGTCAGCGTGACGTCGATAACCAGCAGGGGCAACATATTCGGGATCAGATGCCGCCGGATGATCCGTCGGCCCGGGGCGCCCATCGCCCGGGCCGCGCGAACGAATCCGCTCTCGCGCAGCACCATCGCCCGCGAGCGGACCATGCGCGCCGGAAGCATCCACTGGAAGATCGCGATCGCTACCACCAGCAGCACCCAGGACCGACCGGCGAACAGTGGGGAGACCACCGCGACCACGACGATCGGTGGCAGGACCAACAGCACGTCGACCAGCCACATGATCGCCACATCGGTTCGGCCGCCGACCAACCCGGCGATCGAACCGATCACGGCGCTCATTGCCGTCGATACCAGCGCCACCGTGATGCCGATCAGCAATGACTTGCGCAGCCCGTATACCGTCTGGGCCAGAACGTCCTCGCCGAGTCGGCCGGTGCCGAACCAGTGCTCGAATCCCGGCGGCCGCAGGATCGCGTCGTGCCGCTGTACCGTGTGGTCCCCGTCCAGCACTATCGGACCGAAGCCGGCAGCCAGCGCGATGGCGCCGAGCAGAACCGCTCCGACCAGTATCGGAATCGTTCCGCGGCGCACCCCCGGACCGCTCGATGACACGATCGCCGCACGCAGCGTCATCGCGCACCACGCACCCGCGGATCGAGGCGGGAGATCAGGACATCGGAGGTCAACCCGGCGATGACCACCAGGAAGGCGAAGAACAACGTCACCGTGGCCACCACGGTCGCATCGTGATCGTGGATCGCGGTGACCACCCAGTCCCCCAGACCGTGCCACCCGAAGACGCGCTCGGTGAACACCCCACCGGCCAGGTGTATCCCGAAGCTGAACGCGAACAGCGACACCACGGGGACCAGCGCCGAACGTAACCCGTGCCGCCGGAATGCCTTCCGTAGCGGCAGGCCTTTGGCGCGCGCGGTCCGCATGTACCCGCTGTCGAGGACGTCGAGCGCCGCCGCGCGCTGATACCGGGCGAAGAACGCCAACTGGGGCAGGGCGATACAGATCGTCGGCAGCACCAGATGTCGGAGCCGATCGACCAGCGCCGCCCCGGCCGACAGATCCGCGCCCACCGTCCGCTCCCCGGAGAAGTAGAGGATCGGGAACCCGGCAGCGGTGTTGACCGGCAACCACAGGATCTTCAGCAGCGTGCCGATCACGAAGGTGGGAATCGCCAGGATGGTCAGCGTCCACAGCAACGACCACTGATCGGCACGCCGGCTCCCGGACAACGCCACCCGCACCCCGAGCGCCACCCCACCGGCCACCGCAACGATGGCGCCGATCGTGTACAGCCGCAAGCTGGTTGCGGCTCGGCGCCACAGCTCATCGGCGATCGGCCGACCCCCGACGGTCTCGCCGAAGTCACCACGGGGCAGCCCCGACAGCCACACCCAGAAGCGCTCGTACACCGGAAGGTGCAACCCGAGCCGCCGCGCCTGCGCGTCGATCACCTCCGGGGACGGGCGTGGCTGTCGGGACTGCAGATCCGCCAGCGGATCGAAGCTCCAGGCGGCCAGCGCGTAGGCGGTGAACGTCGCCGCCAGGCACAGGCCTCCCGCCGCGATCAGCCGGCGAACGATCACGGCAACCAGCCGGCGTTCTCGAAGCCGTACGATCCGAGACCGCGAGCACCGTAGTTGGCCAGCTCGGTGCGTACCGCGTAGGCGCCCGAGTCGGGATAGGTGGGCAGGTGGTGGGCATGTTCCCACGCCAGAACGTCTATCCGGTTGGCGATCTCGTTGCGGCGGTCGACGTCCAGTTCGGCCAGCCCCTCGTCGTAGAGCGCGTCGATCTCGGGGATGTAGATGCGGCCGAAGTTGCTGCCGAAGTCGTCACCGACGACCTCCTGGAAGACCGGACGATCGTGGGCGAACGGCGACGCCGACTTGGTCCACTCGAAGGCGGCGATATCGAAGTTTCCGGGCAGCAGATTGTCGTCGTAGAACTGATCGGGGGAAACCGAGATGGTCGTGACGCCCACACCGATGGCCGCCAACTGATCCCGAATGACTCCCGACACCGTGGTACCCACCGGCGTGTTCTGCACCAGCAGGCGCAGATTCAGGTCGACGCCATCCCTGGCGCGCTCCTCGCCATCGAGCGTCCACCCCGCCGCGTCGAGGGCCTGCTCGGCGGCTTCGCGGTCGAAGGGCGCGACGTCGGAGTTGTCGACGTAGCCCGCGTCCGGCGGTGGCAGGATGTGGTTGCCCACCGGCTCGGCACCCGGAACGATCTCCCCGAGAAGGATATCGGTGATCGCAGCCGGGTCGATCGCCTGCGCGATCGCGACGCGCACCTGTTCGTCGGCGAGCACGGCGCCCGGCGCACCATTGAAGGTCAACTGCCCGGCGCGGCGCTCGGTGGCCTGACGAATCTCGACACCGGGGATCGACTGCGCCCGGGTATACAGATCGATATCGCCGCCGATCGGGTAGATGTCGATCTCCCCGTTGGCCAGCGCGTCCGCGCGGGCGGAGGCGTCGAGCGCGATGAACGAAATGTTCTCCAACGGTGGGGTATCGGCCCACCAGTCGGGGTTGCGTTCGACGATCACGGTCTTGGCGGCATCGTCGATGCGCTCGACGACAAACGGCCCCGAGGTGATGGTCGGTTCGGCGAGCCAGCCGCTGTTGAAGGTCTCCGGGTCGCCGGTGATCTCCTGCGGCACGATCAGGTTGAACAGGCCCTGCCATTCGGCGAACGGTTCGGCGAAGGTGACGACGGCCTCGCGGTCGGCAGCGCCGCGCTCGACCGATGCGATCGAGGAGTATCCGACTGAACTGTAGCCCTCGTACGCAGGATCGTCGCCGCTCAGCGCGGCGGCCTGCGATGCGAGATCCTCCCAGCTCAGAGCGCGACCATTGGACCAGACGGCATCGTCGGCGATCGTATAGGTGACCACCTGCGGGGAGTCGGACGTCAGCTCGATGGAGCTGAAGAAGTCGTCGGCCAGGGTGTGCTGCCCGTCCGCTCCGTCACGGAAGGCGCTCGGCAGGATCGCCTCGGCCAGTTGCCACGTCACCACTCGGGCGCCGTTGACCTGGAGGGGGTTGTAGTTCGTGGGCAGCGCGTCCACCGGAATCCGCAACTGTCCGCCATCCCGGAGTTCCGAGACATCCACCGGATTGATGTCGGTCGTCTGCTCCGCGGCGCTTGCCCGATCCGTGGAGGATTCCGGCTGTGGACCATCGGTGCCCGTCGCGCACCCCGCGACCAGGACCGCGGCCAGTCCCAATCCCAGGACGGTGCGGTGGACCTTTCGAACTCTCATCGGCTGTGGACGTCCCTTCCCTCTGCGCGTCGCTCGAGCGCGCACCGCGACCGAGCCGGAGCAGGCACCCGTGGTCGGGCGCCGACGCGATCGCACTAACGATAATGATTATCACTATCATTAATTGCAAGGGTCTGCAGACCGCGGCGATCGGATCGACCGCAGGGGGACACGGACAGCCGGAGGTGACCGCGCGGTTACTTCGGATATCGCGCGGTGGTGCGGGTCCCGGATCACCCGGGCATCGTGGGGCGGAGGTCAGCCGGGTGTGACCCGCAACAGCACGTCGTCGTCACCGTTGTCGGTCACCACGTACAGCGCGCCGTCGTCGCCCTGGAGCACCTCGCGCAATCGTCCCCGGGTGCCGTCGAGCTCCGCAGGCCGCTCGACGGTCGCCACGGTGCCGTCGGGGGCCAACTCGACGAGCATCAGGTGGGATCCGCGGAGGGTGGCGATGGCCAACCACCCGTCGTATCGACCCCACTGCGGACCGTCGAGGAAGGTCGCCCCGCTGACCGCGACCGTCGGTGATCCGGAACTCCACACCGCCGGAATCGCACCGGGGATATCGAGGTCGGTCATCGGCACCGATTCGTCGTAGCCACCGGCTCCCGGATCCCAGCCGTAGTTTCCGCCGGGGACCAGCACGTTGATCTCGTCGTCGATGCTCGGGCCGTGTTCGGCGGCGACGATCTGCCCGCTGTCGGGGCGCAGCGCGAGGCCCTGCACATTGCGGTGACCGTAGGTGAAGATCAGCCGGGTGGCCGCGTCGGCGCTGTCGGCGAAGGGATTGCCGGCGGCCGGTGAGCCGTCGGCGGGATCGACGCGCAGAACCTTGCCGCCGAGGTCGGTCAGGCTCTGCGGGGTGGTCCCGATCGCGGCGTCGCCGGCGGAGATCAGCAGCGAGCCGGTGTCGTCGAAGGCGAGGCGGCAGCCGCCGTGTCGGCCGGTCGACAGGACCAGGCCGGAGACCAGCGGATCGTCGAGGCGTTGTGCGCTGCGCCTGTCGTCGGACAGCCGCCAGGAGATCACCCGGATGTCATCGGCGTCGGCGTTGCCCTGGCAGGTGTAGAACCGCCGATTGTCGTCAAAAGCAGGGTCGACGACCAGGCCCATCAGTCCGGTCTCGCCGCGGGCGAAGAGGTCGTCGAAGTCGGCGTCGACCTCGGTGACGGCGCCGTCGGGGTCGATGACCACAAGCCGTCCCGCGCGCTCGTCGACCAGGAAGGACCCGTCGGGCAGCTGGGCGACGTCCCACGGGTTGGCGAGGCCGTCCGCGACCACCTCGACGGTCCAGGCGCCGGTGGGATCGGAGGGTCCGCCACTCGTCGACGGCTGGGTCGTCGAGGATCGCTGCGGGGATGTGGTCGACTCGGCGGAATCCTCGGCGACGCCGCAACCGGCGAGCACTGCCGCCGACAGCAGTCCTCCCGCGATGGGCGCCGACCAGCGCCGTTGCCGACGCGCGCGAGAGCGGGTGCGGCCGGTGGGTGCCACGGTGACGGTCGCCCGGGGTTCGTCGCTACCATGAGCCGTCTTCGTCGGAAGAGTAAGTGGCGTCATTCGAGGTGAACTCACGTTATGGACGGTAGTCGCGACGACACCGGAGGGGTCGAGGTGCAGCCGCGCCCGACCGAGGTCGGCCTGCGCACCCAGATCGTCCGTTTTGTCCTGACCGGCGGCCTCAGCGCCGTCGTCGACCAGGGCTTGAACCTGCTCCTGCATTTTGTGTTCGGCTTGGGCACCACCCCGGCGAAGGCGTTGAGCTTCATCGCCGGGACGACGGTGGCCTACCTGATCAACCGACGCTGGACCTTTGCCGCCGAGCCGTCCCGGGCACGGTTTGCCGCCGTGGTCGCCCTCTACGCGACGACCTTCGCCGTCCAGGTCTTCCTCTACAAGGTGCTCTACGAGGCCTTCGACGACGGCGTCTGGTGGTCGACCGTCGCCTTCGTGATCGCCCAGGGCACCGCCACGGTGATCAACTTCGTCGTGCAGCGGGCGGTCATCTTCCGGATGCGCTGACCCATCTTCCGGGGGCGCCGACCGGGCCCCCGGGGCGGAGCCGTCGCGCCCGCCCCGGACCGGTGGATCAGCCCTTGGTCGGGTCGGTGGTCAGGTTGCTGCTGCCGGCGGCGGTCAGGCCCAGATCGACCAGGTCGAGCAGCAGATCGGTCTGACCGACCGTCACCTTCTTCTCGACCTCGAGGCCGCTCTCGCATTCGATCGACACATTCTTCTCACCGGGCGTGGCCTCGAAGACCCGCGACTCGGTCTCCCCGGCAGGGATGGTGACCAGGAAGGCCGCCTCGTTCTGCAGGGTGTAGACGCAGCGGTCGGGCGCGTCGTCGTCGGCGGTCACCGACACCTTGATGCGCTCCCGGCCCGCGAGGATCTCCGCGGTGGACTCCGCATGTGCCGGGGTGGCCGCCAGTACGGCGAGCAACGGCGCGGCCAGCAGGCCTGCGAGAGCGGTGGCGCCGAGCGAACGAGCGTTGGATGTGCGGGTCATTCCGTCCCCCTCCTGGGTGACACCGATACCGCCGGCTAGCCGTCCGGATAGCCGGTTTCGTGACGGATCGTTACCGGATTCCCGCCGTGTCGTCACGGGAACCCCACCGTGGCGGCCGGGCGCCGCACCGGCCGATCTGTCGCGATGAGGCTATTCGTCCGCTCTCGGGAGCAGACCGCCGGCCCTGGCTTCCCGCAGACCGGGCGCCGCCCGGTCCTTGTCGGAAAGCCGCGTGACCAGGGGTTGGCCGTCCCGGCCGACCGTCGGCCAGGCGATATCGATGTCCGGGTCGAGGGGATCGACCCCGTGCTCGGCGGTCGGGTTGTATCCGGTCGAACAGAGATAGACGACCGTGGAGTTGTCCTCGAGGGACAGGAAGCCGTGGCCGAGACCTTCGGTGACGAAGACGGCCCGCCGGTCGACGTCGTCGAGCAGAACCGCATCCCACTGCCCGAAGCCGGGCGAGCCGACGCGCAGGTCGACCACGACGTCCCAGACCGCGCCGCGGGTGCAGGTGACGTACTTGGCCTGACCGGGCGGCACGTCGGAGAAGTGGATGCCCCGCAGCACGCCGGCCGCCGATACCGAACAGTTGGCCTGCGCCAGGTCCAGCGTGCGCCCGGTCGCCGCCTCGAAGGGGCCCGCCTGGAACCACTCGAGGAAGACGCCGCGATCGTCCGGCCACTGCCGAGGGGTGAACTCGTAGGCTCCGGACACCGTGAGTTCGCGCAGGGTCACCCGGACATTTCAGCAGAAGCGCGTCCGGCCGCCTCGGTAGGGTGGACGCCATGCGGGTGGTCGTGACCGGAGGCGCGGGGTTCATCGGATCGAACTTCGTACGCTCGACCGTGGCGCAGCGTCCGGAGGTGGCCGTCACCGTCGTCGACCGGTTGACCTACGCCGGCAGCCGCGCGTCACTGGACACGGTGGCCGATCGCATCCGGTTCGTCGAAGGCGATATCGCCGATCCGGCCCTGGTCGACGCGGTGGTCGCGGACGCCGATCTGGTGGTCAACTTCGCCGCGGAAACCCACAACGACAACTCCCTGGTCGACCCGTCGCCGTTTGTGCACTCGAACCTGGTCGGCACCGCGACCCTGTTGGAGGCGGTCCGCCGGCACGAGGTGCGCTATCACCACATTTCGACCGACGAGGTCTTCGGCGATCTGGAGCTCGACGATCCGGCCCGCTTCACCGAGTCGACGCCGTACAACCCGTCCTCGCCGTACTCGGCGACCAAGGCGGGCAGCGATCTGCTGGTCCGCGCCTGGGTGCGCTCCTTCGGGATTCGGGCGACGCTGTCGAATTGCTCGAACAACTACGGGCCGTACCAGCACGTCGAGAAATTCATTCCGCGGCAGATCACCAACGTGCTCACCGGAATTCGCCCCCGACTTTACGGCGAGGGCCGCAATGTGCGGGACTGGATTCACGTCGACGACCACAACGACGCGGTGTGGACGATCATCGAACGCGGACGCACCGGCCAGACCTATCTGATCGGCGCCAACGGCGAGGTCGACAACCGCACCGTGGTCGAGACGGTCCTCGAACTGCTCGGGAAGCCCACCGACGCTTTCGATTTCGTGACCGATCGAGCCGGGCACGATCTGCGCTATGCGATCGATTCCACGCTGCTGCACACCGAACTGGGCTGGCAGCCCCGCTACGGCGACTTCCGCGCCGGGCTGCGGGCGACCATCGAGTGGTATCGGGACAACGAGTCGTGGTGGCGGGTGGCCAAGGACGCCACCGAGCGCGCCTACGCCGCCGCGGGGGAACGGATCGTCTGACGGACGCGGCGCCGACTCCCCCGGGGATAACCCTCGACACCCCGGCCGCCTGTGGATAACGTGTTTGACAGAACTCGCCCACCGTGCATGACTTTCCCGAATTGCGTTGCCGCAAAGGGTGACTCCGGAGAACCTGTCGGTGGTGTCGGCTATCGTTCGGATCATGAACTCGGGGGAGATCGAACGGGCGTACGCCGCGGCCGAACAGGCCATCGCGGCGCTCGCCGATCTGCCCACACACCGGATGACCGCCACCGAACTGCTCGACTCCCGCGCCCGCCACGAACGGTTGGCGCGACTGGTGGCCGCCGCGGACCGGGAGCCGCTCGCCCGGCTGATGGAACGGGGCACCGACGATTTCGGTGGCGGAGCGCTGAAGGCGATCCTCGCCGACCGGTTGCGCATCACCCGGACCGAAGCCGGGCGTCGCTTGCACGAGGCCGCCGACCTGGCATCGCGCACCACGGCGAGCGGGGAACGCCTGCCTCCGCTGCTCCCTCGGGTCGCCGAAGCCGAGGCGCGCGGCGCGATCGGGTCCGGACACGTGCACGTGATCCGCACATTCATGCACCATCTTCCCGACGCGGTCGACGTACACACGCGACGAAACGCCGAACGGGACCTGGTCGGGTACGCCGAGTACCTGCGGCCGGACCAGGTGGAGAAATGCGCCGAACATCTGGCCCTGCTGGTGAACCCCGATGGTGAGTTCTCCGACCGGGATCGGGCCCGGAAACGGTCGTTCACCATGCAGCCGCAGGGCCCGGACAAGATGCGGTCGGCCGATTCTGCGCCGACCCGGAGCTTGCCGCCTATCTGGAGGCGATCTTCGCGAAGCTCGCCGCGCCGGGCATGTGCCACCCGGACGATGTGCGACCGCTGGTCGACGGTATCCCGGACCGGGAGGCCGCCGCCCGGGACGGGCGCACCCCCGGTCAACGTCGCCACGATGCGCTGTCCACCCTCTGCCGGGATGCGTTGGCGTCCGGGCGGTTGGGGTCCCACCGTGGACTGCCGGTCACGGTGATCGCGACCGCGACGGTCGGGGAATTGCAGGCGTACGCCGCGGACGCGAGCGGTGCCACCACCGACCCGCCGACAGCCACCGGCTACGCCACCACCGCAGGCGGATCCCTCCTGCTGATCCGTGACCTGATCCGGATGGCCGGAAATACCTTGCACTACCTCTGCGTCTTCGACGACACCAGCAGCAGACCACTATATTTCGGGAGAGCCAAACGCCTCGCCACCCCCGACCAACGCCTCGCCCTGCACGCCGGCGACCGGGGCTGCACGTACCCCGGCTGCCCCGCACCCGGATACATCTGCGAAACCCACCACGTCACCGAGTGGGCCCACGGCGGCACCACCGATATCGACAACCTGACCTTCGTCTGCCCGTCGCACCATCGCATGATCGGCACCACCGACCACCGGTGGCGCACCACCAGGAACGGCCGGGGCCGCACGCAATGGACGGCGCCGCACCACATCGATCCCCACGGAACGCCTCGCACGAACAGCTACCACCATGGAGCCGACCACATCGACGAACAGATCGGCACGGCGGTCGCTCCGAGCGCCGATCGACCGCCGTGATCGTCACGCGGAAATCGCCGGGCCACACAGCAGGGATGATCTCGCGCTGCGATCTCCGTTGCCCGATTATGCTCAGCGCCCGAAGATGCGCCCGAGTATCCCCTTGCCCGAGCCGCTTTCGGCGGCCGATGGGTTATCGCTGTGGCCGGGGCACCAACGATCGGCGGGCACCGATGCCTGCACCTCGGCGATGTGGTTCCCACATCCGGCCCAGGTGGTCTTTCCGCAAGTCTTGCAGGGAACGGGACGACACATGACGGGTGGTCCTTTCGAGAGTCAGGAGGGGCTTTCGCCGGCCGCGGCGGCGTCGGCGAATTCACAGAACGCGTCGTAGGCGCGCGGGCCGTGGATGGTGGCGGGTCCACCCTTCATGAGGAAGGTGACCCCGATCGCCTCGGCGGCCTCCTGACGGCTCGCCCCCGCGCGCACGGCCGCCTGCGCGTGCGAGGCGATGCAGCCGTCGCAGCCCTCGACCACGCCGATCGCCATCGCGATCAGCTCCTTGGTCTTCGCATCGAGGGCTCCGTCGGCGAACGCCGCATGGTGTAACTCTCCGAATCCCTTGTACACCTCCGGAATTGCCCGGCGCAGCGACCGGTGCAGCGGCGACAGTTCGGCCAGCACGGCCTTTCCGTGCGATACGGCGGTGGTCATCACCCACACTCCTTTCAACATCCCCCTGGGGGGATATCCCAACAGCGACGCTAACACATCCCCCCAGGGGGTTGTAGCCTGTGTGATGCACTGACCGGTACCGGCGAGAGGATCACCGTGGAGCTACCACCGGACGAGATGCGCGCGATCATCCTGCGCATGAAGCGCGCCAAGGGGCATCTGGGCCGCGTCATCACCATGCTCGAGGAGGGTTCCGACTGCGAGGATGTGCTCACCCAGCTCGCGGCGGTCAACAAGGCGCTCAGCCGCAGCGGGTACGCCATCGTCGCGACCGGCCTGCAGCATTGCCTGGCCGACGGGGAGAGCGCGGACGGGCCGGACGTCGCCAAGCTGGAGAAGCTGTTTCTCGCCCTGGCCTGAGTCGGCCGGCACAATCGAGACAGTGCAGTCTCTGTCCAAGGGTGCCAACGCACCGCTCCCCGCCGGGCCGGTGACCGTGCGGGTCGCCTCGGGTGCGGCGATCGATGTCTCCGCCCTGCTCCTGACCGCCGACCGTCGCGTGCGCGGCGATGCCGACTTCGTCTTCTACAACCAGCCGACCGCCGTCGGTGTGACCTACCGGCCGGACGGCGTCGACATCGACCCGGCCCGCATCGAGTCGGCCATCGACGTCGTGGTCGTCACGGCAAGCCTGGACGGCTCGGGGCCGAAGACCTTCGGGGCGGCGGGATCGCTGCGCGTCGACATCGCCGTCGGCGGCGCCCCGACGGCGAGCTTCGTGCCGACCGGCCTCGGCCCGGAGACCGCCCTGCTCTGCGTCGAGATCTACCGTCGCGCGGGCAGTTGGAAGGTCCGTGCCGTCGGCCAGGGGTACGCCAACGGGCTGGCCGGCATCGCCACCGACTTCGGTATCACCGTCGACGATGCCCCGGCCGCGGCGACGCCAGCCCACCGGGCACCCGCCGCCACGCCGCCTCCGCGGTCGAACTCCGCCCGGTCATCCCGTGGGCTGACGCCGCCTTCGTCCTATCCGGCGCCCCCGACCCCGGCACCCACACCGCCCCCTTCTCCGACCGCGGCACCGCGGATCAACCTCGACAAGGGCCGCGTCTCGCTGGCCAAGCGGCAGACGGTCTCGCTGGTCAAGTCGGGTGCGCCGGCGCTGCGCAGGGTGGCGATGGGACTCGGCTGGGACCCGGCGGTCGGCGGGAAGGACATCGATCTGGACGCCTCCGCGATCGTCATCGGCCCGTCCGGCAACAAGGTCGAGTCGGTCTGGTTCATGAGCAAGAGCGCCTACAACTTCGCCATCCAGCATTCCGGCGACAATCTGACCGGCGCCGGCGAGGGCGACGACGAGACGATCGAGGTCGACCTCGGCGCCCTGCCGCCCGAGGCCGCGACGATCGTGTTCACCGTCAACTCCTTTCGGGGACAGAAGTTCACCGAGGTGCGCCGCGCCTATTGTCGGCTGATCGACCGGGACACCGGCCAGGAACTCGTGCGCTTCGACCTCACCGACTCCAAGCCCTCGACCGGCGTGATCATGTCGGTCCTGCGCCGGGTGGCCGACGGCACCTGGGAGATGATCGGCATCGGGGACTTCCACGACGGCAAGACCGCCCGCGCGATGTACAAGCCCGCCGAGCAGTTGGTCCGCGGATTGGGGCGCTGAGCAGGGACGATCAGCCGTCGCGACCCTCTCACCGCGAACCTGAACGCGAGTTCAGCGAATCCTCAGCGAAGCCCCCATAGGTTTCCGCGGTATGACCAACTCTTTGACATCCGAGACCGCGACGGCCCCACCCGTCGCGCTCAACAAGGTCCCGGAGATCACCGTCTGGTTCTGGGTGATCAAGATCTTGTGCACCACCGTGGGAGAGAGCTTCGCCGACTGGATCAACGTCACCCTCGGGGTGGGACTGGTGCCGACCGCCCTGGTCTTCACCGTCGTGCTGGTGGTGGTCCTGGTGTGGCAGGTGAGCCGGGAGCGCTACGAGCCGTTCTCCTACTGGTTGACCGTGGTGGTCCTCAGCGTGACCGGCACCCTGTACACCGACATCCTCACCGACACCTTCGGGGTGCCACTGGCGGTCAGCACCACGGTCTTCGCGGCGGTCCTCGCCGTCGTCTTCGGCATCTGGTACTCGCGCGAGCGAACTCTGTCGATCCACGGCATCGTGACGCTGCCTCGCGAATTGTTCTACTGGTTGGCCATTTTGGTGACGTTCGCGCTGGGCACCGCGGTTGGTGACTGGACGCTCGAACTCACCGGTTGGGGCCCGGGCACGGCGGTGCTGCTGCCGGCGGCGCTGATCGTCGCGATCGGCCTCGGATGGCGGTTCGGCGCGAACGCCGTCCTGTCGTTCTGGTTGGCCTACATCCTGACCCGCCCGCTGGGCGCCAATCTCGGTGACTGGCTGGGCTTCCCGACCGACCAGCAGGGCCTGGGCCTCGGGGTGGCCGCCACCAGCGTCATCTTCCTGCTCGCGATCCTCGCCACCGTCGTCTTCCTGACGATCACCCGTGCCGATGTCATCGAGCGCAGCCCGTCGCGCACCGCCCGCCCGCAACGCGAACGGGTCATGTACGGCTACCTCGCCGCGGTCGCCCTCGCCGCCGCGTCGATCCTGGGGTGGGCCCACGCCCAACCACATGCCTCCGCATCCGCCGAGGGCCCGGCGGCGATCGTCCCGATCGGGGCCGGTCAGGCGTCGGAGTACTTCCCGCCGTCGGACGTCGAGAACCTGCGCGGTATCGCCGACGAGACTCTCGCCGCGGTCCGATCCGATGACCGGGCGGGCTCCCTCAGTGGGGCCAAGGCTCTCGAAACTGCTTGGGACGACGCACAACCGACCCTGGAGGCCTTGGACCGCGCCACCTGGACGGCCATCGACGGGCGCATCGACGCGGTGCTGACCGCGATCCGTTCGAACAATCCGACGACCGATGCGCAGACCTCCGCGCTCGACACCCTGCTGGAGGCGCTGACATGACCACCCCGTCCATCCGCCGGACGACCACGATCGCCGAGACGGTCGGCGCGGTCACCGCGACCCTCTTTGTCGTCCTCGGGCTCATCTCCCACCACGCCCGGGCGGGTACGGCCTTCGACCACACCGTGCTGACCGATCTGATCGCCCACCGCACACCGGCACTGACCACCGTGGCGACCGCCATCACCACGGTCTTCGACCCGATGGGCACCCTGCTGCTCGCCCTGGCGAGCGCGATCGCGCTGTGGATATGGCTGCGCTCGGTGCAGTCCGCGCTGCTGGTGCCCGCCACCCTGGTGGTGGCCACGACGATCAGCACCTTCACCAAGCACCTGGTCGGGGCCCATCGGCCGCCCGCCGCGGTGCAGTTGATCACCGAGACGGATCCGTCGTTCCCGTCCGGCCACGTCACCGGGACGGTCGCCCTCTTCGGCGCGGTCGCGGTGGTGGTCGGCTACCACCGCGGGCGGCTGACCCGCATCGTGCTGATCGCGGTGACCGTGATCGCCGGTGTGACGGTCGCGGCCACCCGGTTGTATCTCGGCGTGCACTGGACCACCGATGTCCTCGGCGGCGGCGCGCTCGCCACCACGGTGGTCATGATCGCTCTGATCGCCTATCTGCGCGCCTTCGGACCGCCGACCGCGCCCTACGACGACGCTCCGACGACGGTCCTCGCGGCGCAGTCGACCCTCCGACCGCACCCCTGAGCGCCGGGCCGCGGCGGGACCCGAGCGACAACCAGCCGAGGGCCGCCGAAGGTCCCGCCGAGCGGATGCCGCCTGCTGCACACTGGGAGCCGATACGTTCTCGGCCGGCCTCGTCACGTCAGGAGATGCGCGCAGGTGCCCCTCACCTCACCGCCGCCGACGGGCGGCCGGTGGTGACGGCCGCACCCGCCGGGAGACTGTCGCTGCTCGGGCGAGCGGCGCACTGGTCGGTGCGGGTGCGCTCGACGGTGGCGGCGACCATCGTGGTGACCCTCGGGACCGCGATCGCGGTGTCCGGACTGCTGCTGGTGCTCTACCAGACCCTGGAGGGGTCGACCCGTACCGCCGCCGAGACGCGGGTGGGCCAGTTGGTCGGGGAGTTGGCCGCCGACGGGATCGGCCGACCCGACCCGGGCCTGCTGGGTACCGACGGGCAGATCGGTGTCGTGCAGATCGTCGATGCGACCGGCGCGGTTCGGGTCGGCTCGACCGGCGCGCCGACGACCCCGCTGACCACCGACGTGGTGCCGTTCGGGCGGACCGTCACGATCGGCCGGGTCCAGTCCCGCGAGGACGACGGCGACTACTGGTTGCTCGGCGAGGCGGTCGACACCCCGTCCGGACCGCTGACCGTGCTGGTCGGTGGTGATCGCGAACCGGTCGAGGCGACGGTGCGGACCGTGGGCGCGCTGCTGGCGGTCAGCGGTCCGCTGATCGTCGCATTCGTGGCGTGGGCGACGTATCTGCTGGTGGGACGAGCGCTGCGGCCGGTCGAGGAGATCCGGGCGCGGGTCGACGCGATCTCGACCGAGCAACTCGACGAACGCGTACCCGTCCCGCCGACCGGCGACGAGATCGCCCATCTCGCGCAGACGATGAATCAGATGTTGGCCCGCCTGCAGGCCGGGCATGCCGCGCAGCGCCGGTTCATCTCCGACGCCTCCCACGAGCTGCGCAGCCCGTTGTCGGCGCTGACCGCCGCGCTGGACATGGTGCACACCCATCCGGATCTGCTCGGCATCGAGTTGGTCGACGAATCGCTGATCCCGGAGACCCACCGCATGCGCGAGTTGGTCGACGACCTGCTGCTGCTGGCCCGTGCCGACGAACACCGGCTCAGCGTCGGCACCGACAGCGTCGACCTCGACGAGATCCTCGCCGCCGAGAAGGCCCGCCTGCGCGGCCATCCGACCCTCGCGGTGCGGGGCCGTATCGGCGCGGTCCGGGTGACCGGCGATACCGGCCAGATCTCCCGGCTGGTGCGCAACCTGGTCGACAACGCGGTTCGCCACGCCCACTCCGCGGTGGAGTTGGAATGTGAACGCGACGGCGATCTCGCGGTGATCCGGGTGTCCGACGACGGCCCCGGCGTCCCGGCCGACCAGCGCGAACGGGTCTTCACCCGGTTCGTGCGCCTCGACGCCGCCCGCAGCCGGGATGCCGGTGGCAGCGGGCTGGGTCTGGCGATCGTCGCCGAGATCGTCGCCGCCCATCACGGCGCCGTGCGCATCGACGATCGGCCCGGCGGCGGGGCCCGCTTCACGGTGACCCTGGCCGCCGATACCGACAGCTATGCACCGGCCGAGGACCTGTCCTAGCGACCTGCGAGGGTGGTTCTGGTAGTACCGGGTTGAACCGGATCTCCCGAACGCGCCCCGATCGGCGTGTGCTGGAGACTGTCCACGGCGGGCAGCGGGCCACCCGCGACCGGCGGCCGTCCGCGGACCGATCGATATCCGAAAGGACCGCAGCAGCGTGACCGCCACCGATCCCACCACCCAACCGTCGACCGCTCCATGCCCGGAGAACCCCGACACCCGGCAGGCGGAACCGACCCCGACGCGGGGTCGAGCGGCGACATTTGCGGTGGTCTCCGCCGCGCTCGTGCTCGTCTTCGTGTCGTCGGGGACCCCGATCCCGCTCTACAACATCTATCGCACCGAGGACGGGATCGACAGTGCGGCGTTGGCGATCACCACGGTCACCTATCTGAGCGTCACCGCCCTGTCGCTATTGCTGCTCGGGCGGCTGTCCAACCATCTGGGCCGCAAGCCGGTCGCGATCGGCGCGCTGCTCGCGTCGGCGGCCGGCTGCCTGCTGTTGACGCAGGTGGACTCGCTGCCGGTCCTGCTCTCCGGCCGGGCCCTGCAGGGCATCGCCTGCGGGATCGCGGCGTCGAGTATCGGCTCGTACGTCGTCGATGTCGCGCCCCGCCGACCGGCGTGGTTGGGGCCGCTGGTCGTCACCGCCGCTCCGACCTTCGGGATCCCGCTCGGAGCCTTGGTCTCCGGGATTCTAATCGTGCACGCTCCCGCGCCGCGGACCTTCGGCTACGTGCTGATCGCGGGCATCCTCGTCGTGGTGGCGATCCTGCTGCTCTTCGCCCCCGAGACCGTCACCCGCACGCCGGGCGCGCTGCGGGCGTTGCGGCCGCGGGTCCAACTGCCGACCGGCACCGATCGGCTCGCGGTGATCGCCGTGGTGGTCGCGGTATTCCTGGCGACGTGGTCCTACTCCGGGATGTACCAGGCCTTCGCCCCGTCGTTGACCGCCGATCACCTGGGCACCTCCAGCCCGATCGTGATCGCCTTGGTGTTCTCCTCGATCGTGATCCTCAGCCCCGTGGGCGGCTCCATCAGCGGTCGGCTGACCCCGAAGGCCGCGATCCGCGCCGGCCTCCTGCCGTTCCTGGTTGCGGTGATCGTCGCGGTGGCGGCGCTGTACGCGGGGTCGATCGTCGCCTTCCTCGGTGCGAGCCTGGCCGCGAGCCTCGCCCTCGGCGCCGCGACCACCGGGGCGATGCGACTGCTGCTCACCGGCGCGGCACCGAAGATGCGGGCGGGGCTGTTGTCGAGCGTCTACCTGGTCTCCTACGCCGGCGCCGCGCTCCCCGGACTCGTCGCCGGCGCCTTCGCCACATCCGTCGACCTGACCGATATCGCCGCCGGATACGCGGTCCTGGTGCTGGTCGCCACGGCGATCGCGATCATCGCCTCGCGCCGCCTCGAACGATAGCGCCGACTCGGACGATCGCCGACCCGTCAGGAGCCGGCCGCGGACATCCGGTAGCCGGCGCCGCGGACGGTGTGGATGGTGGTCGTGCCGAAGGGGACGTCGATCTTGCGGCGCAGGTAGCCGACGTAGACCTCGACGATATTGTCGTCGCCCTCGTAGTTGATGTCCCAGACCGATTGCAGGATCGCCTGCTTGGTCACGACGGTGCCGGCGTGCCGCATCAGGTACTCGAGGACCCCGTACTCGCGCGGGGTCAGTTCGACGTCGGCGCCGGCGCGGGTCACCCGATGGCGGGCCGGGTCGAGTTCGAGGTCGTCGACCCGCAGCACCACCGGCCGCTCCGGTGCTCCGCGGCGCAGCAGCGCCCGCAGCCGAGCGATCAGCACCACGAACGAGAACGGTTTGGTCAGGTAGTCGTCGGCGCCGAGATCGAAGGCGTCGGCCTGGTCGTACTCGCCGTCCTTGGCCGACAGCATCAGCACCGGCGTCCAGATCCGGGCGGCCCGCAGCTCGCGGACGATGTCGTAGCCGCTCATCGACGGCAGCATGATGTCCAGGATCAGCACGTCGTAGCCACCGCCGAGGGCCGCATCGAAGCCCGCGCGGCCGTCGCCGGCCACCTCGACCACGAAGCCCTCGGCCACCAGCCCGCGACGGATCACCTCGGCCAGCCGCGACTCGTCCTCGACGAGCAGAATGCGCACGTGCGCTCCTCCGGACGGCCTACGCGTGCGTCCAGTACAGCAGACGGCGATCACCCGGTTGTCGGCACGAACCTTCTTCAACCAATCGGTTGACAAGACATTCGGCCGCCACTACCGTTCTATTCAACCGAGAGGTTGAGGAGAATCGAATGGCCGCCGACCCGCTGGACAGGATGTTTGCCGCACTGGCCGATCCGACCCGGCGCGACATCGTCGCCCGGCTCGCGGTCGGTGATGCGACGGTCGGCGAACTCGCGGAACCGTACGACGTCAGCGTCCAGGCGATCTCCAAACACCTCAAGGTTCTCGAGGATTCCGGACTGGTCACCAAGACCAGGGACGCCCAGCGTCGTCCGGTGCACCTGGAAGCGGAGGTACTCGATCTGATGACCAAGTGGATCGAGCGTTATCGACGTCGAGCCGAGGAGCGGTACCAGCGTTTGGACGCCGTCCTCGCCGAACTCGACGCCCCCACCGAATCGAACGACCCCACCCGAAAAGGACAGGCATCATGAGCACCGACACCACGACCATCACCGAGGCCCGCATCGAGGCCGACCCGAATCTGCCGCTCATCCGCATCACCCGCGACTTCAAGGCCTCGCCCGCCGCGCTGTTGCGCGCCCACGTCGACCCGGAACTGTTCGTCAAGTGGATCGGCCCGAACGGCCTGAACACCACGATCGACTACTGGGACGCGCGCGACGGCGGCTCCTTCCGGTACGTCGCCGGCGACGGCGACCAGCAGTACGGCTTCCGCGGCTGCTTCCATCGCATCTCCGACGACCGGATCGTGCAGACCTTCACCTGGGAAGGAATGCCGGACGGGGTCTCGCTGGAGACCCTGCGCGTCGAGGATCTGGGCAACGGCTATACCCGGCTGCACGCCCAGTCGCTGGTCGACAGCTTCGAGGACCGCGACGCGTGGCTGCGCTCCGGCATGGAGGTCGGCGTCAACGACGGCTACGCGAAGCTCGACACCCTGCTCGAAGCCGAGGCCTGATACCCGACCCCAGTACCCGATCCCACACCGGGGCTTCGGTCAGACGACCGCTCCCCAGACGACGTGACCGTACTTCGCCAACGCGGCCGCTTGTGCGAGGACCACGGATCCGATGATCACCGCTGCGGCAGCCCGCCCCGGCCCGGCGGGCTGCCGGCGGCCGAACCAGGCCAACAGCACCGCGGAGGCCACGACGGCCAGCGGCATGAAGTAGCGCCCCTGCACCCCGTCGATGATGTAGAAACCGACCGGCGTGAACGACAGATAGAGCGTTCCGAAGATCATCCCGGTGGTGGCCAGCAGCGCCAGGAAGCTCACCGCGGTGACCCAGCGCGGCGTCTGCGGCCGCAGCGACCGTGACATCGCCACCAACCAGCCGACGATCGCCGCGACGATCGACACCGCGGGCACGTTGACGTAGCCGAAGCCGAGCTCGCCGAAGAACTGCACGAAGTAGAGCTGGTCGCGCAGCAGCACGGTGCGGATGAAGGTCTCCCCGAAGCCCAGCGGGTCGGCCAGCACGCCGGCCATCTGCTCGCTGGGGATCACCGTGTACCACTGCTCGGGACGGCGCATCAGACTCATGCCCTCGGTGGTGCCGGCCGACAGCCGCGTCCACAGGCCGAAGAGCACCAACCCGACGAGCACCGGCAGCACGATCGGCACCCGCCGCAGCCGCGGCCACGCGGTCAGCGCCGCCGGAATCAGCACCGCGAGCAGCGGCAGCAGGATGTACGACGGCTTGCACAGCGGCAACGCGATCGCGGCGGCACCCAGCAGCACCGTCTCGACCCGGCCGAGGCGGTCGCGGTAGAACAGCGCCTTGGCCAGCAGCGCCGAGACCAACAGCGCCAGGGCGTTGGTCAGCGTGTCCGCGGTGATCGTGCCGGCTTGGAAGGCGGCGATCGGCAGCATCGCGACGGTGAACGGCACCCAGGCGAAGGCACGGCGGCGCAGCACCCACAGCGCGATCGCGACGATCAGCGTGTACGCGAGCACGCCGGCCAGGCGGGTCATCAACACCGTCGTACCCACCGAAGCGTCGACGGCGCGGGCGATGACCAGCGCGGTGGCCGCGGGCGCGTAGGCGACCGGGGAGTAGGCGGCGGTATTGGTGAACCACACCGGTACGAGGTCGTCGCTCGGGGAGGCGTCCTCGAGGGCGGTGTAGGCGCCCGGGTTGTCGACCATCGGCTCGGTCTCGTCGCGGGCGCCGGTGTAGTCGTTGAGGGCCTGGCCCATCAGTCGGGAGAACTCGACCGGCAGATCGGAGCCGTAGGCGATCCCGCGGTCGTCCTCGATCTGCGTGGGCCAGAAGCCGCCCTCGCTGACCTGGTAGGCGCGCCCGAACTGGGTGATCTCGTCGTGTCCCCAGAACGGTGGGGCGGTCAGTGCCCAGGCGGAACCGAAGACCAGCGACACCACGGTGAAGGCGAGCACGATCCACGCGCCGGGACCGCGGTCGGGGGTCGAGGTGGGTGGGGTGGGGGTCTCCTCCGGAGCCGCTGGAACCTCGGTCGCGGCGGCTTCGGTCGCATCAATCTCGGTCGGCGCCGCTTCGGTTCCAGCGGGTTCGGTTCCAGCGGCTTCGGCTCCGGGCTCCGCCTGCTCGGCCGCGGCCTCCGGATCGCCGGAATCATCCGACGGCCGGTCGGTCACCTGCGACTTCGACGTCCCGCCACCGCTCACGCCCCGCCGGACCTCCGGGCCGACGCCTCGACTACATCGCCGTCGGGCAACTCCGCTTCGAGGTTCTCCGACTCGGCCGCATCGGCAGCGGTCATATCGGCGGCGGACTCGATCGGCACCCCGAACTCCAAGCCGGACTCCGCGGCCCGGCCCAGCGACGACTGCGCCTCGAGCAGCGCGGCGCCCGCCTCGTGCAGCGGCGACTCCTCGTCGTCGAAGTCGGCATCATCCGGGCGATCGACCGCGTCCGGGACGACGACGGCACGGTAGGTCAGATACGTCAGACGCGACGTCTCGTGGCGGGCACGGCGGATGCCGTCGAGCACCAACCCGGCCGTCCACGCCAGGAAGCCGACGATCACCAGGGTGCACGCCAGGAAGAACGTCGGGAAGCGCGGGACCAGGCCGGTCTCGGAGAATTCGACCACTATCGGGATGACCAACGCGACCGCGACCAGCAGGCTCAGCGTGCCGAAGAGGCCGTAGAAGGCGACCGGCCGCTCGTGCCGGGCCAGGCCGATGATCAGCGACAGGATCCGCGAGCCGTCCCGGTAGGTACGCAGCTTCGATTCGCTGCCCTCCGCGCGATCCCGGAAACCGACCGGGACCGAGGTCTGTGGGACGCGCAGATTCAGGGTGTGGACCGTCAGCTCGGTCTCGATCTCGAACTCGCGGGCCATCGCCGGGAAGCTCTTGACGAAGCGCCGGGACATCACCCGGTAACCGCTGAGCATGTCACCGACGTTCTCGCCGAAGGTCTTGGCGACCACCCAGTTGAGCAGCCGGTTGCCCGATTCGTGGCCCGCGCGGTACGCCTCGGAACCCGAGGACGCCTTGCGCACCCCGAGCACGTGGTCGTAGGGGCCGGACTGCAGGGTGCGGATCATCTCCGGCGCGGCGAAGGCGTCGTAGGTGTCGTCCCCGTCGATCAACAGGTAGATATCGGCATCGACGTCGGCGAAGGCGCGGCGCACGACGTTGCCCTTGCCCTTGACATGCTCGGTGCGCACGATCGCACCCGCGGCCCGCGCCATCTCGGCGGTCGCGTCGGTGCTGCAGTTGTCGTAGACGTACACCGTGATGCCCGGCACCGCGGCGCGCAGATCGGCGACGACCTTGCCGACGGCTACTTCCTCGTTGTGGCACGGAACCACTGCGGCGATGCGAGGGGCGGTCTCCTGCACGGTCTCCATCTCCCGATCGTCTTGATTGGTGGACGGTCGTGTGAACCGACCCGCCCGATGCGGTCCATCCGGACCCGGAGCGCCCGTCGGCCACTGAACCTCGCGCGCAAGGCTAACCGACGAGCCGGCGGTGACCACGCGCGCCGTCGGCAGTGTCGCGTCTCGGTTGTCACATTCGGTGGCGTGTACCGTCACCCAGCGTGACCAACACCGAGTCGGCCGGGCCTCGGCCGGCCCGCGAGAGCTGGTCGACGCGCCTGTGGGAAGGCCTCGGACGCCTGCGCAGGGGTGGCGCTTTCCTCGTCGTCGGACTTCTGGGCTTCGCCATCGACGCCGGCACCTACAACCTGCTGGTCTTCTTCGGCGGTCGCGGTCCGATGTTCGAGCAGCCGCTGATGGCCAAGATCATCGCGATCGTCGTGGCGACGGTCGGCACCTACATCGGCAACCGTTTCTGGACCTACGGCGACCGCCCGCCCCCGCAGAACCGGATGCGACAGTATGTGCTGTACGCGGTGCTCAACGTGGTGGCGATCGGCCTGCAGCTGTCCTGCCTGGCCTTCTCGCGGTACGTGCTCGACCTCGCGACACCGCTCGCCGACAATATTTCCGGCACGCTGATCGGCCAGGCGGTCGCGGTCGTGTTTCGATATTGGGCGTACGGCCGGTTCGTCTTCGTCGACGAGGGCCGAACCGCGACCGATCCGGACGGCGACGACGCCTCGGGAGCCGGTCGCGGAGACATCTCGGGCACCGAGGGTGACAACGATTCGAAAGTGGGGCAGCGCCGATGAGTTCGGCACCGGCGACGGCAATTTCCGAAGGGTTCGACAGGCCGGGCGATGCCCGCTTGCTGGTCCAGCGCGGGGTCTTCCTGGGCCCGTCGCCGCGGGTCAACGGTGAGCTCTACATCCGCATCGAGCGAGGCCACGGGCATCGCACCCGCGAGTACCTCGAGCTCGACAAGCATTCGCACGCGCACGGCAATACCTACTTCGGCCGGTTCGCCGCGTCCTATTGGCAGCGGTGGACCACCGTCGACCGGCTGCAGGTGCGGGTCCGGGTGCGGACCACCGCCCGGGTGCGCATCCGGCTGATGGCCTCCGATATCGCCGGCCACCGTCGCATCGTCGACGGGCTCGAGCCCGAGTCGGATTGCACGGTCGTCTTCGATACCCCGCTCGACCGGTTCATCGACGGCGGTGCGCTGTGGCTCGAATTCGAGACCTTCCGCTCGGGGGCGATCTTCGACGGGCTGGAGTGGACGGTCGAGGCGCCGCAGCGCATCCGGCCGCTGTCGATCGCGATCTGCACGTTCAACCGCGCGGTCGACTGCGCCCACACCGTCGCCGCGCTGGCCTCCGATCCGCTGGTCCGCGGCCTGCTCACCTCGGTCTACGTCGTCGACCAGGGCACCGACCACGTCGACTCCCAGCCGGAATTCCTCGGCGCCCGGGACGTCTTCGGGGACACCCTGCGATATATCCGGCAGCCGAATCTCGGCGGCGCCGGCGGCTTCACCCGCGGGCTCTACGAGATCACCGGCGACCCGACGATCTCGGGCGACGTGATCCTGATGGACGACGACATCCTCTGCGAACCGGAGACGGTGCTGCGGATGCAGGCGTTCGCCAATATGACGACGACCCCGACGCTGGTCGGCGCCCAGATGCTCTTCCTGCTCAACCCCGACTTCCTGAACGTCGGCGCCGAGCAGACCGATCTGCGGGCGCTGATGCACGGCCGCGTCGTGCCGAAGTCGCTGGTCAACAAGTCGATGCTCAAGCGCAACCAGGAGCGCCGGGTCGACGCCGAGTACAACGCCTGGTGGACCTGCCTGATCCCCTCCGAGGTGATCGACTCGATCGGCCTGCCGCTGCCGATCTTCTTCCAGTGGGACGACGTCGAGATCGGCCTGCGCGCCCGCGAGGCCGGACATGTGACGGTCACCCTGCCGAACGCCGGGGTCTGGCATGCCGACTTCTACTGGAAGGACTACGACGACTGGGCGCGGTACTTCAGTACCCGCAACTCCCTGATCGTCGCGTCCCTGCACGGTGGCCTGCTGCCCAAGGAGCAGGCGAAGATGTTCGCCCGGCAGATCCTCGAGATGCTGGTCGCGATGCAGTACGGGCTGGTCGCGACGATGCTGCGGGCGATCGAGGACTTCCTGAGCGGACCGTCGATCCTCGACGATGGCGGTATGGCCGCGATGAAGGCGATCCGCGAGGAGCGCAAGGCCTACGGCGAGACGATCATCCACCCGGCGGCGAGCGCACCGGTCCGTCCGTCGCAGATGAAGACCGAACGTGCCGGCGGCGAGCCGAGCATGATGCGCGCGGTGCTGATCAAGCGGTTCATCGGTCAGTGGACCGGGAAGCTCTGGGGAACGCCGGTAGCGATCACCCGCGAGGACGCGCATTGGTGGCATATCGCGAAGTTCTCCGACGTCATGGTCACCGACGCCTCACAGGGCGGGGTGCGGGTGCGCCGGCGCGATCCGGCCCTGTTGCGCGGACTGCTCCAGCGCAGCATCCGGGTGCTGCGTCGGTACCGCAACGAGGCCGACGGGGTCTCCGAGCAGTACCGGCGGGAGTACCCGCGGTTGATCTCCCGTGAGAACTGGGCGCGGCTCTACGATCAGTAGCCCCGCCATCCGCAGGTCCTGGTGGCCACCGACCGCGATCGGTCTGGTGGCCGCCCTGATCGGCGCATGCCGCGGTGGGGTCCCCTCGTTGTGGTACGACGAAGCGGCGACCCTGGCGGTGGCCCAACGCGATCCCGCCGGCATTCTGCGCACTCTCGGCGCGAGCGATGCGGTGCACGGCCTGTACTACCTCGGCATGCACCTGTGGATCTCGGTCTTCGGGGCCTCCGAGTGGTCGGTGCGGCTGCCGTCGGCGATCGCCTGCGGGGTTGCCGCCGCCGGTGTGGTGGTGGCCGGCCGACTGCTCGCCGATACCCCCACCGGGATCTACGCGGGCCTGGTCTGCGCGGTGCTGCCCCGGATGACGTGGGCCGCCGTGGAAGCGCGGTCGTACGCGGCCACCGCCGCGGTCGCGGTGTGGACGGTGGTCGTCTGGTGGTGCGCGGTCCGGGCCCGCCGCGAGGGCCGACCGTCGCGCTGGTGGTGGGTGGGCTATGCGGCCCTGTTGACCTTCGGTGGGGTGCTGTTCGTCTATTCGCTGCTGCTGGGCATCGCCCTGGTGGCGGCGCTGCTGATGCTGCCGGAGTATCGGCGCGCGCTGCCCGGCTGCCTGGCCGCGTCGGCCGCCGCAGCGGTGGCGTTGACACCGTTCCTGGTGATCATGCTGCGCCAGGCCGGGCAGGTCGCCTGGATCCCGGCTCCCGATGCGCGCATGGTGCGGATGATCGGCGAGTACCAGTACTTCCTCGGTGCCCCGTTGGCGGCGATCGCGGCCGCGGCCCTGGTCGTCGTGGTGCTGGTGCGCGACCGGCGCGCGGTGCGTGCGCCGGCGCCGGTGATCGCGCTGGCTTGGATGCTGGTGCCGACGATCGTGCTGGTGGCGGTCTCGCTGCTGCTGCGACCGATCTACCTGGACCGCTATCCGACGTTCACCGCCCCGGCGGCGGCGCTGCTGATCGGCTGGGCGATCGCCGAGGTCGCCCGCACGCTCCGGTTGCGGGCGGTGGCAGCGGGGTTGCTGGCGACCCTCGTACTGCTGTCGGTGCCCGGCTACGCCGCCGCCCGCGAGCCCGGTGCCAAGCCGAGCGCCATGGATATCAGCGAGGTCGCGAACTACCTGGCCGACCGGGTCGCGCCGGGTGACTGTGCCCTCTACGCGCGGGTGCCGTGGCTGCCGACCTCGCTGCGCGTGGTCACCGAGGCCCGACCGCACACCCTCGGCGGCCTGGTCGATCCCGATCCGCCGCTCTCCGCCGCCGCGCACGGCTGGCTGTGGGATCAGGGGGCATCCGCCGACGTCGGGGTGCACAACCTGTCCGGTTGCTCGACGGTCTGGCTGCTCACCGACGCCCAGCGCGATGCTCCCGAAACCGTGGAACACACCTCCGGCGAGGTGTGGCACCTACCCGTCCATCACCTGGCGGACGACGACCTCGCCCGAGCGGTCGAGGCGGCCGGTTTCCATCCGACCGACTCCGAGCAGTTCCGCCGCACCCTCGTGGTTCGCTACGCCCGCTCCTGACCGCAGGCGCGCCCCGGTCGGATCCCCCGGGTGATTGCCGCCCGTGGCACCTGAGTAGTCCCACCTGCCCATCGGGGTACCCGCACGGATGATGCGGTAGCCGCCCGACCCGCACGATCGAGGGAAGCGACCACCGCACCTTTGTGAACGGGAGATCCCATGTCGGACTTGATGATCGGGATGACGTTGGGTACCGGACTGCTCGCGATCGCCATCGCGTGGACGGCGTTGCGGCCGGCCGCCCGGTCGGCCGTCGCGTTCCCGGACGCCCTCGTGCACGAGTTGGTGTCGATCGGCGACGGCATCGGCGGCGGCGCACCCGGCGGGATTCCCCGGCACCGGATCGTCGACGCCACGCCCGGCCGAAAGGTCGCCTATGTGGTCGGCACCCGGGTGGTCGTCGGCGCGCAGTGCGCCGAGCCGACCGGGGACAGCACCACCTTCTGCGCGATCGTCGTCGACCCCGAGCGGGTGGGAAAGCTGACCGCCGAGGTCACCTCGACGTTGGCGGCGACCGAGCACCTCGGGGATCCGATATACCGCGACCTCGATCTGCTGCGCCGTCTCTCCCGCAGCGGCGCGAGCTGTGTCTACGTGCGCGGCGGCGATGTCGACGGCGAACGGGAGGCCGACCGGCAGCGGATCGTGTGCTCGTATACGTTGATCGAGGCGCTGGCCGCGGTCGGCGTCGGGCGGATGGTCATGGCGACCGGCACCTACCCGCGGGTGCGCGACCTCGACGTGCGTGCCCATCACGATGCGGCGGGCGATGCGATCGAGCTGGTGCACCACACGGTGGGCGAGGACCCCATCCTGGAGATCGGCTACGCGCTCGACTGGGCGTTGCGGCACGACCGGGATCAACCGGCCGACCGTCGGATCCTGCCGGGCGAGGCGGTATCGGCTCGGTTGCGCATCATCGACGTCGCACACTGATCGGTATGCGTACCCGGGGATGGCCGCGCCAACGCCCGGACGCATCCTCGGAACGATCGGAATCACCTTGTCGGCCTTCGTGATCGGACTACTGATGGCAGTGGCCTGGCTGCCGATCGGCGTCGCCGTCCGGTTGGTCGGCCTGTCCGGTGCCACCGCGATCGGGAAGACCACGCCGGGACGACGCCTGCTGCGGCCGGTGGTCCTCATCGGGGATCTCCTGAACGCCGGCACGTTCTACCTGGCCATCGTCATCGGCGTGGCACCCGTGGTAGCCGCGGTTGTCGCGGGGGTCGTTCTGCTGACCGGCGGCGGGCACGCCGGGATATGGGGATTGCTGATCGGCTCGCTGATCGGGTTGGCGGCGGTGGTTCCCTACGAACTCGGGGTGATCTTCACCGCCGGCGATCCGCTGGACGAATTGCGGCCCCGGCGGAGCCCGACAGGGCCGAGACCGACACCCGCGACCGAGACGCCGCCCGGCGCACCGACCGCTCACCGCGGCGGTTCGAGTCTCCCGCCGGGCCGGATCGTTCCGGATCGCCCGGGGATCGACATCGCCTATGTCCACGGCTCGTACCGGTCGGCGGCCGGCGGTCGACTGATCGACGGCGACGACCGCGCCACCTTCACGGCGCTGGTGGTGCCGGTGGAACGGGTTGCCGCACTGGAGGAGTCGACCGAGGCGGCGATCACCGCGACCACACATATCCCCGACTCGATGTACCTGACCTTCGAACTGCTCGAAGTGGTGCGGGACAACGGGATCGAGGCGATCGTGGTCACCGCCGAGGATGCGGCGCGCAGCCTCGCGGATGCCGAGCGCCAACGCGCCGACTGCTATCGGGCCCTGCTGGTGACCCTCGCCGCCGCCGGGGTCGGCGCGATCGTCATCGCCGAGGACGCCGGCCCGGGGCGGCGGACCCATGACGAACTGACCGGTGGTGCGATAACCCTGCGGGACAACGAGATCAGACCATTCCCGATCCTGCGACTCGCCGAGGCGACCGCATGGCTCCTGCGAATCGAGCGCACCGGCCCGAGGCGGTCGCGCCCGCGTCAACGGTCTCCGAGGAGGACGCGGACGATCACCGTCCCCCGCGGGCCGGTGCTCCCGCCGTGACGAGGATGCCGAGCGGCCGCGCGCCGGTCAGCTCCCCAGGTCGGAGAGATCGGCCGAGCCGCTGAACAGCAGTCCGACGCCGTCGAAGATATCCGAGATGGCCGAGAAGAAGTCCGAGATCGTAGCAAAGTCCATGATGTAGTCCCTTCCGGTCTGTAGTGGGCGTACCCACGCGGATGTCCCGACAGACCCGACGGTACGCGGAACCACCCGGCCGCGCGTAACCGAACGGTTAACAGTCGCCGGCAGATTGCCGCGAAGCCACGCGGATCAGGGTGCGCGGCGGAAGATCTCGCGCCGACCGAGCCGACGCAGCCGCACCCATTCGATCAGCCCGGCCGGATTGCGGGTCGTCACCAGGAAGTACCAGCCGAAGCGCACCCACTCCTGCGGCAGCAGCTTCCGATTGCCCGGCTGCGCAAGGACATAGCCGCGGTTGCGGTAGGTGTAGTACCGCTTCGTCGGGTTGTCCGGGTACTGGGTGTGCATGCGTCCACCGAGGATCGGCTTGAACTCGTCGGTGCCGTAGGGGTGCAGGTAGGCCGTCCGCAGGCAGGTGCCGAAGCGCAGTCCGGAGCGCACCAGCCGCCGGTGGATCTCCACCTCGTCGCCGCGCACGAACAGGCGCAGATCGGGGACGCCGACCGCGTCGATCGCATCCGCGGCGAAGAGCGCGCCGTTGAACAGCGACGAGTACGACGGCAACAGGTCGGCCTCGCCGAGTTCCTCGCGGCGTCGGTGCCAGGTGGTGCCCTGCCGCAGCGGGAACGCCAGTCGCTGCGGATCGTCGATATCGCAGACCACCGGCGAGACCTGCTGCAGATCGTTGCGGCGGGCGCAGTCGCGCAGGATCTCGAGGACCTCGGGCCCCTCGGGGCGGCCGTCGTCGTCGGCGAGCCAGACCCAGTCGGCACCGAGCGACAGGGCGTAGAGCATGCCGAGGGCGAAGCCGCCGGCGCCGCCGAGGTTGTGCTTCGACCCGAGGTAGGTCGTCGGCACCGGCTGGGCGGCGACCATCTCGGCGACCTCGGGTTCGTCGGCGTTGTCGACGACGATCAGATGGTCGATCGGCCGGGTCTGCGTGGAGAGCACCTTCAGCGAGGCGCCGAGCAATTCGCGGCGGCGATGGGTCACCACGACCGCGACGATCGTTTCCGGCGCGCCCGCGCCGTTGTCAACCGAGCTCACGCGACACCGTTCTGTTCGGCTTCGAGTTCGCGGACGATCTTCGCCACGTGGTCGCCGGCCTCGGGGCCCTCGTAGGCCCGCACGACCTCCTCGATGCCGCCGTGCATCCGCACCCGACCGTGGTCGATCCACAGCGCGGAGTCGCAGAGCTGGGCGAGGAATTCGTTGCTGTGGCTGGCGAAGACCAGGATGCCGGACCGTTCGACCAGCGCCTGCAGCCGGCCGCGCGCCTTGCGCATGAATTCGGCGTCGACCGCACCGATGCCCTCGTCGAGCAACAGGATCTCGGGGTCGATGCTGGTGACCACGCCCATCGCGACGCGCACCCGCATACCGGTCGAGTAGGTGCGCAGCGGCATGTCGAGATAGTCGCCGAGTTCGGTGAAGTCGGCGATCTCGTCCATCTTGGCGAGCATCTGCTTGCGGGTCTGCCCGAGGAACAGGCCGCGGATGATGATGTTCTCGTACCCGGAGATCTCCGGATCCATGCCGACGCCGAGGTCGAAGACCGGCGCGACCCGGCCGCGGATGTCCGCATAGCCGCGGGTCGGCTCGTAGATCCCGGACAGCAGGCGCAGCAGGGTCGACTTGCCGGCACCGTTGTGTCCGACCAGGCCGATCCGGTCGCCCTCGCGCAGGTGCAGCGTGATGTCGCGCAGCGCCTCGACGACCACGACGTCCGAGGTATTGCGGCCGATCGCGCCGCCTGCCCGCCCCATGAAGGCCTTCTTCAGCGAGCGGGACTTGGCGTCGAAGATCGGGAAGTCGACCGATGCGTCCTCCACATCGATGCCGACGGTCGTCGTGGCTACCGCCATCGCGGGCCCCCTCCCTGATCGGTGTCCGGTGTTGTCATACCCAGTACGGCACCCGTGCGCGGCACTTGACCAGCGCGAAGAGCGCGATCGCCCACCCGATGATCGTGATCGCGATCACGATGTACCAGTGGTAGAGATCCTGGTGGGCGCCCAGCAGCGGATCGCGGATGATCGCCAGATAGTGGAACAGCGGGTTGAGCTCCGCGATGCGGGCCCGGTCGGCCGCCTCGCCGCCGCGCTGCTCGAGCACCTCGGTGCTCCACATGATCGGGGTCAGCACGAACAGCAGCAACGTCAGCGAGCCGAGGATCGGCGCGATATCCCGGTAGCGGGTGGCCAGGATGCCGAAGACGAACGCGACCCACAGGATGTTGAGCATCAACAGCAACAACGCCGGAATGGCCGACAGCGATGCCCACGTCAAATGGCGCCAGGTACCAAAAACTGCCGCCACCACGACATAGATCACCATGTTGTGGCCGAGCAACAACATCTGTCGCCATACCAGTCGGTAGACGTGCACGCTCAATGCGGACGGCAGCTGTTTGATCAGGCCTTCGTTGGCGATGAAGACGTCCGCGCCCTCGAGGATTCCGGCATTGATCAGGTTCCAGATGATCAGCCCGACGGTGACATAGGGCAGAAATTCGGTGAGCGAGAACCCGAAGAGCGCGGAGTACAGCACGCCCATGGCGAGCGCCTGGACGCCGGTGGCGATCGTGATCCAGAAGGGCCCGATCACCGATCGCCGGTAGCGCTGCTTGATGTCCTGCCAGCCGAGCGAGAGCCACAGTTCACGCTGCTTGTAGCCGCCGACGAGGTCGGCGATCGCCCGTTCGAAGGATCGGCTTCCCGCCGCCCGGCCGGCCGGGGTGGTGCGGCGCGCCATCTCCTCGGCGGGATCGTCGGCGTCGAACGTGCCCGCGGCACCCTCGTCGGGAGCCGTCGAAGCCGCCCCGTTGGTGGTTGGTGACCTATCGGACACGTGCGTTCAATCCGTCCCGGTCGCGGTCTACAGGTATTGGCCGTGTCCGGAACCCTGCTGGGGTCCCTGACGCGGATCGCGCGACTGTACACCGGGAGGCAGCGCGCCCTGGCGCATCTGTTCGAGCTGTGAGCGCGCCGCCATCTGCTGCGCGAAGAGCGCGGTCTGGATGCCGTGGAAGAGCCCCTCGAGCCAGCCGACCAGCTGCGCCTGGGCGATGCGCAGCTCGGCGTCGGAGGGGACGGCGTCCTCGCCGAACGGCAGGGCCAGACGCTCGAGCTCCTCGCGCAACTCCGGGGCCAGGCCCTGCTCGAGCTCGCGGATCGAGCTGGAGTGGATCTCCTTGAGCCTGGTGCGGCTGGCGTCGTCGAGCGGAGCGGCCCGAACCTCTTCGAGCAATTGCTTGATCATCGTGCCGATGCGCATCACCTTGGCGGGCTGCTCGACCATGCCGGCCACCGACTCCGCACCGTCGACGGGCTCGCCGTCGGCGCCCACCGAAACGCTCGCCTCCGCGGCCGCCGCGGCGACCTGGGTAGCGTCGAGCGAGACCGGCTGGCCGTCCGGGCCGATCACCACGACCTGTCGGCCTTCTGCGCCGTCCGTGGAAAACGCCGAGAAAGTCATGCGGCCCATCATCGCGCGCCCGGCCGGCCGCGCTCCCCTCGGGGTCGAACGCCGGCGACCGGAGCGCTCCGACGCCCCTGCCGACGCCCGCGCCGGGGCACGGTCCGCGCCGGGGTCCGGCGCCGGGTCGGACGCCGGGTCTTCGAGGGTGCAACACCACGAACCGGAGGCCGTTGTGATGCAAATCTCAGTAAACGCATTGTTCGGGGAACGTCAACGGTACAAGCAGTCGGTTCGGTTTATCGGGCCGGATTCGGTAAGACACCGCTACTAATCCACGGATGCCAATGCCACATCCGGGATCGGGAAGCCTAGAGTGTCGGTCATGAGTTACGACGTCGCACGGGTTCGGGGGCTCATCGCCTCCCTCGGCGATGGCTGGATTCATTTGGATCCGCAGCACGGAATGCTCGTTCCCGACCGGGTCTCCACGGTCATATCCACGGCATTTCGCAGTTCGGCATCATCGGCGGCGGGACGCCATTCTTCGGCGCGACGCAGCGCAGAGATCGTCGACAGCGCGCGACAGGCGGTCGCCGACCTGGTAGGGGGCACCCCCGAAGGGGTGGTGCTCGGCGCGAGCCACGCCGCGCTGCTCGGCTGGCTGGCCGAGTCGACCAGTTCGAGGCTCGGGCTCGGCACCGGACTGATGCTCTCCCGGCTGGACGACGAGGCCAACGTCGCGCCGTGGCTGCGCGTCGCAAGCCGGGCGGGCGCCCGGGTGCGCTGGGCCGAGGTCGACATCGAGACCTACGAGGTCCCGAGTTGGCAGTTCGCCGAGTTGATCGGCCCGACCACACGACTGGCCGCCCTGACGGCCGGTTCGGCGATGATCGGCTCGATGCCGGATGTGCGCGCCGCCGCCGAAAAGATCCACGAAGTCGACGGTCTGCTGGTCGTCGACGCCTCCGCCGTCGCTCCGTACCGGTATCTCGACATCCAGGAATCGGAGGCCGACGTCATCGCGGTCAGCGGACCCGCCTGGGGCGGGCCTCCGGCCGGGGCGTTGGTCTTCCGCGACCCGTCGCTGCTCGATCGGCTGCCGTCGATGTCGCTCAACCCGCGGGCACGCGGTCCGGAGCGGCTCGAGGTCGGCGGCCACCAATTCGCCATGCTCGCCGGGCTCGAAGCGTCGATCGACCATCTCGCCGGCCTCGACGACCGCGCCACCGGCGCCCGGCGGGCCCGGCTGGAGCAGTCGATGACCTCGTTGCAGAACTACCACCGGGACCTGCTGTCCTATCTGACGCGGTCGTTGGCCCGCGTCCCCGATCTGGCGATCTTCGGTCGCACGCAGGGACCGCTGCCGACGCTGAGCTTCGCGATCGACGGGATTCCCGCCGACAAGATCGCCGCGCATCTGGCGCAGCATCGAGTGGGTGTGGTGCACGGACTGCCCAGTGGTGGACGGTTCTTCGACGCGCTCGGCGTCACCGAGATCGGTGGAGCGGTCACGATGGGGCTCGCGCCCTATACGACCCACTTCGAGATCGATCAGTTCATGGACGTGCTGTCCGGTCTGGACGCCGCCGACTGAATCTCCCGCTCGGGCGGAGCGGGTGATCCGCTTGGTACAAACGGGCCGGCGGGCGACGGATCGCCCAGTAAAGGGCCATCTCGGCGGGTGGAGACGGGGAAACATACACTCATCGAATGACAGCCCCCCGGCCAGACGGTGACAGGGCCCGCCCGACGCGGTGGCTCGACGAGGACCAGCAGCACGCCTGGCGGTCCTACTTCGACAACAGCCGTCGCCTGACCGACATGCTGCACCGCAGCCTGCAGTTCAACAGCGATATGGCGCTGGCCGAGTACCGGATCCTGGTGCTGTTGTCCGAATCGGAGGACGGTTCGCTGCGCATGAGTTCGCTCGCGGACGGGGTGATCTCCTCCCGCAGCCGCCTGACCCACCAGATCCGCCGCATGGAGAGCGCCGGCCTGGTCGAACGTCGCGGAGTCGCCGGCGACGGTCGTGGCGTGCGGGCGATCCTGACCGACAAGGGCCGCGAGAAGTTGGTCGCCGCCGCCCCCGGCCACGTCTCGGATGTGCGGGAGTACCTGATCGACCTGCTCGACCCGGAGGACGTGCGGGCCCTGGGCCGCATCTTCGACAAGGTCGGGGGAGCCCTCGATACCATCGAGTAGCCGTCGGGGCTCCATGGCCTAGCATCACTGCCAGGGAAGCGTGGCAGAGCGGCCGAATGCACTCGCCTTGAAAGCGAGCGTCGTGAAAGCGACCGGGGGTTCAAATCCCTCCGCTTCCGCACAGGATCCCCTCGAGAACCGGCTTGTATGCCCGGGCGCCACCATCGTCGGCGTACGCGTACGGCACCCGGAATCTCCGACCCCAAGACTCAATGGTCTTATTCTCGAATGGTTGCCCGGCCCCGATCGACTCCGTCCACAGGGTGTGCGGATGAGCCCCGCACCCCGTTCGGGTGCTGATGTCCACCGCCGACGCGGACGCCACCGCTCCGGACGAGCGGGGCACCTGCCCGATCTGCGCATCCGACGACGTCACCCATCTGGTCTCCGGGATCACCGATCCGCTGACCGCCGGCGATCCCGACTGGGTCCGCTACGTCGGGTTGCTGGGTCTCGCCCACGACCGCGAATGCGGTTCGTGCGGGGCGACCTGGAATCGACGGCAACGGACGCCGCCCGGGCCGATTCGGCTGCTGTCGAGCGACGGCGCCTCCCTCGCCCTGCTGCCCGTCCTCGGCCCGGACAGCGTCGATATCCCCGACGTGCATTCGGTGGACATCGAGTTGCTGTCCCCCACAAGGTTGGTCCGCTATCTCGGCCGGCGCCTGTCGCGGCGGTCGCTCCTCGACCTCTCCGCCGCATGGATGCAAGCGGCGTTGGACGTGCACCCGGAACTGACCGTGTCGACGGTCCAGGACGACGAGGCGGGACTGGCGGTTCAGATCATCGAGTCCACACCGTTCACCGTGACGATCGATGTCCTGGTGGTGATCGATCCCGACGACGATCTTCTCGAATACGACGGCCTGTCCTTCGAGATCCTGCGCTCGGTGCTGATCGATGCCACCCATGCGGCGGCCGGGTGGGTGCGGTGACCGGCCTGGTCACGGCCCTCGCCGTCGAGGAGGGGTCCCGACTGACCTCCATCGCGCTGCGGCCGCTCGCGGGGACATCCGCCGAGCGGGACGGGTCGATCTATATGCACGTGGTGATGCTGCCGGGCGGCGACAATGCGGCAGCCGCCGCCGGCGCCGTCGCCACGTTCCTTCCGGCCGCGCTGTCCACCTTGGAGGGCACGTCGCCGGACGGCGGTACGTGGTTCGCGACCTTTCAACTCGTGGTCGACGACCGGGATTGGGTGCGGACCCGTCGACTGGCGGACGCCGCGATCCGACGGGCCCTCGCCCTCGCCGGCATCGACGACGACACCATGCGCGGCTGTCACCTCTCCGGCGCGGCGTTGCGCGAGGAGTACAGCGAAGTCGGGGACGTCGGCGACTGGTCTCTCATCCACCTGCTGATCGGGCTCGTCCTCGAACTCGCCGACCGGGACCTGGCGGAGGTGGTCGCAGAGGTCGCGGCGGAGGTACTCGCAGGCGTCGAGCCCGCATCCGGGCCCGCCGTCGAACGCCGCCACGAATCGCTGCTCCGCCTGCTCGCCACGTGGGCGATCGAACTCGGCGGCACGGCGTCGTAGCCGGCGACCCGACCGCGATGCCGACCCCTCGCTAGCTGAACAGGTGGTCGACGACCGGAACGGCCACCCGCCGCTGTACCGGCGCGCGGCCGGCGACGGGTGTCGGTTCGCTGATCGGTTGCTCGTCGCACATCACCGCGCGGGCGGCATCGGTGAGGAAGCGGCTCGGTTTGGTGAGCACCATGCGGGCGGTGAAGCTGCGCGGGTGGGTCGGCAGCCGGGTCGGCAGGTAAACGCGCAGGTCGTCGCGTGCCCGGGTGACCGCCACGTAGAACAGCCGCGCCTCCTCCGCCAGCCCGGCGGCGCTGGTCAGTGCCATATCGGAGGGGAAGGACCCGTCGGTGGCCCGCAGCAGGTGGACGGTCTCCCACTCCAGACCCTTTGCGGAATGCACCGTGGACAGGGTCAGGTAGTCCTCGTCCAGCATCGGGTTCTTCGCCCAGTCGGAGGCCATCGGCGCAGGATCGAGGGTCTGCTCGGCGACGAACACCGACAGGTCGTGCTGCGCGGCGGCCGCCCCGGCCAATCGCTCGACATCGGCGGCCCGCCGCTCCCAGTCGGGATAGTGCTGCCGCAGCAGCGGTGTCAATGCCTCCCGACAGTTGGCGACCACCTCGGCGACATCGCGCTCGTCGCGGGCCCGGTCGAAGCAGCGCAGGGTCGCGGCCAGCGCGGTACGCGCCGACGGCGGCGCGGCGGCCACGATCTCGTCGGAGTGGTTCTCCCCGGACGCCAGCAGGTCGGCGAGGGTGCGCGCGTGGGCCTTGCCGATCGCCCGGTGCCGGGTCAGCAGCCGGTACCAGGACACCTCGTCGGTCGGGTTCAACGTCACCCGGAAGGCGGCGAGCATGTCGCGCACGTGCGCGGTCTCGAGATAGCCGATGCCACCGAACTTCAGGAACGGGATGTTGCGTACCTTCAGTTCGATCTCGAGCTGGGCGCTGTGGCTGCCGGTGCGCATCAACACCGCCTGCTCCCGCAGCGGCCTGCCCTCCTGATGCGCCTCGAGCACCGCGGTCGCGACCGCCCGCGCCTCGGCGTCGGCGTTGGTGACCGTCACCAATCGCGGGCGCGCGCCGGCGGCCCCGCGGTCGGCGACCAGCTGCAGCCGCAGGTCGCCGGGGCGGACCTCGTTCGCCAGGTCGAGCACCGGCTGGGTCGATCGGAAGTTGCGCTCGAGCCGCACCAGGGTGGCATCCGGGAAGTGCTCGGCGACGTCGAGCAGCCGACCCGCGTCGGCGCCGCGGAAGCCGTAGATCGCCTGGGCGTCGTCCCCGACGACGGTCAGACCGCGGCCGTCCGGGCGCAGCAGGTGCACGATGTCGGCCTGCACCTGGTTGACGTCCTGATATTCGTCGACGAGCACCCAGTCCCAACGGGCGCGCAGCCGGGCGCCGATGTCCTCGTCGGCGAGCAGGGCGCGCCAGTAGAGCAGCAGATCGTCGAGGTCGAGCAGTCCACGTTCGCGCTTGCGGGCACCGTAGGCGCGCAACAGGTCGGTGATCTCGCCCGCGACGTCGAGGCACCACGGGAACTGCTCGGCCATCAGCTCCCGCGCCGGGGTGCCGGTATTGATCGCGCGGGAGTAGATGTCGGCGATCGCCTGCGTCGTCGGGAGCCGCCGCTCGGCGCCGACCAGCCCGTGCTCGGCACGCATGATGTCGAGCAGATCGGCGACGTCGCCGGGGTCGAGCACGGTGACGTCGGCCAGGCCCAGGTGCTGCGCGTGCTCGGCGACCACGCGGTGCGCGATCGCGTGGAAGGTGCCGCCCCAGACCCGCGTGCCGGTCCCGGCGCCGGCCAGCGCGGCGGCCCGGCCGGTCATACTCGCCGCCGCCCGACGGGTGAAGGTCAGCAGCAGGATCCGCTCGGGCACAACCCCGGCGTCGAGCAGGCGAGCGACCCGCGACGTCAGCACCCGGGTCTTGCCGGTGCCGGCGCCCGCGGCGACCAGCAGCGGCCCGGCATCGTGCTCGACGGCGGCCCGCTGCGCGTCGTCGAGCCCGACCTGCCAGTCCGGCTCGTCGATCACTTCGGGTCGCGACCCCGAAGGCGCACCGCGTTCGCTCATGCGTTCGATACTAGGTGGCCGGTCCGACAGGCAGCCCCGAACGCGCCGGTAAGGCACCCCGCTCGATGCTCCGGCGGGCGCCGGACGCCACGGACCGTGCGCTACGGCTGCTGATAGGGGCAGGCGCCCCACAGACCGCGCCCGCCGGCCTGCGCCTCGAGTTCGGCCTCCTTGATGCGGTCGGCCCGCTGCACGCCGAAGCGGTCGGACCGGGCCATCCCGGCGCGGGCGGCTTCCACCGAGTAGTCCCAGTCGCCGATCATCACGTACGCCAACGCCCGGTCGTAGCGGTCGATGTCGTCCTGGGTGGGATCGGAGACGAGGGTGACCGTCTGCCCGAGCAGCTGATACGTCGCCCAGTCGGTGGCCTCGTCGCCGTAGCATTCCACCTCTTCGTCGTCGGTCTCCGGCGAATCGATCCCCAGGATGCGGATGCGGTCGCGGCCGAAGAGTGGGTCCGCGACACGAATGGTGTCGCCGTCGCTGACCCGAACGACGGTGGTGGTGATGGTCGTCTGCGCATGGGCCGGCGACGCGAACCCGATCCCCACGGCCGCGACGGCAGTCAGGACGACGGAGATGACGGCGGCCGAACGCATACGAGGGAGCATGGGCCGAACAGTAGACCCCGGATCCGACAATTCCGACTGAATGGTCCGAAACGGTATCCGGTTGATATCCGACAACTCGGACAGCCCGGCCCGTCCGCCCGGGTCCACATTTCCGGATCGCCTGCCAGACTGTGACGATGGGCACTGAATACTCGCATATCCGGATCGATCACAAGGACACGGTCACCACCGTCACCCTCGACCGCCCCGAGAAGCGCAATGCGCTGGCCCGCGACGTCCTGCTGGAGTTGACCGACGCCTTCGAGGAGATCGGCCGCGGCGACGCGCTCGGCGTCATCCTCGCCGCGACCGGGCCGGTCTTCTCCGCCGGCCACAACTTCGGGGACATGCGCGACGCGTCGTTCGCGCAGGCCCGCGAACTGTTCGAGATCTGCGCCCGCCTGATGACCACCGTCCAGGCGATCCCGCAACCGGTGATCGCGAGGGTCCACACCCTGGCGACGGCGGCGGGGTGCCAATTGGTGGCCTCCTGCGATCTGGCGATCGCCGCCGATACCGCGGGCTTCGCCCTTCCCGGCGGCAAGGGCGGGCTGTTCTGTCATACGCCCCTGGTGGCGGTGGCCCGCAATATCGGCCGCAAGCGCGCCCTCGAGATGGCCCTGTCCGGCGATGTGGTCGACGCGGTCACGGCCGCCGACTGGGGACTGATCAACCGCGCGGTACCCGCGGAGGACCTCGACGACGCCGTCGACGACCTGATGGCCCGGGTGACCCGCGGTTCGGCTTTGTCGAAGGGTATGGGCAAGCGGACGTTCTACACGCAGATCGATCTGCCGCAGCCCCTCGCCTACCAGTACGCCACCGAGGTCATGGCGGCCGGCGTGACGACCGAGGATGCGCAGGAAGGAATCCGGGCATTCCTGGAGAAGCGGCACCCGACGTTCCGATGAGCGGGGCGGCGGCGACCACACATATCCGACACTGCGGACGCAACGGAAGAATGACCGACAAAGACCTGGTCAAGAACGGTAAATAAGTCAAACCCGTTCGCGGCCAGTATCTCCGCGGACGCGCACAATGACTCTGTGTCGTTCGTCGAGACCCCGCTGACGCTGTCCACTGCCGCGATGTCGTGGCAGTGGGACGTGCCCGCACTGGTGATCACCGCCGGCCTGGCCGTCGGCTACGGGCGCGCTCTGATACGGCGGAACGGCCACGGTGTCGGGTGGGCGCGCGGGGCCTGCTTCCTGATCGTCGGATGCGCGACGTGGGCGTTGGCGACAACAAGTTTCGTCGGCGTCTACGCCGACACCCTCTTCTGGGTACGCGCTCTGCAGGTCGTCCTGCTGCTGTTCGTGGTGCCCTTCGGTCTGGCGCTGGGCAAACCGGTCACGGTGCTGCGCACCACCCTCGATGCCGGCGGAGCGGAACGCCTGGACGCGATGCTCGCGGGGCGACCGGCACGCATCCTCCTGCATCCGGCGACGACATCGGTCGCCATGTTGGCGACTCCCTGGCTGCTCTATCTCACCGCGTGGTATCCGGCGGCCCTCCACTACGGGTGGGTCGACCAGCTCACGCGGCTGGTCCTGGTGGCCGTCGGTTTCGGCTACTTCTATGCCCGGCTGCAGGCGGACCCGGTGCCGCGCCGGTACTCCCAGATGATCTCGCTGACGATCACCACCGCCGAGATGATCGGCGACGGCCTGCTCGGGCTCGTGCTCTGGCTGGGCCCCGATATCGCCGCCGAGTACTACGACCGGTTCGCCCGCGGTTGGGGGCCCGATCCGCGGACCGATCAGATCATCGGCGCCGGAATACTCTGGCTGCTGGGTGATGTGATCGGCATTCCCTTCCTCATGGCGTTGATGCGCGCCTTCGTCGTCGACGAACGTGCGGCGGCGATCGCGATCGACGCCCACCTGGACGCGGCCGAACCGCCGCCGACCCCCGACGTCGACCACCGACCCCCGGCGGAGTCGTCATCGAGCGGTCCACCACTGTGGTGGGAACACGATCCGCAACTGCAGGAACGATTCCGGCGGCGCCGATGATTCGCTCGAAACGTGCGGGCGGCGGCGGCCGCGCCGCCGGCGCAACGGTCACCCGCCACCCGCGATACGTCGAACTGCTCCTGTTGGCCGGCGCCACCGTGGTGACCACCGGCGGGTGGGCCCTCGTCGATGCGGCGGACGCGACCCCGCTGCCCCGGCAGCCGGTGATCTATGGGCTGATCTTCTTCGGCCTCTACGCCGTTGCCTGTCTGGCGGTGCACCGGTTCGCCCCGCAGGCGGATCCGGTCATCCTGCCCTGCGTCGCGCTGCTCAACGGGCTCGGACTGGTGGTGATCCACCGCCTCGACCTGGCCGCCACGGACGCGGCGACCCTGGCGGGGACGGCGATCCCGTCGGGGAATGCCGGCCACCAGATGTTGTGGACCGCTGCGGGGTTGGTGTTGTTCGTCGGCGTTCTGGGTACGGTCCGCGACCATCGCGTCCTGGCCCGCTATGCCTACACCCTGGCGGCGGCCGGGTTGGTGCTGCTGTTGATCCCCGCGATCCTCCCGGCACGATTCAGCGAGGTCAACGGCGGAAAGAATTGGATCCTGTTGTTCGGCTTCTCCATCCAGCCGGGTGAATTCGCGAAGGTCACCCTCCTGGTGTCCGCGGCGGCATTGCTGGTGGCGCAGCGCGACCTGTTCGTGGGGGCGGGGCGCCGGGTGCTCGGCCTCGTCCTGCCGCGGGCCCGCGACATCGGACCGTTGCTGCTGGTGTGGCTGGTCTCGATCCTCATCCTGGTCTTCGAGAAGAACCTGGGATTCCCCCTGCTGATCTTCGGCACCTTTCTCGCGATGCTCTACATCGCGACCGAACGGATCAGCTGGGTGGTGGTCGGCTTGGGATTCCTGGCGATCGGCTGCTGGATCACCTACCACCTCTTCCCGCATGTACGCGTCCGATTCGATGTGTGGAGCGATCCCTTCGCCGACTATGCGACCACCGGATATCAACTCTCCCAGGCACTTTTCGGTATGGGTACGGGCGGTCTGGTCGGGACCGGACTCGGGCAGGGCAGCCCGCAGATGGTGCCATTCGCCGATACCGACTTCATCATTTCCAGTATCGGTGAGGAGCTCGGTTTGTTCGGCCTGACCGCGGTGCTGTCGCTCTACCTGGTGATCGTGATGCGCGGATTCCGCACCGCGATCTCGACGCGCGATTCGTTCGGCAAGCTGTTGTCGGCCGGACTGTCCTTCACGGTCGCCTGGCAGGTCTTCGTGGTGGTCGGCGGGGTGACCACCCTGATCCCGTTGACCGGTCTGACCTCGCCGTTCCTGTCGTACGGCGGGTCCTCGCTCATCGCGAACTTCGCGCTGATCGCCCTGCTGCTCCGGATTTCGGACGGCGCCCGCAGCGCCCCGACGATGCCGACGATGCCGCTCGCGGACTCCTCGCCGCTCTCCTCGTCCACCGGCGTGATCTCCACGGCCGGCCGATTCCAGCGGTCGCGTTGACCGTCCGACGCATCGGCTCCGAGCCGACCCGACCTCGGCACCGTGCGGCCCCGCCGCTGCTGCCCCCGACGATCGGCCTGCGGGCGGCCCGGGTGCTCACGGCCGTCCTGTCGCTGCTGATCCTGGTCGGTGTCGGGGTCGGATGGACGGTCGAGTCGGATGTCGCATCCGGCTTCATGGTCTCGGATGCATTGGGGGCGGGCACTTCCGACGGATCAGCGAACGGTGACGTCAACATCCTGTTGATCGGACTCGACAGCCGCAAGGCCATGGACGGCAGCGATCTGCCCGCCGAGGTCGTCAGCGATGAACTGCACGCCGGGGACAGCGACGTGGGCGGCTACAACACCAATACATTGATCCTGCTGCATGTCCCGGGGGATGGCAGCCGCGCCACCGCCGTGGCGATCCCTCGCGACGACTGGGTCGATGTGCCCGGCTACGGCATGCACAAGATCAAGGAAGCCTACGGCCTGGCGAAGTTCGACGAGGAGAAGCGGCTACAGAACTCGGGGATCACCGATCCCGCGACGTTGGAACAGCGTTCGCGCGATGCGGGGCGCAAGTCGACACTGGCGACGGTGCAGAATCTGCTGCGCGTTCCGATCGATCATTTCGCGGAGGTCAACCTGATCGGCTTCTACGACATCGCGCAGGCATTGGGTCCGATCGACGTGTGCCTCAACGCCCCGGTCCAGGATTCGTACTCGGGGGCGGACTTCCCGGCCGGCCCGCAATCGTTGAACGCCTCGCAGGCACTGGCATTCGTCCGGCAGCGGCACGGACTCGACAATGGCGATCTCGACCGTACCCACCGCCAGCAGGCCTTTCTCTCCGGAGTGATCGCCAACCTCGAGAGCACCGGGGTGATCGGGGATATCGGCAAGCTGCAGTCCCTGCTCGACGCTATCCGGCAGGACATCGTGATCGACTCCGGCTTCGACCCGCTCTCGTTCGTCTCACGAGCCGAGAATCTGACCACGGGCGACCTCGACTTCTACACGCTGCCGATCACCGGATACGAAACGATCGGCGGCCAGGACGTCAACACGGTCGATCCGGCACGTTTGCGGACCGAGATCGCGGCCCTCTTCGGGACACCCGCTACCACCGTCGATACGGTATCGGGGGCCACCGCGCCGACGGGCCACGAGACGGTCGACGTGATCAATGGGACCGCACGCGACGGGCTGGGAGCGGCGACGTCGGCCGATCTGACCGCGCAGGGCTACCACACCGGAACGATCCGGACCGGACGGGCGACCGCCACCACCACCGTTGTCTACGGCGCGGGAGGCGAAACGGACGCCACCGCGCTCGCCGCCCGGTACGGGGTAACCGCGACCTCCGACCGGGCGCTGGCCGCGCATCGCATCGTGCTGACCCTCGGCGCCGACAGTCCCGATACGCCACCGGGGGACGGCTCGGATACCGCGGCGACCCCGGCCGCGGACACCGCGACCGGCACCGACGCCATAGGGACAACGGATACCGGAACGTCGGACACGACAACGACGGACGCGGGAGCACCAGCGGCGCCGCCCGGGGTCGATCCCAATGGTCCGCAGGGCACGGTCGTGAAGGCCGACAACGGAATACCCTGCGTCGACTGATCCGAGTCCGTGCGGAATCTGCCCGGATACGGCGAGGGTCGGTCGCCAGTGTTCGACGCGTGGCGAAACGCCGCCGATAGGGTGGCACGTACCGTAGCGTCGGGGTACATATCGGACAGACGAAAGGGCGGGCCATGCCGCCAACAGTTTTCGAACGGCAACCGGCGGACCATGCGGCGGTCGGTCTCTCCCTTGCGGATACCCGGCACGACGTGCTGTGGTTCGAAGGGCTCGATCGCCCCCGTCACGACTCGCTGTCCGGGCGGATCGACGCCGATCTGGTGATCGTCGGCGGCGGGTACACCGGACTGTGGGCGGCCGTACACGCCAAGCAGCGTCACCCCGATACCCGCGTCGTCCTGCTCGAGGGCGAGCGGGTCGGCTGGGCCGCTTCCGGCCGCAACGGCGGCTTCTGCGAGGCCTCGCTGACCCACGGCCACGAGAACGGCGTCCGGCGCTGGCCGGACGAGATCGACGAACTCGAGCGGCTCGGTCGGGAGAATCTGGCCGGTCTGGTCGCCGATGTCGAGTCCTACGGGATCGACGCCGAGGTCCAGGCGACCGGTGTTCTGGCGGTGGCCGTCGAACCGCACCAGCTGCCGTGGCTGCAGGAGGAGACCGGCGATCACGCGGTCTACCTCGACCGGGAGCAGGTGCGCGCCGAGGTCAACTCCCCGACCTATCTCGCGGGACTCTGGGATCGGTCGGAGGCGGTGCTGGTCCAGCCGGCAAAACTGGCTCTCGGACTTGCCCGTACGGCCGCCGATATGGGCGTGACGATCTTCGAGCACTCCCGGGTGACCGAACTCGACGACAACGGCAACGGGGTGGTCGTCCGGACCGGCGCCGGATCGGTGCGCGCCCGTCAGGCGATCCTGGCCACCAACGTCTTTCCTTCGCTGCTCAAGCGCAATGCCCTGATGACGGTGCCGGTCTACGACTACGTCCTGGCCACCGAACCGCTTACTCCCGAACAGCTCTCGGAGATCGGTTGGAACAACCGGCAGGGCCTGACCGACCTGGCCAACCAGTTCCACTACTACCGGATGACGGCGGACAACCGCATCGTCTTCGGCGGCTACGACGCGATCTACAACTACGGCCGCAAGGTGCGCCCGGACTACGAGGACCGGCCGGAGACGTATACCCGTCTCGCCGAGCACTTCCTGACGACCTTTCCCCAACTCGCGGGGATTCGGTTCACCCACAAATGGGGTGGGGCGATCGACACCTGCACCCAGTTCTGCGCGTTCTACGGGACGGCGAAGGGCGGAAAGGTCGCCTATGCGTCCGGGTTCACCGGGCTGGGGGTGGGGGCCACCCGATTCGGCGCCGACGTGATGCTCGACCTGCTGTCCGGTGCACAGACCGAGCGCACCACCCTGAAGATGGTCCGCAAGCGGCCGCTACCGTTCCCGCCGGAGCCGATCGCGTCACTGGGCATCAACGTCACCCGCTGGTCGCTCGACCGGGCCGATCACAACGAGGGCAACCGCAACCTGCTGCTGCGCGGCCTCGACGCGATCGGGCTGGGTTTCGACTCCTGACCCCCGCCGCGCCGGCCCGCTCCCGCACGTCCTGTGCGAGCGGGCCGGCGCGTCGTTCGGTCAGACGACCTTGGCGGCCAGCGCGATCCGGGTGACCTTGGCGCGGCCCGCGGACATCGCATCGAGCTTCCCGGCGACCTCCTCGGCCGGCACCGGCGCACCGAAGAGGTAGCCCTGCCCGACCCGGCATCCGGCGCGGCGCAGGATGTCGCGCTGTTCGACCGTCTCGATGCCCTCGGCCACCACGCCGACCGACAGCGCCGGTCCCAGTTCCGCGATCGCCTTGACGATCGCCAGGATCGGCTCCTCGTCGACCATGCGATTGACGAAGCCGGGCGCGATCTTCAACTGGTCGACCGGATAGTCGCGCAGGTGGGCGAACGACGAGTGCCCGGTGCCGAAATCGTCGAGAGCGACCGAGATGCCGCGCTTCTTGAGCTGGGCGAGCGCGCGGGTCACCGACTCGGCGCCGCGTTCGAGCAGCACGTGCTCGGTCACCTCGATCTCGATCAGGCTCGCCGGGATGCGGTGCTCCTCGAGCCGCGCCAGCAGGCGCGCCGCGAACGAGTCCCGCAGGAACTCCACCGGCGCGGCGTTGATCGACACCGGCAGCAGCGGCAGTCCGCGATCACGCCAGGTCGCCATATCCTCGAGGACCTTCGCGTGCATCTGCGCGGCCATGCCGGCGGCGAGCTCGTAGTCCTTGAACGCCTCCGCCACCGTCGCGGGCAGCTGCGTCTCGGTGCTGAACGGATACCGCCAGCGCAGCAGCGCCTCGAAACCGACGATCTCGCCGGAGTCCAGATCCACCTTCGGCTGGTAGTGCGGGACGATCGCGTTGTCGCGCACGATCTGCCGGGCCGTATTGAGCTGGCGGGCGGCGAGTTCGGCGCTGTCGAGCATCGTCTTGTCGAACATCCGGATGCCGCCGCGGCCGCCGGCCTTCAGGTCGTTGAGGGCGGTGTCCGCCCGCGACATCAGGCTGGTGGCGTTCGCTCCGTCGCGCGGGAAGATCGCGCAGCCGATGCTCATGCCGCCGTTGATCTCGCGACCGCCGTAGGTGATCGAGGCGTCCAACTGCGGCAGCACCAACTTCGCCGCTGCCATCACCTGGCTCTCGTCGATGACCCCGTCGATCAGGATCGCGAACTCGTCGCCGCCGAGGCGTCCGACATAGGCCGACCGCGGCATGCACGCACGCAAGCGGCGCGCGAGAACCCGCAGCAGGTGGTCGCCGGCGGCGTGGCCGAGGGTGTCGTTGACGTTCTTGAAGTGATCGAGGTCGATCAACATCAGACCCACGCCGGTGCCGGCCTTGCGCGCCCCGGTGATGCGGCGCTGCAACCGGGTCTTGAACGACCGCCGGTTGAGCAGCCCGGTGAGGGCGTCGATCTCTCCTGCGATGCGGAGGCGCTTCTGCGCTTCCCGGGCGACGGTGACGTCCCGCGAGACGCACAGGATCGCCTCGGTCTTGCCGTCGTCGTCGAGGACCGGGGTAAGGATGTTGTCCCAGTACTGGGCCGGTGCGTCGCCGACGACGCTCATGCCGGCGAACCGGGCGTTGTGCCCCTTGCGCGCCTGCTCGAGCGCCCGCTGTCCGCGGGAGCGGATCGACGCGGGCAGCAGGTCGAGCCAGCGCATACCGAACTTGCCGTCGGTGCCGTCGACTCCGAGCGCGATGCAGCCCGACTTGTTCATGTGGATCACGTCGCCGTCGGGGTCGATGATCTTGATGCAGTCGACGCTGACATCGAGCATGTCGTTGCGCTGCTCGGCCATCGCGCCGTGGAACATATCCGACAGCATGCGTTCGTTGATGTCGGTGCAGCTCGCGAACCACAGGTCGGGACCGGAGCGGCGCGCGAAGACCTGATGCCACCGATACGAACCGTCGTGGCGGCGCAGCCGCACCTCGCTGGCGAAGAAGACGTTGCCGCCCCGCGCGGCGATCCAGTTGGCCCGGTACTGCTCGTGGTCGTCCGGATGGACGATCTCACCGCAGGCCGGATGCTCACCGCTCTCGTCGGTCCCGGTGTACTCGTTCCACGCCTGGTTGCCCCGATAGATGGAGGCGTCGTCACGCAGGATGACCGTCGGCAACGGCAGCTGGTCGAGAACAGCCAGGTGAGCGACCCACTCGGCGTCGGTGTCCGGCGCCGTCCACGCCCGACTCTCCGACGAAGAAAGCGGTGCGCCCGCTTCCCGATCCAAAGTCCTCACACGCATTCACCTTTGCACTCACGTGATCGAATGTCCGGTTGGTTTCGACGGCAGAGACCACCGGTGGGGTGGCAACCGGCCTGGTCATCGGATGCATCCGGGAAACCGACCGATACTCGACACCCGATCGGCCGATGGGTTCGCCACGCCGACGTCTCGAAGCCGAGCCGCCCGCCTGACGCGATCCCCGTCGACCGCGTCGCCGAAAAGGCAACCCAACCGTCGAAATCAATGCCGCCAGTATGTCCCGGGCCCTCCTGAGATAGCCAATTTATCCATAAAAAAGAACATGTCGACCACTACCGCACGCATCAACAGCATCCTTCGTCCGGAATATGCCATCCATAACCAACCGATGGTCGGTTTGTTCATCGGCGCCTACGCGCAGGAGCCGCATAAACGGTCGTTAACCAGCACTTTTAATCATCATTGCAGGTCGCCGACCACGCACCTTCGACCGGCTGCACTCCGCCGATATCGACGATCGGAAACAACAGGCGATACACAATGCACGCTCGGGATAATTTCTGCGCACGCAATTAAATACCGCAGGCGGATAACTCGACTCCGACTTGGAATTCACACGATCCGGCGATTACCCGCACATTCATTCAACGGATCGACAGATCGGCATCCACCGCGAGGGCCAGGGTCAGGTCACGCACCCATACCGGGTCCTCGAGATGCTCGCCGTAGAGATCGCGCAGCTGACCGAGGCGGTACCGAACGGTCTGCGGATGGATGAACAGCGAACCCGCGATCGACTCGCGCCGACCGTGGTGCAGCAGCCAGGCCCGCAGTGTCTCGGCGAGCTTCTGACGCTGGGTCGCGGTCAGGTCGTCGAGCGGCGCGAGCACCCGGGCGCGCAGGTCGGCCAGGGCCGCCTCGTCCGCCGACAGCACCAGCTCGGCCAGCCATTGCTCGGTGTCGACCGGCCCGGATCCCATGGTGACCCCCGGCGTGGTCATCGCCCGCAGGGCACGGCGATACGACACCTGCACCCGCGGCCAGGGCCGGTCCGGCCCGACGACGGCGTGCCGACCCTCGAGCGCCTGGAGCAGTTGGGCGCGGCGGCGGCCGTCCATGTCGGCGATCAGCAGCACCTCCCGGCCGTCCGCCAGTCCCGGCGCCTCCGAGGCGGCGAGCGACTGCGGGGTGACCTGCGCCAGGACCGGTCGCACCTGGGCCTCCGGCACGATCACTGCGGTCAGCGTGGTCGTGCCGTGCCACTCCGCCCGCTCGGCGGCCGCCTCGAGCACGTCCGGCGCCGCCCCGTCGAGCAGATAGCGCGCCAGCGCCGCCCGGCGGCGTTCGACCGACCGTTTGGCGGTCTCCACCTCGTCGCTGTGGCCGGCGACGCTCGCCGCCGACAGTTCGTCGATGTAGGCGAAGACCAACTCCGCGAAGCGGGCCACCCCGGCGGCGTCGACGCCGGCCCGCACGCAGGTGGCGGACAGATCGCGCCAGGACACCCGCGCGCCCACCCGGTAGGCGGACAGCAACGCCTCGGCGCTGCGGCCGCTGCGAGCCTCGCCCCGCCCCAGCCGGTAGGCGCCCTCGATCGCCGGCGAGCGCGGGGCCCGATCCCCGCGTCCGCGTACCGCCAGGACGAGGAATCCGGCGAGAGCCACCTCGACCGCGTTCGCGATCGTGACACCCATCACGCCGTCGAGCGCGCCGCGATAGGCGGGCACTTCGACCATGATCGCCTCGATGGTGTTCGTGGCGATGGTCGGCAGGTCCGCTCGCAGCAGCTCAACGACCTGCGGTTCCAGCAACTCCGACACGCTGCAACCTCCACATTCCTCGCGAATTCATCCCCTGCGAACAAAATAGCAACTTCTTTTCACGCACACGTGTCATGAAACTGACTCGCGGCGTCAGTCATGATGGTCCCTATGAGTGTGACGTTGCCCCGACCCGCCGGCGGTTGGCGAAACAGCGCGTGGCGTCTGGCCGAAACGGTCACCACGCCGCTGGTACCGGCCGACTACCTCGACCTGTTCCACCCGCTGCGCCCCGGCGCCGATCTGCGGGCCCGGATCGTCAAGGTGATCCCGGAGACCCCGGACGCGGCGACCATCGTGATGAAGCCCGGCGCCGACTGGGAGGGCCACAAGCCCGGCCAGTACATGCGCATCGGCATCGACATCGAGGGCGTTCGACATTGGCGCGCGTACTCGTTGACCCACGGTCCCCGCGAGGACGGTCTGATCTCGATCACCGTCAAGGCGGTTCCGGACGGTCTGGTGAGCAACCACCTCGTGCGGCGCGCCCGCGCCGGCACCCTGGTGCACATCGCGGCGGCCGAGGGCGAGTTCGTCCTGCCGCCCGCGGGCAAGCTGCTGTACATCACCGCGGGGTCGGGCATCACCCCGGTGATCGGCATGCTGCGCAATCTCTACCCGGTCACCGACTCGGGGGTGCTCAAGCTCGGCCGCAGCGCCGGGTACGACATCGTGGTGATCCACGTCGCCCCCAGTCGACCGGACTCGATCTTCGTGCGCGACCTCGAGGCTCTGGCCGAGGCGGGCGCGATCCGGCTGGTCGCCCGGTACAACGACCGCGACGGAGGCTTCGACGTCAGCCGCCTGGCGGAGGCCGTCCCCGACTTCGTCGACCGCAAGACCCTCGCCTGTGGGCCCGCCGGTCTGCTCGACGCGCTCGCCGAGCACCATGCCGCCTACGGCCTCGACGTGGTGACGGAGCGATTCCGCACCGCCCGCGTCGAAGCGGGCGAGGGCGGTGTCGTCTCCTTCGAGAAGACCGGCACCGATCTCGATCTCGACGGCTCGACCACGATCCTGGACGCGGCCGAGGAGGCCGGTGTCCTGATGCCGAGCGGATGCCGCATGGGCATCTGCATGGGCTGCGTTATTCCTCTGGTGGAGGGTTCCGTGCGCGACCTGCGCAATGGAGAGATCACCACCGCCGTCCCGGGCGAAACCGAGCCCGGCGGCATCAAGGTGCAAACCTGCGTCACCGCTGCCGCGGGTGCCTGCCGACTCGATCACTGACTCGATCGTCGCCGGCCCACCAACCAACGAACCCATTCCCACCACGCCCCCGAGGGAGGCAATCATGACTGCGATTCAGAACCGCTCCGACAACCCGATCGAGCACCTCAGCCGCGAGGACATCGAGCAGATCGGTCTCGAACTGGACGCGATCCGGCAGGCCGTCATCGACTCGCGCGGCGCCGACGATGCCGCGTACATCCGTCGCGTGATCACCGCCCAGCGCTACCTGGAGCTCGGCTCGCGCGCGGTGCTGCTGTTCTCGTCGTTCAAGCCGGCGTGGCTGGTCGGCACCGCCGGTCTGTCGATCGCCAAGATCCTCGAGAACATGGAGATCGGCCACAACGTCCTGCACGGACAGTGGGACTGGATGCGCGACCCGAAGATCCATTCGTCGACCTGGGAGTGGGACTCCGCCTCGCCGTCGGCGCACTGGAAGCACAGCCACAACGAGCTGCACCACACCTACACCAACGTCATCGGCCACGACAATGACCTCGGCTACGGCATCATGCGCGTCGACGAGGATCAGCGCTGGCAGCCGATGTACATCGCGCAGCCGGTGTGGAACTTCGTGAACGCCTGCTTCTTCGAGTACGGCATCGCCGCCTACGACCTCGAGCTCGGCAAGGTCATCCGGGAGAAGCGGACGGGCGACCCGGAGTTCCGTCAGCGCCTCAAGGAGGTCGGCGTCAAGATCCGCCGACAGGTCGTCAAGGACTACGTCGCCCAGCCGGCGCTCGGTCTGGCGACCGGATCCGCGCGCTCCTCGTTCACCGCCACCTTCATCGCCAACGTGATCCGCAACTGGTGGACCCAGTCGGTCATCATCTGCGGTCACTTCCCCGAGGGCGTCGAGACCTTCGAGCGCACCACGATCGAGGGCGAGACCAAGGGCGACTGGTACGTCCGTCAGATGCTCGGCTCGGCCAACATCTCCGGGTCGAAGTTCATGCACCTGATGACCGGCAACCTGTCGCACCAGATCGAGCACCACCTCTTCCCGGACCTGCCGTCCAACCGGTACGCCGAGGTCTCCGAGAAGGTGCGCGAGCTGTTCGACAAGTACGACCTGAACTACCACGAGAAGCCGCTGCCGGTCCAGGTTGCTTCCGCGTGGCACAAGGTGATTCGCCTGTCGTTCCCCAACGACTGGCTCGCGACCACCAACCGCAAGAACCTGCCCAAGAAGCTCGGGGTGCTCCGGAAGATGGTCACCGGTAGTCGCGCGACCCGCAAGGAGCTGCAGGCGCAGCTGACCGCCGAGGCCCGCGCCGCCGAGGCCGCCGCACAGGCCACCGCCCCGGCCGTCGTGCGCGAACGCGTCCCCGCCTGACACCACATCACACAACACGAAACGATCCCGGCTGACGAGGGTACAGCCGGGATCGTTTTGTGTTTAGTACCCTCGACACGCGATTGGGAGTCCGTGCGCCGGTACGGATCCCGTGGGGTGTCGAGCGACGGGGAGAATCGATGGCAGACGAGGCCGGCAAGTCGAAGTCCGGGCCGGGGGCCTGGGGGATCGGCGCCGCTTCGGGCTTGGTGGTCGGCACATTCGTCTACATCCCGCTGGCGAATCTACTGCTGGGCACCTTCGGATTGTCGATGCCACGAGCCGACGATCCGGAGGCCGGCCTGTCGATCCTGCATTGGGTGGTCTGGGTGCTGGCACTGTTGCTGCTGCTTATCCCCGGGATCGGCATGATGGTGAGCCACCGGCTGCGCCACGCGGGGATCGCCTACCTGGGGATGACCCTGGTGGTCGGCGGCATCGCCGCCTACGCGATGATCTCCGGCATCTCGCCCGCCTCGCCGTAGCCGCCGGTCGACCGAATGCCGAAGATCATGATCGAAAACGGCTTTCGCGCAGACCCTAGTCGCCGACCACCGTGACGATCGGGATCTCGGGATCGGCGAGCACCCGCACCGGCGGGCCCCAGGAGCCGACGCCGCGGCCGGTGACGACCACCGTGTCGGCGACGACGCCGACCCCGTCGATCAGGGGCTGTTCGAGCAGGACCGCGTAGCGCAGCGGCCACAGTTGGCCGCCGTGGGTATGGCCGGATACCTGAAGATCAACTCCGCGACCGGCGGTCGCTTCGGCCATCGCCGGTTGATGACCGATCTGCACGATGAAGTCGCTCGGGTCGGTATCCGCCAGCGCGGCGTCGGGGTCCATCCCATCCTCGAACGGATCGTTGATGCCGACGACCCGGATCTGCGCTCCGTCGCGTTCGACCACCGCCGAATCGTTGAGCAGCGGGACGATCCCGAGCGACCGCCAGGTGTCGATCCAGGCGTCGGTATCTCCGGAGATGTACTCGTGGTTACCGGTGGCGGCGTAAACGCCCAGGGGCGCGGACAACTCGGCGAGCGGGGCGAGCGTCGAACCCACCTGCCGCACCAGCCCGTCGGCGAGGTCGCCGGCCAGCAGGACCAGGTCCGGCCGTGCCGCATTGGTCATCTCGACCACCCGCCGGGTGAACGCCTCGTCCCGGATCGGACCGGCGTGGATATCGCTGATCACCGCGATGCGCATGCCGTCGAACTGCTCGGGCACCCCCTCGACGGCGACGGTGACCTCGGTGGTGGTCGGGTCGTTGGCCCGCACCAACCCGTAGCCGACGATCGCGGCGGTGGCCACGATCACCACCGGCGTCGCGATCCGCATGAAAGCCGCTCGGCGCCTCCGGTATACGACCTTGCGGGGAGATTCGTTGTGGCGCGGCACCATCAGTCGGATGCCCAGGCAGATCACGCCGGTGATCACGATGCCCAGCAGCAGGTAGAAGACGGCGGCGACCCAGCTCATACCGATCCAGGCCACCCACCGGATCGGGGTCGGATCGATCGTGCCGCCCAACATCATCAAAGCGAGGACCGCGCAGCCGGTGCACGCCGCGATCACCGCGGCGATGCCGAGCCGGACCGGCCGCGGGTACTCGGGGACACGGGCGAAACGGCGGTAGAGACCGAAGCCGACGAGCACACCGATGGTGCCGAGAATCAGGGGAAACACCGGCGATCAGACCCGAACGGTGGAGTCGGAACGGGGACCGTGTTCGCCGATACGCATCCCGCCACCCTACTCGAGAGCCGCCGAGGACGGACGAACCGGACGATTGCCCTAGGAATCGCCGGGCTCCGGCACCCGCATGACCAGGCCGGGCCGACCGTCGGTGCGCGCTTCGACCACGATCCCGCGATCGGTGCGGGCGAAGGCCGGGAAGCTGCGGCTGTGCCCCCGGGCCGCGACGGGCGTGATCGACCGTTCGGTCGGGGTGAGGTCCTCGGCGATGTCGTAGACCGCGACCGACGCTTGGTCGCCGCCGATCAGCAAGGCGGCGAGCGATCGACCGTCGGGAGCGAGGTCCACCGCCCACACGGTCGCCTCGCCGGCATCGAGCACCGCCGATCGACCCCGCAGATCCCGCAATTGCGGGGGCGGCGCGGCATGCGTATCGAGAAATCGGGTGACCACCCGGCCGTGGACCGGATCGGCGGCCAGCGGTTCGTCGGTGACTCCGAACGCCGGCAGCAGCACCTCGCCGGGCCCGGCGGAGCTCCACCGCCGCGTCTCGATGGCGCCCGCTTCGGTGTCACCGGTGACGATCAATCCGTCGGCGTCGACGCCCAGACCGGCGACCGTCACCCCCTCGACCACCACCGGAAGATCGACATCGATTGCGGTGGAGTCGTTTACCGGTCCTTCACTCGTGGAGACCAGGTAGCGGCGCTCGCCGTCCGGCCACAGGTACACCAGATCGCCGGCCGGGGTCCACGCCGCGTACGGCGCAGCGGGCAGCCAGAGATCGACCGGCGAGACCGGCCACGACCGCAGGCCGGCGACCTCGAGGACACGCACCACGTCGTTGCGCTCGCCGCGTCGTTGCGAGCCGGCGTGGGTGAAGGCCACCCGATCCTCGGCCGGACTCCACGACACCGACCACACCGCACGGTCGGGCAGCGCGACGCAGTTCACCGTCTCGTAGCGCTCACCCGAGCGCACGCAGACATCGGAGACCAGTTCGTCGTTCTCGACGCGGGTGGCATCGCTCGCGGTCAGCAGATACCGGCCCGAGGGGGAGATCGACGCGACCATCTCCCGGTCGGCCAGGACCGTCGCGGCTTCCTCGGCGCGGATGGGCGGGCCGTCATCCGGTTGCGGCCGGCCCGCGCCGCAGGCCGCCACCAGCGCCACGATCAGCGCCGGACCGACCACGCCCGCGACGAGGCGCCGGCCGCAGCGGTACCGGCGGACGCCCCGATCAGCCGGCCCGGGCACCGGCCCAGGCGGACATGGTCGCCGCGTACTCCGACGACACCGGCAGCGGTGCGATCAGGTCGAGGGGGCTCGGCGGCAGCGGACCCAATTCCTTGAGCATGTGGTCGGCGGTGCGGAAGTGGGCGTCGTCGAGGTCGGTATGGCCCAGCGCCTCCCGCAGTCGGTCCAACTGGCCGCAGGAGACGTTCAGATCCTTGTCCGAACAGGTCAGCAACGTCGGTAGGCCGGCGGGCAGCCGCGCGGCCAGGGCGGCGGGATCGTAGGCGTCCGCCTCGGCGAGGAAGCGTGCATTGGCCGGCGCCAGGCCGAGTTGCTGCAGTTCCGGCGACAGATCGGTGGGGATCGTGCCGGAGGTCCGCAGCGAGGTGATCGCCCGGTCGGTGTCGGCGGTCAGCCGCTCGCGATCCGCCGCCGGCAGCCCGGGATCGGCGGCGATCGTGGCGATCTGCGCGGCCATCAGGTCCAGGTAGCGCATCGGGAGCGGTTGCAGCAGCGCGGTACCGCCGCCGGCCGCCCCGCGGGTCGCCAGCACCAGGGCGGTCAGCCCGCCCTCGCTGTGCCCGACGACGAGCAGATCCGCCGGCGCCACCCCGGTCCGGGCCGACAGCAGCGCGGCCGCGGCGGCGGCGTCGTCGACCTGGTCCTCGAATCCGTAGTCGGCGAGTTGTTCGACCGTCAACCCGGCCAGCCCGGTCTCACCGCTGCCGATCTTGTCGAAGCGGTAGCTGGTGATGCCCTGCGCGGCAAGCAGATCGGCGGTGCGCCGCAGGGTTTCGCCGACGACCTGCTGCTGGTTGCCGTTGCGGTCGGTGGGGCCGCTGCCCGGAAGCAGCAGCGCCGCAATCCCCGGCGCCGGGTTCTCCGGCACCCGCAGGCTGCCGAAGAAGGCCAACCCCCGCGACTCGAATCCGATCGATTCGTCGACACCGACACCGGTCGGTGCGGACGACCCGACATCCGGCACCGGAATGCCGTCGGACGGTTGCGCGCCGGCGACCGACGGGGCTCCGGTCACCAGCAGGACGGCGGCGGCACAGACGGCCAGGGAGCGACGAAGGGGCGTCATGCCCGAGACCCTACTCGGGCCGAGATATCCGATAGGTCCGCTATCTATTGCGGATGCGCCCGGACAGGCTCACCATTGTCGGAAGCTCGATGCCCGGTTCGAACCGCGAATGCTCGTTCGGTGGGAGGCTCTCATGTCGGAAACCACAACGACCGATCAGGAAAACCCGCACGAACTCAAGCGAGTTCTCGGTCCCGGCCTGCTGCTGTTGTTCATCGTCGGCGACATTCTGGGCGCCGGGGTCTACGCGGTCACCGGTCAGATGATCCAGAACGTCGGCGGAATGGCCTGGTTGCCGTTCATCCTGGCGTTCACGGTCGCGACCCTCACCGCGTTCTCCTATCTGGAACTGGTGACGAAGTATCCGCAGGCCGCGGGCGCTGCGCTGTACGCGCACAAGGCATTCGGGATCCATTTCGTGACCTTCCTGGTCGCCTTCGCGGTGATCTGTTCCGGCATCACCAGCGCCGCGACCTCGTCGAACGTCGTCGCCGGCAACCTGCTGATCGGCCTGAACGAGACGTTCAGCGACGAGAGCGGTATGGGATGGTTCAACGTTCCCACCGGGCCGACCGTGCAGTTGATCATCGCGATGGGTTTCATGCTGCTGCTCGCGGTGATCAACCTGCGCGGCGTCGGGGAGTCGGTCAAGTTCAATGTCGTTCTGACGCTTGTCGAAATGACCGCCCTGGCGATCGTCATCACCATCGGCTTCGTGGTGATCGGCCGCGGAACCGGCGAGGGCGATATCGCCAATCTGGTTGTCTTCGAGGACCCGAACGAGAAGGGCTGGTTCCTCGCGGTCACCATCGCGACCACGATCGCCTTCTTCGCGATGGTCGGTTTCGAGGACTCGGTCAACATGGTCGAGGAAACCAAGAATCCACAGAAGATCTTCCCGAAGATCATGCTGACCGGCCTGGGCATCACCTGCCTGATCTACATCCTGGTGGTCGTCGCGGTGATCGCGGTCCTGCCACTGGATTACGACTCCGGCGACGAGGGCATCCTGCTGCACGTCGTGCAACTCGGCGCCCCGAACTTCCCGATCAACGAGATCTTCCCGTATCTGACGGTCTTCGCCGTGGCGAACACCGCGCTGATCAATATGCTGATGGCCAGCCGTCTCATCTACGGCATGGCCCGCCAGGGCGTGCTGCCGAGGGCCCTGGGCGCGGTCCTACCCAGCCGCAGATCCCCCTGGACGGCAATCATTTTCACGACCGTCCTGGCGCTGTGCCTGCTCTTCGCGGTCAACCGGCTGTCCGGCAATTCGGTGGTCGGCGCCCTGTCCGGCACCACCGGCCTGCTGCTGCTGTGCGTCTTCGCGGTGGTCAACGTCGCCTGCCTGGTCCTCAAGCAGCGCAACGACAAGACCTTCTTCCGCGCCCCGTTCTGGGTTCCGGTGGCCGGCGCGGCGCTGTGCCTCTACCTGGCGGGACCGTGGGCGCGCACCTCGGCCCAGATGATCCAGTACCAGATCGCGGCGGTGATGATCGGTCTCGGCATCGTGCTGTGGGTGGTCACGTACTTCTTCCACCGCGCCGAGCACCAGGCCACCGGATTCTCCGATATCGACCATCTCGCGGACAGCGAGGTGCCGAACGGCGACACCGACGACCAATCGAGCGACCGCGACACCAGTCGCTGAGCTATCGACTCGGTTCGCCGGGGATCGGCGCGGCCGGATCGTACGGGGTGCGGGTGAGGATGAAGGTGCTCGCGTCGAGGTGATTGACGCTGCCGTCCGGGTTGCGCACGACGACGAGCCGTTCCCCGGCGTGGTAGCCGCTGACCCCGATGAAGACCATCCCGTCGGACCCGTCGACCGGCTGCCAGCGGGAGAGTGGATTGTCGCCGCCCAGATTGAGATAGGCGCCGTCCCACGTCATCCGGTACGCACTCGCCCCCCAGTGCCAGACGCCGACCAGTTCGCGCACGGGCTCGGGGACAACCGCGGTGGGTACCCACGGCGGGGGAATCGCCGGTTCGAGGCGCTCGAGTTCGACCAGCAGGTCACGGGCGAGGCTGAGCGGATCGAGCCCGATCGTCGCATTTCCCAGGCAGACGACCGCGGTGCGGCGGGGGCGGTCGATCATCAGCGCCGCCTGGAATCCGGGCATCGACCCGAGGTGGCCGACCATCGTGCCGGGCGCGCCGGCCGGGCCGGGGATGCCCGGGAACATCTGCAGACCCCAGCCGTAGGCGAACGACAGCCCCTGGTCGGCGATCCCGGCACGCGGGGTCAACGCCCGCACCAGCCATTCATCCGGCAGAATCTCGGCGTTGCCGCCGCCGAGGAAGCGTGCCCACCGCCCCAGATCCCCGACGGTCGACCACAGTTGACCGGCCGGCGCCATCGCCCCGGTGACCGATGCGGGTTCCGCGCGCGCCTCCCCGGTGAACGGGTCGATGCTCCACCCGGTGACCGCGCCGGGCCCCGGTTCGAGGGTGGTGGCCGACATGCCCAACGGCTCGAGCAGCCGGGCCCGGGTCGCCTCCCACCAGGTCGTGCCGCGCAGCCGGGCGACGATCTCTCCGAGCCAGGCGAAGCCGAGATTCGAGTAGTGGAAGTGGATTCCGGGGTCGAAGGCCCGTGCGGTCGCATCGTTGGCGACGGCCAGGTCGGCGAAGCCCTCGGCGCGACCGGCGCGCTCCCACCACGGCCCGGACGGTTCGGCCTGCAGCCCACCGGTATGCGAGAGCAGTTCACCGACGGTGACCTCGCCGTAGCCGATGTCCCCGAGCACCTCCCGCACCCGAGTCGCCGGCTCGATCGTTCCGTCCGCCATCGCCTGCAGAACCAGCACGGCGGTGAACGTCTTGCTGATCGATCCGATGCGATAGCCGGCGGTGGGATCGGCGTCGGCGCCGTGCGCGGCCGCCCAGATCTGGGTGCCGTCCCGCACCAGGGCGGCCGCGATCGACGGCACCCGCCCCGATCGCTGCCGAAGCGCGACGATGCGCCGCAGCGAGCGATCGGTCGCCGGGTCGAGATGCTCGGTCACAGGTTGTGGTCCCTTCGAAGGTTCGACGCCGGGCCCGGGTGCGGGCGGCGACACCCTATGCGGATTGTGGCGCCGATCGCAGCCGCCGCGCCGTCGGACTCCGACCGAGCCAACCGCGGGGCGGACGGGACGTCTCCGCAGGTACCGTATGTGGAGTGCGACCTGCGCACACCTCGAGCCAGATGAGGGGAACGTCAATGTCCGGCGCCAGCACTCCCGACGTGATGCCGGTGGCCTTCTTCGGCCACGGCAGCCCGATGAACGCGATCGAGTCCAACCGCTTCACCGGGGCCTGGGAAGAGTTCGGACGTTCCGTTCCGCGCCCGCGCGGCATTCTGGTGATCAGCGCCCACTGGTACATCAACGCCACGGTGGTCACCACCATGCGGCGCCCGCGCACCATCCACGACTTCTACGGATTCCCGAACGAGCTCTTCGAGGTCGAGTACCCGGCGCCCGGGATGCCGGAATTGGCGCAGCGCATCGCCGATCTGGTCGAGCCGACCTGGGTGGGTAGCGATGTCGACAGCTGGGGCATCGACCACGGCACCTGGTCGGTGCTGGTGCACGCCTTCCCGGATGCCTCGATCCCGGTGGTCCAGTTGGCGATCAACGCCGCCAAGCCGCTCGAATACCACATGAAGCTCGGCGCCAAGCTCGCCGAACTGCGGCGCGAGGGCATCCTGATCCTCGGCAGCGGAAATATCGTGCACAACCTGCGCGGGATGGCCGGGGGGATGGGCGATGCCGGCTTCGACTGGGCCGAACGCTTCGACGACTCCGCCCGCGATCTGCTCACCCACCAACCCGGCGATGTCCTGAAGTTGCAGGAGCACCGGGACTTCCACCTGTCGGTGCCGACACCGGACCACTTCATCCCGATGCTCTACTTCGCGGGGCTCGCCGCGGCCGATCCCGACGATCCGTCGGTGCTGGTCGACGGGTACGCCTATGGGTCGGTGTCGATGACCTCCTACGCCATCGGAGCACCCGCCGGCGCCTGATCCGGACGCCGCCGACGGTCGGGGTCGGGCTGTGATGCGCACCATTCGGACAGTCGAGCAGTCCCCGGGCGCCACCGGGTAACTGTCGCTATGCTTGCGCCTTCCACAGATCCCGATCGAGGGAGCACGATGGCCGCCGACACGTCCGCAACACCTCGTCATATTCGGCTGACCTCGCATAGTCGGGGCCGCAATGCGCCCGCCGTGCAGTGGGCGGCGACCACCGCCGCCGAGCGCGGCCCGCTGATCGGCACGACGGGAGAACCGGCGCACCGCAACGTCATCGGCACGCACAGCGGCTCCTACTCGGTGTACCGCGCGCTGGCGATCGCCTCGGGAGCGCTGTCGCGCAGCCACCGCGCCGACCTGACCAATACCTCTCCGACCGATGCGATCGGCCCCTACCCGCAGTGGAGCACCCCGGGGGCGATCGTCAGCCTCGATCCGTGGGGCGCCGCGGTCGCCGACGTCTTCGCCGATCGACTGGCGGAGGGGTTCGACATCCGGCCGACCATCGCGGTCACCCGGGCGCACGTGATCCTGCCGGAGGTCATCGAAGCGATCGCCAAGGGCCGCCTGCAACCGGACGGCCACTTCCTGTTGCCGACCGGCGCGGCGGTGGTCAGCAAGGCCGCCATCGAGCCGGTCTGGTACCTGCCGGGGGTCGCCGAACGGTTCGGCTGTTCGCAGACCGAGTTGCGCCGGGTGCTGTTCGAGGAGACCGGCGGGATGTACCCGGAGCTGGTCACCCGCCCCGACCTCGAGGTCTTCCTGCCCCCGATAGGCGGGCAGACGATCTACATCTTCGGCAACCCGGCCGACCTGGCCGACCCGTCGGTCGAGCTGACCGCGCGCGTCCACGACGAGTGCAACGGGTCGGACGTCTTCGGTTCCGATATCTGTACCTGTCGCCCCTATCTGACCCACGCGATCGAGGAGTGCATCCTCGGCGCGCAGAACGGTGGTGTCGGGCTGGTGGCCTACTCGCGCAAGGAGGGTCGCGCGCTCGGGGAGGTCACCAAATTCCTGGTCTACAACGCCCGCAAGCGGCAGCTCGGCGGCGATACCGCCGACCAGTACTTCGCCCGCACCGAATGCGTCGCCGGGGTCCAGGACATGCGCTTCCAGGAACTGATGCCCGATGTGCTGCACTGGCTGGGCATCACCAAGATTCACCGGCTGGTGTCGATGAGCAATATGAAGTACGACGCGATCACCGGGTCGGGTATCGAGGTCGGCGAGCGGGTGAACATCCCCGACGACCTGATTCCCGCGGACGCCCGGGTGGAGATCGACGCCAAGACCGCCGCCGGCTACTTCACGCTCGGACCGGTCCCGGACGTCACCGCGCTGCGGGAGGTCAAGGGGCGGGAGCTGCATTCGTGACCGATCGATCGTCGGCCCCCGAGCCGACCTCCCCAGAGCTGATTTCCGCCGAGCCGAATTCCGCCGCCGGCGATTCGGGTTCCGCCGTCGCACCCGACCCGAACAGCGCCGCCGGAGCCGCCGAGCTGCTGCGGACCACCACCGCGATCCGGGAACGCGCCCGCGGCCTGCTCGCCCGCGCGCGCTCCGGGCGGTCGGAGTGGTTCACGGTGGACGACACGGCCCTGGCCGCGGCGGCGGACATCGTCGCGGAGGTCACGCAGCGGCGCTACCCCGACCTGGACATCCCGTACCACAGCCGCTGGCGGCATTTCGAGGCCGGCGGCATCGACCGCAACAGCGTTCTGCGCAAACAGCTCTCACATCTCGAGCCCGCGGACGGCGCGGCCGCGTTGATCGACCTCGCCGTGGTCAGCGTGCTGCTCGATGCCGGCGCCGGGCCGGACTGGTCGTACCTCGAGCCGGACGCCGGCGGTACCTACGCCCGGTCCGAAGGACTGGCGGTGGCGAGCTGGCATGCCTTTGTCGGTGGCCTCTTCTCCGGCAACCCGGCCGACCCGCTGCGGGTGGACGCCGCCGGGCTGCGCTCGCTGACCACATCCGCACTCGCGGAAGCCTTTCAGGTGAGCGATGCCAATCCGCTGGTCGGCCTGGACGGTCGCGTCGAGTTGCTGCGCCGGCTCGGCGAGACGCTCGCCGCGACCCCGGAGGTCTTCGGACCCGACGGCCGGCCGGGCGGGCTGTTCGCCGCGCTCGCCGACGAGGGCGGGGTCGCCGCGACCGACATCCTCGGCCTGCTGCTGCGTTACCTGTCACCGATCTGGTTGGCCGACAACATCATCGACGACATTCCGCTCGGAGACTGCTGGCGTCACGATGCGGTACCGGGCCCGGGCCGCACCGCCGGCTGGATGCCGCTGCACAAGCTGTCCCAGTGGTTGACGTACTCGCTGCTCGAACCGTTCGAGTGGAACGCGGTGCCGGTCACCGACCTCGACGCGCTGACCGCGCTCGCCGAGTACCGCAATGGCGGCTTGCTGCTCGACACCGGGGTGCTGCAGCCGATCGATCCCGCCGCCCTGCATCCCATCGACGCGGCCGGTCGCCCGGCCGGCGTCCCGGTGGCGGCGCAGATCGTCGTCGAATGGCGGGCGTTGACGGTCGCCCTGCTCGACGAGGTGGCGCCGCTGGTGCGTGCACGGCTCGGGGTCGACGCCGCCCGACTGCCGTTGGCCCGCATCCTCGAGGGCGGCACCTGGGCGGCGGGCCGCGAGCTCGCCGCACGGTCCCGCGGCGGCCTGCCGCCGTTCGATATCGTCAGCAACGGCACCGTTTTCTAGCCCGCCCCGCGCCCCACCGCCCCGCGCGCTCCCTCTGCGACAAGGAAGTCCGATGCCCACCACCACCGGTCCCACCGTCATCGATCACCCGCTGGTGCAGCACAAGCTGACCCTGCTGCGCCGCAAGGAAGCGTCGACGAAGACCTTTCGCGAACTGTTGCGGGAGATCTCGGCGCTGATGGCCTACGAGGTTCTGCGCGATATCCCCATGCAGGAGATCGACATCGAAACCCCTCTGGAGACGACCACCGGCCGGGTGATCGACGGCAAGAAGCTGGTCTTCGTGTCGATCCTGCGGGCCGGCGACGGCATCCTCGAAGGGATGCTCGACGTCGTTCCCGGCGCCCGGGTGGGCCATATCGGGCTCTACCGGGATCCGGCGACCCTGGTGGCGGTCGAGTATTACTGCAAGCTGCCCGGTGACCTGGACGAGCGCGACGTGGTGGTCGTCGACCCGATGCTGGCCACCGGGCACTCGGCCGTGGCGGCGGTCGACCGCATCAAGGAGTCCCATCCGCGGTCGATCCGGTTCGTCTGCCTGCTGACCTGTCCGGAGGGGATCTCCGCCCTGCAGGAGGCACATCCGGACGTGCAGCTGTTCACCGCGGCGGTCGACCGCAAGCTCGACGAACACGGCTACATCGTGCCGGGTCTCGGCGACGCCGGCGACCGCATCTTCGGGACCAAGTAGCGCCCTCGCCGGCTACCCCCAGACCGCCTCCGACGCCGGCGGCGCGCCGTGGCGATCCGCGTTGGCGTGGATGGCGTCGTGAACCCATTGGGCCAGACCGGTTTCCAGGTCGTCGTAGGTTCGGGTGAACCGTTCGTCGGCAAGGTACATGTCGGCCAGGCAGCGCTGCTGCGCGTAGCTGCAGTCGTAGAACTGCTCGATGCTCGCGCGGTGCCGCTCGGCCAGGGCGGCCGCCTCGTCGCTCGCCGGATCGACACCGCGCCGCTTGGCGGCGGCGAGGTCGGCGTTCAACGCATCGGTCTCGGCCTTGATGCGGCGGTAGTCGTCCGCACCCAGCGTGGCGCTGCGCTCGGCCGATTGGCGCCAGGCGCCGGTCTCGCCCCACCGCTGCCGCGCCTCGATCTCCCAGTTCGGGTCGTATTCCGAACCGAAGATCTCCAACTTCTCCTCGGGGGTCAGGCTATTGCCCATCGCGTGGGCCTCCAGTTCTCGTTCGACCGCATCGAGGAGCTCCCGAGCCCGTTTGGCTTTGCGTTCCAACAGGTCCCGTTGGCGACGCAGATGCACGACCGTGTCGGCAGCGGGGTCGTCGAGGATGCTCCCGATGTCGGGGAGGGTGAACCCGAGTTCGCGGTAGTACAGGATCAGCCGCAGCCGATCGATGTCGCCACCGGAGTACATCCGGTAACCGGCGGCACTGCGCCCCCGTGGCACGAGCAAACCGATGTGCTCGTAGTGGTGCAATGCACGGACGGTCACCCCGGCCAGCGAGGCCACCTGCCCCACCGAGTATTCGGTTTCGAGCATGTCGACCTCCTGGTGCGGTGTCGGGATCGCCTTTCCACGGACGCTCCCGACTGTCGGGTTCGGGCGCCGGCCGTTCCGGTGCCCATGGACGACTGTGGCCCCTGACGCTGCGTGAGGGTCAAGACGATTATCCGAGTTTCCCCGATCCCGCGTCCGACAGGCGGGTGAAGGGGTCAGGCGCAGCGCACCGACAGCCCGACTCCGCGCCAGACCGGGGTCTCGATGCGGTCGCCGTCCAGGTTGGTGTGGCCGACCAGGACGGTGCCCAGGTCGCTCTGCGCGGTGACGATGCACGGCGACGCCCCGCCGATGCGGACCATGTTCCGGTAGGGAACTCCGGTGGTGGCCAGCGCTTCGTGTGCCTGCTGCTCGGTCATACCCACCACATAGGGCGCGATGGGGTCGGCGGCGGCGGTCCCTCCTCCGGTGAGGACCGCCGCCGCCGTTCCGGCTGCAACGAACAAGGCGACCAACGCGGTTCGGCCGCCACGCAGCGACCGAAGAGAATTCGAACGCGCGGCGCTCGAAAAGGCGGTGCTCGGAGACGCGGTTGCTGAAGTCATGTGGAACACTCTGCCCCCCACGGGCATTTCGGACATCGGGTGTCCCCCCGATGTTGACCCGGAGCTTTCCCACTCCGAGCGGTTACCCGAACAGGGTGTCCACAGCCGATCGCCCATCCCCCGGGACCGATCGGATCAGCGGGCCGCCGCCTATCGCACACCACCAGTCGAACGAAAAGGCTCTCAGGCGGAACAGTTCTCCCAGAGGCCCAGGCCGTTCCAGGTTCCGTTGGTGGAGCCGAGGTCGAACTGCTGGGTGATCGTGCAGTTGGAGCCGGATCCGACCGTCAGGAGTGTCTGGTAGGAGATCCCGTCCGCAGCCAGGGTGGAGTGGGCGTCCGAGGCGGTCATGCCGACCACGACGGGGTAGGAGTTGGCGGCCGAGGCGATCCCGCCGCCGGTGAAGATCGCGGCCGCGGTGGCGGCGCCGAGCACGGCGGTCGTCGCGGCCAGCCGTCCGGAACGCGCGATGCGGCGGAGCTTCGACGGCGCTTCCGAGGTCTTGATGTCCGTAGTCATGCCAACTACTTTGCTCCCGGAAGCTCGCCGTTAACTCCGTGCTCGCCTCGAGTTACCCGGGAATACGCCGGCAGGCCCTCAGGCTGCGCTCAGAAGAGCGCGTCCTGCAGCGCTGGGAGTCGGGTTCTGAACCGGCCCAAAGTGATTCGTCGTCCCACCGTCGCGGACAGATCGACGACGAAGGTGGTATCCGGGTCGTCGTCGACGGCGACCAGGGCCGTGGCACCCAGACACTCCCGGACGACGAATCCGTGCTCGCCGACCGCGATATCGAGGGGGTAGGCCAGCCTCCGCGTCGAGGCGCGCAGGGCGTCGAGCGCCGGGGCCTCCCATTGCCGATCGACCACCTCGACCGCGTCCTGCCCGTCGATGTCCCCGATCAGCTCCCGGACGAACCCGGCGATATGCCGATGCCGGTCGAGCACCGTCGTCGGATCGATCGGCGCCGCGATCGCAGCGACCTTGGCCGACGGGCGGATCGACTGCGACAGTCCGGCCTCGGCGCCGACGGCATCCTCCAGGCGTCGGATCGCCCAGCCGTCGTCGCAGCGCGCGACGATGTCGGCCACCAGGGCGCCCTGTTCGGCCAGCCGCTCCTGTTCGCGCCCGTCGATGACGGTGCCCACCTTGTGCAGCTTCTCGGAGAAGCTCGCGACGTACAGCCAGTGCGGTCGCCGCAGACTCTCGGCGAGCTCGGGGGTGACGAAGTCGACGCGGTGGGAGATGTGCATGAACCGGTAGATGTCGCGCTGTTGGCAGTTCGCGCACTGCCGTCCGAGGTCGACGGTCGCCCGGTCCGGGCACGGCACGTGGACCCGCGCCCCGTCGATCTGCTCATCGCGGCCGAGGCAGTAGCGCCGGCCGGGTGGATCGATCGCCCGGAAGCCGACCCGACGGTCGCGCAGCGCGATCCGCTCGTCCGGCCCGCCGGCGGGATCGGTGATCACCCATTCCGGGGCTCCGCTGCGCCAGGAGACCCGGCGGACCAACCGCGCGGAGGCGGCGCCCGCGGATGTCGTGGTCATCGGGGACCTCCTCTCCGTCGGTGTGATCGTTCCAAATTACTCATCGCCCGCCGCTATTCCTCGCCCGCCGACCGCCTGTCGGGCCGGAGTGCGCGCCTGCCGGGCCCGGCGGGCCTGCTCGTCGACGAGGTGGGCGGCGACGCCGACGTCGAGGTGGCGCATCCGCGGCCGGATCGGGCCGGGCGTCGAATGACTGGCCACGCTCGCGAGCCGCAGACCGCGCTGGATGGGCCCGCGCGCGACGCCGATGCTCTGGGTGCGGGCGTGCGGGACGACCACCAGGCGGCGCGTCAGGACACCGGAACGCAGGAACAACGCCGCCGGGGTCACCGCGAAACCGTTGCGCCGCCAGCCGATCGGATCGAGTAGCCGCGATCGGCGGGGCGCCCCGACAAATCCGTCCGCTCCGGGCGTGCCCGCGTCGTCGGTACGCCCGGTCAGCCCGGCGGCGACCAGGGCGAGTGGATCGTCGACTCCGGGCTGCGGGAGGACCCGGGCGAGCATGGTGACCGCCTCGGCGCGGGTGCCGACCGGCAGCAGGATCTGCCCGGAGGAGGCGTCGGTGCCGTAGCCCGCGATGTTGACCTCGACGGTCCACCAGTCGAACACCCGCCACAGCAGGGTTTGGCTCAGCGCCACCGCCTGAACCCGATCGACCGGCACGGTCTGGGTGCGCGTCTCGAGCAGGCCGTAGCGCAGCCGAAGGCCGTCGGGCCCCTCGGCGGCGGTGAAGCCGAAGACGCCGGCCACCCGCTTCGCTGCGCCGGCCACCATGCCGAGCACTGCGGGGATCGACGCGATCACCACGCCGGGCAGCAGCACCGCGGCCGGGATCACCGCCGCCAGGACCAGCACCGAGGCCACCGTCGCGCCGCCGAGCAGCCAGGACCCCACCAACCGGCCGGGCGGAACCGCCACCAGCACCCGTTCGGGCGATATCCCCAACCCACCCGACATACCCGGCCCGCCGGACATACCCGGCCCGCCCGGCGCCGCACCGGTCATCGGCGCTCCGACGGGACCCGCCTGCCCGACTGCGGTCGATGAGCCTGCGGCGCCCGCTTCGACGTGGCCCGTCGAACCGACGGCGCCCGACGCATTGCTGCCGGGGCCGGTCGGAGAGGCGGTTGCGGTCGACCCCGCCACGGTCGGCGAGCCGCCCCGTGTCGGACCCGTCCCGTGGTCGGCGGCCGCCGCCCGTGCCAGCACCGCCTCCCGCAGGCGGTGGGTATCGTCCGCGCGCAGATATTGCAGGCGCACGTCCGAGCCCGAACCGCCCGCCACCTCCAACCGCAGCTCCGACAGCCCCAGCAGCCGTGCGATCACCGGCCGGACCACGTCGACGGCCTGCAGCCGGTCCAACCGCGCCTGCCGGTGCTGCCGGAAGACCACCCCGACCTCGTACTCGAGCGCGTCGTCGTCGAGGCGGTACCGCGTCATGCGCCAGGACAGCACCGCCCACGATGTGTAGAGCGCCAGCGCGACCAGGCCGCCGAGCACCGACCACCCGATCGCGGCCGGCGCCGCCCGCTCGTCCCCGAAGACGTCCTCGACGGTGCCGGTGATGCTCGACAGGTTCGCGACGACGCCGGCGACCACGGCGACCACGACCGCCCAGGACCGCAGATAGGGCGTCAGCGGGTGCAGTCGATGCCACCGCGACGGTTCGAGGCCGGGCGGCGGTCCGGTCGGCGGGGTTGCGAACGGCGGGGTCACAGACCCGCCAATCGGGACTCCCCACGCGAGGCGAGGCGATCGCGCAGTCGACCGGCCTCGTCGACCGGTACGCCCGGAATCTCGGCCATCGTCCCGGTCGAGGCGGTGTGCAGTTGGACGGTGGCCAGGCCCGCCAATCGTTGGATCGGTCCGGCGGTGACGTCGACGTACTGCATGCGGCCGTAGGGGACCACCACGAGGACGCGGCGCAGGATGCCCCGCCGGACCAGCAGGTCGTCGTCGCGCTCGGCGTAGCCGTGCGCGTTGACCCGGCGCGGTTCGGTCGCCACCCAGAACGCGGTGCCCAGGAGGACCACCACGACCACCGACCACAGCCACCACCGGCCGGTCAGCTGCGCGGCGGCGGCGACGGCCACCGCGGCCACCAGCCCGATCGCACCGTTGATGACACTGGTGACCAGGATCAACCGCGGCGACGGCCGCCTCCAGGTCACTCCGGGCGGATCAAAGGGGTCGGCGTCCGGCATGTCCCGATCGTGTCATGCCCCGGTGACGCGCTCGGCTCCCGCGTCGGCTCGGGGCGCCGCCCCGGACGGCCGACGGGCCCGGTGTCCGCGCAGATCGTCGGGGCAGATCGTCGGGTCAGATCGTCGGGTCAGATCGTCAGGGCCGGTGTTCGGGCCAGACCGTCGGGGCAGGCCGTCAGGGCAGACCGGCGACCGCCCCGTAGCCGACCACCCGCGAGGGGGTCTGCTCGAGGACCTGAAGTTCGAGTTCGGGCAGGTCGATCACCACCGGCTGCGGGCAGAAGCGCATCACACCCGATCGGCACATCAGATCCCCCAGGGGATTGCCGAACGGTAATGGGGAGGTCAGTGCGGCTCCGGCTACCAACAGCCCGCCGATCACCAATCCGCCTATCGCCAATCGAGCTCCGGGGGCGGCCGCGTCCGACACCATTTCCTCCGACATATTCGGACTATCCGTTCGGTGGACATCGTGCACGGTTTCTCCGGGTTTTGCAGCGGAATCGTCCGGCCCGATCCGGCGGCGACCGGGACGGAAGCAGTTTTATGCGCGGAAAGGCACTTGCCATTTCGGAGAATAGTCACGCTCCAAACCGCAAAGGCTGCGATCGGTATGTGACGCAGGGGGACGTCCGGAACGAGTCGACCGTCCATTACCTGCAGTTTTGCCCGTAGCAGCCGCCACGAGGGACGCGCGTCGACGCGCCCATCACACCCCACCAATGGTGGCGTATGTCACACCGCTCGCGCGGCCGCCCGGGTCCGCGCAAAGGCGATCAGGGCGTCGTTCTCGTCCGCGTGCCCGATCGTCACCCGCACACCGTCGGTGCCGTAGCCCCGCACGAGCAGGCCGTTGTCCGCGGCGTCGGCGGTGAACGCCGCCGTGTCCTCACCCAGGGGCAGCCACACGAAGTTGCCCCGCGACGACGGGACCGCGTAGCCGGCCTCGCGCAGCAGGCCGGTGACCCGCTCCCGTTCGGCCACGACAACCGCGGCCCGTTCGCGCATGACGTCCGCCGCCCCGAGCGCCGCGATCGCCGCCGCCTGGGCCGCCGCGTTGACCGAGAACGGAATCGACACCTTGCGCAGGGCGACGATCGCCGCCGAGTTTCCCACCGCATATCCGACCCGCACCCCGGCGAGGGCATAGGCCTTCGAGAAGGTGCGCAGCGTGATCACGTTCGGACGTTCCATCGCGAGGGAAATACCGTCGACACGATCCGGATCATCCGCATCGCCGTACTCGACATACGCCTCGTCCACGACGACGAGTACCCGCTCCGGCACTTTATCGAGGAATTTCCCTATTTCGGTCGCGGAAATAGTTGTCCCGGTCGGGTTATTGGGGGTGCAGACAAATACCAGCCGGGTCCGTTCCCCGATCGCCGCGGCCATCGCGTCGAGATCGTGGCCGTGCTCGGCGGTATTCGGCACCGGGACCGGCGTCGCGCCCGCCACCCGGGTCACCACCGGATAGGCCTCGAAGGACCGCCAGGAGAAGACGACCTCGTCGCCGGCCGCGCAGGTGATCTGCACCAGTTGCTGGCACAGCGCCACCGATCCGCATCCCGCGACCACATTCGCCGCCGGGACGCCGATCTTCTCCGCGATCACCGAGGTCAAGGCGACTGCAGCATTATCGGGGTACCGGGATACCCCGGCCGCAGCGGCGGTGATCGCCTCGACGACGCCCGGCAGTGGACCGCCCGGCGACTCGTTGCTGGCGAGCTTGATCGCCCCGGGTACCGAGCGACCCGGAACGTAGGCGGGAATCGCGTCGAGGTCGCTGCGCAGTTCGGCGGTCACCGGAGAAAAATATCCCCGCACCGGCCGAGCGTCGACGTCGGGCCCGTACGCACGCCGGCATGCGAGCCGCCGGGAGAGCCATTGTTCGGCCGAGTCCAAGCCGCAACCGGAAGCGGCGGACAATTCCGCCCCGGCCAACTACTGTGGGTTCATGGTGAAGTCTTTCACTGATTCCGCCCACCTGGTGTCCGCCGAGGGCGAGGTACTGGTCGAGGTTCCGCTGACGATCTGCGCTCCGGATGGTGCCGCCCGCGGGGGAATCGTGGTGCTGCACGAGTCGCGCGAACTGACCGACGCCTTCCGCGAACTGCTGGTCATGCTCTCCGACGACGGCTGGTTTGCCGTGGCCCCCAACCTTTTTCATCGGGACCAGGATCCCGGGGCGGAGGTCTTCGGCAGCGATCTGTTCGAGGACTTCGACGCCGCCTGGCAATGGTTGACCGAGCAGGGGGTGCCCCGCGATCTGATCGGGGTCCTCGGCTTCGACGACGCGGGAACGGCGGCGGCCCTGGTGGCCACCGATCGCCCGGTCGGAGCGGCGGTCAGCGTGGCCGCCCCCGGCATCCTCGAACCGCTCACCACCGATGCGGAGGCACTGGTGACCGCCCTGCCGTCGCTCAAGGCGCCCTGGCTGGGCCTCTACGGCGAGGACGAACGGATCCCGTCCGAGCAGATCGAACAGTTGCAGGACGCCGCCGCGACGGCGTCGGTGGCGGTGCTGGTCGTCCAGTACACCGGCTACGGCCACCGCGCCGACTACGAGAACAGCGCGGTGCCGATCGACCCGGACGACGACACGATCATCCACGCGCGCAGTCGGATCTTCGATTGGTTCAACTCGCACCTGCGCTGATCCGAGCCCGATCCAACCGGCCGGCACCCCCTCCGACGTGCGCTTTTGGTGCTGAGCCCGCAGTTGTGTAACCTCTTTCCACGGCGGTTCTCGACAGGGACCCGACCGTCCTCGCAAGAGGTCAGGAGGCGTGCCAGAGCGGCCGAATGGGACTCACTGCTAATGAGTTGTCTCCGTCAAGGGGACCGGAGGTTCAAATCCTCTCGCCTCCGCCACCCGGTACCCCGGTACCGGACACCATCCCTCGGGATGGATAATTGAACACAGGCATGCGCCCGTAGCTCAACGGATAGAGCATCTGACTACGGATCAGAAGGTTAGGGGTTCGAATCCCTTCGGGCGCACTCTCCACGAGGCCCTCCACCGGCACCCCCGGTCGGAGGGCCTTCGTCGATGTACAGGCCGTTCGCGCCCGGGCCGGGCGCGCTCCGCTTCCACACGCGAGGGCCCGCGACGTCACACCGGCGACGCCGACGGATGAGAAGTCGACGCGCGAGCGATACCGACGGCCCTGCTGCCCGAGCCCTGCCGCGAGCCCCGGAACGCTCCGACCGATCCCCCGGTTCCGACTCCCGTTCGCCTACCGAACGAGTTGTGACACAGATGTCGAATTATGACTTGGCGCAGCATTATTCGATCCCGGCCGATCGATCGTTCCCGGGGCGCCGTGCAACCCGTCCGATCGGGGAGGTCTGAGCGAAAGTCACCTGCACGCGCGCCCACCCCACTCATAATGGGCGCACCATCCCAGGGGAGGAGAGGCTCTTGCTCTATCCACACCACACACTTTGTGCAGGTGATCGGCCATGCACTCCTACGAACTGAACGCCAACGGGAACATCGTCTTTCCGGCGAATTGCTTTCCCGTCCTTGACTTCTCGGCATTCAACACCCTCGACGAGCTCGACGCCGTCATCCAACGGGATTTCGACGCCAAGGCGCCGTCGGGGAACAGCATCCTCGAGCGCATCACGACCGGTGGTTACTCCAGCAAGTTCGAGTTGATGCGTGATGTCGCACTCAATCTCTTCTGGGCCAACCGGTTCAAAATCACGATGTATGACGTACGTCCGACCCGCTGGGCCGACGTGCCACGCCGCCGGTCGGACGTCTTCGTGCCGATCCAGACGCCGTGGGCCGACCGCGAACGGAAGGTCTCCGCCGTCCGCGATGCCTACCGCGCCCTGCCGGCGCGCTGGGACAACGACGTCGAGGACAGCATCGCCGAGACCCTGTACGACGTCTTCGCACATCGCCGCAACCACGCGACGAAGCTGTCGGCGGTCGTTCCGACGGTCGCCGAGCTGACGGCGAATCCGGCCAACCAGACCCTCCGGATCAACAAGTTCGATCCGGACTACCCGATGTTCACCTACCAGGAGATCATCGACAGCCACGAGGACGTCCCCGAGCTCGAGGCCCTGCGCCGCTGGTCTCGGGTATTGCACAACCAGTACCCGTGGTCGCGCAACGAGGCGCAGTTGACGCCGGTCAGCGAACTGCGCGACGACGACTATGTCGTGGTCTTCCATCCGCGCGACAGCGACGTCGCGCAATTCCTGAGCAGTGTGACCACGAGCGGGGCCTCGGCGAGCTCCTCGATCGGGACCGCCGCGCCGCCGCGGCAGGCGGTGGAACCGGTGCGCCCCTACCGGCCGATCGACGTCCGCAACGATCTGAAGGTGCTGCCGGCGGTCAAGGCGATCGCCGCGGTGCACGGCGAACAGATCTGCACGAACGCCGACCTGATCCGCAACAGCGCCTACAACTGGTCGCAGATGTCCGCCGACGAGATCAGCCACAAGACCGGTATCGAACAGCGCCGGTATACCCGCGAGAGCCTCGAGGAGATCTCGTTGCGCGCGGCGAAGGCCGCGCTCGAGCATGCGGGTGTCGGGCCGGAGGAGGTCGGTGCGGTCATCGTCTGCACCTGCACCAGCTCCCGCCTGATCCCGTCGATCGCCTGCTGGCTGTCCGGCCAACTCGGTATCCAGCAGACGCACGCGTCGTTCGATCTGGTGGCCGCGTGCGCGGGTCTCAGCTACGGGCTGGCGGAGGCGACTCGGGTATTGCAGACCGTCGAGCGGCCGGTCCTGCTGGTGTGCTCGGAGAAGTTCTCCGACAAGATCGGCAATGTGCGGCCCTCGCGCATGATCTTCGGTGACGGCGCCGCGGCGATCGTGGTCGCGCCGGCGGAACCGGGGGCGACCCCGGATATCGAGTTCATCCAGACCTACGCCAGCGGGCCGGTCAGCCAGGTGAACTCGATCCTGTGGCCCAACCCGGACTTCGCGAACAACATCACGGTGTTCGGGCCGGAGGTCAAGAGTCTGGCGGGCCGGTACCTGGTGCAGATGCTCGGCGATATCCGGGCGCTGCCGGATCCGGACGGCAAGGCCGAGTCGCTGCTCGACAGCATCGGGCTGATCATCCCGCATCAGGCGAACAAGACGATGGTCGTCGATCTGGCGAAGAAGGCCGGTCTCTCCGAGGACCAGCTGTACTTCAACATCGAGCAGGTGGGCAACGCGTCGTCGGCCAGTATCCCGCTGGCGATCCACGACGCGGTGCGCGACGGGGTGATCTCCGAGCCGACCCGCATCTTCGCGCCCGGTTTCGGTGCGGGCGCGGTGGCGGGGTACTCGATTCTGCGGGTCGACCCGGCCGTCGTGGTGTCCGGGGAGAGCGCCGAGGTGGCGCGCGCGACCGTGCCGGAATCCTTGAAGGTACCGTCCGGCTCCGATGTGGAGATGGCGTTCGGCTGACCCGGTCGGGGGTGGGCGTACGAACGGGAAAAGGCGGCGGGCCCGAATCATTCGGACCCGCCGCCTTCCTCGTGAGTGAAATCAGTTGACGCGCGAGACCGCCTGGACGAGCTGCGGCTCGATGCCCTCGAGCGCGAACTTCAGCGAGACCGGGGTACCGGCGGCCATCGCCTGCACGATCGGGTCGTCCTCGGCCAGCAGGATCGCGCGGCCGTCGACGATCACCGGCAGGGTATTGAGCAGCGTGTCACCCTGCAGCTCCGCCAGCGGCTTGGAGATCGTGGTGAACACGGCGACCTGGGAGTCGAGCGCGGAGACCTGCTCGACGGGCACCGACGCGAAGAAGCCCTGGCTCTGCAGCGCGGCGACCGGCGGGAACTCGGCGAATCCCAGTTCGGCGAAGGTGTCGAAACGCGCGTCGCCGGGCAGGTAGGCGCCGTAGGCATCGCCGAACTTCACCCCCCAGACGAAGGTCTTGCCGTCGAAGTCGGGGTTGTTGTCCCGGATCGTCTGCTGCACGCTCTGGGTGTCCTCGATCAGGGAGGTGCCCTCGTCGCTCTTGCCGAGCGCGTTGGCGATCAGTTCGGTCTGCACCGTCCAGTTGACCGCGTAGTCCGGGGTACCCGCGGGGGCGGTGACCACCGGGGCGATCGCGGAGAGGCTGTCGGTGATCGCGCTGTCCGAGGTCGAGCGCACGTTGAGGATCAGGTCGGGGTTGAGCTCCTGGATCTGCTGATAGTTGAAGTCGCCGGTGCTCGCCGCGGAGATGATCTCCGGGCTGTCGTCGCCGAATTCGTCGGTGATCCACGGGCCGACGCCCTTGTTCTGTTCGCCGAAGGACATCCAGTCGTAGATCGCCACCGGCTTGACGCCGAGGCTCAGCGCGATCTCGCCGTCCGACCAGCCGAGGGCGACCACCCGCGGCGAGTCCGGCAACTCGATGCCCGGGTCCGCCGACGGGTCGTTGTAGACAACGTTCTCGGTGGTGTCCGACTGGATGCAACCGGTCATCGCGAGCGCCAACCCGACGGCGCCGGCGGCGGTGAACATGCGGCGGAGGGAAATCACTGGGTCACTTCTCCCGGGGGTACGGCCGATGGACGGCGGATCGATGGGTCATGTGCCCTGTGACGCACGCAGGTTCGCGGTGTCACCGGGGACGGTGTCGAACGAGATCGCTCCCGTACCGAGCGGAATCACCAGCGGTGTCGACGATTCGGGGTCGGTGATGATGCGCGAGCGGACGCCGAAGGTGCGTTCGACCATCTCGGCGGTGATGATCTCCACCGGCGGTCCCTGCGCGATGATGTCGCCGGCGCGCATCGCGATGATGTGGGTGGCGTAGCGGGCGGCCTGGTTGAGGTCGTGCAGCACCGCGACCAAGGTGGTGCCCGCGCGGTTGAGGCTGGTGCACAGCTCGAGTACCTCGATCTGGTGGGCGAGGTCGAGGTAGGTGGTCGGCTCGTCCAGCAGCAGGATCGGGGTCTTCTGGGCCAGCGCCATCGCGATCCACACCCGTTGCCGCTGACCGCCGGAGAGCGCCTCGACCGGCCGCTGCGCCAACTCGGTCAGCCGGGTGACCTGCAGGGCGAAGTCGACGGCGGCCTGGTCGTCGTCGGTCCACTGCCGGAACATCGTCTGGTAGGGGAAGCGGCCGCGGGAGACCAGATCGATGATCGTGATGCCGTCCGGGGCGATCGACTGCTGCGGCAGCAGGCCGACCTGCTTGGCGAATTCCTTGCCGCCGTAGGACTTCACATCCCGCTCGTCGAGGTGCACCGCACCGGTCTGCGGGACGAGCAGCCGCGACAGGGTGCGCAGCAGGGTCGACTTGCCGCAGGCGTTCGGCCCGACGATCACCGTGAACGAGCCGTCGGGGATCGCGACATCGAGGTCGGCGATGATCGTGCGGTCGCCGTAGCCGACGCGCAGCCCGGCGCCGGTCAGGCGTTGCGTGCCGGTTGTCGCCCCGGTGGGGGTATCGGTCATGACCCGGCCTTTCGCGCTTGAACGAGGAGCAGTCCCAGCAGGTACGCGCCGCCGACGGCGGTGGTGACGACGCCGACGGGCAGCTGGGTGGTCGGGGCGAGGATCGTGCGGGCGATCGTGTCGCAGATGACCAGCAGCGCGGCGCCGACGGCGGCCGAGGTCACCAGCGGGATGCCGGGCGCCGGGGAGATCCGGGCGGCAACCTGCGGGGCGACCAGTGCGACGAAGGCGATCGGTCCGGCGACGGCGGTGGTCGCCGCGGCGAAGCCGACGCCGAGCAGCAGCAGATAGAGCCGGGCGCGGCCGACGTCGACGCCCTTGCTCTGCGCCGAGTCGGGACCGAGCTCGAACATCCGCATCCGCGGCGCGACGATCACCAGCAGCGGCACCAGGATCAGCAGGGTGATCAGGATCGGCACGGTGTCGGCCATCCGCAGGTCGCGCAGATTGCCGATCCCCCAGGCGGCGGCCGAGGCGGCGTTCTGCAGGTTGGACGTCGCGATCAGATAGCCGTTGAACGCGGTGAGCATCGCCGCGATGCCGACGCCGACCACCACCAGGCGGTAGCCGCCGGTGCCGCCGCGCATGCCGAACCAGTAGACCGCGACGCCGGTGAGCAGCGATCCGAGCAGCGCGCCGATCATCGCGCCCGAGGAGCCGGCGTTGAGTACCAGCAGCGCGATCAGCGCGCCGGTATAGGCGCCGGTGGTGAAGCCGATGATGTCCGGGCTGCCGAGCGGGTTGCGGGTGATCGTCTGGAAGATGCCGCCCGAGAGGGCCAGCGACGCCCCGCCGAGGGCGGCGACCAGCACCGCGGGCAGCGCCGCGGCCACCCGTTTGGCGGGATCGCCGGCGACCTGGCCGACCAGCACGCCGAGGATCTCCCCGAAGCGCAGGTGCGGGCTGGCGGTGGTGCTGACGCCGAGCGCCCAGGTGCCGACGACCAGGGCGATCAGCAGGAGCGCCACGGTGATCGCGACCGTCGCCAGGTCGATCTTGAGGCTGATACCACCGATCCGCAGGAAGCGGATGCGGCGCGGCCACTGCGCCGGCACGCGGGTGCGCGCCGCGGGTGGCGGTGGGGCGGCGGGGAGGTCCTGCTGCGCGGTCACGAGTCGGAGACCCCCTTGCGTCGGACCAGGTAGATCAGCACCGGGGCGCCGATGAACGCGGTGATCATGCCGACGGGCAGTTCGTTGGGTGTCGCGATGCGGGCGATCAGATCGGAGCCGACCATCACGATCGGCCCGACGAGCATCGTCGTCGGGATCAGCCATTTGTTGTCCGGGCCGAAGAGCATGCGCACCGCGTGCGGGACCATCAGGCCGATGAAGGTGATCGGGCCGAGCGCGCCGGTGGCGGCCCCGCAGAGCACGGTGACGATCACGAAGCCGGCCAGCCGCACCCGCCCGACCGGGACACCGAGCGCGCGGGCCCGGTCGTCGCCGAGGGCCAGGCCGTTGAGGTAGGGAATGAGCAGCAGCGCGGCGAGCAAGCCGATGAAGACGGGGATCCACACGATGTCGAGCTGCGGCCAGCCGCGCCCGTCGAGGGTGCCGACCTGCCACGAGCGGATCGCGTCGAAGGTCTTGGGGTCGATCATCGTCAATCCGAAGCCGACGCCCGCGAAGATCGACCCGGCGGCCACCCCGGCGAGCACCAGCTTGGCGGGCGAGGCCCCGCTGGCCCCGCGCGATCCGACGAAGTAGACCAGCGTGGCGGCGAGGAAGGCGCCGACCATCGCGGAGGCGACGTAGCCGGTGGTGCTGGCGATTCCGAAGGCCAGGGCGCCGACGATCATCGCGAAGTAGGCGCCGGCGTTGACGCCGAGGATGCCCGGGTCGGCCAGGGGGTTGCGGGTCAGGCCCTGCATGATCGCCCCGGCCGCGCCGAGGGCGGCGCCGACCACCGCCGCGAGCAGGGTGCGCGGGACGCGGGAGTTGCGGATGACCTCGAGGGTGGTCGCGTCGCCGCGGCCCCACAGCGCGCCCCAGGCGTCGGCGATCGTGTAGTTGCCGGAACCTACGAAGAATCCGGCGGCGATCAGCGCGATCAGGCCCGCGGCCAGCGCGGCGAGGACCACCGACCGCGACAGCGTGCCGGGCCGCGTCGGGACCGGCGTCGCGACGGCAGTGGACATCGGAACTCCTGAACTCCGTGACATCCGGCGGCGCGAACGCCGAGGGATATGCAGCGACGCGAACGCCGAGGGACAGCAGGATCCGGACCGACACCACTCCGGGACCTCGTGTTCGGCGAGCCTAGCCTATGTCGTTTCGGCTCGGACGATATCCGACACCGCCGGTCGCCGCGATAGGTAGCTGCCGCGACCGGCCCCCTGCGTCGAGGCATCGAGGCGGATCAGTCGGCGGCGTCGAGGCGCCGGATGCTGCGTTTCGGCGCGGTCAGCCGGTAGGAGGCGTCGAGCAGCTCGGCGACCTCGTCCCAGTCGGCGCCGATGTGGAGGTCGAGGCCGAGCCAGCCGGACGGCCCGAGATAGGCGGGCACGTAGCCGCGGACGTCGTCGCGCAGGGCCCGTTCGTCGCCGGGGTCCGGTCGGACCACCAGCGAATGCGGATGCTGGGTCCAGACCCCGTCGACCCGGACCGATCCGCCGTAGTAGGCGAAGACCTTGGTGGTGAAGAAGGCGGGGCGGCCGTGCGAGACCTTCTCGTCGCTGTCGGGCAGCGCCAGGGCCAGCTCGCGCACCCGCGCGAGGATCGGATCGTCGTCGGCGAACATCCGGGGATGGCCCATGGCCCCGAGCCTAGGGTGGAATCGGTTTCGCGGGACGGGTTGCGCGGCGACTGGCACGATGACGGTCATGTCGCAGCGGCGGAAGGTGTCCTCGGGGGCGGTCTGGGAGGACCAGGTCGGCTACTCGCGCGCGGTGCGCGTCGGCGACCACGTCTGGGTATCCGGCACCACCGGCATCGGCGTCGGCCCCGCCGAGCAGACCCGCAGCGCGCTCGAGCGGATCGGGGCGGCGCTCGCCGAGGCGGGAGCGGAGCTGTCGGACGTGGTGCGCACCCGCATCTTTGTCACCGACATCACCGCGTGGCCGCAGATCGGCGCCGAACACCGCCGCGTCTTCGGCGAGATTCGACCGGCGGCGACGATGGTGCAGGTCGCCGCGCTGATCGCACCGGAGCTGTGCGTCGAGATCGAAGTGGACGCCGTCGTCGGATCGTCCCACCCTTAATGATAACGATTGTCGACAAAGTGCTACGGTAGCGCGCGAGCGCGACGACGGGCGCCATCGACCCGGGGAGCACCCCCATCGACAAACCGTCGGCGGTACCGTTTCCCGGACGGAAGTCGGCGCGAAGCACAGTCGACCCGATGGTTGCCGGACCGGTTCCCGGCGCGCGACCGTTCGACACCGAATCACCGTTCGACACCGAATCACTTGGGGGGACAACGATGGACCGCACATTGGCTGCGACGCGGCGCGGAGGTCTGACGGCCGGCCGCGCCCGCCCGGAGGATCTCGCGGAGGCGAGCGCGATCATGCGCGAGGTCCTCGACTCCGACCTCGGCGGCTACCAACCGCGCTGGCATCGCGACCTGGACGATCTGCGCGCCGCCTACCTCGACCGGCCGGGGTGGGCGCTCTTCGTCGCCCGGGATGCCGACGGAAAGATGTTGGGGACAGCGGGGATTCGGCCCTGCACTCTCGCCTGCCCGCCCAACCCGCAGTGGCTCGCCGACCGCTACAACCGCCCCGAGGTCTGCCAGCTGGTGCGCGTCTGGATCGCCCCGCGGGCGCGCCGACAGGGGGCCGCCCGGGCGCTGACGGTCGCGTCCGCCGACTGGGCGGTGACCGACGGCGGCTACCGCACCGTCTACCTGCACACCGACGCGTCCGTGCCGGGCGCCGAAGCGTACTGGCGGTCGATGCCGACGACGATGGTGCACGACGCGCGACCCGACCCGCACAACACCGTGCACTTCGAATTGGACGTTGCCGCAACACTTCGCGAGTGTCGCCGGTGACGCCCACCGCCCTCGAGGAACGGATTCCCGCGGCCCCGATCCCGACCGAGGCCGCTCCCGCCGCCACCGATGCCGCTGCCACTGCCACCGACGCCGTGCCACCCACCATCGTGGAACGGATCGTCGCCTGCCACGACCAGCTCGCCGCCTGCCCGACGCTGGATCCCGGCCCGCAGACCGATCGATTGTTCACCGAGCTCGTGCGTACCTGCATCGCCGCACCGGGCGTCGGGGCGGCTGCGGTCCTGGCGGATCAGCGGCTGATCGACCTGCGCTCCGACCTGCTGCGCATCTGCGCCGAGGGCGAGGGTCGGCTGGAAACGCGCTGGGCCCAACGGGTCTGCGCGTCCGCCGACCCGGAGACCGAGCTGGCGGCCTTTCCCTATATCGAGAACTATCACCGGTTGGTGCGCCTGGAACTCGGCGCGCTGGCCGGCGCCGGCTGGTCCGGCGGCTCCCACAGCCGTATCGCGTTCCTCGGCGGTGGCCCACTTCCGTTGAGCGCGCTGCTCACCCATCGGGCGCTCGACTGCCGGATGGACGTCATCGACAATTCGCCGCCCGCGATCCGGCGCGCGGAGCGTCTGCTGGCCCGGGTGCAGCCCGGCGGCTCGATCCGCACGGTCGAGGCGGACGCGTCCCGGCCGAGTGACATGGCCGCCGCACTGACCGACTGCGACCTGGTGATCGTGGCCGCGCTGGTCGGGATGGACCGGGTCGCGAAGCGCCGGGTGCTGCGCGCGGTGTCGGCGGCGGTCGCCCCGGGCACCCATGTGGTGATCCGCAGCGCGGCCGAACTGCGCACGATGCTCTACCCGGATGTCTCCGTCGACGACGTGATCGCCGGTGGGCTGACCCCGGTGTCGCTGGTGCACCCGATGGACGAGGTGGTCAACTCGGTGTGGGTGACCCGCCGCTGACCGGTGCGGTGATCGGGGTGCCGGCGAGGATGATCGTGTCGGGGCGCAGCAGCGCGGCCGGGTCGGTCGCCGGGTCGCCGTCGAGCAGGAGCAGGTCGGCGCGGGCACCCCGGCGCAGCACCCCGTGGCCGGCCAGTCCGATCCCTTCCGCCGCGGCCCCGGTCGCGGTCGCGAGGGCGTCGGCGACCGGCAGTCCGCAGCCGACCAGTTCGAGCACCGAAAGCGGAAGTACACCATGAGGTTTGGCGGGGTGGATACCGGCGTCCGAGCCCGCGGACAGGCGCACCCCGGCCCGGTGGAAACCGCCCACCTGGGTGAAGCGATCGGCGAGGGAGAAGCCGGTGGCCCGCGACAGCGCCTCGGCCTGCGGTGAGGGCGCCAGTTCGGGCAGGCGGCCGAACGTCGGGGTGACCAGCACCTCGGAGCGGGCGAGCGCGCCGCCGAGGTCGGGTGGGTCGACCACCCCCGTCTCGGTCAGGCAGGAGCAGTGCTCGATCGCGTCGACGCCGGCGCGCAGGCAGAGGCGGACCGATTCGAGCGAATGGGCGTGCGCGGTGACCGCGAGCCCGCGGCGATGCGCCTCGTCGACCACCAGGCGCACGTCGTCCTCGGAGTACTGCAGGGCGAGCAGATTGGAACCGGCGGTCATCGCGCCGCCGCTGACCATGATCTTGACGATGTCGGCGCCGCGTTCGGCCCGCTCCGCGACCGCCGCCCGCAGCTGATCGGTGCCCGCGGCGGTTCCGCCCATCGCCGCGCAGTGCCCACCGGGGATGGTGATCGGCGGGCCGGAGGACAGCACCGTCGGCTCGCCGGGGCGGGCGCCGCGTTCGCCGACCGCCCAGTCGGTGTCGCCGAGGTCGCGGACCGTGGTCACGCCGGCCGCGAGCTGTTGGGCCAGCGACCGCTCGATCACCTCCGCACGCTGCTCCGCGGTTCGATCGATGTCGACCCGCAGGGCGTCGGGCTCGCCGCTGCCCACCAGGTGGACGTGGGTATCGATCAGCCCGGGCAGGATCGCGGCGGCGGAGAGGACCTCCCAGCCGTCCGGGGAACCGGCGGCCGCGGGGAGCACATCGACGATGCGGGTGCCCTCGATCAGGACGGTCGCGCCGCCGGCGAGGAAGCGAAATCCGTCGAAGGCCACCGTCGCGGTGACGGCCGACCGGCCGGTCCCCATCCCACCGAGACCGCTGCGGCCGTTGTCACTCACGGCCTCCATAGTGGAGATCGCCGCCGATCTGCGCATCGACGCAGATCAGCCGCGTTTCCCAGAGCCCTCGGCGCGGATCAGTCCACCACGATCGTCACCTTGTCGGGATACCAGGCCAGGTGGTTCGCGATCGGCGCGACCGAGGGATAGGCATCGACATAGCTCCACGCGGCGTCCGGGATCGTGCCGCTATCGGTGACGACGTCGACGTACGACGCGTCGCCCTTGTACGGGCAGTAGGTGGCGGTGCCGCTCGGCCGCAACACCTCGGCCGCCACATCCTCGCGTGGGAGGTAGTAGGTCACCGGATACGACGCCTCGCGCAGTGCGAGCGCGTTGGTGGTATCGGCGATCACCCGATCGCCGGCCAGAACCCGCACGCGGGTTCCCGCCGGTTCGATCGTGATCGGATGGGTCTCATCGGGAACCAACGGAGTGCGAGTCATCGGCGATCCCTTCTCTCGACTCTCGTTCACCGGTTCCCATCATGCTCCGCTCGCGGCGCCTCACCCGATCGTCGGCGGCCACAGGGGGCCGCCGAAGTTGCGGGGCGGTCGCGCTCATCGCAGGAACGCCACCAATGCCAGCGCCGAGGCCGCGGTCCGGGCGTGGTTGGCGACCACCCACTGACCGAGCAGATCACCGGCGGTCCGCAGGTCCGCCGCCGACAGCGGGTCGAGGCCGGCGAGGGCGTTGTTGCGCGGCACGTTGAGCACCACCGTGATCGCGAAGCCGGCGAGCGCGAGACCGGCGCCGGCCGTCGCCCAGCCGCTCCGGGCCCCGCCCGGCACCCAGTTCAGGGCCAGGGCGGCGGCCGACGCGGCGGCCGAGGCCCAGAAGATCAGCATGAAACCGGGTTGCAGGGCGTGCACATTGATCCGCTGCATCACCGTCAGCGCCTCGGCGGGCGGGCCGGACCGCAACGCCGGCATCACCATCGTGGAGAACGCCGCGTAGACCCCACCGACCAGGCCGGTTGATACCGCGGCGACGGTGGTCGCCACCTCCGCGGCCCGCGCCAGGCCGGTCACGACCAGGCCCCGGCCGCGGCGGCCGATCGGGCGTAGTCGGCGAAGGAGCGCGCCGGGCGGCCGAGGACCTGCTCGATCGTCGAGGTGGTCGCAACATTGCGCCCGTCGAGGACCTCGTCGAACAACCAGGCCAGCGCCCCGGCCTCGTCCGGGTGCACCCCGGCGGCGACCTGTTCGAGGACGAAGGTCTCCCCGTCGACGGACTCGTAGGAGATCGGCCGGTCGATCGCCCGCGACAGCTGGTCCGCCGCTTCGGTGAAGGTGATCGACTGCGGGCCGGTCAGTTCCAGGACCTGGCCGTCGTAGCCGCCGGAGGTCAGGGCCAGGGCCGCGATGTCCGCGACGTCGTCGAGGCTGACGAAGGGTTCGCGCACATCGCCGGCGGGAACGGCGATGCGGCCGGCGAGGACGGAGCCGCGCAGGAAGTGTTCGCTGAAGTTCTCCTGGAACCAGGAGCACCGCACCACCGTGGCGGTCGGTGTTGCCGCGAGCACGATGTCCTCGCAGGCGCGGGCGCCGTCCTCGCCGCGGCCGGACAGCAGCACCAGTCGGTCGACCCCCAGGGCGCCGGCCCGCGAGACGAACCGCTTGATGATGTCGTCGACCCCGGGCAGGGCCAGGTCGGGGGAGTAGCAGAGGTAAGCGGCCGAGCAGCCGTCCAGGGCGGCATCCCAGGTATCGGGGTCGTCCCAGTCGAAGGGGGTCGGGCCGCTGCGGGAGGTGATCCGCGGGTTGTGTCCGGCAACCCGATCGGCGACGCGTCGTCCGGTGCGGCCGGTACCGCCGGTGATGAGAATCGTTGAAGTGGTCATGGCGATGAGTCAACCCGCCCCGGTCTGGACTCTGAATATCTCTACGTCCCGATTGCATACGAGTTCGTCCAGATCGCTCTCGAGGCCTGCCACCCGCCGGGCCCACGTCACCGTTCGGACGAATCATCAGGATCTGCCCGAATTTCATACGCGATGATCTAGCCTGAGGTGCATGGACCCCCTGTCGCACGTCCTGCACCCCAACGCCCGGGGCGCCTTCGCCCTTCTGATGTCGATGCGCGGCCCCTGGGCGGTCGACATCCGCGACGGCGCCGCCCTGACCGTGATGGTGGTGACGTCGGGATCCTGCCGGATCACGATCGGCTCGCGCCACGAATCGTTGACCGTCGGCGATATCGCCCTGGTCCGCGGTCCGCGCCCCTACCGCGTCGCCGACGCCGCGGACAGCGCGACCATCGCGGTGATCGAGCCCGACCAGCGATGCGTCACCCCCGACGGAGCGGCGCTGGATCTTGCTTTCGCGCACGGACTTCGGCAGTGGGGCAACGATCCGGCGGGCCCGGACACGGTGATCGTTGCCTCCTACGCCGATGTCGGCAGCGTCGGCCGCCTGGTGACCGATGTGCTGCCCGAGGTGGCGGTGGTGCCCGCCGGGACGCTGGACGCCGCGCTCACCGATCACGTTGCCCGACAACTGGTTACCGACGGCCTGGGGCAGAGCGTGGTGCTCGACCGGCTGATCGACGTGCTGACCATCGAGGCGATCCGCGCCTTCGCCGCCGCGCAACCACCGGCCGACGCCCCGTGGCTGGCCGGCGTGGACGATCCGGTCGCGCGAATCGCCTTGGAGGCCATGCACACCGAGCCGGAGCGGGCGTGGACGGTCGCCTCGTTGGCCGATCGGACCGCGGTCTCCCGCGCGACCCTGGCCGCCCGGTTCACCGCGTCGGTCGGCCTGCCGCCGTTGCGCTATCTGACCCGGTGGCGCCTGGCGCTGGCCCGCGACCTGCTCGTCGACCGTTCCCTGACGCTCGACGCGATCGCCGCGCGGGTCGGCTACTCCTCCGGCCTCGCCCTGAGCGCCGCGTTCAGCCGCGAATACGGCACCAGCCCCGCCGCGCACCGCCGTCGAGCCGCCGCACCCACCCCGGTCCCCGCGCCGGTGTGACGATCACTGCGGTTCCCGAGCGGAAAGTGTCACTCCGGGGGACTGGGGGCGGTGCGCCAGCCGTACTCGGAGAAGGAGCGGCCGTCGCGCAGGGCGGCGAGGATGGCGAACCGCACGTACGCGATGGTGTTGTCCGGAAGGGCATCCAACGGAAACCAGCGCACCTCGTCGCACTTGTTGGGCTCCATCACCCGCGGGAGCCCTCCCACCGGTCGGCGGTCAGGAAGAAGTCGATCCGCTCGTGGCCGCCGCCGGGGATGTTCCGATGCATGACGTGCACGGTCCGCAGGTCCTGCGACGTGAGGCGAATGCCGGTCTCCTCCCGCGCTTCGCGCACGATCGCCGCCGTGACGGTCTCCTCGCCGTCGAGATGGCCGGCGGGCAGACCGTAGTTGCCGTCCTCGTATCCGGTGTTGAAGCGCCGCAGGAGCAGGATGCTGTCGCGGTGCACCAGCAGGAGGTGGACGGCCGCCACGACGCGGAAGCGGTCGGTCATTGGTTCTGCGCCCGGCTCAGTGTTCGCGCAGCCGGTCGATGACACGGGCCAGGCCGCGCAGGTCGTCGTCCGACGGCTCGATCGCGGTGAAGTAGGACAGGCCGGTCTGCGCCTGCAGGTCCCGGATGTGGTCGGCGACCTCCTCGGGCGAGCCGGACAGGCCGTTCATCGACCCGAGTAATGCTTCGTCGGGAGTCCCGGGCGACACCGAGCGCAGGGCCTCGAGGTTCGGTTCCCGATCGATCGCGAGGTCGAAGATGATGATGTTCAGCTCCGGCTGCGTCTCGCGGTCCGCCGCCTTGTCCCAGACGTACTGCGCCCGTTCGATCAGGACCTCCCGGCTCGGGACCGCCGACAGCGCGACGATATCCGCCTTGCGCGCCGCCATCGACAGCACCCGATTCCCACTGCCCGCCACCATGATCGGCGTCGGCGACTGGGCGAAACTCGGCGCCAGTTCCGGATCTTCCCTGGCCGCGATCAGATAGTCGAGGGTCTCCTCGAGGTGCGTGACGCGCTGGCCGGCGGTACCGAACGGGATTCCGGCACGGTCGAATTCCGCTTCGACGTAGCCCGCACCGAGGCCGATTTCGAGCCGGCCGTCGGTCAGCTGATCGAGCGTCGCCAGATCGCGTGCCAGCAGCGCCGGGCGGTAGAAGCCGGCATTGAGCACAAACGTTCCCAGCCGCACCCGCGGCGCCACGGTCGCGGCCGCCACCAGCGCGGGCATCGGGGCGATGAACCCGAGATGGTCGGGCACCATCACCACGTCGACCCCGGCGTCGGCCGCCGCGCGCACCCGGTCGAGAAATTCCACCCCGGTTCCGGCCCCCATCAGGTTGACCCCGAAACGCACCTGTTCCGCCATGTGCCGCCCCTCCCGCTATCGATAGTTCAATGCCTTCGACAACCGTTCGAGGACACTACCGACGGTCCCGGCCGAGTCGGCGGCCGGCAGTAAGCTCGAGCCGTGGCCGCCTTCGACTCCCTGTGGACCGAGATCCTCGACGTGGGTCGCGACGGCGATTCCGGAGGATATCGGCGGTTCGCCTGGTCGACCGCGGACGCGACCCTGCGCGAGTGGTTCGTCGGCGCGGCGACCACCCGTGGGATGGACGTCGAGGAGGATCGCAACGGCAACCTCTGGGCGTGGTGGCTGCCGCCCGGCTGGACCGGCGATCCCCGCGGCGCCTTCGTCACCGGCTCGCACCTGGATTCGGTACCCGACGGTGGCGCCTTCGACGGCCCGCTCGGTGTGGTCTCGGCCTTTGTCGCCGTCGACATCGTGCGCGAACGCGGCATCGTGCCGCGGGTGCCGGTGGCGGTCACCGCGTTCTCCGACGAGGAGGGCGCCCGCTTCGGGGTCGCCTGCGTCGGGTCGCGATTGGCCACCGGGTCGCTCGATCCCGACGCCGCCCGCCGGCTGACCGATATCGACGGCACGACGCTGGCCGAGGCGATGACCCGCGCCGGCCGCGATCCGCAGCATATCGGCGTCGACCCCGGGCTCGCCGAGCGTGTCGGGGTCTTCGTCGAACTGCACGTCGAGCAGGGCCGCGCGCTCGATCTGGTCGACAAGCCGATCGCCGTCGCCTCGACGATCTGGCCGCACGGCCGGTGGCGCTTCACCTTCGGCGGCGAGGCCAACCACGCCGGCACCACCCGCCTGGTCGACCGGCACGACCCGATGCTCGCCTTCGCCACGACCGTGCACGCCGCACGCTCCGCGGCCCGCGACCACGAGGCGGTCGCGACCTTCGGCAAGATCCTCACCGCACCGAACGGCACCAACGCGATCCCCTCGGAGGTCCGCGCCTGGCTGGACGCCCGGGCCGCCGACGAGGCCGCGCTGACCGCGATGGTCGACCTGATCCGGGCACGCGCCGCGGAGGCCGCCGCCGGCGACGGCATCACCCTGGAGGTCACCGCCGAATCGGTGACCCCGATCGTCGAATTCCCGGAGGCCCCGCGCACCCGACTGCGCCGCGCGCTCGCCCACCTCGGGGACATTCCGGTGCTGCCGACCCAGGCCGGGCACGACGCCGGGATTCTGGCGTCGACCGTGCCGACCGCGATGTTGTTCGTGCGCAATCCCACCGGGATCTCGCATTCGCCCGAAGAGTTCGCCACCCTCGAGGATTGCCGCACGGGGGCGGCCGTCCTCGCCGATGTGATGGTCGATTGGACCACCACCGATCACGGAGAATCCACGTGACCACTGCCCCCGCCGTTCCTGTCGCAGCGCCGCGGACGGAGTCGACCGACAGCACCTGGTGGTGCGAATATGCCTGGCTCGGCGGCGATCTCGTCGAATCCGGGGTGACGATCACGGTCGCCGACGGGTACATCCTCACCGTGACCGCCGGGACCGACGCCCCGGCGGACGCACATCGGCTGCCGGGCCTGACGATTCCGGGTATGGGCAACGCCCACTCGCATGCCTTCCATCGGGCGCTGCGGTCGCATACCCAGCGCGAGCGCGGCACCTTCTGGACGTGGCGCGACACGATGTACCGGGCGGCGGGGCGCCTCGACCCGGACAGCTACTACGCGCTCGCCCGGGGTGTCTACGCCGAGATGGCGCTCACCGGAATCACCTCCGTCGGCGAGTTCCACTATCTGCACCACGCCCCTGGCGGCACGCCGTACGCGGATCCGAACGAGATGGGGCACGCCCTGGTGCGCGCGGCGGCGGACGCGGGTATCCGGCTGACGCTGCTCGATACCTGCTACCTGTCGTCGGCACCGGACGGCTCCCCGCTGGCCGAGGGGCCGCAGCAGCGCTTCGGCGACGGCAGCGGGGTCGACTGGGCGCTGCGGGTCGACCAGTTGGCGAAGGACCTCGACGCCCACCCGAATGTGGTGGTGGGTGCGGCGATCCATTCGGTGCGCGGGGTGCCGATCGCGCAGATGCCCGAGGTGGTCGCCTGGGCGGACAGCCACCGGGCGCCGCTGCACGTGCACTCGTCGGAGCAGACCTCCGAGATCGACCGATGCCTCGCCGTTCACGGCCGCACCCCCACCGCGGTGCTGCGGGACGTGGGCGCGCTCGGCCCGCGGACCACCGCCGTACACGCCACGCACCTGACCAAGGGCGATCTGACCGACCTGAAGACCTCCGGCACCGGGGTCTGCTTCTGTCCGACCACCGAGCGCGATCTCGGCGACGGGATCGGTCCCGCCCCGGCGTTGTTGGCCGGCGGTGGACTGTTCAGCCTGGGGTCGGACAGCCATGCGGTGATCGATTTGTTCGAGGAGGCGCGGGCGGTCGAGCTCGACGAGCGCCTCGGCCGCCGCGAACGCGGGGTCATCGACGCGCAGCGGCTGCTGCGGGCCGCGACCCTCGACGGGCAGAAGGCGCTCGGGTGGGACGACGCCGGGATTCTGCGGGCCGGGATGCGCGCCGACTTCGTCGCGGTCGACATCGCGTCGATCCGCACCGCCGGCGGTGGGGCGACACCGGAGAACATCGTCTTCGCCGCCTCGGCCGCCGACGTCACCGATGTGGTGGTCGATGGCCGTCCGGTGGTCACCGAACGTCGGCATGTCACCGTGCCGGACGCGGCCGCGCAACTCGGTCGCTCGATCGGCGCTCTACTCGGCTGAGGCTCGAGATCTTCGACGCTCGAGACCTGTCGGTGGTCGGGTGCAGGATGACCGCATGATCGATCACTTCGGTATCAACTGCGCCGACCTCGACGCGGCCAAGTCCTTCTACGACGCCGTCCTCGAGCCGCTGGGCTTCGCCCGGCAGATGGACTACGGCGTGGCGGTCGGCTACGGCGTGCCGGGACATCCCGACTTCTGGATCAGCACCTTCGACGGTGTCGGCGCCAACCGGGAGAACCACTTCGCCTTCACCGCGCCCGACGCCGCGCACGTGCGCGCCTTCTACGACGCCGCGATCGCGCAGGGCGCCGAGTCGCTGCACGAGCCCCGGTTGTGGCCGGAGTACCACGAGCACTACTACGGCGCCTTCGTGCGCGACCCGGACGGCAACAACGTCGAGGCGGTCTGTCACACCGCCAACGCCGGGGACTGACACCCCCGCGCCCGGCGGTCCGCGCCGGGCGCGGTCGGTCGCGCACGCGGGCGTCGGCGTTGCGGCGATCACACCTGCCCGGCGGGCGCAGCCGTGGGGGAACACCGCGTCGAGCGGCGGGGTTATCGTCGGGTGTGGCGATTCTTCACGGTGAATACAAGGTTCCGGGCGGCAAGCTTGTCGTCGTCGATCTCGAGACCGAGGGCGACCGGATCGCCACCGCTCGGCTGTCGGGCGACTTCTTCCTCGAACCCGACAGCGCGCTCGAGGACATCAATGCCGCACTGACCGGCCTGTCGACCGACGCCGGTGTCGAGCACATCGTCGGAGCGTTGAACGTCGCGGTCCGGGACGTCGACCTGGTCGGCTTCACCACCGAGGCGATCGCCATCGCGGTTCGCCGTGCCCTCGGCTACGCCACCGGGTGGGGCGATCACACCTTCGACCTGATCGCGCCGACCGTCCTTCCCCCGGTGATGCATGTCGCCCTCGACGAGGTGATCGCCCGCGAGGTCGCCGCCGGGACCCGCCCGCCGACGATGCGCTTCTGGGACTGGGATTCGCCGCTGGTGGTCATCGGTTCGTTCCAGAGCTACCGCAACGAGATCGACCCCGACGGCGCCGCCCGGCACGGCATCGACGTGGTGCGCCGCATCTCCGGCGGCGGAGCGATGTTCATGGAACCGGGCAACTGCATCACCTACTCGTTGACCGTCCCCTCGTCCCTGGTCGAGGGGTTGAGCTTCGAACGCTCCTACGCCTTCCTCGACGAGTGGGTGCTCGCGGCGCTGGGCGAGGTCGGCGTCAACGCTCGGTATGTGCCGCTCAACGACATCGCCTCCGACGCCGGAAAGATCGGCGGCGCCGCCCAGAAGCGTTATCCCGGAGTGGTTCTGCATCACGTAACGATGGCCTACGACATCGACGCGAACAAGATGGTCGAGGTGCTGCGGATCGGCCGGGAAAAGCTCAGCGGCAAGGGCATCGCCAGCGCGAACAAGCGGGTCGATCCGATGCGGTCGCAGACCGGCCTGACCCGGGAGGCGATCTTCGACTCGTTTGCCAATACCTTCCGATCCCGTTATGCCACCAACGATTCGGCGTACACCGAGACCGAGTTGCAGCAGGCGAAGGAATTGGTGGCCGACAAGTTCGGCACCGCGGAGTGGACGCACCGAGTGCCGTGAAACCGACCGGGCCCCGAGTCCGTGGGCTGTACGGACTCGGGGCGCATCCGGGGCGAGACTCGGGCCGTTCGATCAGGCCGGTACCGCACGCTGCGGTACGCCCACGTATTCGCTCAGCGGACGGATCAGCGCGTTGGACTCTCCCTGTTCGATGATGTGCGCCGTCCACCCGGTGATCCGACTCATCACGAAAATCGGTGTGAACACTGCGATATCGAAGCCGAGCAGGTAGTAGGCGGGACCGGTGGGGAAGTCGAGGTTCGGCTTGATCCCGGTGGCGTCGAACATGGTCTTCTCGAGGATGTCGTAGATCTCCACCCAGTTGCCGCCGTTCTTCGCGGCGGCGATCTCCAGGAATGCCTTCTTCATCGTCGGCACCCGCGAGTCGCCGTTCTTGTAGACACGGTGCCCGAATCCCATGATCTTCTCTTTGTGGGCCAACTTCTCGCGCATCCACCGCTCCGCGTTCGCGGGCAGGCCGATCTCGAGCATGTCGTGCATGACCGCCTCGTTGGCACCGCCGTGCAAGGGTCCTTTCAGAGCACCGATCGCCGCGGTGACGGCGCTGTAGATATCCGACAGCGTCGAGGTGACCACGCGAGCGGCAAACGTCGAGGCGTTGAAACTGTGCTCGGCGTACAGGATCAGGGAGACCTCGAACGCCTTGACGAGGTCGCGCTCGGGCGCCTTCCCGAAGCACATGGTCAGGAAGTTCTCCGCGTAGCCGAGGTGGCTGTGCGGCGGGATCGGATCGAGCCCACGCCGGCGGCGGTGGTCGGCGGCGACGATCGTCGGCAACACGGCGAGCATGCGCAAGGCCTTGGCCCGGTTGGCCGTCGGCGAGTTGTCGTCCTCGAGGGGGTCCTCGGCACCGAGGTAGCTGATCGCGGTGCGCACCACATCCATCGGGTGGCAGTTGTCGGGCAGCTTCGCCACCAACGACAGCAGCGAACGATCGGCCAGCCTGGAGGCCCGCTCCTGCTGTTGGAAGCGCTCCAACTGTCGCGGATCGGGCAGATCGCCATTCCACAGCAGGTAGGCGACCTCCTCGAAACTGCAGTGCGCGGCGAGATCCTGGACCGGGTACCCCCGATAGGTCAGGGAGTTGGTCTCGGGCACCACCTTCGAGATCGCGGTGGTGTCGACCACCACTCCCGCCAGGCCCTTGTACACATTTGTGGTCGCATGGTCGGCCATCATTGGTCCTTGGTCAGAGTGAAGCTGAAGATGTCGGAATCGAACGCCGAATAGCGTTCGTACTGGAGCAATTCGTAGAGGCGACTGCGGGTCTGCATGCGGTCGAGCAGGCCGGATTGTGTTCCGGTGTCGTCGATCTCGCGTAGACCCGCCTCGACGGCGCCCATCGCCAGGCGCAGGGTGGTCACCGGATAGATCACCGCGTTGTAGCCGATCGATTCGAGGGTTCCCGCATCGATCAACTCGGACTTGCCGAACTCGGTCATATTCGCCAGCAGCGGGGTCGGCACCGCGGCACGGAACTTCTCGAAGTCGGCCGGGGTGGCGAGGGCCTCGGTGAAGATCAGATCGGCGCCGGCATCGGCGTAGGCCTTGGCGCGTTCGATCGCCGCGTCGATTCCCTCGATGCCCGCCGCGTCGGTGCGCGCGCAGATCACGAAGGCGTCGTCCCGGCGGGCGGCGACCGCCGCCCGCAGGCGGCGGACCATCTCGTCGGTCGGTACGACCGCCTTGCCGTCGAGGTGGCCGCAGCGCTTCGGGTTGACCTGGTCCTCGAGGTGACATCCGGCGATGCCGGCGTCCTCGAGGGCGGTGATCGTGCGGGCGGCGCTCATCGGTTCGCCGAAGCCGGTATCCGCGTCGATCAGCACCGGCAGGTCGGTGACCCCGGCGATCTGGCGACCGCGGTCGACCACCTCGGTCAGGGTGGTCAGTCCGATATCGGGCAGACACAGGTCCGCCGACAGCACGGCTCCGGAGACGTAGACCCCCTCGAACCCGATCTGCTGGATCAACGCCGCCACCAGCGGGCTGAACGCGCCGGGCAGACGCTGGATCCGACCGGAGGTCAGCCCGCTGCGCAGTGCGCGGCGCCGGTCGGCGGCCGTAACCGACGTGGCGGCGGGGAGGGCCGAACCGCCCGCGGGCAGCGGGCTCATCGGAAGAGCCCCGGCCGCAGCTGCGGGGTCCGGGCCAGAACCTCGTCGGAGACGGTGAAGGTCAGCTGATCGAGCTCATCGGCGGTCAGCTGCGCCGTGCGCTGGGCGACGTCGAGGAAGCGGTCCTGCTCGGCGGGCTCGATGACGCCTTCGGCCAGGGTGCGGAACTTGTCGATGTACTGCTCGCGGGCGAACGGTCGCGCGCCCAACGGATGCGCATCGGCGACCGCCAGCTCGTCGACGATCACCTCGCCGCTCTTCAGCGTCACCTCGGCGCGGGCGCCGAAGGCCTTCTCGTTCGGATCGGTCGAGTGGTAGCGGCGCGTCCACTCCGGATCCTCGGCGGTGGAGATCTTCTTCCAGAGCTCGATCGTGTCCGGTCGCTGCGCCCGCTCGGGTGCGTAGGACCGCTCGTGATGCCAGGTCCCGTCCTGCAGGGCGACCGCGAAGATGTACATCACCGAGTGGTCGAGGGTCTCGCGGGAGGCGTGCGGGTCGAACTTCTGGGGATCGTTGGAGCCGGTGCCGATCACGTAGTGGGTGTGGTGGCTGGTGTGCAGCACGATCGTGGCGATCTGGTCGAGGTCGCCGATCCGTTCACGCATACGCCGGGCGAGGTCGATCGGCGCCTGACTCTGGTATTCGGCAGAGTGCTCCTTGGTGTACGAGTCGAGGATCGCGCGCTTGGCCTCGCCGGGGCCGGGCAGCGGTACCTGGTACTCGGCCTTCGGCCCGCCGAGCAGCCAGGCGATCACGCCGTCCTCGCCCTCCCAGATCGGCGACGGCGCACCTTCCCCGCGCATCGCCCGGTCGACGGCCTCGACCGCCATCTTTCCGGCGAACGCCGGGGCATAGGCCTTCCAGCTGGAGATCTCGCCCTTGCGGGACTGGCGGGTGGCGGTCGTGGTGTGCAGCGCCTGACCGATCGCCTGATAGATCGTCTCGGTGTCGAGGCCGAGCAGGGTGCCGATGCCGGCGGCGGCCGACGGCCCGAGGTGCGCGACGTGGTCGATCTTGTGTTCGTGCAGGCAGATCGCGCGGACCAGGTCGATCTGAATCTCGTATCCGGTGGCCAGACCGCGGATCAGGTCCCGGCCGGAACGTCCGGTGTGCTGGGCGGCGGCGAGGATCGGGGGGATGTTGTCACCGGGGTGCGAATACTCCGCCGCCAGGAACGTGTCGTGGAAGTCGAGTTCGCGCACCGCAACCCCATTGGCCCAGGCCGCCCATTCGGGGGAGAACCGACCGGTGGTCCCGAAGACGGTGGCTCCGGGCGCGTACGGGTGCGCCTGCGCCTGGGCGCGGGCATTGGCCACCGGACGCCGGGTGACCGAGGCGGCCGCGACGGCGGCGTTGTCGATGATCCGGTTGATCACCATCTCCTCGGTCTCCGTCGGCACGTCGACCGGATCGGCAGCCACCTCCGCGATCCGCCAGGCCAGATGTTCCTCGCGGGGAAAGACCTCCGCGGAACGATGTGTGCGAACGGTGTGAATCTTCACGACCAGCGCCTCCCGGCTTTCGGTGAATATCGGTAGTGATACGCAGATTACGCAGGCACATTCGTGCAGGAAATCCCCCGCATATGTCGATTTTTGTGGAATCGGATCGCCGATTCTGCAAATCTTGCGAAATCGGCGCTGCTAGATTGGCTCGCGTGCAGAAGATGTATGCGGGCGGTCGGCTGCGCGCGCTGCGGGAGGACCGCGCCCTGTCCCAGTCCGGACTGGCCAAGCAGCTGGGTCTGTCGGTCAGCTATGTCAATCAGCTCGAGAACGACCAGCGTCCGCTGACGGTCCCGGTCCTCCTCAAGCTCAACGCACGCTTCGACCTGGACGTCGGCTTCTTCGCCCCGGAATCCGATGCCCGACTGCTGGCCGATCTGCAGGAGGTCTTCGCCGACGATCCGGACGGCTCCGCGATCACCGACGCCGAACTCGACGACCTGCTCTCCCGCGCGCCGACGGCGGCTCGGGTGCTGGTCGGATTGCATCGCCGTCTGCACGGCACCACCGAACAGCTGGAACGGTTTTCGGCGGGGATGGCGGCGTCGCCCGCCGAGCGGGCCGCCATCGCGGGCACCGACGCGGTCGCGACGAGCGGTGCCGCGACGCCGTACGAGGACGTGCGCGATTTCTTCTACGACCATCGCAACCACATCCCGGAACTCGACGCCGCGGCCGAGGCTCTGCACACCGACGGTGATCTGAATATCGGTGGGCTCGATCTACAGTTGGCGCGCCTGCTGCGGGAACGTCACGACGTCGCGGTGCGGTTCCACGTCGACGATCCGAACCGTCCGGGCGCCAAACGCCAGTACGATCCGCAGGACCGGGTGCTCACCCTGGCTCGGCGCCTGTCCGCGGGCCAGCGCGCCTTCCAATTGGCCACACAATTGGCGTTTCTCACGCAACAGGACGTGATCGACCGACTGCTCGACGACGCCCATTCCCTGCCCGACCAGTCCCGCGGCCTGCTGCGTATCGGGCTGGCCAATTACTTCGCCGGCGCGGTCATCCTGCCGTATACGCAGTTTCTGACCGCGGCCGAACGATCGCGATACGACATCGACCTGCTGTCGGCGCAATTCGAGGTCGGATTCGAAACGGTCTGCCACCGCCTGTCCACCCTGCAGCGGCGGGGGCACCGCGGCGTGCCGTTCTTCCTGGTGCGCACCGATCGCGCCGGAAATATCTCGAAACGCCAGTCGGCCACCGCATTCCATTTCTCCCGGGTCGGCGGCAGTTGCCCATTGTGGGTGGTCCACGACGCCTTCACCACCCCCGGGCGCATCCGCACCCAGGTCGCCGTCATGCCGGACGGCCGCCGCTACCTGTGGCTGGCCCGCACCACCGACGAGAGCGCCCGCGGCTATCTGGCACCGCGACGCGACTTCGCGATCGGGCTCGGCTGCGATATCGGCTACGCCGATCGTTTGGTGTATTCGCACGGGCTGCCCATCGACGAGGCGGCCGCCGCGGTACCGATCGGAGCCGGCTGCAAGGTCTGCCCTCGGGACAGTTGCACCCAACGCGCCTTTCCCCAGTTGGGGATGGCGATCGGGGTCGACGAGAACCATGCGGCCGGGGTGCCCTACGCCGCGACCGCGACCGGCTGACCCCGCCCGGCCGCGGCCGGGCGACGTGGCGCGACCCGGCGCGGCGTGCGCCGGTCACGTGCAGGACGCGGTCAGTGCAGGATGCGGTCAGTGCAGGATGCGGTCCAGCCCGGCGAGCAGACGGTCGACGTCCTCGTCGTTGTTGTACGGGGACATGCCCACCCGCAGGCCGCCCGCGTCGCCGAGCCCCAACGCCCGGGACGGCTCGAGCGCGTAGAAGCTGCTCGCCGGGGCATTGATGTTCTCCGCCGCCAGCCGAGCGGATACCTCCGCCGCGTCGCGCCCGGCGAAGGTGAGCAGCAGCGTCGGGGTCCGCCGCCGCGCCCGCGAATGCACGGTGACCTCCGGCCAGGCGGCGACGGCCGCCTCGATCCGCCCGCGCAGCCGCTCCTCGTGGCCGGCGAGCACGGACATCGAGCGAACCAGGCGCTCCCTGCGGGTGCCGTCGCCCGGCACCAACCCCGCGAGCACCTCGATCGCCGCGGTGGTCCCCGCCATCAGCTCGTACGGCAGGGTGCCGAGCTCGAAACGTTCCGGAACGACCTCGGTCGACGGGCGCAGCTTGTCCGGATGCAGCTGCTCGAGCAGGTCGGCGCGACCGGTGAGCGCCCCGCAATGCGGACCGAGGAATTTGTAGGGCGAGCAGGCGTAGAGGTCGGCGCCGAGCGCCGGTACGTCGACCGACCGGTGCGCGCTGTAATGCACCCCGTCCACATAGAGCAGTGCCCCGGCCGCGTGCACCCGCTCGGCGATCGCGGGGACGTCGGGCATCGTGCCGATCAGATTCGACGCCGCCGTCACCGCGACCAGGCGGGTGCGGGGACCGAGCGCCGCGTCGAGATCGTCGAGGTTCAGCTCGCCGGTCTCCGGGTCGAGAGAGATCCACCGCACGACCAGCCCGTGGCGCTGCGCGGCGATCAGCCAGGGCGCGACATTGGCGTCGTGGTCGAGGCGGCTGAGCACGATCTCGTCGCCGGCCGACCATCCCGCCGCCAGGGTCCGGGAGAACAGGAAGGTGAGCTCGGTGGTGCTGCGCCCGAAGACCACCGTCGCCGGGTCGACGTGCAGGAAGTCGCCGAGCGCCGCCCGGTAGGCAACGACGATGTCGTCGGCATTGCGTTCGGCGAGGTTGGCGCGCCCCCGGTTGGCCAGCGGGGCGGTCAGCGCCGCGTACATCGCCGCCGCCACCACGTCCGGCGTCTGCGTACCGCCCGGTCCGTCGAAGTGGGCGATTCCGGAGCTCAACGAGCCGAAGCCCGCCCGCAACGCTGTCGTATCGATCGTCTGCTCGATGCCGGTCACCGGTGCATCATCTCTCGTTTTCGGCGTCGGCCGGGCATTCACCGCATCCGATCCGCCGCTACCACGACATCGCCGTGACCCCGACGGCGGCGCGCCGACAATCACTCGACCACCCGGTGATCGTCGGTGACCGCTGCCCACCTACGGTGAGACGATTGCGCTCAACCCAACCGGGGACGAGCACGCCGGACAACAGACGCAACTCCGACCGACCGGCCGGTGCAGAAAGGGCTGATGCGGTGGCGGGGCCGGCGGACGCAAACGGGCTTGGTTATGATGCAGAAAAACGGGCACAATCCCGCATACCTGCTGTTTCGCCAATTCCGGAGGCCGATTCGTCTTCGTACGACCAGCCAATAACCTCGTCTACATCGAAGATGGTAGAAAAGTAGCCCAGAAATGCCACCGAAAACGTTCTCCACCAGCGCACCCGGTGCCGGTTCCGCCGATGGTTCGGTCGGCGGCGTGAAGGGCCGAGAAAAGGGTCCGGACAACGGCCGGCCGATTCGGAACGAATTCCCGGGAATGTCCGGCGTTCCGGCCGGCACGCACGCCGCTTCCGGCGACCGTCGGGCCCGCCGGATCGACGCGGCCGCGCTCGGTTCCCTGCACATCGGCGCCCTCCCGGAGGGTGCGTCGGGGTTCGTGGGGCGGGCCGATGAACTCGCGATCGTCACCGGCTGGTTGTCCTCCGGACAGCCCGGCATCCACGCCGTGATCGGGACCGCGGGCAGCGGAACGTCGGCACTTCTGGAGCAGGCCCTCGGCGATCAGGCGGCCGGCGAGGACCCGACCGGCCGGGATACGACGGCTCCCATTCGTACGGATTCCCTCCATACACCCCCCGTGCACATCGACGCGGTGGTGCGTGCGACCGGCCTGACCGCCGATCGCTGTGCCGAGTTGATCGCCCGGCAGTTCCACGACGTGGAGGCCTTCGTCCGCGTCACCGGCTACGGGGCAGCGCTCGAGCTGGTGGAGGCGCTGCGCCGCTCGCAGACCCCGGGCGACCGTCCGGCGACGATCGTCATCGACGGGCTCGACGAGGCCGACGGCCAGACACCGAGCCTCATCGAGGATCTACTGCTCGGCTTGGCGCCCTATGCGACGGTGGTCGTCTCGACCCAGCCGCTGACCTCCGGCAGCCGCACCCTGTCCGACCTACTGCTTCCGGTCGAGGTCCTCGACCTCGACGCCGAGGAGCGCCGGGAATCGACCGCCGCGGCCATTCGCGACTATCTCGGCAAGCGGCTGCCCGATCAGGACATCGACGCGATCCTCGCCGCCCACGAAGCCGCCGCCGCCCCGACATTCCTGTGGGCTCGGCTGGTCGCCGACCTGCGCGAAACGACGCCCGACGCCGACGTTCCGGACTCGATCGAGGCGGCCCTGATCGCCGACCTGGCCGCCGCCTCCGGCGATGGGGTCGACCTGCCCGACGGCATCGACGCCCCCACGCTGGCCCGCAGCCTGCTGTGCGCGCTGACCGGGGCCTTCGGCGGCGGATTCCCGCGCCCGGAGTGGATCGCGGTCGGCTCCGCGTTCGTCGGAACCGACCTGGACGACAGCCACATCCGCTGGGTCCTCGACCGGCTGGGCCGTTGGATTCGCGCCGGTACCAGCGATCCGAGCCACCCCGACAGCGCCGAGACCACCGTCTACGCGCCGGTCCATCACAGCGTGCACCGGTTGCTCGCTTCGGATCCCGAGGCCGACGCCGAGAGCCCCTTCGATCCGGTGGCGGTGGTCGTCTGGGAGGCGCTCGCCGACCGCTACGAGTCGCTCCTGCAGACCGGCACGCCGGCCCGCGAGGCGTACTACCTGTGGGCCTACTGTCAGCGGCACGCCCGCGAGGCCGGTGTCGTCGGCCTGGAACGGCTGCGGGCGCTGGCCGAGATCGATGCCGACCTCGGCGACGACCTCGCCTCCGTGCAGACCCGGGTCGCGGCCGGCCTGGGCCGGTTCGGCTACCGGGACGAAGCGTTGACCCTCGTCGAGGACGCCGTCCTGCAGCACCGCGCGCTGGCCGCCGAGGACGCGACCCGGCTTCCGGAGCTGGCCGAGGCGCTCAACGCGCTCGGCAATCACTTCTGGTCGGCCGGTCATCCCGCCGAGGCGCCGGACGCGATCGGCGAGGCGGTGCGGCTCTACCGCAACGTCACCGCCCGCAACCGCGCCTACCTGCGCAGCTTCGCCCGCGCCCTCAACAACCTCGGCGTGCGCTACAGCGGCCTCGGGCGCCCCCTGTTCGCGGTGGCGCCCACCGAGGAAGCGGTGCGGCTGCGCCGCAACCTCGCCACCCGCAACCCGGCCTACCTGGGCGATCTCGCCGGCGCGCTCAACAACCTCGGCATCACCTACGACGACGTCGGCCGCACCGCCGACGCGATCGCGCCCAGCGAGGAGGCCGTCGAGCTCTACCGCAGCCTGGCCGCCCGCGACGCCGCGTATCGGTCCGATCTGGCGATGGCGCTCAACAACCTCGGCACCTGTTACGGCAATCTCGGTCGGCACGCCGACGCCCTCGCGCCGGCGGGTGAGGCGGTCGAGCTGTACCGCGAGCTGGTGGCCGACGACCCGACCCGCATCCCGGATCTGGCGATGGCGCTGAGCAACCTGGGCAACCACCACAGCAAGCTCGGCCGCCCGGAGGATGCCCTCGGCCTGGTCGAGGAGTCGGTGGAATTGCGCCGCGAACTGGCGGCCGACTTCCCGGCGCAGCTGCCGAACCTCGCCAGCGCGCTGAACAACCTCGGCAACCGGTACAGCGAGCTGGGCCGCCGCGACGATGCGGCAACCCCGGCCCGCGAGGCCGCCGATATCTACCGCACGCTGACCGAGCAGGATCCGGCGCATCGCCCCGGTCTGGCCACCGCCCTGAACAATCTGGGCAATCACCACAGCAAGGCCGGCCGGCATGCCGAGGCGCTCCCGCCGACCGAGGAAGCGGTGCAGTTGCGCCGCGAGCTGGCCGCGCAGAATGCCGCGCACCTGCCCGAACTGGCGCGCGCGCTCAACAACCTCGGCGTGCGATTCGGCGCGGTGGGCGACTTCGGCGACGCGTTGGCGGCCACCGAGGAGTCGGTCGACTGCTACCGGACGGTCATCGCCGGCAATCGCGCCCACATCCCGGGCCTGGCCATGGCGCTCAACAACCTGGGCACCCGGCGGGCGGAGAACGGCGACAACCCCAATGCGCTGCGGGCCGTCGCCGAGGCGAGCGACCTGTACCGGGAGCTGGCCGACCGCAACCGCGCCTTCGCCCCCAATCTGGCGATGGTGCTGCGCAATCTCGGCCGCCGGCATGCGGACGTCGGCAACGACGGCGCCGCTATCGCGCCGACCGAGGACGCGGTGGACCTCTACCGTGAGCTGGCCGACGAGAACCCGGCATACCAGGCGGATCTCGCGGTGGCGCTGACCGATCTCGGGCAGCGGTACGCCCGCTCGACCCGCATGTCGAATGCGCCGGCGGTGGTCGAGGAGGCCGTGGCGATCTACCGCGACCTCGCCGAGCACGACCCGGCCTATCAACCGGATCTGGCGGCCGCGCTCAACGATCTGTCCGCGCACTACGCCGAAGCCCTGCACCGCTCGAACGCGGTCGCCCCGGCCGAGGAGGCGGTGGCGATCTACCGCGACCTCGGTGCCGCCTTCCCGATCCATCGGGCGGACCTGGCGATGGCGCTGAACAACCTCGGCGTCGCCTACGACGACGTGGGGCGGCGCGACGATGCGCGCACCGCGACGCAGGAGGCGATCGAGCTGTACCGCGACCTGGCGCAGGACGATCCGTACTACCGGCAGGACCTCGACGGAGCGCAGCGCAACCTGGACCGGTTCGGCAGCTGAACCGGGCGCGGTCGCCGGGTCAGTGGGTGAACTCGCCGTGTCCGGCTCGGGGCAGCGGTGTGCTGATCGAGTCGAGGTAGCGCACCTGCGCGCGGATATCGCCGAGCAGCGCCCCGGCCAGGTCGCGGCTGAAGCCGTTGCGCACGACGATGCGTTGGACGGTCAGATCGGCCAGGTCGTCCGGCATCGGGTAGGCGGGCACGAGCCAGCCGCGCAGCCGCAGCCGCTCGGACAGGTGGTGCAAATCCCAGGTGCCGGGGTGGTCGGCCCGGAGGCGCCACGCGAAGACCGGGATATCGGTCGGGTGGTTCCACAGTTCGAAGGGCCCGATATCGGCGATGCCGTCGGCCAGGAAGCCGGCGACGTCCAGTGACGCCTGCTGGACCTTGCGGAAGCCCTCCCGTCCCAGCCGCAGGAACAGGTAGTACTGCAGCAGCACCTGGGCGCCGGGCCGCGAGAAGTTCAGCGCGAAGGTCGGCATATCGCCGCCGAGGTAGCTGACCCGAAAGATCAGGCTCTCGGGCAGATCGGCGCGGTCGCGCCAGACCACCCAGCCGATGCCGGGGTAGACCAGGCCGTACTTGTGCCCGGAGGTGTTGATCGACGCCACCCGCGGCAGCCGGAAATCCCAGACGATCTCGGACTGGCAGAACGGGGCGATCATCCCGCCCGACGCCGCGTCGACGTGGATCGGCACATCCGGCCCGCCGGCGGCGGCGATCGCGTCGAGCGCCGCGGCGATCTCGCGGACCGGCTCGTAGACCCCGGTATAGGTCACGCCGAGGATCGCGACCACGCCGATCGTGTTCTCGTCGACCCACCGGTCGAGGTCGTGGCCGTCGAGCATCCGGTGGTCCTCGCTGATCGGCACGTACCGCGGCTCGACCTCGAAGTAGTTGCAGAACTTCTCCCAGCAGACCTGCACCGCCGACGACATCACCAGATTGGGCCGCTCGGTGGACGCGCCCTCGGCCCGGCGCCGTTCCTGCCAGCGGCGTTTGAGGGCCAGCCCGCCGAGCATCGCGGCCTCGGAGGAGCCGACGGTGGAGGTGCCGATGCTCGACGTCGGGTCGGGCGCCTGCCACAGGTCGGCGAGCATGGTCCAACAACGGGTTTCGATCGCCGCGGTCTGCGGGTACTCGTCCTTGTCGATCATGTTCTTCGGCGCGGCCTGCAGATAGATGCGCTGCGACTGGTCATCCATCCACGTGGTCACGAAGGTCGCCAGGTTCTGCCGAGCGTTGCCGTCGAGCATCGCCTCGTCGTGGACGATCTGGTAGGCCGCGTCGGCCGGGGTCTCCAGATCGGGGATCCGCAGTTGGGGCACGGTGGCGGTGGTCTCCGGGCCCGCGAACAGCGGGTTGACCGCGACGTCCTCGATGAAATTGACGCCGCGGCCGCGGAAGTCGAGCGGCGAGGGGTTGTCGGTATCGCTCATGAGGTCCGATCCTGGTCTGTGCCGGTGACGGCGGCAAGGATCGCCACCGGCCACCGACATGAACGGTTGGGCGTATCGGACAGTCCGTGCCCGGGCCGACCGGTTACCGATCGTCGAGCAGTGCGTCCAGGCAGAGCCGGAGGGCGACGGCGACCTCGTCGATGCTCAGCGGTGTGGGCCGGCCGTCGGTCACCGCGTCAGGATCGGTCTCGGCGCCCACCCGGGCCCGCCCGCGGCTGCGAATGGCCGGGATGTGGACAAATCCGCCGGGGATCCCGAGGGTGGCGACCTGCCGGGCGATCCGATTGCAGACGAAGGTGCCCGCATCGTGCGACACGTGGGCGGGGACGCCGGCGGCCCGGATCGCGGCCACCGCGCCGGCCGGCCGGTAGGGCAGATCGATCCATTCGGGCCCGGCGTCGATCGGAGCGGCGGTCGGCCGATCGCCGACGTTGTCGGGGATTCGGGCGTGCATGACGTTGCGGGCCCGCGATTCCGGGGTGACCGCGGTGCGCCCGCCCGCTTCGCCGACGGCCAGGACGGCGTCGGGGCGGTGCCGTTCGACCAGGTCGCGCAGGGTGATCGGGGCGGCGGCGAAGCTGACCGGCAGCACCGCGGTGGTCATCCGCGCCCCGCTCCAGCCGACGGCCAACCGGTCGACCGCGGCCAGGGCGGCGTTCTCGCTGTCCCCGCCGAACGGTTCGAATCCGGTCACCAACAGGCGCATCCACCCATCCTGCCCGTGTCGGCGGCAGGGCGCCCCGGTGGCGTGTGCAACCGTTCCCCTCTTCGGCAAGCCGCGACGATAATCTCCTCGGCCCCGCACTCCTGCAGATGTACGCACACCGCCCGCCGATACGGTGGCGTGGTGGTCGACCTCGATCCCAACGACCTGCCGATCACCGATACGGGAGCGCCCGCGATCGGCGGGCTGGTGTCGACGGCGCGCTTCGGCCGCCTGCCCGATGGGCGGGAGGTGGTGGTCAAGCGGGCCGGCGACCGGGTCGGGGCCCTCGAGGAGCTCGCGCACGAAGCAGCGGTTCTGCACCTGCTCGCCGGGCGTTGTCGGGCGCCGGCCGTCGTAGCCGAGGGACCGGACGTCCTGGTCCTCGAGCGGTTGACCGGTCGGGTCGAACTGTCGGCATGGTCGCCGCGGCTACGGGACCGGTACGTGCGGATGCTGGGCGAGATCCACGACCTCGACGGAGCGGTCGCCGAGGTACTCGAGCCGTGGTCGACATGGGTGGAACCGGATGCGGAGCCACCGGACTGGTCGGCCGATCCCGGACTGTGGGCCGAGGCGATCGAGCTGGCCGGAAGCGAGCCGCCGCCGGCGCGGGCGGTGTTCTGCCATCGCGATATCCACCCGGGAAATGTGCTGGTCGACGGGGCGGACCCGCGGATCACCGGGGTGATCGACTGGGGTGCGGCGGTGGCGGCGCCGGCCGCGGTCGACCTCGCACATCTCGCGCACAATCTCGCCTGTCTACACGGCGTCGATACCGCTCGCGACATGGTGGCGGCCTATCGGGTCGCGGCGCAGCGACGGGGCGTGGCGGTCGACGACCTCGACGATCCGTACTGGTGGGCGCACGAGATCCTGTCCTGGTTGCCCGATCCCGCGCACATCCTGCCGCCCTGGTCGCCGGCGCGGCCGGACCTGACCGCGCCGCTGGTGCGCCGCCGCTCGCAGGATCTGCTGCGGTGGGCGCTCGCCCGCTGATCCGCGCCGCGTACGCGCGGGTACGCCTCGGGACGGTCCGGAGAAGCCCCGGGGAAAGCTCGGACCGGGGGCGCGTTCGGCTCAATCGGTGGACAGGTCGCGGTCCAGTCGATCGAGCAGATCGACGGCCGGACCGGCGTATCCGCTGATCCAGCGGTCGTAGATCCGTTTGATCGGCACTGCGGCCAGGTGGTTCCAGCGTTCCCGCCCGCGCCGTTCGACCAGCACGAGACCGGCGCCCTCGAGCACCCGCAGATGCTGCATCACCGTGCACCGATCGAGGGTCGCGACCTCGGCGCACAGCGCCCCGGTGGTCCTGGGGCCGTCCTTGAGCCGATCGAGCAACTGCCGTCGAGTCGCCGAGGCCAATGCCTTGAACACCGCGTCGTCGTCCGCGGAAGCGGCCGGGTCCGCCGCGGGGCTTCTCGAGGCGGATGACATGTTGTATTTTTACAACATGTCTGAGTCCGATACCACCACGACACCGTCGGGTGTCGACACCGGCGTGCGTTTCCGGGTCTCCGGCCGCATCGGTCGCCCCGTCGGGGAGGTCTTCGAGGCCGTCGCGAACCCCGGCGAGCTCTCGCGGTACTTCACCACCGGCGGCGCGCAGGGGCGACTGACCGCCGGCGCCACCGTGACCTGGGATTTCTCCGACTTCCCGGGAGCCTTCCCCGTGCAGGTCGTCGAGGCGATCGAGGGCGAGCGCATCGTGTTGCGCTGGGATCCGAGCCCGGGGACCACCCCCGACGACCGGCCGACCACCGTCACGATGACCTTCGCGCCCCTCGACGACGACACCCGAACCCTGGTGACGATCACCGAGGAGGGCTGGCTGGACACCGAGGCCGGCCGCACCGCCTCCTACGGCAACTGCGAGGGCTGGACCGGGATGCTCTGCGCCCTGAAGGTGTGGACCGAGCACGGGATCAACCTGCGCGAGGGCTTCTACATCTGATCCCCCGCCGAGGTCCGAGCCGACCGGGGAGACCGCGCGGACCGATCGTGGTTACCCTGCTGGGGTGAAGCCGTTCCTGCTGTTGGCCACCCGCGCCGAGGATGTCGCCGCCGACGGCGAGTACCGGGCGTTCCTGCATCACTCCGGCCTCGAGCCCGAGCAGCTGATCCGCCATCGGCTCGAACGCGATCCGCTGGGCACGATCGATCTCGCCGACTACTCCGGGATCATCCTGGGCGGCAGCCCCTTCAACGCGAGCGAGCCCGAGGAGTCCAAGAGCGACGCGCAGCGCCGCGTCGACACCGAGCTGAGCGATCTGCTGGACATGGTCGTCGCGGAGGACTTCCCCTTCCTGGGCGCCTGCTACGGGGTGGGCACGCTCGGTCTGCACGAGGGCGCCGTCGTCGACGACACCTACTCCGAACCGGTTGGCGCGGTCGATATCTCGCTGACCGACGCCGGCCGGGAGGATCCGCTGCTCGCCGGCCTGCCCGATACCTTCGAAGCCTTCGTGGGCCACAAGGAGGCGGTCAGCACCCTGCCGGAGCATGCCGAGTTGCTGGCGAGTTCGCCGACCTGCCCGGTCCAGATGTTCCGGGTCGGCACCAATGTCTACGCCACCCAATTCCATCCGGAACTCGACACCGAGGTGCTCTGTGACCGGGTCGACGTTTACCGCAACGCCGGCTACTTCCCGCCCGAGGACGCCGAACAGGTCAAGCAGGCGGCCCGGGCGGCCGATGTGCGGCACCCCTTCGCGGTGCTGCGCACCTTCGTCGAGCGCTACGCGCGCCAGTCGCTCCCGGCCCGTTCGCAGGCCGGCGGCGGCCGCGCCCCCGCGGCGTCGTCGAGCACCGACGAGTCCTGGGCCGCCTTCCGCTGATCGCTACCGGGAGCCCCGCGTAGCGACGGTCGAGGACGTCCTAGGGTGGATGGATGACCGATCTGCTCGCGCGGGTTCACGAGGTGTTGCCGTCGGTACGCCGTGATCTCGAGGCCCTGGTGCGCATCCCGTCCGTCAGCGCCGACCCGGCCCGCGCCGATCAGGTGCAGCGCAGCGCCGAGGCGGTGCGCGATCTGCTGGCCGCCGAGGGCTGCGAGACGCAGATCATCACCGCGGGCGGCGGTCCCGCGGTCATCGCGCACAAGCGCAGCGCCCGCGCGGACGCGCCGACGGTGCTGCTCTACGCGCACCACGACGTGCAGCCGGAGAACGACCCGGCCGAGTGGGATACCCCACCGTTCGAGCCGACCGAGCGCGGCGACCGGCTCTACGGCCGCGGCGCCGCCGACGACAAGGCCGGGGTTGCCGCCCATCTGGGCGCGCTGCGCATCCTCGGCGACGACCTGCCCGTGCACGTGACCGTCTTCGTCGAGGGCGAGGAGGAGGTCGGCTCGGAATCGTTGCCGGCGTTCCTGCGCGACTACGCCGAGCAGCTGAGCGCCGATGTCATCGTGATCGCCGATTCCGGGAACTGGGATATCGGCACCCCGGCGTTGACGACGAGCCTGCGCGGCCTGGTGCGCGCCGACGTCGAGGTCCGCACGCTGACCCACGCGGTGCACTCCGGGATGTGGGGCGGACTGGTCCCCGATGCGTTGATCGCGCTGAGCCGGCTGATCGCCTCGCTACACGACGACGCGGGCGACGTGGCGATCGCCGGACTGTTCGCCGGCCCGGCCGCCGATGTCGACTACCCGGAGGAACGGCTGCGCGCCGAGTCCGGGGCCAATCCGGGGATCGAGTGGATCGGCACCGGTTCGGCGGTCGCGCGGCTGTGGACCAAGCCGGCGCTGTCGATCACCGGCCTCGACGCCCCGAAGGTCGACGGCGCCTCGAATACCCTCGTCCCGGCGGCGCGGGCCAAGATCTCGCTGCGTATCGCGCCGGGCGACACCACCGACAACGCCCTCGCCCGGCTGCGGGAGCACTGCGAGAAGCATGTCCCGTGGGGCGCAAAGCTGACCTTCACCCCGGTCGATGTCGGCGAGGCGACCTCGATCGACGCGACCGGACCGGTCTACGACGCCGCCCGCGCCGCGTTCACCGAGGCCTGGGGTGGCGTCGAACCGATCGACATGGGCGTCGGCGGGTCGATCCCCTTCATCGCAGAATTCGTCGACACGTTCCCGAACGCGAAGGTGCTGGTCACCGGGGTCGAGGACCCCGATACCCGCGCGCACGGCGCCAACGAGGGGCTGCACCTCGGCGAGTTCGAGCGGGTCCTGCACGCCGAGGCTCTGCTGCTGCGCAATCTGGGGCAGCTGCCGAGCTGACCGGACCGGCGGCCGCGGATGAGCTCCACGGCCGCCGGCCGGCCGAACGTCAGTCGTCGGTGATCTTCAGGAACCGGCGCAGCGGCTCGACGCCCTCCATGACCGGCGGCGGTCCGGAGACGAAGGTCTCCGGGGTCACCACCACGCGCTGGACCTCCGCCGATTGCCCGCGACGCTGGTCGATCTCGGTGCCATTGTCGCGGTAGCCGACCTTGCGCGAGACCGCCAGGGACGGCCCGTTGTCCGCGAAGGCCTCCGACTCGAGCCGCAGTGCGCCCAGACCCTCGAACCCGAAGCTGCACACCATCCGCCGCATCCGGGTGCCGATGCCACGGCCGTGGAATCGAAGCCCCAGCCAGGAGCCGGTGGTCGCGGTCCGGGTGATCGGGAAGTTCGTCGCGGAGATGTCCTGCAGGCCCGCAGCCTCGCCGTTCACCCGCACCAGGAACGTCAGCTGCCACTTCTCGGGCACCACCCGGGCCGGACCGGTCCCGATGTGGCGAAACGTCTGCGCGGGCAACTCCTCGGCCGGCACATCGGTCCACGACGTCGCGAACGGCATGTACTCCGGGTCGTGCACGCCGCCGAGGGCGACGTCGACCAGTTCGGGAGCGTCCGTTTGGCGAACGATGCGCATCTCGATGTCCTCGCAGCGCAGCACTACGCCGAAGGGCGGCCAGATCTCCTCGATACGCATGCCATCAGGATCGACGCCGACCTGTGTCCGGTTCAACCGAATTTTGCAGTGTTGCGTTCTCGCCCGAACGTGTGGCTATGAGACCCTTGACACAGCCTTCAATCGGGCATAAAACAATATATACACAACTAAAACAACGGTGTTCCTCCCGGTGAACCCTCCTCCGCACCTCGGTGCGGGCGCTCGTTCGCAGACCTCGCGGGATCACCATCCGGTGGGTCGCCGTATCGCGCCGACGATCCATCGAGAGTGCACGCCTCGGAACGATCTGCCGTGGTCGGACCCAACCGAACCACCCCCGATTCGACCGGTGGCGTCGCACACTGGAATCCCAGCGCCACACCCCCTCGAATCGGGAGTTTGAGCAATGTCCGTGATCACCGCCGATCTGGTTCGCCTGGATGCCGACCTCGGGTCGGACAAGAACGCCGTCATCCGATCCCTCGCGGACGTGGTGTCCGCGGCCGGGCGTACCACCGACCCGGAGCAACTGACCACCGATGCCTTTGCGCGCGAGGCCACCTCGCCGACCGGCCTCAAGGGTGGCATCGCGATTCCGCACTGCCGCACCACCGCCGTCGCCGACCCGACCGTCGCGTTCGCCCGCCTGGCACCCTCGGTCGACTTCGGCGCCAAGGACGGCCCCGCCGACCTGGTCTTCCTGATCGCCGCTCCCGACGGCGGCGGCGAACAGCACCTGCAGTTGCTGACCAAGCTCGCTCGCGCCCTGGTCCGGGCGGACTTCCTCGCCTCGCTGCGCGCGGCCGGATCGCCCGCCGAGGCCGCGGACCTGATCACCGGGATCCTCGGGGACGCACCGGCTTCCGGCCCCGCCACCCCATCGACCCCGGCAGCTGCGGCACCCGCAGCCGCAGCTGCCGACGCACCGGCCACCGCCGCCGCGCCCGCTGCGCCGGCCGAGGCACCGGCGGCGAACGAACGCACCCGGCACCTGGTCGCCGTGACCGCCTGTCCGACCGGTATCGCCCATACCTATATGGCCGCCGAGGCCCTCGAGGAGGCGGCGGCCCGCGCCGGCGTCGACATTCAGGTCGAGACCCAAGGCTCCGCGGGCTCCACCCCGCTGCCCGCGGCGACGATCGCCGCTGCGGACGCGGTGATCTTCGCGGTGGACGTCGGCGTTCGCGGCCGGGAACGCTTCGCGGGCAAACCGCTGCTGGCCTCCGGGGTCAAGCGGCCGATCGACGACGGCGACACGATGATCGCCGAGGCTCTGAAGCTGGCCGACAGCCCCAATCCACCACGGGTGGAGGGCGATGCGAGCGCGGCCACCTCCGATACCGGCGCCGGCGAATCGCGGGCCGGAAAGGTCCGCCGCGTGCTGATGACGGGCGTGTCGTACATGATCCCGTTCGTCGCCGCCGGCGGTCTCTTGATCGCCCTGGGCTTCCTGCTCGGCGGATACGACATCACCGGCTCGGCGTCGGACATCGTCCTGGACAATTCGATATTCACGCTGCCGGATCCGAGTTCCCTCGGGCTGGAGCACGTGCTGTTCAACAGCCCGATCTTCGCCTACTTCGGCGCTCTGTTGTTCGTACTCGGCTCGACCGCCTTCTCCTTCCTGGTGCCCGCACTGGCCGGCTATATCGCCTTCGCGATCGCCGACCGCCCCGGTATCGCACCGGGATTCGTGATGGGCGCGATCGCCGGCGTCGTCAACTCCGGCTTCCTGGGCGGCATCGTCGGCGGTGTCCTCGCCGGCCTGGCCGCGGCCTGGATCGCCGGGTGGAAGGTCCCGGTCTGGGCGCGCGGGCTGATGCCGGTGCTGGTGATTCCGTTGGGCGCCACCCTGATCAGCGGCTTCGTGATGATCGTCGTCCTCGGCAAGCCGCTCGCCTGGCTGATGCAGGCCCTCAGCGACGGACTGTCGTCGATGAGCGCCGGATCGAGCATCATCCTCGGCGTGATCCTCGGCCTGATGATGGCCTTCGACATGGGCGGCCCGCTGAACAAGACCGCCTACGCCTTCGCGACCGCCGGGCTCGGCGCCGCCGCCACCGCTACCAACGCCCCCGAACTGAAGGTGATGGCCGCCGTCATGCTCGCCGGCATGGTTCCGCCGCTGGCACTGGCCCTGGCGACCGTGCTGCGGCCGAAGCTGTTCACCGCCCCCGAGCGCGAGAACGGCAAGGCGGCGTGGCTGATGGGTGCCTCGTTCATCACCGAGGGTGCGATCCCGTTCGCCGCGGCCGATCCGCTGCGCGTCATCCCGCCGATCATGGTGGGCAGCGCGGTGACCGGTGGTCTGGCGATGGCTCTCGATGTCACCCTGCGCGCCCCGCACGGCGGCATCTTCGTCCTCTTCGCGGTCGGCAACATCCTCGGCTTCCTGATCAGCCTGGTCGCCGGCACCCTGGTCGCCGCCGCCCTGGTCCTGCTCGCCAAGTCCACCGTTCGCACCAAGGACGCGCCCGTAGCGGCCGCATCGACCCCGGAGACGGTCGCGGCCTGAGCGATCAGCCGAACCGCCCCACAGCACCGCCGTCCGCTGACACCATCGTCACCGGGAACGACACACACCAGGAGGCTCCATGCCCAGCAAGACCGTCATCGTCGGGTCGTCGGTCGGCCTGCACGCCCGTCCCGCCGCGATCATCGCCGAGGAGGCCGAGAAGCTCGACTCCGAGGTCACGATCAACGGTGTCAACGCCAGCTCCTCGCTGATGATCATGACGCTCGGCGCCGGCCCGGGCACCAGCGTCGAGGTCGCCGGTGACGACGCGGCCGCCGTCGACACGATCGCGGCTCTGGTCGAGAAGGATCTCGACGCCGAATAGCACCACCTCCGTCGATCGCCGGGGCCGCGCACCAGTCGCCGCCCCGGCGATCGGCGTTTCCGGTTGGCCGGTGGTGCGCAACGCTCGACACGCCCACGTCATCGTGGCGGCTGCATCGCTCCCACTGCCCGTCACGAATTCCCCACCTGAACAGGGATAATCGCCGCAATCATCACGAAAGCCCTTGTGGGGAGCCATCTGAGGTTCGGCCGGTTGTTCGAACCGTTCGCGTACGATGGACCGGGCAAGGCAGTCGACGACGACAGGAGCTGAGCTATGGGCTTGACGGACAAGGCAAAGAACGCAGCCGAGGACGCGGTGGGCAAGGCGAAGGAAGCCTACGGCGACGCAACCGGCGACGAGCAGAAGCAGGCCGAAGGCAAGGGCGAGCAGGCCGAGGCCGGCGTGAAGAAGGTCGGCGAGAACATCAAGGACGCCGCCCAGAACCTGAAGGACACCGTCACCGGAAACTGATCCGACCGGACGGATCCAACCATCACGAGCCATCGGGGCGGGCGCCATCGGGTGCCCGCCCCGATGTGCGTCGCCCGCGCGGGTACCCGCTACCTTGAGTCCGACATACGCCAGGGCGCCGGATCACCGGTGACGACGACGGGAGTGGCGGCCATGCCGGACGAGATCGAAACCCTCATCGAGGAGAGCATCGAGATCGATGCGCCGCCGGAGAAGGTGTGGGCGCTGGTGAGCGATCCGTCCCGGATGTCGGCCTGGAGCCCCGCCGTGCTCAAGACGTTCGTTCGCGGCCGGCCCCTCGGCGTCGGCACCGTCATGATCAACATCAACCGGGTCGGCCCGCGGGTATGGCCGACCACCTCGACGATCGTCCGCTTCTCCGAGCCCGCCGAGTGGGCCCAGCGGATGCGGGAGAACCGCACCGTGTGGTCGTTCACCCTCGAACCGAGCGCGACCGGCACCACGCTGACCCAGCGCCGCGAAACCCCGAACGGTGTCCTGCCCGCGGCGACGACGCTGATGAAGATCTTCTTCGGCGGTCTGGGCAGCTTCCAGGGGCAGTTGCGCACCGGGATGCAGCAGACGCTGCGAGCGATCAAGGCCGCCGCCGAGTCCTGACCGACCGGGCCCGCGGCGGGACGGACACACGGGCGACCAGCCGGGGGTCAGCAGGATCGGCGGCTCCAGCCGGATCGCGGCGGCTCCGGCCGGATCGGCGAAGGTTCAGCCGATCGGCGCCGGGTGACGCGAGCGGCCGCGGCGCAGGACCGACGGATCGTGCACGTCCGGGGCGCCGTCGAGCACCCCGCCGGCCGGATCGTCGGTCCCGTCACGGCGCACCGGGTCTACCTCGGGACGGTAGATCGTGCGCAGCACCAGGCCGCACAGCACCAGCACGGCGATATCGCGGATGGCGACGGTCGTGGTGAACCACTGAATCGGCAGACCCTTGTTCTCCGGGCCGAGGTAGTACATCATCCGCGGCACCCAGACCAGGGCGTCGATCGCCATCCAGGCCAACAGGATTCGGGTGTGCGGGAGCGCCAGCACCGCGAGCGGGACCAGCCACAGCGAGTACTGCGGACTCCACACCTTGTTGACCAGCAGGAATCCCGCCAGCAGCAGGAACATCAGCGACGCCACCCGCGGCCGTCGCGGCGCGGTCGCGGCGACCACCGCCACCGCGGCACAGACCAGGACGAAGGCGATCAGCGACACCGCGTTGAGCAGGGGGACGTCCATCCCCGACCACGGCGTCAGCGAGCGCACCACGTTGTAGATCGAGTCCGGGTCCATCCCGCGTTCCCGGTTGAGCCGGAAGAACTCCCGCCAGCCGGCCGGAAAGGCCACCGCGATCGGCAGATTCACCAGCGCCCAGGTCAACAACGCGGCCGTGAACGCCTGCACCCAGGCACGCATATTGCCGGTGCGCCAGGCCAGGATCAGCAGCGGTCCCAGCAGGAAGACCGGATACATCTTCAGTGCCGCACCGACACCGAGCGCCACGCCGGCCAGCGCCGGCTTCCGCCGCGCCCACAGCAGGATGCCGATCGCCATCGCCGCGGTGGCGAGGGTGTCGAAGTTGGTGAACGCATGCACGATCACCAGCGGTGAGCAGGCCACGATGGCGATATCCCAGATGCGTCGCCGACCGGCGACCAATGCCGTCGCCCAGATGGTGACCAACCAGGCGAACGCGGCCCCGAGCGCGACGACGTTGAAGTAGACGACCACCTCGAGCGCCTTGGGCGTCCACGGGATCGACATCCACGCCTTGGTGATCACCATCGAGACGTACTGGTACAGCCCGGAGAGCACCGGGTACTCCATGTACCGCACCTGCGGCTCGCCGTCCGGACCGTCCTCGACCCAGGAGGTCTTGTAGGGGAACAGGCCCTGGTCGAGCCGCTCGGCCGAGTAGAGCGGAACGATGTCGGTGTAGCACATCGCGACGTACTGGCGGCTGCCGTCGGACCAGTTGAGCCCGAGGTTGCCGTTGTCGTCGCGGGTCTGCTGGATGCAGGCGGCCTTGGTGAACCACCCCAACGCCAGGAAGATCACGCCGAACAGCAGCAGCACCCGCATCGGCGTCCAGAACCGTTGCCGGCCGATCTGGGCGTGTGCGCCGACCGGACCGCCGATCGTGGACGACAAGTCGGCCACGATCGGATCGGTATGGCTGGGCAGGTCCCGGTCGGTCACCCCGACCGCGGGGTCGATCCCGCTTCCGGGCGGCAGGTCGGCGGGCTCGGCGCCGACCTCACCGGTGTCGGTCGAATCGGGCACCTATCCGGCTACCCGCCGGTCCGCGGTGGTGTCGCGCCGGCCCCGGCTCCCACCGCGTTGCCATTGCCGTTTCCGTTGCCGTTCTCGCGGCCGGAGCGGTTCTCGGTGGCCGCGTTGCCGTTACCGGTTCCGGTCGCCGCCTGTGGTGTCGTCCCGCCCGATTGGTTCTGGGCGGGCGCCGCGGCCCCCGGGATCGGGATGGTCACGCCCGGCAGGATCTCCACCTCGGTGGGAACCTGCACCGGCGGTTCGACCGGCAGCGACGGCAGCTGGATCGGCGGCAACTGCAGCGTGGGCGGCGCCTCGGAGGTCGGTCGCGACTGCGAGGTTTCGCTGCGGCTGCCGTTGTTGCTCGACGACGGCTCCGACAGCGGTCGGCCGGCCTGTCCGCCGATCGAGCCCGGGGTCGGGAAGCTCTCGACCTCGGTGCCGGACAGGATGCCGTCCATCGTGTCCTTCCAGATGTCCGACGGCAGACCCGATCCGTAAATCGATGCGCCCGCGTAGTTGAACAGCGGCGAACTCTGCTCGGTACCCACCCAGACCGCCGTCGACAGCGACGGGGTGAAGCCGACCATCCAGGCGTCCTTGTTGTTTCCGGTATCGCCGAGCTGCGCGGTGCCGGTCTTCGCCGCCGACGGACGACCACCGGCAAGCGCGTGCCCGCGCGAGTAAGCGGCGATCGGTTCCATCGCGGAGGTCACGTTGTCCGCGACGTCCTCGTCGATTACCTGCCGGCCCGGGTCGCCGGCGCCGCGATCGAGCAGGACCCGACCGTCCGCGGTCACGACCCGCTGCACGAAGTACGGCTGGTGGTACATGCCGGAGGCCGCGAACGTCGCATACGCGGACGCCATGTCGATCACCCGCGACTGGTACTGGCCGAGCACGATGCCGTTGTTCGGGCCGGCGCCGTCGGGTTCGGTCAGCGTGGGTCCGATACCGGGCAGCTCGCGCGCGATACCCGCCTCGTGTGCGATATCCGCGATGTCCTGCGGACCGTTGTCGAGCGACAGCTCCAGTCGATAGAAGCTGGTGTTCAACGACCGCTTCAACGCCTCGGAGATCGAGCAGGTGCCGCAGGACGCGCCTTCGACGTTGTTGATCTCGATGCCGTGGACGGTCAGCGGTGAACTGTCGTATTGCTGGGACAGCGGGATGCCCTGATTGAGCGCCGCGGCGAGGGCGAAAACCTTGAACGACGAGCCGGTCTGCAGTCCCGACTGGGCGTAGTCGAAGCCGTGCCCGTCCGAGCCGCCGTAGTAGGCGACCACCGCACCGGTGCGCGGGTCGATCGAGACCGCGGCGGTGCGCAGATTCTCCGGCTCACCCTGCATATTCGTATTGACCGCTTCGATCATCTGCGCCTGGGCATCCGGACGGATCGAGGTCGTGATCTGCAGACCTTCGGTATTGATCACGTTCTCGTCGATGCCCTCGGCGGCCAGCTCGGCGAGCACCTGGGTCTTGATCAGCCCATTGGGCCCGGCGTCGAGCGGACTGCCCACCGATACCTGGGCGGCGGGCACCACGGTCGGGAAGATCTGCGCATCGCGGTCGGTCTGCGAGAGCGCACCCATGTCGACCATGCCGTCGAGCACGTAGTTCCAGCGGGTCTGGGCACCCTCGGGATTGCTCTCCGGGTCGAGCTGCGAGGGCAGCTGAATCGTCGCCGCCAGGACCGCACCCTCGGACAGGCTCAGTTCGTTGACCGGCTTGCCGAAGTAGGCCTGCGAGGCGGCGGCGATGCCGTAGGCGCCGCGACCGAAATAGATGGTGTTGAGGTAGGCGGCGAGGATCTCGTCCTTGCTCCACTCGCGGGCCATCTTGGCCGAGAGCACCAACTCGTGCAGCTTGCGTTGAATCGTCGGGGCGGACCCGACCAGCGCGTTCTTGACGTACTGCTGGGTGATCGTCGAGCCACCACCGGCGTTGTCGCGGCCGAGGAGCTGGTCGCGAGCCGCACGGGTGAAGCCGACGATCGAGAAGCCGGGGTTGTTGTAGAAGTTGCGGTCCTCCGCGGACAGCACCGCGGTGCGCACGTACTCCGGCACCTGGTCGATCGGCACGTCGGTGCGGTTGCCCTCCGGCGGCACGACGCGACTGAGTTCGGTGGTGCCGTCGGCGGCCAGGATCGTCGCGATCTGGTTCGTCTGGATCTCACCGGGCTGCGGGACGCTCACCACCAGGTAGGCGATCACGAACGCGGCGGCCGGCAGGACCATCGCCAACAGCACGACGGCGACCAACAAGCGGCGCACGGTCCGTCCTCTCGGTAGGCGCCGACGACCACCGCCACCGGATCCACCTCCCGACCCGGACGATCGATCGTCCGGGGGCTCGGGCGGCGGGCTACCGGCGGCGCCGGCCCGATCCGTCCGGGTGGGCGCGGGCGCGGCGGACGCGGCGGCGGCCGAGTAGGCGCGCGGGCCATCCGCCGACGGGGACAAGGGGCGATCGGGACCGTGAGCGACGCGCTGGGTCGGCGACGCGGCGGCTGCTCCGGCGGCAGCGGCACCGACGGCGGCGGCTCCCGCTGCGGCGGCGATCGGGGCGCGACGGGTCGGCTCCGCGGCCGAACCGTTCGACCGGCCGGCGTCGGCCGCACCGGGTCGCGATGCGGGCTGATTCCACTGGCCGGGCTGGTCGGCGGGACGACGAGCGCCGGCGGGCGGGCCGGAACGCGCCGGGCCGGATGGCGGGCGGCGCTGGTCCGCGCCCGCGGCGCGGGCGGCCGAACCGTCCACACCGCGGGTCGCCCCGGGGTCGGCGGCGTAGCGCGGTTCCCCGTCGCGGCGGTTGTAGGAGTCGCCGGCGTACGGGTCGGAGTTGTAGGGGTCGCGACCGCGTGGGCCGGGGACGCCGTTGCCGCGCGGCGGGCCGTCGTACGGGCGCGGACCGCCGGGCGGCCGCGAGGGCGCGCCTGCCCGAGGTGCGCCGTTGTCCCGGGGAGCGGTGGGGCGTGGTGCTCCGGCGTCGGCGCCGTTACCGCGACGCTGCTCGTCCGGGGCGCGGCGGGCGTCGCGCGGCGGGCCGTCGTACGGACGCGCGCCACCCTGCGGCGGGGCATCCGGGCGCCGCTCCGGCGCTCCGTGTCGACCGGAGCCGTTCGGGCCGGCGGTCTCGGCATCGCTCGGAGACCCGCCGTACCCGTCCTGGCGACGGCGGGGGTCGGTCTCGCGGACCGGCGGCGGTGCATCGCGCCGGCCGTATCGATCCGGATAGGGCGCCCGCTGGGCGGGCCACGTTCCGGAGGAGGGACCGCGCTGTTGCGGTGCCACACGATCGGGCGGTGGAACCGGCCGCCGGGGCGGCAGGTTGCGCTCGTTCGGTGATGCCGGTCGCTGTGGTGGCAGCGACTGACGGTCGATGTTGTCGTAGGGATCGTTCACTCGGGTCGGCTCCGTTGGTCGGCCACGGACGGCTCACTCACTGGCGGTACGCCTGCGGGAGTGTCCGGATCCTCGCCGCTTCGGCGGCGTCGGCACTCCCATGACGTACGACTGGACCAAATGGTTCCAGCTGCAGCTGCGGCAAACCTCCACATCATGCACGGTGAATTCCTCACACGCGCTTGCCATGCGCACGAGCTCATCGCTTCCGCGCGCAGATCCCGACACCTGGCCGAGACGCTCGCCGAATACCCACGAAACCACTGTCAACTGCTCTTTTCGGCAAATCGGACAGCGGATTTCGGTGGGTCGGCCATGAAACTTCGCGGCGCGCAGCAAGTAGGGGTCGGCATCGCATACCTCGCCGACTCCGACCCGCCCCGCGTAGACGTCGGCAAGGAGCGACTTGCGCCGAAGCGCGAAGTCGACCAGCTGCCTCTGTAACCGCACGGTGACCAGAGTACGTCCGCGCTCGGCGGGCGGCGTCGCTGCGGGGGCACCCGAGCACCCCGCCTCCTCTACCGCGACGGTCACCCGATCGCGGCTACTTCGGCAAAGCCGCTGCTCTGCTCGGCGAGTCTCGGCGACGGCGAAGCGGGCCGTCCACGACCACAAACATCTTCCACATCCGGCGGTGGGGCCGCTCCCGACCGCCGCGGACCACATCCGGGCCCCGCCGGCCGGTCACGCCGACTCGGGCATCGCGACCGCGTTCACCCGCTCCTCGACGAGCAGGCGGTTGCCGGTTCCGTCGCTGTTACCTCGGATACACCTCCCCTATATATCGCGCCGATACATTCTTCGGCTATAGTCTGGTGTTACATCGTTGGACCGACGTTCTTCGGTGGCTGCACCATCGGATCGAGAAACGGGGAAGCATGCTCGAGTTGGCAATCCTCGGCCTGCTTCTCGAGTCGCCCATGCACGGCTACGAGCTGCGCAAGCGACTCACCGGACTACTCGGTCCGTTTCGGGCCTTCTCCTACGGCTCGCTGTACCCGACACTTCGACGGATGCTGGCCGACGGCCTGATCGTCGAGGGACCGGGCGCGGTGGGCACCGGAAAGCGGCGCGCACGGCGGGTATACGAATTGACGCCCACCGGAAACGAGCGCTTCAAGGAGTTGGTCTCGGATACGGGACCGCAGAATTACACCGACGACGGATTCGGCGTGCACCTGGCGTTCTTCGGCCGTACTCCCGCGACAGCGAGGATGCGGATTCTGGAGGGTCGTCGGCGACAGGTCGAAGAACGACGGGAAAGCCTGCGCGAGACTGTCACCAGAGCCGGCGGCACGCTCGACAGATATACCCGTGGCCTGCACCAACTCGGTCTGGAATCGAGTGAGCGGGAAGTCCGTTGGTTGAACGAGTTGATCGCCGCCGAGAATCTCGAGCGGAAAACACACGAAGGAGAACCCGACCATGGGTGACAGTAGCGGAGCCGTGCGCGTAGCGATCGTTGGCGTGGGTAACTGCGCCTCGTCCCTGGTACAGGGCGTGGAGTATTACCGCGATGCGGATGACAGCCAGACCGTTCCCGGTCTGATGCACGTCCGTTTCGGCCAGTACCACGTCCGCGACATCGAGTTTGTCGCCGCGTTCGACGTGGACGCCAAGAAGGTCGGCTTCGACCTGTCGGAGGCGATCTTCTCCTCGGAGAACAACACGATCAAGATCTCGGACGTCCCGCCGAGCGACGTGACCGTGCAGCGCGGCCCGACCCTCGACGGCCTCGGCAAGTACTACCGGGAGACCATCGAGGAGTCCGACGCCACCGCCGTCGACGTCGTGCAGGCGCTCAAGGACGCGCAGGCCGACGTGCTGGTGTCCTACCTGCCGGTGGGTTCCGAGGAAGCCGACAAGTTCTACGCGCAGTGCGCGATCGACGCGGGCGTCGCCTTCGTCAACGCCCTTCCGGTGTTCATCGCTTCGGACCCGGTGTGGGCCAAGAAGTTCGAGGATGCGGGCGTCCCGATCGTCGGTGACGACATCAAGTCCCAGGTCGGCGCGACCATCACCCACCGCGTGATGGCGAAGCTCTTCGAGGACCGCGGCGTGCAGCTCGACCGCACCATGCAGCTCAACGTCGGCGGCAACATGGACTTCAAGAACATGCTCGAGCGCGAGCGCCTCGAGTCGAAGAAGATCTCCAAGACCCAGGCCGTGACCTCGAACGTCAAGCGCGAGTTCGGTGCCAAGGATGTGCACATCGGCCCGTCCGACCATGTCGGCTGGCTCGACGACCGCAAGTGGGCGTACGTCCGCCTCGAGGGTCGCGCCTTCGGCGATGTGCCGCTGAACCTGGAATACAAGCTCGAGGTGTGGGACTCGCCGAACTCGGCGGGCATCATCATCGACGCGGTGCGAGCCGCGAAGATCGCCCTCGACCGCGGCATCGGCGGCCCGATCCTGCCGGCGTCGTCCTACCTGATGAAGTCCCCGCCCCAGCAGCTGGCCGACGATGTCGCCCGCGTCGAGCTGGAGAAGTTCATCATCGGCTGATCATCCCCCGATCGTGAAGGCCCCGAACCCGGTATCCGGGTTCGGGGCCTTCCGGCGTATCCGGAGAGAATTCGGTATCCGGCATGTAAACGCCGCCCGATCGTCGCCTCCGACCGGGCATTCCCGGGTCACACTGGTCGTCGAACACCGGTGATTCGAGAAAAGGCGCGACTATGACCACGGCGGTTACCGAGCAGTCCCGTCCGGCGCAGGCCCCGCAGCCGGGCCCACCCCTGATCGGCTTGTCCACCTACCGGGAGAACGCGGCGTGGGGGGTCTGGCGTCAGCCGGCCGATCTACTGCCCGCCAACTACGCCAACGCCGTCGCCGCGGCGGGCGGCGTCCCGGTCCTCCTTCCCCCCGCCGCCGGCGGCGACATCACTGCCGCCAGTGCGGTTGTCTCCCGCCTGGACGGCCTGATCATCAGCGGCGGCGCCGATGTCGAGCCGACCCGCTACGGCGCCGACGCCGACCCGCACACCACCGCCTGCCGACCGGAGCGCGACGCCTGGGAGCTGGCATTGCTCGACGCTGCCGACGCGATCGACCTGCCGGTCCTCGGGATCTGCCGCGGGATGCAGCTGATGGCCATTCGCGCCGGAGGCAGTCTGGTCCAACATGTTCCGGACGTCGTCGGGCATACCGAGCACAGCCCGGCGCCGGACCGCTTCGGCCTGTCGGAGATTCGCATCGAGGTGCACAGCCGGCTGCGCCGGATGATCGGCCCGACCACCCGCGGCGCCTGCCACCATCACCAGGCCGTCCGCGAGCATCCCGGCTACCGGGCCGTCGCCTTCGCCGCCGACGGGATGACCGAGGCGATGGAAGCCGACGGTGAACGGTTCAACCTGGCCGTCCAGTGGCATCCCGAAACCGCCAGTGACACGGGCCTTTTCGCCGGTCTGGTCCGCGCGGCGCGGGCCGGCCGCGTGGTCTGACAGTCGGCCGACCGCCGGGCTACCCGGACTGCCGGGACCACGCCGCCGCCATCCCCGGGGTTGGTGCACCGGTCATCGCCGCCGCGCATCGCTCCGCGATCAACACCACTGCCGCATTGGTATTGGCCGAGGGAATGCTCGGCATCACCGATGCGTCGGCAACCCGCACTCCGGTCGGCCCGGATCGAAGGGTGAACGACCCGGGATCGACGACAGCGGCGTCGTCGGTTCCCATGCGCGCGGTTCCCACCTGATGGTGATAGCTCGACGCGGTCCGGCGGACGTACTCCCGGATATCCCCATCGGTCGCGATCGAGGGCCCCGGATAGATCTCGACCGACCCCCACTCCCGTCGCAAGGATCGCTGGGCGACGATGCCGCGGACCTCCTTGACCGAGGCCACCAGACTCTCCAGATCGCGACTGTCCGAGAGAATTCCGGGGTCGAAGGCGACCTGTCGATGCGGGTCCCGATCGTTCAGGCGTACTCTTCCGCGGCTTTCCGGCCGAACGAGACCGGCGTGAATGGTGAAGCAGCTCGGTGGGGTCGGCATCGTCTCATCGACCATGGGAGCGGACCAGTAGATCGGTTGTGTATCCGGCGCCGGGCAGTTCGCGCGGTGGGTGGAGAAGTGATGCACCTGGGCGATCGGCTGATAGGCCTCCCGCTCGGGCAGCGCCCGCCCCTCGGTGTGCCCGACGATCGGGACCAGCAGGTGATCGTGCAGGTTCTCCCCGACACCGGACGCATCCACTGCCACGTCGATGCCACACTCGGCCAGGTGATCCGCCGGTCCTACCCCGCTGAGCAGCAGGATCCTCGGGGTGTCCAATGCGCCGGCACACAGGACGACCTCGCCCGCCTCGATGCGTTCCACCTCGCCGTGCTTCTCGACGTCGAGTCCGACGACCCGGTCGTCGACGATCAGCAACCGATGCACCCGGGTGTCGCACTGAATCCGCAGGTTCGGATGGTCGGCGACGGGTTGGACGTAGGCCCGGTAGGTGGACAGCCGCTTCCCGTTCCGCAGATTGAGCTGCATCCACGAAACCCCGTTGGGATCACCGTCGTTATAGTTGTCCTGCAGCGGAATTCCGTACTCGCGGGCCGCTTCGATCATGCCGGAATGGATGGCGCTGCGGGTGTAGTCGGTGGTGACGTCGAGCAGACCGTCGGGGTCGAGGTCACCGGAACGCCGTTCGATGTGCTCGAACCACGGCTCGACACCGGCCCAGTCCCACCCGGGTGCGCCCTCGGACGACCACCGGTCGTAGTCCGCCCGGGCGCCGCGCGCCCAGATGCATCCGTTGAGTGAATGGGACCCACCCAGGACGCGTCCACGGGGCCAGAACAGTCGACGATCCGCGGCATGGATCTGCGGCGTCGTGGTGTAGGCCCAGTCATTCTCGGTGTTCCAGAGCTCGACCACCCGCCCGAGGTCATCGATCTGCGGCTTGTCCTGCCCACCACCGGCTTCCAGTAGCAGCACGGTCCGACCGACGTCGACCAGACGGCGGGCGATCACCGAGCCGGCGCTGCCCGCTCCGACGATCACGACGTCGTACGTTCGAGCAGTCATCAGTGCACCTCCTCGAGCGCGACACCGGACAGTAAATCCCGGTAGCCGTCGCGTTCCGCACGGGAGCAGGCGGCCAGGTAGTTCGGAACTCCACCGAAGTAGGTATTGACCGCGAACGACTTGCCGTCGACGTTCCCGCCGTAGAACCAGGCCCTGGCTTGTTGTGCATATCGTTTCATCACGGTGGACTCGACCGCTGCGGTCGACTCCCGCATCCAGGCGCGGTCGGCGGCCGCCGTCGATTCCAACGCGACCATCCCGTGCTCATCGGCCCACGCGAACGCCCTCGCGAGCCATTCCGCCTGTGCCTGAATGGTTACCACCAGGTTGCCGGCGGGGTATGCGGCCCGAGCATCATGAAGAAGTTCGGGAAGCCGCCGACGGTCATGCCGAGGAAAGTCCGCAGTCCATCCCGCGCCCACACCTGCGACAGACTCTCCCCACCACGTCCCACGATGTCGATCGCATCGAGGCTGCCGGTCAGGGCATCGAAACCGGTCGCGCAGATGATGACGTCGAGATCGAATCGACCGGATTCGAGGACGATTGCCGCACCGTCGATCGCCCGAATGGGGTTGGACCTGACGTCGACCAACCGCACATTGGGAAGGTTGAAGGTCTCGTAGAAGCGGTGTCCCGTCGAGACTCGCTTGGCGCCGATCGGATAGTCCTGTGCGCTCAGCAATTCGGCAACCGCCGGATCGATGACGGTGGCACGAATCTTCGCCTTGACGAAGTCGGAGGTGGCCCACGCCGCGTCATCGTTGGTGGACAGATCGGCAAACGTTTCGGAGATGAAGTGGAAGCCACCCTCGGACCAATGCTGTTCGAGGACGTCGTTCCGCTCCTCTGCGGTGAGGTCCTCGAATCGACCTCGGGGCGGTCCCATCGCGACCCCGAACGGATGTTGCTGACACATACGGTGGTAGTCGAAGAGGCGGTTGCGGATTTCGGCGCTATCCTGCTCGGTCAGCTTCTCGCTATTGGCGGAAACGACGTAATTCGGCGTTCGCTGAAAGACCACCAGTTCTTCCACGTCGGCAGCGATACGCGGAATCAACTGAACCGCCGACGACCCCACCCCGATAACGCCGACGCGCTTGCCCCGCAGATCTACTCCGCCTTCCGGCCAGGCCGCCGTGTGCAGGACCGCCCCCTTGAAGGAGTCGATTCCTGCGATCGCGGGCAGATAGGCCTTCGACAGCAGACCCATCGCGCTGACCACTCGCCGCGCACGGTACCGATTACCGGATCGGGTTCGCACGTCCCAGACGGACTCCTCTTCGTTCCAACGCATCCCGGATACCTCCGAGCCGAGCCGGATGTTCGGATGCAGGTGGGTTCGTGTTGCGAAGTGCTGCAGGTACGCCCGCACCTCCGGGCCCGTCGGGTACCGCTCCGACCAGTCCCAGGAATCGATGACGTCCCGGGACAAGGTGAGACAGTAGTAAGTAGTGCGACTCGCAGTCGGTGCGGACGCCGGGGTAACGGTTGTTCGCCCAAGTTCCGCCCACATCGTTGCCTGCGTCGAGCAGTATCGCCGCATCACCCGCCTGCAGCGCCAGGTACAGCGCCGACAGACCGCTGAAGCCCGCACCAATGATCAGGGTGTCGTAACACATGTCCCGATCAGCGTTTGATTCGGTCGTATGAACATTCTCGGTCACAATCTCAACCCCCAATGAGCAGCGCATGAATGCATGAATTGCCGACCACCATCACGTGCCGGGGTGCTCCGGGAGGAGGCCGGCCGATCGGTCGGGTCGGAAGACCCGACCGACGTCGACCGGACAACCTGCAACGTCGGCCCCGGCGGCTACCGCACGGTCAGCCACGCCCCCAGAAGGCGTCCTCGGCCGGGCCGTCCTCGGAGAAGAGATGTACCTCGACGATCCTGCCGTCCTCGATGGTCAGCAGGTCGACGCCGGCCATGTCCATCGCGTTGTCGTCCAACTTGCCGGTGAACCGAACCGGCACGGCGACGAGGGCGCCGTTCGCCATGGCGGGGCCGGTCTTGATCAGGGCGAAGGTTCCCTGACTGACCTCCATCATTCCGCCGATGAGCGCACCGACAGCCTCGGGACCGGAATGGTCGCCGGAGAAGCGATTCGTACCGGGCTGATGCCACACGACGTTCGGGCTGAAAAGCGCCATCGCGGTGGGTACTTCACCAACCGAAAGCGCATGGAAGTAGGAGTCCGCAACCTCGATCGGATTCTGCGTTGTCATCTCGAATTCCCTCTCGTCGAATTTCCGAACGGCCCAATACTTTCATCTGGTAACCTGTTACCTCAACGTAAGTATTGGGCGATCGGAGGACTGTGATGCCCGGAACACCACGCGGTACGCGGGAGCGCCCAGCGCCGCAGCGGTCCACCACCCAGTGGAACGTCATGATGGCCACCTGCCCGTCGCGCACCTCGCTGGCGCGTATCGCCAACAAGTGGACCGCGATGATCGTGATCGCGCTGAGCGACAGCGCTCTTCGCTTCGGTGAACTCCAGCAGCAGGTTCAGGGAATCAGCGGCAAGGTACTCACCGACACCCTGCGCACCCTGGAGCGGGACGGCATCGTCGACCGCCGGGTTTTCGCCGAGGTACCGCCGCGGGTCGAATACGAACTGACCCCGCTCGGCAGCACGCTCATCGAGCCGTTGTCCGCCCTGCGTCATTGGGCGGAATCACATTTCGACGAGGTTCAAGCGGCCCGCGTCGCCTACGACCACCGCCCGTGAACCGGGACCTGGACCGGACTCACGCCGAGAGCCAGGGCCCGATGCGACTGTTCGGATCGGCTTCGATGTCGGCGACGGTGCCGGTGGCGATGACGCGCCCACCCTCGTCGCCGGCGCCGGGTCCGACGTCGATGACATGGTCGGCGTTGACGATCATGTCGGTGTCGTGTTCGATGACCAGGATCGTCGCTCCCGCGTCGAGCAGTCGGTCGAAAACTCCCAGCAGCGTGTGGATGTCGCGTGGATGCAGGCCGATCGACGGCTCGTCGAAGACATAGAGCTGATGCTTCTGACCGCGGCGGCTCTGCGCGGCGAGTTGGAGGCGCTGCGCCTCGCCGCCGGAGAGTGCGGGGGTCGGTTCACCGAGCCGTAGATAGCCGAGGCCGACGTCGCGCAGCGACTCCAGGATGCGGCTGATCGCCGGCTCCGCGGCGAAGACCTCCGCCGCCCGGGTCACCGACAGTTCCAGCACGTCGGCGATCGACATCCCACCCAGCGTGACCTCGAGCGTCTCGGGGTTGTAGCGCCGACCGTCGCAGTCCGGGCAGGGCATCGGGATGTCCGGCAGGTATTGCACGTCGAGGCTCAGTTCGCCGAGCCCCTGGCAGGTGGGGCAGCGGCCGGCGGAGGTGTTGTAGGAGAAGCGGCCGGCGTTCCACTTCCGCCGCCGCGCCTCCGGGGTGGCGGCGAAGAGCTTGCGGATCGGGTCGAAGACCCCCGAGTAGGTGGCCGGGGTCGATCGGGAGTTGCGCCCGATCGGCGTCGCGTCGACGACGGTGACCTTGCGCAGGTCGGCGTCGTCGAGATCGTCGACGTGTTCGGGTAAGGCCCTGCCCTCCAGCCGATTGCGCAGCGCGGGAACCAGGCTGTCGAGGATCAGCGCGGTTTTGCCGGCGCCGGAGGTGCCGGTCACCGCGGTCAACTGCCCGAGCGGGATCGTCGCGGTGACGTCGCGAAGGTTGAGGAATTCCGAGATGTGCACGCGCAGTGGTCGACCGGACTCGCGCCGATCGGTCGGGCGGATGCGCAGCGGGCGATCGGCGGCCAGGAACGGGGCGATCAGCGAATCGGCGGCACCGATGACCTCCGGGACCGTTCCGGCCGTCACCACCCGTCCTCCGTCGCTGCCGGCTCCCGGTCCCATCTCGATCAGGTGGTCGACGGCGGCGAGGACCTGTACGTCGTGGTCGACCACCAGCACCGTATTGCCGTTGTCGACCAGGCTGCGCATGCTGTCGATCAGGCCGTGCACATTGGCAGGGTGCAGCCCGATCGTCGGCTCGTCGAGGACTAACAGCATACCGGTCGCGCGGGCCAGCACGGTCTGGGACAGCTGGATGCGCTGCCGCTCGCCGGTCGAGAGGGTGTCGCCGGATCGGTCGAGACTCAGATAGGCCAGCCCCAGGACGACCAATGGGTCGATCGCCCTGCGTAATTCGGCGGTCAGGCGCTGTGCGAAGTCCAGGGTGTCCGCGGGTACCGAGGCGTCGATATCCGGGATCAGCGCCTCGAGGTCGCGCAGGGTCAGCGCGCTGACCTCGGCGATGGTTCGGTCGGTGACGGTGGTGGTCAACGCCTCCGGCCGCAGCCGGGTGCCGTGGCAGGCCGGGCAGCGTCGCCGGATGAAGTAGCGGTCGGCGCGGGCGGAGGCTCCCGCCTCGTCGCCCTCGTGCGCGATCTGGTCGATCGACTCGTAGGCGTTGACGTAGACGGCGTTGAGGGTGACCGCGCGGCCGTCGTTGGTCGGAATGACGATGCGCCGCTTGACCTGCTCGCCGTGCAGGACGATCTCGCGTTCCCCCTCGGTCAGCTCCCGCCAGGGCACGTCGACGCGCACCCCGAGTTCGGCGACGACCAGCGGCATATTGCTGCGCATCAGCCCCCGCCAGGGCAGTACGGCGCCGTCGGCGATCGACAGGTCCTCGTCGGCGATGATCGACGTCGGGTCGATCTCGCGGGTCTCGCCGATGCCCTTGCACTCCGGGCAGGCGCCGAGGGTGTTGAAGGAGAAGCCCTCCGCGCTCGGCGGTGTGAAGACCACACCGCAGACCGGGCAGGTCCGTTCCTCCGCGAGGCCCTGGACGTAGGACGGTGGGAGGCGATGACCATTGGGGCAGACATGCCGGCCGATGCGGGAGAACAACAGCCGCAGCACGGCCAGGGCCTCGCTCATCGTGCCGACCGTGCTGCGCGGGCCCGGCAGGGCCGGCCGCTGTCGCAGGGCCAGCGCCGAGGGCAGGTAGGAGATGCGGTCGACGTCGGGTTTGGCCGGCTGGCCGATGCGCCGACGGGTGAAGGTGGACAGCGCGTCGAGGTAGCGGCGCGAGCCCTCCGCGTACAGCACGCCCATCGCCAGCGACGACTTGCCGGAACCCGACAGGCCGGTGATGCCGACCAGCAGGCCGAGTGGGATGTCGATGTCGACGTCACGCAGGGTGTTCACCCGCGCGCCGCGCACCTCGATCGCTCGGGGACCCGCCGGCCGCGGCCGGGGCGCACCCACGGAGACCTCCACGCTGTGCAGACTAGTCCGGCGGACCGACCGGGCCCGTCGCCGGCGACATCCCCCGAGGTGGATACTGGGACCTCGGAGCGGAACCGACCACGAGCGAAGGGGCACTGGGAGAGCATGACGCCGAAGGACCACGACCGGATTCTCGATCGCCGCGAGATCGCCAAGGCTCTGCTGGGGGCGCTCGAACGGCGCCACGAAATCCTCGACATCATCGTCGACAGCGACACCCGCGCCGACGCCGTCACCGCGATCGCCGCCGCTCTGGAGACCTCGGAGTCCAACGCCGAGACCGTGCTCAATCTGCCCCTGAGCCGCCTGACCAAGACCGAGCGCGACCGCATCAGCGACGAGATCAGCAATCTGGATGCCGCTCTGGACTGGACGCCGAGCGAGCGCCCGAAGAGCGTCGATCCGTCCGTGCAGCTGCGCCCGATCGACACCAGCTCCGGCGACGCCGACTTGTTCCGGCAGCGGTGCGCCGAGCGGATCGGCGAGGACGGTGCCCCGTGGTCGGCCGAGCGGATCGCCTCGGAGCGGTCGGCGGGCGCCCGCCGCGTCGAGGATGAATCGGCCGTATGGCTGGTGGCCGTCGACACCTCCGGCGGTGAGCCGGACCGCGTCGGTTTCGTCTTCGGTGAGTGGACCGGCCAGGAGGTCGACGTCGCGATCTGGGTCGCTCCCGAGCGCCGCAAGCAGGGCTACGGAACCGCCCTGCTCAAGCAGTCCCGCAGCGAATTGGCCGCGTACTTCCCCGGTACGACCCTGGTGGTCCGGGCACCGGCCTGATCCGCATCCGTCGCCCGAAAGGGGTGAGCCGCGCACGGCGGCTCACCCCTTCGGCGCTTCGGCTCCCTTGTTCGGGTTTGTGCGCACCGCGGGAGACCGTCCGCGGACGGCCATCCCGTCGGAAACCCCTCGCCATCCCTTGGCGCCGTTGCCGAATGGCGTGAGCCACATCATGGCGACCATTTCTCGCCAAACACGAAGCTTCACACCATTTACCGAGACTGTAACCAGTGTGTGAAGATCCGGCACCAAATTTGACCTATCCACTGCGGATCCACGGAACCCTGCGCTTCAATATGTGAGATTTCGTAGCCGCGGTTCCGGCAGCGCCGGCCTCGGAGAAAAGCGAGGAGGTAGCGTGGCCGACACCGAACAGGCCCAACTAAAGGCCGGAGCGATCGGTTTCTTCGACGCTCTGGTGATCGGCTTGGCCGCAACGTCGCCCGCCTACACACTGGCGGCGATCATCGGCCCGGTGGTCGCGCTGGTCGGGATATTCGCGCCCGGCATCCTGCTGGCGAGCTTCGTTCCCATGTTGTTGATCGCGTCGGCGTTCTATTACCTCAACACGGTCGACCAGGACTGCGGCACGACCTTTTCCTGGGTGACCCGGGCGTTGGGCCCGTGGGCGGGCTGGTTCGGCGGTTGGGCCATCACGATGACCGGTGTGCTGGTCATCGGATCGCTGGCCGAGGTCGGCGTCCGGTACTCGCTGTTGACCGTCGGACTGGACGACGCCGCCGACAACATCTGGCTCGTCCGCATTCTCGCGGTCCTGCTGATCCTGTTGACCACCGCGATCTGTGTGATCGGCACGGAGGTGTCGGCCAAGCTGCAGAACGTCCTGATCGTCCTGCAGGTCGTATCGCTGCTGATCTTCGCCGGGGTCGCGCTCTACCGGGTGTACGCGGGCACCTCGACCCTCGACGCGATCGACCCGTCGCTGAGTTGGCTCAACCCGTTCGGTGCCGGCGGCGCCGCGCTGACCGGCGGCCTGCTGCTCGGTGTCTTCGCGTTCTGGGGCTGGGAGTCGGCGGTCAATCTGACCGAGGAGACCACCGATTCGTCGCAGGCGCCCGGCAAGGCCGCGATGCTCTCCACCGTCGTCCTGGTGATCACCTACGTGGCGGTCGCCTTCGCCGTCGTCGCCTACGCCGGCACCAACTTCCTCGCCGAGAACAGCGAGGAGGAGGACGTCATCTTCCAGTTCCTGGCCACCGAGTCGATGGGCGGCTGGGACTGGATCGTGCTCTTCTCGGTCGCCACCTCGGCGATCGCGTCGACGCAGACCACGATCATCCCGGCGTCGCGGACCGGCCTGAGTATGGCTCGGCGCAAGGCGCTTCCGGCGATGTTCGGCCACATCCACCCGCGCTTCCGCACCCCGGACGTGTCGACCTGGTGGGTCGCCGGGATCGCGATCGTCTGGTACCTGGTGCTGTCGATCATCAGCGAGAACGCACTGTTCGACTCGCTGACCGCCCTGGCCCTGCTGATCGCGTTCTACTACGCGCTCACCGGTATCGCCTGCGCCGTCTACTTCCGCAAGCGGCTGCTGAGTAGCGCCAAGAACTTCCTGCTGATCGGGGTGGGTCCGGTCATCGGCGCGGTCCTGCTGATCTGGCTGCTGATCGTGTCGATCCGGGATATGGCCAACCCGGAGAACTCCTATACCGGCCAGTCCTGGCTCGGCCTCGGGCCGCCGCTGGTGATCGGCATCGGCATCATCGTCACCGGTGTCGTGGTGATGGTCTTCTGGTACTTCCGCGATCGCACGTTCTGGGAAGAACGCCCCAGCACCGTCGATGAGGATCTGGCCCGCACGGCAGGAGAACCGCAGGCATGAGTGTCGTTCTCGGATACGACGAATCGCCGGGGGCCCAGCACGCGCTGACCGTCGCCCTCGACGTCGCCCGCCATTACGCGACCAATGTGGTGCTCGTCTACGGGACGGCCCCACCGAACAGCGAACTGGGCGAGGAATTCCGCTCCCACCGCGAGGCGCTCGAACAGATGGGCCGCACCGCGGTCGGCAAGGCGGTCGAGGCGGCGGACGCGGCCGGCATCGAGACCGTGGTCGAGCTGGTGTCGGCCAACCCGGTCGACGCCCTGCTCGAGGCCGCCGACCGCCACGAGGCAACGGTGATCGTGGTGGGCACCTGGGGCGAGAGCCCCTTGCGCGGGGCGATTCTCGGGTCGACGCCGCACAAGCTCCTGCATCTGTCGAAGCGGCCGGTGCTGTGCGTACCGGCGCCCGACTAGCCGACGGAGTTCCGGCACGCACCGACCGGGGGGACGGGAAGAAGAACATGGTCGAACTCGACGATGTCGCCAAACAGATCATCGCGGAACTCCAGAAGGACGGGCGCACCCCGTTCGCGGCGATCGCCAAGAAGCTCGGCCTCTCGGAAGGGGCCATCCGACAGCGCTACTCCAAGCTGAAGGAATTGGGCCTCATCCAGGTCGTCGCGGTCACCGATCCCATGCAATTGGGATTCGAGCGGCAGGCGATGATCGGCATCGGGGTGACCGGCCGGATCGAGCCGGTCGCCGATGCCGTTCAGGTCTTGCCCGAGGTCACCTACGTGGTGATCACCGCCGGACCCTACGACCTGCTGGTGGAGGTGGTCTGCGAATCGGACGAGCATATGCTCGACCTGATCTCCAACAAGATCCGCCGCATCGAGGGCGTCTCGCAGACCGACGCCCTGATGTACCTGCAGTTGCGGAAACAGACGTACTCGTGGGGTGTGCGCTGAGCAGCTCCCGCGCCGAACGACACAGGAGTCCTCGTGCAACTGTCGATTCGCAACCAGCTTGCCGGTGAAGTCATTTCGGTCACCCCCGGCCTGGTCAGCACCACGGTGAAGATCAAGCTGCACGGCAGCGAGCAGATCGTCACCTCGTCGATCACCAAGGAGGCCGCCGACGAGCTCGGTCTGGCGCCCGGCCTCGAGGTGGTCGCGCTGGTCAAGGCGTCCGAGGTCAGCATCGGCGTTCCCGACTGACCCGAGCGGCGGTCCCCGGGTACGGTTACCCCATGACGGAGACCTCGACCGCCGACCGGTCCGACGAATTGATCCTGGTGACCGGCGCGTCGGGCCGGGTGGGCACCGTCCTGCGACCGCGGCTGCGGGAGGCCGGGCTTCGGCTGCGCCTGCTGGATCTGAAGGCCCCCGACGACCGGCTGGACGACGAGGACTGGGTCGAGGCCGATATCCGTGATCGCGGTGCGGTGGCGGCGGCGATGACCGACGTGACCGCCGTCCTGCATCTGGCGGGCCTATCGGTCGAGAACCACTGGGACGAGATCCTGTCGATCAATATCGCCGGGACACAGGTGGTCCTGCAGGCCGCCGTCGACGCCGGCATCCGACGGGTGGTCCTCGCCTCGAGCAATCACGCGGTCGGCTTCTGGACGCGCGCCGACGCCGGCGGCATCGAGTTGGCGCCGGGCATCGCGCCGCGCCCGGACACCTTCTACGGCTGGAGCAAGGCGGCCGGCGAATCGTTGGGGCGGCTCTACCACGACCGGTTCGGCATCGACGTCGTCGCACTGCGGATCGGTTCGTGCGCCCCGACCCCGCCCGGCCCGCGCGGGCTGTCGACCTGGCTGTCGCCGGATGACACCGGACGTCTCGCCGTCGCCGCGCTGACCAGCCATCGCCCCGACGGTTTCCGCATCGTCTGGGGCATCTCGGCGAACCAGCGGCGTTGGTGGTCGCTCGCGGAGGGCGCGGACATCGGGTACGTCCCCCGGGACGACGCCGAGGAGTTCGCCGACGAGCTGCTCGACGGGGTCACCTGGGATACCGACGAGCCGAACCTCTTTCGGGTGGGCGGCCATTTCACCGAGATGCCGCTCGGCGAGCCGGTCGAGTAGCCGACCGCCCCGTCAGCAGGGATCGCCGGGCGACTGGGCGGCGATCTCGGTCAGCACCTTCAGCAGCGCCGCCACCCCGGGGTCGCGCTCGGCTCCCGACCGCACCAGGGCGGAGAGCACCCGCGCCGGGGAACTCCCCAGGACCGGGCAGCAGACGACGCCGGCGGGCAACAGCGCATGCGCCATCCGCGGGATCAGCGCCACCCCGACCCCGGCGGCGATCAACGCGCCGACCGCATCCCATTCGCGCGCCTGATGCTGGACGTCCGGGGTGAAACCGGCTGCCGCGCAGGCACCCATCGCGACGCTCGAGCAGGCGGGATGCCCACCCACCCACACGAGTTCGGCGAGGTCGGCCAGATGCACCCCGTCCGGGTCGGCGATCGGATGTCCCTCCGGCAGGACGACATCCAAGGCATCGGAGACGAGATCGACACGGTGGTACCGCATATCGCCCCGCGCGGGTGAACTGGTGCTGTCCGCCTGAACGATCAGGTCGACGTCGCCGCAGTCCAGGGCGACGATCCCCTCGTGGGGTTCCTGCTCGAAGACCCGCAGCCGCAGACCCGGCCGCTCGGCCCGCAGCCGCTTCAACGCCGGGCCGACCAGGCCGCTGATCCCGGTGGACAGCGAACTGATCCGGATCTCGCCGATCGTGCCCTCCGACCAGGCGACCAGATCGGCGCGCGCCCGCTCGAGCTGCTGGTCGACCGCCGCCGCGTGGCGCAACACCACCCGGGCCTGCCCGGTCAGCGCCACCCCGCGCCCACGCTTCTCCAACAGCGGTACGCCCAGCTCGCGGGCGAGTCCCGCGATCTGCTGCGACACCGCCGACGGCGTCAGGTGCAGGGCCCTGGCGGCCTCCGAGACGGTGCCGCGACGATCGACCTCGCGCAGCACCCGCAGCTTGCGCAGATCAATCATGAAGTCCCGGCTAATCGTTTCCATTCAAGAATTCTAGATGGACTGAACGATTCCGTCGCGCCCATACTCCGATGCATGACTACTCGCGGCATCTACCTGATCCTCGCTCTCGGCGTGATCTGGGGAATCCCCTATGCGTTGATCAAGATCGCGGTCGTCGAGATGTCCCCGCAGATGCTGGTCCTCGTGCGCACCGGACTGGCCGCGGCCATCCTGCTCCCGATCGCCGCCCGCCGCGGGGTGCTGCGACCGCTGCTGACCCACTGGCGGCCGCTGCTGGCCTACACGCTCGCCGAGATCATGCTGCCCTGGTACTTCATCAACTCGGCCGAGCAGCGCCTGCCGAGTTCGACCGCCGGGCTGCTGTTGGCCTCGGTCCCGCTGGCCGGGGTGGCGATCGCCTTCCTGATGGGGCGGGCCGAGCCGATGCAGCGGCAGAACTGGCTGGGGCTGGCGATCGGCTTCGCCGGGGTCGGCGCCCTGGTGGGGGTCGACATCGCCGGGTCGGATCTGATCGGGGTGGCCGAGATGTCGGTGGCCGTCGTCGGCTACGCGATCGGCCCGGCGCTATTGGCGCGGTATCTGTCCGCGCAGTCCGGCCTCGCGGTGGCGGCGGCATCGTTGGCGATCGCGGCGATCGTGTACCTGCCGATCGTGCTGCTGACCGACGGCATCCCGACCACCCTGCCCTCGACCGGGGTGATCGCCGCGGTGGTCGTGCTGGCGGTGGTGTGCAGCGCCCTGGCGTTCCTGCTGCTGTTCGCGCTGGTCGGCGAGGTCGGCCCGGTCCGCGCGACCGTGATCACCTACCTGAATCCGGCGGTCGCGGTCACCGTCGGCGCGCTGTGGCTCGGTGAACGGATCACGGTGTGGACCCTGGTGGGCTTCGTGCTGGTGTTGTCCGGTTCGTTCCTGGTCACCTACCGGCGCCGCCTCGGCGGGGACACCGTCGACGTGGTGGTGACCGGCACCCCCGCGGTCGGATCGCCGGCGGAACGATAGCCCGACCGGCGCGTACCCGAGACGGACGAACGGGCCGGGGCTCCCTCGAGGGAACCCCGGCCCGTCGGCGGTGAATCGACGATCAGTGCCCGGCGCTGCGGACGAGATCGGCGTCGTCGGCCGGCCGGTCCTGCGCCTCGATCGCGCGGCCCTCGACGTCGAGGTCCGGCAGGATCCGATCGAGACCGCTCGGCATCCACCAGGCGCTGCGGCCGAGCAGCGACAGCACGGCCGGGATGATCACCATGCGCACCAGGAACGCGTCGACCAGGACGCCGACGGTCAGGGCGAGCGCGATCGAGGCGATCATCGACTCGCCGCTGGTCACGAAGCCGCCGAAGACCGACGCCATGATCGTCGCGGCGGCGACCACCACCGGCGCCGACCGGCGGAAGCCGTGCCGCACGGCCTCCTTGGGGTCCTCGCCGTGGGCGTACGCCTCGTGGATTCGGGAGACCAGGAAGACCTGGTAGTCCATCGCCAGGCCGAACAGGATGCCCACCACGATGATCGGCAGCAGGCTCATCAGCGGCGCCGGCTGGTCGACACCGAAGATGCCGCCGAGCCAGCCCCACTGGAAGACCGCCACGGTGACACCGAGGGCGGCGCCGTAGGACGCCAGGAAGCCGACGGTCGCGATCACCGGCACCAGGATCGAGCGGAAGACGACCAGCAGCAGCAACAGCGCCAGGCCGACGACCAGGGCGAGGTAGCGCGGCAGCGCGCCGGAGAGGGTCTCGTCGACGTCGATGCCCACCGCGGTCGGGCCGGTGATCTTCACCTCGACACCCGAGCCGAAGTCGGTCGCCCGCAGCCGGTGCACCAGATCGGCGGTCGCCTCGTCGGTCGGCCCGCTACCGGGGATGACGGTGAACAGCGCCGCCGAGCCGTCGGACGACGGGATCGGCGGGGTCACCGCGACGACGTCGGATTCCTGCTGGACGGTCGCGGCAACCGCGGCCGCGGACGTCGCGGGGTCCTGGCCCTGCACCAACATCAGCAGCGGGCCATTGGCACCGGCACCGAAGTTGTCGGTCACCAGGTCGTAGGTCTGTCGGCGTTCGCTGGTGGTCGGCAGATCGCCGTCGTTCGGCAGGCTGGTGGTCATCGAGGCCATCGGCACCGCGAGCACACCGATCACCACGAGGCCGGCGACGGCCGACAGGAAGGGACGATCGGTGATCACGCTCGACCAGCCGCGCAGGAAGCCGCGACCGTTCGGCACGGCCTCCTCGATGATCGTGCCGCTCCCGCGGGTCTCGATCGCCGTCACCCGCTCGCTCGCCCGCAGCGCCCGCATGCCGACGTACGACAGGATCGCGGGAACCAGGGTGATGGCGACCAGGACGGCGATCACGACGGTCGCGGCGGCCGCCAGGCCCATCTCGGCGAGGAAGGGGATGCCGACCACCGAGAGGCCGGCGAGCGCGATCACCACGGTGGTACCGGCGATGGTGACCGCCGAACCCGCCGTTCCGGTGGCCCGACCGATCGCCTCGTGAACCTCACGGCCGCGGCGCAGTTCGGATCGGAAACGGGCGAAGATGAACAGCGCGTAGTCGATTCCGACGGCCAGGCCGAGCATGACGGCGAGGATCGGAGTGGTCGACTGCAGGTCGATGAAACCGGTCAACGCGGTGACGCCGGCGGCGCCGATACCGACACCGATCAGCGCGGTCGCGAGATTTGCGCCGGCCGCGGCGAGCGAGCCGTAGGTCAGCATCAATACGATGAAGGCGACGGCGACACCGACGATCTCACCGGGCCCGAGGATTTCCGGGGTCGTCTCGTAGGCGTTCCCGCCGATGCGCACGTCGAGGCCCGCCGCGCGGGCGGCGTCGACCGCCTCCTGCACGTCGTGCAGCGATTCCTCGGAGACGTTGCCGGTCGCGACGTCGAAGGTGACCGTCGACAGGGCCACCCGCAGGTCCGGCGACACGGACGGCTGGGCGGGGTTGAGCGGGTCGGTCACCGAGTGCACCTCGGGTACCGCGGACAGCGCCTGGACCGCCTGCGCGATCGGCGCCGCGACGGCCGGGTCCTGCACGGTGGTGCCGTCCGGCGCGACGATCACAACCTGGGCGGTGGCCCCGTCGGCACGCAGATCGGGAAAGGCGGAGTTGACGGTGTCGAGGGCCTCGGTGGATTCGGTACCGGGGATGGAGAACGATGTCGCCGTCGGCCCGGACAGGGTTGCGGCCCCGGCGCCGGCGGCGATCAGTGCCAGCAACCAGATCACGACGACGAGCCCGCGGCGATGTGCTGCCGCAAGTCCGAGTCGTTGGAGTAGGCGTGCCATGTCGATTCCTTCGTGAGGGAGGTCGAGTGAAGGCGACGGGCCGCCATGCCCGTTACCCGCGGAGAATTGTTGTGTTGTGGGGTTGCGGCCGCAGGGCCGAGATCAGTCGTCGAGAATGCGCGCGACGGCCTCGAACAACAACGGTGTCAGGTCCGCTCGCGGTAGTCCGTGATCCTCGGAGCAGCCAAGGACGACACCGGAGCAGACCATCTCCAGTGCGAGGATCGTTCGAAACTCTTGCTCGCGTGTGGGATTGGGGCCGGCAAAGAGCCCGATGATCGCCATCCCGCGCTTCTTGAGTTCGCTTTCGTTCGTGGGCTGACCACCGGCGTTCATCGCGTCGGCGCGCTGCATGTCGTCGACGAGGAATTGCACGAGCCCCGGATTGTCCAGAGCTCCCTCGATGATCGCTGCCACGGCGGCGCCGTGGCTGTCGGCGACGGTGTCGGCGGCGACGCCCCCGAACTCGTCGAGTTTACGAATCGCCAACGCTCGGACGGCCTCGAGCAAGGCCTGCTTGCTGGGGAACCGATGCAGCAGGCCGGTCTTCGAGTATCCGGCGGCGTCGGCGACCTGCTTGAGGGAGGTGCGGTCGAATCCATGAACGGCGAAGAGCCCGGCCGCGATATCGAGAATCCGTTCGTCGATATCGGCGGACCGGCCCCGGACGCCACCCGAACCGCCGCTCACCACACCTGCCCCGATTGCGTGTTGAAGGACCGATTCGGTCCCGGACCGATCTGGTCCATGTCACGACTATCACCGCACCCACAGCCCGCTGTCAACCGAATCCCGGGAGGAGGTGACTCGGATCGCAAACAGCGGCGGCGAGCGGCATCCGACGGAAACGGTGTGACCTGCGGGAACCGGCCGAGTCCCGTAGATTGACGCTGTGCCGATCATCGTGGGGTATACCGATACGCCCGGCGGGCACGACGCTCTCGTGCTCGGTGCACGCTTCGCTCGGGCGGGCGATCGCAGGGTGAACGTCGTCACCGCGTATCCGGAGGACGGCGGCGGCCTGGCCGCTGCGGCATCGGATCCGCGCTGGATTCAGGACGCCGAGAAGACCGCCCGTCGCCGGTTCGCCAATGCCCGCAAGCGGCTCGCGCGCGACGCCGAAGAGGATGCCGACTCCGAGAACAAGGTCAAGTACTCGATCGTCGGCCCCGGCAAGCCGGCGGAGATCCTGCTGGACGAGGCCAAGCAGGTCGGCGCCGATCTGATCGTCGTCGGCTCGGTCGGGCACGGCCTGCTGGGGCGTTTGGCCGTCGGCCGGACGGTGCACTCGCTGCTGGCGTCGGCGACCGTTCCGGTGGTGATCGCGCCGCGCGGCTATCGGCATACCGTCCGTCGACAGTTCCGCGTACTGGCCGTCGCGGTCGACAACACCGACAAGAGCCTGCGCGCGGTCGACTTCGCCGCCGACCTCGCCGGTCGGATCGACGCCCAGATCGAATGCGTGACCGTCGTCGCCACCGACGGCGCCCGACCGGAGGGGGCCCGCCAGGTCGCCCGGGCGCGCTCGCGCGTCCCCACCGACCTCGACGCCTACGGACACGTGCTGGTCGATCACGATATTCCCGGCACCCTGGCCGACCTGCCGCTCAAGGTCGACGCCCTGATCGTGGTGGCCCGCGGCTACTCGATCATGCGCCGACTGCTGCTGGGCAACGTGATCGGACGGCTGGTGCGGGGCAGTTCCTACCCGGTGGTCGTGCTGCCGAACCACGAGCACGTCGTCCAGAGCGGTCGTTCCGGCCACGAGGCCACCACCGACGACGCGGAGGACTCCGCCGGACACTGACCCGGCTGCGGGTCATTCGGCTAGGACGTCGGTGTCGGGTGCGCCCGATAGAAGTCGAGATGGGCGCGCGCGGCGGCCTCCCAGGTATGTGCGCGGGCGAGTTCGCGGCCGGCTGCGCGGCGGACGCCGTCGGGCTGCCGAATGGCGGCGTCGAGGCCGGCGGCGAGGGCGGGCACGTCCGGCGCGAGGTCGATCGTGGACCCGAAGACCTCCCGCAGGATCGGCAGATCGCGGCCGACGACGGGCCGTCCGGCCGCGAGCGCCTCCATCGCCGCCAGCCCGAAGCCCTCCTTGGTGGACGGGAAGGCGAAGGCGGCGCAACCGGCGACCATCGCCGGAAGCTCGTCCTCGGGAACGGCGCCGACGACGATCGGTTCGACTCCCAGCTCGACGGCGCGCTTCTCGAACCGGGAGCGATAGTCGCGGTAGTCGAAGAGCGTCTCGCCCCCCGCAAAAACCAGCGACAGATCCGGCCGATCGCGGTGCAGCAACGCAAATGCCTCGAGCAGATCGATACTGCCCTTGCGCGGCTCGATCCCGCCGACCGCGAGGATGTAGCGGCCATAGCGCTCGACCATGCGGCTGCGGGTGGCGACCGCTCCGGCCGCGTCGGAGGCGGCATCGGCGAAGCGCCGGTAGTCGACCCCGTTCGGGATCACCGTCGGGTGAAAGCCCCAGCCGGCGGTCACCTCCGCGGCGACGGCCCGCGAGACGCAGATCCGCGCATAGGGTTCGACGACGGCCTTCTCGTGGCAGGCGACCAGGACCGGTGTGGTGAAGGCATCCAGGTGGTGGATGGTGCGGATGCAGGTCTGCACGGCATTGGCGCTGATGCAGTCCTGGGCGTGCACGATGTCGAAGGCGTTGGGGTCGAAGGCATCCCGCAGGGTATCGATCGAGCGCACGATGCGGTCGGTGATGGTTTCGTCGGGGACGTCGGTGAACGGTACGAGCCGCACCTCGACCGCCGGATCGACCGGCCGGAAGAAGGCCTCGTCGCCGCCGCGACTGAGCGACCAGACGGTGACCACCGCCCCCGCGTCGGCGAGCGCTTCGGCCAGATTCAACGTATGGACCACGCCGCCACGCGGTTTCGTCGAGTAGGTCAGCAGCGCGATGCGCATCGGATCACGATCCGACCGAGTTGTGCGAGCGGTAGATCTCCGGGCGCAGCTCCTCGAGATGGTTGAGCACCCGGCGGGCGCGTTGGGTATCGGCCTCGATATCGACGGTGGCGGTGGCCAATCCGCCCTTCGATCGGGTGGTGGCCAGCACGTCTCCGCCGGGTCCGACGATCTTGGCCTGCCCGAGGAAGCGCAGCGAGCCGGTGACGCCGGTCAGGTTGGACGAGACGACGTAGACCTGGTTCTCGGCGGCGCGGGCGCAGTCGTACAGGTCGAACAGTCGCGACTGCCGATCGGCGGGCAGACGGGCGGCGCGGTCGGTGACGCTGGCCGGCCACGCGGACAGCGCGACGATCACCCGAGCCCCGTCGAGGGCGAGGGTGCGCGCGGACTCGGGGAAAGTCTTGTCGTAGTCGATCAGCATGCCGATGCGCCCGACCGGGGTGTCGAAGGCGCGGAAGGAATCTCCCGCCGCGTAGGCGAGCGATTCCCCCGCCGGCTGATGCACCTTGCGGTGGATGCCGAGCAGTCCGTCGCCGGACAGGCAGGCCGCACTGTTGTAGCGGCGGCCCTGAGCGGCCTCGGCGAATCCGATGCAGACGGTCATCGGGCCGGCCGCCTCGGCGATCGCCGCCAGTTCGGGGCCGTCCGGGTCGAGGGCGCGCGGCAGGTCCTCCGGATCGGGTGAGCGCAGGTCGCCGATATAGCCACCGATGGCCGCGTCGGGAAAGACCAGCAGGTCGACGCCGTCGCGGCGGGCCGCTTCGATGATCCCGACCGCCTTGGATACCCCGCGCCGGATGTCCCGCCCGAAGTTGGCGGCCAGCGCCCCGAGGGTGACCGATGACATGGTCAGACTCTACTCGAGCGGCCGGATACCGGTCGGCGCCGATTCACGCCGGCACCAGTTTCACGCCGCCCCCAGTCCGGTCACCGTCGAGGCGACCGCCACCGTGCTGACGCCGTCCGGCCACACCAGTCGCACGCCCGGTTGGGCGGACAGTCGCCCGCAGGCGGCGGTGCTGGTCGGGCCCGCCGGGATGCGGGCCGTCGGGTCCGTGGTCGCGTCGTCGGCGGTCAGCATGGCGAAGCCGGGGAAGCAGGTCAGCCAGGACCCCGGCGCGGCGTCGCGGGGGCGGGGGATCGCCGCGACGTCCAGTTCGGCACCGGTACCGGAGGCCTCCGCGAGCATGCCGAGGGTGCCGGCGATACCGGCCATGCTGACGTCCTTGGCCGCGCGTGGGCGCATTCGGGCGGTCAGTCCGGCCATCGCCACCAACTCCTCGCTGCTGCGCCGGCTGGTGGAGTCCCATTGCCGGCCCCGGTAGCCGGGCCGCCAGCCGCCGCCGAGGTCGGCGGTCAGCGACACCACATCGCCGACGCGCCCCGCACCGGCCGGCATCGCCGGACCGGCCGCGCCCAGGGCGGTGACCGACAGCGCGGCCGGCACCCCGACCTGGGTGTGGCCGCCGAGCACGGGGGTGCGCCACGCCGCGGCGGCCGCGGCGAGACCGCGCACGATGCGGGTCAGATGGGAGCGGGTCGGTGCGCCGACGGCGTCGAGCAGCCCCAGCGGGCGGGCACCCATCGCGCTGAGGTCGTTGATGTTGACCAGCACCGCGCACCAGCCGGCCCATTCGGGGTCGCGTTCGACCATCGACGGGACGATCGCATCGCAGGCGGCGATCACGTCGCTGTGCGGGACCGGCACGCCGTCGTCGCCGCGGAAGCCGGCCGGTCCGAGGCCCCCGGCCTGCGCGCCGAGCGGGGCGAGCACGTCGGCGAGCATCGCCTTGGTCGCCTCGACGGTGCGCTGGACGGCGTCGATCGACCACCGCATCAGCAGGTGTGGGCTGCCGCCGATCGCCGGTGCGGCCCCGGCGTCGCGCCAGCCGAGCCGCCGGAACAGCGCGGCATGCCGCTGCTGCACGGTCGCCTCGAAGCGCAGTACCCCCTCGGATTCGACGCGGGCGCAGGCGGCGCGGATCAGGGCGGCGCCGACCCCGCGGGCGTGCGCGGTATCGGCGACGACCAACCGGCTGCCGGTCCACCAGCCGATGTCCGGCGCGCATACCGGGGCGATCCGGACGCCGCCGAGGATCGTGCCGTCGCCGGCCGCGGCGACCAACACGATCGCCCGCGGGTCGTCGTCGATGTCGTCGCGGTCGGTGCCGGTGAAGAGCCCCTGGCGGACCACGAACTCCTCGTGCCGCAGCCGGCGATAGGCGTCGAGCGCGGCGGTCGAGTCGGCGACGGTCACCAGGTGGTCCGGGCGGACCGGCGGGGCGCCGGCGAGGATCGACAACTCCCGGTGGGGGTGTTGCGGCTGCGGGTCGGCCATGTCAGCCTCCGATCGTCGACAGGGCGCTGCAGGCGCCGCAGGCCGCGCAGCCGGCCCGCTGGTCGGCTCCGGCCATGTCGATCAGCCGCAGGTGGGCGCCGACCTCGCGGGTGATCTTCTCGACGACGGCGGCTTCGGGCGCCGGCGCGTGATCGACGTCGACCGCGAGGGTGCCCTGCTGGGGGCGGAACGGCACGATGAACGGGTAGACCCCGGCATCGGCGAGTTGTTTGGCGCCGGTGATCATCTCATCCGGGTCCTCGCCCAGACCGACCAGCAGATAGGTCGACACCTGGTTGCGGCCGAAGACGCGCACCGCCTCGGCCCAGGCGGCGTGGTATTCCGCCAGCGGGACGGTCGACTTGCCGGGCATCCAGCGGCGGCGCACCTCGTCGTCGAGGGATTCGACGTGGATGCCGATCGCGTCGGCACCCGCCTCGCGCAGATCGGTCAACACCTTCAGGTCGGCCGGGGGCTCGCATTGCACCTGGATGGGCAGTTCGGGGACCGCGGCCCGTACCGCCCGCACACAGCGGGCGAGATGGCGGGCGCCGCGATCGGCGCCCGCGGACGTGCCGGTGGTCATCACCATCTGCCGCACCCCGTCGAGATCGACGGCGGCCCGGGCGACCTCTGCGATCTGCTCGGGGGATTTGACCGCGACGGTCGACCCGACGCGCAACGATTCCTCGATCGAGCAGAAGCGGCAGCGCTGGTCGCGGCGGTAGCGGATGCAGGTCTGCACCACCGTGGTCGCCAGGACGTCGCGGCCGTGCAGGCGGGCGATCTTTTCGTAGGACACGCCGTCGGCGGTTGCGCCGTCGTAGAAGTGCGGCCGCCCGACCGACTCGACGCCGATGCCGATGTCCTCGCCGTCGCGCAGCACCCGGTCGCCGTCGAAGACGAAGGGGCTGTCCGCATTCCGTGGAATTGCCGCGGCCAAGCCGTCGATGACCAGGTGCCCGTCGTCGCTCGGCCCGGCCCCGCCGGTGCGGTGTACCGGTGGGGTTCCGCGAATGCCCAATAGGGCCAGTTCCACTCGGGTGGAGGTACTCATCGCTGCTCCCTTCGGCTTATCGATTGACGACCGAGCGCAGGCGGGTGCCGCCCAGTTCGGTCAGAATGTGCTCGGCCACGTACTTCGCATCCCGGTCGATGCCCAGGAATCGGCCCGATCCCCAGGTGTGCATCCAGGGCAGTCCGACGAAGCTGAGGCCGGGTACCTCGGTGATGCCGCGGGTCTGCATCGGACGTCCGCCGCCGTCGAAGGCGCTCGCCTCGATCCACCGGTAGTCGGGTCGGTAGCCGATCGCCCAGATGATGCCGGTGACTCCGGCTTCGGCCAGGTCGAGGGACTCCGGGTCGGACGGCGGCTGCCAGACCGGCTCGTAGTGCGCGCCGGGTGGGGCGTCGATGCCCTGCCGCTCGATCCACCGGTCGATATCGGAACAGATCGAGTTGTAGACCGCGTCGGCGTGGTCGAGCGAGTCGGTCAGTGTCGGCGCGAACCGCAGCCGGGTGTCGCGGCCGTCGATCAGGGTGCCGTACAGACGCATCCCCTCGACGGCGAAGCGGCGCAGGTCGACGTCCCGGCCACCGTCGCGACCGGTGACGTAGTGATTGGTCTTCTCCCTGGCGGCCCGACCGCCGGGATATTCGGGCGTCGGGGTGTCGTAGAGGCCCATATCGGCCAGCCACGTCATGGCGTCGCGGCCGCGATAGAAACGGGCGACGCGCGGGGCGTTACCGATGGCCAGGTGGACCTGCCGGCCCGACAGGTGCAGGTCCTCGGCGATCTGGGCGCCGGACTGGCCGGACCCGACCACGAGCACCGCACCGTCGGGCAGTTGCTGCGGGTTGCGGTATTGCTCCGAATGGATCTGCTGCACAGTGGGATCGAGGGCGCCGGCAAAGTCCGGCAGCACCGGGAGTGGATATCCGCCGGTCGCGATCACCACCCGGTCGCAGGTGATGACGCTCGGCCCGTCCGGGCCGGTGACCTCGAGGTCGAAGCCGCCGATCGTCGATCCGGTCAGCCGGGTGACCGTGGTGTGGGTGCGCAGTGGCGGTTCGAAGCCCGCCAACCAGCCGGTCAACCAGTCGACCACCTGGTCGCGGGTCATGAATCCGTCCGGTTCCGGTCCGGCGTAGGAATACCCCGGCAGCCGGCAATGCCAATTCGGGGTGACCAGGGTGAAGTTGTCCCAGCGGGTATCGGCCCAGGCGTGCATCGGGGTTCCCGATTCGAGCACCAGGTGGTCGATCCCGGCGTGGCCGAGATACCAGCTGACCGACAGGCCGGCCTGACCACCGCCGACGATCACCACCGGATGGTGTTCGCCGCGGGGCGTGGCGGCGGTCATGACGCCGCCTCCTTCGGTAGCGGCGGCTGCATCGAGACCACCCGGACGACGGCATCGGGTGCGTACCGTCGGGCGGATCTGTCGATGGCGGCGGTGGTTTCCGCCGCCGCGGTGCAGGCGAAGCCGTACTTCGCCCGCACCCGCTCGCTCGCCTCCGCCAGGGCCCACGTCGACCGGTCGCGGAAGTCCGCCACCGTATACGCACCGTCGACCTCGAGGTGGTCGTGCATCACCAGGCTCGGTGAATAGCACTGCTGCAGAGCGCCGTCCGGCCAGCGGACGACCACGATCATCTCAGGCATGGGCCAACGACCGCCATCCAGCCGTCTGCGCGGCGTCGAGTTCGGTCAGCGGGCCGTAGGCGTCCGGCCGCCGATCGCGCAGGTGGAACATGCCGCCGCGCATCGCGGTGAAGGTCTGTGCCACATCGATATCGGCGACGGCCATACCGCTGTCGAGCAGGGTGGTGGCCAGGACGTTGCCGCCCGGATCGACGACCTTGGCGTTGCCGACGTAGCGGAGCGAGCCGAAGGTCCCGGACTGGTTGGAGGCGATCCAGAAGACCTGGTTGTCGAGCGCGCGAGCGGTGTCGAAGAGGTTGAACCGATAGGTCCACCGGTCGTCCTGGAGGTTCTGCGCGGTCGCCGTCCGGGCCGCCGGCCACGCAGACAGGCTGGCGATGATCTCGGCACCGCCGAGGGCCATCATCCGCGCCGCCTCGGGAAACGCCTTGTCGTAACAGATCTGCAGACCCACGCGCCCGACGGGCGTTTCGAAGACCCCGTAGTCGTCACCGGCCGAGTAGGACATATTCTCGCCGAGAGGCTGGTGGACCTTGCGGTAGCTGCCGTAGATGCGGCTGCCGTCCAGGATCGCGGCGGCGTTGTATCGGGTCTGCCCGTCCTCGGCGAGTTCGCAGAAGCCGATCGCTATGACCAGGTCACCGATGATCGACTGCACCCGTTGGATTTCCGGGCCGTCGAGCCGGATCGCCGGGGGCAGTGAGCGGCTGGTGGTCTTCACCGTGTCGCCGTGATTGCCCAACGACGAGAGGTAGCCGCCGATCGCGGCCTCGGGGAAGACCAGCAGCTGCACTCCCCGCTCGCGGGCCTGCTCGACGTACGCCCGGATCGTCGCGTAGTTGTCTTCCAGGTCACGGCCGAAGTTGGCCGAAACCGCTGCAACGGTGGTCATATCGGTTCATCCTCAACAGATTCGGCTCACACCATGTAGGTGGAGTTGATGATCGCGCCCTTGCGGGCGTAGTGGATCACGGCGTCCTGGACGTCCAGGGGATGCGCGGGGATCACACCTTCGATGAGGTCCTCCTCGCGGCCGCCGTGCAGGGCCAGGCCGAAGCGGCAGCAGAAGACGGTGCCGCCCTCGGAGATGAAGGTGGCCAGGGCGTCGTTGATGTTCTGCTCGCCGGGGAATCCGGAGTCGCCGGTCTTCGGAAAGCCGCGTGTGGCAAGGCAGTTGATCGCACCGGGACCGTAGAAGTAGATCGCCGACTCGAATCCCTTGCGCAGCGCCCGGGTGGCCTGCAGGACCGCGACGAACGACACCGAGGACTCGTGCGCGATGCCGTGCACCAGGGTGAAATAGGTTTCACCGTTCTCGGCCTGGTAGTCGGGGAAGATCTTGGTGGATCCGTAGATGTTGGAGCCCTTGGGCAACGACGGGTGCGGGATCTCGGCGATGGACTTCGCGATGTTCTCGGTGATGGTGTCGTCGAAAGGGGACACGTATCTCTCCAGAAGGGTGTGATGGCGGCATATCCGTCGAAACGTGACTGCCGACGGCAGGGTCGGCGGAGATGAGCGGGCGAGCGACGCTGCTCCGAATGGCTACATCAGCCATTCCACTCGGGGTGTGTTTCCGAATGGTTACCGCTGGAATAACTGTGCATCCGGCGACGTAACAATCGGCCCGGGTCAGTCGGCCGTGCGCTCCGCGGCGCGACGGCGTTTCGCGGCGTGCATCGCGGCGACCCGGGCGATCGGAATCGTATGCCCCTGCGCGATCAGATCATCCGGAAGTGGTTGCGGTGCAGGCATATTATCGCGCCACGGATCGGTATCCCCGAGCAGCCGTGCGGCGGTGGCAATCGTTGCCGAGCCCGGCGCGAAGGAGTCGAGGCCGTCCCAGGTCAGCGGGAAGGAGACCGGTAGACCGGGCCGCAGGCGCGGCGTATAGGCCGCGGCGATGGTGGCGCCACCGGCGCGGGTGGAGTCGATGAAGACCTTGCCCTCGCGCTCGTCCTTCACGTACGCAACGGTGGTGTGCGCGGGATCGGCCTGCGCGGCGCGATGCGCCAACGCGCGGGTGGCGGCGGCGACGTCGACGGGGTCGGCGGTATCGATCGGCACGACGATGTGGATCCCCTTCGATCCACTGGTCTTGACGGCGCCTCGCAGCCCGGAGGCATCGAGCGTCGCCCGCACGGCATGGGCGGCCGTGACCACGGCGGAGAATGCGGCACCCTCCGGCGGGTCGAGGTCGATGATCAGCCGATCCTGCCGACCGTGGATGTCGATCACCGCCGGGTGGTATTCGACGGCACGCTGATTGGCCAGCCACAGCAGCGTGCGACGGTCCCCGCAGATCGGGTACTGCACGGTGCGCCGCGACGCCGCCGCCTCCACCGCGATCCGCGGAATCCAGGCGGGCGCGTAGGCGGGCAGGTTCTTCTGCATGAACGGGTCACTGCCGGGCCGCACGCGGATCACCGACAGGGCGCGGTCGGCGAGGTTCGGCACGAGCCGATCGGCGAAGACGTCGAGGTAGTCGACCAGGTCGCGTTTGGTGATAGGTGGTGCACCCTCGGCCGTACCTCCGCCGAGCGGCTGGTCGAGATTGGTCAGTTCGACCCCGTCACGCTGTTCGACCTTCCGTTCGCGTGCCATATCCGCTCCTCACCGACCGCGCTCGACGCCGTGACGGCGCATGCGAAACGGCACGACCACCCAGACGACAAACCCGAAGACCACCAACCCGCCCGCGACGGCGAACGCGGTGGTCCGGGTGGTCAGGACGTCGACCACCAACAGCACGCCGCCGATGACGGTGATCGCCAGGAAGACCAGTCCGGCGACCGCGGCGCGGGTGCTGTACCGCACCAGGTAGTCCTTGACTCCCCGGCGGAACAGCACGCGGTGGGCGGCAACCGGTCCGGTGAAGCAGATCGCCGCGAGCGCGGCGCTGAGCAGCGTGGCCAGGTAGACGTTCATCTGAAAGGTATCGACCGTGGCGAAGCGCGCCTGGAAGGTGAGCGACAGCAGGAAGGCGAAGAGGATCTGGACGCCGGCCTGGGCGACCCGCAACTCCTGGAGCAGTTCGCCGAAATTGCGGTCGAGTCGCTGCGCCTTCGGTTCGTCGCGCAGATACCCGCCACCGGACGGCACGGGATCCGGGGCGGGTTGCTCGGCGCTTGCCATCACCACATTCTGGACCACCCGCACCGGAGCGGGGGTGCGATACCGCCGAGGACCGGACCGGCGGCGGTATTCGACGCCCTGCCGATCCGAACCATGGGCGACCGAACGAGCGTCGATTAGATTGATGCCGCAACTACTACACGCACAGGAGAAGCATGTCCGCCGTCGAGATTCCCGCCTCCCACCGCGATCTGGTCGACGCCGCCGGGGTGGCGTCGCTGAGCACGATCGGTGCCAACGGGTACCCGCAGGTCACCGCGATCTGGTACCTGGCCGAGGGCGACACCCTCGCCACCTCGCTCACACTCGGCCGGCAGAAGACCAAGAACCTGCTGCGCGATCCGCACGCCACCCTGTTCTTCATCGATCCGACCAACCCGTTCCGGACGCTCGAAATCCGCGGGGACGTGACGATCACCCACGACGACGCGGACCTGTCGTTCCTGCACAAGATCTTCGGCCACTACGGCGCGAATCCGGAAGCGGCCGGAGTGCCGCTCGCGGACCGGGTCGTCGCTCGACTGACCCCGGTCCGCGTGATCACCAACGGCTGAGCGGGACGCTCAGTTGGCCCGGCGGTTGCCCCGACCGGCGCCGGCGGAACGACCCGCCGACTGCGTCGATCCGGTGCGACCGCCGCGGCCGCCCGTGGAGCGGGCCTGGCGCTGCCCGCCGGCCTGCGGCTGACGGTTTCCGGCTGCCTGCGGCTGACGATTCCCGCCGGCCTGCGCCCGTGAACCACCGTTCGCCTGCGGCTGCCGCGACCGACCCGCCTGCTGACCACCGGAGTTCTCACCGCTTCCACCGCCGCGACGACCGCGTCCGGGACGCCGACGACGGCGACCCTCACCGGCCGCCTCGTCCTTCGGAGCCGGGTTCGCGGCGGCGGGCGGCGCCGGGACGTAGCCGCCCGGCACCAGGGTGCGCTCGCCGGGCACCAGTTCCTGCAGCACCGGATGGTCGGCGCCGGCGATGCGGGTCACCTTCGGCCGGATGCCGGCCGCCCGGGTCAACGAGTTGACGTCGCGGACCTGGTCCGGCAGGACGAGGGTCACGACGGTGCCCTCGGCACCGGCCCGCGCGGTACGCCCGGAACGGTGCAGGTAGGCCTTGTGCTCGGCCGGCGGATCGGCGTGGATGACCAGGGCGACGTCGTCGACGTGGATGCCGCGCGCGGCGACGTCGGTGGCCACCAGGGTCTGGGCCTCACCGGCGTGGAAGGCCGCGAGATTGCGGGTACGCGCGTTCTGTCCCAGGTTGCCGTGCAGCTCGACCGCGGGCACACCGGCCTTGTTGAGGCGCCGGGCGAGCGCCTTCGCGCCGTACTTGGTCCGGGTGAACACCACGGTGCGGCCGGGGCCGGCGGTCAGGTCGGCGAGGATCGCGAGGTGCTGATCCTTGGCGACGTGCAGCAGATGATGGGTCATCTGCACCGGCGTGCCCTCGACGCTGTCGGCCTCGTGGGTGGCGGGCCGATTGAGGAAGCGCCGCACCAGGGTGTCGATCGCCTTGTCGAGGGTGGCCGAGAAGAGCATCCGCTGGCCGCCGGTCGGGGTGGCCGACAGCAGCCGGGTCACGGCGGGCAGGAAGCCCAGGTCCGCCATGTGATCGGCCTCGTCGAGCACGGTGATCTCGATCGCGTCCAGGCTGACGTGGCCCTGCTTGATCAGGTCCTCGAGCCGGCCGGGGCACGCGACGACGATGTCGACACCGCCGCGCAGCGCCGAGACCTGCGGGTTCTGGCCGACGCCACCGAAGATGGTCGTCACCCGCAGCCCGGCCGCGTCGGTCATCGGGCGCAGGGTCTGCATGATCTGGGTGACCAGCTCACGGGTGGGCGCCAGGACCAGCCCGCGGGGGTGGCCCGGCCGGGCGGGGCGACCGGCCGCGAGCCGGGTGACCAGCGGAATGGAGAAGGCATAGGTCTTGCCGGAGCCGGTGCGGCCGCGACCGAGCAGGTCGCGTCCGGCCAGGGAGTCCGGGAGGGTCGCCAACTGAATCGGCGTGGGGGTGGTGATTCCCGCGTCGTCGAGGACACGGAGAATGGAGGTGGGCAGCCCAAACTGGGCAAAGCTGTCGTTCGACAAAACTGACTCGATCCTTGATTCGTCCCGCCCGTGCCGGCCCGACGGGGTGCGGGTGACATCGCCTGGAGCTGTGCATATGAGGAGCCGAGCTGCGACAGGCGGCCCGTCCGCGGCGGGTTGGCTACGTACGGATCTCCTCCACGCTAGCAGGTTCGGGCCGCAAACCGCGAAACAGTGACCCGGCGCACGACCTGCCCACCGGGGTGGTCGGTCCCACGGAACTACCGGTCGGTGTCGGGTTCTGCCGCTAGCCTGAGCCGGTGCCCCGCGACCTGCGCCGCCAACCGATCCGCGGTTTCTCGGTCCTCGCCGAATCGCTGCCCGCGGTTCCCGAAACATCCTGGCCACGAACGGTTCCCGCCGTCGAGCAGATCGTCTCCGCCGGCCTGAACCTGCCTCCCGGGGTCACGGTGCTGGTCGGCGAGAACGGCTCGGGCAAGTCGACCGTCATCGAAATGATCGCTCGCGCAGTCGGTGTGAACCCGGAGGGCGGTGGGTCGTCCGGGGCACGATTCGCCGGCCGCCCCAGCGAGCCGACCGGACTGGAATTGCAGGCGCATCGCAGCCCCGGCGCGCCGCGGTGGGCGTACTTCCTGCGCGACGAGACGCTGCACGGTCTCTACACCTACCTGGAGAACAACCCGGGCGGCGGCGACCCGGCCTATCACGAACTCTCGCACGGCGAGGGCCTCATGCGGATCCTGCAGAACAAGCTGTCGTCGCGCGGCTTCTTTCTGCTGGACGAGCCCGACGCGGCATTGTCGTTTCAGGCGAGCCTGGCCCTGATCGCGATATTGGTCGATCTGGCCGCGGCCGGCTCGCAGGTCGTGCTGGCCACCCATTCACCGCTGCTGGCCGCGATTCCCGGTGCGCACCTGCTCGAATTCGGCCCATGGGGCATTCGGGAGGAAAGGTGGGATTCGTTGAGCCTCACCGCAAATTGGCGCCGCTTCCTCGACAATCCGGACGGATACCTCAGGTACCTGCGGGGCTGAGGGCATCGCCGCCTCCGCGCGCTCGAACGGTCCTACACTCGAAGCCGGGATGCAGTCGCACCACACACCGACGTGATCGACGGGGGACGTTATGGCGCAGCAGGTGGCCCTGGTGACCGGGGCATCGTCGGGTATCGGCGAACAGACCGCGCGGACGCTGCAGAAGCACGGATTCAGCGTCTACGGCGCCGCCCGACGCGTCGACCGCATGCAGGCTCTGGCCGACAGCGGCATTCGCGTGCTGGCGCTCGACGTCACCGATCAGGACTCCTGCCGGGCGGCGGTCGACACGATCGTCACCGAGACCGGGCGCATCGACGTGTTGGTCAACAACGCCGGCTACGGCTCCTACGGTGCGATCGAGGACGTGCCGCCGCAGGAGGCGCAGGCCCAATTCGACGTCAACGTCTTCGGCGCGATGCAGTTGGTGCAGGCGGTGCTGCCGCATATGCGGGCTCAGCGGTCGGGCACGATCGTCAACGTCAGCTCGATGGGCGGCAAGATCTACACCCCCTTCGGCGGCTGGTACCACGCCACCAAGTTCGCGCTCGAGGCGCTCAGCGACTGTCTGCGGGTGGAGGTCAATCCCTTCGGTATCCGGGTGGTCGTGATCGAACCGGGTGGCATCCGCACCGAGTGGGGCGGCATCGCGGCCGAGAACCTGCGCAAGACCTCGGGGACCGGCCCCTACGCGGGCGCCGCGACCCGGCTGGCAAATGTGCTCGGCCGGGAGACCCGACTGGCCTCCCCGCCGTCGGTGGTCGCCAATGCCATCGCCAAGGCGGTCACCGCGAAGCGCCCGCGCACCCGCTATGCGATCGGCGCGGGCGCGAAGCCGGCCGTGATCGCCCGTCGGCTGCTGCCGGATCGCTTCTTCGACGCGGTGATCGGACTGGCTCTGCGCGAACGGAGCGGATCAGCCGCCGCCGGCTGATCCGCTCCGCCCTTCGCTCACCGGTTGCCCGGCGAGGTCAGACCCCGCCCAGCACCGACTCCCGAATGTCGCGCTTGAGCACCTTGCCGACCTTGGAGCGCGGCAGATCGCTCCACAGGAAGTACTCCTTCGGCGCCTTGACCCCGCCGACGCGGGCACGCACGAAGGTGTGCAACTCGGCGGTGTCGATCGTGGCACCGGCCCGCGGTTGGACCACCGCGGTGACCCGTTCACCCCACTTCTCATCGGGGACACCGAAGACCGCACAATCCTGGACGTCGGGGTGCTCCATCACCGCCTGCTCGACCTCGGTCGAATAGACGTTGAACCCGCCGGTGATGATCATGTCCTTGGCGCGGTCGACGATGAACAGGAAGCCGTCCTCGTCGAGGTACCCGATGTCACCGGTGTGGTGCCACCCGAAGGCCGACGCCTCCGCGGTCGCCGCAGGATTGTTGTGATAGCCCTCCATCACCAGGGAACTGCGCAGCACGATCTCCCCGCGTTCCCCCGAAGGTTGCTGTCGCCCTTCGTCGTCCATGATCGCCAGCGTCACCACCGGGGCCGCTCGGCCGGCGCTGGCCAGCCGCTCGGTCGCGATCGATCCGTCCGGCCGGTAATGGTCGGCCGGACCCATCGTGGTGGCGACCATCGGCGCCTCGGTCTGCCCGAAGTACTGGGCCATCACCGGGCCGAATCGCACCAGCGCCTGCTCGAGCTTCGCGGCGGACATCGGCGCCGATCCGTACCAGAAGCATTGCAGCGACGAGGTATCGACCGTGTCAATGTCCGGGTGAGCCAACGCCATGTACAGCAACGTCGGCGGCAGCATCGTATGGGTGACCCGATGCTCCTCGATCAGATGCAGGAACTCCCCGATGTCGGGATGCGCCATGATGACGATCTCGCCGCCGAGCGTCAGCACCGGGAAGGCGAGCACCCCGGCGGCGTGGGTGAGCGGGGCGAGCGCCAGGTAGACCGGCCGGCCGTGCCCGAAGGGGAACGGATAGCACATCAGGACGATCGAGCTCATCGTCTCCAGGTTGCGGCCGGACAGCCGCACCCCCTTCGGCACACCCGTTGTCCCGCCGGTGCCGACGATCATCGCGACGTCGTCGACCGGGTCGACCGTCACCCACCCACCGTCGGTGCGTTGCGCGGCCGGGGCGTCGGCCGTCCAGCGAGCGAAGTCGAGCGCCCCGGCCGGTGGATCGCCGTCGGCGTCGAGGCAGACCACCACCGTCAACTCCGGCAGGTCGGGCAGGATCTGCGCGACCAGGTCGGCGTACGCCCGCTGGAAGAGCAGCGCCCGGCAGCCCATCAATTCGAGCAGTTGCCGATTCTCCCGCGCCTCGTTGCGCGGATTGATCGGACACCACACCCCGCCGGCCCGCGAGATGCCGAAGACACAGGAGAAGGCCACCGGGTCGTTGGAGGACAGGATCGCCACCGAATCGCCCGGAGCGATCCCGCTACCGATCAGCGCCCGGGCGACCTCGTCCGAGAGCTGTTGTACCTGGCGGTAACTCATGACTCGATCGCCGGCCCGTAGGCACGCCGCGTCCGGGCCCAGACTCGCACCCTTGTCGAGGTAATCGACCAGTCTCATCGACGCGTGCCCCCGATCAGGCCTGCACGGTCAGCACCGGATCGGCCACCAGCCCGAAGGCCCGCAGCTGTCCGAGCAGTTCTCGATGCCCGAAGGCCTGACAGCCGGACGCGAATCCGGTGCGCAGCGGCGGCTGCTGGATCAGCCACTGGGCGGCGAAGGCCTGCAGCAGGCCGGTCTGCTTGTAGTTCTGGTTGCCGTGGATCACGCAATGTGCCCGCCCGAGCGGCCCGGAGGCGTGCACGGAATCGAGCGACTTGTTGATCCGGGCGTTCTCGCGCGGTGGCATGGTGTTCATCACCTGCGCCGCGGTCTGCTCGAGCGCGGCATCGCGATCCGCCTCGTTCATATCCTTGGTCGCCTCCAGGGCGCCGGCGACGATCTGCGGAACACCGTTCATCAGAGCGGCATTGAAGACGCCGCCCTGGGCCTTCACATTCGCCACCCGGGGATCGCGCTTGAACCACACCGGATGGCTGGTGCCGCCCCAGGGCAACGACTGCGCGAGCTCGTGCTGACCGGGGACCACCAGGGGAACGAGCCCCTGGGCGGGGTCGAACTCGACGTAGCGGTTCTGCTCGAGGTAGTGCGCCCGCGAGGTGGCGGCGTTGACCAGGATCGTCTGGGTCGAGGCGATCGTCGGGCTGCCGCCCCAGAAGACCGCAATGTCCAGGGTGTCCAAACCCGGTGTTTCCAAACAGATCTGAGCGGCGATCTCGCCGGTGGTGTACATCTGCGCGAGGCCGGGCGAGAGCAGCAGTCCCTTGGCGGCGAAGTCCGCGCCGTACTGTTCGTCGCAGGTGATCAACCAGTCCTGCTCGCCGGTGGTGTCGGTGTAGTGCACCCCGGAGGCCAGCGCCGCTTCGACGACGACCGGGCCCCACTTGCTGAACGGGCCGACGGTGTTGAGCACCACCGAAGCGCCGCTGAACAATTCGGTCAGCGAGTCGAGGGAGTGCTCGACCTCGTGGATGTCGAAATCGGCGGTCTCGACGCCGGCGACGTGCCGTTCGAGGGCCTCGGTGAGCTTGTCCTTGCTGCGTCCGGCGGCGATGAACGGGACGTTGTACTCGCGCAGGTATTCGCAGATCAGCCGGCCGGTATAGCCGGAGGCGCCGTAGACGATGACGGGCTTGGTGGTCACGGGTTTCCTCACATTCCCATTCCGCCGTCGACCGAAAGGCCGGCGCCGGTCATGAATCGGGCGGCATCGCTCGCCAGGAAGGCGACGACATCGGCGATGTCGTCGGGTTCGCCGAGACGGCCGAGCGGGGTCTGGTCGACCACCGCGGCAACCGCGTCCTCGGGGGAGGGGAACAGGCCCAATGCGGCTTCTTCGACGGCCAGCTTCTGCCCCATCGCGGTCGCGACCAGGCCGGGGTAGACACAATTGACCCGCACGCCGTAGCCGAGCTTGCCCGATTCCATCGCCGCCACCCGGGTGATCCGGTCGACGGCGGACTTCGTGCCCGAGTAGCCGGCGATGCCCGGGAAGGCGATCGTCGCGGCGACCGAGGCGATGTTGACGATCGATCCGCCGTTCCCGGCGGCGCCGCCGGGGCGCATGGCGCGCAGGCCGTGCTTGAGGCCGAGCATCGTGCCGACGATGTTGATGTCGAGCATCGTGCGCAGTTCCGCGACAGCGATGTCGACCAGCAACGCGGTCACCTCGACGCCGGCGTTGTTGACCAATATGTCCAAACGTCCGGTATCCCGGACGATCTCGTCGACCGCGCTTTCCCAGTGCGATTCGTCGGTGACGTCCAGATGGACGAATCGGGTCTGCGCGCCGGTGTCCGCGAGTTGCTTCGCGGCGGTGCGGCCCTTGTCCTCGGCAACGTCTCCGATCACGACGGTCGCGCCTGCCCGCGCCAGGGATTCGGCCATCGCCAGTCCCAGTCCGCGAGCGCCTCCGGTGACCAGCGCCGTGCGGCCGGTCAGATCATGTACAGACATGGAGCTCCTCATTGAGCGTCGCATTTGTGTGGTCCCGATCACATCTCTTCCGGGACGTCTCCACCGTGGCACCACTCTTGACAGTCGTCAAGAGATCCTTGGACACTTGTCAAGACGACGGCGAAAACCCTTCCCGCCGGGCCCCCACCTGCGCCGATGCGGACAAACGTCCCCGAAACGGCACGAACCCCCGACACCGGTCGGGGGTTCGTGGGAGTGGCGCCTCGGCAGGCGGTGAATCAGCTCAGCCGGAGGAACTCCAGGTGCCGCTCGTACTGGTCGAGGACGTCGTTGATGATCTGCGACGAGCTGTAGCCCATGATGTCGTAGCCCTGACCGCCGGTGCTCAGGTAGACCTCGAGCCGTCCGTAGTAGTCGTCGCCGCGCCGGGCGCGACCGGCATACGTCGGCATGGCCACGGCGGTGCGGTGCACCTGGTACTGGAAGGCCGGCACGTTCGGATCGTCGTCGGAGCCGATGGTCAGCGTCACGCAGGGCGCGCCGTCCTCCGGGTCGGATCCCTCGACCACCGAAACCGTCTCCGGCGCGTCCTCGACGTTGCCGGCCATCACCTCCGCGGCGACCTCCTCGAGGGAGCTCCGCACGGTCCCGTTCAGGTACTCGTCGGCCTGCGTCAACGTCGGGTACGCCAGCGCCCGACTCAACCGAGCCCGCCAGGTGCCGGGGGTGAGCGTCTCGCTGCGGCTGGACATCGTCGAGTGGATCGCCTGGGCGGCGCCGTCGCTGCGGGTGCCCTCCCGACGCAGGGAGCGCAGCAGTCCGAACATCACCGCGACCATGACGAAGGCGAACGGCAGACCCATGATCACCGTCGCGCTCTGCAACGCCGGGATGCCGCCGACACCCAGCACCGCGGCGGTGAGCACACCGGTGGCGATCGCCCAGAAGATGCGCGGGAAGGACGCGGCGTCCTGGCGGGGGTCCTTCAGTCGCGACGTCAGATTCGCCATCACCAGCGCCGCGGAGTCGGCCGAGGTGACGTAGAACAGCAGCGCGGTCACCGTCGCGAGGATCGCGATCAGGGTGAACGCCGGGTACTGCTCGAGCAGCGCGTAGAAGCCGCGTTCGGGGGCGTCCATCGTGTTGAGCCCGAATTCGGCGTCGCCGCTGCGAATGACGTCGAGGGCGGCGTTTCCGTAGATCGAGATCCACATCAGGATGTAGGTGAACGGGATGATCAGCACGCCGAGCGTGAATTCCCGCAGGGTCCGCCCCCGGGAGATGCGCGCGAGGAACATGCCGACAAACGACGCCCAGGCGATCCACCACGCCCAGAAGAAGAGCGTCCAGTCGCTCATCCAGGTGCCGGTGTCCTCGTAGGGGAACGTCTGCAACATCATGTCGGGGAACAGCCGCAGGAAGTCACCGATATTGGTGACCAGACCGTTCAGTAGGTATTCGGTCTTGCCGGCGATCAGGACCCAGATCGACAGCAGCACCGCCAGAACGACGTTCAACTCCGACAGCAGCTTGATGCCGCGATCGACACCGGAGACCGCGGAGACGGTCGCCACCCCGACGCCGAGCACGATCATCGCGATCTGCGCCGGCAACCCCTCATCGATGCCGAGGGTCACCTCGAGGCCGACGTTGATCATCACCACGCCGATGCCCAGGGACGTCGCGACACCGAAGATCGTGCCGAGCACCGCCGCGAGATCGACCGCGTCACCGATCGGCCCGTCGACCCGCTTGCCCAGCAACGGATACAGCGCCGACCGGATCGCCAACGGCAGTTTGAGTCGATAGGCGAAGTAGCCCAACGCCATTCCCATGAGGGCGTACATCGCCCAGCCGCTGATGCCGTAATGGAAGAGCGTCCACGCGACGGATTCGCGTGCCGCGTCGACCGTCTCGGGATCACCGCTCGGCGGCGCCAGGTACTGGGTCACCGGTTCGGCGACCGCGAAGAACATCAGGTCGGTGCCGATACCGGCAGCGAAGAGCATCGACGCCCAGGACAGCGTGCTGAATTCCGGTCGCGCATGGTCGGGTCCGATCCGGATGCGGCCGTATCGGGAGAGCGCGATGTAGACGACGAAGACCAGGATCGCCCAGGCCAACAGGACGTAGAACCAGCCGAACCACTCCGAGGTCCAGCCGACGACCGCACCCAGCACCGTGGAGGCATTGTCGGGAAAGACGATCGCCCACAGCGCCACCAGGACTGTACCGATGGCCGAACCGGCGAAGACCACCACGTTCAACTGGGGTTTTTCCGGCTCCGCCACCGCAAAATCGGAGACGGGCTCGTTGCGCGGTTGGGTCATCGATCCGACCTTCCTTCATCGGGAACACCGCCTCGCGGCGCTGCACACTCCGCCGCCGCACGGCACCGGAACAGACCGCTGCGTTGCGGGCGACATCCCCACGCCGCACCCCGTCGACGGGAACGCCGCGGCGCGGGCGATAATGGCGCAAATGATATAGCGAGGATGAAGTCCCGTCGCGCCGAACGGAAAACGTTCGTCCACTATCGACGGAGCGTGTTCGTCCCTCATCGGGAGGCTTTCTGTGAGCGTCGAACCAACCGATTCCGCCGATGCGCAGGCACCGACGCTCGGAGCGCGTTCGGCGGTCGTGCTGGTCTTCCTGTCCTCCGCAGCGGTTCTGGTCATCGAGTTGGTGGCGCTGCGCCTGCTCGCCCCCTACCTCGGGCTGACCCTGGAAACCAATACGTTGGTGATCGGTATCGCCCTCGCGGCGATCGCGCTCGGTTCGTGGGCGGGTGGCCGCATCGCCGACCGCACCGATCCGCGACGGCTGATCGGACCGGCGTTGGCGATCTCCGGGGCGGCGGCAGCGGCCACCCCGTTCCTGGTGCGCGCGGCGGGCGCGGCCGCCGACGGCGCGCTGCTGCTACCGGCCGCGGCGGCGAGCATCATCGTGCCCGGCGCCCTGCTGTCCGCGGTGACCCCGATGGTGACCAAGCTGCGGCTGACCGACCTGGCGGAGACCGGGACGGTCGTCGGTCGACTCTCGGGTATCGGCACCGTCGGATCGATCGTCGGCACGGTGATCACCGGCTTCGTGCTGATCTCCCGGGTGCCGGTCAGCGGCATTCTGGTCGGGCTCGGAGCGGCGCTGGTGATCGGGTCGATCATCGTGGAGATCATGTTGCGGCGGCCGGCGGGCATCGTCGCGCCGGTGCTGGCGGTGGTCGCGGGCGGCGTCGCGGCGGCGGTGGCACCGGGCGGATGCGACGCGGAGACGACGTACCACTGCGCGTCGGTGCAGACCGATCCCGATCGGGAGAACGGCCGCATCCTGATGCTCGACGGGCTGCGGCACTCCTACGTCGACCTCGCCGATCCGACCTATCTGCAGTTCGCCTACGTCACGGCGATGGCGTCGGTCATCGACACCGCGTTTCCGGAGGGCGCGCCGATCGACGCGTATCACCTGGGCGGGGGCGGGATGACGCTGCCGCGCTACCTCGAGCAGGTGCGTCCCGGCACCACCAGTCTGGTCTCCGAGATCGACGGTGGGGTGGTGCGGATCGACCGGGAACGGCTCGGGCTGGTCACGGGCGACGACCTGGAGGTGCGCGTCGAGGACGGGCGACTCGGCCTCGGGCGGCTGGCCTCGGACAGCCGTCATCTGGTGGTCGGCGACGCCTTCGGCGGGGTGAGCGTGCCCTGGCATCTGACCACCCGCGAGGCGTTGACCGAGGTCCACCGGGTGCTCGATGAGGACGGGATCTACGTGGCCAATCTGATCGACCACGGCCGCCAACAGTTCGCCCGGGCGGAGACCGCGACGATCGGGGAGGTCTTCGAACACGTCGCGGTGCTGGGTCCGCCCAACGATCTGGGCATCGGCGACGTCCCGGCGGACGGCGGCAATCTGGTGGTGGTCGCCTCGGATCGGCCGATCGACCTCGACGCGGTGCGCGCGTCGCTGACCGCGCGCGACTCGGACTGGGCGGTGATCTCCGACGACGCGCTCACCGAATGGATCGGCGACGCGATCGTGTTGACCGACAACTACGCGCCGGTCGACCAGATCCTCGAGCCCTACCCCGCCACCAGCCGATCGCGCTGACCCGGCCACAGCCATCCCCGCGGGGAGTTCTGCATCCTCGGCACGGATGCAGAACTCCCCAAACAGCCGGGTGCGGTGCGGACTACTGCTGCCGCTCGAGGTACTCGGCGTAGGCGGGCAGGTCCAACTGGCCGTGGCCGGACAGACCGATGACCACCACCTTGGGCTCGTCCGCCTCGGCGACCCATTGCATGGCGGCGGCGATCGCATGGGTGGACTCCGGCGCCGGCACGATGCCCTGGCTGCGGGCGAAGGTGACGCCGGCGGCGAACGCGGTGTCCTGATCGATCGCGGTGCCCTGGACGTAGCCCAGCTCGACCGTGTGGCTGAGCGCCGGCGACATGCCGTGATAGCGCAGCCCGCCCGCATGGATCGGGTCGGGCACGAAGTCCTTGCCGAGGGTGTGCATCTTGAGCAGCGGGGTCAGCCCGGCGACGTCGCCGTGGTCGTAGCGGTACTCGCCCTTGGTGATCGACGGGCAGGCCGTCGGCTCCGCGGCGACGATCAGCGGGTCGGAGCGGCCCTCGATCTTCTCGCGGATGAACGGGAAGGCCAGCCCGGCGAGGTTGGAACCGCCACCGGCGCAGCCGAAGACCGCGTCCGCTCCGCCGTCCTCGACCAGTGCAAGCTGCTCGACCGCTTCCTGGCCGATCACCGTCTGGTGCAGTACGACGTGGTTGAGCACGCTGCCGAGGGCGTAGCGGGCCTCCGGGTCGACCACCGCGGCCTCGACGGCTTCGCTGACGGCCATGCCGAGGCTGCCGGTGGTGTCCGGGGTCTCGGCGAGGATCTTGCGGCCGGCCTCGGTCAGGGTGGACGGGCTCGAGTGGATCGTGCCGCCGTAGGTGCGAATCAGGTAGCCGCGGTAGGGCTTCGACTCGTAGGAGGCGCGCACCTGCCAGACCTCGACGTCGATGCCGAACTGGGCGCCGGCGAAGGCCAGCGCGCTGCCCCACTGTCCGGCGCCGGTTTCGGTGGTCAGCTTGGTGACCCCGTCGAGGTGGTTGTAGTAGGCCTGGGCCACGGCGGAGTTGGTCTTGTGACTGCCGACCGGGCTGACACCCTCGTACTTCGCGTAGATGCGCGAGGTGGTGCCGATCGCCTTCTCGAACGCCTTGAGCCGGATCAGCGGCGACGGACGCCACCGCGCGTAGATCTCGCGGACCGGCTCGGGGATCTCGACGTACCGCTCGGTGGTGACTTCCTGGGCGATCAGGCCGGACGGGAACAGCGGCGCCAGATCGTCCGGTCCGACCGGCTCTCCGGTCCCCGGGTGCAGGTGCGGCGGAATCGGCTCCGGAAGGTCGGCCGCCAGGTTGTACCAGTGGGTGGGTACGGCGACGGTCGTGATATCGGGCGAAAGGTCGGCAGACGTGCTCACGCGGAAAGGGTAGTCGACGTGCGCCGACTCGACACATCCGAATGGCCCGTGAGCAGGCGCGCACCGGTGTTCGGGCCGTAGGGTGACCCGGATGCGACGACTCCCGATCGTGCTGCTGGCCGCCGTGCTGGTCGTTGCCGCATCGGCCGGCGCCGCGTGGAAAGTGTCCGGCTCCCGCACGATTCAGTTCTTCGGCGAGCATGTCGATCGGGTCGCGACCACCGAGAAGGTGATCGCGCTGACCTTCGACGACGGGCCGGACGAAGCGACCGACGAGATCCTGGCCCTGCTCGCCGAGCGGGACGTGGCCGCGACGTTCTACCTCAACGGCGCCGGTATGGCCGACCACCCGGAGTCGGGCCCGAAGATCGTGGCGGCCGGCCACGAGCTCGGCAATCACACCTGGTCCCACCGCCGGATGCTGCTGGTGTCGCCGTCCGCGGTGGCCGATCAGATCGAGCCGACCGACGAGCGGATCCGCGCGGCCGGGTGGGACGGCCCGATCACCTTCCGCCCGCCCTACGGCAAGAAGCTCTTCGTCCTGCCCTGGTACCTGGCCCGCCACGACCGCCTCACCGTGATGTGGGACGTATCGGTCGAGACCTTCGGCGATACCCCGCAGTCGGCCGCCGAGATCGCGGACGCCACCGTCGCGGCGGCTGAGCCGGGGTCGATCGTGCTGCTGCATCCCTGGAACGACCGCCGGCACGTGCGCGAGGCGACCGGAGTGGTCATCGATCGGCTGCGCGCCGACGGATACCGCTTCGTCACGGTGTCGGACCTGCTGTCCGGGACGTGACCCGTCCGGCTACCGCCGTGGCGCGGCCGACCGCAAGCGTCGTACACGGTGTCGGTTGCCGCGGGCGGTCGCCGCTTCGATACTGCCGACCATGGCCGCGCACCGCATCGATCCGACCTACGTCAGCGGCGCGTGGCGAGTCGGTGATCCGGTCGGCCGGCGGCGCTTCGTCGATGTGGGGCGGGTGCGCGACGTCCCGGTGACCGTCGCCTACGAGACATACGGCCGGCTCGCCCCCGCGCGGGACAATGCCGTGCTCATCCAGCACGCCTTCACCAGCGACAGCCACGTCGCCGGGGCCGCCGAACCCGGGCATCCGACACCGGGCTGGTGGGGCGACTTCGTCGGTCCCGGATCGGTCGTCGACACCGATACCTACTTCGTGATCTGCCCGAACGTCTTCGGCGGTTGTCAGGGCACCACCGGTCCCGCGTCCGAGCATCCCGACGGCGGTCGCTGGGGGTCACGGTTCCCGGAGATCACCGCCGCCGACCAGGCGGAGGTCGAACGTCGTCTCATCGATGCCCTCGGCATCACCCGACTGGCCGGTGCGATCGGACTGTCGATGGGCGGGCACCGCACCCTCGAATGGATGCGGCTGTATCCCGATGCGCTCGCCTCGGCGCTGCTCGTGGCCTGTTCGGCCCGCTCGACCGCCCTGCAGATCGCCTCCCGATCGGCGCAGATCGAGGCGATCACCGCCGACCCGAAGTGGCACGGCGGCGACTACTACGACGCCGGCGGCCCCGCGGGCGGGCTGGCGCTGGCCCGCCGCATCGCCTTTCTGAGCTACCGCAGCGAGGTCGGCCTCGACGACAAGTTCCCCGACACGGTGTCGGGTGGGCGCGGCTTCGTGGGCAGCTGGCTCGACCATCAGGCCGACACCCTGCTGCCGCGTTTCGACGCCGGCACCTATGTCACGTTGACCCGGGCGATGAGCAGCTACAACCGCGGGCGAAGCCGCGCCCGGATCGATGAGCTGCTCGGCGGGCTCGACGTCCCCGCCACGGTGATCGGTTTCAGTTCGGACCCGTTGTACCCCATTCGTTTACAACACGAGATCGCCGACCGGCTGCCGAACTGCGAGCCGGCGCGGATCGCGGATTCCCCGCACGGACACGACGGCTTCTTCATCGAACGCGAGGTGATGTTCGACGCGGTGCGCACCGCCCTCGCCCGCGGATAGCGGTCCCCGGGTCACGGGCCGGTCACGCACCGTATCCGACTCGACGGCGACCAACTCCGACACTCTGACGGATGAAAGCCGACCCGGCCCACGTGGACGATCGATAGGGAGCGGTACGACAGCCACGTGCCCCACGGTGCGACCACATCAGGAGTGAGCACTATGCCCGAAATCGCCGGACGGTTCCGCCACATCGTGCTCGGGGCAGGAGGTATCGGAAGTGCCACCGCCTATTGGCTTTCCGACAAGGGCGCCCAATCGGTGCTCTGCCTCGAACAGTACGACCTCGGCCACGAACTCGGTGCGTCGATGGACTTCTCCCGGATCATTCGCCACGCGTATCACAGCTCGTTCTACACGAACCTGACGCAGGCGTCGTACGACACCTGGTCGCTGATCGAGGAGCGCACCGGCCTTCCACTGGTCACCAAGACCGGTGGCGTCGACGTCGGCCGGCCGAAGCACGTCGAGCCGTACGCGCCGGCGCTCACCGAAGCGGGACACGAGTTCGAGATGATGGACTCCGCCGAGCTGATGCGCCGCTGGCCGCAGTGGCACGTCAAGGACGACGATATCGCCGTCTACCAGAAGGATTCGGGAATCCTCGACATCCGCAAGGCCTCCTACGGCCATCTGGCGCTCGGCCGCGCGAACGGGGTCACCTACGTCGACCGCACCCCGGTCACCGCGATCACCGAATACCCCGATCGGGTGGAGGTCACCACCGACGCCGGGATCTTCGTCGGTGAAACCCTCAGCGTCTGTTCGGGTTCGTGGTCGCCGATGCTGCTGGAGAGCATGGGACTGCGCAATCCGATCGTCGTCTCCCACGAACAGGTCTGCTACTGGGCGACGCAGAATCTGCTCGAATTCGCGCCGGACCGCTTCGGTATCTGGATCTACCACGACGAGGTCGAAAATTACTACGGCTTCCCGGTATTCGGTCTGCCCGCCACCAAGGCCGGGCGCGATCGGCCGCACGATCTGATCGACCCCGCCAACCGGTCCTGGGATGTTCGGGAGGACAACCTCAAGCAGGTCGAGGACTTCATGGCGCTGCGGCTGCCCGATGCACTCGGCCCGCGCATGTTCTCCCGCGCCTGCTGCTACGACCTGACCCCGGATCGGCACTTCCTGGTCGACCACGTCGCCGGCAGCTCGCGCATCGCGATGTTCTGCGGCGCCGGGCACGCCGCCAAATTCGCGAGCCTGATGGGCCGGATCATGGCGGATCTGGCCCTCGACGGCGGCACCGAGTACCCGATCGAACCGTTCGCGTGGAACCGACCGGCGATCGTCGATCCCGACTTCGTACCCACCCTGGCGATCGCCGAAGGCTCGCTCACCCCGCACGGCATGTAGCCGATTACCCACCTGCACTGCATCGTCGCAGCTGCGCCCGCCGCATCGAGCACCGAACAGGACCCGTCATGACCACACAGCTGCCGCGGCCGGCGTCGAACGCCGACCCCGCCGAATCTCTGATCCCCACCCTGCCCGGCCGCTTCTACACCAGCGAGGAGATCTTCGCGCAGGAGCAGCGACGGATCTTCGCGACCCAGTGGAATCTGGTCGGCCGCACCGAACAGATGCCGAACATCGGCGACTTCCTGCGCGTCGAGATCGCCGGCACCGCGGTGATCGTCGTACGCGCCCGCAAGGGTCTGCGCGCCTACCTGAACGTCTGCCGCCACCGCGGCTCCCAGCTCTGTCTGACCGACAACGGCAACACCGGCAAGTCGATCAGCTGCCCGTATCACGCCTGGCAGTACTCCCTGGACGACGGCGCGCTGCGCAATGCGCCCAACTGGCGGGCGATGACCGACGTCGACAAGTCCGGTCTGAGCCTGGCGACCGTGGCGGTCGACGAATGGAAGGGCCTGATCTGGGTCAACCTCGCCGGCAGCGACGGCGGCACCGTCGAGGAGCAGATCGGGGCGCAACTGCGCTACCGGCTCGACGGCGACCTGTCCCGCGTCGACCGCTTCGGCCTGGAGAACCTGGTGGTCGGTGGCATGTACACCTACGAGTGCGAGGCGAACTGGAAGATCATTTTCGAGAACTTCCAGGAGTGCTACCACTGCGGCACCATTCACCCGGAGCTGGTCGAACAGATCCCGACCTTCGCGTCCTTCGAGGAATTGGGCACCGGCGGATACCACACCGACGGTTACAGTTTCGCACCCGGGAAGGAGGGATTCACGATCAGCGGCAAGCGCGCCCTGCCGATGCTGCCCGGCCTGCTCCCCACCGATGATGCGAAGTACTTCGGAATGATCTTGCGGCCCAACGCCTTCCTGTCACTGCTCCCCGATCACGCGATCCTGCACCGATTCGAACCGATCTCGGCCACGCATACCCGCCTGACCTGCGAGTGGCTCTTCGACCCGGCTGTCGTCGACAACCCGGACTACGACCTGAGCGATTCGATCGAGCTGTTCCACCTGGTCAACAAGCAGGATCTGGACGCATCGGCGTGGTGCCAGCCGAATATGAGCTCACCGCTCTACGAGCGCGGCGGCGTGTTGGTTCCGACCGAGTCGGAGATCATCGGCCACTGGTTCTACCCGTGGTACCGCGCGGCGATGGGCATCCCCGACTCAGCCGTCGGGGGAGAGTGAGTCGGGGGCGTCGAGGCGCCACAGTTTGATGGCCAGGTGCAGCAGCAGGCGATCGTTGCCGTCGTCGAGGTTCAGACCGGTGATCGTCGCGATCCGGTCGAGCCGGTAGTACATCGTCGACCGATGGATACTCAGGCGTTGCGACGCCTGCTGCTTGTCACCGCCACAATCGAGGAACATCTCGGCGGTGCTGACCAATTGGCCCGCATCATTGGACCGCAACAACCGGAAAACACCCCGTGGCAGTAGGGGATTGGTCACCAAGCTGGTCGGCAGCTGGCCGATCAGCCGGTAGGGCCCCAGCTCGTCCCAGAACCCCAGCGCACGAATTCCGCTGCGCCGCTCGGTGACCGCGACCGCGATCTCGGCCTGCCGGTGACAGGTCGCCGCGTCGGCCAGGCTCTGCCGGGTACTGCTCACCCCGATGCCGAAGTCGTGCCCACCGGCGCCGAACGATGTGCACAGCGCATCGGCCACCGACCGCGCCTCGTCGGTGGGTGGGCGTCGGCGCGCGACGATCACCGTCGCCTCGCGGGTGGTGGAACGCGCGATCCAGGTGCGCGGTGGGAGCCGTCGACAGGCGTTCTGCACGGCCGCGGGGATCAGCGACCGGTCGTCGACCGGCTCCGGGAAGCGTGCGGTCACCACGACGATGAAGGAGTCGTCCTCGAGGTACTCCTGCCCGAGGATGTCCGCCGCAGCGGCGGAGCGGGCCGGGGCGTCGCCGTGGATCACCCGCTCGACCAGGTGGGAGACCTGCGCGTCGTCGGCGTCGCGGGCGACGAGGCGTCGGTGCAGCAACTCCCCGACGCGCCGGGCGACGGTGACGCTGTCGTCGACCTCCGGGTCGGTGAGCGTGCCGTCGCGATCGATCAGCCAGACGAAGCCGAGCAGCATCCCCTCGTAGCGGATCGGGATCGCGAGGCGGGCGTAGAACGCCAATTCGTCGTTGCCCTCGACCGCCGTCGGGCCGGTCGCGAGGCGCAGCCGCGCGTAATAGACGTCGTCGGGGCGACTCCTGCGGCTGAGCAGCGACGCCACCCGGGCGGAGTCGGCGTCCCCGTAGTCCTTGGAGAAGGCCACCAGGTGCAGGGTGTGGTCCTCGACGACCACGCTGCGCGTCAGCCGTTCCGCCAGGGCGTCGACCAGATCCTGCATCGGCCCGAACGTCATAATCGCCAGAATAGGCAGGTCGCGGCGGTAATTCTCGCCGGCGGGACGATTGCCCGCCGAACCGGACGGATCGCCGGACCCCGGCGACCTAACCCAGCGCCAACGCCAGGTCGTCGATCAGTTCGTCGGCGGATTCCAGGCCGATCGACAACCGCAGCAGCGAAGCCGGAATGTTGGCGTCCGGGCCGGTGGTGCAGTGCGTCATGAAGTGCGGATGCTCGACAAGCGACTCGACGCCGCCGAGCGACACCGCCAGGGTGAACAGCTCGAACCGGGTACACACCCGGGCGGCCTCGTCGGCGTCGGTGTCGAGTTCGACCGAAACGATGCCGCCGAACCCGGACATCTGCCGGGCGGCGACGTCGTGGCCGGGGTGGCTCGGCAGGCCCGGGTAGTAGACGCGGCGCACCCGCGGATGCTGTTCGAGGTACTCCGCGATCCGCTGCGCGGACTCACAGATCTGACGCATGCGCACGGTGAGGGTCTTGACCCCGCGCAGCACCTGCCACGCGTCGAAGGGCGACTCGATGCTGCCGAGGACGCGCGCGGTCTCCCGCAGGCGCACCGCCATCTCCGGATCGGCCGCGATCGCCGCGCCGCCGATCACATCGGAGTGGCCGCCGAGATACTTCGTGGTCGACTGCACCACGATGTCCGCGCCGAATTCGATCGGCCGCTGCAGGACCGGGGAGGCGAAGGTCGAATCGATCGCCAGCACCGCGTCGTGTCGGTGGGCGATCTGCGCGACCGCGGCCAGGTCGATCACCTTCTGCAGCGGGTTGGACGGGGTCTCGCCGTAGACCATCGCGGTGGTCGGACGCATCGCGGCGGCCAACGCGTCCGGATCGGTCAGGTCGACCAGGCCGACCTCGACACCCCAGCGGTCGAGCAGTCCGCTGAACAGGTCCCAGGTGCCGCCGTAGACGTTGTCGGAGAGCACCACGTGCGAGCCCGCCTCGCAGACCGCCATCGCGACCAGCGAGATCGCGCCCATGCCGGAGCTGGTGGCGACAGCGTCGATGCCGCCCTCGAGGTCGGCGAGGCACGACTCGAGCGCGCTGCGCGTCGGGTTCGCCACCCGCGAGTAGTCCCACCGCTCCGCCAACTGCACCGAGCGCTGGAACGTCGAAGTCAGGAAGATCGGCATCGCCACCGAACCGGCGTAGTCGGTCGCCGCCTCCGGGGGATGGATCGCCCGACTGTCGAAGGACCTCCGGCTGGAGGTACCCGTGGATGCGGGGGCCTGCGTCGACGGCGGCTGGGGATTCGCGTCCGTGGTCACCCGCTCGAGTGTGAGGCCGGGAGCCTAGTTTCGCATCAGACACGGAGTCGGGAGTTGACGTCATCCGGGTCGACGTTGTGATGTTCCCGGCCGCACGGCAGGCGGATACCTTCTCGGGGAGCCGGACGGCTCCGATCGGAATCCACGCGGGCGCCGGTGCGCTATCCGGTCACCCGGGCGCTTCGGGCCACCCCGGATAGGGAGGTAGCGCTGCTGCAGCTTCCGGTCCGTACTGAGGCTCATCGGTCAACGGCCAGTTCCACGGCGTATCCGGAGCCTGTCCAATGCAGTCGTTGGCGAGGAAGGTCCCGGGCGCGAAACTCTCGGTATTGATGCTGAGCACCTTCCAGCTACCGAAGACGTTGGAACTCGGGGCTCCTTGGTCCCCTTTCTGATTCGATGGGGGCAGCACCAACAAACCGTCGTCGCCGGGACTTCTGCTGTATTCCACGCGCCAAGCCGACCGGGTGGTGCCGCCATTGCCAATCACGTAGGCTGCATCGTCACTTTTCGGGTCAATTACCTTGTATCCAAGATGGTTTGTGTACTCGCAATACCAAGCTTCGACCACACCATCCGCGACTTCCTGACCTCGGACGACCTTCACATACGAGGTACCCAGGAGTGGGGGACCGTCCGGATCGGGCGGCGGGGTGACAGCGCCCGCCATTGCTTCGCCGAATCCCGGGTAGACGGCATCGGGCGCACCGGATGTCGCATGCCTACAGGACTCGATCACGGCGCGAAGGAAGGTTCCGTCCGAGGACATCAGATCGAGCGTGCTCGCGTCACTCCACCGGAAGGACAACGAATTCTCCTGCTCCGCATGGGGAAAGGGAGCAGTCTCCATCGGCTCGAGTTGAGATGACGCCCCTCCGCCTCGGTTGCCACTGTCCCACCCACATCCTGCGGGGATCGCCGCCAACACCGACAGGATAGCTGCGCAAGAGAGCATACGTTGTGTACGCACGGCTACTCCGACCATCCGTAGCCAGACGCACCCATGAGATGCAGACGGAAATCTGCGAACGGAATGCCCGCCTCTCTCATCCATTTGTCAAGTGCGGCAAGGTCTGTCACGCCGAGGCCATTGCGGTCGGGACCGATCCCCTGGATATCGACAGGCAAAGGCGCCGCATCGACCAGTTCCGGCCGCGATTCAACCACCCCCTCGAGCACACTGCGGTACAGGCGCTCATCCGTCAGCATCCGATCGATCAGACGCCGCTGGGCATCATCACCTTCGGCCAGATACGGATTCGGGGTCGGATTCTCCATGTAGTTGTAGTACGAGTCGGCAAGACCGGCCCACGCGCCGCCCACAACGGGAACCGCCGAAACCAACGCTGTGAGATTCCCGCTACCGAATGCCTTGTCCTCATAAACGCCGATGGCTCGAGCGTGGTCCTCCGCCCGCACGCCCTCATCGTGCTGAAATGCGGCCGCCGTCATCGACTCGGTGAGCCGCCCGCCGTAGAAGCCCCACTGCGTGGCGGTCTCGCTTGTGTCTCGCCCGAACTGCTGCGCGAAATCCCCGTACAGCTCGATACCTCTCGTATTGATCGCGGATAATCGAACTGTCCCTGCGGCAGATCGATGCGTTCACCGCGCGCGAGCCGCTCCCACTGCGAGGCCGTCAGTTCGGTCGCCGCGTCGATGCGTGCCCGCATCTCCGGATTGATACTGCCGTCGGCCATTGCCCGCGCGTCGGCGGCGCCGGCATCCCCGCCGATCGACAGCCGTTCCGGCACGATCCCGGTGAGCCCCGACAGCAGCGGTTCCACCACTTCGGCGGCTCGCGCGTCGGCATCGCCCGCGGCGCGCACCAGGTCGACCAACGATGCCGACAGGGCCTCCGCCTCCACGACCAATTCCGCCGGCGGGTCGGGAAGTACGACGGTCACGGCCCAGTCGTTGTCCACGCGAATGTACGGGGATGTGGTGTCGAGCAGCGTACGGATCCGGGCCACCGGGTAGTCGATTGCACGGAACGCTCCGCCGACCGCCTCGCCGGCCTGGTCGAGTCGAGTGGCCATCGAGTCGAACGCCTCGCGATCGGCTTCCGCCCGCGCGGCGGCGGCCTTCTGACCGTCCCCCGTCCAGGTTCGTTCGTCCGCCGGACGGTGGACCGCCCGAACCATCTCATCGGTACGCTCTTGCAGCTCGCGCGCTGCCGTCTGCAGTTCGTCGGCCACGGTTCGGAGAGCGTCGGGCCGCCAGCCGAGCAGTTGCGCTTTGCTGGGAAGACTCACGGGAGGTCACCCATCGCGGTGAAACCGGTACCGATCTCCGAGTCGGTGGCCTGGTAGTCATCACCGGCTCCGCGCACCAGGAAGCCCATCTGCCCGACCCGCTTCGCGCAGTTCGACAGCGCCTGCCAGGTTTCGTCGCGGGAGTCCGCGCAGGCTCGTCCGATGTCCGAGCCGGGCATCGCCGACGCCAGTTCGTCGAGACCTCGGGGATCGATGCCCTCGATCACCTCGGAGATGCGCCCGAGATCGGTGGCCAGACCCCGCAGGACCTGCGGATCGACCCACAACTCCTCCGGCACCGTCACCCCCTGAACGCTCGCGGTCCCCAACCGCGAGTTCGGTCCGGGTCATTATGCCCGCCATGTCGTGATCCAGGTTGGCCGGTGACCCATGTGCCACCTGATGGGTGCGAGTCCGACTGGAAGCGACTGGAAGCGGACGACGCGTACTCGACTGACGAGTCCTCACCGGCAACCTCTCGAATTGCCCCACAAACAGCAAGACCCCCTGATCCACAGGAGTGGAGGGGTCCGCATTCGGAATGCTAAGCGGGATCCGACGAGGCCCGCAAGTGAACTGATCCATGGCGGAACGCCTCGAGCGCGCATCGGGCCGAGGCACCCCCGGTCTCGCAGATGTGCCGACTCACGGCCTCAATCCCGGGCAGACGAGCCGGTCGGCTCGACATCTCGGCACGCCTGCGCGTCGAGGAGCGGGGCGGCCATCAGCCGGACGTAGTGGGCGATCTCGTCGACGTCGGCGGCGGCGAGGGCCGGGCTTCCGATGCGGTATCGCATCATGGCGACTCCGGCGACGAGGGCGTTGATCAGTTCGGCGCGCAGGCCCGCGTCGGGGCCGTCCAGGCGGGCGCCGAGGGTCTCGGTGAAGACGTTCTCGATGGTCGACCGCACGATCGCGCGCACCGTATCGCTGTCGACGGGACCGCCGAGCAGGCCGGCGACGCCCGAACCGGAGCCGCGGGTCGCGAGCACGATGCCCAGGACCTGCTCCGGGACCTCCTCGAGCGGCTCGGCGGTGACGACCTCGACCACCTCGGACATGCCGGGGCGAACCGCCTCGACGAAGAGGTTCTCCTTGGAGCCGAAGTAGCGGTTGATCAGCGCCTGGTTGACGCCCACCCGCGCGGCGATGTCGCGCGTGGTGACGGTGCCGGCCTGCTCCGCGAGGAGCGCGCGCGTCGCCTCGAGCAGCGCCTCGCGGGTGGCGACGGCGTTGCGGCGACGAGGTTCGGGCAACTCGGACATGGCCTACCTTCCGCTACGACCGGCTCGGACCAGCACCCGAACCGAAGGGACGCCAGGACCGGGGTGACGTCGCCCACAGCGTTGTCATCGCTTGTTGACTTAGCGTTCGGAGCGCTCCTAGCATAGCCAAGTCTTCAAGCGTTTACTTATTGGCCTCGAGGCTCAGCCCCCGATCGACGCCGCTCGGAATCACCGCCGGTACGAGGTCGCTTCCCCTCTCGTCACTCCCGAAGGGAGTCGCATCCACATGGACTCACCCCGCTCCGGCACGCGTTCGACCAGTGCGATCGCCACCCTGGCGGCCGCCGGTACGACCGCGGCGATCATGCAGACCCTGGTCACCCCGCTGCTGCCGACTCTGCCCAGCATCCTCAACACGACAGCGTCCAACTCGAACTGGGTCATCACCGTCACCCTGCTCGCGGCCGCGGTCTGCGTGCCGGTCACCGGACGACTCGGCGACATCCTCGGCAAGAAGCGCGTCCTGCTGGCCTGCGCCGTACCGCTGGCCGTCGGCTCGGTGATCTGCGCGCTCGCGACGTCGGTCGGTCCGATGATCGTCGGGCGCGGATTGCAGGGCCTCGGCATGGGCATGGTCCCGCTGGGCATCGCCCTGCTGCGCGATATCGTGCCGCAGGGCGAGCTGAGCTCGTCGATTGCGCTGGTCAGCGCGTCCATGGGGATCGGCGGCGGCCTCGGTCTGCCGCTGGCCGCGGCGGTCGCCCAGTACGCGGACTGGCAGGTTCTGTTCTGGGGATCCGCGGTCCTGGCCGTCGTGATCGGTCTGCTGATCTGGAAGCTGATCCCCGATGTGCCGCCCGCCGCGCGCGGTCAACGATTCGACGTGCAGGGCGCGATCCTTCTCGCGATCGGCCTGGTCTGCCTACTGCTCGCGGTCTCCAAGGGCGCCACCTGGGGGTGGACGTCCGGCACGATCCTCGGCCTGTTCGCCGGCGCCGTGGTCGCGCTGCTGGTGTGGGGCTTCTGGGAACTGCGCACCCTCGATCCACTGATCGACCTGCGGACCACCGCCCGACCGCGGGTGCTGACCACCAATATCGCGTCGATCTTCGTCGGCACCGGCATGTACGCCAGCATGCTGGTCTTCCCGCAGCTGCTGCAGCTGCCGGAGGCCACCGGATACGGCCTGGGCCAGTCGATGCTCGCGGCCGGTCTGTGGATGCTGCCGGGCGGATTGACGATGATGCTGGTCTCGCCGATCGGCGGGAAGCTCACCGATACGCGCGGCCCGAAGTTCACCCTCGTCAGCGGGATCGCGGTCCTGATCGCGGGATACGTTCTCTCCCAACTGCTGTTCGGCAGCGCCTGGGGAGTCATGGTGTCGCTCATGGTGATCAACGGCGGGGTGGCCCTGGCCTACGGTGCGATGCCGGCGTTGATCATGAGTTCGGTGCCGCTGACGGAAACCGCTGCCGCCAATGGCTTCAATACCCTGATGCGCTCGCTGGGAACGTCGGTGGGCGCCGCGGTGGTCGGTGCGGTTCTGGCGCAGATGACGATCACCATGGGCGGGCACGTCATGGCCTCCGAAGCAGGCTTCCGCATCAGCCTGCTGATCGGCGCCGGGGTCTCGCTGGCCGCCCTGATGCTCGCGACCCTGATTCCGCGGTCGACCACCGGCAGGCCGGAGGTTGTGGTGTCGACCGCTCCGGCCGCCTCCCGGGTCTGAACCCGTCGTCGGGCCCGGCCGCCGCCGGATCCTCACGCGTCGGCGTACCGCTCCCGGGCAGCCAGAACCCCCGGCAGATGCTGAATCGACCAGTCCTCCAAGGCCTTGAGCGGCCCGCGCAGAGTCGAGCCGGCGTCGGTCAGGGTGTACTCGACGCGCGGCGGGACCTCCGGATAGACGGTGCGGGTCACCAGACCGTCGCGTTCCATCTCGCGCAGCGTCTGGGTCAGCATCTTCTGGGAGATCCCGTCGACGCGGCGCCGCAGCTCCGAGAACCGCAGGGTGCCGTCGCCGAGCGCGCCCACGATCAGGACCGTCCACCGGTCACCGATCCGGTCGAGGATATGCCTGGTGGGACAGCCCTGCTGGTAGGGATCCGGATCGAGGCCGGGAGGCCGCCCCTCCGCCATGGTTACCACAAAGTGCCTACTTCCCGATCGGTACCTGGTCTCCTACGGTAACTATAAGGGCTCGACCGAGCCGAGGGATCGTGAACGAGCAGGGAGGCACCTTCACATGACCACCATCGCCATCATCGGCGGCACCGGATTTGCCGGAGCGGCCATCGCCGCCGAGGCCGCTCGGCGCGGAAACACCGTGACCGCGCTGAGCCGCTCGACCCCGGAGAAGCCGATCGACGGCGTCACCTACGTGCAGGGCGACGTGCAGACCGCCGGTGCGTCCGCCATCGCGGGTGCCGACGTCGTCATCGGCGCGCTGTCGCCGCGGGCCGGTTCCGAGGGCACGCTGGTCGACACCTACGCGGAGCTGGCGAAGCAGGCGGCGGCAAACAACGCCCGGCTGATCGTGATCGGCGGCTTCGGGTCGCTGCGCCCGGCTCCCGGCGCGCCCCGGTTCGCCGAGGGCGACGCGCTGCCCCCCGAGATCGCTCCCGAGGCGCGCGAGATGAACGCGGTGCGCGAGTACCTCTCGCAGACAACGGAATCGGTGAACTGGACGTTCGTCAGCCCGGCCGGCGAATTCGGCGGCTACCTTCCGGTGACCGAGCCGCGCGGCACGTACCGCACCGGCGGTGAGGTGGCGCTGTTCGATGCCGACGGAAAGTCCGCGATCGGCGGCGCCGACTTCGCGACGGCCGTCATCGACGAGGTCGAGGCCGCGGCGCATCCGCGCGAGCACATCAGCTTCGCGTACTGAGCCGTCGCCCATCTACCCGAACGCCACGAAGGCCCTCACCCGCCGCGGTGGGGGCCTTCGTCGTGCGACCGATCAGCCGTCGAGCGCGGCCAACTCGTCGTCGTCGAGCACCAGGGTGAACGATTCGACCAGCGGCGCCACCTGGGCGGCGGTCCGTGCGCCGGCGATCGGCGCCGCGACGGTCGGCTGACTGCGCAGCCACGCCAACGCGACCGCCGCGACCGAGACGTCGTGCGCGGCGGCGATCCGATCGAGGGTGTCGAGCAACGCGAGGTTCTTCGGGTCGTCGAGCAGGGCGGTGACCCCCTGGGCGCGCGGGGAGTCGACGGTGGTCTCCGGCCGATACTTGCCGGTCAGGAAGCCGCTCGCCAGGCTGTAGAAGGGGATCTCCACCAGGCCGAGCTCGGCGACGGTCGGTGCCAGGGCGGTGGCGTACCCGCGGTCGACGAGGTTGAACTTGTCCTGCGCGACGACGAAGGGCGCGGCGTTGGTGGCCCGGGAGATCTCGACGATCGAGCGCAGCCGGTCCGCGGAAAAGTTCGACACCCCGAGCCGGCGGACCTTGCCCGCCCGGACGAGTTCGTCGAAGACACCGACGACGTCCTCCTGCGGTACGGAGTCGTCGTCCTTGTGGGCGAGGTAGAAGTCGAAGTAATCGGTCTGCAGTCGCTTCAGCGAATCATCGACGGCGGCGCGGATGTTGTCCGGGGACAGGCCGGGGCGGCCCGCCCACATGCCGACCTTGCCGATGATCTGCACCCGATCGCGATTGCCCCGTTCGGCGGTCCATTCGCCGATCAGCGTTTCCGATTCACCGCCGGTATTGCCCGGAACCCAGCTGGAGTACAGGTCGGAGGTGTCGATCGTCGTCCCGCCGGCCTCGACGAACGCGTCCAGCACACCGAAGGTGTCCTCGCGGTTCGACGTCCAGCCGAACGAGTTGCCACCCAGAACGATGGGTCCGAGATCGAGATCGGCCATGCTTGTGCTCCTTCGCGGAAGACTATTTGACGCCGCCTGCGGTCAGGCCGGAGATGATGCGGCGCTGGAAGACCAACACCAACACAACCAACGGGATCACCACAATGGTTCCGGCCGCCATGATCGAGGCGTAGGGAACCACCGACGGATCGGCGCCGGAGAAGCGGGCGATCGCGACGGTCACCGGCTCGGTGCGCTGATTGGACAGCAAGCTGGCCAACAGGAATTCGTTGACCGTGGCGATGAACGCGAGGATCGCCGTGGTGAACACCGCCGGCGCCGCCAGGGGCAGCATGATCATCCGGAATGCCTGCGCCCGCGAGGCGCCGTCCATCCGGGCGGCCTCCTCGAGCTCCCACGGCAGATCCCGGAAGAACGACACCAGGGTGTAGATCGTCAGCGGCAGCACGAACGAGATATTCGGGATGATCATCGCCCAGTAGCTGCCCAACCACCCGATCGAGTTGAACAGTTGGTAAAGCGGGGTGGCCAGGGCGACCACCGGGAACATCGACGCACCCAGGATCAGGCCCACCACAAGGTATTTGAACCGGAACTGCGATCGGGCGAGAGCGTACGCCGCCAGCACCCCGAACAGCAGCGCGATCGCGGTGGTCGCGCCTCCGACGATGAGACTGTTGACCACCGCGCGGGAGAAGTCGTTGCCCGCATTGGTCGACAATGCCTGCCGGAAGTTGTCGAGGGTGATGTGCGTCGGCCACGGGGTGGTGTCGAAGGTGTACCGGGCATCGCGGAAGGCGGTGACCACCATCCAGTAGAACGGCGCGAGCCCCCACACCAGGATGATCAGCGCGCCGACGTAGACCCGCGAATTGCGCAGGGCGGTCATGTGCGGGCCTCCACCTTCGCCGGTTCGTCCTGCGCCTTCGCCTTGCCGGGCTTGTCGTCGCCGGTGTCGATCATCTGGGCGCCGAGCATCTTGATCAGCAGGAATGCGATCGCGAAGATCATCAGGAAGGTGATCGTCGAGAGGGCGGCGGCGCTGTTGACCTCGCCCTGACGGATCTGGTCGACCACCAGGATCGACACCGTGCGCGTCGATTCGGTGTTGCCGGTGACCAGGATGCGCGGCAGGTCGTACATGCGCAGCGCGTCCATCACCCGGAACAGGATCGCCACCATCAACGCCGGTTTGATCAGCGGCAGGGTGATGCGGACGAACCGTTGCCAGGCGTTCGCGCCGTCCATGCGCGCCGCCTCGTAGACGTCGTTCGGGATCATCTGCAGCCCCGCGAGGATCAGCAGGGCCATGAACGGCGTCGTTTTCCATACGTCGGAGACGATCACCGCGAATCTCGACGGCCAGCCGCCCGCGGTCCACAGGATCGTGGTGCCGAACATGCTGTTGACGATGCCGTCCGGGGCGAACATGAAGTACCAGAGCTTGGCGGTCACCGCGGTGGGGATCGCCCAGGGGATCAGCACCGCGGCGCGCAGCAGCGAACGCCCCCAGAAGGTCTTGCCCATGATCACGGCCATCCACAGGCCGATCACGATCTCGAGCACGACGGTGATGACGGTGAGCAGCAGGGTGTTCGAGACCGCGCCCCAGAACTGCGACTCCGGCAGTCCCGGCGGGCAGCTGACCAGGCCGTCGCGGCCCGGGCAGCGCTGGGTCAACCAGGTGACGTAGTTCTGGACACCGTTCCAGCCGCCCTGCACGAATTTTCCGGTGGTCGGGTCGAGGCTGCGGTCGCGTTGCAGCGACATCTGCACCGCCCGCAGCACCGGGTAGATGATGACGACGGCCAGCACCACCAGGCCGGGGATGACCAGCAGCCAGCCGTGGTGCTCGAAGTTCAGGCGGTTGCCGGCGGCGCGCACGCCACGACGGCCGGAGCGGGGTGCTCCGGCCGTCGCGGGTGTGGACCGATCGGACCTACCGGGATCCGGCCGACTCAATTCCGGCCTGCATATCGGTGATCGCGGCGTCGATCGTCTTGCTTCCGGAGATGACGCCGGCGACGTTCTCCTGGATGACCGCGGAGACCGCCGGGTAGAACGGGGTGACCGGGCGCGGCACGGCGTTCTCGATCGAGGTCAGCAGCGTCGGCAGGTACGGGTACTGCTCGACGAGCGCCGGGTCGTTGTAGAGATCGGCGCGGACCGGCGGGAACGCACCCTCGGCGACGATTCGCTGCGCCTCGGGGCTCTGCATGAACTCGATGAAGTCGTGCGCGGTGAGCTTGTTGTTCGAGAACGCGGAGATCGCCAGGTTGTAGCCACCGAGCGTCGAGGCGCCGGGACCGGTCGGGCCGGGCAGCGGGGCGACGCCGTAGTTGCCGATGATCTGCGAGCCCTCCTCGGCGGCGGTGCCGTAGACGTACGGCCAGTTGCGCAGGTAGAGCGCGCCGCCGTCCTGGAAGGCCTGCTGGCTCTCGGTCTCCTTGTAGGTGGTGGCCACCTGCGGGATGACGCCGGACTCGAAGGCCTGCTGGATCTGCTCGAGGCCCGCGCGGGTGCCGGGGGTGTCGACGGCGGGGGTGAGGCCGTCCTCGGCGACGAAGGAGCCGCCGTTGGCGTTGATGATCTCCGAGGCGTTGACCGTCAGGCCCTCGTACTGGGAGAACTGGCCGAGGTAGCAGTTGATGTTGTTCTCGGCGGCGATCGTGCAGCTGTCGAGCAGCTCGCCCCAGGTGCTCGGCGGGGTGGGCACCAGGTCGGTGCGGTAGAACAGCAGGCCGCCGTTGGTGTTCTTCGGCGCGGCGTACTGGGTGCCGTTGTAGGTGGCGCTCGCGACGGTGGCCGGGATGATGCCGGTGTTGTCGACGGCGTACTCGCCCTCGAGCGGCACGATCCAGTCGTTCGCGGCGAACTCGGCGGTCCAGATCACGTCCAGGCCGAGGACGTCGTAGTCGGACTGACCGGCCTGCAACTGCTGGACGTAGTTGTCGTGGGTGGTGTCCGCGTCGTTGGGCTGCTCCTGGAAGGTGACCTGCTCATCCGGGTTCTGCTGATTCCACAGCTCGATGATCTGCTGGATGTGCTGGTTCTCCGAGGTATCGCGGCCCTCGACATAGGTGATCGGACCGCGGCCGTCGCCGTCATCGGCAGCGGCCGTGGTCTCGTCCGCTCCGGTGGTGGTGTCGGAGGTGGTGGTGTCGGACGAGCAGGCGCTGATCACGAGCATCGACAGCGCGGTGGCCGCGATCGCGGATCGTCTGAAGTAGGACGCCATTGGCTACTCCTCATGGTGCGGTGACTGTGGTGGTGCCTTGGAAACCTACTGCACGATAGGTCGGCCTCTGAGACCCCGGTCACTCCGGACAATTGTGAGGACCCCGGAAACCGGCGCGACGGTGCGACGCTCCGGATGGCATCGACACCCGACGCGCGCCCGTGTCGGGTGGGTTCAGCGGGCGTCCGTCGCCGTCCCGTCCAGGACGATCGCCGCCCGTTCCCATACCGGATCGTCGGTGAACAGCAGCTCCTCCTGGTCGCGCCAGCGGTCCCAGTTGGCGGCGAACATCTCCCCGTCGCGGGCGAGGGCGCGCTGCTTGCGCACCTGCGCGGGGGCGTCGATCCAGACCGGCACATCGACGAATGCTGCGGTGGGCCGCGCGCCGGAGCCGACACCCTCGATCACCAGCGTCGCCGGCGGCGGGATCTCGCGGACCGCGCCCGGGGCAGCCGCGGCCCAGTCCCAGCGGCGGAATCGGGCGGGCCGTCCGGCCGCGATCGGTTCGAGGATGTCCGCGACCAGGATCGGGATCGACGCGGCCAGCCCGTCCCAGCCCGGGTAGATGTCGTCCATGTGCACAATCGGGCAGTCACCGAGGGCGCGGGCGACCGCCGCCGCGATCGTCGTCTTGCCCGACCCGGCCCGACCGTCGATCCCGACGATCACGGTGCGCCGAGCCCCGGTGGTTGCCGCCGCGGCGCGAACGAGAGAGACGACATCGTCGATCCCCGAGGCGCCCATAGTCGGGCAACGGTACGGCGCCCGAGGTCGGTGCGGCGGCCCCGGTGCGGCCGGCCGGGCCCGGCGAGCACGCCGGGACACTGCGAGGCCGCCGCGCCGGCCGATGTCGACGCCTGCGAGTGATGCCTGCGATTCGCGGACAACCGCGGGGGGATGATCGGCCGGACGACATACCGACACCCGGGTACAGTGCCGGCCAGACGCGCACACTGGATGCACGATCCGGCGAGGGATCAGGGGGTCTGGATGACAGCGCATCGGTGTTCGCGCGACGGCTGCCCGGGCTACGTCCGGGACGGCGTCTGCGAGGTATGCGACGAGGCCACCACCGTCGTGCGGCGCCGCCCGATCTCGCCGAGCGGCCCGACCCCTCCGCAAGGCCCTACCCCTCCGCACGGGCCGATGGGCGGTCCCGATGACCGGACCGCCGCGATCCCGCGCCCCGTCGACCGGACTCCACCCACCGAGATCATTCCCCGCGGTCGCCCCGCCGGTCCTCGATCGCCCGTGACGCCGCCGCGAGCGCCGTCGCCGCTCGATGCCGAGACCAGCCTCATCGCGCGCAGCGAACCCGATACTGCCCGCGTCACCGATCCGGCCGGCCGCCGGCCCGACACCGCCGACACCGACACCGCCCCCGAGGTGGGCGAGCCCGTCACCGACACCGACGACGCCGCCGCGGAGACCGACGTGGACAGTCGTCCGGTCACCCAACGCAGCTATACCCGCGTCACCGACCGCAACTACCGGCCGCGGCGGGTGATCGTCGGCGAGGGCATCGACGACGACCTCGAGGGGGTCGACGCGGTGGCACCGCGGGACCCGGCCGAGATGCTGCTGGTCGATCCGCAGGTCCGCGAGAGCCTGCGGTTCTGCGCGTCCTGTTCGCGGCCGGTCGGTCGGGGGCCGGGCGGCACCCCGGGCCCGCCGATCGGCACCTGCTCGCGCTGCGGGACGCCCTACTCGTTCGTGCCGCCACTGCGGGTCGGCGACCTGGTCGGCGGCCAGTACGAGGTCCTCGGTGCCCTGGCCCACGGCGGCAACGGGTGGATCTATCTGGCGGTCGACCGCCGCGTCGACGACCGGTTGGTCGTGTTGAAGGGGCTGATCGACAGCACCGACGACCACGCGCGCGCCGCGGCGCTGGCCGAGCGGCGCTTCCTGGCGCAGCTCAACGATCCGCGCATCGTGAAGATTCACAACTTCGTGGAGGAGCATTCCGACGACGGCTCGTCGTCCGACTACATCGTGATGGAGTACGTCGACGGCAAGACCCTTCGGCAACTGCTCGAGGAGCACCGCGCCCCCGGCGCGGACATCAGGCCGATGCCGACGGCGGTCGCGATCGAGTACGCCCGCAAGATCCTGCCCGCCTTCGGGTACCTGCACCGCATGGGGCTGGCGTACTGCGACTTCAAGCCCGACAACGTGATGCAGCACGGCCGCAAGCTCGCTCTGATCGATCTGGGCGCGGTCATCCGGATGGACGACGAGATCAGCAACCTCTACGGCACCGTCGGCTATCAGGCGCCGGAGATCGGCACCCACGGCCCCTCGGTCCAGTCCGATCTGTACACCGTGGGGCGCACGCTGGCCGTCCTGGCGCTCGGCATGCCGCCGGTGCGCGACGGGAAGCCGTCACCGCTGCCCGCCGAACATCCGCTGCTCGATGCGAACGAGTCGCTGCATCGGTTGTTGCGGCGCGCGACCCACGCCGACCCGCAGGAGCGGTTCGTCAGCGCCGCGGAGATGCGCGACCAGCTCGACCGGGTCAAGCTCGAGGTCGACGCCCGCACACTCGGCAAGACGCAGGTCCCGAAGCTGTCTCTGGTCTTCGAGGCGTCCCGGCAGACCTTTGCCGCCGACCTGCTGCTCGACGGCGATCGGGTCGGGCGGCCCGATCCGGCGGTCGTCGCGGACAATCTGCCGCTGCCGGTGGTCGACCACACCGATCCGGGCGCGGCGCTGCTGGCCAATACGAGCACCGAGGCGGCGCCGGACGAGATCGACGAGCTGATCGCGATCCTCGAATTCTCGACCCCTGAGTTGGTGCTGGCCCTGGTGCGCGCGCATCTGCACGCCCGCCAGTGGGGTCGGGCCCGCACCGCGCTGGCCGCCGCGAAGCAGCGCGACCATCTCGACTGGCAACCGACCTGGCATCGGGGCCTGCTCGATCTGGTCGGTGGGGACCCGGCGGCCGCCATGGCACATTTCGACCGGTGCTTCGACCGGTTGCCCGGGGAGACCGCCGTCAAGCTCGCCCTCGGCGCCGCCGCGGAATGTGCGGGCGAGGATTCGACGGCGGAGCGGTACTACCAGATGGTCAATATGGTCGATTCCGGCCAGGCGGATGCCGCTTTCGGATTGGCCCGGGTACGGTTGCGCAGCGGTGAATCCGATCGCGCGGTGGTGGCACTCGACTCGGTCCCCGAGTCGTCGAGCTTGCGGCAGGCCGCGCAGTTGGCGGCCATCCACGCACGGCTGGCAGGTGTCGCGGGTACCGACGAGGCGGGACTGCGGAAGGCTGCCGTACGTGTGGAGCGTCTGGCGGTCGACACGGCCACCGACGCGCGGGTGCGCATCGACCTCTTCGCCGCGGCGGTCGACCTGGTCACCGACGGCCGTTCCGGCGACGGACCGGCGTTGCTGGGCACACCATGGACGGAACGAGACCTGCGCTCGGCCCTGGAAAGCGAGTTGAAGAAATTGGCACGCATGACAACCGACCCGTACGAGCGCGTCGCGCTGGTCGACCGGGCCAACCGTGAACGCCCGCGGACCTGGCTGTGAGCATCGAGGAGGCGGGGTACGACCCCGACCACATGCGCCTCGATCTCGGTGACGCGGCCGCGGTCAGCGACCGGGGACAGCGGCATCGCACCAACGAGGACGCGGTCGCGCTGGCCCGCTCGGAATCGTCGGTGGGTCCGATCCACGTCGCGGTGGTCTGCGACGGGGTCTCCAGCGCACCCGGTTCCAAGGACGCCTCGCGCCTGGCCGCCGATGTGGCCGCCGAGGTGTTGACCCGCGGTATCGCCGCGGGCGAGTTCCCCGGCGACGCGGGACGTACCCGGGAGGCGGTGATCGCAGCGATCGCGGCCGGTTCGGACGCGGTCGGTGAGTTGGCCGCCGCCAATGCCAACGCCCCGGCGACGACCATGGTCGTCGCGGTGGTCGAGCCGATCGCCGGCGGCGTGCGGGTACACCTCGGCTGGTTGGGCGACAGCCGTGCCTATTGGTTGCCGGCCGCCGACAATCCGGCGGGCAACCGGCCGCGGGTGCTGACCCGCGATCACACCGTGGCGGCCGAGTTCGCGGCCGCCGCGTCCATCCCGGCCGATCGGGTCGACTCGCTGCCGGGCGCGCATGTGATCACCCGGTGGCTCGGCGCCGACGCCCGGGCGAGCGATCCCGAACTCGACACGGTCGACCTGTCGGGTCCCGGCCTGTTGGTGGTGTGCACGGACGGTCTGTGGAACTACTTCGCCGCGCCGGAGGATCTCGCCGCGGCCGCCGGTCCCGCCGGGATCGACGAGGCTCCACTGGAGATCGCCGAGCAGTTGACCCATCTGGCCAACCGCGCCGGCGGCCACGACAACATCACCGTCGCGATCATCCCGGTCGGGGCGGCTCAGTCCCGGTAGACGGCGGCGCCCGGCTCCGGGATGGGCCCGTAGTCGCCGAACCAGCGGGTGTAGATCGCCTGCAGCTGCCCGTTCGCCCGTTCGCGTTCGAGGATGCCGTTGACGAAACGGACCAGGTCGGGTGACTGCTTGGCGACGCCGATCCCGAAATCGGTGGCGGCCATCGGTTCGCCGACGACCACCAGCTGCGGGTCGAGGGCGGTCATCCCGGCGAGGATGACGTCGTCGCTGGACACCGCGTCCACCCGGTTGCTCATCAGCTCGACGACGCAGTCGGACACGATCGGCCAGGTCTCGACCTCGACGGCGGTGGCCTGCCGGCGGAGGATCTCCTCGTTGACCGAGGCGGCCGAGGTGCACGCCCGTCGACCGGCCAGGTCGGTGATCGACCGGATATCGCTGCCCGCCTCCACCAGCAGGCGCTGCGCCGCCCGCATGTAGACGGTCGAGAATTCGACGACCCGCTGGCGGGCGCAGGTGATCGAGTAGGCGCTGATCACCATGTCGACCCGACCGGATTCGATCGCGCCCTCCCGGTCGGCGACGTCGAGGGCCACAAATTCGACGCGGTCCGGGGAGCCGAAGATCGCCGCGGTGATCGTGCGGGCCAGATCGACCTCGGCGCCCCGGAACTCGCGGGTCTGCGGGTCCCGGAAGCCGAGCAGATAGTTGCCTTGGTTGACCCCGACGATCAGCCGCCCGCGCGCGACGATCGTCGCCATGGTCGACCCGGCGGGCATCGCACCGGGGACCGGCGCGGCCGGATCGGGTCGCAGGCTGCCCACCACGTCGGTGCAGGTGTCGGCGGCCGGTTGGTCGGCGGATGCGTCGGAGTCGGCGGCCGGTTCCTCCGGTGTGGTCACGCCATCTGCCGGCACCCGCATCGCCACCAGGGCGACGGCGGCGAGGATCGCGGCGATGACCAGGTAGATCAGCGGCCGCCGTACGTTGATCTCCGGGTTCATCGGTACTCCCCGATCCGGCGCCCGAGACCGGCGGCGACGGCGGCCGCCGCGAGGATCGCCAACAGCGCCGGACCGACGACGATGCCGGTCAGCGCCCGATCGGCCGAGTGCAGGGCGGAGGCGAACGCCTCGCGTTGCCGTTCCGAGATGGCGCCGAGCACGTCGTCGACCACGGCGAAGGCCACGCCGGAGCCCTGCGGGTCGATCCCGGTCGCCGAGTCGACCGCCCCGCGGAAGTCGCCGGCGTCGTCGAGGGCGCGCAGCCGTTCGTGGGCGTCCTGCCATTCGAGGACCGCGCTGCGCAGTTCGGCGATGCGTTCCGCGGGCACCTGCGACGCCGCGTCGGCGAGCAGGCCCGAGGTGTCGTCCGGGCCGACCACCGCCCGGATCTGATCGCCGAAGTCGGTGTCGAAGGGGGCGCCGCTACCGGCGACCAGCACCAGGCTCTCGTTGCTGCGGGCCAGGGAGACCGCGGCCCGCACGTCGTCCAGGGCCGCCGTGGAGGTCCCGAGCCGCTCGGCTCGTTCCAGGTGGCCGTTGGCGATCAGACCCGCGACCAGCCACCACAGGCAGGCCAGCGCCATCAGCACGCCGCCGGCGAGCAGCGACGGTTCGATCCGCCGGTTGGTGCGCCGCATCTCCTGGCGGCCGATGTCGAGCATCGCGATCAGGACGGCGACGCCGATCAGGACCACCGCCAGGGGGAAGCCGCCACCGCGCCGGTAGTCGACGTCCATCGCGGCCGCCTGCAGATCCCGCAGTTCCTGAGCGGCGGGCAGCATCGTGTATTGCATCAGCCGGGAGGCGTTGTTGAGGTACGACTGTCCGAGGGGCAGCCCGAGCCGGTTGTAGGTCTGGGCCGATTCGACCAGGGCGGTATAGCGCGGCAAGGCCACCGATATCCGGGCGAGCGCCGCGAGCGCCGGGTCGGATTCCGGCAGCCGGCCGGCGGCCTGCGCCAGCCCGTCGGAGACCCGCTCGATCTCGCGGTCGTAGCCGGCGCGCGCCTGCACCGACCACTCGCCGCCCGCGACGAAGTCACTGGTGGCCAGGACGTCGGCGTTGGCCAACCCCCGGTACAGCCCGGTGGCGTCGGCGTCGAGTGCGACCAATCGGCCGCTGGCGTCCGACACCGCGGCCGAGCGCACCGATCCGGTGATCAGGCTGACGACCGCGAACATCAGGCAGCCGGCCAAGATCACCACCACGACGCGCCGCAGCAGCCGCGGTGTGCTGCCGGGCGGCAGTGCATCGACCCGCGACCGACCGCGGCGCCGAGTTGGCGTCGCATCGTTCACGGTATCGGTACTCATCGGTCCCCCTGCCGGTTCGGACGATCGTACAAACCGGGCCGGCCGATCCGCTCGACAAGAAGGAACCGCCCGGACGGAACCGCACGATGACGACGGAACCGTAGGGTGACGACGACGGTCGCCGCCGACCGAGCGCCGGGATGCTCAGGACGCGGGGGTGCTGCGGCCGCCGAATCGTGGCAGGCCGAGCCGCGGCAGGCGGGGGTGCAGGACACGGTCGCCCAGGTAGTCGCCGACCAGGGCGGTCTCGACGGCCAACGAGATCCACCGGTTCGGGCCGGCGCCGGGCGACATCGCGTCGATCATCGGCCCCTCGTCGGCCAATTCGGCGGTGCGCCCGGCCTGCAGGCGGTCGATGACGTGCAGCGCCGCGGCGTGGTGGGTGTCCAGGGCGCTGTGCCCGTTGTCGATCGACACCAGGGTCGCGTCCGGGATCAGGGAGGCGGCCAGCTCGGCGATTGGTGGGGGTGTGCGCAGATCGCGGCGGCCGGCGATGATCGCTGTCGGCCAGGTGAAGCGCGGCAACTCGATCGACAGGTCGAACGGTTCGCCGGAGAAGGGTGAGAAGTGGCTCGCCGAGTCCGCGAAGGCGGCGGACGAATCGAACGGTCCGCCATCCGGTTCCGGCGCGAAATTGAGTTCCCGAAAGGCGATCTCGCCGACCGGATCGACCTCCATCGTGTACGGGACCCGACTGTCGATCGCCATCTCGGCGCCGACCGTCCGGCTCAGCGCGTTCCACGTGAAACGGTCGGTACCGGCGAGGTGCCGGCGCAGCATGGTCAGCAGGAGCCCGGTTCCGCCGAATTCGTAGAGGATTTCGGCGATCCCGCAGGCCTCGACGAGGTCGGCCCCGGACTCGACCACCTCGCGCAGGGCCGCGGCGACCTCGGCGGTATGCGGATCGTCGCCGTCCCAGAGCAGGCGCCGCGAATGTGCGCGCTGCACCAGGTGATCCTGCGCCGAGAGCAGGGTCGAGTCGAGGATCATCCCGGCGACCCGCTCGGGATGCCGCACCCCGACACCCTCGGCGAGGTAGGTGCCGTACGACGACCCGTAGATGTGGGCGCGGTCGACACCCTCGTGGTCGAGGACCGCGGCAATATCGTCGACCACCTCGGTCACCCGCATCGCCGAGCGGGGCAGATCGGTGCCCGACGCACCGGTGCGGGAGAGCCCGACACCGCGATGCTCGACCATGATGACGTCGTGTCCGGCCCGCGCCGCACGACTGCGGATCCGCCGGTAGGGAATCGCCGACGCCAGGCCCGGGCCGCCGGGGATGATCACCAACGGCGTCGCGCCCCGCGGCCCGGTGCGCAGATAGGCCAGATCGAAGGCGGGGGTGGTGTCGGTCGCCGGGCGTCGGACGCGCCGCAACCCATCGGACCGTTCGGCGGTCGCCCGTAGCGCGCGTTCCTTGCCGCTGCCGCGCCGGATCCAGTCGGTCCGTACCACCCCGCGACACCTCCGCATCGAATTCGGCCGGCGTCGTCACCGACTCGGGACCCGATAGCCGGCGATCCGACCGGGTCGACACTAACGCCCGGGCCCCGGTGACCGACGATACGTGTATGACCCGTAGGTCCCATCTGTCCGCGATCGACGCCTCGAGCATCTACTCGCGCATCCCCGGCCAGCATATGGACGCGACCGGCGGCTACGTCTTCGCCTGTCCGGACGACGCCGCACCCACCCGCGAGCAGATCGCGCGGTTCCTGGCGCAGCGGTCGCCGGACGTCGCGGGGGCCTGCCTGCGGGTCGCGGAGGTGCCGGGCGGCCTCGACCACCCGTATGTGCTGGCCGATCCGCTGCCGCTGGCGCAGCGGACCGTCTTCGCCGACGGCGGCCCGACGACGTGGACGCGGGTGCTCGAGGCGGCGACGCGGCGGGCCGCCGAACCGATCGACGTCTCGGTCGCCACCAAGGACCTGCTGGTCTTCGACGACGTGCGCGAGGTGCCGGGGCTGCCCGGTCGGGCGATCGTCGTGCTCACCCGCGACTGCCATTCGGTCAACAATTACGAGCACGACCTGGAGTTCGCGAATTCCCTGTTCGGTGGGGCCGGACCGGTCGACCTGCCGGCGCTGCGGCCCGCGGCCCGGCGGGCGCCCGCGCGGCCGATCGCGGCGCTGCGCGGGGCGTGGGCCTTCGTCGGTTCGGTGGCCCGCTTCCCGCGGGTGCGGCGAGCGCTCGAGGCCGAAGCCGCCGACGCACCGGTCCAGGAGCCGCCGCGGATTCGCCCGGCGACGTCGTTGACGGCGGTGATCGGACCGGATCGATCCCTTGCGGTGGTGCCGATCCCGCCCGGCGGCCTGCGTCGGGAGGGGGTGACGGCGACCGCGGTGGCGGCGACGATCGTCTCGCGGGCGACGCAGCGGTACCTCGAAGCGATCGGCGAGCTCTGCCCGGACGATCTGGCGCTGAGTATCCCGACGCCGACCGATCGGCCGCGGGAGTGGTCGATGAACCGTTTTGTGCTGTCGGTGGTCGACCTGCACCCGACGATCGAGGATCCGATCGAGCGGGCCGCGGCGATCAACGACGATCTGCGCACCGCGATCGCCGACAACGACGGCCCGCACGTGCTGCGCACCTTCCGGCTGGTCACCGCACTGCCTGCACCGCACTATCGCCGGCTGGTGCGCGCGGGTGTCGAGGCGGAGTCGCTGTCGGTCGAGGCGGGCACGACCTCGGCGCACGTCGGCCTGAGCAGCATGAACTTCCCGGACAGCGACCGGTGGGAGTGCGCCGGGACGCCGGTGGCGTTCAGCTTCAAGTTCGCCCCGGTCAGCACGAGCGTCGGGCTCAACCACGTCGTGTCGAGCACCGCGAACGGCGCCTCGGTGATCACCGCGATGGCCGCCCCGGAGTCGGTGCCGCGCTTCGACCGGTACGTCGAGTGTCTGACCGCCGCCGTCGACGAGGTCTGCGCGGCTCTGCCGGCCCGGTAGCGACCGGTCTCAGCGTTCGGAGCGCATCCGGCGCAGCAGCCACAGGAAGTAGGGCGTACCGATCAGCGCGACCACCAGACCCGCCGGGATCTGGGACGGCGCGAGCACCGCGCGGCCGAGCAGGTCGCCCGCGACCACCAGGATCGCGCCGAAGACGGCGGCCAGGGGCAGCAGCGTGGCGTGCCGCTTGCCGATCAGCAGGCGCGCGGCGTGCGGGGCGACCAGGCCGACGAAGGCGATCACCCCGATCGTCGCGGTGGCGACGGCGGTCAGGGCGACCGCCAGGCCGATGTGCAGCAGCCGTTGCCGGCCGACCGCGACCCCGAGGACACGGGGGGTGATCTCGTCGAATTGCAGCAGATCGAGATCGCGGACCGCGCGGGAGACGACGACCGCCGCGACGATCACGACCACCAGCATCGGCAGCAGCGCGCCGGCGGTGGTGCCATAGGTCGAGCCGCCGAGCCAGGTGATCGCCTTGGTCTGATTCCACGGATCGGTGCCGATGATCAGCAGGGTGGTCAACGCGGAGGCCGCGGCGCCGATGCCGACACCGACCAGCACCATCCGCAGCTGGTCGGCCCGCCCGATCACCGCGAGCAGCAGCGCCGCGATCGCCGCTCCGACCAGCGCCGCGGCGAAGACCGCCCGGTCGGAGGGCACGTCGGCGATCGTGATGACCGCGATCGCTCCGAAGCCGGCCGAGGCGGAGATGCCCAGGATGCCCGGGTCGGCAAGCGGGTTGCGGGTGACCGCCTGGAGCAGGGCGCCGGCCAGCGCCAGGCAGATCCCGGCGAGCAGCGCGCCGATCACGCGCGGCACCCGGGAGCCCAGGATGATCTCGACGCGCGGGGCGGCGGCGCCGCGCACCCAGTTCCATACGTCGCCCAGCAGCACCAGCCGATCGCCGATCAGCACCCCGGCGATCGTCACTCCGATGAGGACGGCGACGGCCAGGCCGATCAGCAGGATCGGATGGGCGCGGCCGAAGGCGGTGCCGGCGTGCATGGTGATCAGCGCTTCGCCGGCCCCGCCGGAGCGCACCCGGCGGGCCAGGAGGATCAGGAACAGCGCGCCGATCAGGCTGGTCAGGACGCCGGTCGGCATCGTCACCCCGGCGACGCCGCCGAACAATATCCGCAGCAGCACATCGGCGGTCAGCACCAGCGCAACGCCGGCGATCGCGCTGAGCACCACGAAGGTGCGCTGGCGGCGCAGCGGGGGCGCCCACGGGCGCAGCAATCCGATGATCGCCGGGGCGACCAGTCCGACGAATCCGATCGGCCCGGCGACGGTGACCGAGCAGGCGGCGAGCACGACCGCGCAGACGATGACGGCGCGGCGGGTCGCCGCGACCGGGACCCCGAGCGAGGCGGCGGTGTCCTCACCCAACTGCAGCAGGTCGAGCCGGCGCCCGTAGAGCAGCAGCACCACCAGCGCGATCGCCAGGAACGGCAGCACCGTCAGCACCGCGCGCGGACCGTTCTGGGACAGCGAGCCGGCTCCCCAGACGAACAGTCCCTGGGTCTGCCAGGGGAAGACCAACAGCAGGACGCTGGTGATCGAGCCGAGGCCGAGGGTCAGCGCCGAACCGGCCAACACCAGCCGCATCGGTGACAGGGTGCCGCCGGAGGCCAGGCCGATCACCGCGGCGGCCGCCGCGACGCCGCCGACGAAGGCGATCGCCAGGCCGCCGATCGGCCCGGGGCTCAGGCCAACCACCGCGGCGACGGTCAGTGCGAGGAATGCGCCGGCGGCGACGCCGGTGGTGTCGGGAGAGGCCAGCGGGTTGCGGGAGACCGACTGCATCGCAGCTCCGGACGCCCCGAGGGCCGCGCCGACGACCAGCGCGGCCAGCAGCCGCGGCAGTCGCGAGTCGATCAGCACCGCAGCGGCCTGCGGGATCTCCGCCCCGGTGATCACCCGCCACACCGTCGCGGCGTCGTAGTCCGCGGTGCCCTGGGTGAGGTGCACGATCGCCGCGATGATCAGCCACCCCAGCGTCGCCGCTACCACCACCGGCAACGCCACAAGCGAGCGGCCGGCGGGCCGATCGGCGCCCGGTCGATCGGCGCCGGTTCGATCCCCGTCGGGTCGCGTGCGATCCCCCGGGGACCTCTCGGTGGTCACACCCTGCCGGGGCGCCGCGGAGTCGGACACGGGAGGGTCAGGCGCCGAGCTTGTCGGCGACGTCGCCGCTGAATGCACCCAGGGACGCCGGTCCGCCGTAGACCCAGATGCCCTCGGCCGCCGGCTCCACCCGGTTGCCCTGAACGAACGGCAGGCTCTGCCAGACGGCGTTCGGCTCGAGGTAGGTGGTGATCGGGTTGTCCTCGTCGGCGTTGGCCCAGTAGAGGAACCAGGAGTCGGCGGGCAGCGCGGTCAGCCCTTCGATGTCGGTATAGGACAGTCCGTACGCCTCGTCGCCGGCGTCGGGCCACGCCGGGGCCAGCCCGATCGCCGACATGACCGCCTGCGGCGCGGAGCCGGGGCCGTGCATGCGGATCGACACATTGCCGCCGTCCTCGTAGGGGGAGGCGAAGACCGCTTCGGTCCCGGTGAGTCCGGCGGCGTCGATGCGGGCCTTGTTCGCGTCGAGGGTGGCGGTGAAGTCGTCGAGCAGCGCGGCCCCCTCGTCCTGCTTGCCGACGGTGGTCGCCAGGGTGGTGACGCTGTCGGTGACCGCGCCGAGGGGATCGGCGGCGTTGGCGTTCTCGAGCAGCAGCACGGGGGCGATCTGTTCCATCTGGGAGCGCACCGCATCGGGGATCGAGCGGGCGACGCCGACGATCAGGTCCGGTTCGAGGTCGGCGATCGTCTCGACGCTCGGCTCGGTGCGCTGGCCGACATCGGTGGGGTCACCGGTCAGGGGGACCGCCGCACCGACCCAGCTGGTGTAGCCGGCGACATCGGAGACGCCGACCAGGTCGATCCCGAGACTGGTCATGATCTCGGCCTGCGCCCACTCCAACGCGACCACCCGCTGGGCGGGGCCGTCCGCGAGGGTGACGTCGTTGCCCTCGCTGTCGGTGACCGTGATCGGCTCGCCGGTCGCGGTGGTGGTCTCGTCGGTGGCCGGGCTGGTCGTGCCGCAGGCGGCGAGCACGGTCAGCGCGGCGATCGAGCCGAGCGCCAGGGCGGATCGACGCAACTTCACTTCGGGGGTTCCTTTCGTCGGACGGGTGGAGACGCGGGGGATACGGCCGCGGCCGGGTCGCGCGGCGGCTACGCCGACCGTTCGGCGGGCAGGTCGGCGCGGTGGGACCGGCCGGCGGAGCGGCGGGCCCGGATGTCGAGGACATCGGTGTCGGGGTCGCGGGTGACGGTGATCGGGATGCCGTAGACCGCGCCGAGCAGGTCGGCGTCGAGGGCCTGCGCGGGCGGACCGTCGGCGACGATGCGTCCGGCCTCGAGCACCAGGACGCGGTCGGCGACGTCGGCCGCATGGTTGAGGTCGTGCAGGACCACCCCGACGGTCACGCCGTGGCGGACCGCGAGTTCGTTGATCAGATCGAGAATCTCGACCTGATAGCGCAGGTCGAGATGATTGGTCGGTTCGTCGAGGAACAGCACTCCGGTGTCCTGGGCGAGCGCCCCGGCGAACCAGGCGCGTTGCAGCTGACCGCCGGAGAGCGTCTCCAGGGAGGTCTCGGCGAGGTCGGTCAAGCCGGTCAGGTGCAGGGCGCGGTCGATCGCGGCGGCGCCGTCGGGGTCGACGCCGCGCCAGCCGGATCGGTGCGGGTGGCGGCCGAATTCGACGATGTCGCGCACGGTGATCCCGGCCGGGGTGGGCCGCTGCTGGGCGAGCAGTCCCACCCGGGTGGCGAAGTCGCGGGCGGACAGCGCCCGGGTGTCGGGGACGTCGGTCAACGCGACCGAGCCGGCCGCCGGGGTGAGCAGCCGGCACAGCGCGCGCAGCAGGGTCGACTTGCCGGATCCGTTCGGGCCGACGAAGGCCGTCACCGTGCCGGGCTCCAGGTCGAACGATGCGTCGGTCACGATGTCGGCGTCGTCGAACCGCACCGAGATGCCCGAGGCACGCAAAGACCAGTCGCCACTCATTCGCTTTAACTTAGCCTGTCCTCACTCAGAGTGGTTCGAGTCGGGCTGGAATCGGTCGGGTTCGCCGCCGACGTGACAGGATGTGGTCAACCGGCCAGGAGGGTCACGGGTATGCGGCTACCGATAGTGGACTACCTCGACGAGGTGCTCGCCGGCATCGGAACCGACAACCCCGGTGCCACCGCCGACTACATCCCCGAACTGGCCGACGCCGACCCGAGCTTTCTCGGGGTATGCGTCGCGACGATCGACGGCACGATCTACGGCGCGGGCGATATCGATGTGCCGTTTTCGATCCAATCGATCTCGAAGCCCTTCGCCTACGCGTTGGCGCTGGCCGAACACGGTCTCGAGCACGTCCTGGAACGGGTCGGGGTCGAACCGAGCGGTGAGGCGTTCAACGAGTTGTCCCTGGAGGAGGGCTCGGGGCGACCGCTCAACCCGATGATCAACGCCGGAGCGCTGACGACGCATGCCCTGCTCGGCGGGCCGCAGGCCGATGCCAATGAGCGTTTCGAGATCGTGCGCCGCGGCATGTCGGCGTTTGCCGGTCGCGAACTGGATGTCGACGAGAACGTCTACAAGTCGGAACGCGAAACCGCCTATCGCAATACGGCGATCGCCAATATGTTGCGCAGTTACGGCACGATCACCGGGGACCCGAATGGCGTGGTCGACGGCTATACCCGGCAGTGTTCGGTACTGGTGACGCTGCGCGATCTGGCCCATATGGCGGCGACGCTCGCCAACGCCGGCCGGCGGCCCGATACCGGTGAGCAGATCGTGCCGCGGTCGGTGGTCCGGCAGGTGCTGTCGGTGATGATGACCTGCGGGATGTACGACGCGGCCGGGGACTGGATGTCGACGATCGGCTTTCCCGCCAAGAGCGGTGTCGCGGGCGGCATCCTCGGCGCGCTGCCCGGTCAGGTGGGTATCGCGACGTTCTCCCCGCGGCTGGACCAGCACGGCAACAGCGTGCGCGGTATCCGGATCTGCGATCGCATGTCGAAGGACATGGGTATGCACATCATGGAGGGTGCCGAACCGGCCCGATCGGTGATCCGGCGCGATCGGGTGTTGACGCTGCCGGGCAACCATCGGGTGCGGGTATGCAGTCTGCAGGGCACCATCGGATTCAGCGGCGCGGAGCGGGTGCTGCGCACGCTCGCCGAGAATCCGGACAACGCCGGTCGGGTGGTGATCGACCTGCGGCGCGCCTACGCGGTCAACGACGTCGCCCGCCGGATGATCGCGGAGGCCGCGCGGCGGTTGCAGCTCGACGGGCTGTCGGTGTCGCTGCTCGATCCCGATCGGGTGCTGGCGGATTCGGATGCGGGGGAGGCCGAGGTGATCTCCTCGCTGGACAAGTACCGCCCATACTGACATGCCCACCGACCCGGAACCCGAACCTACCGCCACCGCACGGTCCGAATCGACCTCTGCCACCGCGGGTCCCGAGCCCGAACCGACCGCCGCCGCACGGCCCGAGCCGGAGCCGACGGCTGCCGCCCGCTGGGTGCCCGAGTTCACCGCCCCGTCGCCGCGGACCACCGCAACTCCACAGACGACCGCCTCACCCCCGACCGCCGCCTCGCCGCAAACCGCCGCCTCGTCACACACGGCGGCCGCTCCACAGACGTCCGGGAGCCCGCCGACCACCGGCTCGCCGACGACCGCGGGGTCTTCCGGCCGGACCCGCTCCTCGCGGCGCGGCCGCACCACCCGCACCGTGCGCGGCATCGGCGCCGGTCTGGTCGAGGTCCCCGAGGTACCGGTCGGCAACCCGGCCGGGGCGCTGCTCACCGACCCGAAAGTGCCCGAGCGCAACCGTTTCTGTACCGCTTGCGGCGCGAAGGTGGGCCGCTCGACCGATGGCCACCCCGGCGCCACCGAGGGCGACTGTCCACGCTGCGGCGTCCGCTTCTCGTTCGTCCCGGCGCTGCCACCGGGCACCCTCGTCGCCGGCCAGTACGACGTCCAGGGCGCCCTGGCGCACGGCGGAAACGGGTGGATCTACCTGGCGATCGACCGGAACGTCGAGAACCGCTGGGTGGTACTGAAAGGGTTGATCCACACCAACAATCCGGAGGCGCGGGCGGCGGCCATCGCCGAGCGGCGCTTCCTGGCCCGTCTGGATCACCCGAATATCGTCAACATCCACAACTTCGTGGAACATCCGGGGAGCGACTGCGTCTCCGCCGGATACATAGTGATGGAGTACGTCGGCGGCCGCTCCCTGCACCAGTTGCTCGACGATCGACGCCGGCCGGACCGCACGATCGATCCGCTCCCCGTCGACCGCACGATCGCCCTGGGGCTCGAGATCCTGCCGGCCTTCGCCTATCTGCATTCTCAGGGGCTTGCCTACTGTGATTTCAAGCCCGACAACGCTATCCAGTATGGTCGACGTCTCAAGTTGATCGACCTCGGCGCGGTGATCCGGATGGACGACCGGCACAGTCCGCTGTTCGGCACCGTGGGCTATCAGGATCCCGAGATCGCCGAGCGCGGACCGTCCGTCGAATCGGATATCTTCACCGTCGGAAGGACATTGGCGGTCCTCGCGCTCGGGATGCGCCCGAACAATGGCGGCGAACTCGCCCCGATCCCGGAGGATCACCCGGTCCTGCTCGCCCACCCATCGTTCGCTCGGGTGCTGCGCCGGGCGACCGCCCCGAATCCGTTCCGGCGCTTCGCATCGGCCGACGAGATGGGCGATCAGCTCGAGCACGTCCTGCGCGAAACCCTCGCGTTGTCCAGCGGTACCCCGCAGCCCCGTCCGTCGATCGTCTTCGGTCCCGGTCGCGGCTGGTTCGCCACCGACCTGCCTTTCGACGGGACGGCGACCGCCCGACCGGACCCGGTACGGATCGCCCGAACGTTGCCGATCCCCCTGGTCGACCTGTCCGATCAGGGTGCGGCGCTGTTGGCGACGGCGGTGGGCGCGACCGCCGACGATGTGGCGGAGATGATCGCCACGGTGGGGCGGATGACCCCGGAGTTGGGGTTCGCCCGGGCGCGGGCGCTGCTGACCGCCGGCGATCCGGCCGCGGCGGACGCGGTACTCGACGAGATGGCCGCGGATGACCCCGATGACTGGCGGGTGCCCTGGCATCGCGGCCTGGTGGCACTGTCGTCCGGCGACGCGGTGACGGCGGTGAGCGCCTTCGACGAGTGCTATACGGCGCTGCCGGGCGAGAGCGTCGTGAAGTTGGCGCTGGCCGCGGCGGCCGAGTGCGCCGAGACCGACCGCTCCGCCGGGCGCTACTACGCGATCGTGGCGCAGACCGATCCGGCGGCGGCGGACGCCGCCTTCGGGTGGGCCCGCACGTTGCTGCGTTCCGGTGACCGGGAGGGCGCGATCCGTGCCCTCGACCTGGTCCCGGGGTCGTCGAGTCAGCATGTCGCCGCCCAACTCGGCGCGATTCGCACCGAGCTCGCCGATCCCGATTCCCGCGACCGCGCCACCCTCGACCGGGCCGCGGGCCGGGCGGCCGTCCTGCCACTGGATCCGGCCACCGACCAGCAGGTGCGCGCCGAACTGCTCGAGGCGGCGATCGCCCTGGCGGATGCACCGACCCCCTCCGGCAATGCGTTTGTCGGAGTGCCCTGGACGTCCCGCGATCTACGCTTCGCCCTGGAACATTCGTTACGCGCGTCCGCACGGTTGACCACGGATCCCGACAGCCGCTACGCGCTGGTCGACCGGGCCAACGACATCCGACCCCGCACCTGGACCTGAACGCCATCGCCAAGGCGGCTCATCGACCATTTTCCCGGCATGCTTTCGGTCCGCTGATCCACACCTCGATGCGAACGGCGACAAGATGCCAAGAGGAACCGTCTCGTCATTAACGACAACGATCCATTTCGTCCGTACGCCGCGAATCCCACCGGCTAGGAATGTGCAGACGAGACGTAAGAGTACGCCATACTTTTGGCCGGAAACTGGGGTACTGTCAGGCCATTGATTAACCGAAGACCGCCAATGCGGGGAAATATCTTCCGCCAATCGTGCAGCTTTCGACCCTGAGGCGCCGTCCGTACGTACTCCCTGCTCCACGCCCGGTGTTGCCGCAGGGAATCCCGAAACGAGAAACAATGACCGATCCGCGCACCAATCGATTCCGTGTCCTTGTTCTCGCCGCCGGTATCGGCGCGGGTGTGTTGTTGACCGATCCCGCCATCGCGACAGCTGTGCCCGATGGCAGCGAGTCGAGTACCACCGACCGCGATGCCGAATCCCGTGATCCGGACACCGGCCACGACGCGGATACCGACACGGACAACTCGCACGTCGGGACCTCGAACTCGGGGACCACCCCGACCGGCACCACGTCGGCAGGCGAGACCACCGACCCGGAGGTCACAGATACTCCCGAACCCGCGGCATCCGCACCCGGGACGTCCGAACCTGCGGCATCCGAACCTGTGGCATCCGAAGCGACCGATCCCACGGAATCCGATTCGACCACCACAGATGCCGACACCGGGGGCTCGGCTGATTCCTCGGGTGCCTCGGAGTCGAGTGCCGCGCCGAGCACCACCCCGGCACAGGACCCCGCACCCGCTATCGCGCCCACCGGCCACCAGGCGCCCGCCACCGAACCCGACACCGGCGGTGCTTCCGGCGTCGAAGCTGCGACGAGGATCCCGGAAACCACCCCGACCGAGCCCACCGATCCGGCCGACCCGGATCCCGACGCAACGGACCCGGACGAGACGCCCACAACGTTTGCATCGTTCACCGCGTTCGGGACCGCCACACCGGACACGACACCCGATCCCGCCCTCGCACCGGCGCCGACAAGCACACCGTTCACCACCACACCATTCGGCACGACCGCCACCACACCGGCACCCGCAGCGACGTCTGCCATCACCGCAGCCGCGCTTCCGGCATCGGTGGTCGATGTGCCGGCGGTGCTGACCTCCGCCCTGACCGGATGGTTACTGGTCGGGGCGCTACCCACCCAACCCCTCGCACCACCCCCACCGCCGGCATGGTTGCTGTGGTGGACCACCCGTGTCCGCACGAGCTTGTTCAACCAGACACCCGTCACCGGAACTGCGACGTCCTTGTACGACACCGCATCCGGCACGGTGACGGGTGATATCGGAATCACCGACCCCGATAACGACCCGCTCACCTACACCGTGACCACGGCCCCCGCACACGGCACCATCGTGATCAACCCCGACGGCAGCTACACCTACACCCCGAACCCCGACGCCCCCACCACCGGCTACACCGAAGCCATCGTCGTGACCGCCTCCGACGACACGACCGACCACATCCACAGCCTCGACGGACTCATCGCCGCGATCACCGGACAACCCCAGGCGCACACCACCACCCAAGCGCTGACCTTCACCGTCCCACCCACGAACGCCGCTCCCACCCTGACCGTCACTGCCCCGGCCACGCTGCCCAACGGCACCCACACCGCGACCATCACCACCACAACCACCGACCCCGACGGCGACCCGGTCATCGTCACCGTGACCGGCACCCAACACGGCACCATCACCGACAACAACGACGGCACCTACACCTACACCCCCGACGACACCTACCGCCGCGCACAGGAATACACCGAAACCCTCACCATCACCGCCGCCGACGACCAAGGCGCCACGACCACCGAAACCATCACCCTCACCATCGAACAACGTCAACCCCTCATCACCACGATCCCCACCACCGCCGGGGAGAACCTGTTCATAGCCGTCTCCCCGGATGGCAGCCGTGTCTACGTCGCCAACCCGGGTTCCGACACCGTCAGGGTTATCGACACCAGCACCAACACCGTCATCGCCACCATCCCCACCAGCAGCTTGCCGCTGGGGGTGGCGGTCTCTCCGGACGGCGACTACCTCTACGTCACCAACTTCGGCTCCGACACCGTGACAGTCATCGACACCGCCACCAACACCGTCATCACCACCATCCCCACCGGCGAGTACCCGTTCGGGGTGGCGGTCTCCCCGGACGGCACCCGCGCCTACGCCGCCAACCGCGTCTCCAACACCGTCACGGTCATCGACACCACCACCAACACCGTCATCACCGACATCCCCACCGGCGACTTCCCGTTCGGGGTGGCGGTCTCCCCGGACGGCACCCGCGCCTACGTCACCGTCCGCAACTCCGACACCGTCAGGGTTATCAACACCACCACCAACACCGTCATCACCGACATCCCCACCGACGACGCCCCGACCGTGGTGGCTCTCTCCCCGGACGGCACCCGCGCCTACGTCACCAACTACGGCTCCAACACCGTGACCGTCATCGACACCACCACCAACACCGTCATCACCGACATCCCGACAGACAACGCCCCGTTCGGTGTGGCGGTTTCCCCGGACGGCACCCGCGCCTACGTCGCCAACCGCAACTCCGACACGGTCACGGTCATCGACACTGCCACCAACACCGTCATCCGCACCATCCCCACCGGCAACTTGCCGCTGGGGGTGGCGGTCTCCCCGGACGGCAACTACCTCTACGTGACCCGCGACGACGGTGGCGTCGATGTCTACGACGTCACCTACTGGAACACCTGACAATCACCGCAACGCCCCATTGATCGCGCTGCGCGGCAATCAGTCCCGATAGGTCACCGCCGGTGGCAGCGGTACCGGCGACAGGTGATCGGCAAACCAGAACCGGTCGCTGGCGGCGAGCATGCCGTCGGCCCGTGCGGAGGCGAGGACGGCGTTGACGAAACGCACGAGATCCGTTGTCTGCTTGCTGATTCCGATCGCATAGTCGGTATTGTCCAGCGCCCGCCCCACCACCTCGGTCTGCGGATCCTGCGCCGCCATCCCGGCGAGGATCACGTCGTCGCTGGAGACCGCTTCGACGCGGCCGGCCAGCAATTCGACCACACAACCGGAGACACCGGGCCGGGTGATCACCTGCAGCCCCACCGGCAGATCGAGCAGGATCTGTTCGGTGGTCGATCCGGCGGAGGTGCACACCCGCTGCCCGGCGAGGTCCTCCACCTCCCGAATGCCGCTGCCGGTCGGCACCAACAGTCGTTGCGAAACTTGAAGATACGGAGCCGAGAACTCCACGGACCGCTGTCGCTCGCAGGTGACCGAGTAGCTGTTGATCACCATGTCGACGGTGGTGGATGCCGAGGCGCCGTCCGGTCCGCCGCCGAGCACCGCCTGCCGGTCGGCCACCGCGACGGCCACGAACCGCACCCGATCCGCCGTGCCGAAGAGCGCTTCGGAAACCCTTCGGGCGATGTCGATTTCGGCTCCTTCGAGGGTGCCGGTGGCGGGGTTGCGGAAGCCGAGCAGATAGTTGCCCTGTTCGACGCCCACCGTGACGTGCCCGCGGGCGACGATCGCGGCCATCGTCGATCCGGCGGGCATCACACCGGGTTCGGGCAGCGGGCCGTCGGGACGCAGGCTCGCCACGATGGTGTCGCAGGCCTCGGACACCCCGGCGCTGCCCTCGGCCATGGTCTGTCCGCTCGGCTCGGGGACGGCGATCTCCGGCCGAAAGATCGGCACCGCCAGGGCGATCGTCGCGAGCACGGCGGCGACGGCGACCAGTATCGCCGGGCGCCGGACGTTGACCCGCCCGCTCATCGGAACTCCCCGACGCGGCGGGCGACCGCCAGTCCGGCGGCCACCGCGGCGATCAGCGCCAATACCGTGGGGACCACCGCAAATCCGGTCAGCGAGCGCTGCGCCGCGGAGAGCTCGCCGACGAACTGGGCCCGTTGCTGTTCGGCGGCGTCGACCAGCAACGCGTCGACCCGTTCGAAGGCGGGCCCCGATCCGTTCGAGTCCACCCCGATCGACGAATCGACCGCGGCGCGGTAGTCGCCGCGGTCGTCGCGCGCCCGCAATTGGCGGTGCGCGGTATCCCATTGGATGATCGCCGCCCGCAGGTCGGCCACCTCGTCGTCCGGCATCTGCGTGGCCGCGGTATCCAGCAGTCCGCCGTCGTTGAGCACCCGGACCAGGCGCACACCGAAATCGGTATCGGAGGCGCTGCCGCTGCGCGCGACGAGCACGAGGCTCTCGATGCTGCGGGCCTGGGACAGTTCGGTGCGCATATCGTCGAGCGCGCCGATCGCGGTGCTGTGATCGCGAGCGCGATCGAGGTGCCCGGCCGATACGTAACCGGCGACCATCCACCACAGGACGGCCAGGCCCATCGCCGCCGCCCCGATCATCAGGGCCGGACTCAGCCGGCGGTTGGTCCGGCGCAGCTCCTGGCGCGCGACGTCACCCATCGCCAGCAGCACCGCGAGCCCGATCAACACCACCGCGAAGGGGAAGCCGCCACCGGCGACGAAGTCCTTCTCGAGGGCGACGGTCTGCAGGTCGCGGACCCGCTCGGCCGCCGGCAGCATCGTGTCGCGCATCAGCGACGAGGCGTTGTCCAGATAGGACTGTCCGAGCGGGAGCTCCTGCCGGTTGTAGGTGCGCGCCGAGTCCATCAGGGCGGTGTAGACCGGCAGGTTGGTCGCGATCACCGTCAACTGGTCGAGGGCCGGATCGCCGACCTCGAGCCGGGCCGACGCCGAGACGAGCACCCGCGAGATGCGCAGGATGTCGTCGTCGAAGCGGGCTCGCAGGTGTGCCGGTTCCTGACCTCCCGCCACAAAGGCGCTGGTCGCGGCGGCGTCGGCGCCGGCCAGGGAGCGGTAGAGGTCGGCGACGTCCGCGTCGAGGGCGGCCAGCCGGTCACCGGCGTCCGCCACCGCGGCGCTCCGAGTCGAACCCGACACCAGACCGACCAGCGCGAATACCAGGCAGCCGACCACCAACACCAGGCCGGTCAGGCGCAACCGATTCGGAGTCGCGGACCCCGACAGCATCGCGCGCAGCGGCGGGCGCCGATCCGCCGGCCGTTGGGTCTGCCCGGTTTGCGTCGTCGATGTGGTCATCGGCCCCCCGCCCACGGGATTGTTCCCCGGATCCTACGACGGCTGGGTGACCGGATATCGCAACACCGGAACCTCACCGGCGCGGACCGGTTTCACCGCCACCTCGCCATCGGCGAACGCGACCGACAGCCCGGGTGCGGCCGGAGCGGTGTCGAAGACGGCGACGGCGAACAGCGGATCGGCGCTCAGTTGCGGCGCGACCTGCGCCAGCGCGGCCAGCAGGGACTCGTCGTCGGCGTCGACGGGGTCGCCGCTGTCGTCGTCCCATACCCGGAACGGGCGATGTACCGGACGCGCCCCGGTATCGCGGCGCAGGGCGGGCACCAGGTAGACCTCGCTGCGGGCCGGCAGCAGTCCGTCGTCGGTCCGATCGACCACCAGCACCGCCGCCCGATCCGCGACCCGGGAGTTCGGCGCCTCGGTCCGATCGGCGACAACTCCGGTGTCGTGGACGCCGTCGACGATCACCGGTGCGTCCCGCATCGGGGCGTCGGCGGTCACCACCCGCACGTCACCGCTATTGCGCGGCGCGACGTAGGCACCGGACAAGGGGAGAAAGACGCCGAACGCCGCCTCGGAACCGAGCAGCACCGGATGCCAATCGGTGCCGTAACTCACCGACCCGGACTGCTCCACCCGCGCCTCGACGATCCGCACGACGTTGAGGTGGCCGCTGATCGTGTTCTCCAGGAAGACCACCGTCGGCCGTTCCTCGAGGCTCCCGGCGAACAACACGCAGGTCCGCTGCGCCACCGGCCGCGAACCGTCGAGGTTGCCGTTGCTCTCCGAATCGGACGGATCCGTCACGGCCGACCATGCGGTCTCGATGAGATCCGAGTCGTCGAGCGCATCGCCGAGGGAGTAGGCGAAGATGCCGCCGCACGGCTCGGGCTCGGAGGGGCCGGAGTCGATCAGCCGCATCCCACCGGCGCCGAGCAGCACGCCGACCACTCCCGCTGCCGCCGCGATCCCGATGCGCCCTTTTCGCATGGCGACCATCGTGCCGTATCGGCCGGCCGAATCCGTGCCTGTTGCCGTTATGGGGTGACGTGCCGGTTCGCGGCTCGCGAAGACACCGAGAGCCCGAGCGAACGTCGCTCGGGCTCTCGGATGTTCGGAGGTATCAGACGCTCACACCGTCGAGTACCTGCAGCACATCGTCGACGGAGTTGGCCTGCTCGAGTTCGCCGATCTTGGCCTTGTCGGCGAAGACCGTGGCGAGCTTGCGCAGCAGCACCAGATGGTCGTCGCCGGCCCCGGCGATACCGACCACAAATCGCGCCGGCTTGCCGTTCCAGTCGATCGGTTCGTCGTAGCGGATGAACGACATCGCCGAGTGGTCGATCGACCCCTTCGCCTCGTTGGTGCCGTGCGGGATCGCCAGGCCGTTGCCCATGAAGGTCGACACCGACGCCTCTCGTTCGTGCATCGCGTCGACATAGGATGGGGCGACCGCACCGGCCGCCACCAACAGCCGACCGGCCTCGGTGATCGCGTCGTCGCGCGTGCGCGCCGTGCCGTGCAGCGTGATCGAGTCGCGGGAGAGCACGTCCGAGGTCGCCGCCGCGTCGGCCGGCTCCTCGACAGGGGCCGCGCCATTGCCGTTGCCGTTGGCATGCCCGCCGCCACCGTTGGTGGTCTGCAACAGTTCGACGATCTCGTCGTACTTGGGGCTCGACATGAAGTTGTCGACGGAGACGTGCACGGCCGAACCGGTGGTGCGGGCCGCTCGATCGGCGAGATCGCGGTGGGTGACCACCAGGTCGTACGTATCGGTGAGGTTCGCGATCGCCTTGTTGACCACGGTCACGTCGCCGAAGCCCGCGTCCTTGATCTTCTTTCGCAACACCGACGCCCCCATCGCCGAGGAGCCCATGCCGGCATCGCAGGCGAAGACGATGTTGTGAATCTCCTTGCCGGGCGCGGCCTCTCCGGCCAGCGCGGAGGAGGCGATCGACTTCTTGCCCTTCATCCCCTCCATCTTCTCGGTGGCTGCGGCCAGATCGTCGTCACCACTGCTCTTGTCCGTCTTGAGCAGCAGGCTCGCCACCGCGAACGACACCGCCGTCGCACCGATGACCGACAGGATCACGCCGACGTAACTGTCGCTGGCGGTCTGCGCCAGGATCGCGATGATCGAACCGGGCGCCGCGGGAGCGCGAAGACCGGAATTGAACAGCACGTTGATGAACACACCGGTCATGCCGCCGGCGATCGCAGCCAGGATCAGCTTCGGCTTCATCAGCACATACGGGAAGTAGATCTCGTGGATGCCACCGAAGAAGTGGATGATCGCGGCGCCGGGGGCGGTCGCACGAGCGATCCCGGTGCCGAAGACGCTGTAGGCGAGCAGGATTCCCAGGCCGGGGCCGGGATTGGCCTCCAGCAGGAACATGATCGACTTGCCGTTCTGAGCCGCCTCGGAAATACCGAGCGGGGTCAGGACGCCGTGGTTGATCGCATTGTTGAGGAAGAAGACCTTGGCCGGCTCGATCAGGATCGATACCAACGGCAGCGCCCCGGTGGAGATCAGCCAGTTCACCGCGATCGACGCGCCGTCCATGATCGCGTTGACCACGCGGGCGACGACGAAGAAGCCGAACATCGCCACCACGAAGGCGGTGATGCCGGCGGAGAACATGTTGACCAACATCTCGAAGCCGGGGCGGATCTTGCCGTCCCACAGGGCGTCGAGCTTCTTCATCACCCAGGCGCCGAGCGGGCCGAGGATCATCGCTCCGATGAACATGTGGACCTGGCCGAGTTGCGCCTCGTCGGGGGCGAGGGTCGCGTTGAACTGATCGATCAGGTAGTCGGAGCCGGCGATCGCGCCCATGACCGAGAAGGCGCCGACCACGGCGCCGCGGTCGCCGTAGACCATGCGGCCACCGGTCGCGGCGATCAGGATCGGCAGCAGGTAATGGATGGTCGGGCCGACCAGGGTCGCGATGCCCGCATTCGGCGTCCAGCCTGCGGGGATGAAGAAGGCGGTGAGAATGCCCCAGGCGATCAACGCGGGGATATTCGGCATGATCATGTTGGACAGGAAGGTGCCGAACTTCTGCACCCGGACACGCATCCCGGCCGACTGCTCCGGCGGCGTTGCGGTGGTGACCATCTACAGTTCCTCTCGGATACAACTACGTGACGCGGGTCACTGTGTTGCGTCAGAGATTACGCTCAACCGGACACGTTGCCAAGCGTTCGGACACAGTTCCACGTGAGTACATGTGGCTTTTGTGGGACCGGTGGCGTAGTTTCGGAACCAAGATGTGGGACGGAAACCACACCTCCCACCCAGCTACCAGGGCGGCGACGGCGCCGCCTCGACGTGAAGCGGAGGCACCGATGAAGGCGCTGCGGTTCTACGCCCCGGAGGACGTTCGGCTCGAGGACGTCCCGGAGCCCGAGTGCGGACCCAACGAGATCAAGCTGCGGGTTCGCAACTGTTCCACCTGCGGAACCGACGTGAAGATCCTGCACAACGGCCACCAGAACCTCACCCCACCGCGGACGATCGGCCACGAGATCGCGGGCGAGATCGTCGAGGTCGGCGCGGATGTCAACGCCACCTACGGCTCCGACTGGAAGAACGGCGACCGGGTTCAGGTCATCGCCGCCGTCCCGTGCGGTGAGTGTTACGAGTGCAAGAAGGGCTGGATGGCGGTCTGCGAGAACCAGACCTCCGTCGGCTACCAGTACGACGGCGGCTTCGCCGAGTACATGATCGTCCCGCACCAGGTCCTCAAGGTCGACGGTCTCAACCGCATCCCGGACAACGTCGGCTTCGACGAGGCGTCCGCCGCCGAGCCGTTCGCCTGCGCGATCAACGCCCAGGAGCTGCTGGGTATCGAGGAGGGCGACACCGTCGTCGTCTTCGGCGCCGGCCCGATCGGCTGCATGCACATCCGCATCGCGCGCGGTGTGCACAAGGCCGGAAAGATCTTCCTGATCGACGTCAACGCCGAGCGGCTGAAGATGTCCGCCGACGCGGTGTCGCCCGACGAGGTCATCAACGGCGCCGAGGTCGACGTGGTCGAAAAGGTGCGCGAGCTGACCGGTGGGCGCGGCGCGGATGTCGTCATCACCGCCACCGCCGCCAACATCGCGCAGGAGCAGGCGATCGCGATGGCCGCCCGCAACGGCCGCATCTCCTTCTTCGGTGGGCTGCCCAAGACCAACCCCACCATCACCTGCGATTCCAACATCGTGCACTACCGCCAGCTGCACATCCACGGCGCCAACGGCTCGGCCCCCGAGCACAACAAGCGCGCGCTCGAGTACATCTCCACCGGTCAGGTGCCGGTGAAGGACCTGATCACCCGCCACATCCCGCTTTCGGACGTCCTCGACGCGTTCAAGATCGTCGAGAAGGGCGAAGCGATCAAGGTGACCGTCGAGCCCTGATCGGACTCCTCCGCAATACCGACCACGCCGACCGGCGGGTGGCACCGCCACCCGCCGGTCGGCGTTCGGCGTGTTTCCCGCTCCACGGCTTTATCCACAGGCACAGATGCCCGATCCCCGGGTGCCATCGCTCCCCGCGATCACAGCTTCACGCACGCTACCTGCGGAGATAGAACCAAACTCGGACCGAGACGTCCCGCACTCACCACGAACTACTCACAGGTTGTCCACACGCCCCCGGGCGCCCCGTGCAGCTGTCCACATGGACGGGGGTCGACCTCCAGATGGACGGGACATAACGCCCAACCACCCCATACGGGATGCGCCTCATCTCCACTCGCTCTAGATTGAGCGAGTTAAGACGAGGACGACCATCTCCGGGCGCCTGCCAGCAATGATCAGGACTCCCACCTCACAGATCGGGGGTTTGCGGTGAGCGATTCGCAACCGGCGCAATTGACGCGTGTCATGGGTAAGACCGACGTGATCGCACTCGCCTTCGGCGCCATGATCGGCTTCGGCTGGATCGTGCTGACGGGCGACTTCCTCAGCAGCGCGGGCACATTGGGGTCCGCTCTCGCTTTTGTTATCGGCGGCTTCATTATCATGCTCGTCGGTTTGACCTACGCGGAACTGGTCGCCGCCATGCCCCACGTCGGCGGTGAGCACAACTACGTGCTGCGCGCGATGGGCTCGTGGCCGGCGTTCTTCACCTCCTGGATGCTTGTGCTCGGCTACGTCAGCGTCGTCGCCTTCGAGGCGGTGGCCCTGCCGCACTCGATGTCCTTCCTGGTGCCCGACCTGATGACCGGTTACCTGTGGACCATCGCGGGCTACGACGTCTACGCCGTCTGGGTGGCGGTCGGCGTGCTCGGCTCGGTCCTGATCACCGTGCTCAACGTCATCGGCGTACGCCCCGCGGCGGTCTTCCAGACCATCGCGGTGGTCTTCCTGCTCGCCGTCGGCGCGACGATGATCTTCGGCTCCTTCGTGGGTGGCTCGCTGGAGAATATGGAGCCGCTGTTCACCGGCGGCATGGCCGGCCTGATCGCCGTGCTGGTGGCCACGCCGTTCCTGTTCGTTGGATTCGACGTCATCCCGCAGTCGGCCGAGGAGATCAACCTGCCCAAGAAGCGGATCGGCCAGTTGCTGATCGCCTCGGTAATCATGGCGGTCGTCTGGTACGTCATGGTGATGCTCACCGTCGGATCGTCGCTGCCGGCGGCCGAACTCGCCGCGTCGGATCTGGCAGCCGCCGACGGCGTCAGCGCCCTGTGGAATAGCGAGTTGATGGGCCAGATCCTGGTGATCGGTGGCATCGCCGGCATCCTGACCTCGTGGAACGGCTTCATGGTGGGAGCGAGCCGCCTGGTCTTCGCGATGGCCCGCTCCGGAATGCTGCCCGCCTGGTTCGGTCGCCTGCACCCGAAGTTCCGCACGCCCGCCAATGCGGTGGTGTTCATCGGCGGCCTGTCGGTGCTCGCCCCGTTCTTCGGACGGCCCGCGCTGGTGTGGTTCGTCGATGCGGGCGGCCTGTCGATCATCACGGCCTTCCTGATGGTGTCGCTGACCTTCCTGGTGCTGCGCAAGCGCGAGCCGAATATGGAGCGGCCGTTCCGCACTCCGGCGGGCCCGCTCGTCGGCGGCGCCGCGGTGGTCTTGTCCGCCGGCCTGGGTCTGCTCTACCTGCCCGGCATGCCGGCCGCCCTGGTGTGGCCCGCGGAATGGCTGATCGTCGGCACCTGGGTCCTCCTCGGCATCATCTTCATGGTGCGCATCCCTCGCATCTCCTACGGCCCGAATGCCGAGCACGAACTGATGGTCGCGGCCGGCAAGAATCCCGACGAGTTGCTGACCTCCTGATCCGCCCGCCCCGATCGGGGGCGACCATCCCACCGCTCGGGCGTTGCGGCGGGCTCAGCCCGGTGGGACCGACGCGTGTGTTGACCGTGCCGGGACGGCGTACCGGGGAACCGCGATCCACCCCCGTCACGCCGATCACCGTCGACGGCGCCAGGTACGTGATCGCCGCCCTTCCGAACGCCGACTGGGCCCGCAACATCCGGGCCGCCGGTCACGGCGAACTCGCGCAGGGCCGACGGCGGGTCGCTTACACGATCCGCGAGGTGGCCGACCTCGACGTATGCCGATCGGTGTTGCGCGCCTTCCCCGTTCAAGCGCGCGGCGGGGTGCCGTTCTACGTGCGGCTCGGATTGGTCGACGGCCCCGACCCAGACCAGTTCGCCGCCGTCGCCGACAAGGTCGCGGTCTTCGAACTCATCGATCCCCGCCGGCCCGCCTGAGCGCGAAGCGGCGGGCGGCGTCGGCGAGGCCACGACAAGGGGATGCGCCGGAACCTCCGATAATGCGTCGGGACAAGCGGTGCTCCCGCGCGATCCGGCTACGATCTGGACGATGACGTGGCTGACCCACTGGTGGGACACCGAGGTGGTGCACGGGTTCAAAGGCCCACTGCTGCTGGCGTTCGTGGCCTTTGTAATCACCTTCGTGACCACCCGCACGATCACCCGATTGATTCGCGCGGGCAAGGGCCCCTTCCACAACCTGAGCGCCGGCGGTACGCATCTGCACCACTCGACGCCGGGGACGATCCTGCTCGTCGCCGGGGCCTTCGGATCGGTCGGCGCGGACGGGCGGGTGCCGTGGACTTATATCGCGGCGGCCGGCGTGGGCATCGGCGCGTCGCTGGTGCTCGACGAGTTCGCGATGATCTTCCACCTGGAGAACGTCTACTGGTCGCAGGAGGGGCAGCTCTCGGTCAACGTGGTGACCTTGTCGGCGGCCTGTGTGGGCCTTCCGCTGGTGGGGATTTCGCCGGTCAGCAGCGCGGGAATCAACAGCACCGCCTTGTGGATTCGTGGCGGTTTGACCGTCGCGCTCGCCATCCATCTGCTGCTGGTGGCGACGACCGCTCTGAAGGGGAAGTACCCGGCCGCGTTGATCAGCCTGTTCGTGTTCCCGATGGCGTGGATCACCGCCGTGCGGATGGCGCGCCCGCATTCGCCGTGGGCGCGGTGGTTCTACTCCGAGCGCCGCGACCAGGAGGCGGCCAAGCGGGCCGCGCGCTTCGACAAGCGCTGGGGTCCGGTGCGGCAGCGCTGGGACGATTTCATCGGCGGCTCACCGTCCCAACCGAACCCGGCCGCATCGTCCACCCCGACGAGCTCGACCCCCACTTCGTAGCACCCGCAGCTCACCGGCCGGCCGGTTGATTCGTTCCCGACCGGCCGGGAGGTCTGCGGACCCCCGCGTGACGGGGTCAGTCGATGAGCACGGCCCGCGCGGCTTCGCGCGCATTGGCCGGGCTGATCATGTCGACGGTCACCTCGGCCGCCTTCACACACTGGTCGAAGGTTACCCGCGACAGCTGCGCACCGACGGCCTTGACCGAGGCGGCGGCCATCGACAGCGACGTGATGCCCATGCCGACCAGCACGCACGCCAGCAACGGATCGGCCGCGGCCTCACCGCAGACGCCGACCGGCTTGTCGGCGCGCTTGCCGGCGGCGGCGGTCATCGCGACCAACTGCAGGACGGCGGGCTGCCACGGGTCGGTCAGGTGCGCCAGATCGGTGGCCATCCGATCGGCGGCCATCGTGTACTGGGTCAGGTCATTGGTGCCGATCGACAGGAAGTCGACCTGCTCGACGATGCGGTCGGCCAGCAGTGCGGCGCTGGGGATCTCGATCATCACACCGGCCTTCAGGCCGCGGTCGTGCGCCTTCTTGGCGAAGTCGCGCGCCTCGTCCGGGGTGGCGATCATCGGGGCCATCACCCACGGTTGGATGCCGACCCGCTCGCCGGCGATCTTCAGCGCGTCGAGCTGATGGTCGAGCAGGCCGGGCTTGTCGTAGGTCAGCCGGTAGCCGCGGACGCCGAGCGCCGGGTTCTCCTCGCCCTCGATGGTGGCGTAGGCGATCGGCTTGTCCGAGCCGGCGTCGAGGGTGCGGGTGACCACGTGGAAGGCGCCCGCCTCCACGAACGGTCGCAGCACCCCCTCGTAGAGGTCGGCCTGCTCGGCGACGCTGGGCTCCTCGGTGCTCTTGAGGAAGGCCAACTCGGTGCGGAAGAGCCCGACTCCCTCGACCGGGGTCTTGGCGGCCTTCTCCGCCGAGGCGGGGTCGGCGACATTGGCCAGCAGCTTGACCGGGGCGCCGTCGGCGGTGGTCGCCGGGCCGGTCCACTTCTCCTGGGCTTCGCGCTCGGCGATCGAGGCGGCGACCTTGCGCTCGGCATCCTGCGGCTCGGCTGCCGGATCGATGATCCCCGCCGCGCCGTCGACCAGGACCCGTTGTCCGGCGGGCAATCCCAGCGCGCCGGCGACACCGACGATGCAGGGGATCGCGAGCTGTCGGGCGATGATGGCGGTGTGGCTGGTCGCGCCGCCCTTCTCCATCACCAGCGCAGCGACCAGCTCGGGCCGCAGGCCTGCGGAGTCCGCGGGGGCGAGGTCTTCGGCCACCAGCACCGACGGCACCTCGGGCACCGGGATGCCCGGCTCGGAGACCCCGATCAGGTGGGCGATGATCCGCTTGCGAATGTCGTGCAGGTCGGTGACCCGCTCGGCCATCAGGCCGCCCATCTTGGCGAACATCTCCGCGAAGTGCCCGACGGCGGCGTCGATCGCCTCGAGCAGCGAGTGCCCGTCCGCGATGTTCTTGCGCACCATGGTGCGCAGGCCGCGGTCGCGGGTGAGCTTGCCGCTGGCGGCCAGCACCTCGGCGGCGGAGCCGTGGGCGGCCTCGGATCGGGCCAGGAAGCCGGCCGCGACCTTGTCGACGGCGGCGTCGTAGGCGGCGATCGCGTCGTCGCCCTCGGGCTGCGGACCCGCGGCGAAGGCCGCGACGGCGGCGGGATCGAGATCGGTGCGGACCACCTGGACGGGCCCGTAGACGACCCCGGCAACAACCGGTGTGCCGCGTAACAAGCCGGTGGCGGACTGCGGCGCGTTATCGGTGACCATAGTCACAAGTTTGCGCCTTTCACCCCGGTCAAGTCAACACATTCGGGCACAAATCAACTAGAACCCAATGACTCGGATCACATGGCCTCCGGGGTCAGGCGGACTTCGCGATCGTCACCACCACATTCTTCATCAGCGGCTGGTCGCTCTGGGTGCTGTAGTCCGCCTTGCCGATCAGCACGTTCATCTCCGGCATGTACCCGGCCGCGCAGCCGGACGGGATGTTGTAGGCGAGGGCCACGTATTCGCGCAGTTCCCGAACACTCCCGTCGCGCGAGTAGGCGGTGATGTCGACACGGTCCCCCTCGACGAGGCCGCGGGTACGCATATCGTCGCCGTTCATGAACACCAGCGTGCGCAGGTTCTTCACCCCGCGGTAGCGGTCGTCGTCGGAGTAGATCGTGGTGTTCCACTGATCGTGCGAGCGCATCGTCTGCAGGGTGAGCCGGTCGGCGACCGGAACCACATCGGGTAGCGCCGCGTCCCGGAACCCCGCCTTGCCGGACGGCGTCAGGAAGATCAGTTCGCGTGCGGGCTGCTTGATGCGGAAGCCCGCCGGCAGGCGCACCCGACGGTTGAAGTCCTCGAAACCGAAGATGACCTTGGCCATCACGTCGCGGATGTGGTCGTAGTCCGCGACGAACCAGTCCCACGGGGTCGAGCTGTCGGGCAGGGCGGCGCGGGCGATGCCGGCGATGATCGCCGGTTCGGAGAGCAGATGCGGCGAGGCGGGGCGGCGCTTGCCGACCGACAGGTGCACCATGCTCATCGCGTCCTCGACCGAGACCGATTGTGGCCCGGCGACCTGCATGTCCTTCTCGGTGCGCCCCAGGCAGGGCAGGATGACCGCGGCCCGGCCGTGCACCAGGTGGCTGCGGTTGAGCTTGGTCGACACCTGGACGGTCAGGTCACATTTGCGCAGGCCGGCGTGGGTATACGCGGTATCCGGGGCGGCCATGGCGAAGTTGCCGCCCATCCCGACGAAGACCCGCATGTCGCCGCTGTGCATCGCGGCGATCGTGCCGACGGTGTCGAGGCCGTTCTCGCGCGGCGGGTCGATCCCGCAGACCTCGCCGAGGCGGTCGAGGAACTCCGGCTTGGGACGGTGATCGATACCGCAGGTCCGATTGCCCTGCACATTGCTGTGCCCGCGCACCGGCGACGGGCCGGCGCCCTCGCGTCCGAGGTTGCCGCGCAGCAGCAGCACGTTGACGAATTCGCGGACGGTGTCGACGCCGTGTTCGTGCTGGGTCACGCCCAGACACCAGCTGATCAGCGAGCGGTCGGCGGCACAGTAGATGTCGGCGACCCGGATGATCTGGGCCTTGTTCAGCCCGCTCTGCCGTTCCAGTTCGGTCCACGAGGTGTTCTCGCAGAGCGCCCGGTACGAGTCGAACCCGTCGGTATAGCGGTCGACAAATTCCTTGTCGATCACCCGCGGGTCGGTCGCGTACTGCTCGAAGAGCGACTTCGCGACGCCGCGGAAGAGGGCCATATCGCCGCCGGGCCGCACCTGGAGGTTCAGCGTGCTGGTCGGGGTCGACTGGAAGGTCGCCATCGCCAGGATCTCGTGCGGGATGATCGTGCGCGTCGCACCCGCCTCGACCAGCGGGTTGATGTGCACGACCTGCGCCCCGCGCCGGTAGGCCTCCGCCAGGGAGGTCAGCATGCGCGGCGCGTTCGAGGCCGCGTTGACGCCGATGACGAAGAGCGCATCCGCGTGTTCCCAGTCCGACAGGTCGGCGGTGCCCTTGCCGGTGCCGAGAGCGGCCTGCAGCGCGCGGCCGGACGCCTCGTGGCACATATTGGAGCAGTCGGGCAGGTTGTTGGTCCCCAGCTCACGGGCGAGCAGCTGGTAGAGGAATGTCGCCTCGTTGCTCAGCCGACCGGAGGTGTAGTACGCGGCCTGGTTGGGGTTGTCCAACTCGCGCAGGTGCTTGCCGACCAGCTCGAAGGCGGCGTCCCAGGAGATCGGCTCGTAGTGGTCGGTCTCGGCGTCGTAGACCATCGGCTCGGTCAGCCGTCCGACATCCTCGAGCTGGAAGTCGGTCCACTCCTCGAGTTCGGAGACGGTATGCGCCGCGAAGAACTCCCGGCCGGCGCGCTTGCTCGTCATCTCCCAACTGACGTGCTTGATGCCGTTCTCGCAGATGTCGAGTTTGAGACCGGGGGTATCGGGCCAGGCGCAGCCGGGGCAGTCGAAGCCGCCGTCCTCCTGGTTCATCGTCAGCGTGGCGCGCGCTCCGCGCAGCACCTCGCGCTCGGTGATCAGGACCTTTGCCACCGACATCGCCGCGCCCCAGCCGGCGGCCGGGTGGTGGTAGTTGCGCTGCTTCCAGGCGGCGTCGGTCGGCTTGCCGTAACCGCCGTCGTTGAGCGAGACGGTCGTATCGATCGGACCTCGGGCCGGTGGCGGCGCTCCGTCGATATCGGCGCCGCCGGTTCGCGTGTCGTCGGTGTCGTGCCTGTTCTCGGTCATGACCCCCCCGGGTGCCGGAATACCCCGATGGGCTGCGGGGCATTCGGTGTGATTCGAAAGCTGGGGCGTGATGCGAAACCTGGATATGGCGAGCTCGGGGTGCGAGAGTGCGAGGGTTCGCCCCCGAAGTTCGACCATCCGAGCGTACGACCGGCGGATCGCCCCGTCGACCCTTCGAGGGCACCGACACGAGCGGTGTCGGCCGGAACAAACGATCGTGTGGAGCCCTACAATTTCGGACAACAGCCGCCGCCACGCGCGAGTGAGCCCGATCACATTTTGATCGCCTCGATATCTTGACAACCCAACAGATTCGGGCGTAAAACAAATGAAAACCAACAATTGTTGTCCCGTATCTCTTGTCCCTGCGTGTCGGAGGTGTCCGCGTGTACGCCGAAGAACGCCAGCAGGCCATCGCCGACCTGCTGCGCAGTAGCGGACGGGTATCCGTCACGGAGCTCGCCGCGCTCTACGAGGTGACCACGGAGACCGTCCGACGCGACCTGTCCGCCCTCGAACGGGTGGGGATGGCCCGGCGGGTCCACGGGGGTGCGGTGCCGGTGTCCTCGGTGATCGAACGGCGCCTCAGCGAGCGCGACGAGTCGAATCCCGAGGAGAAGGAACGGATCGGGAAGGCCGCCGGCGCGCTGGTTCCGCCGTTGGACGCGACGATCATTCTCGACGCCGGCAGCACCGTCGGTCGACTCGCCGGGCACCTGCCCCGCGATCGCCGGCTGGTCGTGTTCACCCATTCCTTCCCCGTCGCGACGCGACTGCTGACCCAGTCCAACGTCGAATTGCACCTGCTGCCCGGCAGGTTGCGCGCCACCACCCAGGCCGCGGTGGGCACCGACACCGTCGAGTACCTGCGCAGACTGCACGCCGACGTCGCCTACGTCGGCACGAACGGTCTGTCCTTCGACCGCGGATTGTCCACCCCGGACACCGACGAGGCCGCCACCAAACGCGCGATCGTCGCAGCCGCGGCCCGCGTGGTTCTGACCGCCGACGCCGACAAGATCGGACAGGAGCACACCGTGCAATTCGCCGAGCTCGAGCAGATCGACACCGTGGTCACCGACGACCGCATCAGCGATCGGGTCGTCCAGCGACTCGAACGCTGCGGCATCGAGGTCGTGGTCGCATGATCATCACGGTCACCCCGAATCCGAGCATCGACCGCACCGCCGTGCTCGACACCCCGCTCGTGCGCGGCGCGGTCCACCGGATCGCCTCGATCGGCACCCAGGCGGCGGGCAAGGGCGTCAACATCAGCCGCGCCGCCGTGGCTGCCGGCGTGGACACCGTCGCGGTCCTGCCGGCCGACGCGGACGACCCGTATACCCGCGAGTTGCGGGACGCCGGGCTGACCGTGCGCCCGGTGCACCCGGCCGGCTCCGTGCGCATCAACCTGTCGATCACCGAACCGGACGGCACCACCACCAAGCTCAACAGCCCCGGCGATACGGTCGCCGCGGCCGACCTCGACCGGCTGGCCGAGGCGATCGTCGCCGAGGCCGCGACGCGCACCGCCGAGGATTGGGTGGTCCTGGCCGGCTCGGTCCCGCCCGGGACCCCCGCCCAGTGGTACGCCGAACTGGTCGCCACCCTCGCGGCCACCCCGCCGCGGGTTGCCGTCGACACCAGCGACGCGCCCCTCGCCGCGCTGATCGAGCGATTGGCCATCGGCGCCCCGCACCTGATCAAGCCGAACAGCGACGAGCTCGCCTCGCTGACCGGCGGTGATCCGGAAGCGATCGAGGCCGATCCCGCGGCCGCCGCCAAGGCCGCCGCCGGACTGGTCGCCGACGGTATCGAAGCGGTGCTCGCGACCCTCGGCGCCAACGGCGCGGTGCTGGTGACCGCCGACGGCGCGTGGCGCGCGACGCCGCCGCCTATCGAGGTGGTCAGCACGGTCGGGGCGGGCGATTCGAGCCTCTTCGGCTACCTGCTCGGGCACGAGCGCGGGCTGCCGCCGGCCGAACGCCTCGCCCTCGCGGTCGCCTACGGCAGCGCGGCGGCGGGGCTGCCGGGCACCACGGTTCCGACACCGGACCAGGTCCGACCCGACCTCGTCCAGGTGCGGACGCTGTCGGAGGTCTGAACCCGCCGGCCCGAGGCAGCCGCCCCGAAGCAATGGGGTCCGAGGCGGCGGTCCGAAGCCGCCGGGGCGAATTCCGTACCGCTGACAGCTATCCTCGAGAGATGACCGACCCCCGCGCTGCGACGACCGTCGACGCGGACGACGATCCTTCCGCCGACGCGGTATCCGGCGACGCATCCGGTGACCGGGCCCGCATTCTGGGTTCACGCCTGCGGTCGCTGCGCGAGGCGAAGGGCATGTCGCTGCGGGGATTGGCCCGCCAACTGGGGATTTCGCCGAGCGCCGTCTCTCAGATCGAGCGTGGTCTGATCACCCCGTCGGTGATGCGGCTGATCGGCATGGTCGAAGCCCTGGGCGCGCCGCTGTGTGTCGTGCTCGACGACGAACCACTGCACGACAGCACCGCGGTCGGTTTCCACGCCGGCTTCTCGGTGCGGCGAGCCCCCGGCGCGCCGGTCGACCTGACCGGTGGGGTGACCTACCGCCGACTGTCACCGCCGTTGCCCGGCACCGATTTCTTCGAGTCGATCTATCCGCCGGGCTCGTCGTCGGGACCCCCGGACGAATACCTCGAGCACGCCGGAATCGACGCCGGCACCGTCACCGCCGGGCGCGTGATCGTCGAATCCCCGCGCGAGCGCGTCGAGTTGCAGACGGGCGATTCGATCGCCTTCGACGCGTCGACCCCGCACCGCATCACCAATCCGGACGACGACAAGCCCGCGATTCTCACCTGGTTGACGCTGCACGCGCCGAACCATCGACACAACCGCCTCGACGGACACGGGGAACAGCAGGCTAACTGAACGGATTCTGAAAGTCGGAGAGCCCGCGCCACAATCCGGCGATACCCCGACCGAGCCAGGATCCGATCACACCGACGCCGTGGAACGCCGACTCCGAGCCCGATCGGACGAACTCTCCGACCGCTCGCCACGCTTCCCGGCCGCGGCCACCGCCCGCCGTCAAACCGCCCTCCGTCACGCCAGGGACTGTACGGCGTGGGCGAGCGCCGCGATGCCGGCGCCGAGGTCGTCCGGGGAGACGTACTCGGCCGGATGATGGCTGATGCCATCGGGATTGCGCATGAAGATCATGCCGACCTCGGTGATCGCGTCGATCGCCATCGCGTCGTGACCGGCCGGGCTGAACAACTCCGGCGGCGTCTCGTCCTGGACGTCGGCGATGCCGGCGCGCACCGCCTCCTTCAACCGGTCCGCGCAGTACACCGCGGGCGCCTCGTGCAACTGTTTCATCGTCGCGCGCAGACCGCGGCGATCGGCGACCTCGGTGACCAGTTCGCGGAACTGTTCGATGATGTCGTCACGCTGATGGTCGTGATGGGCGCGCAGGTCGACGCTGAAGACCGCGCGACCCGGAATCACGTTCACCGCACCGGGTTCGACCTCCATGCGGCCGACGGTACCGATGACCGAGTGCTCGATGCTGAAGCGTTCCACCGCCAGGACCGCCTCGGCGGCGCCCAGCAGCGCGTCGTGCCGCTCGTCGAACGGGGTACCACCGGAATGCCGTGGCTCACCGATGATTTCGATCTCGAAGCGGCGGGCCGAGGCGATCGACGAGACCACGCCGAGGGGGATACGGGCCCGGTCGAGGCTCGGCCCCTGCTCGATGTGCACCTCGAGGTAGCCGACGACGTTCTTCGCCGCATAGGACGCATCACCGACGCGCTCGGGGTCGAGACCGAATTCGGCGAACGCCCGGTCGAGGCTGATCCCGTTCTCGTCCTCGAGGCCCCACCAGCGGTCGTCCCAGGTCCCGGCGACCGCGCGGCTGCCGAGCAGAGCGGTGCCGAAGCGGGTGCCCTCCTCGTCGCCGAAGCCGATCACCTCGACGTCGAAGGGGAAGTTCGCCGCCCATTCGCCACCGGCGACCTCGATGCCGGCCATCACCCCGGCGATGCCGTCGAAGCGGCCGGCGTCCGGCACGGTGTCCAGGTGCGAGCCGATCAGCAGCCGGGGGCGGCGACTGTCGCGTTGTCCGGTGGAGCCGTGCACATTTCCCGCTTCGTCGAGCCAGGTGTGCAGGCCGGATTCCTTCATCCAGCGCGCGGTCAGGTCGTTGGCGGCGCGGTGTTCGGGGGTCAGGTAGAAGCGGTCGATCTGGCCGGGGACGGCGGTCAGCCCGGCGAGGCGGGCGCAACGGTCCCAGGCGCGGCGGCCGCGCCGCTCACCGGGCTCGCGTCGATTGCGTCGTTCCCCCTGCTGCTGTGACGTGGTCATGCCCGCTCCTGATAGATCGCGAACGCGGCGTCGACCCCGGCGCCGGGATCGAGCTTGCGGAAGCCGCCGATGCGCAGCACCTGCTCGAGCGCGGCCAGGGTCTGCAGCACCGCGTCGCGGCGAGCGTTGACGCCCATGGTGCCGACGCGCCAGACCCGCCCGGCCAGCGGGCCGAAGGAGGTGCCGATCTCGATCCCGAAGTCGGCGAGCATCGAGGCGCGGATCGCTTCGCCCTCAACCTCTTCGGGGATCTCGACGGCGACGACGTTGGCCATCTTGTGTTCCTGGTCGCCGTAGAGCGGCAGCCCCATCGCCGCGAGGCCGGCGGCCATCGCATCACCGGCGGTCTTGTGCCGGTCGATGACGTTCTGCCGCCCCTCCTCGAGGATCACCCGGGCGCATTCGCGGGCGGCGTAGAGCATCGAGGTGGCCTCGGTGTGGTGGTTGAGCCGCTTCGGGCCCCAGTAGTCCATGATCATGCCGAGGTCGAAGTAGTTCGACGCGATCCGCCGGGTCGACTCGGTGTCGCCGTCCCCGCGCAGCCCCGCCTCGATACTGCGCCGACCGTTGATGACGTCGACAGCCTTGTCCGACAGGCTGATCGGTGCCGATCCGGGCGGGCCGGAGAGACACTTCTGCAGACCGGCGGTCGCGACGTCGATGCCCCAGGCGTCCATGTCGAAGGGGTTTCCGCCGAGGGTCGCGGTGGCGTCGACGTAGAAGAGCGCACCGTTGGCGGCGGCGATCTCGCCGAGTTCGGCGAGCGGCTGGGCGATCGTGGTGGCGGTATCGCCGTGCACGCTGGCGAGCACCTTGGGCTTGACGGTCTCGACGACCTCACGAATCTTGCTCGCGGGCACCGCCGTTCCCCATTCGGCGTCGACGGCGTGGACCTCGGCCCCGCAGCGCCCGGCGATCTCGACCAGCAGGTGGCCGAACCGTCCGAAGACCGGAACGACCACACTGTCGCCCGGCTCGATCAACGATACGAGAGCCGCCTCGATGCCGGCGCGGGACGTTCCGTCGACCAGCATCGTCCACTCGTTGTCGGTGGCGAAGACGTCGCGGTAGAGACCCATGGTCTCGGTCATCGTGTCGGTCATCCACGGGTCGTACTGGCCGACAAGAGGTGTGGCCAGGGCGCGCAGGACCCGGGGGTCGGCGTTGACCGGGCCGGGGCCCATCAGCAGTCGGGCCGGTGGATCGACGGGGAGGATCGGGGTCATGGTGCTCCTTTACCGGTCGGACTGTGGGTGCGCGGCACCCGGGGCGGTGACGGCCTTGGCCGCGGTGGGCGCCCAGGAGGCGGCGAGATCGATCAGCGTCAGGTCGTCGTCGACCGCTCCGATCACCCCGAGCCCGACGGGCAGACCGTCGACCTCGAGTAGGGGCGCGCTGATCGCCGGCAGGCCGCCGACGCTCGCGATGGTGGTCAACGCCAGGGTCGACGTGCGGGTCTGCGGGCCGACATCCGCCGGTCGAGGCGCAGGTCCGGGGCAGCTCGGCAACACCAACGGCGCTCCGGCGGCCAGGTCGCGCAGCAGCGGCCGCAGCCGGTCGAGGTCGTTGCCCGCCACTTCGATCGCGGCGACGGAGAGGTCCTGCGCGGCGGCGAACCGTTCCGCGACATCCGCGCCCAGGGCGCCGGGGTGCTCGGCGATCCACTCGCCGTAGCGCTCCCACGCCTGACCGCCCTGGACGACCCGGAAGGTCTCCCGGATCAGGTCGGGGTCCGGGATCTCGACGGTGCGCACGTCGTCGAGCAGCCCGTCGGTGCGCAGGCTCTCGAGCAGGGCGTCGAAGGCGATGAGCGTACCCGGCTCCAGCAGGCGGGAAAGCCCGTCGGGGACCGCGACGACCCGCGGTAGCGGCCGGGCGGTCGGGTCCGGCAGATACGCCGCGGTGACCAGCCGCAGGATCTGGGGGGTGCGGGTGATCCAGCCGACGACGTCGAAGGCAGGGGCCAAGGGCACCAGCCCGCCGCGATCCACCGCGCCGAAGGTGGTGCGCAGGCCCCAGAGTCCCTGGTAGGAGGCGGGCACTCGAATGCTGCCCGCCGTGTCGGTCGCCAGGCCGATGTCCGCCTGACCGAGCCCGACCGCGGAGGCCGGGCCGCTGGACGAGCCACCGGGCAACCGACCGGGGGCAGCGGTGTTCGGCGGCGTTCCGTAGTGCGGATTGGTGCCGGCGATGCTGTACGCGAACTCGTCGGTGGCCGCGATCCCGACGATCGACGCACCGGCGGCGCGCAGCGTCTCCACGGCCGCCGCGTCGGTGAGCGCGGCGGGCGCCTCGGCGGCGACGGCGGGTACCCCGCAGCCGGTGGGGAAGCCGGTCACCGCGAACAGATCCTTGACCGCGACGGTCAGGCCGGCGAGGGGACCCTCGCCGGTGGGGCGCACCAGCGGGTCGCCCACCGACCGCCAGACCCGGGTGTCGAGCGCCTTGGGGCGAGGGGTGACGTGGGCGGCGGCGATGCGCCAGCGGTCGTCGTCGTACCGCCAGATCTGGGTCTGGTAGCCGCGTCCACCGCCGTCGAAGGCGGATTCGCTGACGATCAGGACCGTATCGTCGGACAGCCGACGCAACTCGACATGGGAGATCGTGCGGGTCGCGATACCGCCGCGGGCGCTGCGGAATCGGGCGATCTGCTCGGCGCCGACCAGGATGCCGGAGCCGTCGGCGCGGATGACGTCGGACCCGGATTCGAAGGCGTCGGCCAGCGCATCACCGTCGTCGGCCGCCAGGGCCGCCTCGTAGCCGTCGAAGGCCTCGCGCAGCCCGGCGGGCCAGATACCGCGTATCGCAGACTCTTTCACCGGCTCGCCTCGGGCCCGGCGAAGTCGGCGCGCGGGATGGCGGCGTGGGCGCCGCAGACCTGGTCGACGACCTGGGAAACGTTGACGTTGACCGCGGCGGACAGGTACGCGAGCGCCAGGTGCGGCTCCATGCCGTAACGGGCGCCGAGGAAGTCGATCGCCTCGCGCACGCACATGCGCACGGCGGCGTCGAGGTCCGGGTCCAGACCGGTGGGGACAAAGGCGTCCGCGGTCTCGACGAACGGGATCTTCCGATCGCCGTATTCGAGCAGGGCCTGCTCGCGCGGCACCACCTCGGCGCGCACGGTCACCCGCAGCGACGCCTCGAGCGCGGTGAGCGCGACCTCGCCGTCGCCCTGCGCGAAGTGCGGGTCGCCAACGTAGAAGTTCGCCCCGGGCACCTGCACGGGCAGCAGGATGCTGGCACCGGCGGTCAGCATGCGGATGTCGATATTGCCGCCGTGCGGGCCGGGCGGGACCGAGTGCAGCCGGCCCCCCTCGGCGGGGGTGACGCCGATGAGACCGAGGAAGGGGTTGATCGGGAAGCGGACCACCCGGTCGCCGCCCTCGACCAGCGGCATCGACGCCAGACCGTCCGCCTCGACCGGGGTGAAGACGCTGACGTTGTGGTCGCCGCGGGGGAACTCGCCGGGCAGCGCGCCGCGGCCGTGCCGATTGGACACCACACCGTAGGGCACCCGCGGCAGCGCCTCGACCAGCGTCAATCGCAGCAGGTCGCCGGGGCGGGCGCCCTCGACGGCGATCGGATGGGAGACGACGTGCGGGCCGTCGGCGTCCGTGCGGCCGACCTCGGCGGTGATGGCGACCGCGTCGTCGAGGATGTTCTCGCGCGCGACACCCTTGCTGCCGAAGTACTCGACCGGATTCGATCCCTGGTCGGGGAGCAGTCCCTCGTGGCTGACGGTGTCGATGGTGATCTCGGCGCCGTCGGCGATCGTGACGATCGGGGCGTCGTCGGCACCCGGGAGCCGGCCCCACAGGACGGCATCCGGCTCCGAGCGCAGGTAGTGGCTGCTCCGCAGGGGACCACTCTTCGGCTGGAGGATCGATGCTGTCGTCACGCTCTGCGGCCTTCCTGGGCAGGTCGTGACGACACGGGCGTCGCCACGACGGTGACCGCACGGCAATGCGCCGTTACGGTCGACGGTCCGGCGACGGTGCCGGGATGACGCGATACGCGGCCGCGCGCCGCGAAAGTTCCACAACGCGCCGCAGGGTGCACCTCAATGATCAACCCTACGATCATCCGAGGCGACCCACAGGCCAAGTGTTAAGTCATATATGTACAGTCTAGCAACGTTCGGGCGTTCGGGCGGCTCAGCGAAGGAGATCGGATGGCAGGGCTGATGGCTCGCGCGGCGGAATGGGAACGCGGCCGCGTCGAACTGACCATGATGTTGGCGTTGACGTTCACCACCGGCATCATCGACGCGATCGGCTTCCTCGGCCTCGATCGTGTCTTCACCGCCAACATGACCGGCAATGTCGTGATCATGGGCATGGGCCTGGTCGGCTCCACCGATCTGCCGGTTCTCGGGCCCGCGCTCGCCTTCGTCGGCTTCGTCCTCGGCGCGGGTATCGCCGCCGCGGTCCAGCGCAAGGCCCGCGCCGGTTGGAGCGGCATCACCACCACCGTGCTGACCATCTGCGCCCTGATCCCGCTGGCGATGGGCGTGCTCGCCGAGATCGAGGGCCACGTCGTGGCGCATACCCCGACCGCCCTGACGATCACCGGCATGCTCGGTCTGGCGATGGGCGCGCAGGCGGCGACCGCCCGCCGCATCGGCGTCAAGGACGTCACCACGGTCGTGATCACCTCGACGATCACCGGCATGGCCGCCGATTCGCGGCTCGCGGGCGGCAACGGCTCGGGTACCGGTCGGCGGGTCTGGGCGATCGCGTTGATGTTCCTCGGCGCCCTGGTCGGAGCGCTGCTGCTGCTGACCAGTCTGGGGATCGCCCTGCTGGTCGCGGGCGGGTTGATGCTGCTGGTCATCTGGGTCGGGCACGCGATCCGGCCGCGACGCGACGCCGAAGCCACCGCCTGACCCAGCCGCCACTTGATCCTGCCGACGAGACTCAGGCGGCGGGGACTCAGGCCGCCGGGGTGCGGACGACCGGGGTGATCAGCCGGCCGGGATGGGCCCCGGTGAACGGGTCGGCGCCGGCGGTGTCGTAGACGACCTCGCCGCGCACCATCGTGCGGTGCACCACCCCGTACAGATCCTCGCCGTTGTAAGCGGTCAGCGGGTTGCGGTGTTCGAGGCGTGCCGCGTCGACCCGGTGGACCTCGTCGGGCGCGAACTCGATGAGGTTGGCCAGCGCACCGGCGCGGATCTCGCCGACATCGACGACTCCGGCCAGGTCGGCCGGCCCGGTGGTGTGGCGCGGCAGCAGCGTTTCGAGGCTGATCCCCCGGCCGCGGGCGGCGGTCCAGGACGCGGAGAAGGCGAGCTGCAGCGAAGCGATGCCGCCCCAGGCCAGGCCGAAGTCCCCGTCGCCGCGGTCCTTGAGTTCACGGGTGCTCGGCGAATGGTCGGACACGATCGCCATGATGTCGCCGGAGACCACCGCCTCCCAGAGGTGGTCGCGGTCGTCGCCGCCGCGGATCGGCGGGCAGCACTTGAAGACGGTCGCCGAGTCCGGGATATCGGCCGGATCGAAGAACAGGTAGTGCGGGCAGGTTTCCGCGGTGATCCGCACCCCGTCGGCCCGGGCGGCACGGATCATGTCGACCGCGTCACCGCTGGAGACGTGCAGGACGTGGGCGCGAGCCCCGGTTCGCCGCGCCTCGGCGATCACCCGGGCGACCGCGGAGGTCTCCGCAACCGGGGGCCGTGAGTTCAGGAACGGCCGGTAGTGGTGGCCGAGGGGCCGATCACCGCCGGTGAGCAGCTCGGGGTCCTCGGCGTGCACGATCGCGAGCAGGTCGAGCCGCGCGCACTCGGTCATCATCGCGGCGAACTGGTCGGGGTCGAGGGCGGGGAATTCGTCGACACCCGACGGGGACAGGAACGACTTGACGCCGAAGACGCCGTTGTCGCGCAGGGCGTCGAGCTTGCCGAGGCTCGACGGGATCGCGCCGCCCCAGAAGCCGACATCGATCAGCGGAACCCCGACCGCCGCCCGCTTGAGCTCCAGGGCCTCCGGGGTGGTCGTCGGCGGGATGCTGTTGAGCGGCATGTCGACGATCGTGGTGACCCCGCCCGCGGCGGCGGCGCGCAGCGCGGTCGGGAAGCCTTCCCAGTCCGTGCGGCCGGGGTCGTTGACGTGTACATGCGAGTCGACCAGGCCGGGTAGGACCACCAGATCCGGGCCGACGACGTGCTCCGCAGTCCCGTCGCCGGGGGTGTCGACGGGCAGCACGCCGGCGATCCGATCGCCGCGCACCAGGATCGCCGCCGGGCCGATCCGACCGTCCACCAGGGCTCGACTCGCCCGGATCAACAGGCCGGCGCCGGGTGCGGTCGAAGCCGGTTCGGTGGACGCGGTGGGTGCACTATCGGCGCTGGTGGACACCGCACCACTATGGGGCACCGGCGGCGGCGATGCCGGCAGGAGCGGCATTTAACCGCGGTCTAACCCCGCGGAAACCGCCCGCGGACGGTTAACTCATAACTTAACGCCCAAGCGCCGCCCGAGAAGGAGCCCGATGACGATCGACGAGTTCAACGCCCTCGACCCCGAGGCCGCCGTCGCCCTCGTGCTCACCACCGCGCGCGTCTCGTCCTGGGCCGACGCCGTCGTCGCCGCTCGGCCGTACGCGTCGGCCGAGGCGCTGATCGCCGCCGCCCGCGATCTCGGCCGCAGCTGGGGCGCCGCCGAGGTCGACGAGGCGATGGCCGCGCACCCGCGGATCGGCGAGGCACCCACCGGACAGGGTGTCGACGCCGACCACTCCCGCAAGGAGCAGTCGTCGATGGCGGGCGCCGATCCCGCGGTCGCCGCCGGGATCGCCGACGGCAACATCGCCTACGAGCGGACCTTCGGACGCGTCTTCCTCATCCGTGCAGCGGGGCGGACGCCGGAGGAAATCCTCGGCGCTCTGCGGCTGCGGTTGCGCAATGACCCGGAGACCGAAACGCTGGTGGTCGCCGGAGAGCTTCTCAATATCGCCGAACTGCGACTCCAGCAGGCCCTCGCCTGATCGAGTCGATCGACCACCGGACCCACTCGACCCGCTCGACGGAAGGACGGCCGTGACGCGCAGCCACGTCACCACCCACGTTCTCGACACCACCAGCGGCAAACCCGCCGACGGGGTCGAGGTCGAATTGCTCGGGCCCGATGGGCCGATCGCCGAGGGTGTCACCGACGCCGACGGGCGGGTCGCCTCGCTCGGCCCGGACGTCCTGCCCGCCGGAACGTACGAACTGCGCCTGGCCACCGGCGCCTGGTTCGAACGGCACGGCGTCGAAGCCTTCCACCCGGTCATCTCGATCAGTTTCCGCGTCGGACCGGACCCGTCCGTGCACTGGCATATCCCGGTGCTGCTGAGCCCGTTCGCCTTCACCACCTACCGAGGGAGCTGACGATGTCCGAGTCCGACAAGTCCGACGAGGTGGGCGTGGTGCTCGGCGCCAACCGTTACGGCAAGGCGGAGAACCGCGTCGTGCGGATCACCCGCGATACGCCCGTGCACACGATCGAGGACCTCAGCGTGACCAGCCAACTGCTGGGCGACTTCACCGCCGCCCACCAGGTCGGCGACAACGCCCTGGTGGTGCCGACCGATACGCAGAAGAACACCGTCTTCGCGTTCGCCAAGAAATACGGCGTCGGCAGCCCGGAGGACTTCCTGCTCACCCTCGGCCGCCACTTCGTCGACGATTTCGACTGGATCACCGGTGGCTGCTGGCAGGCCGAGCAGTACACCTGGGACCGCATCGTCGTCGACGGGAAACCACACGATCACTCGTTCGTGCGTTCCGGACGTGAGACGCGCACCGCCGTGGTGCAGATCGACGGTGATCGGACGCACGTGCTCGGCGGCGTGACCGATGTGGTGGTGCTCAAGTCGACGGGCAGCGAGTTCACCGGCTTCCCGATCGACCAGTACACCACCCTGCAGGAGGCCACCGATCGCATCCTCGCGACCTCGGTGACCGGCCGCTGGCGGTTCCTGCCCGAGGCGGTGGCCGAGGGCCTCGACTACAACGCGCTCTACGCCTCGATCACCGAGATCCTGCTCGCGACGTTCGCCTCGACGCACTCGCTCGCGTTGCAGCAGACCCTCTTCGCGATGGGCAAGGCGATCATCGAGGCGCACCCCGCCGTCGCCGAGGTGAAGTTCTCAACGCCGAACAAACACCACTTCGTCGTCGACCTCGCCCCCTTCGGCCTGGAGAACCCCAACGAGGTCTTCTACGCCGCCGACCGCCCCTACGGTCTAATCGAAGGCACCATCCTGCGCGCCGGCGTCGAACCCGCCCCAGGCGCCTGGAGTGGCATCCCCGGCTTCGCCTGATGCCACTCGGCTTCGTTTCCGATCACACCGCCGATCACACCGCCGGTCAGAACGGCGGTGGATGGGCGGCGTCGTAGCGTTCGCGGGCCCGATGGTGGGCACGAGAGCGAACCGCGCGCAGGTTGATGACCTTGGTGTGTGCGGGCGTGATGTCGCGTGCGCGTGGTGGGCGTAGTTCGGTGAACAGGTCGCGGCCGGTGAAGGCGTTGCCGAGGAAGGTGTGTCCGGTCGGGGTGGTGAAGAAGATGTGGCCGAGCGGGGTTTGGTAGTCGCGCCAGCCGGGGGTGAAGGTCTTGATGCGGTGGTGGGGGCGGCAGAGGGGTTTGAGGTTGGTGGGGGTGGTGGCACCGCCGGTGGCGTACGGGGTGGTGTGGTCGAGGTCGGTGCGGTGGACCGGTGTGGTGCATCCGGGGAAGGTGCAGCACAGTTCGGCGGCGGTGGCCAGGGCGCGCACGGAGCGGCTGGGAACGTACCTGTCGCTGCCGGGAGCGGGTGTGGCCGGCGGTTCGGGAGTGCCCGGGTGGAGGGCGCCGGGTGGTGAGCCGGGTGGCAGGGCCGGTGTGTGGGGTGTGTGGATGTAGCTGCGGGTGGCTTCGGCGATCAGTTCGCGGGCGACGGCGGGGTCGATGACGCCGTGGCCGTCGAGGTAGGCGGGGGAGTTGTTCGCGCCGAGCAGGGTGGCGAGCGAGACGATGATGTGGAAGGTCGGCTTCGGGGCTGTCGGCGACGCGGGGCGCGGGGTGGAGGACCGCCCGTCAGCAGTGCTCCGCCCCTCGGCGCAGTCGGCAGGGCCGGACCGGGAGGTGGGCCTCTCGGCAGCCGAGGGCGCGGCGGTTGACGGAGTGCAGTCGGGGCATTGGCAGGTCAGGGCCGGTTCGTCGTGGGCCAGGGCGATCAACGCGTCCGCGCGGCGTTGGGCGAGAGTTCGGCCGTCGTCGCGGTGGACGGCGGTAGCCATGGCGTCGATGCGGGCGTTGAGTGCGGCGGCGCGGTCGGCGGGCAGGGTGCCGGTGATGCGGGATTGGCCGGGGATCGAGCGGTCGGGGCGGATCACGACATGCCGGTCGCGATCCCCGCGCTCGCGGTGCAACCGGGCCGCGTCCCGGTCGACCCGGACGATGAGGGTGTCGACCAGGTCTCGAAACCGGCGGATCGACATCGGGGCCCGCGTACCGAGTTCGACCGCCAGTTCCGCGTCGAGAGCTTCGAACAGGTCCGGCTGCACCAGGGCGGTGCGATCGATGATCAGCAGCATCCGGGTCAGATCGATCCGCCCGCAAGCGAGCAGGGTGCCGGTGCGGGGAAGTTGGGTGCACATCACGGTGCCGGCGATGATCAACCGACGCGCCCGCGCTGCGGGCACGGTCAACGCGGCGCCGATCAGGGCAATCGCCTGCTCGAGTCCGTCGGGGCCGAACCGGTCACGGATCTGCGCACCGGTCAACGTCCGCGCGGCGAGTTCCTCGATCGAGGCGACCGGCCCGCATCCCAAGGCCTCGTCGACGGTCGCCATGTAGGTGTGGTCGAGGTCTTCGTAGATCGCCGCCGCCGCTTGCAGATTCCGGTAATCCGCGCACGCGGTGATCGCGGCATTGTGGGTCAGGATCTCCACCAACTCGGCGGTCGAATGCGCCCGGTCCGCGGCGAGTTGCAACGCCAACCGAGCGGCACCGGTGTCGGTGTCGATCAGGGAAGCCGCCGCGGTCATACGTAGAACATACGTTCGAACAGTACGAAACGCAATACGTTGATTCCGGCACCCTGAAGCCCGCTCTACAACGGCCCGAGGACGCTGTCGGGATCCGCGTCGAGGGCCAGGGTGTCCAGGACCGTGAGCAGCGCCCGCTCCTCGTAGCGGAAATGGCTCTCCATGATCGCGGCGATCCCCTCGAGGTGTCGGTCGATCTCCTGCGCCGACGCCGCGTCGTCCAACGCCCTCTGCAGGGCCCGGATCAGGTAGTCGATCATCGAATGGTCCTGCCGCAGCGCACGCAGCGTGTCCGCCAACTCCGGATGCGCAGCGGCGATCGCCGGGAACAGTTCGCGATCCTCGCCCTCGTGGTGGGCGGTCAGCGCGGTGCAGAATCCGTGACAGAACAGCAGCAGATCACCGTGAATCACCATCGACGCCGCTTCGGCATCGAATTCGGCTCGGGTCACCGCCAAGGCCTCGCGCAGCCGTCCGTGCATTCTGCGCAGTTCATTACCCCAGGCCACCAGCCTGGCCTTTTCGCCCTCAGTCACGCGAGGGCGAAGGGTGCGACGTCATCATCGCCGAACTCCTTCGAATCCCACGCCTCCATGCCTGACACGGTCTGCCACCGGCACGCGACGCTCCCGCCAGCCTAACACCGGATCGGTGCCAGGCCGGCGGGCGAGAGATCCCGCGGTATCAATCCAACAGGCGCCGAACCAGATTCGTCTTGGCGAGGTCCAGCAGTTCGTCGCCGCGACCCGACATGACCGTGCGCAGTGCGTAGAGCGTGAAGCCCTTGGCCTGCGCGGCGGTGATCGCCGGGGGAATCGACAACTCCTGCCGAGCGGTCACCACGTCCACCAGGGCCGGCCCGTCGTAGGCGAAGGCATCCTCGAGCGCCCGCTTCAGGTCGCCGGGCTGCTCCACCCGCTCGGCGTGCATCCCGACCGCGCGGGCGATGTCGGCGAAGCTGGGGTTGTCCAGATCGGTGCCGAAGGTGACGATGCCCGCCGCCTTCATCTCCAACTCGACGAAGTTCAACGACGAGTTGTTGAACACGATGATCTTGACCGGCAACCGATTCTGCCGAAGGGTCAGCAGTTCGCCGAGCAGCATCGCCGCACCGCCGTCGCCCGCGAGGGCGATCACCTGACGGCCGGGGTAGGCCGACTGGGCACCGACGGCCTGGGAGATGGCGTTGGCCATCGTGCCGTGCGCGAAGGAGCCGATCAGCCGCCGTCGACCGTTCATCCGCAGATACCGCGCGGCCCAGACCACGGGCGAGCCGACGTCCGGAATGTACACCGCGTCATCGGAACTCAGGTCACTGACGAGCTTGGCCAGGTACTGCGGGTGAATCGGGTTGCGACCGTCGTCGACGGCCAGGTCGTCGAGCGCCTCACGGGTCTTGGTGTAGTGGGCCAGCGCGTCATCGAGATGCTCACTGCTTCGTTCGACCGTCAGCAGCGGCAGCAGCGCGGGAATCGTGTCGGCGACCGACCCGACCAGGCCCAGGTCGATCGGCGCCCGCCGGCCCAATTGTTCACCCCGAATGTCCAATTGGATGATCGTGGCATCCTCGGGAATGAACTGTTGGTAGGGGAAGTCGGTGCCGAGCATCAGCAGCGTGTCGCACTTCTCCATGGCCCGGTAGCCGGAGGCGAAGCCCAACAGCCCGGTCATCCCCACATCGAAGGGGTTGTCGTATTCGACAAATTCCTTGCCCCGCAACGCATGTACGATCGGCGCCTGCAGTCGCCGGGCCAGCTCGATCAGCTGGGGGTGCGCGCCCTGGGTTCCCGCACCCGCCAGGATGGTGATCCGTTCGCCCGCGTCGAGCAGGCGGGCGGCCTCGGCCAGGTCGGCGTCGGCGGGCCGGCTGACGGTGCGCGCGGCGCGGATCGGTGCGGCCGGCAGCCGTCCGACGTTCTTGTGCAGGAAGATCTCACCGGGGACGACGATCACGGCCACGCCGCGGCGTTCCACGGCGGTGCGCATCGCGATCTCGAGGACCCGGGGCAATTGCTCCGGGGTGCTGATCTGCTCGCAGTAGACGCTGCACTCCTCGAACAGCGACTGTGGGTGCGTCTCCTGGAAGTAGTTGCTGCCGATCTCGGAGGCGGGGATCTGCGCCGCGATCGCGAGAACCGGTACGCGACTGCGGTTCGCGTCGTAGAGACCGTTGATCAGATGCAGGTTGCCCGGGCCGCAGCTGCCCGCGCAGACGGCGAGTTCACCGGTGAGGCCCGCTTCGGCGGCCGCCGCGAAGGCCGCCGCCTCCTCGTGTCGAACATGTTGCCAGGCGATCGTTCCCGCGCGCCGGAGCGCGTCGGTGAAGCCGTTGAGCGAGTCACCGGGGATGCCGTAGACCCGCTTCACCCCGGACTGTTCCAGGATGTCCACCATGACGTCGGCCACCGAATCGGCCATATCTCGAGTCCTTTCTAGAATTCTTCGTAGGTGGCCGGATCCTGGCCGGCCAGTCGGCCGTCCGGGCGTCCGAGCGCGGTGATGGCGTCGACTTCCGCGGCATCGAGGTCCAGTTCGACGGCTGCCAGGTTCTCCAGTTGGCGCTTGTGGCTGCTCGCCTTGGGCAGCGGGATCGCACCGAGGGCGCGGTGCCAGGCGAGCACCACCGATCCGGGCCCGACACCACGGGTGCGGGCGATCTCGACCACCGCCGGGTCGTCGAGGATGCCGTGGCCACGCCCGAGCGGGCTCCACGCCTCGGTCGCGATGCCGTGCGCACGGTGATAGGCCAGCGCGTCGAGCTGCGGGAAGTGCGGGTGCATCTCGATCTGGTTGACCACCGGCAACTCTCCGGTTTCCGCGGCCAGTCGATCGAGGTGTTCGGGTAGGAAATTCGAGACGCCGATCCAGCGGATCAGCCCGGCGTCGCGGGCGTCGATCAGGGCGCGCCACGCCTCGACGTAGCGGTCCTGCTTCGGGTTTGGCCAGTGGATCAGATACATGTCGAGCCGGTCGAGGCCCGTTCGGTAGAGGCTCTCCTCGATCGTGCTGCGAGCCTGGTCGTACGCGTGGTGGCGGCCGGGCAGTTTGCTCGAGATCAGCAGCTGGTCACGGGGTACGGCGGCGCGGGCGACGCTGCGGCCGACGGCGCCCTCGTTCTCGTAATTGAAAGCGGTGTCGATCAACCGGTAGCCGGTATCGATCGCCTCGGTGATCGTCTGCGCCCCCGCCCGACCGTTCAGTTGGTACGTTCCGAATCCGATAGGGGGTAGCGCCAGGTCCACTCCATCCGCATCCTGCACACGAACGGTGGTCCGGTTTGTGGTCATGCGGTCTGTCCTTCCACTCGAATGCCGAGACGGACACGTCCGCTAACCGGTCTACCACTCGCCCGCCCGATACGGTCGATGTGGCGGGTTATCGAGGTGAGAGGGAATCGTCGAATCCCCGCGAGGTCCGGCACCCCGATCCCCGGTATCGTTCCTCGCAGAGGAAGGTTCGACCGGCCTACCCTGCGCGAAGGGAGTGCACACGATGGCCGACCGTAGGTCCGCATATCGCGACGCCGCTCAGGACATCATGGAAACCACAGCCGAGCACGCGGCGAAGATCGCCACGATCGTCAGCGGTGCGGTGGTCGGCGTCGCTCGCGAGGTCGGCGATCTGGTGACCGACGGACGTGAGATTCGCGACGCGATGCGCCAGGCGCGGCTCGACGAGGAGTCGGGCACGGCCACGGTGATCGACGCCGAGACGGCGGAGCCCACCCCGGCCGCGCTGGACGAGGCGAAGCCGGTGACGCCGGCCGCCGAGCCGGCACGGTCGGAAGCCGCCGAGCCGGTCACGGCAGAGGTCGCCGAGCCGGTCACGGCAGAGGTCGCCGAGCCGGTCACGGCGGAAGCCGTTGAGCCGGCACCCGCGGAGCCGGAAGCCGAGCCGGCGGACGATCCGCGCTCCTGACCCGAGCGCGTTCGCAGGGTCACCCCGTTCGCGGGTGAGTCGCGCGGTCGTCGGTGGGAGGCTCCTGCGCCCGGCGCTGCGCGCGTCGCGCGCCGCGGGCCAGTTCGGTCTCCAAGGCGTCGAGACGCTGCTCCCACAGCCCGCGGAAGGGCGCCAGCCACTCGTCGACCGCGCGCAGCGCCTGCCGGTCGAGCGCATACCAGCGGCGGGGCCCGTCGATACGCACGGTGACAAAACCGTTGTCCCGCAAAGTCTTCAGATGCTGCGATACAGCCGGCTGCGAGATGCCCGTCTCGGTACGAATCAGGTCGGCGATCGCTCCGGCGGTGACTTCGCCGCCGACGAGGACCTCGACGATGCGCCGCCGCACCGGATCGCCGAGGACATCGAGGGCGTGCACGGACTTATCCGCCGGTATAGAAGGCGACCGTCTTGTCGCGGCGCGCCTCGGCGTTGTCCTCCGTCTCGCCGGACGCCACCTCGGCCACGTACCAGGCCTGCCCGCTCTCGCGGATGAACGCGAAGACCTCGGGCCCCGGCTCCTCCTGAGCGATCGGCTCACCGGTGCGCAGGTACTCGCCGAGCCCGAAGAGCGACAGATCCCAGCCGATACCGCCCGCGCCGGCACCGTAGATGCGCCAATGCTCGGTGACGGGAGCCAGGTGCTCGAGCCGCAGGTCGGTCTCGGCGCCCGCGGCGGTGAGCGCGACGTTCACCCAGCTGACTCCACCACCGAATTCCCATGTGAGCGAGAAGTATTCGGGCGGGGTGCAGGTGGTGATGGTACCGGAGGCGTTGCCCTCGATCGCGTACCGGCCGCCTTCGTGCAGGTCACCGGAGACCGGCGCGAACCAACGGGGCAGCCGCTCGGGATTGGTCACCGCATCCCACAGATCATCGATCGGGTACGGGAACCGCCGCTCGACGACCACGGTGGTGGTCGGGGTGCCGTCGTCGTCGCTGCCGGTCAGAACGGTGCGCTGGGCCGCGCCCACGATGTCCACAGGATTCATGAGGCCAATATATCGACGCTCACTTATTTAAGTCAAGACTAAATTAGTGACCGCGAGGCGATACGGGCGGGTGTCAAGAGCCGAGCCGGTTGTCCACAGGAAGCCGGACGTTCATCCACAGCGATCGCAACAGGCTCGGCCCTGTCGCCCCGATCGTGAACAATGGTCGAAGTGACCAGCGACAAGATGCTCACCCGCATCGGCGGGCTGCTCCGGCAAGCCGAGTCGACCGATAACCCGCACGAGGCCGAGGCGTTCATGACCGCCGCCCAGCGGCTGGCGACGGCCATGTCGATCGATCTGACCGTGGCGCGCGCCCATACCGCCGACCGGGAACGCCGTCCGGCCCCGACGCAGCGAGTGATCGAGATCGGCGAACCCGGCCGCAAGGGTCTGCGCACCTACGTCGAGTTGTTCGTCTGGATCGCCAGGGCCAACGATGTGACCTGCGACGTCACCCGCACCTCCACCCAGGTCTTCGCCTACGGCTTCGACACCGATATCGACACCTGCCAAGCGCTCTACACCTCGCTGGTCGTCCAGATGGTCCGCGCCTGCGATCTCTATCTGTCCGAGGGGGGACATCGGGGGGCGGTCGCGCAGCGGGTGGTCACCCGCACGGTGCGCGGTCGACGCGTCCGCCGACTCGAGGACCGACCGCTGGCGACGATCACCGCCCGGCTGGAGTTCCAGTCCGCCTTCGCCGAGCGCATCGGTGCCCGGCTGCTCGAGGCGCGGCAGGAGACGATCGCCGAACGCGAACGCGAGGATTCGGCCGGCACCGCACTGGCGCTGCGCGACAAGGATCTCGAGCTGACCGACTACTACCGTTCGCAGTCGCGGGCCCGCGGCACCTGGCGCAACCAGACGGCGTCGTACTCCGCCGATGCGCGGGCGGCCGGAGACCGGGCGGGACGGCAGGCTCGGCTCGGCGGTTCGGCGGAGTTGCCCGGCGCCCGGGCGCGGTTGCCCCGGTAGGCGACGGTGCGATCGGGAAGACCGCTACCGGCAAGGCAGGGACGGGCGAGGCTGGGACGGGCAAGGCTGGGACCGGCCAGACTGCGACCGGGAAGACTGGGACCGGCAGGACACGGAATCCGGCCGACCGGAGGCCGCCGGTGAGCGGTGGTGGCCGGCGGGACGAGCAACGGCAGCGGGTGTACGACGCCGAGAGCCTCGTCCAGCGGATGTTCGATCGGGCCGACGGCGGGACCGGACGCCAGGTGCAGCTGCACGGTTCGACGATCACCCTGCCGGTGGAGCGCCGCTTCGGGTCGGTCGACTCGGCCGAAGACTATCTGCGCAGGGTCCTCGACCTCGCCGGGGTGCGCGCAGCGTTTCCGCGGTCGAGCGCGCCGGTCGCGGTGCGCACCCGTCGGGGAGCGACCGCCGCGCACTACGAACACGGCACCGCGACGATCGCGATCCCGGACGGGCGGGATGGCCGGTGGGCGCTGCGAGAACTGGTTGTCCTGCACGAATTGGCGCATCACCTGGGGGATCCGGACGCCGAGGAGGCCGCACACGGCGGCGACTTCGTCGCCCGAACGCTCGAGCTGGTGGAGATCGTGATGGGACCGGAGGCGGCCTTCGTGCTGCGCGTCGCCTACGCGGGGACCGGCGCCCGCGCCGGCTGAGTCCGCCTCACGCCCCGGACCCGGCGGGGTCGCCCGCCCGGGAGGTCGGGGCCCGCCGGGGTCAGCGGTCGAGCAGTTGTTGGACGGCGAACAGGACGTCGCGGTGGAAGGTGGGGAAGGCGTAATGCATGCCGGCCAGCGTGGTCAGCGGGATGCGGGTGTGCACGGCGAGGGTCAGCATCGAGAGCACCTCGCCGCCCATCGGACCGACCACCGTCGCGCCGACCAGGACGCTCGCCGCGGGATCGGTCGCGCCCGGTAGGTCCGCGGCCACCAGTTTGACCACGCCGTCCCCGCCGGGGCCGTGCAACCAGCCACGGGTCGAGGCGGGCACCGAGACCGTCGCGACCCGCACATCGAGGCCCTGCTCGCGTGCCTGCTGTTCGGTCAACCCGACCGACCCCACCTCCGGATCGGTGAACGTCACCCGTCCGACCGCGTGATACTCGGCGTTCGGACCGGCATCGGGAGTCAGCAGGTCGGCGACGGCGATATCGGCCTGGTAGACCGACACGTGGGTGAACGCCCCGTGCCCGACGACGTCGCCGAGCACCCACACCCCATCGGCGGCCCGCATCCGGTCGTCGACGGCGACCGTGCCGTGCGTCACCGTCGCCCCGACGCTCTCGAGGCCCAGGCCGTCGAGGTTCGGCGACCGGCCGGCGGCGACCAGGATCTCGCGGGCGTGCACCACCCCGTCGGCCAGGGTGACCGTCACCCCGTCGGCCACCCGGTCGACGTGGTCGATCCGAACGGCCGCTCGCGCGTCGATACCCTCGCGGGCGAAGACCTCCGCGATCACCGCCGACGCCTCGGGTTCCTCCCGGCTCAGCAGCCGCGGACCGACCTCGAGCACGGTGACCGCGGTGCCGAAACGGGCGAAGACCTCCGCCAGCTCGCAACCGATCGGACCGCCGCCGATCACGATCAGACTCGCCGGCGCATCCGACAGCCGCACAATGTCACGGTTGGTCAGCGGCTTCGTCTCGCGCAGACCGGGGATCGACAGGTCGGCCGGCGCGGTGCCCGGGTCGAGGATCACCCCGCGCCGCGCGAGGAAGATGTCGTCGCCGACCACCACCCGACCGGGCCCGTCGAGACGCCCGCGACCGCGCACCACCCGGACCCCGGCATCCTCGAGGGCGGCGGTGGGCCGGGCGTCGTCCCAGTTACGTGCGGCCTCGGCGACCCGCGGCGCGACCACCGACCAGTCGGCCCGCACGTCGACCTCACCCGCGAGATCCCCCGCGCGACGCGCCTCGGCCAGCGCATTGGACGCGCGCACCATCGCCTTCGTCGGAATGCATCCGTAGTAGGGGCATTCGCCGCCGACCAGGTGCATCTCGACGCCGACGACCTCGAGGCCGGCGCGGGCCAGGGCGGCCGCCGCCCGTTCCCCTCCCGGACCGAGACCGACGACCACCACATCCACCTCGACCTGCGTCATCACCACAGGGTGGCAGCCCCGGCCGTTTCGGGGGAGCGGGACCCGGAAAACGCCTATCGTGCATCGGTATGGAAACGCTCGTGCGGTGGATCGGCGAGGACGACCCGACGCGCCTGGACAGTGCCGCGGTGACGATCACGGACGGTCGGCTGTCGGCGCACGGCGCCCAGTCCTGCGCCGAATGGTCGCTGGCGTGGACGCTGGTCTGCGACGACGACTGGATCACCCGGCGGATGCGGGTCACCGCCATGGGGCCGGGGTGGTCGCGCGCCCTCGACCTGATCCACGACGACGGCTGGCACGCCACGGTTTCCGCGAACGGTGGGTTATGGCGTCCGGCACCGAATTTCGATGCCGACGCGTTGGCCGAAGCGCTCGACTGCGATCTGGGTCTGTGCCCGTTGACCAATACGATGCCGATCCGGCGGCTCGATCTGATGGGCGGTGATCGGCCGGAGACCCTGCTGACTATGGCGTGGATCGAGGTGCCGTCGCTACGGGTGATCGCGACTCCGCAACGGTATTCCTCGGTCGGCGGGGCGGTGCGCTACGAATCCGAACGCCGCAATTTCCACGCCTTCCTCACGGTGGACGAGGACGGCATCGTCATCGACTACCCGCATCTCGCCCGTCGCATCTGACCGAACGGCACGGCGACGGCGCCGCGGCGAGGCGCCGGCGGATAATGGCGGCGTGGCGGGAGAACACGGGGTGGCCCGAGCCGGAGCGGTTGTCGCCGTGTCGCTCGCGGCCGCCTGCGGGTTGATCCACGCCGGGTTCAACGTCTACCTCGCCGCATCGCTCGGCTCCGCCGATGCCACCTCCGACGAGTACGGGTTGTGGAGCACCGACCGCGCTCGACCCCTGCTCGCCGCGATGGCGATCATGGCGTTCCTGGTGGCGATCATTCCGATCCCCACCGTGCTGACCCGGTCGCCGAGCGTGCTGTTCTGGCGGGCGGTCTGTTGGCTCGGCGGCGGCTTTCTGGTGCTGTACGGCACGGCGAATCTGCTGCTGTCCCGCCTGACGTCCTCCGGGGTGGCGATCGTTCCCAGCAATCCGGGCTCCAGTCGGTGGGCCGAGGGATCCGAGAGTTTCGGCCCGTTGATCCTGACCGGACACGCCACCGGCTGGGATGTGCTGTTCGTGGTGTGGGGGTTGTCGCTGCTGGTGGCGCTGTTCCTCACCCGCACCCACGGGCTGCGCCCCGGCCACGCCCCCGCGCGGTCCCGCGCACGCACCGCCCGCTCCCGCGACTCCGCCGCGGACGGCAAGCTGTTCGGGATCGATCCGCCGTGGAACTGGTGGCGCTGAGCCGTCGAGGCCGAACGATAGGATGACCCGGCCGCAGGGTCGCGCCACACCTCGACCGTCCCCGGGCGGCGCGAGTGGAGGAAAAATGGCAGCGCAATCGTTGATCCTGTCCCGCCGCGACCTCGAGTTCCTGCTGCACGAATGGCTCGATGTCACCGCCCTGACCGAGCGGGAGCGCTTCGCCGAGCATTCGCGGGAGACCTTCGACGCCGTCCTCGACCTCGCCGAGCAGTTGGCGACCGAGTACCTCGCCCCGCACAACCGTGCCTCGGATCTCAACGAACCGACCGTCGGGCCGGACGGAACGGTTCGCATCATCCCCGAGGTCGGCCGGGCGCTCGAGGCGCTGCGCGCGTCGGGTCTGGTAGCCGGAGGTTTCGACGAACAGGTCGGCGGCATGCAACTGCCGTCGGTGGTCGGCCGAGCGGTGCTGACCTGGCTGCTCGCCGGGAACGTCGCGACCGCCGCCTACCCGCTGCTGTCGATGGCCAATGCCAATCTTGTTGTCACCCACGGAACACCGGAGCAGATCGAACGCTTCGCCCTGCCGGTCATCGAGGGTCGCTGGTTCGGCACGATGTGCCTGTCCGAGCCGGACGCCGGTTCGTCGCTGGCCGATGTCACCACCAAGGCCACGCCGATGCCGGACGGCACCTACCGGATCACCGGTTCGAAGATGTGGATCTCCGGCGGCGACCACGAATTGTCCGAGAACATCGTGCATCTCGTGCTCGCACGCATCGAGGGAGCCCCGGCCGGGGTCAAGGGGATCTCGCTGTTCATCGTCCCGCGCAAACATGTCGCCGAGGACGGGACGGTCGGCGAGCGCAATGCCGTCACCCTGGTGGGCCTCAATCACAAGATGGGCTACCGCGGCACGGTCAACACCCTGCTCGCCTTCGAGGGGGCGACCGGCTACCTGGTGGGTGAGCCGAATCGTGGTCTGTCACTGATGTTCACGATGATGAATGACGCCCGCATCGGCGTCGGGCTCGGGGCGACCGCGCTCGGCTACACCGGCTACCTGCACGCCGTCGAGTACGCGCGCACCCGCACCCAGGGCCGCTCGGTCCTCGACAAGGATCCGACCAAGCCGCAGATCCCGATCATCGATCATCCGGACGTGCGCCGCATGCTGCTGGCACAAAAGTCGTACGTCGAGGGCGGTCTGGCCCTGGGTCTGTACTGCGCCAAGCTGATCGACGAGGAGCGCACCGCCGCGACCCCCGAACTGCGGGCGCAGGCGGCGATGCTGCTCGACACCCTCACCCCGATCGCGAAGGCCTGGCCGTCGCGCTGGTGTCTGACCGCGAACGACCTGGCGATCCAGGTGCACGGCGGCTACGGCTACACCCGCGAGTACCCGGTCGAGCAGTTCTACCGGGACAACCGACTCAACCCGATCCACGAGGGCACCAACGGTATCCAGGGCCAGGATCTGTTGGGGCGCAAGGTGCTCGCCGGTGGGGGCGCCGGCCTGACCATCGTCCTGGACGCGATCGACGCCACGCGCAAGCGGGCCGGTGTGCTCGGCGGGGTCCTCGCCGAGCACGCCGACCAGCTGGGCAGCGCGTCCGCGCACCTCGCGAAGACGACCACCGCGGTGTTGATCACGGGCAACCCGGAGCTGGTGGTCGCGAACGCGACGTCGTATCTGGACGGCTTCGGGCACATCGTGCTCGCGTGGATCTGGCTCGAGCAGGAGATCGCCGCGCACGGCAAGTCGGAGAAGGTGCACGCCGGCAAGGCCGCGGCCGCCGACTACTTCTACCGGTACGAGCTGCCGCAGGTGTACACCTGGCTCGACCTGGTCGGCACCCTCGACCGCACCACGCTCGACCTCGACCCCTCGGTGCTCTAGAAGCACAGGGTCACTGCTTGCTGATCGCGGTGGGCCGCATCCGGATCACCACCCGATCGGCGGCGTCCGCGACCGGCGGGTCGTACGGCAGACCGTACCGGCGGGCGAGGGTGTCGAAGAACGCGCCCGTAGGGTCCGGATCGATGCCGGCGACCACGCCGCGCACCTCGAGGTACCGGTAGGGCTGGTCGGGATCGTTGATCGATACCGACAGGTGCGGGTCCTGCTCGAGGTTGCGGTACTTGCGTCGCGTCGAGGTGGTGGTGAACGACAGGTCGGTGCCGTCGTAGCTGAACCACATCGGCGTGACCTGCAGGGACCCGTCGTCCCGGCGCGTGGCGAGGTGCCCGCAGAGCGGTCGGGTGAGCAGGTCGAGATGCGAATCGGGGATGAGCGACATCCGTCTCTCCTATGTTCGGGACCTTATATATAACATCAGGGACCTTACATGTGGATGGGGATCATGCTGACACCACCGATATCCGAACGCCTCGGAATCGTCATCGCCGACGCATATGCCGCGCTGATCGACGCGAAGACGGCGGCGCTCGCCCCACACGATCTGACGGTCGCGCGCTACGCGGTCCTCGGGACGCTGTACACCGCCGACGGCTCGTCGGGTGCCGCCCTGGCCCGGGCCTGCGGCGTCACGCCCCAGACCATCTCCGAACTTCTTGTCTCGCTGGAAGCCGAGGGCCTGATCGAACGTCGGGCGCCGACCACCGGCCGGGCGATCACCACCCATCTCACGGAGTTGGGCCGGGCGCGGGTAGTGACCGCGGACCGCGACGCCGGCGCGATCGAGGTGGCCCTCGCCGACACCTTCACCCCCGACGAGCGCGCACAGCTTCGCGACCTGCTCACCCGGGCGACGCGTGCGCTCGAGAATCCGGCCGCCGGAAAGAGTTGAGCACCAAACGGTGTACGACTACCCGCCGTGCGGAAGGGCCGCGGCCAGATCCTCGTAGTAGCCCTTCTGCGCCGGGTAGTAGTCGTCCCAGTCGACGGCGTCCGGGTCCGTTCCGGCGAGGACGGCGCCCAGACGATCGAGGTAGTACTCCCAGCCCGGCCCGGTGTCCGGCACCGCGGCGGGGTCGCCGATGACGTGGCTGAACTCGACCGTCGTGACACCGTCGGACTCGGTGAGGTCGGCGATCAGCTGCCAGCTGCCGGAGCCGTCGGTGGTGCGCACCTCGAGCCGGTGTGGGGCGGTGCAGTCGAGGATCTCCGCGCGTTCCGACGTCTGGTTCTCCTCGCCCTCGGCGTTCATCGTGAAGTCGACGTGGCCGGCGGCGGGGTCGCCGGTGAAGAAGCCGATCCACAGCGCCAGCCGATCGGACTGCGCGAACGCCGACCAGACCTCGTCGATCGGTGCGGGGAAGTCGCGGCGGATCACCAACGCGTCCGTGTCGCCGTAGGGACGGATGATGCCATTGGGTGTGGGGCTCATGGGAATTCCCTCGCAGGTCAGGTATCGCGGGTCAGGTATCGGTGGTCAGCAGGAAGGGGGCGCCGCCGTGCCGGCGGCCGTTGACCTGGATCTCCAGGCGCTGTTCCCCCGGGTAGTAGCGGCGGGTGGTGATCGGGCGGATCGGGAAAGCCTTGCGGAAGGTGCGGGTCTCACCCGGCGCGAGCGATGCGGTGGACAGTTTGAAGACCTTGGGGGCGGTGGCGCCGTTCGCCTTCCGGAGATGCAGGACGAAGTCGACCACCACCGTCACCGCGTCGTCGGCGGTATTGGTGACGGTCGCCTCGAAGCCGAGGCTGTCGCCGAGCGCGATCTCGGTGGTGTCGAGGACCGGTCCGGTGACGGTGAGGTCATCGGGGGTGCCGAAGCCGAGCACCCGCAGCGCGCCGGGGTCCCCCTTCTTCACCAGGGTGCGCAGGGCATGCCGGACCAGCGGGGCGGTGGTGTCGTCGGGGTCGTCGAGCCAGCGGCTCGCGGTCGCGACCACCACCTCGGGGTGGCGGCGGCTGATGTCGTTGAGGTGGTTGGCCACCGACCGGCGCACCGATTCCGACGGGTCGCGGTAGAGCCGGTCGAGGACCGGCACGGTGCGGCCGGGATCGGCGCTGATGGCGGGAATCGCCTTCGCCCAGGGCAAGTGGGGCCGGGTGCCCTCGGAGGCGAGGCGCCGCACGTGCTCGTCGGGGTCGTCCGCCCACCGGGTCACGGCGGCCATCGCGCGTTCCGGATCGGCGATCAACAGGTGGCGGATCGAGAACTCCGCGGTCAACCGCGGGGTGAGCGCCGCCATCAGGTCGAGCCCGATATCGATCGCCTCGGGCGAGCCGTCCGCGGTCGCCAGTTCGGCCACCGCCTCGGTCATCGGCCAGATCATCCAGCCGCGAAACTCGTCGGAACCCAACGCCGACTCCACGATCGGCGCGAGCGCGGCCAGGCTGCCGGCCGCGGCGGCGACCGTCGTTCCCACCAGCCGCGCCCGTTCACCGAGCGCGAGGTCGCCCAGGGCGTCGGCATGGTCGGCGACGGCATCCCAGCGGCGTTCCGGGGCGACGGCGGTCAGGATGCGCGCCAACGCGGCGACCTGCTCGGCGCCGAGCAGTTCGTCGGCAAATGGCATGGCGGCCTCCTCTCATCGAGCAGCGTACGTGCCGCCGCCGACATCGCGATCGGCCCGATTCGGACCAGCTACGACCCGTCGGCGTCCGGGGTTCGGCCGAGCACCAGGGCATCGAACGATCGGCCGAGTTCCCCCTCCATATCGGCATCCGCGGCGGCCACCACCAGCGCCTCGGCCACGATCGATGCGGGCTCCCGATCGAGCACGAGCAGGCCGATCGACGGGTCCGGCTCGAGTTGCACCATCGGGCGGACGGCGTATCCCGCGGGGACGCCGAAGGCGTGCAGCCAGGGGTGCGCGACGATCGAGCCGATCGCCATCATCGCCATATGCGCGTAGAGGCCGCCGACCGTATCGGATTCGATGATCGGGCGGAAGTCGATACCGTCGGCGGTCATGCGCGCGTCGATGATTCGCCGATTGCGCATCGCGACGGTCAACGCGCAGAGCGGTAGTTCGGCCGCCTCGGCCCAGCCGACCACCGGTTGGCGCATCACCTCGAGATCCAGGGGCGCCACCAACGCGTAGCGCTCGTGGTACAGCTCGATCCGGCGGGTACCCGGCGGCGTCTCGGCGTCGAGATACGTTAGCCCAGAGGCTATTTCGAATTCTGCCAGCCGCCCGGCGATATCCCGCGAGGACAGCGACTCCACCCGCACGGTCGCGGCGGGGTTGGCGGCCAGGAAGGCGCGGGTCAGCAACGGAGCGGCGGACAGCGACGTCGGGATGGCTCCGATCCGCGCGGTCGCCGACAGACCCGCGCGCACCCGCCGCACATCCGCGAGCATCTCGTCGCGCTCCGCGAGGATGCGGTGCGCCCAGGCGACGACCCGCAGGCCCTCCTCGGTGAAGCCCTCGGATCGCTGTCCCAGTTGCCGAAGGGGCCCGCGACCAGGCTCTCGAGCAGTCGCGACGCAGGGAAGATCCCGAGAGTTGGCGCAAACGGGACGCCGAGCCCGAGCAGCGTCGCGGCGGCCACCGCCGGTAACCGTATTCCGAGCAAGTTCACAGCAAACGCGAAGCAACGCCGACCAGGATCGTTGCGTGACGCCGTGGACGCCGATGCGTGTGGCCGCTCTGCTTGCCGATGCCCTCGCTCAGGCACCGCAGCACTACCAGCGCGGCATTTCACTCCTGCAGGGCTGGCTGCCGTTCACCATTCAGATCGTCGCAGCGGTCCTATTGGTCGTGGCGATCGGCGGGCGGTCCCGACGCTGGCGAAGGATCGGAGTGCCGGTGGCGCTGGTTATCGGAGCGGCTGTCGCTGCCCGGGCGTATTGGTACATCACATCCGAGGGGCTGGCGGACGATCCGGCACCGTCGGCGGTCTGGGTATGGATCGGCCTGAGCGGGACGGCGCTGGCGGTGCTCGTCCTGGGATTCCGCTCGGCACGCTGGTGGCGTCGCGGCGTGTCGGTGCTGGCTGTCGCGGCGTGTTTGTTGAGCACGTCGGTGGCGCTGAACACCTGGGTCGGATACTTCCGCACCGTCCAGTCGGCATGGGGGCAATTGACCGCGGGACCTCTTCCCGACGAGACGGATATGGCATCGGTCCAGGCGCTCGCGGCGAGCGGTGTCGTACCGCCACACGGCGAGGTGGTGCCGGTGGATATTCCGGATACCGCATCGGGGTTCCATCATCGAACCGAACTGGTGTACCTGCCACCGGCATGGTTCACCAGCAGCCCGCCACCCAAGCTGCCGGTGGTGATGATGATCGCGGGCGAATTCAATACCCCCGAGGACTGGCTGCGCACCGGAAACGTCGCGCAGACCGCCGACAACTTCGCGGCGGACCACGGGGGTAACACCCCGGTTCTGGTGTTCGTCGACTCGGGCGGTTCGTTCAACAACGACACCGAATGCGTCAACGGATCGCGTGGGAACTCCGCGGACCATCTGACCGGCGATGTCGTACCGTTCGTCACCTCGACCTTCGGCACCAGCTCCGACCCCGCCAATTGGGGCATTGTCGGCTGGTCGATGGGAGGTACCTGCGCCGTCGACCTGACGGTGACGCACCCGGACCTGTTCAGTTCGTTCGTCGACATAGCCGGTGACCTCGGGCCGATCGTCGGCACGAAGGATCAGACGATCCAGCGGCTCTTCGGGGGCAATGCCGACCGATGGGCGGACTTCGATCCAACCACCGTGATCGACCGGCACGGTCCGTATACCGGTGTCTCCGGGTGGTTCGCCGTGTCGACCACGCCGGCGAATCAACAACACGGCGGATTCCGGCCGAACAACAACCAGAACCAACAGAACGCCGACGCCACGGGACTGGGCGGTCGGGATGCCGGCGGCAATCCGGACGACCAGTCGGAAGCGGCGAGTTCGCTATGTGGTCTCGGCCGCACCGAAGGTATCGACTGCGCCATCGTCGCGTCCCCCGGCAAGCACGACTGGCCCTTTGCCGCCGATACCTTCACCGACTCGTTGCCCTGGCTGGCCGGGGCGATCGGCACTCCCGACGTTCCTCGTATTCCGTTGCCTTCGGACTCCTCCAGCCCGGACACGACGACCGACGCCTCGCAGGCCGCAGCGACCGACGGCGGCTGATGGATGGACCGCCGGCGGATCGATCGGGGGTGTCGGGTCGGTCAGACCGTGTCGGATCGGTCGGGGGTGTCGGATCGGTCGGGGGTGTCGGATCGGTCGGGGGTGTCGGACAGGCCCGGCGCGGGGACGAGCCGGTGGCGACGGTGCCCGACCACCACGACGACCAGGCAGATCAGAGCGGCGACCATGCCGAAGACGAACATGTCGGCATAGGTGACGCGGATCCAGGTCTGCGCGATCCAGGCGAGGATCGCCGGCACCGCGAAGCCCAGATAGGACAGCCCGTAGAAGACCGCCGTCAGACCGGCCAGGTCGTCGGGTCCGGCGATGCGCTGCACCTCGAGCAACCCGGAGATCAGCGCGAGACCGTAGGCGCAGCCCAGCACGGTCGCGGCGATCAGCGCCATCCACACGGTCAACAGATCGGCGGCCACCGCCGCCAGGCCCATGCCCACCACCAGCATCAACAACGCGACCGCCACGCCGCGCACCCCGTGCGGGGAATCGATACGGCGGCCGACGGTCTGGATGATCAGCCCGGCGGATAGCGCCAGCAGGCAGCAGAGGGCGGCGAAGGCGATCGGGGCGGCGCCGGTCTGCGTCGACATCAACGCCGGGATGATCGCGTAGGCCGAGGCGGCGGCGCCGAAGACCCAGGGGGCGACCGGGGCGACGACCGTCAGGAATCGGCGATGGCTCGCGGCGGGGATCTTCAGATCGTCGAGCAACCGACCCGGATTCCTTTCGCGGGCCCGGGTCTCGGGCACCCCGGACAGCAGGACGGTCGCGACCAGCGCCATCGCGATGTTGACCAGGTAGGGCAGCACCTGCGGCCACGGACCCCACTGGGCGAGGACCCCGGCCACCCCGGCGCCGAGGCCGAAGCCGGCGGTCAGGCTCATCGCCGCGCGGCGGGCTCCGACGCCCGGGCCGGCGCCGTCGCGGTCGCTGAGCTCCTTGATCCAGCTGCCGCCGACGGCCATCGCCAGGCCGAGCGCGATACCGCTGAAGATGCGGCCGACCGCCAGCATCGGCACCGATCCACCGCCGATGGCGATCAGGGCCGAACCGAGCGCGGCGAACAGCGGCGCCGGCACCATCAGCGGTCGGCGGCCGAGGCGGTCGGAGAGCGGTCCGCCGATCAGCAGCGCGGGCACGATGCCGAGCACGTAGGTGAACAGCAGCGCGTCGACGACCACCGCGGACAGGTCGTCCATCTGCCGGTACATCACCAGCAGCGGGGTGAACTCGTTGCCGCCCCAGGCGGTCGCGAAGACGCCGAGCGCGACGGCCGACCAGCCGAAGCGGCCGATCCGACCCGTGGAGCGGTCGCGCGAGGGTGTGTTGGTGGTCGTGGCGGTCATCGCCGGTCTCCGGTCAGGTTGTGAACCTCGGTGAGGTGGCGGTCGAGCAGGGAGTCGAAGAGGTCGACATCGGCGGCGGCGATCGCCCCGAGCAAGCCGTCGTGGTCGGTGAAGATGCGCTCGGGCATTCCGGGGTTCCGGTTGACCGAGACGGTGGTCATGCGTCGATGTCGCTCGCCGAGGGTGACGAAGAAGTCCGCGAGCAGCGGGTTGTCACCGGCGGCGGCGATCAGCTGGTGGAACTGCACGTCGAGCCGGGCGAACTCGGCGAGATCGGACGGGTCGGCCGCGCGATGGGCGGCCAGGTTCTCGCGCAGCCGCTCGACCAGCAGCGCCGATGCGTCCGGCTGCCGCGCGACCGAACGGACCGCGTGCCCCTCGAGGAGTTTGCGGGCGTCGATGACGTCGGCGGCCTCCCGCTCGCCGATCGGCACGACCAGCGCGCCGCGCTTGGGGTACAGCCGCATCCATCCCTCGGTCTCGAGCCGCAGGAACGCCTCGCGCACCGGAGTGCGACTGACCGCACAGCGCGTGGCGATCTCGCCCTCGCTGATCAGCTCGCCGCCGGCGATCCCGTTGGTCAGGATCAGCTCCTTGACCTCGCCGTATACCCGCTCGGCCGCCGACGTCGGCGATGGATTCAACATAGACACAAGTTGTATCTTAAGCCGATCGATCGCGTTCCTGCACCGTGACGTACACCTCCCGGGCCAGAACGACCGTGCCTACCGCCGCCATCAGGGCGCCGAGGACCGTCATCACCGGGAAACGGCCGTCGATCAGCCAGGTCGCGACGGCGGTCGTCAACACCCCGAAGGCCATCGCATAGCCGACGAGCAGCACCGCGCGCGCCGCTCGCCACTCCGGCAGCAGCGCGCCGCCCACCAGCACGGCCGCGAAGATCAGGTCCGGGACAAGGAAGGCGTTGTCCGCACGCCACTGCCCGCTCAGCGGTATCCAGGCCACGGTTCCGACGGCGAGCACGACGGCGACGATGCGAACGAAGGTGGGGCCGATGCCGGTCATGTCTACAGCGTAGACACAGGTTTCTTGCCTGTCTACGGCGTAGACAACGTAGGGTCTACGCCGTAGATCTCGAGGGGAGGTGTCGTGTCGAAGAGCACCGGCGGGTCCGAGGACGCGTCAGCACCGGGCCCGGGCTCGCCGTCGGCGGCCCCCGGCACTCCTGCTTCGCCCTCGGCCGACCCCGGTTCGGCCCGGAGCACGCCCGCGTCGGCGAGGGGAACGCTGAACGCGGAGCACATCGCCCAAGCGACGCTGGCCCTCGGCGATCGGGACGGCGCCGCCGCGATGTCGATGCGGCGGATCGCCGCGGATCTCGGCTGCGACCCGATGGCCCTGTACCGGCACTTCCCGAACCGCACGGCGCTGCTCGACGCGGTCGCCGACCTGGTGCTCGCCGAGGTCGACCTGCCGGACCCGGCGGCCAGGTGGGATCGCCGCGTCGCGGTGCTGTTGACCCGGATGCGCGCGGCGGCGGTGCGGCATCCGGGGATCACCGCGCACATCGCTTCCCGACCGCCGCTGGGCGCCAACGGGCTGCGCGCCGGCGCCGTGCTGATCGGGGCGTTCACCGACGCGGGTCTGACCCCGCGCGATGTCGTGCGGGCGACCCAGTTGATGGTCGCCTATCTGAGCAACGCCCTCGCGATGGCCGCCGCCACCGGCGGCGCCCCCGACGCCCGCTGGCAGCAGGTCGCCGACGCCCTGGCCACCCCCATCCCCACGGGCACCGACCTCCCCACCGCCGACCTCCCCCCGACCGGCTCCCTCGAGCAGTTCACCTACGGCCTCGAAGTCCTCCTCACCGGCCTCGATCCCTCGACGATCCGGGAGGGTTAACCGCGCCGAGCGCGGGTCAGCTTCCACTTTCGACGACGCGGGGGAGCCAGGTCAGGGCCAGGAGGGCGGCTAGGGCGGTCATGGCGAGGACGCCGATGACCAGGCCGGGCCAGGCGGCGGAGGTGTAGGCGAAGCCGAGGGCCCAGCCGAAGAGGCTCGACCCGGCGTAATAGCCCAGGTAGTAGAGCGAGGCGGCCTGGGAGCGGGCCGCGGGATCGGCGATGACCGGCGCCCACCCGGAGGCGACCGAGTGGGCGGCGAAAAAGCCGGCCGTCAGCACCAGCAGCCCGACCATCACCGCCCAGAGCGCGTCGATCAGGGTCAGCGCCAGGCCGGCGGCCATGATCGCGACCGAGCCGAGCAGCACCACCCGCCGGCCGTGTTCGGAGGCGAGGCGTCCGGCGCGCGGGGAGGCGACCGTGCCGGCGAGGTAGGCCAGGAAGAGCAGGCTCACCGCCCACAGCGGCAGCAGGAACGGCGGCGCGAGCAGCCGAAAGCCCAGGTAGTTGTAGATCGCGACGAAGCCGCCCATCAGCAGGAAGCCCTGGGCGTAGAGGGCGAGTTGGCGACGATCGCGCAGGTTGCGGGCCAGTTTGGTCCACAGCGGCAGGCCGGTGTGCGGGCGATCGCGGCCGGGGGTGAAGCCGCGGGCGCGGGGGATCAGGGCGATGAACAGCGCCGCCGAGATCAGGCAGAGCACGGCGACGGCGAAGACGCCCCAGCGCCACTGCCCCCAATCTCCGAAGGGGCCCGCGACCAGGCGGCCGAGCAATCCGCCGACCGTGGTACCGGCGATATAGCTGCCCGCCGCCGAGGCGGTATGCCGACCGTCGATCTCCTCGGCGAGATAGGCCAGCGCGATCGCGGGCACCGCACCCAGGGCGACGCCCTCGAGCAGCCGCGACGCCAGGAAGATCCCGAGGGTCGGCGCGAACGGGGCGCCGAGCCCGAGCAGCGTCGCGGCGATCACCCCGATCCCCATCGCGGGCACCCGGCCGATGCGGTCGGCCACCGAGGACCAGGCGATCACCGCGATCGCCAAACCCCCGGTGGCAACCGAGACGCTCAGTGCGGCGGTCGCCGGGGTGACCCCGTAGCCATCGGCGATGAACGGCAGAACCGCCTGGGTGGAGTAGAGCTGGGCGAAGGTCGCGATGCCGGCGCAGAAGAGCGCGATCAGGATGCGCCGGTAGGCGGTGCTCCCCGGTAGATGCCCCGTGAATTCGCCCATCCCCCGGACGCTAGTCGCTGGGAGCGGACGCCTTCCTCGGTGCCCCGGTCCGCCGGCCGTAGCGGCGTTCGAACTTCTCGACACGGCCCTCGGTGTCCATCACGCGGCGCTCGCCGGTCCAGAACGGGTGCGAGGCGGCGGTGACGTCGACGGTGATCAGCGGATAGACATTGCCGTCGGTCCACTCGATGGTGCGGTCGGACGTCGCGGTGGAGCGGGTGAGGAAACGCGTGCCGACGGCGGCGTCCTCGAAGACTACCGGGTGGTAGTCGGGGTGGATATGGGGCCTCATCGGTGTCCCTCCTCGGGGAAGCCGGCGACCCGAAGGTCGTCGGCATCGGTCGCTTGGGTCTCGCTCAGTTCGTCGCAGGGGTCGTGGTGGGCGAACTCGAAGGGGTCCTCCCAGTCCTGACGGGACTCGTCGACCAGCTCGTCGTCGGTGAGCAGGGCCCAACGCAAAGCCGCCCGGATATGGTCGGGGTCGGCATCGACGGCCAGCGCGACCAGCGCGCTGTGCCGGTCGCCGGTCTCCGGTAGCCAGCGCAACGCGGCTCCCGCCAGCCGGGACAGCTCGAGGTCGCTGCGATCGTCCTCGGGAACGGCTGCCACCCACGTGTCGACAGACGCGATCTGCAGCCCGCCGCCTGCGGATTCCAGCCACAGCACGTGGTCGGGTTGAGTGGCGAGCCAGAGCCGGCCGCGGGCCGTGACCACCCCGTCGAGCAGGACGTCCAACGCCTGGTGCAGCCGCTCGGGGTGGAACGGGCGGATCGCCTCGAACTCGACCAGGGTCACCCCGGCGTCGGGTTCGGTGGGTGGCCCGCCGGCCAGAAGCGAGGCGTGGGGGTCGAATACCGGCGACGGACGATTGGTCAGTGGCGTGCCGGTCAATCGGACCGCGGCCTGTGCGGGGGATCGATCGATGGGAGCGTTCGGCGCAAGTCGGGTCAGCACCGCGCGCAGACGGCCGTGGTCGTCGTCGGATTCGCCGACCACCAGCAGCGCATCCGCCGCCTGAACACCGGCGACCGCGATCTGGGCGAGGGTGCGATCGTCCTCGATGCCCCAGCGTTGGTCGACGGTGTCCTCACCCAGCGCCTCGGTCAGCCAGGTCGCCGCGTCGACCGCCGTGACCACGGCGTCGACCCGCACATCGCGTCCGGCGGGTGCCTCGATGCGTCCGACGATGCCGCCGACGATCACCTCGTCGATCGCGCGTTCGACCTCGGCCGGCTCCAGCAGCGGGTCGAGCGCCACGACGATGCGGGCGACCCCGCTGCGCTGCGAGAGTGTCCGCAGCAGGGGCAGCAGGTCGTGCCGCAGGGTGCAGGACACGCAGCCGTGCACCGGCTCGAGCAGGGCCAACCATTCGCTGGCGCCGCGCCGAATCGTTCGGGTGATCAGCCCCTCGCGCAGCAGGCTCAGGTCGTGGGCCACCACGACGGTGCCCGGCTGCCGCAACAGGTCGGCCAGTCCGGTCACCCCGTCGCGGGCGCCCGCGAGGATCACCACCGGAGTCCTGGTGTCCACCACATCCCTTTCGACAATGATTTTCATTAATGCCGTCGCGAGCGTACTCTCGATCACAGCAGTTGTCGAAAACGATTATCAATAAGGGGAGACATGTCCGCGCACTGCCAGGTCACCGGGCGACAGCCGGGCTTCGGTAAGGCGGTGTCGCATTCGCACCGCCGCACAAACCGTCGCTGGAATCCGAACGTTCAACGCAAGACCTACTGGGTGCCCAGCCTCGGGCGGCGGGTCACGCTGACCGTGTCCGCCAAGGGCATCAAGACCATCGACCGCGACGGCATCGAGACCGTCGTCGCCCGCATCCGCGCGCGGGGGGAGAAGCTCTGATGGCCCGCAATGAGATCCGCCCGATCGTGAAGCTGAAGTCCACGGCCGGAACCGGTTACACCTACGTCACCCGCAAGAACCGGCGCAACGATCCCGATCGGATGGTGCTGCGCAAGTACGACCCGAGGATCCGCCGGCACGTCGACTTCCGAGAGGAGCGCTGAGATGGCCGCCCGACGATCCCGCACCGGTGGGCCCGCGAAGCCCGAGAAGCCCCGCAAGCTTCGGCGCAATCCGCTGCGCGCCGCCGGGCTCGAGACCGTGCACTACACCGACGTCGCGTTCCTGCGGACGTTCATTTCCGATCGCGGCAAGATCCGCAGTCGCCGCGTCTCCGGCCTGACTCCGCAGGAGCAGCGGCAGGTCGCGATCGCGATCAAGAACGCCCGGGAGATGGCGCTGCTTCCCTATCCGGGGCGGTAATCCGGAGACCGACCGCCGGTCGGTGCGCCTCCGTAGACTCGGCGTCGTGAGGGGCACCGGGGATCGCCGTCGCGCCGAGATCGAGGCATTGGCCGACCTCGCGACCGACGAGTTCGCGGGAGCCGTCGCCGGCATTCACGACGTCCACCGGGCGATCACCGACCGCATCTTCCGTTCGGCCGGTCGGGGCATCGGCCGCGCCGTCACCCCCGTCCGCGCCCTGCACGACGGCATCACCGACGGCGTTTACGCCACGATCGACGCGGTCGCCCGCACGGTGGGTGGAGCGGTGGCGGCGAATCCGGATTGGCCGGGGGATCGGCCCCCGTCGGAGACCGTGCGGGGTGCGTCGGTCATCGGGGCGGCGCTCGGTCTGATCGGCGATCACCTCGAGGCCGACGGCTCCCCGCTGGCGGATCACCCGGTCACGGTGCGGGTGGACGGCTCGATCGTGTCGTTCGACGAGCCGGGCGACGAGCTCGACGCCCGTGAGGTCTTCGAGGGTGCCGGTGGCCACGTCGTCGTGCTGTTGCACGGCCTCTGCGAGTCCGAATTTGCCTGGGGATCAGGCGGTATCGACGCAGATGACTACGGCGTCCGGCTCGCGGCCGACCTCGGGTCCACCCCGATCTACGTGCGGTACAACAGCGGCCGACACATCAGCAGCAATGGTTCGGACCTGGCGGGTCTGCTCGAACGGTTGGTCACCGGGTGGCCGGTGCCGGTGACCCGACTCGACCTGATCGGGCATTCGATGGGCGGCCTGGTGGCCCGCGCCGCGGCCCACCGGGCGGAGGCCGACGGGATGACCTGGCCGACAGTGGTATCCGCCACCGTCAGCCTCGGCACCCCGCATCTCGGGGCTCCGCTGGAGGAGGCCGCCCACTACGGCAGCGCCGCCCTCGCCGCGATCCCCGAGACCGCCGCGCTGAGTCGACTACTGCGGCGGCGCAGTGCGGGTATCCGCGATCTGCGCGGCGGTTCGATCGTCGACGAGGACTGGGACGGTCGCGACGCCGATGCCCTCGGACGGGCTGTCGCCGCCGAGGTTCCCCTGCTGCCCAACGCCACCCACTACTTCGTGACCGCCACGATCACCCGCGACAGCCGCCACCCGCTCGGCCGATTGCTCGGTGACGGACTCGTGCTCACCCCGAGCGGGTCGGGCCGCCGGCGGGCCCGCCGCATCGGGTTCGCCGAGGACGCCGGGTTGCACGTCGGCGGTACCCACCACCTTGCCCTGCTCCGGTCGGACGCGGTCTACGACCAGCTGCGGGAGTGGCTCCGCTAGCTGTACAGCCAGCGAGCAGTCAGCGGGCCGTCCACCGCGTTTCCCGACGCTCGCGCCAGGCTCGAATCCCCTCCAGCCGATCGGCACTCGCGTAAGGATCGGGGCCCACACCCAGCCGCACGGCGGTCGACACCGGCAGGTTCTGCGCCTCGGTGTTCAACGCCTTGATCTTGCGCTGCGTCAGGGGAGCATTGGCGACCAGCCGACCGACCAGGTCCGCGACCGCCGCGTCGAACTCGTCGGCGGCGACCACCCGATTGACCAGGCCCCATTGCAGCGCGGTCTCCGCGGTGGTCGGTTCCCCGAGGTAGAGCATCTCGTAGGCCAACGCCCGCGGCACGATTCGCGGCAGGACCACTGCGGCGAACACCGCGCCCATACCCCGTTTCGCCTCGGGGAGCGCCAGCTGAGTACCGGCGACCGCGATACGCAGGTCGCAGGCCAGTGCCATCTCGAGTCCACCGCCGACGGCCGTCCCGTTGATGGCGGCGACGGTGGGCTTGGGCCACTGCAGGATCGCCTCGTGCAGGGAGCGGTGCCGACCGCTGCTGAGCATGGTCGCGATCCGGGCGGAGACCTCGGGGCGGGCGGCGTCGTGCAGGTCGAGGCCGGAGGAGAAGTACCGGCCGGTGCCGGTAATCACCAGCGCCCGGACGTCGTCGTCATCGGCGAGCGCGTCGAGACGTTCTGCGAGTTCCTCGGTCGCCGAGATGGTGACGGCGTTGGCGCGGTCCTCGCGGGTCAGCCTGACGGTGGCCACCCGATCCTCGACCGTCAGGGTGAACCTCGGATCGTCGGTGTCCACGGCGGGGGTGGATTCGGTGCTGGTCATGTGGTTATCTCCCCTCGAAGACGGGTTCGCGCCGTTCGCGTGCGGCGGCGATACCCTCGGCCCAGTCGGCGGTTGCCACCAGGCGCTGTTGTTCGGTCAGTTCGCGCGGCAGCACGGCCCGCACGGCCGCAACAAGATCCGCACGGGTCGTGGCCCGCACGGATCGCACGGCCAGGGGCGCCGCCACGGCCCAGGCGCGGGCCCGCCGGTGTGCGGCCGCACGCACCCCAGTGGCGTCGATCACCTCGTCGACCAGGCCCCACTGCTCGGCCTGCGCGGCGCGCACCTCGCATCCGGTGCCCAGGAGGACGGCGGCGCGGCGGCGGCCGATCGCATCGGCCAGGGTGACGCTCAGGCCGAAGCCGGGGTGGAAACCCAGGCGGGTGAAGTTCGGTGACAACCGCACATCGTCGGCGGCCACCCGTTCGTCGGCGACCATCGCCAGGCCGAGACCGCCGCCGATGGCCGCCCCGTGCAGGGCCGCGACGATCGGCAGTTCGGTGTCGAACAAATCGGCCGCGATCTCGTAGAGATGCCGCCCGGTCGCCGGGTGCTGCAGGGTGAGTGGGCTCGAAAAGTCTGCTCCGGCACAGAAGTTACGCCCGGAGGCGCACAACACCACCGCTCGGGTCAGGCCGTCGTCGGCCAGAGCCCGCAAGGTCCGTTCGAGATCGGCCAATAGGACCGCGTCGAAGTAGTTGTGCGGGGGTCGGACGATCTCGATCTGCGCCACGGTCCCGTCGCGGGTGATCCGCAGGTCCGTGGCGGCCTGCCCGGCGCTCACGGCAGCGGCTTTCGGGCCGTTTCCCGCAGGGTCAGCACGGTCAGGAAGCTGACCAGCGAGACCACCGAAACGTACCAGCCGAAGACGTTCACCCATCCGATGCTCTGCAGACTGGTGGCCAACAACGGTGCGGTGCCGCCGAATACGGCGACTGCGATCGAGTACGGCAGCGCGATGCCGCTGACTCGGATGCGAGCCGGGAAGAGTTCCGCCATCAGCGATCCGGACACCGCGGTCGCACCGCTGAGCATCACCAGCGCCAGCCCCTGCACGATCACCAGATTCAGGAAGGTGCCGTCGATCGCCGACAGCAGGAACGGCCCGCCGACCACAAAGCTCAGCGCGGAGATCCCGATAACCGGCTTGCGCCCCCAGCGATCCGACAGCGCGCCCGCGATCGGTTGGGCGATCAGGAAGAGGATCAGGGTGATCATGATCGCGCGGAGCGAGTCACCCTTGTCCAATCCGTGGTCGGTAACCGCGAGCGTCGGCAGGTAGGCGGTCAGGGTGTAGGTGACCACCGCAGGCCCCACGGTGAACCCGATCAACGTCAGGGTGGCCCGAGGGTATTGCCGCAGGCTGTCGAATACACCGGGGCGGCTGCGCTTTTCGTTCGTATCCAGCACAATGTCCGCTGTCTCGATGGCATTGCGCCGGATATACCAACCGGCCAGGGCCAGAACGGCGCCGAGGAAGAACAGAATCCGCCAGCCGTAGGACTCCATCCCGTCGTTGCCGATCATGCCCAGCAGCAACGCGCCCAATACCGACAGCAGAACCTTGCCGGCATTGGAGCCGACGTACAGCAGCGAGCCGTACAGCCCGCGCCGCGCGTCCGGCGCCGATTCGGAGATGAAGCTGGCCGCCGCACCCCATTCGCCGCCGGTCGAGATGCCCTGTACGAGCCGAGCCACGGTGAGCAGCAGCGGCGCCAGTAGGCCGATCTGGTCGTAGGTGGGCATGACCGCGATCGCGAGGCTGCCGAGCCCCATCATCGAGATCGACAGGGTCAGCGCGGCCCGTCGACCGTGGCGGTCTCCGTACGCGCCCAGAATCATTCCGCCGAAGGGTCGGGCGAGGAAGCCGATGGCGAAGACGCCGAAGGTGCCGATCAGCGGTAGCAGGTCGGAACCGGTGTCGTCGGGGAAGAAGGCGTGGGCGAAGAAGATCGCCAGGTAGCTGTAGACCGCCCAGTCGAACCATTCGACCATGTGCCCGAAGACGCCGGCGACGATCTGCTTGCGTCGGTGGCGAACGAGGTCGCGCTCGTCGGCCGCGCGGTTCGAGTGCTCGGCGTCGGGCGTGTCGAGGTCGCTCATCGACGGCGCTCCCGTCCGGGGGCTCCCTGTGTGGCGCCGAGTACCTCGTCGGTGTGCTCACCGATGTTCGGGGCGTGCCGCCGCAGCGGCAGCGGGGCGCCGTCGAACCGCGCCGCCGGCCCGACGGTGCGGTAGGGCCCCTCGGTCGGATGGATCCGCTCGCACACCACATCTCCGGATCGGATGTAGTCGCTGTCGAGGGCGGATTCGAGGCTTTCGACAGGATAGGCGGGGATGCTGAGCTCGTCGCATCGCCGCTGCAGCTCGGCGGTGGTGAACGCGCCGGTCAACGTTCCGAGGATGCGGTAGAGGTCGTCGGCGTTGGCGACTCGGGTTGGCATGGTGGCGAAGCGCGGGTCCGCAGCCAGATCGGGGCGGCCGACGATGCCGAAGAAGTCGCGCCAGTTGCGGTCGGAATAGGGCAGCACACACATCGATCCGTCCGCGGTGCGGCAGGCTCGACGTTGCCCACTCAGCACACGGTTGTAGCCGAACCGCGGCTCCTCCGGTGGTTCGAAGACCGCACCGATGAGGTGTTCGACCAGGGTGAACTCGAGCATCGACTCCACCATCGGCACCTCGATATGGGGGGCATGCCCGGTGTGATCGCGCTGCAGCAGACCGGCGAGCACCGACTGCGCCAGCATCAGGCCGCAGACCTTGTCCGCCAGGATCGTTGGCAGATACTGCGGTTCGCCGGTGACCTGCTCGTTGAGCCAGACGATGCCGGACGCGGCCTGCACCAGGTCGTCATAGGCGGCGGCATTGGCCCGCTCGGAATTGCCGCGAAAGCCGGCGGCGCGCGCGTGGATCAGCCGCGGGTATCGCTCGCGCAGATCCGCCGACGACAATCCGAGCCGTTCGAGCGCCGCCGGGCGCATCGTGGTGACCAGGACGTCGGCATCCCCCAGCAGCTCGTGGAAGCGGGCCATGTCGACCTCGGACTTGAGATCCAGGCGGATGCTGCGCTTGTTGCGGTGCAGGTTCAGCGTGACCCCGGACATGCCGGGATGGCGCTGCGGTGAGAGGGACCGGATCTGATCGCGGACACCATCCTCTACCTTGACGACGTCGGCTCCGAGGTCCGCGAGCTGCCGGCAGGCGTAGGGCCCCATGATCACCGTCGCAAGTTCGATGACCCGCACTCCGTCGAGCGGTGGAGGTGTCATGCCTCCCCCTTCCTAGCGTGTTGTGACTCGTATCACGATTAGAAGGGACGGATGCAGTCAATATCCAATATCAAATGGCCGGTGTTACATATCCTCGAGCATATGGAGATCACGCAGCGAGCCCTGGAGCAGTTTGTTGTCCTCGCCGAGGAACTCCACGTCGGCCGGGCGGCCGAACGACTGTCGATGACCCAGCCGCCGCTGAGCCAGTCGCTGCACCGGCTGGAACGAGCCGTCGGAGTGCCCCTGTTCGAACGTGGCCCGCGGGGGCTGACCCTCACCGCCGCCGGTCGTACCTTCCTGAACGACACACGTCAGCAGCTTCTGTTGCAACGCAATGCCATTCATCGCGCCCGCCGGGCGGCCGGCGGCGAGGACGGCGAGATCCACCTCGGCTTCGTCGGCGGTACCGCCTACCGGCTCCTGCCGGACCTCCTGCGCCGGGCGCGCGCGGTGCTGCCGGGACTGACGATCCACCTGCATCAGGCGCCGACACCTCAGCTGATCGATGTGGTGCGTTCCGGGGTCGTCGACCTGGCTTTGGTGCGCACGCCCGCGCCGGCGCCGCACGGGCTCGAGTTGGTCGACCTGCCCACGGAGCGCCTGGCGGTCGCGATGGGAACCGATCACCCACTGGCGCAACGTGAGCGGTTGCACCTGTCCGAGTTGGCCGAGCACCTGTGGGTGTTGCCTTCGGTGATCGGCATGGGCGCGTTGGCCGCCCGCGCGGTTCAGGCCTGTCATCTGGCCGGCTTCACACCGAAGGACATCGCCGTTGCCGACAGCCTCTCCGGGCTGCTCACCCACGTCGCATCGGCAGGGACGGTCACCCTGGCACCCGAGTCGGTGGCCGATGTGCCGCCGCGCGGGGTCATCGTCGCGCCGTTGCTCGATCCGGACCCGATCCTGATGTTGCCGCTCTGCGCGATCTCGCGGGTGGAGCGCGCCGACCCCGCGCTGGAGCGACTGCGATCGCTGCTGCCGCGGGCGTGACCGGCTACCAGGCGGCGACGCGGCGGGCGGCGGAGACGAGCGCGGTGCCGTAGCCGCGACCGTGGCGCACGGAATGGGTTGCCAGCGGGTGCATCTGGTGCAGCACCAATGCCTCGTGCCACCCGTCGACCAAGCCGGCGGACTCGGCGTAGGCGTTCAGAATCGTCTCGAGGTGCGGCGCGCCGAAGAGGGCCAACATCGCCGGATCGGTCAGCCGGTGGCCACCGTGCGCGGCGGGATCGATCAGCACGCCACCGCGGTCGGTGAAGATGAGGTTGCCGGTCCACAGGTCGCCGTGAATGCGGGCAGGTCGCGGCGGCTCGGGTAGGCCCATCCGGTCGAATTCGCCGGCGGCGATCCGCTCGCAGACGCGCAGGACCAGGTCGGACTCGGTGACCGTGAGGTTGCCGTTGTCGACCGCCCGCGGCAGGAACACGGCGATGCGCTGCTCGGCGAAGAAGGGGCCCCACGTCGGGGTCGGGCGCGCCGGCTGCGACTGGACGCCGATCCAGATGTCACCGGTCCACCCGTCGGGTGGGCTGCCGAAGGCCGGTGCGCCGGCGGCGTGCAGGTCGGACAGGTGCCGGCCGAAGGTCTCCGCGGCCTCCGGCGTCGGGCGCACCGAGCGCAGCCGTTCGAGTTCGAGGGCGTCGTCGTCGACGGCCAGGACCCGCACCACCGGCGCGGCGTCGGCAGCCGCCAACCACCGCAACCCCGCCGCCTCGCACAGCAGCGAACCGTGATCGCCGCTGCCGCGCCTCTTGATGTGGACATCCACCCCACCACCGTACGAGCCGCGTCCTAGCCTGGGGGAGCCGGTCGATGCGACCGGCCGCGAACGTCGAGAGGGGAGCCGGACATGCCGACGCTCAACAAGGACACCACGCTGTGCATCTCGTTGGCGGCCCGCCCGTCGAACCTCGGCACCCGGTTCCACAACTTCCTCTACGACGAGTTGGGGTTGAACTTCGCCTACAAGGCGTTCACCACCACCGACATCGAGGCGGCGATCCAGGGGGTGCGCGGCCTCGGCATCCGCGGCTGCTCGGTGTCGATGCCGTTCAAGGAGGCGGTCATCCCGCTGGTCGACGAGATCGAACCGTCGGCCGCGGCGATCGAGTCGGTCAACACCATCGTCAACAACGACGGCCGGCTCACCGCCGCCAATACCGACTACGAGGCGATCGCAGAATTGCTGCGCGAGTTCGACGTCGACACCTCGTCGCGGGTGGTCGTGCGCGGGTCCGGCGGCATGGCCAAGGCGGTGGTCGCCGCGCTGCGCGACCACGGGGTCACCGGCGTCACGGTGCTCGCCCGCAACCCGGCGACCGGCGCGGCGATCGCCGACCAGTACGGATTCGCCTATACCGGCGCCGAACCGACCCCGGGCGAGTTCGACACCGTCGTCAACGTGACGCCGATGGGGATGACCGGACCCGATGCGGACACGCTGTCGTTTCCCGAGGATGTGGTCGCGGCTGCGTCCGTGGTCTTCGACGTCGTCGCCTTTCCTGCGGAGACGCCGCTGGTGCGGCTCGGCGAGAAACTCGGGGCGACAGTGATTTCCGGGGCTCGCGTACATGCGAGCCAGGCGGCCCGCCAGTTCGAGCGCTATACCGGGGTGGCGATCACCCCGGAGCAGGTCGCCCGGGCCGCCGCCTTCTCGCGCGCCGAATAGCGCGAATCGGACAGCGGAATTAGGACAGCCTGAATTCCTTTGCCCCTCAACCATCCCGATACGGTCGGCCCATGACCGTCGTGCAGCACCTGGTTGTTGTTGTCCATCTGCTCGGTATGGCCGCATTGGTGGGCGGCTGGCTCGCCCTGCGCCTGGATCCGGAGTCCAACCGGCTGCTGGCGCTCCTGGTGTGGGGCGCTCGGCTGCAGGTGATCACCGGCATCATTCTGGTCGGCCTGATCATGGCGGCGGACGATCCGATCAACCACATGAAGGTCGGCATCAAGTTCCTGATCGCGCTCGCCGCCGCGGCGTGCGCGGAGATCGCGGGCGGCCGGGCACGGCGCGGACAGCCGAATATTCAGGCCCTGCGCGACGGTGCGGGCCTGGCGGGTGTGCTCAACGTCCTCGTCGCCGTGCTGTGGACCTGATCGCTGTGCAAGCATTCGCATGAGCGGGGCGGCGAGGAGATAGTGTCCTCGACACCCCGCTCCTGCAGATCCACGCACACGCCACGGGGGAGAACCGGCCACGATGAGCACCGACGCGACCCGCTGGCACGACAACCCGACCGATCCCGTGCGCGTGCGCCGGCGCGAGGCCGGGAAACTGCTCGGCGCCGACCTCGATCGGCTCGGCGGCTACACCCCGGCGCTCGGCCAACTGCTGCTCGACGGTGACCCGGTCGCCGCGGCGACCCTCGGCGGGGCACTGCGGCCGGAGACGATCGCGGCGGCGGTCGCGGCGGACCTGTTCGACGAGTTCGAGGCCGACAACGTCACCTACGTGCGGTGCACCGCGACGATCGCGCCGACCACCGTCTCCGAGGACACCGGCTGGATCGCCTTCGACCCCGAGTGGGACGACCGCGACGATCGGGTGCCCGGGCCGGGGAATGCCTCGGACACCCTGCTCGGCGCGCTGGCGGTCGACGAGGCGCGGACCGCCGCGGACATCGGCACCGGCTGCGGCTACGTCGCGCTGCACCTGTCCGCGATCGCGCCGCGGGTGATCGCGACCGACATCAACCCGCGCGCGCTCGCCTACGCCGAGCTGACCGCGGCGCTCAACGGGCAGGAGTGGGATCTGCGGCTGGGCAGCTACCTCGAGCCGCTCCACGGCGCGGACGTCGAGCTGATCGTTGCCAATCCGGCCTTCGTGGTGGGCAATCCCGATGCGCCCTCCACCTTCCGGGACGGCGACGCCGATCTGTCGGCGCGGCTGGTCGCGGCGATGGTCGAGGTGCTGCCGCCCGGTGGGGTCGGGCAGTTCCTCGGCAACTGGCTCTACCGGCACGACACCGATCGGCCGGCGGAGGCGGCGGCGGCCGCCGCCGGGGAGAACGACTGCCTGGTCGTCGAGCGGGCGATCGTCGAACCGGCCCGCTACGTCGAGCTGTGGGTCGATCCGGACGATCCGGTCTTCGCCCGCTGGGTGGACGCCCTGGCCCGGGTGCCGGTGGTGGCGATCGGTACCGGCATCGTCACCGTGTTCCGGGGCGGTGGAACGCCGCGACGCGGGGTCGCCCGCCTGCTGGACGCGGACGATGAGGCGCTCGGTCCGGCGATCGCCGAGTGGATCGACGACGCCGCCTCCGACCCGGCAACCCCAGCCGACTGACCCCGATCGAGCCCGGCTCCGGTCGGCCTCGGTCCCGACCGATCCCCGGTCAGCGGGCCCCCACCAGCGCCCAGAACCGCTCGACCGCCGCGGCGGCCCGCGTGGCGATCACCTCCGGCCCCGGCGCCGGCTCACCCAGCAGCACCCGGATCTGGTCGTCGGCGATCACCAGTCCGTAGAGCAGTCGGAAGTAGTCGTCGGTGTCGCCGTCGCGCAGCAGGCCCGTGTCGATCAGGCGCCGCAGATAGCGGCCGACCAGCGGCCCGACGGTATGCCGCCCACCGTCCAGCAGCAGCTCCGCCAGCCGTGGTGAGGTCATCGCGGCGCGGTTGAGGTTGACCGACTCGGTGCCGGTCAGCAGCGTGAGTTGCCCCACCGCATAGCGCTCGAGGACCCCACGTGCCGCCGCTTCGGTGGGCAGCTCGTCGTCGGCGAGCACCGCGGTGACCCGTTCGGCCACCCGGTCGGCATTGCGCGCGATCAGGGCCGCAAGCAGGTCCTCCCGGGTGCCGAACCAGGCGTAGAGGGTCTGCTTGGAGGCGTGCGCCCGGTCGGCGACGTCCTGCATGGTCAGCGCTTCGTAGCCGACCTCGTCGAGGGTGCGCGCGGCGACCGCGAGGATCTCCGCCTCCCGCCGATGTCGTTCGGCCGCCGGTAGCCGACCGCGCTTGGCCGGTCCGCCGGCCGCTTCCGCACTCCTGGACACCTCCCGAATAGTACCGTAGCGTTCCATTAGTAATAGAACTCATCAGTTCACTTAAAGGAGATAGCCGTGACCGTTCCCTCCACCGCTCCCGCACCGCCCGCCACGACCGATCGCGGAGGCGCCGCACGCTGGGCCGGCGTCGCCGCCGTGCTGTTCACCGGCGCGATCTTCGGCTTCTTCTATGCATGGGTCTGCTCGACGATGTGGGGCCTCGACGCCACCGATCCGCGGGTGGCGATCGAGGCGATGCAGGCGATGAACGCCTCGGTGCGCAACGCGGTGTTCACGCCGGCGTTCTTCGGCACACCGGTGGTGGTCGCGGTCGCCGCGGTACTGATGTGGCGGACCGGTCGGCGCACTGCCGCACGCCTGTTGGCCGCGGCGGCGCTGATCTACCTGTTCGGAGGCCTGGTACCGACCATGACGGTCAACGTCCCGATGAACGAGACGCTGGCGTCGGTCGAGGTCCCGGGCTCGCGGGAGGCGGCCGAACGGATCTGGGCCGACTACTCGGGGCGGTGGCAGATGTTCAACATCGCGCGCACCGTGGCGAGCGGAGTGGCGCTGCTGTTGGCCGCTCTGGCGTTGAGCGCTCAACGACCCCGGCTCGCCGGGTAGCGTGGGCAGCGGCATTCGGTACCCCGTGCAGCCCCGCGGGGCCGGTCGCTCGCGTGCCGGAAACCGCGCCGAAGCCGGTGGGAGGCCGCACGATGAGCAATCTGGAGACCGACCCCGCGGAAGTGGTCTGCGCGACCGGGACCGATACCGCGTCGCGGGTCGAAATCCTCACCGCGCGAGAGGTTCCGCTCGGCGGCCCGCGCGCGATGACCGTCCGGCGCACGCTGCCGCAGCGGCAGCGGTCGCTGATCGGGGCGTGGTGTTTCGCCGATCATTACGGTCCGGACGACGTCGACGCGACCGGCGGCATGGACGTCGCACCCCATCCGCATACCGGTTTGCAGACGGCCAGTTGGCTTTTCACCGGGGAGATCGAGCACCGGGACAGTCACGGCGTGCACGCGATGGTGCGCCCCGGCGAGTTGAACCTGATGACCGGCGGGCTCGGCATCTGCCATTCCGAGGTGTCGACACCGGCGACGACGATCCTGCACGGGGTGCAGCTGTGGATCGCGCTGCCGGAATCCGCACGCAATGCTCCGCGCGACTTCCGGCACTACGCCCCACCGCTGATCGACTTTCCCGGCGGCTCCGGGCGGATCTTCCTGGGCTCCCTGCTCGGCGAGACGTCCCCGGTCCCGACCCATACCCCGCTGCTCGGGGCCGAACTGACCCTGGAACCGCGCGCCCGCGTCGAGCTGGCGGTCGACCCGACCTTCGAACACGGCTTCCTGGTCGATACCGGCACCCTCACCCTCGACGGCACCGACATCGAGCGCGGTCACCTCGGATATCTGGGCACCGGGCTCGAGCGGATCGAACTGATCGGCGGACCGCGGCCGACCCGGGTGATTGTCCTCGGCGGCACCCCGTTCGGGGAGGAGATCGTGATGTGGTGGAACTTCGTCGCCCGCACCCACGAGCAGATCGTCGAGGCCCGCGATCAGTGGCAGGGCCGGTCGGAGCGTTTCGGCCGGGTGGCGGGCTACCTCGGCGAGCCGCAACGGTTGCCCGCGCCGCCCTTGCCGAACGCTCGGATCAAGCCCCGCACCAATCCGCCGACCTCGGCGCCGCAATGAGCGGGACCGAGGACACGGCCACCGCGGTGCCGGTGGCCTGCGCGATCCGGTGGATGTGGCTCTTCCTCGACCAGCCGGCCGAAACCGCGGCGGCCGCCGAGACCTTCTGGGCGGCGGCCACCCGATCGACCCTGTCGCAGCGGCGCGGGGATGCCGGTGAATTCCGCACCCTCGAACCTGCTGCCGGCGACCCGGCGGTGCGTCTGCAGCGGATCGGGCACGACACCGGAGCGGGAACGGCGGGGCTGCATCTCGACCTCGACGTCGACGACCCCCGCGCGGCGGCGACACGCGCGGTGGTCCGCTTCGGCGCCGAGGTGATCGCCGAGCACTGGGACGAGGGATTCGCGGTGCTGCGCTCGCCGGGTGGCTTCGTCTTCTGCTTCACCGATGCCGCCGACGGGCCCGCCGGCCGGGCGGAACCGACGGCTCACCGGGCGCGGGAGGGCGAGCCCGATCTGCTCGATCAAGTCTGCCTCGACATCCCGTCCGATCGGTGGAACGCCGAGGTCGCGTTCTGGTCCGACCTGACCGGCTGGCCCGCGCGGGCCGCCGTCCGCGACGAATTTGCCTATCTGAAATCACCGAAGGACGGCCCGCTGCGGATTCTGCTGCAGCGGACCGACTCTCCGGCGGCGCGCGTCACCGCCCACCCGGACATCGCCTGCACCGATCGCGAGATGACGGTCGCTCGTCTCGTCGATCTCGGCGCGCACATCGTCGTGCGGATGCCCTGGTGGACGGTGCTGCGCGATCCGACCGGGCGGGCCTTCTGCGTCATCGCCCGCGACCCGGTGACCGGTCGGATCGGCTGATCGGTTAACGCGCCGAACGGTAGGCCGTCATATAGGCGAGCTTGCCCGGCTTGGAGCTGCTGTAGGGAGCGGACAGGCTCGCCCACTCACCGCCGTCGGCCGGTTCGCCGTCGTTCCAGGCATCGAACTTGCTCAGCTGAGCGGCGGTGTAGCCGGACACCGGATCGACGACGGCACTCGGGTCGAGCGCGACCTGCGCCTCGCTGATCTTCTGCACCAGGGCCAGCGAAGCGGCCCAATCGTTCTGGTCCCACGCGTTCACGTCCGCGGCGTAGTTCTCCCGCACCCAGGTGCCCCAGTAGAACTCCTGGAAGGGGACGGCGCCGTCGGCGGAGTAGCCGATATCGCGGGCGAAGTACAGCAGGCTGCGGTAGGGATCGTCCTGGAAGTTGGACAGCCCCACGCCCTTCGGCAGATCCTGCGGGGCGACGGCGTTGCCGCTCGGATCGCGCAGCCAGACCCACTTGTTGTCCTGCATGACCTGCCAGAAGATCGGCTCGGGCAGGCCGGAGAGGTTGCCGATCACGCGCAGTCGCACGTGGGTGTCCAGGCCGCCCTGCAGATCCTCGGCGAAGGAGGTCAGCGTGTGGTGGCCGTCGGTGAGGTAGAGCGTTCCGCCGGGGCCGATCACGACCGTCTTCATCGGCTCGATCGTGTCGGGGGTCTCCTCGCCGATCGGGACGGTGCAGGTGAACGACGACGAATCGAGCAGGGTCGCATCGGGTTCGACCGACGCGGCCTCCTGCTGCCCGTTCGCCTCGCACCAGTCGTCGAACTTCTTGTTGATCTCGTCCTTGCTGAACTCGGGCGAGTAGCGGCCGAGCTTGTAGTAGACCTCGTCGTAGCCGAGCGACGGCTGGGTGGCGCGCACATCGCCGATCCGCACGTCGAGCAGGGTGTCCGGGTCCGCGCAGAGCGGGCCGGAGCCGGGCGCGATCAGGCAGGACGGATCCTTGACCACGGTGGCGCCGGCGGCGTCGGAGGGCTGGGCGGCCGCGGTGGGAGCGGCAAAGGCACCCGCGGCGACGAGGAGGGCGGGCGCGAGCAGCGCGCCGAGCGGCGCGGCCAACATCCGGCGGTAACGAGGCACGAAGTTCTCCTGGCGATTCGTATGCAGGGGCTACGACACCGACGGGTGGTGGACCGAACGGGGTGCCGCTCCGGGTCAGGGTGCCGGCACGATCGGAACGGACCGTGCCGGTGCGGTGAACAGTGGCCGTCGTATCCGGGATCGGGCGTCAGCGAGCGTGAGCGCACGCCTGAATCAGGCCGCCGTCCGGATCGGTGATCGTCAACACCCACTGCGTCGGCAGTCGTTGGATGTCGCCGACGGTTGCCCCGAGGGCCGTCAGGTGGTCGCGCAGGTCGCGCAGCGCCACCTCGGAGTCGACGGCCAGGCCGAATCTCTCGACGCCCGGGGACGGCTCGGCGGTCCGAGCCCGGTCGTCGACGATTTTCACGTAGCGTCCGGAGCCGATCTCGACGATCACCATGCGCGGATGGCCGGTCCGGCCGGAGCTGTCGAATACCGCCGTGCCGCCGAACATTCCGACATAGAAGTCGACCATCGCGTCGACACTGCGGGTGGCGACGGTGACGTGGTTGATCCCGATGGTGGCGGCCATCCGCCCATCCTCCGCGGCCCCGACCCTGCTGGTCAACGGCAGCGGCCGCCGCCCACACCATGTGAGCGACGGCCGCCGGTGACGTCCGAGCGAACGCGGTGGTCGACTACTCCACCGACTGCTTGTGGTTGCCGTTCTGCGGTTGCGGGGCGGACTGGCCGGTGCCCAGCGTGCCGAGCACTCCCTCGAGCTGCGGGAACAGTGTCGTCAACTGGGTGATGTTGTTCAGCGCGGCCTTCGGCAGGGCCGCGGCCCCGTCGGTGGACAGCACCGTGAGCCGGTCGATGTCCCCCATCGGCGCGGCGGCCGCGGCCACCAGCTTGGGCAGCATCTCGAGCTGCATCTGCAGCTTGCCGGACTCGTCCATCTTGGCCAGCGCGTCCGCCCGCTGGGCGATCGCCTGGGCCTCGGCGGCACCCTTGGCCGCCATCGCCGCGGCCTCGGCCTCACCCTCGCGCTGGGTGGCCTCGGCGCGAGCGACACGGGCGGCCTTGTCGGCGTCACCGAGCCGGATATCGCGCTCGGCCTGCGCCTCGGCCGCACGGATAGCGGCCTGCTTCTGGGCCTCCGCATCGAGGATCGCCGCGGTCTTGCGGGCCTCCGCCTCCTGCTCGGCCTGGTAGCGGGCCGCGTCGGCGGGCTTGCGGATCTCGGTGTCGAGTTCGCGTTCCTTCAGCTCGGCACGACTGACCGCGACCGCCTGCTGGCGTTCGATGATCCGCTGCTCCTGCTCGGCGCGCGCCAACGGCCCGGCGGCATCGGACTGGGCGCGGGCGATCTCCTGCTCCTGCTGGTAGGTCGCGTTCTGGATCGCGTAGTCGCGCTCGGACTCCGAGACCTTCAGGCGAGCCTCGTTCGCCGCCTGCTGCGCCTCCTGATGCGCACGGGCCTCGGCGATCTCGGCTTCCTTCTTCTTCGACGCCAGCTCCGCGCGACCGATGTCCTGGTAGTAGGTCGACGTCGAATCGATCTCCTGGATCTGCAGGGTGTCGAGCACCAGACCCTGCACCTCGAGGTCGGACTTGGTCACGGACATCACCGACTGGGTCAGCGACTGCCGGTCCTGATAGATGTTCACCGCGCTCTGCTCGGCGACGATGCCGCGCAGCGAACCGGTGAGCACCTCGATCGCCGAGTTGGTGATCTTGTCCTGATCCCCCTGGAAGCGCTGGGCCGCGGCACGGATCTGATCCAGCTCGGCACCGATCTTGATCATGGCGACCGCGCGCACGTTGATCTCGATGCCGTCCTTGGTCAGCGCCGAACGCACCTGGATCGGAATCTGGCGCGACGACATGTTCAGGTAGGCGTGCTTGTTGACGAACGGCAGCGCCACACCGCCGCCGCCGGGGATGATGCGCATCGCCCCGCCGCCGGTGATGATCAGCGCCTCGTTCGGGGACGCCGTCTTGTACCAGCTCAGGACCGAGATGACGCCCAGGACGATCACCACGATCACCACCGCGGCAATGATCAGAATGGTCATGCGTTCAGCTCTCCTCTCCGTACGCCGTGGGCGCTCAACGCATCACCACGACGCGCAATATCTCCGACGACGCCTGCTGCGTCGCCGGACCTGTCACCCGACCGGTGGGATCGCTAGGGGCGACCGGCCAACCAGTCCGGGCTCGCGTCGACCAACAACGTTCCGTCCTCGTCGGTGTCCACGACGATCACCCGCGAACCGACCGCCAACGGATCCGGCGTCTCGTGCGCCGGGCGTACCCGCTTGCGATAGCGCTCACCGTCGATGATCACGTCGGCCATACCGTCGTTGGACATCGTGGCGGGGTGCACGATCTCCCCGAAGGCGCCGACAAATCCCGCGGAGGTGATGGCCGCCGCGGAATCCTCGGTACGCCGCAGGCGGCGAGATACGTAGGACACCGGTACCGACGCGACCGCACCCACTCCGGCGGCCGCCGCCAGCGCGATCGGCAGCGCGCTGCCGCCTGTCGTCAGCACCAGACCGGTGACGCCGCCCGCCGCGAGGAAGGCCCCCACCACCGGCATCGAGATCGCATCCGAGCCGAGGTCCGCGGCAAAGTCGGTTCCGGTCAGGAGTCCGAGCAGGAGGAAGACCACGCCGAGGCCGGCCGCTACGACGAACAGCAGCTCCATCGGTCGACGACCCTCCACCCGGTAGCGACCGTCCGGCCCGACGAGACCGCTGATGCCGGCCCGAGGATGACGTTGGGTCGAAGCGCGCCCCTACGCGCTTGCCCTTGTTCTACACCATGACCGCTCCGGTTCCGGCCGCCACGTGACCGCTCCGCGCGGCCTCGATCGGGGCGCCCGGCACGTGATCGACTGCCGTTCAGCACCATCCACTCCCGGCCCCGCAACAGCGGGAATCGAACCGCCCGGTCGATCGAGACCGCACTGTAATCAAAGCGGACCTCCGCGCCGAGCCGGACGGTCGTCCTATGGTGGGGGCGCTTCGCGAGGAAGGGGACCCTGTGCAGACGATGGAACCGATCTACGGATCCGGCACCCTACTGCTGATCGCCGCCGGGGCGGTGGCATTGCTGCTGGTGCTGATCATGGCGCTGAAGATGCACGCCTTCCTGGCGTTGCTGGTGGTCAGTTACCTGACCGCGATCGCCTCCGGTGTCCCGGTGGCCGACGTCCCCGCGGTCACCACATCGGCATTCGGCAGCACCCTCGGCGCCGTGGGCCTGCTGGTCGGCCTCGGCGCGATGATCGGCCGGGTGCTCGAAATGACCGGCGGCGCGCAGGTTCTCGCCGACACATTGGTCAGTCGTTTCGGCGAGAAGCGGGCCCCGTTCGCGCTCGGTATCGCGGCATTGCTGTTCGGTTTCCCGATCTTCTTCGACGCCGGCCTGGTGGTCTTCCTGCCGATCATCTTCTCGGTGGCCAAGCGTTTCGGCGGCTCGGTGCTGCTCTACGCGCTGCCCACGGCCGGCGCCTTCGCCGCGATGCACGCGATCGTCCCCCCACATCCCGGCCCGGTCACCGCGGCCACCGAGATCGGCGCGAACGTCGGCCTGACCCTGCTGGTGGGCGTGCCGGTGGCGATCATCGCCTGGTACGTCGGCGTCTACCTGTTCACGCTCGGCTACGGCGGGAAAGTGATGGTGCCGATCGATGATTCGGTGCTCACCGGCGGTGACGACCACGACGAGTCGACCGCCCGGCCGCCGAGCTTCGCGCACGTGCTGTTCATTCTGATCCTGCCGCTGATCCTGATCGGTGGAAATACGATCATCACCACGCTGCGGGCGACCGGCTCGATCGGCCAGGACAACCTGTTCGCGGACGCGGTGGTGTTCATCGGGCAAACCCCGGTCGCGCTGTTGATCACGCTGATGTTCGCCAGCTATACCCTGGGCACCCGCGGCCGATCGCTCGCGAAGCTCGAATCGATCCTCAACAGTGCGCTCGCCCCGATCTGCGCGATCATCCTGATCACCGGCGCGGGCGGCATGTTCGGTGGCGTGCTGCGGCACAGCGGGATCGGCGCCGCCCTGTCGGACTCGCTGGCCGATATGGGCCTGCCGCTGATCGTCTCGGCGTTCGTGATCGCCACGGTGCTGCGTGTGGCCCAGGGTTCGGCGACGGTGGCGCTGACCACCACCGCCGGTCTGATCTCGGCCGCCGTGATCGCCGAGGACCCGTCGTCGCTGCAGAAGGTCGCCCTGGTGATCGCGATCGCCGCCGGCGCCACGGTCCTGTCGCACGTCAACGATTCCGGATTCTGGCTGGTCAGCCGGTTCTTCGGGATGGACGTCAAGACCACGCTGCGCACCTGGACGGTCATGGAGACCACCCTGGGTCTGGCGACCTTCGTACTCGCCCTGGGATTGTGGGCCATCGGATGACCGCGGAAGAGGACACGATGACGGACGCCGCCGAGACCCCGGTCCTGCACCTGATCTTCATGGGCGTCTCCGGCTCGGGGAAATCGACCGCGGCGCTTGCCGTACAGAAGCAACTGGGGTGGGAGTTCGCCGAGGGCGACGACTTCCATCCACCGGAGAATGTCGCGAAGATGTCCGCCGGCCGGCCGCTGACCGACGAGGACCGGTGGGGCTGGCTCGAGAGCCTCGCCGCGTGGACCAAGGAGCGCGACGACGCCGGAATCCCCACGCTGATGAGTTGTTCGGCGTTGCGGCGCAGCTATCGCGACGTCCTGCGCCGGGGCGGGGCGGGCACGTTCTTCGTGCACATGGTCGGCGACAAGGGGCTGCTGCTGCAGCGGATGAGCACGCGCGAACACTTCATGCCGCCCACGCTGCTCGAATCGCAGATCGACACCCTCGAACCGCTGCAGCCGGACGAGCCGGGGATGGAGATCGACGTATCGAACCCGCCCGACCGGATCGCGCGGATGGTGCTCGCCCGACTCGACCTCGGCTGACCGCGCCCACCGGCCGGGGGCCAATTTCCACCGGTCGGGCCGATAGAGCCGGCACGGAACCTCCGGCGGGGATAGGTTCGTCTGTATTGGGACTGTTCGATTGGAAGGAGCGGGCGTGAGCCTGTACGCAGTGGTCGATCCGGCCACCGGAGATGTGGTCGCCGAATATCCCACCGCCACCGATGAGGAGGTGACCGCCGCGATCGACTCGGCCTACAGCACGTACCAGAGCTGGGGTCGGACCTCGACCGTCGCACAGCGTGCCGCCCTGTTGTCGAAGGTCGCGCAGTTGCACGAGGAGCGCAAGGACGAACTCGCCAAGATCATCAACCGGGAGATGGGCAAGCCCATCGACCAGAGCGTGGGTGAGGTCGAGTTCTGCGCGGCGATCTACCAGTACTACGCGGACAACGCGGAGAAGTTCCTGGCCGACGAGTCGATCGAGTTGGTCGACGGCGAGGGCAGCGCCTTCATCCGCCGCGAGCCGGTCGGCGTGCTGCTGGGCATCATGCCGTGGAACTACCCGTACTACCAGATCGCCCGGTTCGCCGGCCCGAACCTGGGCATCGGCAACACCATCGTGCTCAAGCACGCTCCGCAGTGCCCCGAATCGGCGGCGGCCCTGCAGAAGATCTTCCTCGACGCCGGCTTCCCCGAGGGTGCGTACGTCAACATCTACGCGACCAACGAGCAGATCGCCGATGCGATCGCCAACCCGAAGATCCAGGGTGTCTCGTTGACCGGCTCCGAGCGGGCCGGCGCCGCCGTCGCCGAGATCGCCGGACGCAACCTCAAGAAGGTCGTCCTCGAGCTCGGTGGCTCCGATCCGTTCATCCTGCTGTCCACCGACGATCTCGACGCGACCGTCGAGGCGGCGGTCGCCGGCCGCATGGAGAACACCGGCCAGGCCTGTAACGCCGCCAAGCGGTTCATCGTCGTCGAGGACCTCTACGACGACTTCGTCGCCAAGCTGACCGAGAAGATCGAGGCCTCCGCCGAGGGGCTGGCCCCGCTGTCCTCGAAGGCGGCCGCGACGCGGCTGGCCGAGCAGGTCGATTCGGCGGTGTCCTCCGGGGCGAACCTCGACGCGGCACCCGCCGCCGACGGCCCGGGCGCGTTCTTCGCTCCCGGCGTGCTGACCGGCGTCACCTCGGATTCGCCGTCGTACTACGACGAGTTGTTCGGCCCGGTCGCCACGGTGTACAAGGTCGCCGACGAGGCGGAGGCGGTCAAGCAGGCCAACGACACCCCCTTCGGGCTTGGCTCCTACGTCTTCACCACCGACCCGGATCAGGCGCTGCGGGTGGCCAAGCAGATCGAGGCGGGCATGGTGTTCGTCAACGCTGTCGGCGCCGAGGGTGTGGAACTGCCGTTCGGCGGGATCAAGCGCTCCGGTTTCGGCCGTGAACTCGGCCGCTTCGGCATGGACGAGTTCGTCAACAAGAAGATGATCCGCATCAGCTGATTCATCGAGCACTCCGCAGCGGGCGTCGCGACCATCGAGGGTCGCGGCGCCCGCTGTGTGCGTCGGGGCCCGGGTAGAACTACCCGGGCCGATTGGGTGAGCGCTACGCATCCGATCGCCGCGTCGAGTTCCTAGCGTTGCGGTCGGACCGCCATCGGTGGGCCGAACCCGCTACGGTTTCAACGGGGCGGGCCGATCGATCGTCGAGGTGCGCACATGGATCTGTGGGTGGTGGTACCCGCACACAACGAGGAACGCCTGCTGCAGGGCACCCTGGCCGCGCTGGCCGCCCAGGACGATCGCGCGTTCACGCTGGTGGTCGTCGACAACGCGTCCACCGATCGCACCGCACGTCTCGCCGACAACTTCGCCGGTGCCGCAACGATTCCCACTGTTGTGCTCACCGAACCCGAGAAGGGTGTGGGGTCGGCCGTCGACACCGGCTTCCGGTACGCGATCGAGCGCGGGGCGACCCATCTGGCCCGCACCGATGCCGACTGCCTGCCGCGATCGGATTGGATCGCCGCGGTGCGCCGGGGATTCGCCGCCGGCGGGGAGCTGGTCTGCGGTCGGATCGTCGCGCGCCGCGACGAGAACGGTCCGCTGCGCCGCGCCGCATTCCGGGTGATGGTGGTGGTCGCCGCCCGGTTCGGTCGCTACCGAGCGGCGAACCGCGGCCCCGACTTTCGGGTGCCGTACACCATGCACGCCGGCAACAACATGGCGATCACCACCGACCTGTACCAGCGCTGCGGGGGGATGCCGCGCCGGCCGTCACCGACCGACCGCACCTTCCTGAACCGGGTGCGGCGCACCACCGACCGGATCGTGCACCGCCGCGACATGATCTCGGCGAATTCGATGCGCCGCATCACCGCCTACGGGATCTTCGGCACCGCCCGGTGGTACCTCGACCGCGGGCCGGGTCGCCGGACCCCCGACCCTCGATAGCGGGACGGACGATGATCACCCTCGACGGAACCGACCCGCTGATCTCCCTGCTCGGCACCACCCCCGACGATCCGGCCTTCCTCGGCGGCAACGGAACCATCCGCGCGCTGCTCAGCCGCCGCGAACTCGCCGATATGGCCGGCCACATCGCCGGCAGCCTGCACCACCGCGGTCTGCGCCCGGGCGACACCCTCGCACTGGCGGTGCGCCCGGGCCCACTGGCGCTGGCGGTGGTCGCCGCGGCGCTGCGACTTCGGCTGCGGATCGCCCTGGTCGACCCGTCCGTCGGCCCCGACGTGTTGACCGCCCACCTCGCGGCGGCCGCCCCGAAGCTGCTCGTCTGCGACGCCGTGGTGCGCGCGGCGGCCGGCTGGGCGGCGCCGTTCGCCCGGCGTGCGGGCATCGACCTGCCCCCGCTGCGCACGATCGCCCCGGTGGTCGGCGTCGGCCGACACGGTTGCGGGCTGTTGTCCGGGACGCGGCGGCCGGTACCCGACTGGGACGGACCGGATCTCGACGCCGACGCATTGGTCATCTTCACCTCCGGGACCACCGGTCGACCGCGGGCGGTGGTGCATCGGGTCGCATCGTTGCTCGCCGGGCTGTCGGCGGTCACCGATCTGGTGGCGCCGCAACCACATCTGCCGGTGGTGGGGTCGACCTTCTTCGTGATGGCGCCGGCGCTGCTGGCCGGGGCGCCGGTGGCGCTGCCCGCCCGACGGTCGAGCCGGCTGGTTCACCAGCTCGCGGCCCTGCGCCCCCAGGCGACCTACCTGACACCGCCGCAGGCGCGAGATCTGCTCGCCCACCGCCCCCGACTGTCCGGCCGCTTCTACTCCGGATCGGCCCCGGTCAGCAAGGATCTGCTCGGCCGACTGCGCGACGCGGGCGCCGAACAGGCGTGGGGGGTCTACGCGATGACCGAGGCCTTCCCGGTCGCCGCGGTCGAGGCGAAGGACAAGCGCGACTACACCGGCACCGGAGACCTGCTCGGCCCGCTGCTGCCGGGGGTGACGGCCGCGGTCGACGAGAGCGGGGAGGTTCTGCTGAGCGGGCCGGTCACCCATCACCGCTACCTCGGTGAATCCCCGACGACGTTGGTGCACACCGGGGATCGCGGACGGTTGGTGAACGGCAACCTGGTCCTGGAGGGGCGGATGAAGGACATGATCCTGCGCGACGCCCACAACATCTATCCGGGGCTCTACGAACCGGCGCTGCAGATCCCCGGTGTGGAACTGGCGGTCCTGGTGGGCATCCCCGCCGGGGACGGCGACGAACGGGTGGCGTTGCTGGTACAGCCGCGAGCCGGGGTGCGGGAGGTCGATATTCGCCGTGCGCTGGACAAGCCGCTCGGCCGTATGGGCGCGGCCCGGCCGGACCACGTCGTCTTCGGCACGGTGCCGCTGTCGGGACGGTCCCGCAAGCCCGATCGGGCGGCGGCCGCGCGGCTGGCGGCGCGCCGGTTGGTCGGGGCGTGACCGACCTGTGGGTGGTGATCCCCGCCTACAACGAGGCGGCCCGCATCACCGGCACCCTCGCCGCGCTGCGCGCCCAGACCGATCGGGACTTCTCGATCGTGGTGGTCGACAACGGGTCCACCGATGCCACCGCGGACATCGTCCGCCGGACATGGGGTGACCCGCCGGTCGAGGTGATCGACGAGCCGACTCCCGGCCCGGGCAGCGCCGTCGATACCGGCATGCGGCACGCGATTTCTTGTGGCGCAGAGATTCTCGCCCGCACCGACGCGGATAGTCTGCCGCTGCCGGATTGGATCGCGACGCTGCGGGCCCGCTTCGATGCGGGCGCCGAGGTGGTCTGCGGGGCGAGTCTGCCGCGCCTCGACGAGCATCCGGGGATGCTCGAGCGGGTGCTGCTGCCGGGGATTCACCGCGGCCTCGCCCGGATCGGTGGTCGGCTGCCCGGCAACCGGGGACCGGAGTACCTGGGTCCCTTCGTGCTGTGCCACGGGCACAATATGGCGCTGACCGCCCGCACCTACCTGGCCTGCGGCGGCAGTCCGCGACGGCCGCTCGTCGCCGAGGCGGACGACGTGGTCCTGCTGAATCGGGCCCGGCGAACCACCGCTGCGGTGGTCCGCGCCGAGGAGGTCCGGGTGCGAGCGAGCAACCGGCGTCTGCGGCAGTGGGGAGCGATCCGCACCCTGCTGTGGCATTGGGATCGGCGCTTCCGACCGGAAACGGCGGAGGCGGTGCACATCCGATGAGCGTCGACCGATTCTCGCGGGCGCGACGCCGCGACCGGCAGGTCTATCTGGTGGGCCGACCGGTGATCTTCCCGCTGTTGGCGGCGGTGCGGCGGTTCCCGGCGATCCGGGTCGGCTCGCGGATGGTGATCAACGACCCGGACCTGGTGCGGACCGTGCTGACCGAGGTGCCGCTCGACCGCACCTCGGCGGGCACGATGGGCGGCTCGGTGCGCAAACATCACGGCACCGGCGGGATCTTCGACGAGTCCGGCGCCGATCATCGCGCGTCGAAACGCGCCCTGGCCGCCCGGCTCGATTCGACCGGGGTCGCCGCGCTGCGCCCGTTCTGGCAGCCGGCGATCGCGGATATGACCGACCGCCTGGCCGCCGGGCGGACCGTCGACATGTGCCGGTTCGCCGACGAACTCGCCGGGCGCACCACCGCGGCGCTGCTCGGGGTGGACGTGCCGTCGCCGCGGTGGTGTGTCGATCTCGCGGTCGCCGCCCGCCGCACCGCCGCGCTCTCGGCCGCCGAGGAGATCCCCTCGCCGCGCCGCCTCCTGCGCCGGAACGGCTTCGTCGATCATCTGGACGACCTGCTCGGCGAGCATGCCGATCCGCTGTCGAAGGTGCTGGCGCTCGCGACGATCAACACCACGGTCGCCGCGATCCCGCGGGCGGTCGCCTGGTGCGCCGACGCCGACCTGTGGGCCGACGCCGCCGACGAGGCCATCCGATCGCGGCTGGTCACGGAGCTGCTGCGGGTGACCGCGCCGACCCCGCTGCTGCCGCGGGTGGCGGCGGAGGACGCGATGGTCGGTGGCCGCCCGGTGCGGCGCGGCGACCAGCTGCTGCTGATGGTGCTGCACGCGGCGCGGTCGCGGGAGCGGGGGCCGGACCCGCGCAATCCGGCGCCCGTCCGCGAGGCGAACCTGGTATTCGGCGCGGGCGCACGCGCGTGCCCGGGCGCACGTCTGGCCCGCGAACAGCTCGGCGATGTCCTTGCCGCCGTCGCCCCGTACCGACCGGCGGTGATGCGGGCGCGCGCCGAGCGCGGCGGCGCGCTGCCGTCCTGGGCGCAACTGACCGTGCGAGCCCGAGGTGACGCATGAATCGGATGACGGTCGCGGTGACCGGGGCGAACGGCTTCTGCGGTCGGCACGTCGCGCGGGCAGTCGCCGCAACGGGTGCGCGGGTGATCGCGGTGGGCCGGCAACCGGGGCCGGTGGGGGAACACCGCTTCTGGGATGCGGCGTCGCCGACGGGACCGGACCTGCGCGGGGTGGACGCGGTGATCCACCTGGCGGCCGCGGTCGGCGACCCGCGACCGGGAACCGATGCGGACGCCTTCACCCGGGTCAACGTCGACGGCGCCCGCCGGTTGCTGGCGGCGGCCGCCGACCGGCCGCTGGTGTGGGTGAGTTCGGCGAGCGTCTACGACCCGCGGCTCGACCGGTCGTCGGTCGACGAGGACCATCCCCGGGCCGGACATCTCAACGCCTACGGCCGCACCAAGGCGATCGGGGAGGCCGCCGCCCTGGACGCCGGAGCGGTGGTGTTGCGCCCGCACGCGGTCTACGGATCCGGCGATCGGCACCTGCTCCCGCGGCTGCTGCGCGCGGTCCGGTTCGGTGCGATCACCCTGCCGGGGAACGATATCCGGATCACCCTGACCGCCGTGGAGAATCTGGCGTCCGCCTGCACGGCGGGGCTGCATTGGGCGCCCGGCGCCTACAACATCGGCGATCCGACGCCCCACTCCCGCGACGAAGTGGTCGGTTGGGTCCTGTCGGCGGTGCGCGGGCCGACCCGGATCCGGCACGTTCCGGTGCCGGTGGCCACGGCGGCGGCCCGGGTGATCGCGGGTACCGCGCGGCTGATCGGCTCCGAACCGGTGATCACGCCGTATTCCGTCGACCAGCTCGCACACGACTTCGTGCTCGACCTGCGCCGTGCCCGGGCGACGGGATGGCGGCCGGTCGACGGAATGGCGGACTATCTCGAGCTGCTCATGCTCGAATCGTTCACGGGGCGAAGCACTGCCAGGTCCCGCTGACCCGGATGCTCAGACCGTTGGCGTCGTCGGTCAGGACGGCGTCGATGTAGCCGGACTGTTCGCCGGCGTCGACGGTGTACACGCCCTCGGTGAAGCCGTTGCTCGCGACCTGAACGTCGCCGACCTGTGCGGTGACCTGCCCGCCGTCCTCGTCGGTGATCGTGGTCGGGTTGTAGTCGCCGGGGCCGCGGTAGAAGTTGGTGGTGAAGGTGACGTCGGCGGGAACACCGTCGACCGTGCCCAGGGCCTGCCACGTCCACGCGGTATCGGTGAGCAGGTCGCAGCTCACCGAGGTCAGTTCGAGTCGGCCGGATACGGTGCCGTCCAGGAAGAGCGCCGGTGCGATGGCATCGACCTCGTCGGAGACGCCGGAGTAGTCGTCCACATCGGAGTAGTCCGTGTACGCGGATTCCGCGGTTTTGGAGGCGGTGGCGACATCGGCGGGGGAGGAGGTGTCCGCGAGCGCGGTACCGGCCTGGCCGAGGATCATTCCGGCGAAGAGCACGCCGACGCCGATGCGGTAGGCGGTGCGGAAGAGGCTGGTGGTCGTCATGTCTGCTGGTCTCCTCTAAGGGATTTCGGTGTGCGTCTCGAAGCGGTGTGCTTCGGGCTGACACCAGAACACCAGCCGCGGGCAGGCCCGTCAGCCCTGCCACGTGGCAGGGGTGACGGAAGCCGATCGCTGCGATTGGATGATTCCGGACCCCTCCGGAACGACAGGACTGACAGAATCTGCGCATGAACGAGCGATTCGGGCACTACCGGCTCGATGGACTGATCGGTCGAGGTGGGATGGGCGAGGTCTATCGCGCCTACGACACCGTCAAGAACCGCACCGTCGCGCTGAAGTGCCTGCCGCCGCATCTGGCCGAGGACGAGACGTTCCGCCGACGATTCCGGCGGGAGGCCGAGCTCGCCGCCCGACTGACCGAACCGCACATCATCCCGATCCACGACTTCGGCGAGATCGATGGGCGGCTGTTCATCGACATGCGTCTGATCGACGGGACCGACCTCGGCGAGCGGATCGCCCGCAGTGGTCCGCTGCCCCCGGCGGAGGCGGTCGAGATCATCTCCCAGGTCGCGGGAGCTCTGGCCGCCGCGCATGCCGCGGGCCTGATCCATCGCGACGTCAAGCCGTCGAATGTGTTGCTGTCCACCACCGATCGGGGTGGTGACTTCGCCCATCTGCTCGACTTCGGCATCGCCCACAACGCGGCCGGGACCCGGCTGACCGGGACCGATTCGGTGATCGGCACGATCGACTACATGGCGCCCGAACAGTTCGGAGCCGGGCCGGTCGACCATCGGGTCGACGTCTACGCCCTCGGCTGCGTGCTCTACGAGGCGCTCACCGGTGGCAAACCGTTTGCGGTCGGCGGGCTGCCGGCGAAGATGCAGGCGCATCTGAACGCCCCGCCGCCGCGACCCTCGGATCGGCGTCCCGGTCTGCCGGCCGGTCTCGACGATGTCGTGCTGCGGGCGATGGCCAAGAATCCGGACGACCGCTTCGGCAGCACAACCGAATTGGCCATCGCCGCGCATCGGGCCCTCGCCGCGCCTACCGACACGTCCGAGACCACCACCCGAACGGTGACCACGACGATCCTGCCCGGGTCGACGCCCGGAGCGGCTGCGTGGCACGCGGCGGCCGCGCCGCATCCGCAGCCCACCACGGTGGCCGGGATGCCGCCGACGCCTCCGGGTGCACCCTTTCCGGGAGCGTCCCCGATCCCGGCCGCGCCCGCTTCCGGCCCGGCCGCCCCGCAGCGGCGGGGACGCCGATTCGCCCTCGTCGCGGTGGCGCTGCTGGCCGCCGTCGCAGCCGCCGGTCTGGCGTTCTCCCAGCTCGGGAACGATTCCGCTCCTCCCGCCGCGGCACCGACCACCACGAGCGCGGTCGTCGCCGCGCCCCCGGCCGATGCCGCCACGACGACACCCGCGGCATCGACCACCGCGACAGATATCTACGTCGACGGCACCATCAGCGGACAACTCACCTCGCCGAGCGTGCAGTGCGACGCCTTGGCGGGGACGAGCTGGTCGTGGCGGGCGACCGGCGACGTCGACGGCTCGGCCGCGGACATCACGTTCACCACCAACAGCTTTCGCGGTACCGGCGACTACACCCCGTCGACGATCACCGACGAGTCGGGTGGTCAGGCCACCGCCACGGTCGGCGACATCGTGCTCGCCAGCAGCGGCTCGACCGAGGGGGTCTTCTCGGTCGCCGAGGGCGAGCGCTCGGGGACGATGGATATCGCGTTCACCGGCTTCGGCACCGACAGCACCCTGCGGGTCAGCGGCTCCTGGACGTGCGAGTGACCGGTTGGGTGCTGGTCCGCGAGGCCAACGGCGCCCGGGCCGGCGCCCCGGTGGGTCGGGCCGCCCCCGACGGCCGGACGGTCACCGCGGGGAGGGACGCCGACCTGCTGCTCGGCCGAGCCGTCGACAATTCCGGCATCTCCCGCTGCGCGGTCGCGGTGACCGCATCGCCGGACGGGTGGCGGATCGAGGTGCCCAATCGCAATGGAGCGGTGCTCCATCCGTGGGGGTTGGTGCCCTTCCGGGCGCAGCCGTCGCAGCTGGTGCGGTGGCCGCTGGTCGGCATCCGGGTGCTCGGCACCGAGGCCGACCGTCAGCATTGGGTGCTGCTGGAGTCGGACGACTACCTCGACGCCGACGGGACCGCCGTACAGGGCGGCGCCACCCCGACCGCCGTCGGCGCGGCCCCGCCACCGTTGGCGCCCGCCGAACTGGGCGCCCTCGAACTCGTCTTCGAGGACTACCTCGCCTGGCCGCCGCCGTTGACCGCGGCCGAACCTCGCCAGCTCAAGCAGGTAGCCCGGCGACTCGGCAAGAGCCTCTCCGGGGTCCAGGATCGGCTGCGCAGCGCCCAGGACAAGGCGCTGCGCTTGGGTCTGGCCCGACCGACGACGCTGACCCAGCCCGACTACTTCCACGTCCTGGTCGCCGCCGGGTACATCGCGGCGCCCGCGACGCGCTGCTTCCGAACCCTCCCGGCCGGCCGGCCGGGCACCTAGCCGGCGACCGCCCGGTGGTCGGGTTTCGCGAGTAGGACCGCATCGGGATCGCCGAGCGCTTCGGCGTCCGGAACGATCGCGATCGGCTCGATCGCGGTGGTCTCCGCCGGATACTCCGGGCGCGGCAGCTCCGCGGCGATCCGACGGGGGTCGTCGGCGGGGAGCGAGTCGATCCGGATCCGACGGGGATGGGCCGCACCTCCGGTGACGAGGTACCTCTGCCCCGGCCGCACATGGGCGGCCGCCTCGATCAACGCCTCCATCTCCTCCGGTGTGGGCCCGGGCGCGGCCACCGACGTCGGTGTCGCCTCCGCCGGCTCGGCGGGTGCCGCGGGGGCGGGTTCGTCGAGGGCGTCACGCACGATCCGCCGCGGATCGTATTGCCGCAGATCGATCGAGTCCCAGGCCGTCTTGTCGAGCGGGATGCCGAGGTCCGCCTCGGCGCGCAACCGCTCGCGCTGCACGACGTCCCGGAAGGTGCGGATCGTGCGGGCAAGCGTATGGGCGTACTCCTGCAACCGCTGCGGGCCGAGGATCAGGCCCGCGACGATCGCCACCACCACCAACTTCTCCAGGGTCAAGCCGAACATGGCGCCGACTCCTTTCCGATACCTACCGCCGCCTGCGCCATTCGCGCACGCTTGGCGGCGCGTCGGTCGTGCAGATGGGTGATCAACAACGCGATGCCGAAGAGGGCGGTCATCGGGATCGCGACCAGGAACATCGACAGCACATCCGCCGACGGGGTCACCAACGCGCTGAACAGCACGATCACCACCACGATGACCCGCCAACTCCTGCGGATCCGGCGCGCCGACAGGATGCCCATGAAGTTGAGCATCACCACCAGCACCGGCAGGACGAACGAGATCCCCAGTGCGATGACCACTTTCAGCACGAAGTCGACGTAGTACGACGCGGTCAGGATCGTGGTGTCCTCGTCGGAGGAGATGCCCGCCAGCAGTTCGACCATCCGGGGGAAGATCCGCAGTCCGAAGTAGCAGCCGACCAGGAAGAGCGGCACGGCGACGGCGGTGAAGCCGAAGGTATACCGCTTCTCCTTGCGGGTCAGGCCGGGTGTGACGTACGCGAACAGTTCGAACAGCCAGACCGGGCTGGCGAGCACGATGCCGGCGAACATCGCGACCCGAACCTTCAGGTCGAATGCCCCGGTGATCGTGTCGTAGTTCAGGCTCGCGACCCGATCCAGGGCGACCTGCTCGATCGGCGACCGCAGCAGATCGAGGATCGGGTTCGCGAGCAGATAGCCTGCGATGCACCCGATGACCAGCGCCACCGCCGCGCGAGTGGCGCGTACGCGTGCTTCCCGCACATGTCCGGCGAGGGGCATCGTGCCCCGCGCGACGGTGGAGGTCATGACGCCGAGCGACCGATGCCGGTCTCGACGCTACCGACGACGACCGGCTGGACCACCGGCTGCACGGGGGCGGCCACAGCGGTGGGCGCGGCGGCGGCCGCGGTCGCACGATCGTGCTCGGCCTTCGCGTCGTTGGCCTCGTCCTTGAGGATGCGCACCGACTGACCGACGCTCTTGGCGAGGGCGGGCAGCTTGGTGGATCCGAAGACGAGCAGGACGACGGCCAGGATGATCAGGGCATGCCAGCCGGTCAGGTTGTGCAACATGGGATTCTCCGTCTGTGAAGTGATGGCTGTGGTCGAGGTCAGTTGGGCGGCTGCATGCCGCTCGGCGGGTTGCCGGACGGGGGTTCGCCACCGCCGGGCGGCATACCGCCGCCACCGCCGGGGGGCATCCCGCCGCCGCCACCCATACCGCTGACGACGGGTTCGGTCGTGGTGTCGACACCGACCGCGATCGATCCGATGTATCCGGAGGTGACGTCGCCGGTCATGCTGGGCATCTGCAGAGCCGCGTCATCGTCGCCGAAGATGTTGTCGTTGCTGATACCGCCGATCTGGGCGAGGTTCTCCGCCGAGCCGGCGTACTCGTCGAGGGCGAAGATGCCCCCGAGGATCTCCTCCGGGATGGCGACCTGTGAGGTGGCGATCGCATTGGCGACATCGGTCGCCGACTCGACGTCCGGGTAGACCTCGAAGTGCAGGTGCGGCCAACGCCCCACATAGCAGCCGGGGATGATCGTCTGGAAGGTCAACTCACCGTTGGCATCCGCGACCTGAATACCCCGCAGGAAGGTTTCGTCCTCGACGCCCTCGGTGTACATCGAGTACTCACCCTGCGCATTGCACTGCCACACGTAGAGGGCGGCGTTCTCGAAGGGGGCATCGTTGTTGGCCATGTCGGTCAGCGCGAAGGTGAACGTCAGCGGCACACCGGCCACCGGGGTCGTGCTGCCCAGGCTGGTGGTGATGTCGCTGCGCACGATCCCCGAATCCTCGAGGACGTTGATGTCGGTGGTGCCGTCGGCCGGGTACGGGCCGTTGGTCTCCTCCGGAATCTCACCGGCCGGAACGGCGGTCGAGGCGGACGAGGCACTCGAGGAGCTCGCCGAGGTGGTCGTGGCGGTCGAGGTCGACGAATCGGTGGAGCATGCCGCCAGGGCGGCAGCGCCGACGCCGGCGCCGACCAGGGTCAACACGCGACGGCGCGTCACCATCGTGGCGATATCGAATCCTGCTCCCTGGTCGACGATCTCATCGTCCGGACGGGGGAGCAGGCGGCCTTCGTACGCCGGTCCGTCCGGAGTCGATTCGGGTTCGGGAACATTCGTCATGCGGGCTGTCTCCTGAAATCGATGGCCTGCGGGCTGCCGGCCTGATATCGATCCTCGGGGACTGTCCTGAGTGTCCGGTGGATCCTTCCTGTACGTTTCCCGGGAGCCGTTCCGGGCATCTCCGGGGTACCTCCGCGGTCGCGTTGTTGGCGGCCCGACGGCGGCTATCGCACGTAGTCGCCGGGCAGTTTGGCACTGCCGGGCATCAGGTATTCGTCGGCGGACAGCGCGTGCATCCACAGCAGGCTCGCCCCGGGGGTGTCGGCCTCCACCCGATCCCACCGGCTCAGCGTCACCGGGACGATCGCCGACAATGTGAGACCGGCCGGGCCGAGATCCGGGTCACAGGGCCAGGTTCCGGGCCAGGGACGCCCCGGTTGGATCGACAGAAGATCACCTTCTGCGGTGACCCGGCCGCCGAGGTCGCGCAACGCCGTCGCGATCTCGTCGGTTCGACGACCTGCGCCGCGAATCGTGCTGGGGCCGTCCGCGACCGTACACGCCACCGCGATGATCGCGGCCGCCGCGATGCTCACCGCACTCACGTCCCAGTGTCCGCCGACCAGATGTCCGCCGGTCGACCGGGAGGTGGCGGTCAGACCGGCCCGCGAGGACACCACGTACGCCCCCAGGTCGGCCCAGGTATGGCGCAGCGCTTCGTCGTACGCCGCCGACGGCGCCTCCCAGTCGCGGATCAGCACCGTACCGGAGGTCAACAACCCCGCGGTCGCCATCGCCACGGCCAGGTCGACATTGGGCGTGCCGTCGACGCGGGGCAGCACGTCGATGCGGCAGCGCACCGGATGCGCGGCCGGCGGCGGCTCCCAACTCTGCGGTGGCACAGAGGCTTCCCGTGCGTTCATTGAATGATTCCTCCGTATCGTCGTGCCCCCTGGATCGCCATCGGATAGCTGTAGTCCTCCTTGAGCGGTTCGAGGTGCACCCACCCGTGAACGTGAACGACCGTCGACAGCGCGCGCACCCGCTCGAGGGCGGGCGCCGCATGTCGCTGCGAATCGACCTGCATGGTCGCGACGATGTCGTACCGCCCGAGGGTGGCCGCCAGGAACCGGATCTCCGGGATCTTCGTCAGGATCGCGGTACTCTCGCCGACGGTACCGCGCACTCGAAATCCCAAGCCGATATCCACCTTTCGGCCGCCTGCCGATCCGGGGATCACATCGATGGTCACCACCCCGCTGTCGATCAGCCGCAGGGTGCGGGTGCGTGCCGTCCCCACCGAGACCCCGGTCCCGGCGGCGATCGCGGAGTACGGCAACCGCCCGTCCGCCTGCAGCAGCGCCAGGATCCGTCGGTCGAGGTCGTCGAGCCAATCCGCCGACACCGCACCGGAACTCATCACATCCCGCACCAGATCGGTGTAGAGCAGGGTTTCGGTCGACTCGACACCGTCGAGCGCCCGGATCGAATCGAGCACTGCGGACAGGGAGGCGTCGTCGCGGGCGCGCACCTCGACGACCATCGGGAACTCCCCGCAGACCAGCGACACGAAAGGGATCTCCGGGCGCCCGCACAGCCGTGCGGCGACCTCGCGGCCGGAGCCGACCGTTGCGACCGAGACGTGGGCATAGGAGGAGATTCCCAACGTCGTCGGGTGCACCAGGCCGACCACCCGGGTGCGGCCGTCGCCCAGAATCGACGCGAGTCTCTTGGTCACCGTCGTGCGCGACAGGCCGAGCCGACCCGCCAATTCACCCGGTCCGATCCGCCCATCGGTCCGCAATTCCGCGAGAATCCGACGGTCGACATCGTCGTGTCGCCCGCTCTCGTCGCTCGGATCATCGACCGTTAACAACTGAATTTTTCTCCATCGTTGGCTGTCCGATGTACATCATGCCGGTCCCCGCGTGCATCCGCGCTGCATGATTGACCATGTTGGTGGACATTTATGCAGCCGGTCGCGCTAGGAATGCATTTCTGCTGTTGCCGACCCTGTCGGGCGATTCTACGGTTATCGCCAACGTCCGTGCAGCCCACAGGAGTTTCATCATGTTCGATAAGGGTCGAGTTACCCGATCCACGTTCGGTGCGGTCACCGCCGTCGCGCTCACCGCTCTGGTCAGTGCCTGCGGTGGTTCCGGGAGCACCACGGCAGCCGAGGGCGATGCCCCGGCGGGCCTGTTGCGCTCCGGCCAGCTGTCGGTGTGTATCGACCCCGAGTACCCACCGCTCGAGTACCTCGAGGGCGGCGACACCAGCAATCCGCTCGGCTTCGACGCCGACAGTGCCCGCGCGCTCGGCGATCTGTGGGGCGTCGACACCACCTTCGTCGTCACCGCCTTCGACGGACTGATGCCGGCGCTCAACGCCCAGCGCTGCGATATCACCTGGTCCGGCCTGTACATCAGCGATGAGCGGCTCGCCGTCGCCGACGCCGCACCGTATATGAACACCGGCCCGTCGCTGATCGTCCGGACCGGCGATACCTCGATCAGCAGCTCCGACGATCTGTCCGGCAAGACGGTCGCCGTCCAGGGCGGCGGCTCGAACGAGGCGACGCTGCAGACCCTTTCGGACGAGTTTGTCGCCGCCGGCCGGCCGGGGATCACCATCCAGGCGTACCCGAAGACCGCCGAGACGGTGGCCGCGGTCACCAACGGCAAGGCCGACGCCCTGATCGAGACCGATGTCGCGGTGGTCGACATGGTCGACAAGTCGGACGGTCAGCTCGTCGAGGTCTCCGGAGTGTTCCCGACCGAAACCGTCTTCGGTGTCTTCACCCGCAAGGATGCGGAGCTGACTCCGGCTGTTGCCGAGGGGGTTTCGACCCTGGTGGAGAACGGCACCATGAACGGTATCGCCGAGCAGTACGGTCTGGATCCGTCCAGGCTCGTCTCCGGCTGATCCGTCATGGCCTTCGATGTCGGAATCTTCTTCGACGCGCTGACGTCGAGCACCTTCCTGCGCGGCGCGGCGTTGTCGGTGCTTCTCGCCCTGCTGGCGATGTTCTTCGCCTCGGTCATCGGCTTCGGTGTCGCGCTGATGCGCGTCTCGAAGAACAAGGTACTGAACGGAATCGGTGGCGCCTACGTCTGGTTCTTCCGAGCGATCCCGACGCTGCTGGTACTGCTGTTGATCTGGAACGCCGGACCGCAGCTGTTCCCCGCGCTGCGCGACGGGTGGTTCACCCCGTTCCTGGCCGCGTTGATCGGCTTCTCGATCGTCGAGGCCGCCTACATGGCGGAGATCCTGCGATCGGCGCTCCAGTCGGTGGACGACGGACAGCATCAAGCGGCGCGGGCCCTGGGCCTGCCGCCGCAGAAGGTGCTGTTCAAGGTGGTTCTGCCGCAGGCGATCAAGGTGGCGCTGCCGCCGTCGGGCAATGAGCTGATCGCGATGCTCAAGTACACCTCGTTGGCGTCGGTAATCTCACTGCGCGAGTTGCTGACCACCGCCCAGTCGGAGGTATCGGTGACCTTCCGCTACGCGGAGTACTACTCCGCGGCGCTGATCTACTACCTGGTCATCGTCTCCGCCCTGATGATCGGTCAGCACTACATCGAACGGCGGTATCGCTGGATCTCCGGTGGTACGCCGACCACGACCGCCGACCCGGCACCGGCCAAGGAGGTTCGCGCATCATGAGCACTCCCGTCCTCCAGGCGATCGGCCTGCGCCGCACCTACGGCGATACCGAGGTCCTCAAGGGTGTCGACTTCAGCGTCGACAAGGGGCAGGTCAAGGCGCTGCTCGGGCCCTCCGGCTCCGGGAAGTCGACCATCCTGCGGTTGATGGCACTGCTCGAGCCGCCCAACGGCGGCGAGGTGCTGCTCAATGGCAAGCAGATCGGCGTCGAAACCCTCGCCAACGGTACGACCAAGCCGCTGCCGGAGCGCAGGCTGGCGGTCCAACGCCGCGATATCGGCATGGTCTTCCAACGGTTCAACCTGTTCGCCCACTTGGACGTTCGACACAACGTCACCCTGGCGTTGACCGAGGTCGGCGGCCTGAACAAGGCACAGGCGAACGAACGGGCCGAGGCGATGCTCGAACGGGTCGGCATGGCGAATCGAATGGGGCACTATCCATCCGAGTTGTCCGGTGGCCAGCAGCAGCGCGTGGCGATCGCCCGGGCGTTGGTGCTCGAGCCGACGGTGATGCTCTTCGACGAGCCGACCTCCGCGCTCGATCCGGAGTTGGTCGGCGAGGTGCTCGACGTCATGGAGAAGCTCGCCGAGAGCGGCATGACGATGGTCGTGGTCACCCACGAGGCGCGGTTCGCCCGGCGAGTCGCCGACGAGGTGATGCTGTTCGACGGAGGGGTGATCGTCGAACAGGCCCCGCCGGACGACTTCTTCGACAATCCGAGCCACGAACGGACCAAACGCTTCCTGTCCCACCTGCACTGACCGGTACCGCCCGCACCACCCGGTACCGCCGACGCTAAGGATCGACGTTCATGCAGTACCCGCTCGCTGTCTACACCGATGTGGACGATATCGACCCCGAGCCCGGCGCCCGCCTTCTGCGGGAGGCGGGATTCACCGTCGCTCGGGCGGACTCGCGGGACCCGGATGTGATCGCCGACGTGGCGACCGGCGCGATCGCCCTGCTCGCGGGCTACGCGCCGGTCGACGCGGCGCTGCTCGACCGGCTTTCCGACCTGCGCATCGTGTCGCTGCTGTCCAACGGCAGCGACAACGTCGACATCGATGCCGCCACCGAGCGCGGCATCTGGGTATGCGCGGTCGGGGACGCCGCCAGCGAGGAGGTGGCCGTACACGCGTGGACGTTGAGCCTGGCGATGATTCGGCGGCTCGACTTCTTCCTGCGGGTGGGTCCGGTGGCCGGCTGGCTCGACCGACCGGACGACGCCCCGCGCCGGCTGTCGGACCTGACGGTCGGGGTCCTCGGGCTCGGCACGATCGGCAGCCGCTTCGCGCGCCTGGCGACCTCCGGCGCCGGCCGGGTGATCGCGCTCGACCGGCGCGGCGACCGGGAGCCGATCCCCGGCGTCACCACCGTCGAGACTCTCGACGAACTGCTCTCCGTCAGCGACGTTCTCGGCGTCTTCCTGCCGCTGAGCGACTCGACCCGCGGGCTGCTCGACGCGGCGGCGCTCGCCCGGATGCCGCACGGCGCACACCTGGTGAACGTCTCGCGCGGGCCGATCGTCGACACCGCCGCCCTGGTCGAGGCGCTCGACACCGGCCGGCTCGCCGGCGCCGCGGTCGACGTCTTCGATGCGGAACCACCCGGCCCGGACGATCCGCTGGTCCGCCATCCGAAGGTGATCGCCACCCCGCACGTCGGCTATCTGTCGGATGCCACCGTCACCGCCTACGTCGAGCGGCAGGCCCGATCGGTGCTGACCTGGTACGCCGACGGCGTTCCCGAACGGGCGATCAACACCCCGAAGGTGAAGGCATGACCACATCACTGGAACTGCACCAATCACTGTGGGCGATGGAGGATCTGCCGGATCGCTGGGATGCGGTCTCCCTCGAACGGCGGGTCGCCCTGGTCGCCGACGCCGGCTATACCGGTGTGGTCGTCGACCTCGGTGCGCGGCAGGCCCCGGAGGCCGCCGCGCTGGCCCCCCTGCTCGCCGATGCCGGCCTGACCGGCGGCGTGCTGATCTTCGCCCGCACGGACGACGACATCGACCGGGCGTTGCGGTACGCCGACCGGATCGGTGCCGACTGGATCATCTGCTGCGCCCGCATCTTCGGGCTCGATCCGCGACCGCTCGCGCATACGATCACCGACTGGTACGAGCGCTGCGTGCGGGCGGGCATCGACATGCAGCTCGAGACGCATCGCGACACCGTCACCAACGATCTGCGCTTCACCGTCGCCCTGTTGGAACTGCTCGATTCCCGGATCGAGGTGGCCGCCGACCTGTCGCATTACGTCTGCGCCCACGAGATTCCCGAACGGCCGTCGCCGGAATACGACGAGCCGATCTCCCGGGTTCTGGCCCGTGCGGGATCGTTGCAGGGCCGGATCGCCACCCGCGCACAGATTCAGGTGCCGCTCGACCATCCGATGTCGGCGCCGTGGACCGAGCGCTTCGAAGGCTGGTGGCGAGAGGGGTTCGCATCGATTCGCCGGCAGCACCCGCAGCGGCCCGTGCGCTTCGTCACCGAACTGGGCACCACCCCCTACGCGATCGTCGATCGGAACGGGGTACAGGTCAGCGACCGCTGGGCGGAATCACTCGCCCTGATGAACATGGCCCGCAAGGCTTTTGCGAGTTCGACAGCATTCGAGGGAGCACACCGATGACCACGACCGAGTACACCACGACCAGCGCCGGCAATCGGGTCGCCCGCGGCCCCCTGACCAGCGACACCTCGCAGCGCGCCATCGTGCCCGCGTCCGCGTATACCGACGAGGCCGCCTACCAGCTCGAACAGGACCGCATCTTCGCCGCCGGTTGGGTCTGGGCCGGCTATGCGCACTGGGTCGCCGAGACCGGCCGGGTCCACCCGGTGACGATCGGTGGCCGCCCGCTGCTGATCGTTCGCGGCGAGGACGGCGAGGTACGTGTCTTCCACAACTCCTGCCGGCATCGCGGCATGGCGCTGACCGAGGAGCCGATCAAGGTCAGCCGCCGCATCCAATGTGCCTACCACTGCTGGACATACAAGCTCGACGGTGAGCTGGCGTCCACCCCCTACTTCGGGCGGCAGCGCGGCGCCTCCGGCCCGGACGACAAGTCCGTGCTCGGGCTGCTGCCGGTGGCGTCCCGGGTGTGGGCGGGCATGGTCTTCGTCGACCTCGCCCTCGATCCCGAGGACCAGCAAGCCGCCCGGGACGCCTTCGACACCTTCATCGGCCCGGTGCAGGATCGCTGGTCGCATATCGACTTCGACCGCATCCGCCTCGCCGAGGAGCGCCGCTTCGACATCCCGGTCAACTGGAAGCTCGTCGTCGAGAACTTCCTGGACTTCTACCACCTGCCGTTCGTGCATCCGCAGGTCGGACCGGTCAGCGCCTCGCTCGACGTCGACGACGAGGTCCTCGGCAGCGAGATCATCGGCGGCTGCTATCCCCGTGGCGCCGCCGGAAAGGCCGCGAAAACCGATGGCTCCCTGCCCTTCCTGGGCGACGTGCCGGTGGAGAAGACCGAGAATCAGGACATCCTGTGCCTGTTCCCGAATGCGCTGCTCTTCCTGGAGGCCGACTGGTTCCAGGTGATCGGCTTCGACACCCTCGGCCCGGAACGTACCGTGGAACATATGGCGATCTTCGTCGATCGGGATGCCGTCGACGAGAACCACTCCGCCGACCTCAAGCGGTTGACCGAGGTGCTCTTCGGCGTCAACGAACAGGATCTGCCGATCCTGCACCGGATGCAGGCCGGTCGCTACTCGCCGGGCGCCGATCGCACCAGCCTGGTGACCCACTGGGATCAGGTGACCGCCATGTTCCAGCAGATCGTCGCGCGCCGTGTCGGTTACGACGCGCCGGGCGACCCGAACCGACAGGAAGCCTGACCATGCGGATCGACCATCGGGACCCGAACGTCACCGAGGAGCAACTGCGGATCGAACTGGCCGCGGTCTACCGGCTGATCGCCCACTTCCGGATGACCGACCTGGTGTTCACCCACATCTCGGTGCGGCTACCGGACGTCGAGGGGCAGCCCGAGCAGTTCCTGATCAACCCCTACGGGCTGCTGTTCGAGGAGATCACCGCTTCGAACCTGGTGCGGATCAACAGCGAAGGGGAACTGATCGGCGAATCGGAGCACCCGGTCAACCCGGCCGGCTTCGTGATCCACAGCGCGGTGCACGCCGCGCGGGAGGACGCGAAGTGCGTGCTGCACACCCACACCCTGCCCGGCTGCGCGGTCGCGGCCACCGCGGAGGGGCTGCTGCCGCTCAACCAGATCTCGATGGAGTTCTACAACCGGGTCGGCTACCACGAGTACGAAGGGGTCGCGCTCAACCTCGACGAGCAGAAGCGGCTGGTCGAGGACCTCGGCGGCAACGACGCGCTGATCCTGCGCAACCACGGGCTGCTGACCGTCGGTGAGACCCCGGCCAAGGCGTTCCTGCGGATGTACTACCTGAACAAGGCCTGCGAGATCCAGGTGGCGGCCGCCCGGATGGGGGAACTGGTGATCCCGGAGCCGGAGGTGGCCGAGCACGTCGCCCAGCAGTTGGCGGGGTCCGCCGACGGCGACGACTTCACCGACGACATCGGCTCCGACCTGGCCTGGAGCGCGCTGGTCCGGATGCTCGACCGCACCCAGCCGGACTATCGGGACTGAGCCGGCGGGGCAGGACCGGGCCGGTCGGAATTCGGGGGAAGTCGGAGGATTTCAGGGTGCGATTCAGGGTGTACCCCGATGTCATCTGTCGGTCGAACAGGCGACGATGGATATCGCGTCGCACCGAGCCCGACACTCGGAAACGACGCCCGGTGGGTTGCCGCCCACCCTTCCCGAGACCGGGGCCGGTGGCCTGATCCCGTCGGCCGGCTCCGACCACATGTCCCGGGAGTGGCGTTCCCGTTCGCCGCTCCCGGGACTTTCTCGTCAGCCGATCTCCCTGGCCCGCAATGCCAACCACAGCTCGTGCCGATCCTGCGCGGAATCGAGGCGCCGCCCGGTGAGCCGCGCGACCGCGTCGAGGCGGTTGCGCAGGGTATGCCGATGCACGCCGAGCGCGGCGGCGGCGCTCTCCCAATGCCCGTTGCCGCGCAGGAAGGCGTCGAGCGACTCCAGCAGCGGTTCCGACCGGTCGGCCGCATCGAGCGGGCCGAGGACGGTATCGGCGTAGCCGCGCCGCACCTCGTCGGGTAGGGCCTCGAGCACCCGATCGATATCCGCGATCTCCCGGGCGCCGACGTGCCGACCGCGGATGCGGCTGGCCGACACCGCCGACCACGCCTGCCGCAGCGAGACCGCCAGAGCCCCGGGCCGCGTGGGCGTGCCGATGCCCACCGCGCGGTCGGCGGCGAGGTGACCCAGCGATCCGGCCAGATCGGTACCCGCGGGCACCACCACCTCGACGTGGCCGTCCACCGCGCGGGCGAGCGCGTCCGGGAGCGTGAAGAAGACGTCGATCAGCATCTCGTCGGCGTCGTCCGGGGCGGCGATCACCGCGGCCTGTCGATCACCGCCGGGCACCCCCACCTTCGTCAGCTGATGGGTAGCGGCGGCGTCGGAGACGATCTCACGGCCCAGCACCTCGAGCAGCCGGGACCGCTCGTATCGGTCGGCGGCGTCGAGCGCGTACATCCGTTCGAGTTCGAGGGTCAGCACCGACACCGCGCCGGCGGTCACCTGGCTGCCGAACGCCGACGAGGTCACCTCGACCAGCAGATGCCCGCGAACGCGGCGGGCGCCGAGGGGGTGCACCTCGCGGCGCCGGTCGGCGTCGATATCCGCCGCGGTAGTGGTGATGCCGCCGGCGCGCACCGCGACCAACGACTCGCGCAGCCGCGTCGGCAGGGCGGAGGCGCCGGGCCCGGCGTCGGCGAGGACGCGGCCGAGCCGGTCGAGCACCACCGCCGCCCCTCCCGTCGCCCGGTGATAGGCGGCGAGGATGCCGGGCAGTCCGCCGGGGCTGACCGCGGCCAGGGTCAGATCCCGCTGCGCGCGCAGCGCCCACTCCAGACCGCGCCGTTCCTGCTGGGCGCGGCCGTGGAAGACCGCCTTGGTGACCGCGACGAAGGGCACCGGGTCCGGGACGATCAGCAGCGGGATACCCAGCTCCTCGGCCGCGGTGATCAGCGCCTCCGGCACGTGCCGGTGCGGCAGCTCGGCGCCGAGGCCCAACCCGATCGCCCGCACCCCGTGGGCGTCGAGATCCCGCAGGTAGGCGCGGCAGCCGGGGAGATCGTCGGGCAGCAGCAGGCCGATGGTGAGCAACAGTTCGCCGCCCTGCATCCACGGGCCCGGCCGACGCAGCTCCGAGACCGCCGCCACCTCGATGCGCCGATCGACCGCGCCGCGGCCCGCCACCACCTCGAGCCGCAGCTGTGGGTCGGCGACCAACTCGGCGACGGTGATCCCGCCCGGTTCGGGCTGCTCGCGGCTGGACATATTGTCCATTTTGAATGCTCCGACTTCGACGTGTCGGACATGGTGGCGACGTCGCTCCACGGGCAGGGTTGACGGCATGACCAGCACCCCGGACCCCGCCGGTACTCCACCGATCGGCCCGACCGATGCGACCGCGATTCCCCGCTTCGCCGGGCCGCCGACCTTCGCGCGGCTGCCGCGCCTCGACCAGGTCACCCGCGCCGACATCGCCGTCGTCGGGGTGCCCTTCGACACCGGTGTCTCCTACCGGCCGGGCGCCCGCTTCGGCCCGGCGCACGTGCGCGGCTCGTCGAAGCTGCTGCGGCCGTACCACCCGCCGCTGAACATCTCGCCGTTCTCCACCCTCCAGGTGGTCGACGCCGGCGATATCGCGGTCAACCCCTTCGACATCGAGCAGGCGATCACCGGGATCGAGCGCGGCGCGGACGAACTGCGCGCGAACGGCTCCACGCTGGTCACCATCGGCGGCGATCACACGATCGCGCTGCCGCTGCTGCGGTCGCTGTACCGCACGCACGGCCCGATCGCGGTGCTGCACTTCGACGCGCACCTCGACACCTGGGATACCTACTTCGGCGCGCCCTATACGCACGGCACCCCGTTCCGCCGCGCCTCCGAGGAGGGGCTGCTCAACAAGGAGCACTGCCTGCACATGGGTATCCGCGGGCCGCTGTACTCCGAGCAGGACCTCAGCGATGACAAGGTGCTCGGCTTCCAGGTGATCGGCTCCGACGAGGTGCAGATCGACGGGCTGCCCGCGGCGATCGAGCATATGCGCGCGCGGCTGGGGCAGGCGCCGGTCTACGTATCGGTGGACATCGACGTGCTCGACCCGGCGCACGCCCCCGGCACCGGAACGCCCGAGGCGGGTGGGCTGACCAGCCGCGAACTGCTGCACATGCTGCGCAGCCTGGTCGGGCTCAACGTCGTCGGCGCCGACATCGTCGAGGTGGCCCCGGCGTACGACCACGCGGAGATCACCGGCATCGCCGCCGCGCACGTCGCCTACGAACTGATCTCGGTGCTGGCGGCCAATTCGCGGTAGGGCGCTGTGCAAATCTGCACGAAATTCGGGTGCCACGACAACTATTGTCTTGGCGGCTCAGAATCATGCTGGTTTGCACAACGGAGTGGCCCACACGGCATGCGGCGGCTACGCGGGTAGCAGGCTGTGGCAGTTGGCCCGGTCAACTTGTGCGCGCCAGCAGAAAGTGCGCGATGGCGGCGACGCCCGGGTCGGGGTCGGTGGTCAGCCGGCGCAGGAGGCCCGCAGCTTGCGGGCCGGGGATGTCGGCGAGGGCGGAGGCCAGGCGCCGGCGGGCGTCGGCGGCCTCGGGCCCTTCGGCGGCTTCGAGTGCTGCGGCGATGGCGCGAGCGACCGCGTCGGCGCGGCCGGGAGAAGCGGGACGGTTGCCGGTGGGGTCTGGCTGTTCGGTGTCCGGCGCTGCGAGGGTGGCCAGGGTATCGGCCGCCTCGACGTCGTCGCGGCCCTCGCGGATCAGGGCGACCAGCGCCGGAATGGCGTCGGCGTCACCGAGGGAGCCGCGCGCCAGCACCGCACGGGCGGCCACGGCGGGGTCGGGGTTGGCGGTCTGGGTGGCCAGGGCGTTCAGTGCGGCGGGGGTGTTGAACTTGCGCAGGGCGTGCACCGCGCGTCGGCGCCGGTCGGCGTCGGGTGCGGTCAGCGCCGCGGCGAGGAGCGGGACCGCGTCGTCACCGCTGCGCGCCAACGCCCAGATCAGGGTGTCCGCGACGTTGACCTGCGGCTCGACCAGCATCGCCTCCGCGAGGGTCGCGAGGTCGCCGCGCTGCGCCCCGGCGGTCAGCGCCACCCGCTGACGCGTCGACGGCTCCGCCGCCGCCAGACCGCGCATCAGCGCGATGGTCCGCAGCACATCGGCCCAGGTCGACGGCTCGCCGGCGCGCACCCGGTCCAGCCGGCCCAGCAGCTCCCGATCGCGGGCGATGCGCTCGCGGGTGTCGGCCATCAGCCGGTCGACCATCGCCGCCGGCTCGAACCCGGGGGTATCGAGCGCGGCGGCGATGTCGGCCAGGCTCAACCCGAGCGAGCGCAACCCCTCGACGTGGAAGAGCCGGTCGAGGTCGGCCGCCGAGTAGCTGCGATAGCCACCCGAGGTGCGCTCGCTCGGGGTGACGAGCCCCAGGGAGTCATAGTGCCGCAACATGCGCGCACTGACCCCCGAGAGCTCGGCGACCTCCCCGATCAGCATCGACGCACCCGACTTCACTCCGACGGCGGCACGGGAGCGCCCTGCAGCGCGGCCGCCCGCTGCGCCTGCCGGATCGCGGTCTCGAAGTCCGCGTCGGGGTCGTCCATCAGCCGCTCGGTGGCGATCGCGTGAGCGCGCATCCCCTCGTCCGCCGCGGTTCGCGCCCGCGCGACCACCGGCGCGGCCGCGTCGCCGAGCATCACGAAGACCCGGCTGAGGCTGCGCTGCACCTCGTGATCACCGCGCCCGAACTGCGACGCCAGGACCTGCGCCAACTCGGCCTGCCGCCCCTCGGGGACCAGCCCGGCGGCGGTGCGCCAGGCGGCGCGGGCGACCTCGTCGTCGGGGTCGCGCAGCAGGTCGTCCCCGATCGCCGGCCAGGCGCGCGGGTCGCCGATCTTCGACAGCGAATGCAGCGCTTGACTGCGGGCCTGCGGAACTTGCGAGCCGAGCTCGGCCAGCAGCAGGTCGAGCGTCACCGCCGGGTCGAGCCGCACGATCGCCCAGGTCAGCATGTCGCGAACGAAGAAATCGGGCTCGACGGCGCACCGGGCGATCAGGGCCGGCGCGTACTCGTCCACCGGATGCGTCCCGGCGGCCAGCGCCGCGCGCAGCCGTACCGACGCATCGGGCGCCGACAGTGCCAACATGATCTCCGTGTGCTGTGCTCGGGTCATCGTGACCACCTCCGCATACCACTGCACACCTTGTCACTGTGTCAAGGTCAAGCCCCGCGGCCCGGCCCCACCGCGAAGGTCCCCGTCCGGCAGGGTGGCACATCGATCCGGGCGGTCTTCGTCGCCGACCACCACTACCCTCGGCGACGTGGCTTATACGGCGAGCGCATCCTTCCCCGCCTGGTCGACCGAACCTGCGGCATCGCGCAACTCGACCCGCTGCGGGCGCGGGTCTGCGAACCGCTCGCGGGCGCGGTCCTCGAGATCGGCTTCGGCTCCGGCCACAACGTCGGCCACTACCCGCCCGCGGTGACCGCGGTGTCCGCGGTGGAGCCGGCCGATACCGCGTGGCGGTTGGCCGCCGATCGCGTCGCCGCCTCCCGGGTCCCGATCGAGCGGTCCGGTCTGGACGGCGAGCACCTGCCGTTCCCGGACGACTCCTTCGACTCGGCGCTGTCGACCTTCACCATGTGCACCATCCCCGACCTGCCGCGGGCGCTGGCCGAACTCGCCCGGGTGCTGCGTCCGGGGGCGACGGTGAGCTTCCTCGAACACGGCCGCGCGCCCGACGCCGATGTGCGCCGGTGGCAGCGCCGGCTCGAACCGATCCAGCGTCGCGTGGCCGGCGGCTGCCACCTGACCCGCGACATCCCCGGCGCGATCGAGGCGGCCGGGTTGATCGTCGGCCCGATCGACGCGTTCTACCTCGACGGCGCCGGACGAGCCGTCGCCGCGATGACCCTCGGCACCGCGCGCGTACCGAACTGACCGCGCGCCTACCGAAACGTCATCGTCCCGCCATTTCCACCGACGTCCATTCGAACATATGATCGAAGAATGGACATGCCCGCCATCGGCCCCGAGGCTCGACCGCCGCAGCGGCAGGTCTACCGCGATATCCAACCGGTGACCGTTCTGGTCGACCTGCGCGCCCTCTTCCGACCGGCCGCGTTCTCGAATCGCGTACCCGAGCCGCGCGGGCTGCAGGTGGGTCGGATCGTCACCGGCACGCTCACCGCGTGGTCGATCGCGGAGGGCGGCGACTGGTTCGGTCGGGTCACCTACATGGTGATCACCGGTCATCGCCACGAGGAAGTCACCCACTGGGTGCCCGCTTGGGCGATTCGTCCGGACTGATATCCGGCAAATCGGTCATATCGGAAACCGGTCGGGACCCGAGTGAACAGAGGCGGGATTCACAGTGGCGGCCACGAAAAGGTGGAGTAACGTCCCCTTCTGGTTAAGGAAAGGCTAAGGCAAGGCCCGGGGCGGGAACGTGTCGGACCGGCAGGGAGTCGGACGGTGCTGGGCACATTTCTCATCGGGCTGCGCGAAGGCCTCGAAGCGGCGTTGGTCGTCGGCATTCTGGTCGCGTATCTGCACCGCAGTGGCCGCACCGACGTGCTGCCCCGGCTGTGGATCGGCGTCGCGATCGCGATCCTCGGCTCCCTGGCCCTCGGCTTCATCCTCACCTTCGGCGCGCGCACGCTGACCTTCCAGGCGCAGGAGCTGATCGGCGGCACGCTGTCGCTGATCGCCGTCGCGATGGTCACCTGGATGATCTTCTGGATGCTGCGCGCCTCCCGCGGTCTCAAGGCGAGCCTCGAACACGACGTCGATCGCGCGGTCGCCCGCGGTTCCGGCTGGGCCCTGGTGGCGGTCGGCTTCCTGTCGGTGGGCCGCGAGGGCATCGAGACCACTCTGTTCCTCTGGTCGATGGTGCAGTCCTTCGGCAACTCGCCGCAGGCCCTCCTCGGCGCTCTGCTCGGCCTGCTCACCGCCGCCGTGCTCGGCTGGTTGATCTACCGCGGCATGGTCAGCCTGAACCTGAAGGTGTTCTTCACCTGGACCGGCGCGTTCCTGGTGATCGTCGCCGCCGGCATCCTCGCCTACGGCATCCACGACCTGCAGGAGGCAGGCTTCCTGCCCGGGCCGTTCACCTCCGCCGCCCCGGTCGATCCGGCCACCGGCGACGTGCTCTCCGGATTTGCCGGCTTCCCGTTCGGCTGGGCCTTCCAGATCAGCCACATCATCGCGCCCGCCGGAGCTCTGGCCGCCGTGCTCAAGGGCACGATCGGCTTCACCCCCGAGATGACCTGGCTCGAAATCATCGGCTGGGCGCTCTACCTGGCGATCGTCGGCACCCTGTTCGTGCGACGCGCCTTCCTCGGACATGCCCCCAAAACCTCGTCGGCGAAGGCGACCGACGAACCCGCCGGTGATGACGCCGGCACGACACAGCGGCCCGCTCCGGCGGCCCACAACGAAGAAGGAAAAGAATGACCACCACCCGTTCCCGGTCCTGGCTGCTTCTGCCGGCGACCGCGGCGTCCGTTGGCCTGCTGCTGTCCGGCTGTGTCGAGAACAACCCCTCGTCCGCGGACGGTGGCAGCGGCGCGATCGCCGTGACCTCGACCGACGACTCCTGTGACGTCGCCACCACCGAGACGACGAGTGGTTCGATCTCCTTCGACGTGACCAACGAAGGCTCGCAGGTCACCGAGTTCTACCTGATGGCCGACGATGGCCTGCAGATCATCGGCGAGGTCGAGAACATCGCTCCGGGCACCTCCCGCAGCCTGACCGCGACGGTGCAGCCGGGGTCGTACAAGACCCTCTGTAAGCCGGGCATGATCGGCGCCGGCGTCGGCGAGGGCACCTTCACCGTCACCGGTGACCGGGTCGAGATCACCGGCGACGACGCCGAGCAGAAGCAGTTGGCGGTCGACCAGTACGCGGCCTTCGTCAAGGACCAGGTCGCGCAGTTGCTGCCGGCCACCCAGACCTTCGTCGCGGCGTACATCGCCGGAGACGACGACGCGGCCCGCGAGCAGTTCGCCACCGTCCGCACGTTCTACGAGCGGATCGAGCCGGTGGCCGAGGCGCTCGGCGATCTCGACCCGCGCATCGACTACCGCGAGGTCGACGCGGTGGCCGAGGGCCTCGAGTGGACCGGCTTCCACCGGATCGAGAAGGACCTGTGGGTGCCGCCGCGCGACGGCACCAACTCCGACGGCGTGACCAACGCCTGGCTGGACTGGGAGCCCTCGACCCCCGAGCAGCGAGTCGAGTACGGCAACAAGCTGGTCGCCGACGTGCAGGAACTGTACGACTACGTGCACTCCGCCGACTTCATCACCTTCCTCGACGACCGCGGCATCGACTGGATCTCCAACGGGTCGATCGGCCTGCTCGACGAGGTCGCCACCGGGAAGATCACCGGTGAGGAGGACTGGTGGTCGGGTACCGACCTGTGGGACTTCGCCGCCAACGTCGAGGGCTCGCAGATGGCGTTCTCGCTGGTGCGCGACTTCGCGGAGAGCCAGGGCGACGAGGGGGCCGCGCTGGTGGCCGATATCGACGCCGGCTATGCCGACCTCAACGGACGCCTCGCGCAGTTCGGTTCGCTCGACGCCGGATTCGTCAACTACACCGAGCTGACCGATGAGGACAAGCGTGGCCTGTCCGAGTCGCTCAACGCCCTGGCCGAGCCGCTGTCCAACCTGACCACCACGATCCTGGGATAACACCGATGTCCGACCAACCCGAGCAACCTTCCACCGACCCCGCACCCACGGATGCGCCCGAGCCGGAGACGACCGACCGGCGCGGGCCATCCCGGCGCGGACTGCTCGGGTTGGCCGGCGCCGGCGTCGCCGGCGCCGCGATCGGGGGCCTGATCGGACGGACCACCGCCGGTGGCAGCGCGACCGCCGTGTCCGAGAGCTACCCATTCTTCGGTGAGCACCAGGCCGGCATCACCACCGCCGTTCAGGATCACCTGCACATCGCGGCCTTCGATCTCGACGAGCGCATCACCCGCGACCGGCTGATCACGCTGCTGCAGGACTGGTCGTATGCCGCCTCGCGCATCACCCAGGGGCTCGACGTCTCGGCCACCGGCGCCTTCGGCGGCCCGGCCAGCGCCCCACCGGACGACACCGGCGAAGCGGCCGGTCTACCGGCGTCCGAGCTGACGATCACCTTCGGCTTCGGTCCGGGGATCTTCGAGAAGGACGGCGTCGACCGCTTCGGTCTGGCCGATCGGCGCCCCGAGCAATTGGCCGCGCTGCCACCGTTTCTGGGCGATGCGCTGCGCGCGGAGTTCAGCCACGGGGATCTGTGCATCCAGGCGTGTTCGTCCGACCCGCAGGTCGCCGTCCACGCGGTGCGCAATCTGTCGCGAATCGCCTTCGGCAAAGCCAATATCCGCTGGGCGCAGCTCGGTTTCGGTCGCACCTCCCGCACGACGTCCGACCAGGAGACCCCACGTAATCTGTTCGGGTTCAAGGACGGTACGGCGAACATCCTCGCCGACGACACAGACACCCTCAACGAGAACGTCTGGGTCGCCGACGGGGACGGACCGGACTGGATGACCGGCGGCACCTACCTGGTCACCCGCAAGATCGCCATGCTGATCGAAACCTGGGACCGGGTGCGACTGTCCGAGCAGGAGAACATCATCGGGCGCACCAAGCGCGAGGGCTCCCCGATGTCCGGCGGCGAAGAATTCACCACCCCCGACTTCGACATGATGGCGGGCACCCAGCCGGCCATCCCGCTCACCTCGCATCTGCGGCTGGCACATCCGGATACCAACAACGGCATCCAGTTGCTGCGCCGCGGCTACAACTACGTCGACGGCAACAACGCTCTGGGCCGCCTGGACGCCGGGCTGTTCTTCATCGCCTATCAGCGCAGCCTCGACCGGTTCATCACCGTGCAGCGCTCGCTCGCGACGGATGCGCTCAACGAGTATGTGCGGCCGGTGGGTTCGGCGACCTTCGCGGTTCCGCCGGGGGCGAGCGAGGGCTCCTGGGTGGGCGCCGGCCTGTTCGCCTGACCCGCGACGTCCGGTGCGCCGCCGCGGCGGCCGAGCTATGCCGTCAGCCGAGCCGCGGTCGCGACCACCCTGGCCAGCTCGGGTTTGAAGATGTCGCTGTGCGCGCCGGACGGTGGGTCGCCCTCGGTGACGATGTCGGATGCGTCGATATTGAGAATGCCGTGCTGCCGGAACGGGTAGGTGGCGTCGACGGCCCCGACCGGCAGCGTGTCGGCGAGGTAGGCGCCGACCGCACCCATGGCGCGGTAGCGGGCCAGCCGGTCGTCACCCGCCGCCGCGGCGTCCCTCGCCGCCAGCGAGGCGAGCGGATATAGGGTGCCGAGCGCGGAGTCGTGGCTCGAAAAGCACACCGCGAGAGGACCGTCGAGGCGGGCCAGGCGGCCGGCAAGCGCACCGCCGCCGTTGGCGAAGGGCAGTTTCTCGGTGAAGGCGAATCGGGAGAACGCGGCCTGCAGCAGGGTGATCGACCGGATCGGTGAGGGTGTTTCGTCGGTGATGCCGTCGAGCGCATTGGCCACCAGACGCCCGCCGAAGCTGTGCCCGACGAGGTGCACCCGCAGATCCGGGTGGTCCGCCGCAAGCTTGGTGACCGCCGGCCCGAGGCCCTTGCGGCCGACCACGCCCGCCCGGTTCTTCATCTTCCAGTAGCTCAGTTGGCGCAACAACTCCTTGGCCCCGTTGAGGGTTCGGGTGGCGACGTCGCCGAGGCCCGCCTGGCCGGCGCCAGCGACGGAATCGAATGAGATGCCGGTGGCGGCGAGGCCCCTGGCGAAGGTCCCGAATATCTCCTCGGCGTCGCGGCCGGGCTCCAGCATGCCGAACGAGCCGGAATCCGGGAGGTCGCCACCGGCACCGTCCGCGGTCGCCGCATCGAATGCGCGCAGTTCGACGAGCAACTCGTCGAGGGTCTCCCGGCCGGCCGGTTCGGTGAGCAGGTCGGCGATCGCGTCGAGTTGCTCGGATCCGGCATCGAACATGCTCTTCAGATCGAGCAGGACCCCGGGATCGAGCGTCGGCGGTCCGGCGGGGGGCCGCCCGGCGCGCGCGGTCGAGGCCGCGCCGCCGCCATCGGTGCGAGCCGACGAGGGTTGGACGTCGGGAATCGGCTCGTCCCGCCAGAGTTGCGACGGCCAGAAGACACCGACGAACCCCACCGTGCGCTCGGCGGCGAGCTGTTCGGCGAGAAGCGTGAACCAGCGGCGGTAGAGCTCGATCGCGACGGTCCGGCCGTTGTTCCAGCCGTGCGAGAACATGACGAGGTCGGTGATGCCGGCGGCCCGGATCCCCTCGGCCAATGCACCGGCCTGCCGCTCGTCGACGATGTCGCCGTCCTTGTCGAAGACCAGCTGCCAGAACGGACGGCCGGCGATGGCTTCGGTCATTTCCCTTTCCCTCCCGTATCTTTCGCCCTCACATCGACTGCTGTGTCACACCGACTGCAGCGCGCGCATGAGGTCCACCAGCCCGCCACCCTGGAACGCTCGGTCGCGACCGAGCGAGGTTGCCGAGTCGACGAGGACGCGTTTGACCGCGTCCGGGTCGCCGATGAATTCGCGCTGTACGGACAGAAAGGCCGCGGCGGCGCCGGAGACGTGCGGCGCCGCCATGCTGGTGCCGCTGTCCTCGGCGTAGACCGCCATACCTCCGATGCCGGACTCGAGCGTCTGCTCGACCGGTGCGAGGATCGCGCCGGTGGCGGCGGAGGCGATCCGCTCGCCCGGTGCGACCAGGTCGGGCTTGCAGCGCCCGTCGGCGGTGGGCCCGCGCGAGGAGAAGTAGGAGATGCCGTACGCGTGCGGGGACTCCTTGTGGGTCGAGCCGACGGTGATGGCGCGTTCGGCGTTGCCCGGATCATTGATCGTCGTCGCCGTGCTGAATCTCCGCACGGCGGACCGCGAGGTGTCCAACGTGACGTAGGCCGAGTTGCCGGAGGCGACGACCACCACGACACCGGAGCGCACGAGCTTGTCGACCTCGAGGCAGAGCGGGCTGCGCCCGCAGGCGAACCACTCCGGGTCGAACTCGTAGCCGAGGCTGAGGTTGACACCGTGGATCCGCAGCAGCTTGCCGCCGGCGGCATTGGTCTCCCGCACGTATGCCAGCGCCTCGATCACGCGCGTCGTGCGGGTGACCGGATCGCCACGGCCGCCGAGTACCTTGAGGCTCACCAGATTCGCCCGCGGCGCGATGCCGGCCAGGGTCTCCGGACGCTCGACCGGCCGCGGCTTGATGATCGGCATATCCGATTCCCTGGCGTTGTACCGCCGCTCGGTGACGAGGATCTTGTCCGGCGATCCGTCCCATAGTTCGAGACCGCCGGCGATGATCCCGGCCACGTGGGTACCGTGGCCACTCTCGTCCGTCAGCGGAGTCCCCGGCCCGGTGAAGTCGCGGTGCAGATCTCGCACCAGCGGGGCGGTGAGCGTCCGATATCCCTGGAAGTGCGGATGATGTTCGTCGATGCCCGAATCGATAACGGCCCAGACGATCCCGTCACCGAAGCTGTTGAACGACCGCTGGGCGGCGGTCGCTTTGATCGTGCGGGCGGACGAATCGATCTGTGGGACGACGTCGAAGTCCGGCCAGATCCGGTAGATCGCTCGATCGGGCCAGTCGATGCCGACGGCGTCCGCGGAGATCAAGCCCTCGATCTGGGCGGGGGTCAGCTCACCGACGGCATACTCGTCCGCCAGCGGGCGCGGTTCGGTCGCACTGCCGAGGTAGCGCCACAGGTGAGCGATCCGCTTCATCGCCTTGCGCGGTCCGCGCGAGTAGCGCAGGTTGATCTCGATCATGATCGGGATCGGCTGCGGCGGTTGGTCACCGTCGTCCGGGTTCGCCGTGAGCCGGGCGCGCAGCGGCGGCGTCAGCACGCCCGCGATCAGCACATCCCGCCCGGCGGCGGTCTCCGGGGACAGCGGGGTCAGCGTGCGTTCGGGGAGGTGTTCGGCCCGTTCGCACGCTCGACTCAGCGTGGCCGCGCCGGCGTCGGTCAGGTGCAGGGAGTCGACGAGGCCGTCCGCCACCAGGGTCTCCAGCGCCTCGACGCACCGGTGATGCCACGCCGGCTTGTCCCGCTCGTAGAGCCGCGCGTCGGCGTCGAACCGGGACGCGAACCGCGCCGCGACCGCCGCCAGCAGTTCCCGCTCGGTGACCTTGACGTACAACGACGCAAACTCGCCCAGCGTGCAGTGCACCCGATCCACCCACACCGCATGGTCCTCGGACATGTTTTCCGCCACCATTCTCGAATCGAGTCGAGCTGCCCCACTCCACCGCACCCGCGCCGGGATGCACACCGGCGGAACGCAATTCCCGATCACTTTTCACCTGGCGGGAATGACTCGGAGCGTAATCCGGTACCGCACGAGGCACGCGAGTAGTCCACTACGCGAATCCGCGGCCCCATCTCTTGCCGCGCGTCCGTAGCGGTGGCGGATCACGTGCCCGGCGGGCCACTCGGAGTCGACTCCGGCCGTCCGGTCGGCGCGGGGTTAGGGTGGAGGGGCGGACGTTCGGCCCACCCGCATCGAGATACGGAGCCCTCCATGTCCTCGATCGAACAGAAAAACACCTACCTGTCGGGTTTCGATTCGCTGTACAGCGAGGTCACCGATCAGCCTCTCGAGGTGATCGGCGCCATCCCGTCATGGTTGAGCGGTGTCCTGCTGCGCAACGGCCCGGGCGCCTACGACCGCCCGGATCGGGCCGCGGCGGGCGAGCCGCCGGTCCTGAAGCACTGGTTCGACGGACTGTCGATGCTGCATCGCTTCGAGGTCTCCGACTCGGGCGTGCGCTACAGCAACCGGCTGCTCGATTCGGACAACAAGCGGTCCGTGCTCGCCACCGGCAAGCTGGAATACCGCGAGTTCGCCGGCGACCCGTGCCAGTCGCTGTTCCGCAAGTTCTTCGCCTTCAGTGGGCCGAAGACGGCGCCGGTGCCCAACGCATCGGTCAACATCGCCGTGGTCGACGGCCGGACCGCGGCGTTGACCGAGACGCCGATGCCGGTGGAATTCGATCCGACCACCCTCGAGACGGTCGGGGTGATCCAGCCGGACGACGATCTGACCGGCAATGTGACCACCGCCCATCCGCACGTGCGCACCGGCTCGGGGGAACTGGTCAACTCGCTGCTGACGTTCTCCCGCACCAGCGCGTACAAGATCTACCGGCTGCCGCCGCAGTCGACGACCCGCATCCTCGCGGGCACGATCTCCACCGATATGCCCAGCTATATGCACAGTTTCGCGTTGACCGAGAACTACGCGGTGCTGGTCGAGTTCCCCTTGGTGGTCAACCCGCTGCTCTTCCTCCTGCGCCGGCGCACCTTCATCGAGAACTACAGCTGGCAGCCGGAGCGCGGCACGCTGATCCGGGTGTTGGATCTGCGAACCGGGGAGCAGCGCGCCCTGCGCCTCGACCAGCCGCTGTTCTCGTTCCACCACGTCAACGCCTTCGAGGAGGGGCCGGTCCTGCATCTGGACCTCAGCGGCTACGAGGACGCGTCGGTGGTCGAGACGCTGTACCTGTCCCGATTGCAGGAGAGCGGGGCCCTGCCGCCGCCGACATTGCGGCGTATCGACGTCGACCTCGACGCCGGTACGGTGACCCATCAGCGGATCGGTGACGCCACGATCGAGCTACCGCGTATCGACTCGGCCCGCTCGCAGTTGTCCTACCGCTATACCTACGGGGCCTCGACCGTCGGCGATCCGTCGGACTTCCTCAACGCGATCGTCAAGATCGACGTCACCACCGGCGAGGCGATCCACTGGCATCAGCCGGGGTGCCATCCCGGCGAGCCGGTGTTCGTCGCGCGTCCCGGCCGCTCGACCGGACCGGACGGCGAGGACGACGGTGTCCTGCTGACCGTGGTCCTCGACGGTTCGACCGGGGTGTCGTTCCTGTGTGTGCTCGACGCGCGCAGTCTCACCGAGATCGCCCGCGCCGCAGCACCGCACGCGATCCCGTTCGGCTTCCACGGCGGTTTTGTCGCCGACCGCTGATCCGGCGGTCAGTCGGGCAGGGCGGCGGCGTCCGGTACGACCACCGCGAACAGGTCGGCGATCGCGGCGAGTCCGGCGGCGTGCACCGTCGCGGCGGGCAGGATCGACCCGTCGACCGTCGGCAACGAGCGGGTCGCGGTGGCACCGGCGACCACGGTGGGGGCGAAGCCGAGGTTGAAGGCGCCGCGGGCGGTGGAGTTGATGCACATATGCGTCATGAAGCCGGTCAGCACCAGGTTGGAGGCGTCGGACTTCGCGAGCAGATCGGCGAGTTCGGTCTGCACGAAGGAATTCGGGAAGGCCTTGACCACCACCGGCTCGTCACCGCGCGGGGCGACACGGTCGATGATCGCGCCGCTCGCGGCGTCGATGTCGTAGGGCGAGCCCGGTCCGGCCGAATGCTGGATGTGGATGATCGGGGTGCCGGCGGTGCGCGCCCGGTCGAGCAACACCTCCACCTGATCGAGAGCCTCCTGCACCCCCTCGAGCTCCATGACCCCGGCGGTATAGGTGTTCTGGCAGTCGATCAGGATCAGCGTCGAATCGCTCAGACCCACCGGCGCATTCGGCAATCCCGATAGCGCGCGCAACGTTTCGCCCATGTTCGTACTCCCGTCGGACAACAGTGACCGGCAACATCCCCGACCCTAGGCGAGCCCGCCGCGGGGTCCGTCGAATCGGACAACAACCGGCCGAAACCCAGCCGATCGGGCAGTGCGTCGCCGACTCCACCGGGCGTACCACCACTGTCGTCAGCCTCCGACGAGCGTTCCCACTCCTGCGCAGTACACCGGGCCCGACCGATGGATCCCACGCGGTACGGCTCGGCTCGAGCGTCTGCCGCATCGGGGGTATTTCGTCTCCGAGCCCTTTCCGGACCCGATACCGGCGTGTGGACTCGAATCCGTCACACCCGAACTGGAGGAGGCTCCAATGTCCGCGAATCATCCGTCCCCGAACGTGCGACGACGCATCGCGATGGGGGTGATCGCCCTGGCCGCCGGCGCCGGCATCGGTATCGGCGTGCCGTCGATCGCCCACGCGCAGGGAGGCACCGTGGTGGTCGACGCACGAAACAACGGTGATGGCACCACCACGGTCGTCCGCACGGTGACCGACTCCGCCGGAAACGTGATCGAGCAGACGTGCCGGGTTCTGGTCAATCCCGCCTGAATCCCCGGCGCACCGCAGCTGCCACATTCCACCTGCGCCAACTCGCCTCAACCGGGAGAACCATGAGTACTCGACGCTCCATCGCAGCATTCACTCGAACCGCCGTACCGCCGGCCATCGCCGCCCTCGCCATGCTGGGCGGGATCGGAACAGCCGCGGCTGCACCCTCGGACCGCATCGACCCGCCGCCGCGGGATGTACCGATTCCCTGTGAAACTTGGCGGTGCGACCTCGACCCCCCGTTCCCTCCCTACCCACCCAAGCCGCCGTTCCCCGAGCCTCCGATCCCCGAGCCGTGCCCACCGAATATGGGGTGCATCGGCCCGATTCCGGGACCCGGGGTGCCGGTCGACCGCTGATCGACCGCTGATTGCGATCGGGCTCTGCCGGTTCGCCGGGTTCAGAGGGGTGAACGCTGGGCGAAGCCCGATCGCCAGGCCAGGGCCACCGCCGCCGCCCGGTCGCGTGATCCGGTTTTCATCAGGATGCGCGCGACGTGGGTTTTGACGGTCGCCTCGGCCAGCACGAGCGTGTTGCCGATGTCGCGGTTGGACAGACCATCGGCAACCAACCGAAGGACGTGCTGTTCCCGGGGGGTCAGCACCTCCGCTATCCGCGCCCGGTCGGCGTCGGAGGCCACCGTCGTGGTGGCCCCGGCGCCGGTCGTGATCACCCGCGATCGCAGCACGTCGATGATCTTGGCGGTCATGGTCGGGTCGATCCACACGCCGCCGCCGTGGACGCGGCGGATCGCATCGGCGATCTCGGTCGGAGCGGCGTGTTTGAGCAGGTAGCCGCTCGCCCCGGCCCGCAGGGCCTCGAACATCAACGCCTCGTCCTCGAAGGTGGTCAGCGCCAACACCTTCGACTCACCTTCGTCCGCGGTGATGCGCACGGTGGCGGCGACCCCGTCCAGGACGGGCATCCGCAGGTCCATCACCACGACGTCGGGCCGCAACTGTTCGGCCAATGCGACGGCCTCGGCGCCATCGCCGGCCCGGCCGACCACCTCGATATCGGCCACCGGGGTCAGCAACATGTCCAACCCCGCCAGCACCAGGGGCTGATCGTCGACGAGTAGGACCCGCATCCAGAAAGGGTACCTATCGGGTGCTCCGGGAATTCGGCCCGAGCCGGATGATCGCCTCCGTCTCGAACCGGCCCGCGGCGGGTTCCGCCCGCAGCACTCCGTCGACCGACGCCAGCCGTTCGGCCAGCCCGACCAGGCCGAATCCGCCGGAAGGGAGGGCCGACTCGCCGCCGCCGGTTCCGTGGGTGACCACCGCGACCCGCAGTTCCTGCGCGCCTCTGCGGGTCCCGGGCCAGTCGAGAGCCACCTCGACGCGGGCCTGTCGACCGCCATGCTTCATGGCATTGGCCAGGGCCTCCTGCACCGTCCGGTAGACCGCCAGGTCGACCGAATGATCGAGTGGCCGACGTTCACCGCTCTCCCGAAGATCCACCCGCAGTCCACCGGCGCGGGTGGCCGCCACCAGGGCGGGCAGGTTTCGGGTACCGGGGGCGGCCCCGGTGTCCTGCTCCGCGGTGGCGCCATCCGCCCGCAGGGTGGTGACCAGCCGATGCAGCTCGCGCATGGAGCGCGTCGCCGACTCCTCGATGTCCGTCAACGCCTCCGCCACCCGCATATCGGTCGTCGAATCGCGCCCCCCGGCGGTCAACAGCGCCCGGGCGCCGGCCGACTGCAGGGCGATCGCGGTGATGCCGTGCGCGACGATGTCGTGCAGGTCGCGGGCGATAGCCCGACGCTCCGCGACCCGCGCGCGTTGCCGGGCGGAGAGCAGCGATTCCTCGAGGCGGTCGACGCGCCCGGACGAGCGGTGCAGGGCGCGACCGGCGGCCCACACCGCGCAGGCGACACCCATCCACAGCACACCGATCGTCCCGAACGTGATCGGCGTGACCGGGCCGACCAGGCTCGCGGCGTTCCAGCCATTGACACCGAGCGGTACCACCGACAACACCAGAGCGAGATACGCCGTTCGCGCGGAGCCGTACCGGGAAACCGCGAAGAGCGCCAATAACACCGCGGTGAACGGTTCCCAATCGGGTACGGCCACCGTGACTGCGGTGGACAGCGCCCAGGCGCCGACGAACCCGGCCATCGGGCGACGCCACGCATAGCCGGCGCAGACCAGCGCCAGCAGCCCGGCGACGGCCGGTACCGCCTCGGGAATCCGGCCGCCGCCGCGCAGCTCGAGATATCCGCTCCAGTCCAGACCGGCACCCGGACGGCTGCCGATGGTCAGTTCGACCGCGAAACCGGCGATCGCGCACGCGACGATCGCGAACCTGCCGAGGGTCCGCAGCGATCCGTCCCGCCTCCGACCGGCTACCGGCAAGCGTGGCCTACCGGCACGCCCGCATCCGCGGGAACATCACACACCACACCGAACGGGCCTTCTCCAGATCCGCGACCCGCTCATCGGGGTCCGACGGCACGGACAACACCACATCCGGGGGAACCTCGAGCGCGACGGTGACACCCCGATCGGGGGCGGCGGCCGGGTCCGCTGGGATGACCGATTCGACGGTCACCCGTACCGACCCGTCGGCCTCCCGGATGCCGCCGACGACGATCACCGACCCATCGGCGTCGACCAATTGCAGGGCACGGTCGAGGATCTCGGGGGTGCTCGTGGTGAACATAGCGGCGGACGACTCGATCACGGTCGCGGTACCCACGTCGATCGGGTTGTGCCCCTCGGGCCCGCTCGCGATCACCGTCAGCATCGCCTCCGTCGGGATCCGCACGTCCGCCGATTCGCTCATGCGCCCATGATGCGGGAATCGATCGGGCCGCGCGTCATTCCACAGCGGTATCCGAGGTACCACAACGGCGTGACCCCACCCGCGTCCCGCGGCCGCGACCCGACGCAAACCGTCGCCCGGATCAGACTGACGCCCGCTCCGGTTCGGGTTCACCGGTCTGCACCGCCCACAGCGCGGCATAGCTGCCGCCCGCGGCGACCAACTCGTCGTGGGTGCCGGCCTCGGTGACCCGCCCGCCGTCGAGCACCCAGATGCGGTGGGCGTGCCGGACGGTCGAGAGGCGGTGGGCGACGACGATGGTGGTGCACCGCTCGCCGGCGCGGCGCAGCGACTTCTGGATCGCGGCCTCGGTCTCGTTGTCGACCGCGCTGGTCGCCTCGTCGAGGACGAGCACCGCCGGCTCCCGCAGCAGCGCCCGGGCCAGGGCGATGCGCTGACGCTGACCGCCCGAGAGGGTGACGCCGTTCTCGCCGACGGTCGCGTCGTACGCGCCGGGGAGCACCTCGATGAAGTCCGCAGCCGCGGCGGCGCGGGCGGCGGCGATGATCTGTTCGCGCGTCGCATTCGGGCGACCGTAGGCGATGTTCTCGGCGATGGTGCCGGCGAAGAGGTAGATGTCCTGAGCGACGTAACCCATCGAGCCGCGCAAGGAATCCCAGTCGAGGTCGCGCACGTCGACCCCGTCCAGCAGCACCCGGCCACCGCGCGGATCGTCGAAGCGCAGGATCAGCCGCAACAGGCTCGACTTTCCGGCGCCGGTCGACCCGACGATCGCGTGGGTCTCGCCGGCCGGGACGACCATGTCGATCCCGTGCAGGACGTCCGGCCCGTCGGCGTAACCGGCGCGCACCTGTTCGATCTCCACCCGTCCGGCGACCGGCTTGGCCAGGCTGCGGTCGCCCTGGGGCACCTCGATCGGTTCGTTCAGCAATCCGAGGATGCGCGCGGTGGACGCCCGTCCACGCTGGTAGAGGTCGAGCACCTCGGCCACGTCGGTCAGCGGCCACAGCAGCCGCTGCGTCATGAACACCAACACCGAGTACAGGCCCACCTCGATGGTGCCGTTCAGAGCGGCCCAGCCGCCGAACAGCAAGGTGCAGGTGAAGCCGGCGAGGATCGCCACCCGTACCAGCGGGACGAACGCGGCCGACGATCGGATCGCCGCCTCGTTGGCCCGGCGGTAGGCCCCGGAGACCTGCTCGATGCGCTCGCGCTCGCGCTCCTCGGCGGTGAACGCCTTGATCGTCGCGATACCCGCGAGGTTGGCCTGCAACGCACCGGACAGGTCGGCGACGGCCGAGCGGACCCGGACGTAGAGCGGTTCGAGACGGCGCTGGAAGAGCAGCGAGCCGGCGATGATCAGCGGGATCGGCAGGAAGGCGAGCAGGGTCAACTGCATCGACGCCGCCGCGAAGACCAGGCCGACGAGCAGCACGTTCAGGATGGTCTGCAGGATCGCCGGGACGCCGATGTCGAGGAACCGCTCGAGCTGGTTGACGTCGTCGTTGAGCGTCGCGAGGGTCGTCCCCCGCGGCCTGGCCTCGTGCCAGCCGAGGTCGAGGTGTTGGGCGTGGTCGTAGGCCTCGACCCGCAGATCGTGCTCGACCCCCTGCGAGAGGCCGCGCCACAGCACGGCCGCGACGTACTCGCTGAGCGATTCGATGATCCAGACGACCACGTTGATCGCGGCCAACCACGCCAACTGCGCGTATCGGGACTCGACACCGAGCAGCGATGCCGCCCAGGAGTCCTGGCCGCGCACGACGACGTCGATCGCGACGCCGATCAGGATCTCCGGTGCGACATCGGCGATCTTGTTGATCGTCGACGCGAGGACCGCCGCCCGGAAACGTCCCCGGTATCGACGCTGCCGGGACCACAGAGCACGCAACGGGTGCTCGATCACCGCCGCACCCGCATCACCCTTGACCACCGTCGACACCGCCGAACCTCACAATCTTCCGCACCCCCGCCCGCTCCGCGACTCCCGCAGGGACCACAAAACGGACACGAACCGATGAGGCTACCGACGTCGCCGCCGAATCGGTGATTCCCTCCGGTGCTGCGAAACCAGTCACAGCAGGGCCCGGGGCATTGTCGGAAATGTCCGAAACGGCGGAAATGCCGCGCGGCATTTACCGACAATTCGGACAATACGGATAGTCGATCCTGCGCGATAACGGATATATCCGGCGCGTAATGCCGCGGCAACAGCAGTGAGACCCTCCGGGAAACACGCACCTCCAACCATATTCACACCGGGACCCGGAGGGACATATGACTTCTGTACTGACAATTCTCAAAGAGGGAAAGAAGACGGACGACCCCGTCGACGAAATCCCACCGATTTCCAAACTGTTGCCGCTCGGCCTGCAACACGTGCTGGCGATGTACGCCGGCGCCGTGGCGGTGCCGCTGATCGTCGGCGGCGCGATGGTCAGCGTCGGCCAACTCGAGCAGGGCGACATCGTCCACCTGATCATGGCCGACCTCTTCGTCGCCGGCATCGCGACGCTGATCCAGGCGGTCGGCTTCTGGCGCTTCGGTGTGCGGCTGCCCCTGATGCAGGGCGTCACCTTCGCGGCGGTCGCCCCGATGATCACCATCGGTACCTCGCACGGCATCACCGCCATCTACGGCGCGGTGATCGCCAGCGGCATCTTCATGATCGTCATGGCGCCGGTCTTCGGCAGGCTCATCAGATTCTTCCCGCCGATCGTCACCGGCACGATCATCCTGATCATCGGCGTCTCGCTGATGCGGGTGGCGGCCGGCTGGTTCGGTGGCGGCACCAGCACCGGTGAGGACTTCGGCGCTCCGCTGGCGATCGGCATGGGCTTCTTCACCCTGCTGGTGATTCTGCTGATCGAGCGTTTCGCCCCCGAGGGCATGCGCCGGGTGTCGGTGCTGCTCGGTCTGGTGATCGGCACGCTGGTGTCGATTCCGTTCGGCATGCCGCATTGGGGCAACGTCGGCACCTACGGTTGGTTCGGCATCCCCGAGCCCTTCCAGTTCGGTCTGCCGACCTTCCAGGTCAGCTCGATCATCGCGCTGATGATCGTCGCGATCGTCATCATGACCGAGACCACCGGCGACACCGTCGCGGTCGGCGAGATCGTCGGCAAGAAGATCACCCCGCAGAAGCTGGCCGACGGCCTGCGCGCCGATGGTCTGGGCACCATGATCGGCGGCATCTTCAACACCTTCCCGTACACGGCGTTCGCCCAGAATGTCGGACTGGTCGCCATCACCGGCGTCAAGACCCGGCACGTCGCCACCATGGCCGGCGCGATCCTGATCCTGCTCGGCCTGCTGCCGAAGATGGCGGCGATCGTCGAGGGCATCCCGCAGGCGGTGCTCGGCGGCGCGGGTGTCGCGCTGTTCGGCATGGTCGCGGCGTCCGGCGTGCGCACCCTGTCCAAGGTGCAGTTCAACAACACCAACATCCTGGTGGTGGCGATCTCGGTGGGCGTTGCGATGCTGACCGAGGCGAAGCTGTACTACACCACGACCATCGGCGACGAGCGCGTCAACGTCGCCCTGGATCTGTACCACCAGTTCCCGGACTGGTTCCAGACGATCTTCCACTCGGGCATCTCCGCCGGCGCGTTGACCGCGATCATCCTGAACCTGGCGCTCAACTCGTCGTCGCTCAGCGAGGTCGGCGAGCCGTCCGCCCACGACGCGCCGCGTGGACCGCTGCCGGATCCGCGGGACGCCCTGGCGGCCGCCGATCCCGATACCCCGGTCGACGAGCTGCGCGCGCTGGCCGAGAAGGATCCGTCGCTGCACACGATCATCGTGACGAATCCGAACGCCGACAAGGATCTCTGCGACTGGATCAAATCGCAGGGCAATCCGAAGATCGACGGGCTGTACGAGAAGTGGGACAGCCAGACGAACGGCGAGTTCTCCAAACGGGGGACCAAGGAAATCACCTGATCTCCCGATAGAGTCTCGGGTCGAGGTGGGTATCGAGCGTGGCGGCACGCTCGATACCCACCTTCGTCGTCTCCGGAAGCTCGACCCGAGACCGTCAGATCGGCACGTCCGAGCCGACGATCACCACCCGCGAGGCGGGCAGACCGAAGCTCGGCACCTGCGAATTGCGGACCATCGCGATGAACAATCGCCGCTGCCACGTCGGCATCCGCGACTGCGGCGCCAACGACACGTTCATCCCCGATAGGAAGTAGGGCGCGGACTCGAGGTCGGCGTGGTCGATGCCGATGCGTTCGCCGATGGTGTGCAGCATCTCGGGCACCCGCGCCGGGTCGAGGAAACCCTGTCGCAGGGTGACGCGCAGGATCCCGACCGACACATAGCGGGAGTCGATCTCGAGCAGGTCCTCGGGCGCCACCCGCGGGATGTCCAGGTTCGCGATGGTCACCACGACCACCCGCTCGTGCAGGATGTGGTTGAACAGCATGTTGTCCCGCAGGGCCAGCGGGATCGTGATCGGCGAGGCGTGCAGGTAGACCGCCGTCCCCGGCACCCGGTACACCTCCGCGTCGCCCAGGCCGGCGAAGAAGTCCTCGATCGGCCCCTCGACCGCGCTGCGATCCCTGGTGACCTCGGCCCGCCCGCGCTGCCAGGTCACCATCAGGGTGGTCAGCACGATCGCGACCGCCACCGGCAGGTAGCCACCGTTGAAGAATTTGGTCAGATTCGCCACCCAGTAGGTCAACTCGACGCCGCCGAGGCCGACGCCCAGCAGCGCTATCCAGCGCCAGGACCAGCCCCATTGGGTGCGCGCGACGATCAACAGCAGGATCGTGGTCAGGATGAACGTCCCGGTGACCGCCAGCCCGTAGGCCGAGGACAGTCGGCTCGAATCCCGGAAGATCACCACCAGCACCAGCACGCCGATCAGCAGCGCCCAGTTCACCGCGGGCAGGTAGACGTGTCTGCTGTTGTGGGCCGAGGTGTACCGCGTGGCGAGCCGGGGGAACAGCCCGAACCGCATCGCCTGCTTCGTCATCGAGAACGCGCCACTGATCACCGCCTGTGAGGCGATCACCGTGGCCGCGGTCGCCAACACCACCAGCGGCAGGACCAACGCCCCCGGCGCCAACCGGAAGAACGGATTGTCGACGGACGCCGGGTTGCTGATGATCAGCGCCCCCTGGCCCAGGTAGTTGATCATCAACGCCGGGAAGACGACGCCGTACCAGGCGATGGCGATCGACCGACGACCGAAATGACCGAGGTCGGCGTAGAGCGCCTCGGCGCCGGTCACCGACAGCACCACCGCGCCCATCGCGATGAAGGCGATCAGCGGATGGGCGACCACAAATGCGACGAGGAAGGTCGGCGACAGCGCGACCAGCACCCCGGGATGCTCGACGATCGCCGGCACGCCGAGGGCGGCGAGCACCAGGAACCACACGAGCATCACCGGCCCGAAGACCCGGCCGATGCGCTCGGTACCGCGCGGCTGCGCCAGGAACAACACGACCACGATCACCACCGCGATCGGGACGACGAAGTGGTCGATATGCGGGGCGGCGATCTCCACCCCCTCGACCGCGGAGAGCACCGAGATCGCCGGGGTGATCACGCTGTCGCCGTAGAACAGGCCCGCACCCACGATGCCGGCGAGCACGACCCACGCCCGCACCCGCGGCCCGGACGAGGTCAGACCCCGGCGGGCGAGCGCGGCCAGCGCGATGATGCCACCCTCGCCCTCATTGTCGGCCCGCAGGACGAGGGTCACGTACTTGATCGACACGATCAACAGGACGGTCCAGAAGAGCATGGAGATGATGCCGAGGACGTTCTCGCGCACCGGTTCGACCGCGCCGTGATCGATCGAGAACACCGCGGCCATCGCGTAGAGCGGGCTGGTTCCGATATCGCCGAAGACAACACCGAGGGCTGCGACCACCAGCGCGGGTGGCACCACCCTCCCCGACAAGGACCTCTCGGACGGCGCGGATTCCTCGCCGAAGGCCGTGGGCACATCCCCGCTGGACACGTTCCCCATTGTGAACGCCGCGGACTCCCATTGGTGGTCGAAGCACCCTAGAGTTCGGGGTGTGAGTATCTCGAACTCGGCATCACAGACAACACTGTCGGATTTCTCCGCCGCCACTCCGGACGGTACCGACAAACCGCTCTCCGACTACACCGGCGACGTGGTTCTGGTGGTGAATACCGCGAGCAAATGCGGCTTCGCCCGCCAGTTCGACGGGCTCGAAGAGCTCTGGAATACCCACCGGGACCAGGGTTTCGCGGTCCTGGGCTTCCCGTCGAATCAGTTCCGCCAGGAACCGGTCGACGACGCGAACATCGGCGACGTCTGCCGACTGACCTTCGGGGTGACCTTTCCGATGTTCGCGAAGATCGACGTCAACGGTTCCGGGACGCATCCGTTGTACAGGTGGCTCAAGGACAGCAAGGGCGGGCTGCTCGGCGGGGCGATCAAGTGGAACTTCACCAAGTTCCTGGTCGGTCGCGACGGGCGGGTCATCGAGCGTTTCGGGCCGACGGCCACCCCGAAGGACATCGAGGGCGCCATCGTCTCCGCGCTCGCCGCGCCGCGTCCCGGCGACTCCGCATAGGACCGGCGGTGCCGGTCGGCGCCACGCAGGACCGGCGACCGGCGATCCCGGCTCCGAGGCCTCGCTCGGATATGAACCGATCACCCCGGGACCACCACGCCGCCGTCAGTGAGGTTATCCTTACTCGCAGAATTCGAACCGGCGGGAGAGACGACATGACAGGCGATCGAACGGCGATCGATGCACCGCATCGGGCCGTCGACGAGGATGCGGCGGACCGCATCGCCGAGCAGGACCGGGCACGCTACCGCCGTGGGGTCGCCGAACTGCTCGAGCGCCGCGCCACCCGCCCGGCCGTCCTGCGTGACATCCTCGCCCCGCCGCTGGACATGGCGTCGGTGTACTCGATCGGCGACATCCTGCAGCATCTGCGCCCGCTGACCGGTCAACCGCTGCCGTCCGACGTCTTCGGCCTGGAGCCACGACTGCTCGTGCGGGGACTGCACATCATTCCGTCGGCCCAGCCCGGCCTCTTCCGCTTCGTGCAGGACGCCGCCGGTCCGCACCAGTACGACGTCTTGGCGGCGGCCCTGGCCCTGCTGCCCGGCTTCGACGACATAGAGGTGCACGAGACCGAGATCGTCGTATCCGCGGACGCGACCGGGCTGCGGCTGATCGCCGCGATCGGCGAGGCTCCGGCCCCCATCTCCCCGGCCCTGGTCGCCCCCGAGCAGCGGCTCGCCGAGTACCTGGTCACGGACGCGTGGCCGTACGGCGCCGCCCGCCTCGATACCGACACACTGACGGATCTCGACATCAACCACGCCGCCCTGGACGCGGTGGGCTCCGTGCGCGGCCGCCCGATCGTGCTGGCGGTCACCGGCCCGGCCGCCGATCGCACCGTCGCGCGCCTGCATCGGGTCCTGACCGCCACCGGCCTGCGCGACCGGGCGCTGCTGCTGTGCGCGAGCGAGCACCTGTGCGGCATCGACGTCGTCGTCTCCGCCGCCCTGGGCGCGGACCGGATGACCGCGTCCGAGGCTCCGCGCGGTCCGCTGCTCACCGATGTGCGCGGCCACCTGGCCCGCGTCGGGATCACCGACCTCGCGCATGCCCGCGGCCGCGTCGATCTGCTGCACGCCCAGGGACACTCCGCGTTCAGCCGCGATACCCACGCGGGGGATCGCGTCACCGTCTGAGCGTTCGGCGCGGGTCCGGCGACACGCCGACACCGGTCACCCGACAGTCGATCTCGGGTGACCGGTTCGGCGTAAGGGTGTCGAACCCGCGGTGTCTACTCCTCGATCGAGATGTAGAACTTGCGCAGATAACCGGTCTGATGCCATTCGGCGACATCCTCGGTGCGGTAGAGGATCACCTCGCCCGGGCCGGCGGTCTGCTCGGTGCCGTCGGTGTTGATCAGCGTGACCGACCCCTCGAGCACGATGTCGAAGGACCATCCCGGGCTGCCGATCGGGCCGTAGCCCTCGTCGCGCGACCACGCGCCGAGGGTGACCTTGCCGTCCGGGGAGCTGTACAGCACGGCGTGCTTGGCCTTGGCCACGTGATCGGGGGTGGTCTCGCCCGGCAGCTTGTCCAGGTAGTCGTGCCAAGGGATTTCGGGGTCGGCGATATTGATGACCTTCGCACCGGGCGTGGTGATCAACTGCTCGACGGTCTCGTCGGATGTGGCCATGATCGCGCTCGTTTCTGTGAGAGTCGGCGGCGGGAACGCCGGCGGGGTGTGGTCGACGGATTCCGATCGGAGCCGTCAGGAGGGGGTGAGGGGCATCCGCCGTCCGGCGGCGGGGTAGGCGTCGGGCACCAGGCCGCGGCGTTGCAGTTCGGGCACCAGACCGCACAGGACGCTCTCGACGATCTGCTGGTCGAGGTAGTCGCTGTTGAAGATGAAACCGTCGCCGCCCACTTCGTCGATGAGAGCTTCCATCCGGTCGGCGACGGTCGTCGGGGTGCCGACGACCTCGTACATCGCCCGGGAGGCAACCATTTCGCGCAGGGTGCGCTCCTTCGCGACGTTCATGATGTAGGCGAGCAGACCGCGGGTACCGGCGGTCTCCACCCGGTCGGCGTACTGCCCCATCGGCACGTCGGGGTCGAAGATCGAGAAGTCGACGTCGTTGTTGAGGGACATGATGGCGATATCGGCCTCGGGGTCCGCCGACGCGAGGTCGTGGCGGGCCCGGTACATGCGCTGCGCCTGCTCCTCGGTCTCCCCGACGAACGGGATCGTCAGGAACATGACCTTGCAGTCGTCGGGTCCGCGGCCGTGTATGCGTAACAACCGTTGGATGTCGTCGCGGTACTCCTTCATCGTCTCGGGGGTCGCCGCATTGCAGACGATCAGATCGGCGTGCCGGGCGGCGAAGTCGCGGCCGCGGGGGGAGGCGCCGGCCTGCGCGATGATCGGCCGCGGTCGCCCGGAGCTCGCCCACACCCCCTCGGCCCGGGAGACGTACTCCTCGGCGATGTCGTAGCGCCGATCATGTTGGCCGAGGCCCTCTTTACCGTAGTTGCGCATCGCCCGGTCGGCGAAGCCGGTGACGACGTTCCAGCCCGCACGGTCGTCGCCGAGGTCGGCCATGCCGGCCACCAACCGCGCCAGGGTCTCCGGCTCGTATTCGCTGGTGTTCAGCGTGACGACCACGCCGATGCGCTCGGTCGCCGCCAACATCCGGGTGGCGATGACGGCGGGGTCGCCCATCGGAGCGCAGATCGCGTGCCGCAGATAGGCCGACATCGAGCCGCCGTGCCGGTTCGGCACAAAGGTGGTGTCGGCGAGCAACAGGAAGTCGAGCGCGCTGCGCTCACATGCCCGCGCCAATTCGACATAGCGCCGGGGGTTGCCCCAGTCGCCGTAGTCGCGCGGGGCGTAGACGCTCGCCCAGCCCGCGGGGCTGTAGCCGCTGTCGATGAACCATCCGATCCGAAATCCCATACGCTCACAGCCCCAGGTTGTGTCGCAGGAAGCCACCGGCGTAGCCCGACCGGATCCGCTCCTCGGACCGCAACACCGGGACCAGGTCGTCGGTGATGTTCGCGAGGTAGATCCGGTCGCTGCGCGAGGGACTGAGCACGAAGCCGTCCGCGACGCCTTCGTCGGCGAGTCGGCCCATCTCTGCGGCGATCTGCGCGGTCGAACCGACGATCCGGAAGGGGGCGCCGGCCGTGCCGGCGGTGAGGTGGTCGAAGTCCGGGGTGGCCGCCAGCAGGATGGTCACCGCATCGGGCTCGCGGCCGGCGCCGACAACCGCCTCGCGGATCTCCTTGTTCAGGGTGGCCGCGCGGGCCGCGTCGTCGGCGGTGAGCACCACGAGATCGGCGTAGGCGAGCGCACCGGACGTCGGGCTCGGGTCGACCAGGGTCACCACCGGCATGTCTTGCGGCGCAAGGGATGTCACCAGTGGACCGAGGGAGCGGTAGTAGGTGCCCTCGAAGTTGATCTCGTGCACCTTCGCCGGCTGGGCGTAGACCATGTTCTCGCGGTCGACGACCACCGCGTCCGGCTCCCAGGACGTCCACAGCTGCCGGACGACCTCCAGGTACTCGATCAGCCGGTCCTCGGGCGCCTGCTCGCCCGCCGCGAACGAGGGGGTGCTCAGCACGCTCCACCCCGATCGACCGTTCGAGGCGTGGTCGAGCGTCGCGATGAGGCGGGCCAGCAGATAGGGGGCGTAGTCCTCGGTGGACAGCGCGGTGACAACGCCCAGGCGGGAGGTCTCGCCGATCACGTACGAGGCGATCGAGGAGGTATCGACCGATGCGGCCAACTCGGAGGCGGGCGAGCCGATCGAGTCGAGGTCACCGAGAAGCACGAAGTCGAATCCGGTGCGCTCCAAGGCAACCACCGCGTCGCGCAGGAGGGTGCGGCCCTCCTTGCCGGTGGCCAGGACGTCGGCGCAGTAGCTCAGCGGCGCCTGCCAGGCGAGATGAAAGGTACTGGTCATGTGGGGACTCCGTGTGATCGTACGGTCGATCGCCGCGCGGCGGTCGGGGAGAAAAAGTGTGCCCGTATGGAATCGGGTCGAATGCCGCGCAGCGGCGGCGATGCGAATCAGGCGGTCGTCGCGGCGATCGCGTCGAGCAGGCCGTTGCGCGGGGTGGACCGCATCGCGCCGCGGCGCTGTAGTTCGGGGACGAGGCCGTCGGCGACACGGTTGACGTTGCGGTAGGTCATATCGTCCGGGATCAGCAGGAAGCCATCTCCGCCAACCTCTTCCATGATGTCGATCATCTGTTGGCTCACCGTCTCCGGGCTTCCGGCGAGCGAGAGGATGCCCTCCTCGGCGGATACCTGGCGCAGCGTCTTGTTGCCGGAGACGGCAACGATATAGGACCACAGCCCCTTGAGGCCCTTGGCTTCGATGCCGAACGATGCGATCGGGGCGTCGAGGTCGTATCCGCTGAGGTCGTAGCCGGCGTGCCGGGACATGATCGCCATGCCGAGGGTGGGGTCCTCGAGACGGTGCCGGCGTGCGGCTTCGAAAGCGGCGACACCCATCTCGTGGGTTTCCTCGACGAACGGGATCATCAGGAACAGCACCTTGCAGGCGTCGGGGTCCCGACCCTCCTCGACCAGGCGGCGACGCACGTCGTTGCGGTACTCGATCATCGTCTCGGGGGTGCCGGCGCTGCACACGATCGTGTCGGCGTGCTTGGCGGCAAACGCCCGTCCGGCGTCGGAAGCGCCGGCCTGGGCGACCACCGGGCGTGGTCCACCGATCTTTTCCCAGGTCTGCTTGACCTCCTTGCTGAACTCGTCCGCGCGCTGGTACCGCAGGCCATGGTCGGGCAGCTCGTCGAGGCCGTAGTTTTGCATGGCCCGAACGTCGAAGCCGGTCACCGCATTCCAGCCGGCGCGGCCATCGGACAGGCGGGCCATCGACGAGGTCATGCGGGCGAGCAGGGCGGGCGAGTATTCGTTGGTCGACAGGGTGGAGCAGACGACGATGTTCTCGGTGGCCTCGAGCATCATTCCGGCCAGTGTCGCCGGATCACCCTTCGGCACCCCGACCGACCGCTCCAGGTAGACGTCCATCGAACCGCCGTGCAGATTCGGGATGTAGCTGGTGTCCTCGACCAGGATGTAATCGAAGCAAGCGCGGTCGAGCGCACGGGCGAAGTCGACGAAGAACTCCGGATCCGACCAGCGCTCATTGCGGCTGTCGTAGGTGTCGACCCAATTCGCCGGCGCGTACTCCATGAACCACGCGAGGTGGAACGGCTTGGTCACGAGAACTCCTCATCGATGGTGGAACGGGGGATCAGGTGTCGCCCGGATCGGCGGTGATCTCGGTGGGGATGAACGGGGTCGGGGCGGGAGCGGCCGTGGCGGGGGCCGCCGGGCGCCGGCTGCGCACCTCGAAGGTGACCCGGTCGTTGCGGACGTTCTCGACCACGGTCGCGACGATCCGCGACTCCCGCAGGAAGTCCGCCTGCCGCCACAGCATCGGAATCCCCTCGGGCACATCGAGGTAGGCCGCCAGCGATGCCTCGCAGGCCACCGCCTCGATGGCGGTCACCACCTCGATCACGTCCGGTCCGCCGAGTTCGTCGAGGATCACCTCGTGCAGGAGCACCGGCTCGGCCGAGGCGCGGGCCCTGGTCACGGCCGCCGCCACCGGAGCTCCGGCCGGCTGCCGGACGTAGGCGGTGAACCGGCCCGACAGGGCGTCGCGCACGTCGATATCGCCGTCGATGCGGGTCACCAGCGCTTCGGGGTCCGCGTCGAAGAGGTCACCGAGGGCCTGGCAGGCGACGCCGTCGTGGACATGCATCCAGTGGGTATATCCGGCGGTCACCGTGGGGTGGGCCGGCACGATCTCGGGATGCATCGGCATCGTCGTGCCCTTGCGGCGGCGCCGATCGAGCCGGTTCTCGGCGGTGAGGTGCTGCAGGACCGTGCGCATCGTGGCGCGGGGGGCGGCGTACTCGCTCGCCATCTCGTCATCGGGCCACTTGACCTCTTCGCCGGGACGCATCTGGCGGGTGCCGATGCGCATCAGGTCGAGGATCTGCCGGACATCGGTGAACACGATCGGGTGCAGGCGACGAAAGGCGGTGACATTGCGTTCTGCGTTCATCGTGCCAGTCTCCTTCCGTTCGTATGTCCGTTGCCGTTCGCGGCGACCATTCGACCGTTCCCAACCGGCCCGACAACAACGTTAGGAAGTGAAGACACCCGCCGGCGTAACGTCGCAGTAGCAGTCAGTTTGCGCCGTGACCGATCGGTCGAATACGCCCCTCACCTGCGCATACGCCTCATGGGTCCGGCTGTACGCCGCGAATCGGTCGGCCCGAGTGCCCGCCGCATGCACCCCGGAACACGCAACAACGGCCGCCGCCTTTTCGGGAAAGGCGACGGCCGCTGTTTCGGGGAGGACTCAGCCGACGCTGAACCCGTCGGGCGAGAAGGAGTAGTAGACGTACGGATCGAAGCCGCTGACCCAGGGCTGCACCGCCCAGATCGGTGCGGCGGTGAAGACGCCGTACATCGAACCGGTCGCGGTCATGTCGTCACTGATCTGCTCGGCCCTGTCCGCCCAGACCGAGGTGTCATCGGTGGCAGCGGCCTCGTCGAACAGCGCCTGCACCGTGCTCGGATCGGCGCCGGACCAGCCGTACATGATGCCGAGCTGGTAGATCAGCGGGTCGAGGATCGTCGGGGTCAGCGGTCCGGTGATCGCCAGCGTCAGCTCGAAGTTCTGGTTGCCCAGTTCGGTGTAGAGGGCGGTGCTGTCCACCGGCACAAGATTGAGGGTGATCCCCACTGCGGCAAGCTGGGTCGTGAGCACCCGCGCGGCGGTGCTGTAGTCCTGACTGCCGGCGTCGAAGGTGAGCTCGGCGGTGACGCCATTGGGGTAGGCGGCGGCAACGAGACTGCGCGCCTCGTCGACATTGCGCTCGTAGCCATCTCCGGCCGGCGGCGATCCGGGAATTCCGCCCGGCGCCTCGCTCGGCACGGCGAAGGAGGCCACCTGAATCGCACCGTCGACACCCGCGCCGACCGCGTCGGTGATCTCCTGCCGATCGATCGCCAGCGACAGCGCGCGTCTCAGATCGGGATCGGTGAAGGCCCGGAGGCCTGATTCGGCACCAACAACGCCGAGATGGCCGGTGCGGCGACGTCGAGCGTATCGGCCTGGAACTGGCGCGCCACCGAAATATCCAGCACACCAACGATATCGACTGCCCCGGACCGGAACTGCAGCGCCCGCTGAGCCGGATCGGCTATCGATTCGAAGACGAACCGGTCCACCTCGGGCGCCGGACCCCAGTAGTTGGGGTTCGGGGTCAGTTCGATGCGCTCTGTCGGTGTGCCCTGCTGCGACCAGTTCGCCAATTGGAACGGCCCGGCGCCCACCGGATCGGCGAAGAACTCCTCGGCGGTACGGCCACCGAAGTTGGCGGGATAGATCGACGAACTGCACATCGCCAACGAGTTGATGAAGACCGGGTCGTCGGAGTTCATCGTCAGCCGTACCTGGTTGTCGCCCACCGCTTCCGCACCGGCGAGGTTCTCGTAGATGTAGCCGTTGGCCACACCGGCCATCCATTGCTCCACCGAGAAGACCACGTCGGCAGGGGTAACGGGGGAGCCGTCGGAGAATGTTGCGCCGTCGCGCAGGGTCAGCAGATAGCTGGTGGTGGCGGGGTCGTATTCCCACGACTCGGCCAGTCCGGGCCCCAATCCGTCACCGTCCGGCGCCTGGATGCGCACGAGTTGGTCGTAGACCAACGGCAGCATGCTGATCGAGTACTGCCAGCAGCTGTCGGCGTTGAATCCCTCGGTCGGCGAACTCTGGGCGTAGACGATCTCGCCGGGCCGCGGGCTCGATCCGCCGGCGGAGGTCCCACCGGATGAGCCGCCTCCGCCGCAGGCGGCGAGCAGGGCGGTGACGGCCGCGAGGGCCGTGGCGGCGACTAGACGACGCTGGGTCTTCATGTGCTGAGCTCCAATTTCGGGCGTATGCGGGCGCGACCGGGCGGCGGGGTACCTGTTCGTGAACCGGGTCGGAAGGGAAATGAGGGACGGACGGTCAGGCCGGTACGGCGCGCAGCGGCCGCAAGCAGGCTGCGACGTGTGCGGTGGTGCCGCCGAGTTCCGTTCGGACGGTGGAGCATTCATCTGCTGCGATGCTGCAGCGGTTCTCGAAGGAACAGCCGAGAGGCAGGTTGATCGGGCTCGGCGGTTCACCCTCCAGGCCCGAGGTTCCGGGGCGACGGTGCGTGTCGAGACTCGGCTCGGCGGCGAGCAGTGCCGCGGTATAGGGATGGTAGGGGCGGGCCAGGACATCGGCGACCGGACCGCGCTCGACGATGCGGCCCAGGTACATCACCGCCACCTCGTCGCAGACCGACCGGACGGCGGCGAGGTCGTGCGAGACGAACACCATGCCGATGCCGTGTTCGGCCCGCAGGCGGCCGAGCAGCTCGAGGATGCCGATCTGGGCGGACACGTCGAGCGCGGCGGTCGCCTCGTCCAGGACGAGCAGGCGCGGCCGGACGGCCAGCGCCCGCGCGATGCACACGCGCTGCTTCTGCCCACCCGACAGTCGGGTCGGGCGCTGGTCGAGCAGTCGGGCGGGCAGTCCGACGTCGTCCATCAGCTCCGCCAGCCGCGCGGTGAGATCGGCGCCGCGCAGGCCCGGTCGATGGACGCGCAGGACCTCGGCGAGAACCGATCCGACCGTCCGGCGCGGGTTGAGCGCAGAGGTGGGGTCCTGGAAGACCATCTGCACGTCCTTGGCGGACTCGACCGATCCGGGTCGGCGCACGCCGTGGCCGGCGAGCCGGATGCTGCCCGACGTCGGTTGTTGGAGGCCGGCGATCGCGCGCACCAACGTCGACTTGCCGCTGCCGGATTCGCCGACGATGCCGAGCGCGCCGCCGGGCGCGAGGGTCAGCGAAACCCCGGCGACGGCGTTGATGCGCTGCCGGGGACCCCGGCGCCGCAGGAAGCCCTGATGCGGCAGCGGAAACGAGACGTGCAGGTCCGTGACGGTGAGCGCCGGCCCGGTGGTCGGTGCGGGCTCGTTGGTCGGTGCGGGTGGGGGATCGGACGGGGAATTCGGTTCGACGATGCTGGTCACGACGCACCCTCCGGGGCTGTGGCGGCACCGGCTTTGGTGCGGGCGGCGGCGATCAGTTGTTGGGTATAGGGATCCCGGGGCCGGTGCAGGACGTCGGCGGTCGGGCCGCTCTCGACCACCCTGCCGTCGGTCATCACCATGACCCGCCGGCACATCGAGGCGACCACGGCGAGGTCGTGGCTGACGAAGATGACCGACAGATCCCGCTCGATCCGCAACCGGTCGATCAGACCGAGGATCTGATCCTGGACGCTGACGTCGAGGGCGGTGGTCGGCTCGTCGCAGAGCAGCACGCCCGGGTCGCCCGCGAGGGCCATCGCGATCACCACCCGCTGGCGCAGGCCGCCGGAGAGTTGGTGAGGGTACTGGCGGGCGCGCCGCTCCGGTTCGGGTATCCCGACCTCGCGCAGCAGCTCGACCGCCCGCTCGCGGGCCGCCCGCCGTCGCATCCGCGAGCGCGCGGCGACCCCGTCGGCGAGCAGTTCACCGATCCGCAGCGTCGGGGACAGCGCGGCGAGGGGCTCCTGGAAGACCATGCCGATCGACTGCCCATCGGCCAGGGCGATCTCGCCGCCGGTGCGGGCGACGAAGGCGGGCAGGATGCCGGCGATCGCCCGCAGCGTCAGACTCTTACCCGAGCCCGACTCGCCGACGATGCCGAGCGCCTCACCCGGCGCGACCTGCAGATCGACACCGTCGACCAGCAGCGTCGAGCGGCCGTCGCGGCGGCTGGTCAGCCGCAGATCGGTGACGGTCAGGCGCGGGGCCGGCCGGACGACGGCGAGGGATGCAGCGGCGGGCTCCTTGGCCAGGGACACGGTCGCGGACGCTTTCTCTCGGAGGGCGGTCATTGGCGCACCTGCCGATCGAGCGCGTCACCCATGAAGGCGAAGGCTCCCGCCGCGAGCGCGATCATCGCGCCGGGGAAGACGGTCAGCCACCAGGCCTGGTCGAGGTAGAGCCGTCCGTCCTGAATCATCAGTCCCCATTCCGGTGTCGGCGCCGCGATGCCCAGGCCCAGGAACGACAGGCTCGACAGCGCGACGATGCCGAAGGCGATATCGGCGGCGCAGTAGACGATCGCCTGCGGGACCGCATTGGGAAGCAGGTGGCGGGCCAGCACGCGTACCCGCCCGACCCCGGTGAGCCGGGCGGCGTGCACGAAGTCGAGTTCGCGCAGCACCAGGACCTGGGTGCGCACGATGCGGGCGTAGCTGACCCACACCACCAGTAGCGAGGCGACGATGAACGCCCCGGCGCCCGGCCCGAGCAGGAAGCCGACCACCAGCAGCAGCACGTAGATCGGCAGCGCCTGCATCACATCGGCCGCCCGCAGGATCAGCGCGTCCACCCAGGGCGGGGCCATGCCGGCGATCAGGCCGAGGGTGATCCCGAGCAGCGCCGACAGGGCGGTGGCCGTCGCCGCGATCGCCAGGTCGACGCGGGCGGCGTAGAGGCATCTGAGGAAGACGTCGCGGCCGAGGGCGTCGGTGCCGAAGGGGTGGCTCGGCGACGGGGGCAGCAGGGCTCGGCTCAGGTCCTGGTCGGTGGGGCTGAAGCCGGCGAGAGCCGGGACGACGAACGAGGCGACCAGCAGCGCGACCAGCAGACCCGCGGTGACCACCACGGTGACGTGGCCGGTACGACGCCTGTGCCACCACCGTCGGGGCGAGTCGGTCGGCGGCACGTCGATAACCGGGTCGGGGCGGCTCAGGACGGGGACCATCGACATGGCGATCAGCTCACCTTCACGCGGGGGTCGAGCAGCGCGACCACGACGTCGGCGGCGAAGTAGATGACGAGGACACCGATGCCGAGCAGCAGCGTGGTGCCCTGCATGAGATTGACGTCGCGGGACAGGGCCGCCGACGCGAGCAGGGTGCCGAGGCCGGGCAGGTTGAACGTGGCCTCGACGACGACCGAGGCGCCCAGCATCGCGGCGACGACGATCGCGAAGACCGGAACGCTCGGGACGAAGGCGTTGCGCAGCACGTAGGTGCGCCAGAACCGCACCCGGGATACGCCCATCACCCGGGCGGCGGCCACGTAGTCGGTGTCGAGGACACCGAGGACCGACGAGCGCAGCGAGCGCAAGGCCGGCGGTCCGAAGGCGAGCGCGAGGCTGACCGACGGCAGGACCAGCGCCCGCACCCGCTCGGCCGGATCGGCGGGCCACCCACCCACGGGAAACCACCCGGTCGGCAGCGCGACGAAGGTGATCAGGACCAAACCGACCCAGAAACTCGGCAACGCCATGCCACCGATGGCGAACGTGCGGATCGCGCGGTCGACGATCCCCGACGGTCGCTGGACCGACCAGATCGTCAGGGCGATCGCCAGGACGAACACCAACAGCGAGGCGCAGACCACCAGCGCCAGCGTCGGCCAGACCCCGTTGGTGACCTGATCGGCGACGCGGGCGGTGCCCGAGGAATTCATCCCCAGGTCGCCCCGAGCGAGGCGCTGGAGATAGCGCACGTACTGCACGACGACCGACTGATCGAGTCCCATCGATTCGCGAACCGCGGCGATCGTCTCATCGGTCGCCCGCGGCCCGGCGACGGCCCGCGCCGGGTCACCGGGAGCCGAACGAAGCAGCAGGAACGCCAGCGCGGTCAGCGCCACCAGGGCGACCACGGCCTGCAGGAGACGATTGACCGCCCACGAGGCGAATCTCATCGCCGCTCGCTCACACGTCCGACGCCGGCGCCACCGTGCGGACCGGCGATCGGCCCGACTTCAGTTCCACACATGCGCTCATCTCGTTTCCCGCTCGACAAACGGACCGCCTCCGCGGATCGAACGCTCGGATCCGGCTCAGGGACCGACCATCACGCTAGGAGCCGAATGGCGCCGGACCGTTACACGACGATTGAACTCTGTTTGCGCCAGGATCGCGGCCTGCGCCCGCGGAGCTGACCAGCACGAATACCGGTTCGCTGCGCATTAGCGCCGTTTCGGTGCCGCCCCGCTTGGGCCGTCCGGGCGCCGATCCCGGGCGCCGAGGTAACGCAGCGAGCCGGCCGGGGCGTAGGCCCAGCGGGGCAGGTGGGTAGCCGCGTAGACCAGTTCGCGGCACTCCTGTTCGACCATGAACGGCTCGAGCAACCGGTCGTCGAGCAGGCTCCGGGCGCCGAGGCGGATCAGTTCGGCGCGGTAGCCGACGGCGAGCCGATCGCGGGCGGCGACGATCCAGCCGGGGACGGCGGCGGTATGCCGGTGAGCGGTCCGCTTGTCGGCCACCCAGCCGACGTGGCCGATGCTGCACAGCAGTTGGGCCAGATCGCGCGCGGCGGGTTGGGGGCGGCCGGGCGGGTCGACGCCGGGGGTCGGATTGCCCTCGAAGTCGATCACCGTCAACTCCTCGCCCGCCCGCAGGATCTGCCCGACGTGCAGGTCGCCGTGGATCGGTTGGACGACGGTCGCGTCGGTCGGCAGCCGCTCGAGGGCGGCGGACATCCGCGGCGCGAGGTCGTGCAACCAGGGCTGGTCGGTCAGCCCGACGGCGCGGTCGAGGGTGTCGGCCGCGCGGCGTCGGCTGCGGTGCAGTTCCTCAGGTCCGACCGTGCGCACCGGATCCGGAATCACCGCGGAACGTCGTGCGGCCGCGGCGTGCAGGCCGGCGGCGAGGGTGCCGATCGCCGCGGGCCAGGTCCCCGGCGTCGACGGGTCGGCGCCCAGTTCGTCGGCGGCTTCCTCGACGCACCACTCCCAGCCGTCGGCGGCGCCCGGCAGAAAGGCGACGGCGTCGGCAAGCAACACGCCGGCGCCGTCCGGATGGCCCGGCGGGTGCCAGAGCAGGACGCCGTGACGTGCGGGAATGCCGCCGAAGCCGACCGTCTCGAGGTGTGCGGGCAGGAGCAGCGCGGGTTGGTCACCGGTGCGCGGCCGCAACGTCCATTTCAGGATCGACGATCCTACGACGATCGACTCGTTGGTCTGGTCGGTGTCGATCGGCCGCTCGGCAGTGTCCCGGCCGGTGAACGGGGGAGGGTCGGCGGCAGCGGGAAGCGGGTCGGCAGCAGGAAGCGGATCGGCGGCAGGAGGCGGATCGGCGGCGGGGAGCGTGTGGCCGGCGCGGATCTCGAAGCGGCCGCTCCGGTGGGTCCGATCCGGTCGGGTCACCGCTGCCCGCATCGTGTCCATCAGCCGGGCGGCGATCCCCTCGCCGGCCACCGCCCGGACCGGGGAGCCGTCCGGATGGATACGCAGCGGAACCACCAGCAGCCCGTCGGGGCCCTCGGCGACGGCCACCACCGCCCCGGCCCCGAGGTCGAGCGCGGCGATCGGGCGGGTATGCCGCAGGTCGATCGGCGCATACCCCGCACGGACCGGCGCCGGCTGCGGCGGCCAGCGTCCGGCGATATCGCGCAGGAGCGAGTCCGCGTCGTCGGCCTCGCGGCTCACCCCGCGCGGCTCACGGCCGGTCGGGTGGATGGGCGGCGATCTGCTCGATCAGGTCCGCCGCCCGGGTCAGCCCGTCGGCGGCCCGCACCCGCACCCCGGCCGCGGCCACCCGATCGCGCAGTGCGGTATCGGCGAGCAGGCGATCGACGGTGCCGGTCAGCTCCTCGTCGGTGAAGCCGTAGGTGCTCAGCCGCACCCCGAAGCCGCGTTCGTGCACCCGCTGGGCGTTGTCGTACTGATCCCAGAACAGCGGCAGCACCACCATCGGCTTGCCGAAGTGCACCGCCTCGGTGGTGGTGTTGTTGCCGCCGTGGGTGATCACCAGGTCCACCAGCGGCAGGATCGAGGTCTGCGGGACGAATTCGGCGCCCCACATATTGTCGGCGAGGGTCAGTTCGGCGTGACAGGGCCCCATCGACACGACGTAGCGGTGCGGGGTGGGCGCCAGCACCGCGATCAACCGGCGCATCAGGTCGACGTCGGCGCTGCCCAGCGAGCCGAGCGAGAGGTAGATCAGCGCCGCGTCGTCCGGCCGATCGGTCAACCACGCCGGCAGGTCGGCGGCGGGGTCGGTGCGCCGCACGCTCGAGTCGAGCCGATGCCAGGTCGCGTCCAGCTCCCGCGCCGGCGGGTAGTCGAGCTCCTCGGGATAGACGTAGAGGTTCAGGTCCGGCGAGGTGTGCACGAAGTCGAGGTCGGGCAGCGGCGCGACACCCTGCTCACGGGCCCAGGCGTCGAACTCCGTCCACATCGGCCGCAGCACCCGGTCGTATTCCGCCTGGTAGGCGGCCCATTCGCCGGTATCGTCCTGCGCATACCCGGAGAACGGCGGGGCGATCGCCGGGCCGCGCACCTCGAGCGGATTGCAGGACACCACCCGCACGTACGGCACGCCGGCGGTCTGCAGCGCCGGGAAGGTCACCACGTTGTCCTCGACGATCACGTCGGGCTCGATGTCGGCGAGGCTGCGGCGCAGGGCCGGTTCGCAGTAGACCGCGCCGTCGATCAACGCCTGGAAGGTCGGCTTGATGAAGCTGTCGATCTGTTCGATGGTCGGGGTGCGGAAGACCGGGGCGGTCTCGCGGATGTAGTCCTTCCAGAACTGCCCCGCGTCGGCGTCGTCGTCCTCGGGGGCCGGTGGCGCCAGATCGACGAGCGCCTCCTCGAAGCCGAGCGGCGCAAGTTTGCCCCTCCAGGAGGACTCGGCGGCCATCACGACGCGGTGGCCGCGTCGCAGCAGGATGTCGCCGATCCCGACGCAGTTGTTGGTCGGCCCGTAGGCGGACTCGGGCAGGAAGACGACGGTCAGGGTGCGCTCGGTGGTCATTCGAACGGCTCGTCGCCGAGGGCCACACCGAGCTGGTCGGCGGCGGACTGCAGAACCGATTGCACGGCAAGGGTGTCCGAGGTCGGCATGATCGACGACTCGGTCGCTCCGGCGGCGAGGCAGGCGTTGACCTCCTCGAACTCGTAGCTGTAGCCGACTCCGGCGGTGTGGTACGACTCGATGATCGGTTCGCGGTTGTACCGGTAGAGGTGCAACTCCTTCGGGTGGTGGAACCGCGGCGGCAGATCGATCCACCCGTCGGTGCCGTAGATCCGCGCGTCCCCGGGGGTCGGCGCCCGGAACGAGGTCACCAGGTTCGCGGTGCGCCCCTCCCCGAAGTCGACCAGCAGACCCGCCTCCGCGTCGACGCCGGTGGGCAGCAACGATCCGCGGGCGACCACGTCCACCGGCTCACCGAGCACCATCTGTGCGAACGACACCACGTAGACGCCCAGGTCCAGCAGGGTGCCGCCGCCGAGGGCCAGGTTGAAGAGCCGATCGTTCGGGTCGAAATCGCGACGCACGCCGAGGTCGGCGCTCACCGCGCGGACCTCGCCGATCGCGCCGTCGGCGATCAGTTCCCGCGCGCGCACCACCGCCGGCTGGAACCGGGTCCACATCGCCTCCATGACGAAGACGCCGGCCGAGCGGGCCGCCTCGACCACCGCCACCGCACCGGGGTACGTCGCGGTGAACGCCTTCTCCACCAGGGCGGCCTTACCGGCGCGCACCGTCGCGATCGCGTTGGCCGCGTGCTGGGCGTGCGGGGTCGCGATGTACACCGCGTCGACCTCCGGATCGGCCAACAGATCGGCATACGATCCGTGGACGCGGATCGGATCGTCGGTCACCGAACGGGGTCCACCGCCGGAGAATGTCTTGGAAAAGCCTTCGGCCCGATCGCGGCTGCGCGACCCCACCGCCACCAGACGGCCACCGTGAACGTGCACGAAGTCGGCCGCGACGTTTTCCGCTATCCGGCCCGGACCAAGAATTCCCCAGCGAATCGGTGCTTCTTCGGCGGAAGTTTGCGTCATGATCACTATCGTATGGCGCTCGAACGGTCCCCACCGCCCGTGCGAAATCGATCGACCGGTCGGTGGATGTTCGGCGTCCGACGCGAAACGGCGACGAGGGAGTGCGCATGTATCCGGGGATCTGGGCGGCCGAGAATCCGAACAAGCCGGCGGTGATCATGGCGGGCTCCGGCGGCGCCCTGTCCTACCGCCATCTGGAGGACAACAGCATTCGCGTCGCCCGACTGCTGCACGACGCGGGGCTGCGCCCGGGTGACGTGATCGCCCTGCTGTCGGACAACCGTCCGGAAACCTACGTGATCTATTGGGCCGCGCTGCGTTCCGGCCTGTACCTGACCGCGATCAACCACAATCTCGCCCCGATCGAGGTGCAGTACATCATCGAGGACTGCGGGGCGAAGGCCCTGTTCGTCTCGGACACCAAGCGCGGAACCGCCGCCCAACTCGAGGTCGACGTGCCGCTACGGTTCGTCATCGGCGCGGGGCTGGCCGGCTACCGGTTCTTCGAGGAGGCGATCGAGTCGATCCCCGCCGAGCCGCTCGACGAGCAGCCGCACGGGGACGACTTCCTGTACTCCTCGGGCACCACCGGTCGCCCCAAGGGCATCAAACGGCCGCTGCCGGAGCTGACGCTCGGCGAGCCCGGGTACGCCTACCCGAGCCTCTTCGGGCCGCTCTACGGCTTCGGCACCGACACGGTCTACCTGTCGCCGGCGCCGGTATATCACGCGGCGCCACTGCGTTTCGGCGGCGTCGTGCACGCGACGGGCGGCACGCTGGTGCTGATGGAGCGGTTCGACCCGGAGGACTTCCTCGCCGCGATCGAGACCTACCGCGTTACCCATACCCAGGTGGTGCCGACGATGTTCGTGCGGCTACTCAAGCTGCCCGAGGAGGTGCGTACGCGGTACGACCTGTCGTCGCTGCGCACGGTGATCCACGCGGCGGCGCCGTGTCCGGTCGAGGTCAAGCAGCGCATGATCGACTGGTGGGGGCCGATCATCCACGAGTACTACGCCTCGACGGAGGCCAACGGGGTGACGATCATCGACAGCGAAACCTGGTTGCGCAAACCGGGTTCCGTCGGCACGCAGCTCCTGGGGATCCCGCATATCTGCGGTCCGGACGGCACGGTCCTGCCCGCCGGCGAGGTGGGGACGATCTACTTCGAACGTGACACCCCGTCGTTCGAATATCACAACGCACCCGAGAAGACCAGCGAGACAAGGCATCCCGAACATATCGGCTGGACGACCGTCGGCGATCTCGGCTTTCTCGACGACGACGGCTTCCTGTACCTGACCGACCGCAAGGCCTTCATGATCATCTCCGGTGGGGTGAACATCTACCCGCAGGAGGTCGAAGACCTGTACACCCTGCACCCGTCGGTCGCCGACGTCGCGGTGATCGGCGTCCCCGACGAGGACATGGGGGAGCGGGTCGTCGCCTTCGTCCACCCGGCCGACGATGCCGAGGCCGGGCCCGAACTCGCCGAGGCCCTGATCGACTTCGCCCGCGACCGCATCGCACACTTCAAGGTGCCGCGGGAGATCCACTTCGACGCCGATCTACCCCGCACCCCCACCGGCAAGATGGTCAAGGGCGCGCTGTGCGAGAGGTACGCCGACATGGCGCACCTGTCGAACTGATTCCCTGCCCGCCCGCGGCCCTCACGAGCCCGGCCCTCGCAACCCCCGGCCCTCGCTCCCAGCCCGCGCGGCCCCAGCCCCGATCCTCGATAGTGACGGTTTCTGCGCTTGGACCGCAGAAACCGTCACTCTCGCGGGGCTTGAGGCCCGGCGAACCTCGCCCCCGGCCCCTGGCTCGCGCGGCCCCGTCCCCCGGCTCGCCAAAGTGACAGTTTCTGGGCTTGGACCGCAGAAACCTTCACTCTCGCGGGGGTTGGGGCCCGGCGGAGCGAGGCCGGTGCGGAGCGGGTTGAGGCCGAGCGGGCGGAGGCGGAGCAGGTTGCGGCCGGGCAGGCTGGGCCGAGCGGGTAGGCGGCGGGAGGTCGAGAGGTCAGCCCAACCAGTCGAGGACGGCGGCCGCGGTCCAGGACTGCTGCATGCTGCCGAGCGCCTCCCCGGTAAACGGTTCGTAGTACTCCGCGAAGGTGCCGTCCGCCGCCTGGCGCAGGCCCTCGTGCCGCAGGAACTCCGCCCGGCCGACCCAGCCGCGGCGGGCGAAGGTCCAGGACAGCAACCAGGTGGTCACCGGCCAGACCGGGCCGCGCCAGTACTCGCGGGGCTTGAAGTCCTCCGAACACGGCGAGGTCGACGGCGGCACCGGGAACCGCAGCTGCGGGTGCCCGCAGAAGCGCGGGCCATCGAGCAGTTCCAGGAGCTTCTGCTCCTCCACCGACGGCAGCCCGCCGCAGAGCAGCGGCGCGAACGACGCGATCGTCTCGACGGTGCTCCACTCGCCGGTACGCACATCGCGGTCGCGGCCGGCGCCGGTCTCCGGGTCCGCGGTCGAGGCGACCCCGGCGCGGAAGCGTTCGGCGTACTCCTGCATCTCGCGGACCTCGGCGCGCGGCTTGCCGTGCTCCTCGCCGAGCACCGCGAGGATGTCGCTGCTGACCGCCACGATCGCCGACGAGAAGACGTCCTGTACGGCGAAGCTCATCTTCTCGGCCATCGCGACCGGGTCGTAGCGCACCGACTTCATCTCCTCGACCAACCACAGGTAGCGGTCGTATTCGAGGTTCGACGGCCGCTGCGAGGTATCCGAGACGATGCCGGTGTCCTTGCGCTCGTACTCCGGCAGGTCGCCCGGTATGACGTTCGCGTAGGCGCGGTCCCAGCGCGGCGAGTTGTCCATACCCGATTCCCACCCGTGGTGGATGGTGATCAGGCCGCTGCCGGTGGGGTCGCGGTACTTCGCGAGCCAGCGATGCCACAGCAGCAGGTTCGGCCAGCGGCGGTCGAAGAACTCCTGCGCGGCCCGGCGGGTATGTCCGCCGCGGCGCACCGCGTGGTCGAGGATGCGTTGCACCGCGATCGCGTGCACTGCCGGCTGGATGATGCCGGAGGTGTCGACGTGTTCGGGCGAGGCCGCCGCCAGCTCGCGGCACTCCCAGCGGGCCGGGCCCGGGAAGTAGCCGTCGACACCGTTGGCGAACACGATGTGCGGGATCATGCCGTCCGACCACTGGGCGGAGAGCAATGTATCGAGCTCCATGATGGCTCGCTCGACGCTGAGGGTCGCCAGGCCGACCGAGACGAACGCGGCGTCCCAGCTCCACATGTGCGGGTAGAGCTTCGGGGCGGCGCTGGTCATGGCGCCCAGGTCGTTGCCGCGCAGCAGATACGCCGCGCGGGCCGCCAGCTGGGTCGCGGTGAAGCCGGGACGGTAAGTGGCTAAGTCGACCATCGTTCTATCCTGCCCCGGCAATCAGGGCGACGTGTGGTTGGCAATCATTCGGTAACCTGGAGGGCTGCTCGCCCGAGACATTGCGCCGGAAATCAGCCCACACACTGCAGTTCCGCCCGCCGTTCCGGTTGGGTGATCGCCTCCAGCAGCAGACTCTGCCAGGCGAACGTCGGCAGGGCCGTCAGGTAGAAGTCGGTCGGCATGTCCTGCACCTGCAGCACCGCGGTCGCGACCCGGCCGTCCTCGTAGCGCAGGTAGAACGCGTCGGTGATCACGCCGGGCAGCGACCCGCCCTTGGTGCCGAGCCCCTCGACGCCCGGGATGTCCATCAGCTGGTATTCCAGCTGCGCGCGGGCGATATCGGTACCGGCGCCGAGCGAGCCGTCGGCGATCGCCCGATATATCCCCGACACCTGCTCGGCGGTACCGCTGCCACCGACGAGGGCGAGGGTGTCCGGCGCGGCATTCGGCAGACCCGCGGTCACCGCGTCGCGGACACCGGCCGCGAAGGTCGGGTCGGAGGCGTATCGCTGCGCCGTCTGCCAGGCGTCGCCGTCGAGCGCGTCGGGGGCGATCGCCCCGATCATCGAACCGAGCAGGGTCGGCGGGGTGAACTCCTGCCAGCCGCCGGCGGCGGCCGCGTCGATCAGCGCCCGATCACCCAGGCGGTGGCGCAGATAGTCGGGGACGGCGTTGTCGCTGTTGATGATCATCGCGGAGACCAGCTGATTCAGGGTGACGGCGCCGGTGGGGTCGACGCCGAGCCGAGCGAGCGCGGCGTCGTGCGCGCCGCCGTCGGTGCCGGGCAGGTACCAGACGTTCCAATCGGCGACCGGCACCATCTCGTCGGGGTCGAGGCTGCCGTCGGCGACCGCGCGCGCATAGGCGACCAGGTGGACGACTTTGACGGCCGAGGCCAACGGCCGCTCGACCTCGGCGTCATGCGCGATCACCGGGTCGTCGCCCGGATCGATCCGCAGTGAGGTGGTGGTCGGGTTCTCCGCGAGGTAGCCGAGCCAGCCGTCGGCGGTCGTGACATCCGCCGAGGGTGGTGCGGTGCATTCCGCGGGCACCGGCGTCGCCGCGGTCTCGGTGGTCGCGACGATGTCGGAGACGTCGGACTGTCCGCAGCCGGATACCAGCAGCGCAGTCGCGAGGGCGGGCGCGGCCCAGCGGCGGGTCCAGCGGCAGCGCCGCGCGGGGGTCCGACGCGAGCGGTGAGCGGGGGTGACGGTGACCGGCATGGGGACGTCCCTTCGTTGCGCTCGGCTCGGTGGTGCTCGGCCTTCGTTGCCTCGGCGTCGTCTCAG